>NZ_BMQP01000004.1 GCF_014648175.1 Planobispora rosea
GGGATGAGCGTGGCGGCCTGGGGACCGCTCGCCGGCGGCGTGCTGTCGGGGAAGTTCACCGGCCCGCAGGCGCCGGATACGCGCACCCGGGTCGATCCGTCCTCCCTCACTCCTCGCGATCACACGGTCGCGCGCGCCGTCCGGCGGGTGGCGGACGAGCTGGGCGCCACCCCCTCCCAGGTGGCGATCGCCTGGACCCGTGCCCGCTTCGCCGCCGTCCACCCCATCGTCGGGGCGAGGGACGTCGAGCAGCTCAGGGACAACCTGGGCGCGATCGACGTCGTCCTGCCCGAGGAGGCGGTCCGGCGGCTGGAGGCGGCGGCGGAGTTCGAGCTGGGGTTCCCCGGCGACTTCATCGCCGAGTGCGAGGCCGACCCGCGGGTGTTCGGCGAGGCGGCCGGGAGGGTCGGCCGGCCGGAGGGCGGCCCCGGCCGTCCGTAGGGGCCTGTACGGCGTGCTCGCCGTAGACCCCGGCCCGTAGGACCCCCCCTGATCCCGGAAGAGCCCTGCGAAGCTCTCCGGGCATCTCAGCGGCTGCCACGGCGCCTTTCCGGGCGTCCGAACCCGGGCCCCTCCCCGAGCCGGGGCCCTCCGCCGGGCCCCTCCCGTCAGGCTCCGGACTGGCGCGAGCCGTACGGGAACGTCCTGTACGGCTCGCGCGCCGGGATCGCCGGGCCCGGCGCCCGCTACCTCTTCTGCGCCTGCTTCTTCTCGCGGATCTTCATCGTGACCTCGAGCGGGGACCCGGCGAAGCCGAACTCCTCGCGGATGCGCCGCTCGATGAAGCGGCGGTAGGTCTCCTCCAGGAAGCCCGAAGTGAACAGCACGAACTTCGGCGGCTCCGTCGCCGCCTGGGTGGCGAAGAGGATCTTGGGCTGCTTGCCGCCGCGGACCGGCGGCGGGGTCGCCGCGACCAGCTCGGTGAGGAAGGCGTTGAGACGGGCCGTCGGCACGCGGGTGGACCAGGACTCCAGCGCCTTCTCGATGGCCGGGACGAGCCGGTCGACGTGCCAGCCGGTCTTGGCGGAGATGTTGACCCGCAGCGCCCACGGCACGCGGACGAGCTGGCGGTCGATCTCCTTCTCCAGGTAGTAGCGGCGGTCCTCGTCGAGCAGGTCCCACTTGTTGAACGCCACGACCATGGCCCGGCCGGACTCGATCACCAGGGAGATGATCCGCAGGTCCTGCTCGGTCAGCACCTCGCTGGCGTCGATGAGCACGATCGCGACCTCCGAGCGCTCCAGCGCTCCCCGCGTCCGCATGCTGGCGTAGAAGTCGGCGCCCTTGAGTTCGCGGTCGCGGCGGCGGATGCCCGCGGTGTCCACGAAGCGCCAGGTCTTCCCGCCGAGCTCGACCAGCTCGTCCACCGGGTCTCGGGTGGTGCCGGCCATCGGGTCGACGAGCACGCGCTCCTCGCCGACGAGCTGGTTCAGCAGCGAGGACTTGCCCACGTTGGGCTTGCCGAGCAGCGCCACCCGGCGGGGGCCCCGCTCGGCCCCGAAGCGCTGCGGCGGCGTCTCGGGCAGCTTGTCGAGCACCACGTCGAGCAGGTCGCCGCTGGAGCGGCCGTGCAGCGCGGACACCGGCTGGGGCTCGCCCAGGCCGAGCGACCACAGCGTGGCGGCCTCCAGCTCCATCTGCTGGTTGTCGACCTTGTTCGCGGCCAGGATGACCGGCTTGCCGGAGCCGCGCAGCACGTGGCCGACGATCTCGTCGGAGTCGGTCACGCCCACCGTGGCGTCCACCACGAACAGGATGACGTCGGCCAGCTCGGCCGCGATCTGCGCCTGCTCGGCGATCCGCAGGGCCATGCCGGTCGCGTCGGGGTCCCACCCTCCGGTGTCGACCACCGTGAACCGGCGCCCCCGCCAGGTGGCCTCGTAGGTCACCCGGTCCCGGGTCACGCCGGGCACGTCCTCCACGACCGCCTCGCGACGGCCGATGATCCTGTTGACCAGGGTGGACTTGCCCACGTTGGGGCGGCCCACCACGGCCACGACGGGCAGCGGACCGGAGTCCGGCGCCTCGTCCGATGAGCTGTCCTCGGTCCCCAGATCGGCGAGCTCAGCGTCGATCCAGCCGCGGTCGTCGTCGTATTCCCCAGTCACACTTTTTCCTTGATCACGCGTAGTACCTCGGCGATGACCTCGTCGAGGTTCAGCGGTGTGGTGTCCAGCTCGACGGCGTCGTCGGCCATCGCCAGCGGGTCGGTCTTCCGCGTCGAGTCCAGGGTGTCACGCCGGGCCATCGCGGCCTTCTGCGCCTCCACCGTGGTGCCGGTCAGCTCCGCCGTACGGCGGGCCGCCCGGGCGTCCGCGCTCGCCGTCAGGTAGATCTTGACCGGTGCGCCGGGGGCGACCACGGTCCCGATGTCACGGCCCTCGACGACGATGCCGCCCGTCCCGATGATCTCACGCTGCTCGGCGACGAGCCGGCGCCGCACCTCGGGCACCGCGCTCACCGCGGAGACCGCGGCGGTCACCTCGGCGGTCCGGATCGGCCCGGCGACGTCGGTGCCGTCCACGGCCACCGAGGGGGCGTCGGGGTCGGTGCCCATGGTGAGCACCGGCTCCGCCGCCCTGGCCGCGATGGCCGCCGGGTCGTCGAGGGCGATGCCCTGCCGGAGCACCCACCAGGTGATGGCCCGGTACATCGCCCCGGTGTCGAGATATCTCAGTCCCAGTGCCCGCGCCACCCCCCGCGACGCGCTCGACTTGCCCGACCCCGAAGGCCCGTCCATGGCGACGACCAGCCCGGTCACCGTGTTCATCTGGCTCGCTCCACTCGTAACCGCCCCGCGCCGCCGTGTCGCAGGCACCCGCCACGCGGTTCACCACCCGCTTGAGTTGTCCGTACGAGGCTACCGGGAGCGGGGGCGGAAGCGCGCATCGCGCACCGGGCGTCCCGCCGCGCGGCCCCGGGTCCCGGGGCCGCGCCTGTCAGGGGAGATGCCAGCCGTGCGCGCGCAGGGCCGCCGAGAGCGTGTCCGCCGCCTCCGGCTGCACGGACAGCTCGGCGGCGCCCAGCGGCAGGCCGGGGGCGTGCTCCAGGCGGACGTCCTCGATGTTGACCCCGGCCTCCTCGGCCACCTGGAACAGCCGGGCCAGCTCTCCGGGGCGGTCGCCGATGATGACCTGGACGGTCGCGTAGGTGCGGGCCGGGCCGCCGTGCTTGCCGGGGATCCGGCCGGTGCCCGCGACGCCCCGGCGCAGGAGCTCGGTGACCGTGCCCATCGCCGTACCGTCCTGCGCGTCGGGGCCGGGCGCCGGGGAGGACTCGTCGGGTACGGCGGAGGACTCGGCGGGCGCGGCGGAGGACTCGGCGAAGGCGCGCAGCGCGGCGGCCGCGGCGGCCAGGTCGGCCGCCACCGCCTCCAGGACCTCGGCCACCGGGGCCGCGTTGCCCGACAGAATCCCGGTCCACAGGTCCGGGTCGCCGGCCGCGATGCGGGTGACGTCGCGGACCCCCTGCCCGGCCAGTCCCAGCGCGGCGGCCGGAGCGTCGGCGAGCCGGGCGGCCACCGCGGAGGCGGCCACGTGCGGGGCGTGCGAGACGAGCGCGACCGCCCTATCGTGCTGTACGGCGTCCACCTCGACGGGCTCGCCGCCGCAGAGCTTGATCAGTCCGCGCAGGGCCTCCACCGCGTCGGGCGAGGTCCGCTCGGTCGGGCACAGGGCCCACGGCCGCCCGAGGAACAGGTCGGCGCGGGCCGCGGCGGGCCCGGAGCGCTCCCGGCCGGCGAGCGGGTGCCCGGCGGCGTAGGTGGCCAGGTCGCAGCCGAGGGCCTCGGCCCGCCGGATCGGGGCGGCCTTGACGCTGGCCACGTCGGTGTAGAAGCGGGCGGCCCCGGCGCGCTGAAGCCGGGCGAGCTGCTCGGCGACCAGGTCCGGCGGGACGGCGATGACCGCGAGGTCCACCGGCCGCCCCGGGTACCACTCGGCGCCCGCGTCGAGGTGGGCCGGGCGCCCGGGATTCCACTCGATGCCCGCGCCCAGCTCGCTGGCGAGCCGTACGGTCGCCGGGTCGCGGTCGGTCAGGTAGACGGTGACGCCCTGCTCGCGCAGGGCCAGGGCGACCGAGGTGCCGATCAGTCCCGTGCCGACGACGAGGACGCTCTCCAGACCGCTCACGCCGCCGCGTCCACGGATCGCTCGCTCCGCTCGCTCACGAGTGCCTCCTTGGGCGCGGGGAGGGAAGAAGGGACCACCGGGGCCGTGCGGGGACGCGGGGCGGTCACCGGGGCCACGGGACGACATGGGGAGGTCACTGGGCGATGTCCACGCGGAGGGCCACCGCGCCGCGCAGGTAGACGTGCTGGATCTCCTGACGGGGCCTGCCGGTCTCCACGTGGGCCATCAGCCGCACCACGCGGGGCAGCGCGCCCGGGACGTCGATCTCGGTGGCGCAGATGAGCGGCACGTCGTGGAAGCCGAGCTTGCGGGCGGCCAGCGCGGGGAACTCCGCGGTCAGGTCGGGCGTCGCCGTGAAGATCACGCTGATCACGTCGTCGGTGGTGAGGCCGTTGCGCTCCATCACCTCGCTGACCAGTTCGGTGACACCGGACAGGATGGCGTCCCGGTCGTTGCCGTCGACCTGGATCGCGCCGCGGATCGCCCGCACCATCGTCGCTCCTTCATACCGTTCACGCCGGATCGCCGGTGGGGCGATCCGGCGTGTCCCGGAGATCTGTGCTCTGCGTTTCCTGGATATTCCGGAAGCCTTCTACGTATTCCGGAAGGTTACATCCCGACGGCGGCGTACAGGTCGCCGACCTCCTTGACGGTCAGCGCACGGACGGTGCCCGGCTTGAGACGGCCCAGCTTGACCGGGCCGAACTCGATGCGGGCCAGGTCGATGACCGGGTGCCCGACCTCCTCCAGCATGCGCCGGACGATGTGCTTGCGGCCCTCGTGCAGGACGATCTCGACCAGCGACTGCTGCCCGTGTTCCTGGACCACCGTGAAGGAGTCGGCCTTGGCGATGCCGTCCTCCAGCTCGACGCCCTTCTTCAGGCGGCGCGCCACCTCCGGCTTGATCCGCCCGGGGACCTTCGCCCAGTACTTCTTCTGCACGCCGTAGCTCGGGTGGGTCAGCCGGTTGGCCAGCTCGCCGTCGTTGGTGAGCAGGATCAGGCCCTCGGTCTCGGTGTCGAGACGGCCCACGTGGAACAGGCGCTCGGTGCGGTCGGCCACGTAGTCGGCGAGGGACTGGCGGCCCTCCGGGTCGGACATGGTGCTGACGACGCCGATCGGCTTGTTGATGGCGAAGTAGACCAGGTCGGGCATCGTCGGCAGCCGCTTGCCGTCCACGTGGATGACCTGCTTGGCCGGGTCGACGCGGGCGCCGAAACGGCGGACCACCTGACCGTCGACCGTGACCCGGCCCTCACCGATCATCTCCTCGCAGGAGCGCCTGCTGGCCACACCCGCCTGGGCGAGGACCTTCTGCAGCCGGACGCCGCCCGGGACCTCGGTGGTGTCGCGCTCGTCGGCGTAGTCCCTGTCGTAGAAGTCGGAGTCCCGCAGGGGCTGGCGGGCGGTCTTGAAGCGGTCGTTCTCGATCGCTCCGGGCCTGCGCCCCGCCTTCGCCGCCGGGGCGCGGTCCGAGCCGGTACGGCCCCGGCCGCCGTACTGCCCGGCGCGCTTGCCGCCGATCGTCTGGATCTCGTCCCTGCGACCGGTCCGGCCGTAGCGGCTGCGGGAGCCGCCCCGCTCGCCCTGCCGGGGAGCGGCGGACCGGGAGTCGTCCCGGTCGCCGTAGCGCTCCGGACGGGACGACCCGGCGTACTCGTCACGGCGCCCGGACCGGAAGTCCCGGTCGTCACGTGAGCCGTGGCCGCCGCGCTCATCGCGGCGCTCGGAGCGGACACCACCCCGCTCGTCGCGGAAACCGCCACGGTCATCGCGGGAGCCGTACCCGCCGCGCTCGTCACGGCGCTCGGAGCGGAAGCCACCACGGTCATCGCGGAAACCGGCGCGCTCGTCGTCGCGCGCGGGCTTGCCGTACCGGCTCCGCGAGCCGCCGCGGTCATCGCGGGAGCCGTACCCGCCGCGCTCGTCACGACGCTCGGGGCGGAAACCGCCACGGTCATCGCGGGAGCCGTACCCGCCGCGCTCATCGCGGCGCTCGGGGCGGGCACCACCCCGCTCGTCGCGGAAACCGCCACGGTCATCGCGGGAGCCGTACCCGCCACGGTCATCGCGGGAGCCGTAGCCGCCACGGTCATCGCGGCGGCCGGAGCCGTACCCGCCGCGGTCGTCGCGGCGCTCGGAGCGGAAGCCGCGGCTGTCGGCACGGAACCCGCCGCTGGAGCCGCCGCCTCCGCGGGGGTCTCCACCGCGCGGGGCCCCGCCACGGCCTCGACCGCGTCCATCACCGGACGGGGTGCTACGCCTGTTGTTCACTGTCTGTGCTCCTCTAGGGTTTCCACGTCGTCGGGCAGGAAGGGGGCGAGTTCGGGAAGCTCGCTGAGATCCCGCAGGCCCATCCGCTCGAGAAAATATGAAGTCGTCCGGTAGAGCACGGCCTGGCTCTCCGGTTCGGTGCCGGCCTCCTCGACCAGCCCTCTGGCCACCAGCGTGCGCATGACGCCGTCGCTGTTGACCCCTCGGATGGCCGCCACCCGCGCCCGGCTCACGGGCTGCCGGTAGGCGACCACGGCCAGGGTCTCCAGGGCGGCCTGGGTGAGCCGCGCCTGCTGGCCGTCGCGGACGAACCGCTCCACAAGGGAGGCGCACTCGGCCCGCGTGTAGAACCGCCAGCCGCCCGCGACCTCTCTCAGATCGAAACCACGGCCCGCCGCGGTGTATTCCGCCGACAGCTCCCGCAGCGCCGCCGCGACCTCGTGCGTGGGCCGCTCCAGCACCTGGGCGAGCGTCACCTCGGCGACCGGCTCGTCCACGACGAGCAGGATCGCCTCCAGCCCGGCGCGCAGACCGGGCCCGGACGCCTCGAACACCTCCGGCGCACCGGGCACCGCGCCAGACGCCTCGGCCAGGCCGGGCGCGCCCGGCGCCGGTGGCGGATCGGACGCCTCGGCCGCCGCCTCAACCGTCGGCTCGGCCATCGGCGGGCTCCTTCCTCGCTGGGTCGTCGTAGTCGTCGGCCACGGCGATGTCCCCGTCGTCGCTGCCGGTCCAGGTCACGTGCAGTTCACCGAGCGGCTCGATCTGCTCGAAGGAGACCGCCGCCTCCCGGAAGAGCTCCAGGACGGCCAGGAACCGTGCGACGACTTCGAAGGTGCCGGCGCAGTCGGAGGTGAGGGCCCGGAAGGTCGCCCGGCGCAGCCGCCGCAACCGCTCGACAAGGATAACCGCCTGCTCCCGGACATTGGCGAGCGGTTGGTAGATGTGGGCGACGGAGACCTCGGGCGGGGCCTTGGGCGCGAAGGCGCGCTGGGCGATCTGGGCCAGGCGCTCGGGCCCGACGCCGAGCACCAGCTCGGGCAGGAGGTTGGCGAACCGGGCCTCCATCGGCACGGTCCTGGGGAAGCGCAGGGCCTCCTCGGCCATCCTGCCGGAGAAGACCTTGGCGACCTCCTTGTAGGCCCGGTACTGCAGGAGGCGGGCGAAGAGCAGGTCCCGCGCCTCCAGCAGGGCGAGGTCCTCCTCGTCGTCGACCTCGCCGGAGGGCAGCAGCCGGGCGGCCTTGAGGTCGAGCAGGGTCGCGGCGACGAGCAGGAAGTGGCTCGTCTGGTCCAGGTCCCACTCCGGTCCCCTGGCCCGGATGTAGGCGATGAACTCGTCGGTGACCTGGCTGAGCGAGACCTCGGTGATGTCCAGCTTGTGTTTGGAGATCAGGCCGAGCAGCAGGTCGAAGGGGCCCTCGAAGACCTCCAGGCGCACCCTGAAGGTGCCGTCATCGGTCACCTGCGGCTGCTCGGTCATCCCGCCATTGTCCCGCACCCGGCGACGGAGCCGGTCGTTCCTTTCCGGGGCACGGGCTCACGACCGGTCCGTCCCGGGACGGGGCCACCCCGTTCCGGGGCGCGGGAGCGCGATCGTTTCGCCGGGCGCGGTTACTTCTCCGCGTCCCACCGGGCGAGGACCTCACGCGCCAGTTCCCGGTAGGCGCTCGCACCGAGCGAGGACGGGTCGAAGCTGGTGATGGGCTCACCGGCCACGGTGGCGTCGGGGAAGCGGACCGTACGGTTGATCACCGTGTGGTAGACCTTGTCGTCGAAGGCCTCGACCACCCGGGCCAGCACCTCGCGGCCGTGCAGGGTGCGCGCGTCGTACATCGTGGCGAGCAGGCCCTCGATCACCAGCTCGTCGTTGATGCGCTCCTGGACCTTCGTGATGGTGTCCATCAGCAGCGCGACGCCGCGCAGCGCGAAGAACTCGCACTCCAGCGGAATCATGACGCCGTGCGCGCAGGCCAGGGCGTTGATCGTGAGCAGGCCCAGGGAGGGCTGGCAGTCGATCAGGCACACGTCGTACTCGGGCAGGAGAGGCTTGATCACCCGGCCGAGCACCTGCTCGCGGGCGACCTCCGTGACGAGCTGGACCTCGGCGGCGGACAGGTCGATGTTGCTGGGCAGCAGGTCCATGTTCTCGACGCCGGTCTCCAGCAGCACCTCCTCGGCGGTGACCTGGCGGTCCATGAGGAGGTTGTAGACCGTCAGGTCCAGCTGGAGCGGGTTGATCCCCAGGCCCACCGAGAGGGCTCCCTGCGGGTCGAAGTCGACCAGCAGCACCTTCAGCCCGGCCTCGGCCAGCGCCGCGCCCAGGTTGATGGTGGTGGTCGTCTTCCCGACGCCGCCCTTCTGGTTGACCATGGCGACGACGCGGGACGGTCCGTGGACCGTCCGCGGGCGCGGGTCGGGAAACACCGGCCGGGGTCGCCCGGTCGGCCCCAGGGTCCCCCCTGCGCGGGGGGTCCCGGAGGTCTTTGTGTCCCCCCAGGGGTTCTCGGGGTTTCCCGAGTTCGTTTCCCGGATAGAACCGTCGGCGGTCACAGTCACCAGTCGAACCTCCCTGACGGTCTCGAACCGGACCGTCCGGACGGACACTACGACGACAACACGTATGCGGCAAGGCGGCACGCCCTGCCGCATCGGCAGTCAGCGCCGCCCGCGCGGATGCGCCGCGGCGTATATCTCACGGAGCCTGTCGGCCGCGGCCGGGGTGGACACCTGTCCGGTGATCACCGAGGCATGACCGAGCAGCTCCTGCACTACCCTAACGTCCGCGCCGCCGTCCAGGAGGTGCGTTGCGAACGAATGCCGCAACATGTGCGGCGAGACACCCGCCAACCCGGCGCGCTCGGCGGCGGCCTGGAGCACCTCCCAGGCGCCCTGGCGGGTGAGCCGGCCGCCGCGCGCGTTGAGGAACAGCCCCGGGGTGGCGCCCCGGCCGTGCGCGGCGATGTCCGGGCGGGCCCGGGTGAGGTAGGCCTCCAGCGCGTCCCCGGCGAGCCGCCCGAGCGGCACCGCCCGCGCCTGCCCGCCCTTGCCGCTCAGCCTGACCTGCCGGGTCCCCGGGTCGAGGTCGACGTCGTCCACGGCCAGGCCGACGGCCTCGGAGATGCGGGCGCCGGTCCCGTACAGCAGTTCCAGCAGCGCCCGGTTGCGCAGCGTGAGCGGCGCCCCGTCGGGACCGGCCGCGGCGATCAGGCGCTCGACCTCCTCGACGCCGATCGCCCTGGGAGCCCTCCGGAGCTGGCGCGGCGGGCGGACCCGGCGGGCCGGGTCGTGCCCGGAGACGCCCTCGCGCAGCGCGAAGCGGTGCAGGCCGCGCACCGCGGAGACGGCCCGCGCCGCCGAGCTGGCGACGAGGGCCCGGTGGGTCTCGTCGCCTTCGCGCAGCGCGGCCAGGAAGGCCGTGACGTCGGCCTCGGCGATCTCACGGAAGGTGACGCGGCCGCGGTTCTTCAGGTGCTCCACGTAGCGCACGAGGTCGCGCCGGTAGGAGGCCAGGGTGTTGGCGGCCAGGCCCCGCTCCCCCGCCAGGTGGGCGAGGTAGCTGGAGAGCACGGCCTCCGTCTCGCTCAGGATGTCCTCCCGTCATGCCTCCGGTGCGTCGGCGGGCCGCAACGAGGCGAAACCGTCCGCCGAGGCGGCGTATGCGGCGAGGATACCGGCCACAGCCTGGGAATTGTGGATCATTCCCCCCAGGGCGCGTCGAACCGCTTCGGCCAGCGGAATCCACACCGCCGGCATGTCGGCCTCCTCGTGCCTGCGCACGAAGTCGAGCTCATCGGCGGGGAGCGGGCTGACGTCCCGGGCGAGGAAGATCCTGGTCCGCTCGTCCGACATGCCGGGCGAGGTGAAGGCGTCGACCAGGACGTTCCAGGTCCCGGCCCGGTAGCCCGCCTCCTCGGCCAGTTCGCGGGCGGCGTTGACGTGCAGCGGCTCGCCGTCGACGTCCCGCAGCCCGGCGGGCAGCTCCCACAGCAGGTGGCGGGCCGGGTGGCGGTACTGCCGGATCAGCAGCACCCGCTCCCGCTCGTCCATCGCGACCACGGCCACCGAACCGAGGTGGGTCACGTAGTCGCGGTCGACGACCTCACCGTCGGGCATGACGACCGCGTCGGTGACGCCCGTGATGACCCGGGCCCTGAAGTGCTCGGTGGTGGAGACCACCTTCCACTCCTCGGGGACGTCCTCGACGTCCCAGTCGCCGGCCTGCCCCTCCCCGGTCTTCCAGTCGTCCCCGGTCATGCCCCCGCCTCCGGTCGCGTCCCTCACTTGCCCCGCCCGGCCTTGACCACGGCGCCGCGGGCGTCGGCGTAGGAGAGGGCGGCGCCGATGAGACCCTTGAACAGGGGGTGCGAGCGGGTCGGCCGGGAGCGGAACTCCGGGTGCGCCTGGGTGCCGATGAAGAACGGGTGGACGTCGACGGGCAGCTCGGCGTACTCCACCAGGCGGCCGTCGGGCGACAGGCCGGAGAAGACCATGCCGACCTTCTCCAGCTGCTCGCGGTAGGAGTTGTTGACCTCGTAGCGGTGGCGGTGGCGCTCGTCCACCTTCGCCTTGCCGTACAGCTGGCGCGCGAGGGAGCCCTCGGCGAGCTTGGCGGGGTACAGGCCCAGGCGCATGGTGCCGCCCATGTCGCGCTCGCCGGAGACCACGTCCTCCTGGTCGGCCATGGTGGAGATGACCGGGTGGGTGGTCTCGGGGTCGAACTCGGTGCTGCCGGCGTCCTCGATGCCCGCCAGGTTGCGGGCGGCCTCGATGACCATGCACTGCATGCCGAGGCAGAGACCGAGCAGGGGAACGCGGTTCTCCCGGGCGTGGCGGACCGCGCCGAGCTTGCCCTCGATGCCGCGCACGCCGAAGCCGCCGGGGATGACCACGCCGTCGACGCCGTCCAGTTCGCGCTCGGCGCCCTCGGGGGTCTCGCAGTCGTCGCTCTTGACCCAGCGGATGTTGACGCGGGCGTCGTTGGCGAAGCCTCCGGCGCGCATCGCCTCGGTGACCGACAGGTAGGCGTCGGGCAGGTCGATGTACTTGCCGACGAGCGCGATGGTGACCTCCTTGGCCGGGTGGTGCACCCGGCGCAGGAGCTGCTCCCACTCCTTCCAGACCACGTCGCGGAAGGGCAGGCCCAGGCGGCGCACGACGTAGGCGTCCAGGCCCTCGGAGTGCAGCACCTTGGGGATGTCGTAGATGCTCGCCGCGTCGACGGCGGAGACCACGGCGTCCTCGTCCACGTCGCACATCAGGCTGATCTTGCGTTTGATCGCGCTGGTGACCGGGCGGTCGGAGCGCAGCACGATCGCGTCGGGCTGGATACCGATGTTGCGCAGCGCGGCGACCGAGTGCTGGGTCGGCTTGGTCTTCAGCTCCCCGCTCGGCCCGATGTACGGCAGCAGCGAGACGTGCAGGAAGAACACGTTGTCCCGGCCGACCTCGTGGCGGACCTGGCGCACGGCCTCCAGGAAGGGCAGCGACTCGATGTCGCCGACGGTGCCGCCGACCTCGGTGATGACCACGTCGACGTCGGGGCCGGCCATGGACCGGATGCGGTCCTTGATCTCGTTGGTGATGTGCGGGATGACCTGCACGGTGTCACCGAGGTATTCGCCGCGGCGCTCCTTGGCGATGACGTTGGAGTAGACCTGGCCGGTGGTCACGTTGGCCGAGCCGTGCAGCTCGGTGTCCAGGAAGCGCTCGTAGTGGCCGACGTCGAGGTCGGTCTCGGCCCCGTCGTCGGTGACGAAGACCTCGCCGTGCTGGAACGGGTTCATCGTCCCGGGGTCGACGTTGAGGTAGGGGTCGAGCTTCTGCATGGTGACCCGGAGGCCACGCAGCTTGAGGAGCCGTCCCAGGCTGGAGGCCGTCAGTCCCTTGCCGAGACTGGAGGCGACGCCGCCGGTGACGAACAGATGCTTGGTGTGTGCGGCGCTGCGCAAGGAGTCTCCCGTGGTCGTGACAGATCGTCGGAACCGCTCTGATGAGCGGCCTACAGGTCCACGGGCTCTCAGAATATCAAACCCTGTTCGCGAGACGCCCGTACGCCCCCTGCTTTCCCACCACGTCTCCGGGCATGTACCGGCCGGAGAGCCGGCTCGCCGGGCCACCGCGCCCCATGTGCCGCCTGCTTTCCTCCACGCCCACGTCGCCCCACGTTCTCCCGGCAGATGACCAAGCGGTAACTTTGGCTCTTATGTCGCTTCGTGGCGTGGTACGGCGTGCCGCCGGCACCCTCATTCACCGTGGCTGGAACGCGATCCGCGCGGCCGGCACGGTCAGCCCGGCCAACCCCGCCGGCTACCGCTTCCGCCGCCTCGGCGAGGGCGTCTGCATCGCGTTCCCCGTCGGCGCCATCTTCGGCGAGGCCTGGATCGAGATCGGTGAGCACACCCTCGTGGGCGAGCGCGTCTCCATTTCCGCGGGCATGGGACCGGGGGTGGACCTCGGCCCGGACCCGATCGTGCGGATCGGCCGGAGCTGCTCGATCGGACGGGGCAGTCACATCGTCGGCCACCAGTCGATCGACATCGGCGACCACGTGTTCACCGGGCCGTACGTCTACATCACCGACCAGAACCACGTCTACGACGATCCCGAGACGCCGATCGGCCGGCAGTGGCCGCGCAACAGGCCTGTCTCGATCGGCTCGGGCTCGTGGCTGGGCACCGGCGCGATCATCCTGCCGGGTACCCGGATCGGCCGCCAGTGCGTGGTGGCGGGCGGGGCCGTGGTCCGCGGCGAGTTCCCCGACCACAGCGTGATCGCGGGCATCCCCGCCAGGGTCGTCCGCCGCTACACCCCCGGTGAGGGCTGGCAGCCGCCCCAGCTGAACGGCGCCCGCCCCGCTTTCACCGAGCCCTCCCCCGCGGAGACCGCCCCGGCGCTCGACCCGGCCTGACCGGCCCGTCCCCTATCAGCCTGTCCCGCACGGCCCGTCCTGAGCGGTCTGTCCTGAGCGGCGGTCTGCCCTGAGCGGTCTGTCCTGAGCGGTCTGTCCCGGGCAGAGCGCCCCGAGTGGACCGGCATTCCGGGAGACCCTGGACCGAACATCATTCTGGAATTACGGTCACGGCATGCGGACCACGATCTGTGAGATGTTCGGCGTCGACTTCCCGATCTTCGCCTTCAGCCACTGCCGCGACGTGGTCGCCGCGGTGACCAACGCGGGCGGCTTCGGCGTCCTGGGCGCCGTCGCCTACTCCCCCGAGCAGCTCGACACCGAGCTGACCTGGATCGACGAGCGGGTCGGCGGCAGGCCGTACGGCGTGGACGTGCTCGTGCCCGGCAGGATCGACTCCTCGGTCACCGACCTGGGCACCCGCCTGGCCGACGCCATCCCCCAGCGGCACCGCGACTTCGTGACCCATCTGTTCGGCAAGTACGGCCTGGACGCCCGGGAGCCGCTGCCCGTCTCGCTGTCCGCCTACGCCGACGAGGTGGGGCGGCGGGTGACGGCCGAGGGCGCGGGCGGGCTCATCGACGTGGCGCTGAGACACCCGATCCGTCTGATCGCCAGCGCGCTCGGCCCGCCGCCGCCCGAGATGGCGGACAAGGCCAGGGCCGCCGGGGTCCCGGTCGCCGCCCTGGTCGGGACCGTCGAACACGCGCGCCGCCAGGTGGCCGCCGGGGTCGACGTGGTCGTGGCCCAGGGAACGGAGGCGGGCGGGCACACCGGCGAGATCTCCACCATGGTCCTGGTCCCCCAGGTGGTCGACGCGGTGGACGTCCCGGTGCTGGCGGCGGGCGGGATCGCGGACGGCCGCCAGATGGCGGCGGCGCTGGCGCTGGGGGCCGAGGGGGTGTGGTGCGGCTCGGTCTGGCTGACCACCGAGGAGGCCGAGACGCCGCCCTCCGTCAGGGACAAGATGTTGTCCGCCGCCTCCTCCGACACCGTGCGGTCCCGCTGCCGGACCGGCAAGCCCGCCCGGCAGCTGAGGTCCGCCTGGACCCAGGAGTGGGACGAGGCGCCGGAGAGTCCGGGAGCGCTGCCGATGCCGCTGCAGCTGCTGCTCGCCGAGGGCGCCATGGCCGGGATCAACCGCGCGGCCGAGCGGGGCGACCCGGGCGCGCGCGAACTCGCCGGATACTTCGTGGGCCAGGTCGTCGGCCAGCTGAACCAGGTGAAGCCCGCCCGGCGGGTCGTCCACGACATGATCGAGGAGTTCGCCTCCGCCGTCGCCCGCATGCGCGCCGTCACCCATGACGACGCACCCGCCGTACCCGGCGGGATCTCTTTCCCTCCGGAAGACGTTGAAGGGAGAGAGACGACGGAGGTGTGATGCTCGCGGCACTGACCGGCCTGGGCCTTTCCACCGCGGCCGGGCTGAACGCCTACATCCCGCTGCTGGTGGTGGGCCTGCTGGCCAACACGACCGATCAGGTACGGCTGCCCGAGGAGTTCGCCTGGCTGGCCAACGGCTGGGTGCTGGGGATCATCGGCGTACTGCTCCTGGCCGAGATCGTGCTCGACAAGGTCCCGGTGGTCGACAGCGTCAACGACATGATCCAGACGGTGGTCCGCCCGGCCTCCGGCGGCGTGGTGTTCAGCGCCACCGAGGCCGCGGCCCGGCTCGACGGGTCGGCCTGGATGGCCGAGCACCCCTGGGTGGGCTGGGTGCTGGGGATCGGGGTCGCGCTGGCCGTCCACGTGATGAAGACCACCGCCCGGCCCGTGGTGAACGCCTCGACCGCCGGAGTGGGTGCGCCGGTGGTGAGCACGGTGGAGGACGCCGGCTCGCTCGGCATCAGCCTGGTGGCGATCTTCCTGCCGGTCCTGGTCCTCGTGATCGTGATCGGGCTGGCCCTGCTCGCCTGGTGGGTGGTACGGAAGGTACGGCGCCGCCGCCGGGCGCGGGACCGCGGCGGAGCGCGCTCCGGCTGATCCGCGACCGCCCGCCGCGGACCGCGGGCGGTCTCCGGCAGGCTCTCGGCGGCCCCTCAGCGGGCTCTCGGCGGCCGCACAGAAATGAACCGCCCATGGGCGGGAAACCGTCATCAAACGTCCGGAAACCACGTGCAGGCGGGCACGCGGGATATGCTCGAAGGACCTCGAACGACCCCCACCGGGAGGTGGCTCCGATCGGCACTTTCCTCACCATCATCCTGGTGATCCTGCTGTTCCTCCTCATCCTTGGAGGAGCCGGGATCTACCTGCTGGCCAAGGTGGGCAAGAAGGCCACGAAGAAGGCCCGGAAGGTGACGTCCCGGGTGGTCTCCCACGTGGCCGCGATGGACCCCGGTGACGCGGGTGAGGCCGAGCGCATGCGGCTGGACCTGCGTCGCGAGGTCTCCATCACCCGCCAGGCCGTGGACCAGGCCCTCCGGGACGGCTGGGGCCTGGGCGAGCTGCCCCAGCTGGTGGGCGAGATCGCCATGCACGCCAACCAGCTCGACGACCAGCTCAGCCGCTACGCCCAGCAGAGCCGCGTGTCCCCCTACGTCGACCACGCCACGCTCGCCCGCCTGCGCGACCAGCAGGCCAAGCTGACCACGGCCTGCGCGCGCATCCGCGCCGACCTGATGAACGACCAGATGGCGCACACGGCCAGCGGCATCGACGCGATCCAGAGCCGCACCGACCTGGAGATCGAGGCCCGTCGCCAGGCCCCGATCCCCGACCCCCTGGACCAGATCGACGAGCTCTACAACCGCACGATGATCGACCGCGCCCGCCCGGAAGAGCCCCGCTGACGATCACTGGCTGTGCCGTGACGGGTACAGCCAGTCTGTCCCGGTCCGGGTGTCAGATACCTCTGGCGGATCGAGCAAGAAGATGAACGACCGGTCGCCCCTACCTTCGAGCTGGAACCGTCCGTGAAGGCCTACGTCCCCACCGGGATCCACCGCGGGCGGCTCCGGACGCACGTCGGCTTCGACGTGGACATCGATCTGGATCTCAGCGAGTTCATCCGCGGCTGAGCGCGTCGTAGGTCTCCGCCAGCTCCTCGTAGGTCGCACCGGCGTTGATCTTCGCGCGCATGGTCTGCGCCTGCGCCGTGGTCGGCAGGAAACCCTCCAGCAGGAACGGCAGGCCCGAACGCCAGCCGAGCACCGCGCCGGGTGACTGCCGGTGCGCGGCGCGGACCACGGAGACGCCGACCCGGATCGCGTGCTCGTTGCCCGGCGGAACGCCCGGCCGGTCGGTCTCGATCGCCGAGTAGCGGAATCCGTCGGCCAGGTCGCAGGGCGGGCATCCACGGGGACCCCGCCCCAGCCGCGAACCGCACTCGGCGCACGCCAGCCGGTCCAGGGCGGCGTCCACGACCCGCCAGTCATGCCGGGAGGGCTCGTCCGCGACCATCTCGGCGATCGCCGTCTCATCCGCCCCGGACGGGTCCGCCGTACCGAACTCGCGTCGCAGGAACGCGCGCCAGCCCTCCTCGACGAGGGCATCGACCAGGGCCAGGCAGCGGGCGCAGCCGGGAGCCCCGCCGTACTCCCGGCACCCGCACTCGGCGCATCTCCGCATCCCGTCCTCGTTCCCCCAGCCCGCCAGCCCGCCAGCCCGCCAGCCCGCCAGCCGCGACCATATCCGCCCGTGCGGGTCGTGGGCGATCGATTTTGATCGCCCACGGCGCCGCCCGGTCCGGGAGAGCGGCGCCGCGGATCAGGCCGGACCGAGGGTCAGGTGACCCCGGCCTCGCGCATGTCGCGGACCTCGCGCTTGAGCTCCTTGATCTCGTCGCGGAGACGGGCGGCGACCTCGAACTGGAGATCCGCCGCGGCCTGGTGCATCTGCTCGGTGAGCGACTCGACCAGCGACTCCAGCTGGGCGCGGGGCATCTCACCGGCGATCGCCTTGGCGTGCTGCCCGGCCTGTTTGACCGCGAAGCCGGGCACCGGGGCCTTGCCGCGCGACTGCTGGCGGCCGCTGCCGCCGAGGAGCTGGGCGGTGTCGGCGTCCTCGCGGGTGAGCGAGTCGAGGATGTCGGCGATCTTCTTGCGGAGCGGCTGCGGGTCGATGCCGTGGGCCTCGTTGTAGGCCTGCTGCTTGGCCCGGCGCCGGTTGGTCTCCTCGATCGCCCGCTCCATGGAGGGGGTGATCCGGTCGGCGTACATGTGCACCTGGCCGGAGACGTTACGGGCGGCGCGGCCGATGGTCTGGATCAGTGACGTCTCCGAACGGAGGAAACCCTCCTTGTCGGCGTCGAGGATGGCGACCAGCGACACCTCGGGCAGGTCCAGGCCCTCCCGGAGCAGGTTGATGCCGACGAGCACGTCGAACTCACCGCTGCGCAGCTCGCGCAGGAGCTCGATGCGGCGCAGCGTGTCGACCTCGCTGTGCAGGTAGCGCACCCGGATGCCGAGTTCCAGCAGGTAGTCGGTGAGGTCCTCGGCCATCTTCTTGGTCAGCGTGGTGACCAGGACCCGCTCGTCCTTCTCGGTGCGGCTGCGGATCTCGTGGACCAGGTCGTCGATCTGGGACGTGGTCGGCTTGACGACGACCTCGGGGTCGACCAGGCCGGTCGGGCGGATGACCTGCTCGACCACCTCGCCCTTGACCCGGCCCAGCTCGTACGGGCCCGGGGTGGCGGACAGGTAGACGGTCTGGCCGATCCGGTCCAGGAACTCCTCCCACTTCAGCGGGCGGTTGTCCAGCGCCGAGGGCAGGCGGAAGCCGTGGTCGACCAGGGTGCGCTTGCGGGAGGCGTCGCCCTCGTACATCGCGCCGATCTGCGGGACGGTCTGGTGGGACTCGTCCAGGACCAGCAGGAAGTCCTCGGGGAAGTAGTCGAGCAGGGTGTTGGGCGCGCTGCCGGCGGGGCGGCCGTCCATGTGGCGCGAGTAGTTCTCGATGCCGGAGCACGTGCCGATCTGGTGCATCATCTCCAGGTCGTAGGTGGTGCGCATGCGCAGCCGCTGGGCCTCCAGCAGCTTGCCCTGCCGTTCCAGCTCCTCCAGCCGCTCGGCCAGCTCGGCCTCGATGCTCCGGATGGCCCCGGCCATCCGCTCCGGACCGGCGACGTAGTGGGAGGCCGGGAAGATGTAGAGCTCCTCGTCCTCCGTGATGACCTCTCCGGTCAGCGGGTGCATGGTGGAGAGCTTCTCGATCTCGTCGCCGAACATCTCGATCCGGACGGCGAGTTCCTCGTACTTCGGGATGATCTCGATGGTGTCGCCGCGCACCCGGAACGTGCCGCGGGTGAAGGCGAGGTCGTTGCGGGTGTACTGCATGTCGACGAGGCGGCGCAGCAGCTGGTCGCGCTCGACCTCCATGCCGACCTTGACCCGGGTCATGCGGTCGACGTACTCCTGCGGGGTGCCCAGGCCGTAGATGCACGAGACCGAGGCGACCACGATCGTGTCACGGCGGGTGAGCAGGGAGTTGGTCGCCGAGTGCCGCAACCGCTCGACCTCGTCGTTGATCGAGGAATCCTTCTCGATGTAGGTGTCGCTCTGCGGGACGTACGCCTCGGGCTGGTAGTAGTCGTAGTAGGAGACGAAGTACTCGACCGCGTTGTTGGGCATCATCTCGCGCAGCTCGTTGGCGAACTGCGCGGCGAGCGTCTTGTTGGGCTGCATGACCAGCGTGGGACGCTGCAGCCGCTCGATCAGCCAGGCCACCGTCGCGGTCTTGCCCGTACCCGTGGCGCCGAGCAGGACGTTGTCCTTCTCCCCCGCCCTGACGCGCCGCTCCAGCTCGGCGATCGCGGCGGGCTGGTCGCCCGACGGAGTCATGTCCGTGATGACCTCGAAGGGGGCCACCTTACGCTGCAAATCTGTTACCGGCCTCACCTGTCCCACTGTAGGCGGAAGGGCCGACAATCCTTATTCAACTGTTCGGCAAGTGGTCCGCAAGCCCGATGCACTTGACTCTCGTCCGTGCCAGGCCCACCGAATACGACATATCGGGCTTCCAGCACATGACTACCTCGGAGGTGTGATGTCCCGGCCAAGAGAGGCCGTCCGGCAGGCAGCCGCGGCGGCGGCCCAGGCGATCGCGCAGGGCGGTGATCCGCGCCAGGCGGTCGGGCAGGCGGTCGGCCAGGTCGCGGGGCAGTTCTCCGGGCAGACCCCCGGCGAGAAGGGCTTCTCGCTCAACCCCGGTGACTTCCTGGCCGCCCGCGACCAGGGCGTGTCCACCGGCACGGTCATCGAGGCCCGCAGCGCCTCGCTGAACGAGGCCGGCGAGATCGTCAACCGCAGCTTCAGCGAGCGCGGCGAGAACGGCGAGCCGGTCCATGTGATCTCCCCCGTCGTCATCCCCAAGGGGACCACCGCCCGGGTGGTCCTCCCACTGATCGTGCTGGCGGTCCTCGGCGTGGTCGGCCTGGTCGCCACCGGGCTGCCGGAGGGCGCCCGGGCGCTGTTCGGCGTGCACTACTGGGTCGTCCTGGTGCTGGCCGCCGCGTTCCTGTGGTGGCGGCGGAGCGTGGTCATGGTTCCCGAGGGCTGCAAGGCCCTGATCACCAAGTTCGGCAAGCTCGTGCAGATCGCCGAGCCGGGCCGGGTGACGCTGTTCAACCCGTGGAAGCGGGTCAGCTACATCGTCAACACCACCCGCGAGTACCCGTTCAACGCCCCGATCCGCGAGGCCCCGACCCAGCAGGGCGTCAAGGCCAGCGTGGACCTGTTCCTGCAGTTCCGGATCGAGGACCCGGCGGAGTTCATCTTCGTCCTCGGCTCGGTCGGCGGCTTCCAGGCCAAACTGCAGAACGCCATCAGCGAGGTCACCCGATCCCTGATCTACGCCCAGCGTGCCGAGGACATCTACGACCTGGTCGGGGAGAGCACGCTCGGCATGCTGGAGAGCCTCAACCAGCAGTTCCTGCCCGCCGTACGGCTCACCGACGTGAACATCACCCACGCCGAGCCCTCCAGCCAGGAGTACCGGATGGACCTGGCCGCCCCGGAGATGATCCGGGTGGCCAAGGAGGCCTACACCTACGAGTACGAGCTTCAGCTCCGCAAGGAGCAGAACGAGGGCGACCTGATCAAGGAGCTCGCCGGGCTGCAGGAGCAGCTGTCGGCCATCCACGCCGAGATCGCCGGCTACCAGGCCCGGATGGACACCGCGCTGGAACGCGCCTCCCACCAGGCCAAGGCCCAGGCGAGCCAGCGGCTGGTCGAGGCCGAGTCGACCGCCAAGGCCAACGCCGCGCTGCTGGAGGCCCAGGCACTGGACATCCGGGCGCTGAGCGCCGCCGAGGCCCCGGAGATCCTCGACTACCGCTTCCAGCAGGACATGCTGGACAAGCTGGAGGCCGTGGCCGCGCACCTGCCCCGCGTGGTCCAGGTCGGCGAGACCGTCGACATCGACCTGCTGGCGCTGGCCCAGCAGCTCGTCGGCAGCCGTGAGGCGACGCTGTTCTCCGAGACGGACATGGCCGCGATCCGCGCCCGGGTCGCCGAGATCGGGCACCGGGTCGAGGCCCGGGAGTCGGAGATCACCGCCCTGCTCAACCCGCCCGCCGAGGTAGCGGCCACGAGTGCGGCATCCGCCGGGACCGTGACGCCCGCCGTACACAACGATGACGTCAAGGAGGTGAAGGACCTGTGAGCAGGGAGTTCTCGAAGATCAAGGAATCGCTGGCGGCCTGGTCCGACATCCGCCAGCTGCTGCGCGGCGGCGAGTCCGGCCAGCTCGTGCCGGTGGTGATCCCCAAGGATCGCCGCGGTTTCGCCTGGGTGACGCTGCTGTTCCTCGCGCTGTACATGGCGGGCACCGCGGTGTTCGCCGGCGGGACGCTGCGCCTCCTGGCCGCGGGCGGCGCGGTCTTCTTCCTCATCGCCGCGGCGGTCTGGCTCTGGCGCCGGGCCATCATCGAGATCGAGGAGGGCACCACCGGCGTGCGCAGCCGCTGGGGTGCGATCACCGGCACCCTTCCCCCGGGCCGGCACTACCTGTGGCTGCCGTGGGACCGGGTCGACGCGGTGGTGGACACCTCC
Organism: Planobispora rosea; assembly: GCF_014648175.1. Classification (GTDB taxonomy): domain Bacteria; phylum Actinomycetota; class Actinomycetes; order Streptosporangiales; family Streptosporangiaceae; genus Planobispora; species Planobispora rosea. The sequence continues at coordinate 21,305 of NZ_BMQP01000004.1, forward strand.
ACCGAGATCCCCTACTCGGCGCCCATCGTGGCCTGCCCGACCGCCGAGAACGTGCCGCTGAAGTCCATCGAGTTCTTCCTGAAGTTCCGCATCGTCGACCCGGTCGCCTTCGTCCGGACGATCGGGGCGGGCAACTTCGACCTCGTGCTCAGCAGCGCCGTCCAGGACGCCATCCGCCAGCGCAGCCGCCTGGTGCACACCGAGCGCGCCTACGACCTGCGGGGCTCCGACGTGGGCGACATGCAGGACGCGCTCAACCGCCAGCTCGGCCGGTACGGCGTGCGGATCACCGGCGCCAACATCCCCGACGTCCAGCTTCCCGACACCTACCAGCAGCACCTGGCCACCCGCGAGAAGGTCGCCAAGGAGATGTCGGCCTTCGAGCGGGAGTGGGAGCTCACCCGCAAGCGGAGGATCGACACGCTGCTCATGGAGATCGAACGCGCGAAGAAGACACGCGACGCGCGTATCGTCGAGGTGAGAGCCGCTGCCAACACCGCGCGCAAGGATGTCGCCCGCATGCTGGAGGAGCACGAGACCGAGGCCCAGCGGGTCCGCTGGGAGATCGAGGCCCGGGGCCGGGCCGAGCTCACCTCGGCGGAGAACGAGGCCAAGGCGCTGCGCCGCCTGGCCGAGTCCTACCGGGACAACCGCGCCGTGCTCCAGTACGAACTCGCCCGCCGCCGTCTGGACGTGGGAGCCAGGCTCGCCGAGAGCGCGCCGCGCCCCGTCGTCGTCCGTACCGCGGGCGCGCAGGGCGATTCGTCCGCCCTGTCCACTCTGCTCCTGGCCCAGATCCTGCCGCAGCTCAGCGGCGGGAACGGCCGGGCCACGCCCCCCGTTGAACACAACGCAACCCACTGATAACCCGTCTCTACCTCCTGGGAGTCTCCCGATGGTGTTCCGTAAGCTGAAGGCCGCGTTCGGAGCCGGTGTCGAAGTCGACACCGTCCTGCAGAACTCCAACGTCCGGCCCGGCGAGATCCTGCGCGGGCAGGTCAACTTCCGCAGCAGCAGTTCCGACTACAAGGTCGAGGGCATCTTCATCGACTTCACCGCGGTCGTGGAGGTGGAGAGCGGCGACAACGAGTACAAGACGACCTACAGCTTCCTGCGTCAGCAGGTCGCCGGACCGTTCCAGCTCGCCGCCGGCGCCGCGCACTCGACCCCCTTCGAGATCCCGGTGCCGTGGGAGACCCCGATCAGCGCGATCGGCGGCCACCCGCTGCACGGCATGAAGCTGGGCGTCGCCACCGAGCTCGCCCTGGCCGGCGCGATGGACAAGGGCGACCTCGACCCGCTGTTCGTCAACCCGCTGCCCGCCCAGGACTACATCATCCGTGCCCTGGACGGCATGGGCTTCCGCTTCAAGAAGGCCGACCTGGAGCGCGGCACCCTGCACGGCTCGACCATGCCGTTCTTCCAGGAGATCGAGTACTACGCGGGCCCCGAGTGGGGCCGCCACTTCAACGAGCTGGAGCTGACCTTCCTCGCCGGGCCGAACGCGATGGACGTCATCCTGGAGGCCGACAAGCGCGGTGCCTTCGGCGGCAGCCACGACACCTACAGCCGCTTCACGGTCCGCTACACCGACAACCCCGCCCAGGCCGACCAGGCCCTGCGTGGCGGCCTGCAGGCGATGGCCCAGAAGCGCGGCTGGTTCTGACCTGCTGACCGCCTGACCGCCGACCCCGTGGTCCGCTGATCCACTGGTCCGCTGATCCACTGGTCCGCTGATCAGGACCGCCGTGTCCGGTGGCGATCTCAGCCCACCGGACACGGCGCGCCGGGTCCGCCATCCGGGTCACCGGCTCACCGGAGGCCCCGGGAGAGACCCCTCATGCGTCCCCCAGCGGTCAGGCCCTCCCGGAGAGCTCGGCCCAGACCTCGTCCACGCGGGCGTCCAGGTCCTCCAGGGACCCCTCGTTGGGGATCACGATGTCGGCGATCGCCAGCCGTTCCTCGCGGCCGGCCTGGGCGGCGATCCGGGCGCGGGCGTCCTGTTCGCTCATGCCGCGCAACCCCGTCAGCCGGGCCAGTCGTACCTCGTCGGACGCGTCGACCACGATCACCACGTCGTACATCGGGGCGAGCTTGTTCTCCGCCAGCAGCGGCACGTCGTAGACGACGACCGCGTCCTCGGCGGCCCGGCTCTGCAGCTCGGCGACCCGGGCCCCGACCAGGGGATGCACGATGGCGTTGAGGGAGGCCAGCTTCTCGGAGTCGGCGAACACGATCGAGCCGAGCTTCTCCCGGTCGAGAGCGCCGTCCTGGCGGAGCACCCCGGACCCGAAGACGGCGGCGACCCGGGCCAGCCCTTCGGTCCCCGGCTCGACCACCTCGCGGGCGATCTTGTCCGCGTCGATCACCATCGCGCCCCGGTCCGACAGCCGCCGCGACACCTCGCTCTTGCCCGACCCGATCCCACCGGTCAGCCCTACCTTCAGCATGGTCGGCAGCATACGGGTACGGCCCGCCCACCGGGAGACCGGGCACGCGGCCACCCGTGGACCGGGAGCGCGTCAGAGGTGGTCCCGCCCCGCCTCCCTGCGCATGTGCACCAGGGTCAGGTGGTCGCTCATCCGTTCCCTGCGGGTCTCGCGGTAGCCGTGACGGCGGTAGAGCCGCAGGTTGCCCTCCGACAGGTGACCGGTGAACAGGTCGAACGCCTGTGCCGGGGCGACCTCGTCGTGCAGGGCCGCCAGCAGCGCCCCGCCGATCCCCCGGCCCTGCATGTCGGGCGCGACGACCAGCCGCCCGACCCGGCAGGTCGTCTGGGACAACTGGCCGCGGACCGCGCCGACGACGCGCGAGCCGTCCCGGGCGACGAGCACGACCGCGGTCTCGACGACCTTGCGCACCTGCTCGGCCGTCTCGATCAGAGGGGGGATGAACGGGTCCCCGTAGAGCTGCGCCTCGCTCACGTAGGCCGCGCGCTGCACGGTGAGGATCTCACCTGTGTCCCCGGGCTCCGCCCGCTCGATCGTCGTCACGACGCCACCCTAACCCCCTGCCGGGACTCCCACCCCGGCACCGGGAGAGGCGGTGGAAAAGGAGAAGGGCCCCGCCGGAGCGGGGCCCTTCACCGGACTGCTACTCGTGCCTCACAGGCTCAGCTCTGGCCGCCCGCGAGCTTCTCGCGCAGGGCGGCGAGAGCCTCGTCGGAGGCGAGGGCGCCACCCGCCGGGGCGGAGGGGCCGCTGCTGGCGCTGCTGGGGGCGGTCTCACCGGAGTAGGACGTGGGGGCGGCCTCGCCCGCCTCGGCCTCGGCCTTGCGGGCCTCCTCGACCTGCTTCTTGTGCGCCTCGAAGCGGGTCTGGGCCTCGGCGTACTGCCGCTCCCACTCCTCGCGCTGCTTGTCGAAGCCCTCGAGCCACTCGCCGGTCTCCGGGTCGAAGCCCTCGGGGTAGATGTAGTTGCCCTGATCGTCGTAGGTCGCCGCCATGCCGTACAGCGTGGGGTCGAACTCGACGTCGGCGCCCATCGCGCCCTCGTTGGCCTGCTTGAGCGAGAGCGAGATCCGGCGACGGTCGAGGTCGATGTCGATGATCTTCACGAAGATCTCGTCGCCGACCTGGACGACCTGCTCGGGGATCTCGACGTGGCGCTCGGCCAGCTCGGAGATGTGGACCAGGCCCTCGATGCCCTCCTCGACGCGGACGAACGCGCCGAACGGCACCAGCTTGGTGACGCGGCCCGGCACGACCTGGCCGATCTGGTGGGTGCGGGCGAACTGCTGCCACGGGTCTTCCTGCGTCGCCTTGAGCGACAGGGAGACGCGCTCGCGCTCCATGTCCACGTCGAGAACCTCGACGGTGACCTCCTGGCCGACCTCGACGACCTCGGACGGGTGGTCGATGTGCTTCCAGGACAGCTCGGAGACGTGCACCAGGCCGTCGACGCCGCCGAGATCCACGAACGCACCGAAGTTGACGATCGAGGAGACGACGCCCTTGCGGACCTGACCCTTCTGCAGGGTGTTGAGGAAGGTCTGGCGGACCTCGGACTGGGTCTGCTCCAGCCAGGCGCGGCGGGACAGGACCACGTTGTTGCGGTTCTTGTCCAGCTCGATGATCTTCGCCTCGAGCTCGCGGCCGACGTACGGCTGCAGGTCGCGCACGCGGCGCATCTCGACCAGGGAGGCCGGCAGGAAGCCGCGGAGGCCGATGTCGAGGATGAGACCACCCTTGACGACCTCGATGACGGTGCCGGTGACGATGCCGTCCTCGTCCTTGATCTTCTCGATCGTGCCCCAGGCCCGCTCGTACTGAGCGCGCTTCTTGGACAGGATCAGGCGACCTTCCTTGTCCTCCTTCTGGAGGACCAGGGCCTCGACGTGCTCGCCAACCTCGACGACGTCCGCCGGGTCGACATCATGCTTGATCGAGAGCTCACGCGAGGGGATGACACCCTCGGTCTTGTAGCCGATGTCGAGCAAAACTTCATCTCGATCGACCTTGACGACGGTGCCCTCGACGATGTCGCCGTCGTTGAAGTACTTGATGGTCAGGTCGATCGCGGCGAGGAACTCTTCCTCGGACCCGATGTCGTTGACCGCTACCTGCGGGGTGCTCGAGGTGGCCTCAGTGCTGCTCGTCATGTGTGGAATTGCTCCGAACGCGGACAGATGTCGATGTGGCGAACGCGCGGCAGGCCTTTGAATCGTTCAGCCGAAGGAGTTTGGCATCGACGTGATCGAGCGCGAGCCCACTCCGTCCGAGACACGCGCGAGCCCACAGCGCAGCGATCAGCATATGAGACCAGACGGGCCTGGTCAATCCGGAGACAGGAGACGCCAGGCTCCCCGAAGGGATGAAAACGGCGGCGGGCAGCCTCAATAGGCGTTGACCTGCTGTCTCCGCTTGGAGCTGATATTACCCTGAAGTTCCTTCGGGATGGAGATGCGTTCGGGGTCGCCGTCCGCGGTGTAGCGCTTGCCGGGGTGCCTGTTCAGCCACTCCAGCCAGTACTGCGAGCACCACCGCCGGCACTCGCCCTTCTTGCCGTTGCTCTGGATCCGCTGGATGGCCCGCCAGTCGTAGTCCTCGGCGAAGGGCGACACCGACGGCTGCGCGCCGGCGAGGAAGACCCCCTTGAAGCCGAAACGGGTCCCGTCCCACTTGCCGCGCTGCACGCTGGAACGCGGGAACGGCATGGCGCCGAACGGCAGGGCGAGCGTCTGCGAGGGACCGGCGCCGAGGTCGACGAGCATCCGCTCGACCCTGACCAGCTGCTCGGCGATCCGCTTCCTGGACAGTCCGGGCAGCGCCGGATGGCTCCAGGTGTGGTTGGCCACCTCGAACCCGCGCGAGGTCAGCCACCGCACGGCCCGCGCCTGGTCGGCCTTGTCCCGCAGACCGAACGGCTGCCGGTTCACCCAGAAGGTGGCGACGGGTCGGAAGTCAGGATATTTCCGGGCGACCTGGTAGATGATCCCGACCGCCGTGTCCTTCGCCGGCATGCCCGCCCCGTCCAGCGCGAAGTGGCTGGGGTGACCGTCGTCGAAGGTCAGCACGACCGGATGCTTCCCGGCCGGGATGTCCATCCTGCCGTTGACGAACTCCCGGGCGGTGACCGGCACGTAGCCGTCCCGGGCCAGCCTCTCCATCTCCGCGCGCACCTGGGCGGGGGTGCGGTCGATGGAGGCCCGCCGCTTCTTCGTGATCCGGTGGTACATGATCACGGGGACCATCCCCGCCTCGTTCGCCTTCACCTGCCGGGCGAACTCCGGGGTGGCGACGACCGGCGGAGGCAGGTCGGCGGAGGGCAGGTCCGGCTCGGGCGGCGCCGAGGCCCCGCCCTTGGCCTTGCCCGGCCCCGCCGTGCCGGAGGCCGCCGGGATGCCCGTCCCGGACCGCCGCTCCTCGGCGGGCAGGACCTGGAGCACCCCCACAGCGATGATCACGACCAGTGCGTTGGCCACCACGATGATCTGGGTGAGAAGAGATGGACTCCGCACAAAACTCCCGTGCCCGTCGAGGTGTCGGCCTGCCGTCCAACCCTAGAACAGACTCAGACAAGCCCGGCCACTGCGACACCCGACCCACGGCCGGGCGAAGCAGTGCCTTCCACGCGGACCGGCAGCACCCCGGAGGCGGCTCCGGGCGCCTCCGGGGTCCACCGGCCGACCGCGGCGGGCCGGAAGACCCCCGGCGACGACCTAGTGGCCGGCGTCCTGCCAGGTACGGCCCACGCCCACGGAGACCTCCAGCGGGACGCGCAGCGCGTAGGCGGCGTTCATCCGGTCGCGCACCAGATCGCGCAGGGCGTCCAGCTCTCCGGGCGCCACCTCGAACACGAGCTCGTCGTGGACCTGCAGCAACATCCGGGAGCCCAGGGCCGCCTCCTTCATCGCGCCGTGGACGTGGAGCATCGCGAGCTTGATGATGTCGGCCGCCGAACCCTGGATCGGCGCGTTGAGCGCCATCCGCTCGGCCATCTCCCGGCGCTGCCGGTTGTCGCTGTTGAGGTCGGGCAGGTAGCGGCGGCGGCCCAGGATGGTCTCGGTGTAGCCGTCCTGGCGGGCCTGGGCGACGATCGCGTTGAGGAAGTCGCGGACGCCGCCGAACTCCTCGAAGTACTCGTTCTTGAGCCCCCTGGCCTCCGCGACCGGGATGCCCAGCTGCGCCGCGAGGCCGAAGTCGGACAGGCCGTAGGCCAGGCCGTAGTTCATCGCCTTGATCTTGGCGCGCATCTCCCCGTCGACCCGCTCGGGCTCGATGCCGAAGACCCGGGCGGCGGTCGCCTGGTGGAAGTCGTGCCCGGACTCGAACGACGCGATCAGCGCCTCGTCGCCGGACAGGTGCGCCATGATGCGCAGTTCGATCTGGCTGTAGTCGGCCGTCAGCAGCGTCTCGTAGCCGTCGCCGACCACGAAGCCCTGCCGGATCCGGCGCCCCTCCGCGGTGCGGATCGGGATGTTCTGCAGGTTGGGCTGCTTGGAGCTGAGCCGCCCGGTCGCCGCCACGGTCTGCTCGAACGTCGTGTGGATGCGGCCGTCGTCGGCGATCTCCTTGATCAGGCCCTCGACGGTGGTGCGCAGCTTGTCCTGGTCGCGGTGGCGCAACATGATCGTCGGCAGCTCGTGCTCGGTCTGCGTGGCCAGCCAGGCCAGCTGCTCGGCGTCGGTGCTGTAGCCGGTCTTGATCTTCTTTGTCTTGGGCAGCGCCAGCTTGACGAACAGGATCTCCTGCAGCTGCTTGGGCGAGTTCAGGCTGAACTGCTCGCCCACGGCCGCGTGCGCCGCCTCCACGGCCTGCTTGACCGCCGCGCGGAACTCGGCCTCCAGTGCCTCGATGTGGGCGCGGTCGGCGGCGATCCCGTCGCGCTCCAGCTCGGCCAGGACGGTCACCAGCGGCAGCTCCACCTCCCGCAGCAGGCGGGTGCCGCCGCGCGGCTCCAGGAAGGCCTCCAGCGCCTCGGCGAGGTCGCGCACGGCCACGGCCTTCAGGCCGAGGTCGCGGGCGACGTCGGCGTCCTGGTCGTCGAAGAGGGTGGCCTGGCCGTCGGCCGCGGCCCCGTCGCGCAGCTCCCGCTGGAGGTAGACCCGGACCAGGTCCTCCAGCGGGAAGGAGCGCTGCCCCGGCGTCGCCAGGTAGGCCGCCAGCGCCGTGTCGCAGGACAGCCCGCGCAGGTCCATGCCGTGGGCCCACAGGCCCAGCATCGGGCCCTTGGCGTCGTGCACGGCCTTGGGCCTGGACTCGTCGGCCAGCCAGGCGCGCAGGGCCGCCTCGTCGGCCTCGTCCAGCCCGGCCGGGTCGATGAACGCCGCCCGGGGCCCGTCGCCGTCGCCGGGCGCGGCGATCGCGATGCCGTCGATCCGGCCGGTTCCGCGGCCGTACGCGCCGGCGAGGGCGAGACCGGCCCGGCCCGCGGGGAGCCCCTCCAGCCACGCGGCCACCTCGCCGGCGCCGAGCACCGCGACCTCCACCTCGAAGCCGTCGGCGCTCTCCTGCTCGGGCGAGCCCAGGGTCTTGAAGACCCGGTCGCGGATCTCGCCGCGGAACTCCAGCGTGTCGAGGATCTTGTCGATCTCACCGCGGTCCCACCGGCCGATCGTCAGCCCGGAGACCTCGTGCTCCAGCGGGACGTCCCGGATGAGCTGGGTGAGCCGGCGGTTCATCAGGACCTGGTCGAGGTGCTCGCGGAGCTTCTCGCCGACCTTGCCCTTGACCTCGTCGACCCGGTTGACCAGCTCCTCCAGGGAGCCGAACTCGCGGATCCACTTGGCCGCGGTCTTCTCCCCCACACCGGGGATGTTCTTGAGGTTGTCGCTGCTGTCGCCGCGGATCGCGGCGAAGTCGGGGTACTGCGCCGGGGTGAGCTCGTATTTCTCCAGCACGACCTCGGGAGTGAACCGGGTCATGTTGCTGATCCCCACCCGGGTCATCAGCACCGTGATCCGCTCGTCGACCAGCTGCAGCGCGTCGCGGTCACCGGTGACGACCAGCACGTTCATGCCCTGCTCCGCGGCGCGGGTGGCCAGCGTGGCGATCAGGTCGTCGGCCTCGTAACCCGGCAGCGACAGGTGCGGCACGCGCAGCGCGTCGAGCATCTCGTGGATCAGGCTCATCTGGCTGCGGAAGCTGTCGGGGCTGGCACTGCGGTTGGCCTTGTAGTCGGCGTACTCCTCGTGCCGGAAGGTCGGCTCCGAGCGGTCGAAGCAGACCGCCACGTGGGAGGGCTGCTCGTCGCGCAGCACGTTGACCAGCATCGAGGTGAACCCGTAGACGGCGTTGGTCTTCTGCCCCGTCGAGGTGGAGAAGTTCTCCTCGGGCAGCGCGTAGAACGCCCGGTAGGCCAGGGAGTGTCCGTCCAGCAGCAACAGACACGGACGAGTGGGGGTCGCTTCGCTCTTCGGCACAGCAGAAGCCTAGTCTCCTGGTGCGACAGAAAACCCGGCCTCGCACGACAGGAGACATCCCCTTGACTTTGACCGGCCCCGGCGACGCCGCCCGCATGGAGGAGCTGTTCGGCTCCTCGTACAGGAACACCCTCGTCGAGCGGATGGGCATCGAGATCACCGAGGCGAGCGCCGAGCGCGTGGTCGCGCGCATGCCCGTCGAGGGCAACACGCAGCCGTACGGCCTGCTGCACGGCGGCGCCTCCTGCGTGCTCGCCGAGACCATCGGCTCCACCGGCGCCGCGCTGCACGCCGGACCGGGCCGCATCGCCGTCGGCATCGAGATCAACGCCACCCACCACCGGTCGGCCACCTCCGGGTACGTCACCGGCGTGGCCACCCGGCTGCACGGCGGCCGGACGATCGCCACCTACGACATCGAGATCACCGACGAGCAGGGCCGCCGCGTGTGCACCTCACGGCTCACCTGCATGCTCCGCGACGCCTGACCGTCCCGGCCGGAAGACCGGCCCCGCCGCCCGGGCGGGAGTCCTCCGCGAGGCCCGCCCTCCCGCCCGGGAACACTCCCCGGACACGTGAGAATGCCCGCCGGAAGGCGGGCGGCATGCTTATAGTGGGACCGAAATCCCGCCGCGCAGGCGAAACGGGATCGTGAGAACCCAACCGCGACACAGATGATTCCCTCTCCGCCATGAGGGGTAAGGGAATCAACGCGAGTGACGCCGGTGCCCGCGGGGAGACCGAGTAGAAAACGTGCAGGGTCGGGGAAGCTCTGCACGGCGCCAAAGGCTCCCCCGGGCCCGGGCCCGCTCGCGGAGCCGGGATCGCGCGGCACCGCACACACCAGTGCCGGGCCGTACGGTCCCGGCCTTCTCATGTCCCGGACGGCCCGTCATGAGAGCGGCCCGTCATACGGCCCGCCACGCCCCGAACGGCCCTTTCATACCCGTACGGCCCGCGCCGGATGCGCGCGGGCCGTACGGGACGGATCGGCGGGTCTCAGACGTCGGTGTGCGTCGGGTCGAGCACCCGGCGCAGGAACGACTTGGTCCGCTCGTGCCGCGGCGCGCCGATCACCTGGGCGGGCGGGCCGTCCTCGACGATGACGCCGCCGTCCATGAACACCACCCGGTCGGCCACCTCACGGGCGAACGCCATCTCGTGGGTGACCACCAGCATGGTCATGCCCTCCTCGGCCAGCTTCCGCATGACCGTCAGCACGTCGCCCACCAGCTCCGGGTCGAGCGCCGACGTCGGCTCGTCGAAGAGCATCAGCGACGGGCTCATCGCCAGCGCGCGGGCGATGGCCACCCGCTGCTGCTGGCCGCCGGAGAGCTGCGCCGGGTAGGAGGCCGCCTTCTCGCTGAGGCCCACCCTGTCCAGGTTCTCCCGCGCGATCCGCTCGGCCTCGGCCTTGCCGCGCTTGAGCACCCGGCGCTGGGCGATCATCACGTTCTGCAGCACCGTCATGTGGGGGAACAGGTTGAACTGCTGGAAGACCATGCCGACCCGGCGCCGCGCGGCGTCGATGTCGACGTCGCGGTGGGTCAGCTCGACCCCCTCCACGACCACCGTGCCCGCGGTGGGCTGCTCCAGCAGGTTCACGCAGCGCAGCAGCGTGGACTTGCCCGACCCCGACGGGCCGATGACGCAGACCACCTGGCCGGGCTCGACGTCGAAGTCGATGCCCTTGAGCACCTCCAGCGAACCGAACGACTTGTGGAGATCCCTGATCTCGACCGCGTGTGCCATCGTCCTCACCGTGCCTTCGCCTGGCGTGCCTCGAGCCGCCGCACGACGATGCCCAGCGGGATCGTGATGAGCAGGTAGGTCGCGCCGGCCAGCAGCAGCGGCGTGCTGTCGGCGTACTCGGTGGCGATGTCCTGGCCGAACTTGGTCAGCTCGCTCGTCGCCGAGGTGACGCCGATCGCGAACACCAGCGAGGAGTCCTTGAACAGCAGGATCAGCTCGTTGGTGAGCGGGGGGATCACGATGCGCAGCGCCTGCGGGATCACAACGGTGATCATGGCCCTGGAGTAGGACATGCCCAGCGAGCGCGCCGCCTCCATCTGCCCCTTGGGCACCGCCTGCAGGCCCGCCCGGATCGTCTCCGCCATGTAGGCCGCCGAGACCAGGCCCAGGGCGATGGCGACGACGCCGTACTCGTCGAAGGGGAACCGGATGCCGGGGAAGGCGGTCGGGACCGCGAGGCCCAGCAGGATGAAGACCAGCACCGCGGGGAGACCGCGGAAGACCTCGATGTAGACGAGCGCGACCCACCGGTTGGGCGCCGCGGACGACAACCGCATCAGCGCCACGAGCAGCCCCAGGAAGAATCCCAGGACGTATCCGCTGATGGTGTAGATGACGGTGTTCTTCAGGGCGACGGTGAAGATCTCCGGGAAGAGGTTCTCCGCCACCTTCATGTCGAGGAAGTGCTCGCGGATCGCCGCCCAGTCGGCCAGGCTCACCACCAGGGCGACCAGGACGACGAAAATCACATACTGCACGCCGCGGCTGATGGTCTGCCGCTGGCGGGGACTGAGCCCCGCCCCGCCGGGAACGGCTCCGGCGGGGCTGGGGAGGGGCTCGGTCAGCTTCGGCTGATCGGACATGGGATCAGGCGCCCGGCTTCTTCCCGAACCACTTCTCGTAGATCGTGTCGTAGGTGCCGTCGGACTTGGCCTGCGCGATGGCCTCGTTCAGGGCCTTCACCAGGTCGGCGCTGCCCTTCTTGGCGGCGATGCCGTACTGGGCGCCGGTCTCGACGACGCCGCCGAGCTCGAACTTCTCGGCGATCTCCGGCTTCTTCAGCCAGTCGTTGATGACCGGCAGGTCCTGCAGGATCACGTCGACCTGACCGGCCTGCAGGGCCGCGATCTGCTTGCCCGCGTCGTCGAACTGCTTGGGGTCGAAGCCCTTCTCCTTGGCGTAGTCGAGGCTCGTGGTGGCCGCCTGGACGCCGAAGCGCAGGTTGCCCGCCTTGACCTCCTCGATCGAGTTGACCTTCTTGCCCTTGGGCGACAGGAAGGCGATGACCTCGTCGAAGTACGGGTCGGAGAAGTCGAGGTTGGCCTTGCGCTCCTCGGTGATGGTCATGCCGGCCGCGGCCACGTCGCACTTGCCGGCGTTGAGCGCCGCACCGCTCTTGATCGAGTCGAACTTGATGTCGACGATCTCCTGGGTCACACCGAGCTTCTTGGCGGCCAGGTCGACGATCTCGACGTCGAAGCCGACGACCTTGTCGCCCTCCTTGTACTGGAAGGGCGGGTACGGCAGGCTCGTGCAGGTCGTCAGCTTGCCGGGGTTGACCAGCGTGGGGGCGCCTCCGGCGGCCGCCGGGGCACCGGTCGTGGCGGCCCCGCTCGGGCTCGCGCTGGTGTCGCCGCCACCGCCGCCGCAGGCCGACAGGCCGAGAGCGCCGGCGACGACCATCGCCCCCACCGTAAGCGCGCGGCGGGAAACAAAACTCAGGCCCACAACGGCCTCCTTACTGAGTTGTCGCTATGCATGGATACCCCAACAGAGGTGATGCTGCCTCATGCCCGTGACCCCACCGGTCACCACTGTGACACGATTCGGACAACAAGCGCGGTCATGGCCTTCCCCGGACCGGAGCGGGCACCGTCGATCGGCCGCGGGAAGGCACGATCGGACACCGGCCGGGAGCCGCGGCCCGCCTGCCGCCCGGGGGCGTCATGCCGTCAGGAGCCGACGCCGGCGGAGGGACTCGTCGCCCGCCGGATCCGTTCCAGCAGCGACGAGGCCAGTTCCCGGCCCCGGGAGTGCGAGACCTGCCTGAACATCGTAAGGGCCTCCGCAGCCGCGTCCGCCGCGCGCGGCAGGTCGCCGGCCTCCAGCAGGGTCTGGCCCAGATCGCACAGCGCGGTCGCCACCCTCGGCAGGTCGCCCATGCCCCTGGCCAGTTCCAGCACCTCCCCGTGCATGCGCAGCGCGTCGTCCGTCCGGCCTCCGGCCCGGTAGGAGGCGGCGAGGTCGCCGAGGACGTCGATCTGCCCGGGGCAGTCGCCGAGCTCCCGGACGATGCCGAGGGCACGGCGGCCGAACGTGATCGCGTCGTCGGGCCGTCCCAGATCGCGGCTCACCGCCGCCAGGTTGGCCAGGGCGTAGCCCTCGGCGAGCCGGTCGCCTGCGAGCCCGGCGAGCTCCAGCGCCCGGCCGTAGTGCCCGCGCGCCTCCTCGACCCGGCCGTCCTCGTGGCGCCCGGCGCCCAGGTTGATCAGGCCTCGGGCCTCCTGGGCCAGGTCCCCGGTGCGGCGGCGGAAGGCCAGGCTCTCCTCGGCGTACCGGCGGGCCGCCTCGGGGTCACCGTCGTCCTCTCGGAGCTTGGAGAGCTCGTCCGATATGGAGCCGGCCGCCGACATGAGACGGGACCGCCGCGCCGCGGCGAGCGCCGTCTCGTTCAGCCGTTCCCACTCCTCGTCGTAGCCGTGGCAGCGGAACAGGAAGGTCATCGCCTGGATCAGCTCGACCGCGCGCCTCTCGCACGCGGGCGACCGCAGCCCGGCCCGCGCGGCACCCAGCAGGTTGGCCCGTTCCTCGTGGAACCACCGGTGCACCGCGGCGGGTCCGTCGAACCGCGGCATGACCGCCTCCTTCGTCGTGACCGCGACGGCCTCGGCCGCGGCGTCCAGGAGCCAGTCGAGCAGCCGCAGGCGTGCCCGGTCGAGGTCCCCGGCCGAGTCCGTGGCCGCGGCCCGCCGGGCGGCGTACTGCCGTACCAGGTCGTGCATGCGATACCGGTGCGGCCGGTACGGCTCCAGCAACTGGGCCCTGACCAGTTCGGCCACGGCCGCCTCGGCTGAGGCGACCGGCTCCCCGAGGAGGGCCACCACGCCCGGCAGCGTGGTGTCCGGCCCCTCCAGCAGCCCGAGCAGCCGGAAGGCCCGGGCAGCGCCGCCCTTCCCGGCGAGCAGCCGGTAGCTCAGCTCGAAGCTGGACCCGACGGACAGGTCGTCCAGTTCGAGCTCCTCCAGGCGGCGCCGGTGGTCGGCGAGCCGTCCGGCGAGCGCCGACAGGGACCCGCCCATCAGGCTCTCCGCCCGGGCTCCCGCGATGCGCAGCGCGAGCGGGAGCCGGCCGCAGAGCCGTGCCACCTCCGCGGTCGCGGTCGTGTCCGTCCCGTCCGCGATCCGTCCCAGGAACGCGATCGCCTCGTCTTCCTCGAACGCCCCGAGACGGATACGACGGGTCACCGGCAGGGTCGCGAGGGGATCTCGGCCGGTGATGATCGTGGTGCAGCCTGCCCCCGCCGGCAGCAGGGGTCTCACCTGTACGGCGTCACGGGCGTTGTCGAGGATGACGAGGATCCGGCGGGACGCCACCGCGCTGCGGAAGAGGGCCGACCGCTCGGCCTCGGAGGCGGGGATCCGCTCCCCGGCGCCGAGCGCCCGGAGAAAGGCGGCGAGCACGTCACCGGGCCGCTCCGGGGTCCGCTGGACCCCTCCCAGATCGACGTAGAACTGGCCGTCCGGGTGACGTCCGCGGAGCCGGTGGCCCAGGTGCACCGCCAGCGTCGTCTTCCCCACGCCCCCGGTGCCGACGATCAGCAACGTGGGTGATTCCGCGGAATCCACGGCCGCGACCAGATCGGCCAGTTCCCTCGCCCGTCCGGTGAAGTCCGCGGTGTCGGCGGGAAGCTGCGCGGGCGTCGGCCCGTCCGCCCCGCTTATCCCGCTCGGCCCGCGGGCCGCCGCCGACCGGTCGGCGGCGCCACCGGGCGTCTCCGGCCTCCCCCGGCCGGGAGCCCGCGAGGACGGCCGGGCGGCGGCGCCGTTGCCGAGACAGCGCCAAACCCGCTGCCAGCGCCGTACCTCCCCTTCCACCTCCTCGGCGGTCATTCCGGCCACCGTCAGGCAGGCGCGCACGAAGCTGTTGACGAAGGCGAACCTCGGCAGGGCGGAATTCCTCCGGAGATTGAGCACATTGGAGACCGTCGCCTGCGGCAGCGCGTCGACCACGGCCCCGCCGGCCGTCGTCGTCTTACCCGCCACGGCCCGGAGCCTGCGCAACGACGGCTGACCGGCCCAGCGCCGCAGCAGAACGAGTCTCGTCACGAAGGTCTCGGCGTCGGTACAGCCCTCGGGCCCGGGAGGCAGGTGGTCCCCTGATCGCACGCCATCTCCCATCGCGTCAGATACTCCCGAAACACGCTTATCGGAAATAAGGCACCGCCACACTTCCAAATTCAGAAATATCCGTCAACGCCCCTTCATTCGTTTCACAGATGTAAGCAAATACTTATTGTCGTCGCGGAAAATCTCTTAACGATCGATTTCCGTCTCGTTTTGTCTCGTTCCGTTTCGAGGCTTGGCCCGCCCCCGCCCACAGGACATCGTGTGACTCGATCAGTCGGATCCACGACAGAAGGAGGACACGTGCTCCAAGGCATCGAACGCTTCGGCGACCGGCTCCTCAACCGCTTCGTCCCCCACATGAGCGCCGCCGCGGACCAGTGCGGCCCCATCCAGTACAGGTGTGAGTCCTGCTCGTACGGCGGCAGGAGGTGTTCCTACCGGGTCTGCACCAGCGGCACCCAGTACGGAGGCTGCTCCCCGTGCGGCAGCGCGTGCTGATCCCCTAACCGGCGCCATCCGGCGTTCGTCTCCCCGACGGGCCGCCTGCCGGCTCCCCGCCTCGCGGGTTCGCGCAGGACATCGCTTGACTCGACCGGTTCGAAACCCAATGAAAGAAGGGCAAGTTGCTTAAAGGCATCGAACGCTTCGGCGACCGGCTCCTCAACCGCTTCGTCCCCCACATGAGCGCCGCCGCGGACCAGTGCGGCCCCATCCAGTACAGGTGCAAACCCTGCAGCGGCAGCAGAAGCGCCCAATGCGCCTACCGGGTCTGCACCGGGGGCACCCAGAATCTGGGCTGCAGCTCCTGTACGGCAGGTACATGCTGACCCTCAAGCCGCCGTCACCTGTTATCCGGAGATGATCCACCTCGCCCTGGCCTGCCGAGTTCTGCTGGCCGCCGTGCTGCTGATCGCGGTTGGCAGCAAGCTCTCCCGGACGGCGTTCGGGGAGTTCGTCTCCTCGACGGGCCGCCTGCTGCCTCCCCGCCTCACGGGGAGGCAGCGGTCCGCCGCGGTCCTCGTGCTGACGGTGGAGGCGGCGACCGTGCCGGCGCTGCTGGTCCCGGCCACCGCCGCGCTCGGCCTGGTCGCCGCCGTCGGGCTGCTGACCGCGTTCACGATCGGCATCGGTGGGGCGCTGCACAGGGGCGAGCGCGCCCCCTGCCGCTGCTTTGGCGCCTCACGAACCCGGCTGGGCCCTCTGCACCTGGCGCGCAACCTCACTCTGATCGCGGTGGGCGTGACCGGCCTCGCCGCCTCCGCCTCCGCCGGTACGGCGCACCCGGGCGGCGCCGTCCTCGCCGTCTTCGCCGGAATCGTCCTCGCGGCCCTGATGGTCCGCCTGGACGACCTCGCCGCGCTGTTCGCCCCGACCCACCCAAGGAGCTGACCCATGATTCTCGGCGCCGTCGCCATCACGTTCCTCGGCGTGCTCACCGTACTCAACCTCATCCTCACCCTCGCCGTCGTGCGCAGGCTGCGCGAGCACAGCGACCATCTATCCCGGTTGCTGAGCTCCCCCGGCGGCGTCCCGTGGGCCTCGATCATCGGCTCCGGGGAGAGGCCGCGGCCCTTCACCGCCACGACCGTGGACGGCGGGGAGCTCACCGAGTCCTCGCTGACGGACGGGACGATCGTGGCCTTCTTCTCCCCCACCTGCTCCGCCTGCCACGAGTGGGTGCCGCGTTTCGCCGAGGCCGCCGAGGCCGTACCGGGCCGGGCGATCGCCGTCGTGGTCGCGGACTCCCCCGAGGACGGCGCCGGTCACGTCACCTCGCTGCGGGCGGTCGCCCGCGTGGTGGTGGAGGAGCAGGACGGTGCCGTGGCGAAGGCGTTCGGCGTGACCGGCTACCCGGCCATGTGCCGGATGGCTTCCGACGGCACCGTGGCCACCTCCGACAACGACGCCGTCGTGACGCTCCCCTCCCTCGCATGACGCCTGACCAGCCCAGGCTCAGGTGGAGCCAGCTCACGATGGCGTGGGACATGGTGACCCGGGTCGCGCCGCTCAGCACCGCCGGGTTCCTCGGACTGTCGGTCCTGGCGGGCCTGTCTCCGGTGGGCGCCGCGTGGCTGACCAAGCTGGTACTCGACGGGCTGACCGGTCCACGTCCCGGAACGGTGTGGCTGGCCGTGGCGCTGGCCGGGACGGGCGTGGCCGGCATGCTGCTGCCGCAGCTGATCCGGTACACCGAGGCCGAACTGGGCCGGCGGTGCGGGTGACGGCCACGGACCGGCTGTTCGGCGCCGTGAACGAACGGCTACGCGGGCTGTCCCGGCTGGAGGAGCCCGCCTTCCACGACCGGATCCGGCTGGCCCAGCAAGCCGGCAGCTCGGGGCCGGGGCAGTTGCTGGGCTGTCTCACGGGGATCAGCCAGAGCGCGCTCACCCTGGCAGGTTTTCTGACCACCCTGCTGGTCATCGACCCGCTGCTGGCACTGGCGGTCGCCGCCGCCGCACTCCCCGCCCTCCACGCCGAATTCGTGATCAGCAGACGGCGGGCGGCGGCGATGTGGCGGATCGGGCACGCCGAGCGCCGTGAGTTCTTCTACGCGGATCTGCTCACCTCTCCCCAGGAGGCCAAGGAGATTCGGCTGTTCGGGCTGGGCTCCTTCTTCCGGGAGCGGATGCTGCGCGAACAGCGGACGGCCAACGCCGCCTGCCGCCGCCTGGACCGCAGGGAACTGGCCACGCAGAGCGCTCTGGCCCTGCTCGGTTCGGTGGTGGCCGGCGCCGGGCTGGTGTGGGCGGTCCGGGCCGCCCTCTCGGGAACCCTCACAATCGGCGACGTCGCCGTGCTCGCCGCGGCAGTGGCCGGTGTGCACGGCGGGCTCGCCTCACTGGTCGGTCAGCTCGGCATGGCGCACCACGCCCTGCTCCTGCTGGATCACTACCGCGTGGTCACGGCGGTCGAGCCGGACCTGCCGGTACCGGCCGGCCCGGCCCCGGTGCCGTCGCTGCGCAAGGGCATCGAGCTGCGCGGGGTCTGGTTCCGCTACGCTCCCGATCACCCCTGGGTGCTGCGCGGCGTGGATCTGACGATCCCCGCGGGGCGCGCCACCGCGCTGGTCGGCCTGAACGGCGCGGGCAAGAGCACCCTCGTCAAACTCCTGTGCCGGTTGTACGACCCGACCCGGGGAGCGATCCTCTGGGACGGGGTGGACCTGCGCGACTGCGACCCCGCCGAGCTGCGCCGCCGGATCGGCGCCGTCTTCCAGGACTACGTCAGCTACGAGATGTCGGCCGCGGAGAACATCGGCGTCGGCGACCTGGGCCGCCTGGAGGACCGGACCGGCATCCGCGGCGCCGCGGAGCGCGCCGGGATCCACGACCGGCTGGCCGCGCTGCCGTCCGGCTACGACACCCTGCTCACCCGGATGTACCTCGACAACGCCGACCGGGACGACGCCGGGACCGGGGTGCTGCTGTCCGGAGGGCAGGGACAGCGCCTGGCGCTGGCCCGGGGTTTCCTGCGCGACGGCTGCGACCTGATCGTCCTGGACGAGCCCAGCTCGGGGCTCGACGCCGAGGCCGAGGCCGAGATCCACGCGCGGCTGCGGGAGCATCGGGCCGGGCGCACCAGCCTGCTGATCTCCCACCGGCTCAACACCGTCCGCGACGCGGACCAGATCGTGGTGCTGACCGACGGGCGCGTCGCCGAACTCGGCACCCACCCCGAGCTGCTGCTCGCCGAGGGCGGCTACGCGCGGCTCTTCACCCTGCAGGCACGTGGATACGAGGAGGTCCGATGACCGGCTGGCTGGTGGTGCCGGCCCTCCTCGCGCTGGCGGTGATCTGGGCGGACCTGGTGCGCCGTCATCTGCTGGTGGTCACTGTCCACGGCGGCAGCATGGAGCCCGCCTACTCCCACGGCGACCGGGTCCTGCTCCGCCGTGTCGCGCCGGACACCCTGCGCACCGGCCAGGTGGTGGTCGTCCATCGCCACCGGCCTCCCGGGGCCCAGGCACCCCGCTGGGCCGTGATCAAGCGAATCGCCGCCCTGCCCGGCGAGCCGACCCCGCTCCGGCAGGACGGGGAAGCGGTCGTCCCTCCGGGCAAGCTGGTCCTGCTGGGGGACAACTCCGGCCACAGCACGGACTCCCGCGACTTCGGCTACCTCGACCTCGCCGACGTCGTCGGTGTCGTGATCCGCAAGATGCGGCCGTCACCATGACACGATTCGGACAACAAGTGCGTCCGTGAGTGCCCGCTCCCCCGGTCACGATCTAGCTTGATGGCATGCCGCGCCCCGCCGTCCCCGCCGGTCTCGCCTTTCTCCTCGCCCTGTCGCTCGGCGGCTGCACGCAGCAGGAGGCCGCCTCCGGCGGCCCCTCCCCCCGTCCCAGCCCCACCTACGAGCTCCCGCCCCGGCCGGTCAGGCCCGGCGAGATCCCCGTCTCCGCCGCGCCGGTGCAGGACGGCGAGATCCGGTTCCAGGTGATCGGCCTGCAGAAGGGCCTCGACGGGTTCTTCGGCAGCCACGCCGAGTGGAAGACCAAGGGCCAGTACGTCGTCGTACGGATCGTCACGGAGAACGCCGGCCGCACCAACGCCCGCTTCGACGCCACGGAGCAGAAGCTCCTCACCTCCGGCGGCACGGCGTACCGGATCGACAAGTTCACCCAGGCCACCAAACGCCAGCCGGAGACGTTCCTGCTCGGCGCCGGCGTCCGGATCGAGATGGACCTCTGGTTCGACATCCCCGACGGCGCCGAGGCGACCGGGATCCAGCTGTTCGGCTCACCGCCCCTCGGCTTCCGCACCACGCCCGGAACCACCGTGCCCCTGCCCTGAGCGGCCCCGCCCCGAACGCCCTCGCCCGGGACGGCAGAGGGCCCGCCGCACCGGTGTGCGGCGGGCCCCTCCCCGTCATGCGGTACGGCTCAGGCCCGCTCCTCCGGGGCGGCCTGCCCCGCCTGTCCCGGCACCTCGTGCCCCATGCCGCCGCCCAGGTAGGCGGCCTGCACGTCGGGGTCGTCGAGGAGTTCCGCCGCGGGGGCGCTCTTGACCACCTTCCCGGTCTCCAGGACGTAGGCGCGATGGGCGAGCTTCAGCGCCTGCTGGGCGTTCTGCTCCACCAGCAGCACCGTGGTGCCACGCCGGTTGATCTCCTCGATGATGGAGAAGATCTGCTGCACCAGCAGCGGCGCCAGGCCCATCGACGGCTCGTCCAGCAGCAGCACCTTCGGCTTGGCCATCAGCGCCCGGCCGATGGCCAGCATCTGCTGCTCGCCGCCCGACATGGTGCCGGCCGCCTGGTCCCTGCGCTCGGCCAGCCGCGGGAACAGCTCGTACGCCTCCGCGAGCTCCTTGCTGGAGTTCGTCGTCCTCGCGTAGGCGCCCATCAGCAGGTTGTCGTGGACCGTCATGCCGGGGAAGATGCCGCGGCCCTCGGGCGCCTGCCCCAGGCCCGCGACCACCCGCTTGTGGCCCGGCATCTTGCTGATGTCCTGACCGTCGAAGATGATCCGGCCCGACGTCAGGCCGCGCAGACCCGAGATCGTCTTCAGGGTCGTGGTCTTGCCCGCCCCGTTCGCTCCGATCAACGTGACGATCTCGCCCTCGTTCACCTCGACCGAGATGCCCTTGAGAGCGGCGATCTTACCGTAGTGGACGTGGATGTCCTTGACTTCAAGAAGCATCTGCGGGAGCCCCCAAATACGCCTCGACGACCCGGGGGTCGTTCCGAACCTCGTCCGGCAGGCCATCGGCGATCTTCTGGCCGAAGTCCAGCACCGCGATGCGGTCGCTGATGCCCATGATGAGGCTCATGTCGTGCTCGATGATCAGGACGGTCCGCCCGGCGTCCCGGATGTCCCGGATGAGCTGCTGCAGCGCCACCTTCTCCGCCGGGTTCATACCGGCCGCCGGCTCGTCCAGCAGCAGCAGCTTCGGGTTGGTCGCCAGCGCGCGGGCGATCTCCAGCCGCCGCTGGTCACCGTACGGCAGGTTCTTGGCGTGGTCGTGCGCGCGGTGGGAGATGCCGACGAAGTCGAGCAGCTCCATCGCCAGCGCACGGCCCTCGCGCTCCGCCTTGCGGTGCCAGGGCAGGCCCAGCGCCACGCTGACCATGCCGGCCCGGTGGTGGGCGTCCGAGCCCACCATGATGTTCTCGATCGCCGTCATGTTGTGGAACAGCCGGATGTTCTGGAACGTCCGCGCGATGCCCTTTCGGGTGATCTTGAAGCGCTTGACGCCGTCGATCCGCTCCCCGAGGAAGCGGATCTGGCCCTCCGTCGGCCGATAGACACCGGTCACCACGTTGAACACCGTGGTCTTGCCGGCGCCGTTCGGGCCGATGAGCGCGAAGATCTCACCCTCGTTGACCGTCAGGTTCACCTCGCGCAGCGCCGTGACGCCGCCGAACCGCATGACGAGATTCTGCAGTTCCAGCATCGCACGGCCACCGCGCCCCTGCTGGGCCACCGTGTTCGCCTCGGTGCTCACTTGGACGCCACCTCCTCGCCGCGCGACTCCGGCCCGGGAACCTCAGCCCCGAGCGTACCCATTCCGCCCGATCCCTCTTTCAGCTCCGCCTTCCGCTGGCGCGACGGCAGCAGCCCCTCGGGCCGGAAGATCATCAGAGCCACGAGCACCGCGCCGAAGATCAGCATGCGGTACTCCTGCAGGCCGCGGAACCGCTCCGGCAGCCACGCCACCAGGAACGCGCCCAGTATGACGCCCGGCAGGTTGCCCGCCCCGCCCATGACCACCGCGGCCAGGATCGTCGCCGACAACATGAACTGGAAGTCGTTCGGGTTGATCGAGATGGACTTCGCCGCCCACAGCACACCCATGGCACCGCCGATGGAAGCCCCGATCGCGAAGGCCAGCATCTTGAAGCGGAACGTCGGCACGCCCATCACCTCGGCCGCGTCCTCGTCCTCGCGGATCGCCGCCCAGGAGCGCCCGACCCGGCTCTTCTCCCAGCGCTTCACCAGGATGATCACGATGACGGCCAGCGCCACCAGCAGGTAGTAGTAGGGCTGCGGGTACAGCACTCCGTACTTGAAGATCTCGATGTCGCCGATCACCGGGCCGCCCTCGATGCTCGGCGGGTGCGGGATGCCGCGGATGCCGTTCGGGCCGCCGATCTCGTCGGTGTTCCGCGCGGTGATGCGGATGATCTCACCGAAGCCCAGCGTGACGATCGCCAGGTAGTCACCGCGCAGCCGCAGCGTCGGAGCACCCAGGATGATGCCGGACAACGCGCAGATCCCGATGCCCACGATCATGATGAGCCAGAAGTTCCAGCCCATCCGGGTGCCCAGCAGCGCCATCGCGTACCCGCCCACGGCGTAGAACGCGACGAAGCCCAGGTCCAGCAGGCCCGCCTGGCCCACCACCACGTTCAGGCCGATGGCCAGCAGCACGAAGGTGCCGATCGGGAAGAAGAGGATCGACGCCCAGTCGGTGTCGGGCGACATGAAGCTGCCGATGCTCTCCGACGGCAGCAGCAGCGCCGCGACGATCAGGGCGATGTAGACGATCCACCGCTGCCAGCCGGGGGCATTCATCCAGCGGTCGTGCATCACGTCGCCGAAATGGCCGAGCTGGTTGCGGAACCGGCTCACCGGGTTGCCCCGCTGCAAAGTCTTCTGGTTCATGCGCGCGCCTGCTGAAGTGATTCACCGAGGATTCCGGTGGGACGGAACATCAGGACCAAGACGAGGATCGTGAAGGAGATCACGTGCTTCCAGTCGGAGCCGAAGAAGATGGCCCCGTAGTTCTCCACCAGGCCGAGCACGACCCCGCCGACCAGAGCGCCCCGCAGGTTGCCGATCCCGCCCAGGACCGCCGCGGTGAACGCCTTGATGCCGAAGAGGAAGCCGATGTAGTAGTTCGTGTTCTCGTACGAGATCAGGTACAGCGCGCTGGCCACACCCGCCATCGCGCCACCGAGCAGGAACGTCATCCGAATGATCTTGTCGATGTCGACGCCCATCAGCACGGCCGCCTCGGGGTTCTGCGCGGTCGCGCGGATACCGCGACCGATCTTGGTGCGGTTCACCAGCCGGTCGAGGACGACCATCATGCCGAGCGCCGCCACGATCACCAGCACCTGGTCCGCGCGGACCGGGTGACCGGCGATCGAGAACAGCTCCGTCCGCTCCATGAACTGGGGCAGGCCCATCTGGATCCGGCCCCGCTCCGGACGGTCGAAGACGTTCGGGATCACCACCAGCGCGAAGAGCTCCTGGAGGAAGATGGAGGCGCCGATCGCCGAGATCAGAGCCGCGAGCCGGGAGGCTCCCCGCTTGCGCAGCGGCCGGTAGGCGATGCGCTCCAGCGCCACCGCCGTGCCCGCCGAGGCCAGCATGCCGGCCAGGATCATCAGCACGATCATGCCCACCAGCGCCAGACCGGTGAGCGCCGAATCGACGCCGATCGCGAACGGCACGAACATCGCGCCGAACGTACCGATCATGAACACTTCGGAGTGCGCGAAGTTGATGAGCCGCAACACGCCGTACACCATCGTGTACCCGAGCGCGATCAGGGCGTAGATGGCCCCGAAAGACAGGCCGTCGATCGTCGACGGCCAGAATTGATTGATGAAGTCATTGAACACTGTGGATTGCCACTTCTAGCGGGGATCGCCTGCACTGTCCGGTAGCTCCACTCCCGGGCAGGGTCTCGTGGACCCCTCCGGAAGAGCGCGGAGAGCGGGACCGCACCGCGGCGGTTCCCGCTCCCCGCGCATCGACTACCTCATCCTCTCGGAGCTCCGGACCTCAGCCCAGCTTCGCCTCCGCGGCCTTGCCGAGCAGAGTGATCTTCCCGCCCTTGACCTGGTAGATGTAGATGTCCTTGGCCTCGACCTCGCCGTTCGGCTGGAACTTGACCTGCTTGGACACACCGGCGAAGTCCACCGTGGAGATGAACTGGTTGATGTCCTCAGCCGCCGTCTTGCCCGCCTTGAGGGCCTCGATGAACACCGTCGCGGCGTCGTACCCCTCGGAGGCGTAGATCGCCGGCTCCGCCTTGTAGGCCGCCCGGTAGGCGTCGGCGAAGCCCTTCACCTTGGCGTCCGTGACGTCCGGCGTGGCGATGTAGCAGGGGCAGCCGACGAGCGCGCCCTCGGCGTTCTGCGCACCCGCGCCCTCGATCAGGCCGTTGTCCAGCGAACCGTCACCGGAGACGAACTTCGCCGTCACACCCTTGTCTCGCAGCTGCTTGAGCAGGTTGCCGCCGGCCGAGTAGTAGCCGCCGAAGAAGACCGCCTCCGGCTTGGCCGCCGCGACCTTGTTCACCACCGAGGAGAAGTCGCTCTCCGTCGGGTCCAGCGAGTCGTCCGTGACCGTGGCGCCCTTGGTCTTCAGCTGGGCGCGGACCGCGTCGGCGAGCGGCTTGCCGTACTCGGACTTGTCGTCGATGACGAAGACGTTCTTCGCCGCGGCGCCGTCCACGATGAAGTCGGCGATGCCCGGGCCCTGCACGCCGTCGTTCGGCAGCACCCGGTGCCAGAACTTCCAGCCGTTCTCGGCCAGCTTCACGTTCGTCGCGGAAGCCGAGACGCTCGGGATCTTCGCCTCCTCCAGCACCGGCGCGACCTGCGCCGACTCACCGGAGAACGCCGGGCCCACCAGCGCCACGATCTTGTCGTCCTTGATCGCCTGCTGGGCCAGACCGACGGCCTTGGAGGGGTCACCCTGGGTGTCGTACTCGACGAACTCGATCTTCACCGCCGGGTTGGTCTTGTTGTACTCGTCGATGGCGAGCTTCGCGCCGTTCCTCGGCGGGATGACGATGCCGGCGTCCTTACCGGTCAGGTCACCCATGAAACCGATCTTCACGCTCTTGGCAGCGGCCCCGGTGGAACCGCCCTCCGTCTTGGTGCCCGTGTCGTCTCCACCACAAGCGGCGAGAGCAAGCGAGAGCGCCACGCCGGCAGCAAGCACTCCACCGAGGCGAGCAGTCTTAGGCCGCAAGGTTGCCTTCCTTTCACCCGGTCCACGGTCAGGACCAGGTTCACAGATGCCCTCCCCTGGCGGAGTGGCCAGGGGGTGTGTCGGTTAGTACAGCCAGCGGATGTCACAGGTCGATACAGGAGAGCCCTACGTTACCGCTTCGTTATTACACCGATTCTTTTCGGCTACTACCGACAAAAGCCATGGTCACCGCCAACCTGCGATCACTCCAAGCCGACACACCGGACACACAAAAGCCCGCGCACGCCGCACGACGGCGACGTGCGCGGGCCCACCCCGCGCCGCTCCCGCGCGCCCCCGCCCGGCGCGCAGGATCCCGGCAGCACTCAGCCGGACCCCCGTCAGTCCTCCCGCGCCCCCGGCGCGCCCCCCACCACGATCTGCGCCACCTGCCGCATGCTCAGCCGGCGGTCCATCGAGGCCTTCTGGATCCACCGGAACGCCTGCGGCTCACTCCACCCGTGCTCCGCCATCAGCAGGCCCTTCGCCCGCTCCACCAGCTTGCGCGTCTCCAGCCGCTCCGAGAGCGTCCCGACCTCGCGCTCCAGCGCCGCGATCTCCTCGTGACGGCTCACCGCCATCTCGATCGCCGGCACCAGGTCGGACTTCGTGAACGGCTTGACCAGATACGCCATCGCCCCGGCGTCCCGCGCCCGCTCCACCAGGTCCCGCTGCGAGAACGCCGTCAAAATCAGACACGGCGCGATCCGCTGCGACACGATCTGCTCCGCCGCCGAGATCCCGTCCAGCACCGGCATCTTCACGTCCAGGATCACCAGATCCGGCTTCAGCTCCAGCGCCAGCTTGACCGCCGCCTCACCGTCCCCGGCCTCACCGACGACGGCGTACCCGTCCTCTTCCAGCATCTCCTTCAGGTCGAGGCGGATCAGCGCCTCGTCTTCCGCGATCACCACTCGCCGCTGCGTACTCACGAGCAAGAGGGTACAGACGTCCGCTAGATTAGGACCACGCCGGTCTCCGCGACTGATCCACTTCCAGGTAAACTCGGAACCGGCTCCCAATCTGGACATGTCCGGAAATATGCCCCGATATCCCAACGGCAGAGGAAATGGTCTCAAACACCATCTAGTGTGGGTTCGAATCCCACTCGGGGCACCATCCAGGCCGCTCGATCACGTGATCGAGCGGCCTTGCCACTCCCCGTCGACGGCCTGGCGTCAGTCCGCGGTCCCTGCGGCAACCACCCACCGAACCGGTTGGCCAGTCACTCGGGCGATCATGTCGTAGTCACCGTCGTAGTGCAGAACGACCGCTCCGTGCCGCTCAGCCGTAGCGGCAATGATCAGATCGGAGACCGACAGGGCCTTCCAACTTCCACGCGCGATGAGCTGCGTCTGCACATCCAGTGCTCGATCCCACGCCTCATCCGGAGTGGGAAGCCAGTCGAATCCTCGCATCTCATCACGGATGCGCTCGGCGTCGAGCCGAGACCGTGCGCTGTGCAGGACTTCAAGCTCAACGGCTCCGCAGACCGCAAGCACTCCGGCGTTGTGCAGAGGTTCGATCACCGCCCGAACCTTCGGCTTCGGGTATCGCGCAAGCGCCGACTTGTCTATGAGGTAGCGACTGGTCATGCCGCAGCGTGGGGATTCGTCTCGCTCTCGACCGGTCCCGTCAAGCCGGGAAGCCCCCCCTCGGCAAGCCACCCGAGAAAGGACTCCCGCTTGCGACGCTTGATCGCATCCTCTAGAGCCGCGTTGACTGTGGCCACCTTGGTCGTAGTACCAAAGATCTCCGCAGCTTCGGCGAGCAGCTTGTCGTCAACATCGATGACAGTCCGCGCCATCACGCCCCCTCTCAAGCAGACGCACCCCTGGAACAGTCCGATGATATCAAATCTTCCCTGAAGAGATATCGTCTATAGCGACTCCGAGGTCGGAGCGCTTTCGCGAGAGGGCGGGACGGACAGCGGGGACCCGCGCCTCGCCGGGCGAGGCGCGGGTCCCGGTTGTCTTGCGTGGCCGTGCGCGGGCCGTACCCGCGGGCGGGGTCAGACGGGGTGCGCGACCGCGGAGCCGATGGTGTGGACGCGCAGGGCGTTGGTGGAGCCGGCGGTGCCGGGCGGGGAGCCGGCGACGATGACGACCTTGTCGCCCTTCTCCAGACGGGCGTGGGCCAGGAGGGCGGCTTCGACCTGGCGGACCATGTCGTCGGTGTGGTGGACGAACGGGACCTCGAAGGTCTCCACTCCCCAGGTGAGGGCGAGCTGGCCGCGGACGTGGGGGGCGGAGGTGAAGGCGAGCAGCGGGATGGGCGAGCGGTAGCGGGCCAGGCGGCGGGCGGTCTCCCCGGACATGGTGAAGGCGACCAGGGCCTTGGCCCCGACGATGGCGCCGACCTCGGCGGCGGCGCGGGCGATGGCGCCGCCGGTGGTCTCGGGGCGGCGGCCGAGGCTGTGGGTGGCCTGGAGGGCGGAGCGCTCGGCGGCGGCGGCGATGCGGCTCATGGTGGCGACCGACTCGATGGGGTAGCTGCCGACGGAGGTCTCGCCGGAGAGCATGACGGCATCGGCCCCGTCCATGACGGCGTAGGCGACGTCGGAGGCCTCGGCGCGGGTGGGCCGGGGGGCGTTCATCATCGAGTCGAGCATCTGGGTGGCGACGATGACGGGACGGGCCTTCTCGCGGCAGAGCTCGATGGCGCGCTGCTGGACGATGGGGACGTCTTCGAGGGGAAGCTCGACGCCGAGGTCGCCCCGGGCGACCATGATGCCGTCGAAGGCTTCGATGATCTCGGGGAGGCGGTCGACGGCCTGCGGCTTCTCGATCTTGGCGAGGAGGGGGAGGCGGACGCCCTCCTGCTCCATGATGTTGCGGACGACCTCGGCGTCGGAGGGGCGGCGGACGAAGGACAGGGCGATGAGGTCGAAGCCGGTGCGCAGGGCCCAGCGGAGGTCGGCCTCGTCCTTGTCGGTGAGGGCCGGGGCGCTGACGTTGACGCCGGGCAGGTTGAGGCCCTTGTTGTCGGAGATCATGCCGCCGATGACGACCCGGGTGGTGACGCGGGGCCCGTCGACGCGGGTGACCTCCAGGTGGACGCGGCCGTCGTCGACGAGGATGCTGTCGCCGGGGCGGACGTCCCGGGGAAGGCCCTGGTAGGTGGTGGAGACCTGCTCGCGGTCGCCGGGGACCTCTTCGGTGGTGATGGTGAAGACGTCGCCGAAGCCGAGGCGGACGGGGCCTTCCTCGAACTTGCCGACGCGGATCTTGGGGCCCTGCAGGTCGGCGAGGACGCCTACGCCGCGACCGAGTTCGGCGGCGGCCTCCTTCAGCCTGTCGTAGACCTCTTTGTGCAGCTCGTGGCTGCCGTGGCTGAGGTTGAAACGGGCCACGTCCATGCCTGCCGCGATGAGTTCGCGGAGGCGTTCGGGTGAGGAGGTGGCGGGGCCGAGAGTGCAGACGATTTTCGCGCGACGAGTCACGGATCCTACCTTAATTGGTACAGACCACTTGGGAGTGACGGGGGTCATATCCCCGGTGAAAAACTCGGTGACGTAACGCTACTCCTGGTTGACGTGGGGTGGTGATCCGGCCCTCGCCTTCCTGCGCAGGTATCCGGCCCAGGAGACGAGCACGAGGGCGGCGACGGCGAGACGGGCGAGGTTCGTGTGCTCCTCCGGGTAGACGACCCCTTCGATGTAGTGGTCGATGAAGCCGCCGGCGGGCAGCCCCTCCTGCCCGGCGTTGCGGCGCCCCCAGTCCTCCACGACGGTCAGGGGGCACTCCATTCCGGTGATCACGGAGGCGACGCCCCAGGCGGCGACGGCGAGGTGGGCCCAGATGAGGCGGGGCCGGCGCCAGGCGAGGAAGCCGCCGACGGCCATGAAGACGAGGAAGAGGAAGTGCACCAGCATCGCCGCTTCCCCGATGAGGCGGTACGTCATGTCTCCACGCTATGCAGGGGTGTGCGGGGGGCGGTATCCGTACTGCTACTCATCTCCCGCCCGGCCGTCCGGCCCGCGGGCGCCGTCAGCGGGAGGCGGTCGCGGCCGTGGCGGCGTTGACGATGCCGCGGCCGTAGAAGCCGTTGCGGGACTTCTTGCCCTCGCAGGTGTGGGTCTCCCCGTCCTCGCCCATGCGGTAGACGTACGCCCTGGGCGAGGGGCAGGCCGTGGCCGTGGCGGTGGCGTAGAGCAGGCGCTCGACGTCGGCGGGAGGCATGGTGACGCCGTCGGCGGAGGGGGTGCCGAAGCGGCCGATGAGGATGGCGGCGACGCCGGTGGCGTGCGGGGCGGCCATGGAGGTGCCGGCGAGGTACTGGTAGTAGGCGCAGGTGCCGTCGCGGCAGTCGCGGACGACCTCGGGGCTTGCGGGGGTGCCGTCGGAGCCGAGGAGGTTCTGCTTGCGCAGGACGTGCTCGGGGGCGGCGGCGAGGATGGTCCGGGTGACGTCGGGTTCGCCGGGGCCGTCGAGTTCGTCGCCGCCGGGTGCCGCGAGGTCGGTCTGCTCGATGCCGTAGTCGGAGAAGTAGGACTTGCGCTTGCTGGGGCCGACCGCGGAGACGGAGATGACGCCCTCGGACTCGGCGGGGACGTTGAGGCAGGAGTTGTCGATCGTGCGGGTGCGTTCGGACTCGAGCGGGTAGTCGGGGCTGCTGGTGTCGGTCCTGGGTCTGCCGAGGTCGGTGGAGCCGTTGCCGATGGCGCTGATCAGGGTGACGCCGTGGTCGCGGGCGTAGTCGAGGGCGCGCTGCATGCCGGTGACGATGCCGCGCTGTTCGAGCTGCTCGGCTCTGGAGTCGTCGGGGTTGGCGGTGCAGTTGAACAGCCAGGGATCGACGTAGTAGCTCATGTTGACGACGTCGATTCCGTTGTCCGCGGCGTAGGTGAGGGCGTCGAGGCTGGGCTTGAGGAAGAACAGGCCGGAGTCCTGTCCCGCGCGGAGGTTGACGAGGGTCACCTTGGGGGCGACTCCGGCGATGCCGAGCCAGTTGAGGGGGGAGGCGATGGTGCTGGCCACGTGGGTGCCGTGGCCGTCGTCGTCCCAGTCGGCGGGGTCCTTGCAGTTCTTGAACTCGCAGGGCCCGTCGAGTTCGGCGCCGTTGGGGTCCTCGGGCCGGTCGGTGACGAAGTTGCGGCTGCGGGCGGCGTCGAAGTTGGGGGCGATGTCGGGGTGTTTGCCGTCGATTCCGGTGTCGATGACGCCGACGAGCACTCTGCGGTCGCCCGGTGCGGTGGCGTGGGAGCCGTCGGCGGTGGCGCCGATCATCTTCATGTCCCACTGGCGTGCGGCGAGGGGGTCGGCGCCGCCCTTCTTCCCGAGGAGGGCGTTGCCGTCGGGGAAGGCTGCGGCGCTCGCCCGGGTCGCGGCCCGCGTCGTGGCCGCGGGCCGTACGGTGGCCGCCGCGGGCCGCGGGCCGGCGGTGGAGGCGGTGGAGGCGGCGGTGGTGGTGCCGATCCTGCGGTCGGAGGAGATTCCGGCGACGGCGTCGCTGGCGGCGAGGGTTTCGACGAACCGGGCGCCGGGACCCTTCGCGACGATGTAGCGGAGTTTGGGCTCGGTGGACAGGGTGGTCCCGCCGCCGTCGGTGATCGCCCGCAGTGCCCGGTCGTGGGCTCCGTCGGCGTAGAAGACGAGGTAGTCGCGGAGCGGTGCGGCGGCCGTCGTCGTGGCGGTGACAGTGGCGGTGGCGGCGGCAGTGGCAGTGGCGGAGCCCGGGGCTCCCGCGACCAGGAGGGCGGCGAGTGTGGCCGCCGCCATGCCTGCGAGGCGGCGTCCGCGTGCGCGCTTCATCGACTCTCCCCCTGTGGAACCAAGGAGCAGCATCTTTCAGCCATACAGCCGACAAAGCAACTTGAACATTACCTGAATAGATATTTCCGACATGGAATGGACACGGAACGCCGTACGGCGAGAGCCCGCTCCCGCCCTCGGCGCCGCGCGGACGCGGAGGGCGGGAACGGGCTCTCGTACCGCTCAGACCAGCGGGCGGGCGGTCGGCGGGATCGCGACCGGCAGGGCGGTCTCACCGGACAGGTAACGGTCGGCGGCCGCGGCGGCCGAGCGGCCCTCGGCGATCGCCCAGACGATCAGCGACTGGCCCCGGCCCATGTCACCGGCGACGAACACGCCCTCCACCGCCGACTGGTAGCCCTTGTCCCGGGCGACGTTGCCGCGGGCGTCGTAGAAGCCCTCGCCGCCCTCGGCGGCCAGGTCCGACAGGAGCGCGCCCTTCTCCGGGCCGACGAAGCCCATGGACAGGGTGACCAGCTCGGCCGGGATCTCCCGCTCGGTGCCGGGGATCGGCTTGAAGCCGCTCTGCGGGCCCTCGACCTCGACCAGGCGCAGCGCGCGGACGTTGCCGTCGGCGTCGCCGACGAACTCGGTGGTGGAGACCGCGTAGACCCGGTCGCCGCCACCGTCGGCCAGCTCCTCGTGGGCGCTCTCCATCTTGAACAGGATGGGGAACGTGGGCCACGGCTGGCTGCCGGGGCGGGCGGCCGGCGGCTGCGGCATGATCTCCAGCTGGGTCACCGAGGCGGCGCCCTGGCGGATGGCGGTGCCGATGCAGTCGGCGCCGGTGTCACCGCCGCCGATGACGACCACGTGCTTGCCCTCGGCCGAGATCGGGGACTCGGCGAAGTCGCCCTCCTGGACCTTGTTGGCCAGCGGGAGGTACTCCATCGCCTGGTAGACGCCCTTCAGGTCGCGCCCGGCGACGGGCAGGTCCCGCCACTGGGTGGCGCCGCCGGCGAGCACCACCGCGTCGAACTCCTCGCGGAGCCGGGCGGCGGTGATGTCCACGCCGACGTCGACGCCGGTGCGGAACTCGGTGCCCTCGGCCCGCATCTGATCGAGCCTGCGGTCGATGTGCCGCTTCTCCATCTTGAACTCGGGGATGCCGTAGCGGAGCAGGCCGCCGATGCGGTCGGCCCGCTCGAAGACCACCACGTCGTGCCCGGCGCGGGTGAGCTGCTGGGCGGCGGCCAGGCCCGCGGGGCCGGAGCCGACGACGGCGACGCGCCTGCCGGTCTTGACCGCGGGGACCTGCGGGGTGACCCAGCCCTCGTCGAAGGCGCGGTCGATGATCTCGACCTCGACCCGCTTGATGGCGACGGGGTCGGAGTTGATGCCGAGGACGCACGCCGCCTCACACGGAGCCGGGCACAGGCGGCCGGTGAACTCCGGGAAGTTGTTGGTGGCGTGCAGCCGCTCGATGGCCTCGCGCCAGTCGTCGCGGTAGACCAGGTCGTTCCACTCGGGGATGAGGTTGCCGAGCGGGCAGCCGTTGTGGCAGAACGGGATGCCGCAGTCCATGCAGCGAGACGCCTGCCTGGCCAGCTTCGGGGCGGGGAAGTCCTCGTAGACCTCCCGCCAGTCGCGGATGCGCACGTCCACCGGGCGGCGCGCCGGCAGCTCGCGCCCGTGGTTCAGGAAACCCTTCGGGTCAGCCATCGGTGTTACCCCCCTTATCCCTGGAATCCAGCACAGTCGGTCACGATGACCCTTCTCACGGCCGTCACCCCTGAACCGCAGCGGTCATGACCGCCTCGTCGATGTCCCGGCCCTCCAGGCGCGCAGTCTCGGCCGCGAGCAGGACCCGCTTGTAGTCGGTCGGCATGATCTTGCTGAAGCGGGCCGGGTCCCAGTCGGCGAGCAGAGCCTTGGCGACCGTGGAGCCGGTCTCGGCCAGGTGCCGCTCGACGATCTCCCGGAGCTCGTCGGCGTCGGCGTCGCTCAGGGCCTCGATCTCGACCATCTCGCGGTTGACGCGGGCGGGGTCGAGGTCGAGCAGGTAGGCGACGCCGCCGGACATGCCGGCCGCGAAGTTGCGGCCGGTGGGGCCGAGGACGACGACCTTGCCGCCGGTCATGTACTCGCAGCCGTGGTCGCCGACGCCCTCGACGACAGCGGTGGCGCCGGAGTTGCGGACGCAGAAGCGCTCGCCCATGACGCCGCGGACGAACACCTCGCCGGAGGTGGCGCCGTACAGGGCGACGTTGCCGGCGATGATGTGGCCGTCGAGGGGCGCCGCGTCGTGCGGCTGGACGGTGATCCGGCCGCCGGACAGGCCCTTGCCGAGGTAGTCGTTGGCGTCGCCGGTCAGGCGCAGCGTGATGCCCCTGGGCACGAAGGCGCCGAAGGAGTTGCCCGCCGAGCCGGTGAAGCGGATGTCGATGGTGTTGTCGGGCAGACCGGCGCCGCCGTACCGCTTGGTCACCTCGTGGCCGAGCATGGTGCCGACCGTGCGGTTGACGTTGCGGATGGGCAGCTCCAGGGTGACCCGGCGGCCCTCGTTGAGGGCGCCCTCGGCGAGCTGGATCAGGGTGTTGTCCAGTGCCGCCGCCAGGCCGTGGTCCTGCTCGACCGTGCGGCGCAGCGCGGCGCCCTCGGGCAGCTCCGGCCGGTGCAGGATGGGCGACAGGTCGAGACCCGCGGCCTTCCAGTGGTTCTCGGCCGAGGTGGTGTCGAGCAGCTCGACGTGGCCGATGGCCTCGTCGAGGGAGCGGAAGCCCAGCTGGGCGAGGTACTCGCGGACCTCCTCGGCGATGAACTCGAAGAAGTTGACCACGAACTCGGGCTTGCCGGTGAAGCGCTTGCGCAGCTCGGGGTTCTGGGTGGCGACGCCGACCGGGCAGGTGTCCAGGTGGCACACGCGCATCATGACGCAGCCGGAGACCACCAGCGGGGCGGTGGCGAAGCCGTACTCCTCGGCGCCCAGCAGGGCGGCGATGACGACGTCGCGGCCGGTCTTGAGCTGGCCGTCGACCTGGACGACGATCCGGTCGCGCAGGCCGTTGAGCAGCAGCGTCTGCTGGGTCTCGGCCAGGCCGAGCTCCCAGGGGGCGCCGGCGTGCTTGAGGGAGGTCAGCGGGGAGGCGCCGGTGCCGCCGTCGTGGCCGGAGATGAGCACGACGTCGGCGTGGGCCTTGCTGACGCCCGCCGCGACCGTGCCGACGCCGACCTCGGCCACGAGCTTGACGTGCACGCGGGAGACGGGGTTGGCGTTCTTCAGGTCGTGGATGAGCTGGGCGAGGTCCTCGATGGAGTAGATGTCGTGGTGCGGCGGCGGCGAGATGAGGCCGACGCCGGGGGTGGAGTGCCGGGTCTTGGCCACCCACGGGTAGACCTTGTGACCGGGCAGCTGGCCGCCCTCGCCGGGCTTGGCGCCCTGGGCCATCTTGATCTGCAGGTCGTCGGCGTTGACGAGGTACTCGCTGGTGACGCCGAAACGGCCGGAGGCGACCTGCTTGATCGCGGAGCGGCGGGCCGGGTCGTAGAGGCGCTCGGGGTCCTCGCCGCCCTCACCGGTGTTGGACTTGCCGCCCAGCCGGTTCATGGCGATGGCGAGGGTCTCGTGGGCCTCGCGGGAGATGGAGCCGTAGGACATGGCTCCGGTGGAGAACCGCTTGACGATCTCGCTGACCGGCTCGACCTCGTCGATCGGGACCGGCGGGCGCTCGCCGTCGCGCAGGCGGAACAGGCCGCGCAGCGTCATCAGCTTCTCCGCCTGGGAGTCCACGAGGTCCGTGTACTCCTTGAAGATCTCGTAGCGGCGGGTGCGGGTGGCGTGCTGGAGCTTGAAGACCGTCTCGGGGTTGAACAGGTGCGGCTCGCCCTCGCGGCGCCACTGGTACTCGCCGCCGACCTCCAGGCGGCGATGGGCCCGGGAGCCGGCGACGCGGGGGTAGGCGCGGCGGTGCCGTTCGGCGGTCTCGCGCGCCAGGACGTCGAAGCCGACGCCGCCCAGGCGGGAGGTGGTCCCGGCGAAGCAGGTGTCGATGACCTCCTGGCCGAGTCCGAGCGCCTCGAAGATCTGCGCGCCGGTGTAGGAGGCGACGGTGGACACGCCCATCTTGGACATGACCTTCAGGACGCCCTTGCCGTACGCCTTGATGAGGTTGCGCACGGCCTTGTGCCGGTCGACGGCGAGGGCGCCGGAGTCGACGAGGTCCTCGACGGTCTCGATGGCGAGGTAGGGGTTGACCGCGCCGGCGCCGTACCCGATGAGCAGGGCCATGTGGTGGCACTCGCGGGCGTCGCCGGCCTCGATGACCAGGCCGACGCGGGTGCGGGTCTTCTCGGCGATGAGGTGGTGGTGGACCGCGCCGGTGAGCAGCAGCGACGGGATGGGGGCGAGCGTCTCGGAGGAGCCGCGGTCGGACAGCACGATGATGCGCGCGCCGTCGCGGATCGCCTGGGACACCTCGGCCCGGATCTCCTCCAGCCGGCGGAGCAGGGCCTCGCCGCTGCCCTCGACCTCGTACAGGCCGGAGACGACGTGCGGCTGGAAGCCGGGGAGGGCGCCCTCGTCGTTGATGTGGATGATCTTGGCGAGCTCGTCGTTGTCGATCACCGGGTACGGCAGGACCAGCTGGCGGCAGGAGGCCGGGCCCGGGTCGAGCAGGTTGCCCTCGGGGCCGAGCGTGCTGGCCAGGGAGGTGACGAGCTCCTCGCGGATGGCGTCCAGCGGCGGGTTGGTGACCTGCGCGAACAGCTGGCTGAAGTAGTCGAACAGCAGCCGGGGCTTCTCGCTGAGCACGGCGACGGGGGTGTCGGTGCCCATCGAGCCGATCGGCTCGATGCCGGTCTTCGCCATCGGGCTGAGGATGACGCGCAGCTCTTCCTCGGTGTAGCCGAAGGTCTGCTGCCGCTTGACGAGCGCCTCGCGGGTGTCGCCCTCGACGCCGTCGGGCTGCACGCCGCGGGTGCGGGCGGGCAGTTCCTCGAAGCGGACCAGGCCGGCGTGGAGCCACTCCTCGTAGGGGAGTTCGGCGGCGAGCTCGGACTTGATCTCGTCGTCCTCGATGATCTTGCCGCGGGCGGTGTCGATCAGGAACATCCGGCCGGGCTGCAGGCGGCCCTTGCGGACCACGCGCGCCGGGTCGATGTCGAGGACGCCGGCCTCGGAGCCGAGGACGACGAGGCCGTCGTCGGTGACCCAGAAGCGGCCCGGGCGCAGGCCGTTGCGGTCGAGGACCGCGCCGACGAGGGTGCCGTCGGAGAAGGTGATCGAGGCGGGGCCGTCCCAGGCCTCCATGAGGGAGGCGTGGAACTCGTAGAAGGCCCGCCGCGCGGGGTCCATCTCGGTGTGGTTCTCCCACGCCTCGGGGATCATCATCAGCACCGCGTGCGGCAGCGAGCGGCCGGCGAGGTGGAGCAGCTCCAGCGCCTCGTCGAAGGAGCCCGTGTCGGAGCTGTCGGGGTTGCAGATCGGGAACAGGCGCGACAGGTCGCCGGGGATGTTCGCGGTCTGCAGCATGGCCTCGCGGGCGCGCATCCAGTTGCGGTTGCCCTTGACCGTGTTGATCTCGCCGTTGTGGGCGATGTAGCGGTACGGGTGCGCCAGCGGCCACGACGGGAAGGTGTTGGTGGAGAAGCGCGAGTGGACCAGCGCGATCGCGGTGTCGTAACGCTCGTCGCTCAGGTCGGGGAAGAACGGCTCGACCTGGCCGGGGGTGAGCATGCCCTTGTAGACGATCGTCCGGGACGACAGCGAGGGGAAGTAGACGTCCGCCTCGTGCTCGGCGCGCTTGCGCAGGCAGAAGGCCAGCCGGTCCAGGGCCAGGCCGGACTCGCCGCCCGGGGAGGAGACGAACAGCTGGCGGAAGAACGGCATCACGGCGCGGGCGCTCGGGCCGGGCAGGTCGGGGGTGACGGGGACGTCGCGCCAGCCCAGGACGGTCAGGCCCTCTTCGGCGGCGATGCCCTCGATCAGCCGCTCGGCGGCGGCGCGGGCCTGCGGGTCGGCCGGGAGGAAGGCGGCGCCGGCGGCGTAGTGACCGGCCGCGGGCAGCTCGAAGGGCACGACCGCGCGCAGGAAGGCGTCGGGGATCTGCGTCAGGATCCCGGCGCCGTCGCCGGTGTCCGGTTCGCTACCCTGGGCCCCCCGGTGATCGAGATTGCACAGTGCCGTCAGGGCCTTCACGACGATGTCATGACTGCGTCGTCCGGCCACGTCGGCGACCATGGAGACACCGCAGGCGTCATGCTCGTGCGAAGGGTGGTACAGGCCCTGGGGCTCGGGAAAGCCGAGGCGGGCAGCAGGCATTGAATCCCTCCCGTCGTCTTCTTCTGCTTCGTCTGGACAAGCAAAGGGACGACGTTGGCCCTGCTGCGTGGTGTGTAGAGATTACCGTACCCCGCCGGATACCTGCCTACCCGGTCCATCTATCGACCTTTTCACCCTGATCCAGCCGTTTGGCCAACACCGCATCCGGTCCGGCCATTCCCCTCAGAGGGCTCAGGGTGTATCGTGCGGCCTCCATCGCGACGAAGATCTTCTGGGGATCTCCTGTGGATCTTCCGGGGATCTTCCCGGCGGAATGCCCGGGTGGTCGCGGCGGGGACGGGCGTGGGACACACCCTAGGGTTGTGCTCATGAACGGGATCGAGGAGCTGCTGGAGCAGGCCGGGGTGGACGGCAGGCGGCTGCGGCTGGCGCTGGCCCTGCTGGGTGACGGGCGCTGGTGGACACTGGCCGACCTGGTCCGGGAGACCGCGACGTCGCGGCGGGCCGTCGAGGCCCTGCTCCGGGTGGCCGAGCCGGAGCGCTCCGGCGACCGGTTCCGGCTCCGCGCCTCGCCGGACGGCCCGGCGGACACGGCCGACCTGGGGAGTCTGACCGCCGCGGGGGCGCGGGGTCCGGCCGACCCGGTGGCGCATCTGCTCCCCCGGCACGCCGGGATCCTCGCCCGGATGGAGGAGCTGGTCGCCAAGGCTCCCCGGGGCCGCCAGGCGCTGGACCACGTGGCCGCGACCGCCGAGACCGTGGTCCGGCGGGCCCTGCTGATGGAGACCCGGTTCTGGCTGCCCGGGTCCCGGCTGCTGTGCGTGGGCGACCACGACCTGACCTCGCTGGCGACGGCGATGCTGCAGCCGCGCGCGGAGGTGGCCGTGGTGGACATCGACGAGCGCATCCTCGCCTACATCGCCGAGCAGGCCGACCGGTACGGGCTGGACATCCGTACCCGCTGGGCCGACCTGCGCCTGGGGCTGCCCGCCTCGGTCCAGGGCTGGGCCGATCTGGCGATCACCGACCCGCCGTACACGCCGGAGGGCGTCGGCCTGTTCACCGCCCGCGCGGTGGAGGGGCTCGGGGACCGCGAGCGGGGCCGGATCCTGCTGGCGTACGGCGCCGGCGAGCACACCCCGGCGCTGGCGTTGAAGGTCCAGCAGGCGTTGTCGGCGCTCAACCTCGTCAACGAGGCGATCTACCCGGACTTCAACCGCTACCACGGCGCCGAGGCCATCGGCTCGGCCGCCGACCTGTACGTCCTGCGCCCCACCACCAAGACCTGGCCCGCCGTCGCCGCCCGCGTCGACGCCCTCAGCACCGCCATCTACACCCACGGCCCCCAGTCCGTCGAGTCCCGCCCCGCGCCGGACGGCGCCCTCGCCGCGCCCGGTGCGGTGCCGGAGACCGGAGCCGGGGCGATGGGCGGGTTCAGCCCGGCGGTGCTGGTGGGCGAGTGGCCGCGGGACGTGCTGCCGAAGGTTCCCCGGGCGCGCCTGGCGACCTGGCTCGCCAAGCCGTACGCCACCGACCCGGCCCAGGTCGCGATCACCGTGCCGGCCGGCCTGGAGGCCGCGCTCCCCCGCCTGCTGCTGGCCACCCGCGCCCGCCGCGTCCGGGTGCTCCTGGCCGCGCCGCCCAGGGACCTGCCCACCGCGCTGCTCGCCCCCGTCTACGAGCTGTCCGCCGACGGTCCCGCGGTGCACGCCGTACGGCGCCCGCTCCCGGAGACGGACGGGGAGCGGATCCTGCGCCGCATCCTCGACAACGCCCACGGCAAGCTCGCCAACACCTGGCGTGAGGCCCTGATCAGGGTCAGGGGCGACCTGACGAAGCGGCAGGCCAGGTCGATCATCGCGGAGACCGCCCCCTGGTCCGGGGACGTCACCGTTCTGGAGCTGCCCGCCCACCGGCTGGCCGACCTCGCCACCGCGGTGGCGAGATCCCTCGAAGCCCCCGCCCCCGAACAGGCGTGACGCGCGACCGGCCGGCACCTCACGCCCCCGCCCCATAAGGGACTGATGGCGAAATACTGGGGCAAATACCCCTTGGGGTGGCGCAGAAAGGACGGGGGCATGCCGAACATCCTGGTCGTCGAGGACGACACCGACATCCGCGACCTGATCGTCCTGCAGCTGCGGCAGGACGGCCATCAGGTGCGTACGGCCTCCAGCGGCCCGGAGGCGCTGGCCGCCATCGAGCGGCAGCCCCCGGATGTGGTGATACTGGACTGGGGGCTGCCCTACCTGTCCGGACCGCAGGTGTGCCGCCGGGTGCGGGCCATGCCGGAGGCCGGACGGGTCAAGGTGCTGATGCTGACCGTCCAGGTCACGGACACCGACATGGTCGAGGGCATGGCCTCCGGAGCGGACGTCTTCATGACCAAGCCCTTCGACATCCACGAGTTGCGGGAACGCGTCGGGAGCCTGGCCCTGCAGTCCGGCGGCGCGGGCCGGGGCCCGGTGGCCGGAGACTCCGGGATGCCCTGAGCGGCGGGGAGACCCGAGGCCCCGGCGGGCTCAGGGACTCCGGGGCGGCCGGGGAATCCGGGGGTCGGGGACGTCCGCGGCGGGCAGCGTGAAATGGAACCGCGAGCCTCCTCCCGGGTTGTCCTCCACCCCGATCCCGCCGCCGTGCCGCTCGACGATGTGCTTGCAGATGGCCAGGCCGAGCCCGCTGCCGCCGTGAGGACCTCCCGGATGGGCCCGGTGGAACCTCTCGAAGATCATTTCGTGCTGCCCCGGGGGGATGCCGATGCCCCGGTCGGCGACCTCGACCCGGACCCACCCCGGCCGATCCGCCGCGGAGGTGACGGTGATCTCCGGCCGCTCCCCCTCGGCGGTGTACTTCACCGCGTTCCCGATCAGGTTGTCCAGGAGCTGGCGCAGGAGCGCCCGGTCGGCCCGGACCGCGTCCAGCTCGCCGATGTGGAACACCGGGGCCCGTCCGTCGTCCTGGCCCGCCGAATGGTCACCGCGGGCCGCGGCGACCTCCCGCGTGATCGGCCCGAGGTCGATCGGGACGGGTTCGATGGGCGCGTCCCGCGCGGTGGTGTGCGCCAGCAGGTCCTGGATCAGCTCCCGCATCCGGGACGAGGCCTGCCGGATGCGGGTGACGCACTCGCCCACTCCGGCCGTGCCGTCGTCCCCGGCCGCCTGGCTCCCGGCACCGGCCAGGACCTGTGTCCAGCCGTCGATCGTGGTCAGCGGGTTGAGCAGGTCATGGGCCACGACACCGGCGAAGGCCGCCAGTTCGTCGCGGTGCCGCCGTTCCTCGGTGACGTCGTGGAAGACCACGACCGCCGCCCGCTCGTCCGGCAGCCGGGTGGCGCTGACGCTGAGCATGCGGTTCCCGGCCCGGCCGGGCCCGTGCACCAGCACGTCCATGCCGCGGACCTCGTGACCGGCCAGGGCCAGCATGTACGGCAGCTGCTCCCTGCCGATGGGCGTGCCGTCGGGGTGGGACAGGTCGTAGGCGTCGACGGTGTCCGGCGGGCCGGTGGGATCGAGCATCCGGTGGGCGGCCGGGTTCCGCATGACGAAACGCCCCTCGGCGTCGATGACGGCCAGCCCGTCGTGCATCGACTCGACGATCGCCGACAACGTCTCCGCCTGCGCGGACGCCTCCCGCTCCGCCGCCGCCAGCCGCCGCGCCAGCGCCTCGCGCTCGTCCCGGTTGAGCGCCAGCGCCAGGCCGATCACGGCGACCATCCCGACGAAGACCTGCGCCACGAGCACCCGGGCGGTGGGATCGGCGATCAGGGCGAACGGGCCCGTGCCGTACAGGGTGAAGACGATGGCGGCGGTTCCCAGGACGAAGTCGTGCACGGTCACGAAGGTGGTGCTGAACCGGACGGCGGCCCAGACCGTCACCGTCACCAGCAGGAACGCCAGGGGCAGGTCGTGCATGAGCCGGAACGTCACGGCGTACGCCACCACCGACACCGTCAGCAGGAGGAAGAGCTCCGCGATCCTCCGGCCCGGCACGCGCCCCAGCGCGTCCCGGACCGCCCGCCGGCCGGGCCGCGGCCGGTCGCGGGGCCGCGGCGCGCGCAGCCGCCCCAGGCGCAGGCAGAGCGCGGTGATCATCACGATGCTCACGAGGTTGCGCGCCATCCACACCGTGCCGCCCAGCGACGACCACTGGCCGGTGACCGTCCCCAGCGCGGCGGAGCCGACCAGCGCGCCGAGCAGCGCGCCGGCGAGCGAGGCCGCCAGCAGCCCCCACAGATGCCGCACCCGGTCGAAGCTCCCCAGTCCCGGGGCGTTCCACAGGTCGGGGCACAACCGGGCGAAGACCCGCAGGAACACCAGCGACTGTCCCAGGTTCGCCGCGGTGAAAGCGGCGCTGAGCCACGGAGAGGCCCCGGTCATCAGGTTGACCGTGAAAGCGGCCGCCGCCAGCATCAGCGCGTCCAGCCACCTGGACCGTTCGTGCCGCTGCACCAGCAACCACACCGTCCCCACGCCGGCCGCCGGCCACATCAGCCCCAGGACCGTCCCGCCGACCATGTCCAGACGCCCGACCACCAGCGCCGCGCCGTACAGCAGGGTGAACGCCACCGTACGGCGCAGCACCGCGCCGCCCGGCGTCACCGCTCACCCGCCGCGCCGGGGCCGGCGAGTTCCACGGGCTCCACGGGCTCCACGGGCTCCACGGGCCGGCAGGCGGGCCGGGCACCGCGATGGGGACGGCGGGCGGCTCTCCACGGCGTCACAGGCGTCCCTTCTGCGGATGGACCGTACGGCAACGGCGCCCGGACGCCCGTGCGAGGGCGCGCCGCTGCTCCCGGCACCGCTCAGAGGCCAAAAAATAGCCCAGCGCCGCCGGTCACCCCGGGGACGACACGGGGTGACGGCGGTTACCAGACGATCCGCAGAGGGCTTTGAGGCGCTCCACGGCTTCCCGGCGGAGCACCCCGTTCATCGGAGGGCCGGGCCCCGGGCCGGTCCGCTTCCGGACGGCTTCCCCGTTTCCCGGGGGCCGGGGGCGCGGGTCAGTCCACCAGGCGTTTCTGGACCGCGAAGCCGAGGCTGTCGACCGCCACCTGCGGGTGGGTCAGGTCCACCCGCCCTCCGGCCCCCACCGGGGCGACCCAGCTCACGGTGACGTAGTGTCCCAGCGCCCGGGCCTGGGCCCGGCTCCGGGAGGCGTCGAACCCCTCGGGGGTGCCGGGCGCGGACCGGACGAACCCGCCGGACCTCAAAGCGGCCACGAGTCTGTCGGCGGCGGCGGAGTCGGCCAGGTTGAAGATGAGGAACTGCCCGGAGATCCGCCCGTCCCGGGTCGCGTAGTGGGCGCGCAGGACCTGGGTGCATCCGGCGACGGCGGCCTCCGCGCTCCCCCACACGGCCTCGGCGCAGTCGGTCAGCGTCTCGGTGCCCCGGCGCTGCAGGGTGACGCCGCCGGAGGCCACCGACTCCGCGGGGAAGACCTCGGCGACGGTGAGCGGCTCGGGGTCGAGGTCCCGGGTGGCGATGGGGACGTAGTGGCCCGTGGTCGGCTCGCCGCGGAAGGTCGCCGCCCGCGGGGCCTCCTCGCCGCCCGTCAGCCACCAGGACGCCGCAGCCCCGGCGGCCACCAGGACGACGGCGGCGACGGCGACGGCGATCCACTTGCGCATGGGAACCGAGCCTACCGAGCCGTCACGGGGTCGGAGCGGCCGTCGGCGAAGCCGCGACGACGCGGCGGAACACGGCCTTCTCCGCGTCCCTGACGGCCAGGGCCAGGGAGACGAAGTCGTCCTTGGCGTCGGGTTCGGCGCCGTCGGTCCTGCCGATCCAGACCAGGCCCGCGTAGTGTCCCATCGCGTGGCCGCTGGCCTCGGTGTGCCCGCCCGGGGGGAACGCCGCCGTGGCCGACTCCAGGGCCAGCGGCCAGCCGCCCCGGTGCAGGGTCGTCAGGGACGCCACCAGCGCGTCGGCGGAGGCGGCGTCACGCAGGTTGAACAGGGTGTACTGGGCGACGTAGCGGCCGTCGGCGCTGGTGTAGACGCCCCGGGCGACCTGGCTGCACCCGCCCTGGGCGAGCTGGTCGGCCAGCTCCCGGCCCCACACCGCCGCCGCGCAGTCGGCTCCGGCGTCGGTGCCCGCCAGCTTCAGCGTGATCCGCCCCTCCTTCAGCGTCTTCTCCGCGAAGACCTCTTTCACCGTCAGCGGTTCGGGATCGGCCGTCCGCTGCGCGATCGGCGCGAACTGCTTCGGGGAGGGCCAGCCCCGGTAGGCGTCGGGCCGGGGCCGGGTGCCGATCGCCGAGGCCGCCTCCCGGTCGGGTGTGTAGTCGCCGCCGATGGAGGTGACGAACATCATGAACGCTGCCGCGGCGGCCACCACCCCGGCCACCGTGCCGCCGGCCACGACCAGCAGCCGCTGCCGGCGGCTCAGGCCCCGCTCCTCCAGCCAGGAGAGGTCGCGCCCCTCCTCGCGGGGGTCACGGGGGGCGCGGCGCTTGCGGGACCTCGCGGAACGGGACCCCCGGGCGGCGGGACGCTCCCGCGGCGCAGGAGGAGGGCCCGAGGGGAGGCGGGGGTCG
Organism: Planobispora rosea; assembly: GCF_014648175.1. Classification (GTDB taxonomy): domain Bacteria; phylum Actinomycetota; class Actinomycetes; order Streptosporangiales; family Streptosporangiaceae; genus Planobispora; species Planobispora rosea. The sequence goes on from NZ_BMQP01000004.1 coordinate 64,704, forward strand.
CCCGGCGGAGGACCCGCGGGGAGGCGGGGATCGCCCGGCGGCGGGCCCGGAGGCGCTCCGGCCTCGGCGGGAACGGGACGGTTCTGGGTCTCGGCCCCGGCGGGACGTTCCTGGGCCCCGGCCGTGGAACGGCGGCGCCTGCGGGCGGGGGTGGCGGTCACAGCGCGGTCTCTCCCAGGAGGTTGCCCAGGCCGAAGGTCAGGGCCGCGGCGGCGGCGCCCACGACGAGCTGGCGCAGCCCGCTGTACCACCAGCTGCGCGCGGTGACCCTGGACACCAGCGCGCCCGCTCCGAACAAGGCCAGGCACGACACGATCGCCGAGGCTACCAGGTCGGTGACGCCCAGCAGGTACGGCAGGAGCGGCAGGAGCGCGCCCACGCCGAAGGCCAGGAACGAGGAGACCGCCGCGGTCTTCGGCGAGGGCAGGTCGGCGGGGGTGACGCCGAGTTCGGCCTGGGCGTGCACCTCCAGGGCCTTGTTGGGGTTGCGCGAGATCTGCCGGGCCACCTCGGCGGCGAGGGCGGGCTCGACGCCCTGCGCCACGTACACCCCGGCGAGCTCCTCCTCCTCGGCCTCGGGGTGGCGCTGCAGCTCGCGGCGCTCGACGTCGATCTCGGCGAGGGCCAGCTCCCGCTGGCTGGCCACGGAGACGTACTCGCCTCCGGCCATGGAGAACGCGCCCGCCGCCAGCCCGGCCACCCCGGCCAGGGCGATGACCTTCGTGTCGTCGGTGCCTCCGGCGACCCCGGCGATGAGGGCGAAGTTCGAGACGAGCCCGTCCATCGCGCCGAACACCGAGGGCCGCAGCCAGCCACCGCTGACGTCCCGGTGCTCGTGATGGATCTCGGCGCGTTCCCGGGACCCCCCGGTGCTCACGACGTGCCCTTCTCCCCCTCGGCGGTCGCGCTCACCCGCTGGGACTTGTCGTCCTCGCCGGCCACCGGGCCGCCCGTCTCGGGCTCGTCCGCCTGGTCCGCCGGATGCGCGGGGTCGGCGGGCTCGTCCGGGTCCTCGCTCACGGCTGCCGGGTCCGCGCCGTCCGCGTCCGCGCCGTCCGAACCCGTGGCCGTGGCGTCCGCGGTGTCCGAGCCCGTGGCCGCGGCGTTCTCGGCGTCGTCCCCGTCCTCGGAGCGCGAGGCGGTCATGACGGCCTTGTCGTCCCCGGGCACGGTGCCGAGCGACTCCTCGCCGGTCTTGTCGCGGGTCAGCACGTAGTAGGCGAGCGCGCCGATCAGCAGGACGATCGAGGTCCACTGGTTGAGCCGCAGGCCCAGGATCTCGTGGGCGGCGTCGACGCGCAGGCCCTCGATCCAGAACCGGCCGAGGGTGTAGCCCGCGACGTAGAGGGCGAACACGCGGCCGTGCCGCAGCGCGAACTTCCGGCCCGCCCAGATCAGCACGAACGCCAGGCCCAGGTCCCAGATCGACTCGTACAGGAACGTGGGGTGGTAGGTGTCCTCACCCGGGACCGTGCCCGGCCGGTCGGGGTCGATCTCCAGACCCCACGGCAGGTCGGTCGGGCTGCCGAACAGCTCCTGGTTGAAGTAGTTGCCCCAGCGGCCGATGGCCTGGGCCACCGCGATGCCGGGGGCGACGGTGTCGGCCACCGCGGACAGGGAGATCCCGCGGTTGCGGCAGCCGAACCACACGCCCAGTGCGCCGAGCGCGATGGCCCCCCAGATGCCCAGCCCGCCGTTCCAGATGAACAGCGCCTCGATGGGCCGGTTGGGCGCGTCCTCGCCGAAGTAGAGCTGCCAGTCGGTGATGACGTGGTACAGACGTCCGCCGACCAGGCCGAAGGGCACGGCCCAGACGGCGAGGTCCACGATGGTGCCCGGGGCGCCGCCCCGCGCCCGCCAGCGGCGTTCGCCGATGACGACGGCGGCGACGACGCCGAGCACGATGCACAGGGCGTAGGCCCGGATGGGGATGACGCCGAACAGCTGCCAGACCCCTTGGGACGGGCTGGGAATCGAGGCGAGGGGCATGTCAGGTGACGTTACCGTGTCTCGGGCTACTTCGCGGCATCAAGCACCGCTTGGCGGAGCGCGGACGGGTTGAACGCCGTCCCCTGCTCCACGGCGGCGCCGTTGAGCTTCAGCGTCGGGGTGCCGTCGATCTGCGCCGCCTGCAGCGTCTTGTCGCTGTCGGCGAGATGGGCGGCGGCGTGCTGCTGGTTCTTCACGCAGGTGGCGAAGTTCGGGTCGGTGACCCCGGCGTCCTCGCCCCAGGCGACCAGGTCGTCGATCGCGAAGCCCTCGGCGTCCTCCGGCGGCTGCTCCTTGAACAGCCTGTCGTGGAAGGTCATCCAGGCGGGGCCGGCGGGCACGCAGCGGGCCGCCGCCGCCGCCCGGACGGAGTTGGCGCGGGTGACGCCCTCGAACAGGTCCTGGGGGAAGATGGTGACGGTGTGGAAGACCACCTTGACCCTGCCCTCGGCCGCCAGGTTCTTCAGCGTGGCGGCGCTGGTCTCCTCCAGAGACTTGCACGCCGGGCACTGGAAGTCCTCGTAGACGTCGACGACCGGCTTGTCCACCCCCGGCCTGGCCATCACGACCGTGCCGTCCGCGGCGCGGGTGATCGGCGCGAGCGCCGTGGTCGGCTGCTCGGACTGGCTGCTCTGCGCCGCGAACCACCAGCCCGCGCCGACGGCGCCGACGGCGACGACGGCCACGGTCACGATGGTCGCGATCCGCTTCTTGCGCTCCCTCTCGCGCTCGGCCTCGCGCTGCGCCTTCAGCCGCTGCCGGGCCTCTCTCGCCTCCTTGCCCATCAGTCGTCCTCTCCTTCCCGGAGCTCTTCGTCGTCGCTCTCGGGATCGTCGTCGTGTCGGCCGGAGTCGCGGCCCGGGGTCAGCCCGAGGGCCGAGTCGAGCGCGAACCGTCCGGGCGGGAACCAGGCGATGATCACGCCGAGCGCGAAGAGGCCGAAGTCCCGCAGGATGTCGATGAGATAGCTGGGTTCCTCTCCCGCCGCGAGCTGGCCGCCGCCGCCGAAGCAGCCGCAGTCGATCCGCAGGCCCCGTGCCCAGACGGAGGCGATGCCGATGACGAACGCCAGCATGAGGAGCGCCGAGGCGATGCCCGCCACGCGGGTGAGCAACCCGACGATCAGCAGGATCCCCACAACGATCTCCAGGATGGGCAGGCCGTAGCCCACCGCCGTGGCGACCGGATCGGGAAGCAGCTGGTACGCCTTGACCGCCTCGACCGAGAGCACCGGAGTGCCGATCTTCCCCCAGCCTGCGATGACTAAGACTCCGGCCAGGATCAGCCGCGAGACGGTCGTCACCCAGGGTAGCGCCGAACGCATCCTTGAGGGCCCAGGCGTGTAAGAAGTCACGACGGTCATCGTCTCCCATTCCCGACCCCGGCCGTGGCGGTTGCGCGCAGATGCGCCCGCGGCGGCTGAGGGAAACCGGCTGAGGGAAACCTCATCATGGGCTGGATAAGTGCTGAATAAGTCACCGGCCGGGCCGGCGTCCCGGACCGGCGCCGCATACGGCGGGCGCGGCCGTCCCGATGGGCGGCCGCACTCCGTACGGTACGGGAGACCGGGCGGTCAGGCGCGGCGGACGCCCGCCGCCAGCTCGGCGCCCAGCTCACGGACCGCTGCCAGGCCGGAGGCCTCGTCGGGTGCGTCCAGGAGGCGGCGGATGAACGCCGAGCCCACGATGACGCCGTCGGCGTAGCCGGCCACCTCCGCGGCCTGGGCTCCGGTGCCGACGCCCAGGCCCACGCAGACCGGCAGGTCCGTGTGCGCGCGGGTCCGCTCGACCAGGTCCTGCGCGCCCGAGCTGACCGACTCGCGGGCGCCGGTGACGCCCATCAGCGAGGCCGCGTAGACGAATCCGGTGCAGCAGTCGGCGACGGCCTGGATGCGCTCCCCGGTGGAGCTGGGGGCGACCAGGAAGACCGTGTCGATCCCGGCGCCGGCGCTGGCCTGCCGCCAGGGACCGGCCTCCTCCGGGGTCAGGTCCGGGGTGATGGTGCCCACGCCGCCCGCGTTGGCCAGGTCACGGGCGAACCGCTCGGCCCCGTAGCGGTCGATCGGATTCCAGTAGGTCATGACCAGGGTGGCGGCGCCCGTCTTGGCCACGCCCTCGACCGTGCGCAGCACGTCGGCGATGCGGGTGCCGTTGGTGAGCGCCCGGTGCACGGCGTCCTGGATCGTCGGCCCGTCCATGAGCGGGTCGGAGTACGGCAGGCCGATCTCGATCACGTCGCAGCCCGCCTCGACCATGGCGGTGGCGGCCGCGATCGCGCCGTCCTTGGTGGGGAATCCGGCGGGCAGGTAGCCGACGAGGGCGGCGCGCTCGTCCGCCTTCGCCTTGGCGAACACCGTCTGGAGAGTCGTCATCGTGAGTTCCGTTGCGGTTCGGTGCCGCGGCCGTCCCCTCCGGCCGGCGGGCCGGAGGGGGCGCACGCTGCTGTCAGAGGTTGAAGTACTTCATCGCGGTGCCCATGTCCTTGTCGCCGCGGCCCGAGAGGTTGACCAGGATGGTCGCCTCCGGCCCCAGCTCGCGGCCGAGCTTGAGAGCTCCGGCGAGCGCGTGCGAGGACTCGATCGCCGGGATGATGCCCTCGGTCCGGGCCAGCAGGGCGAAGGCCTCCATCGCCTCGGCGTCGGTGATGCCGTGGTAGGTGGCGCGGCCGGTGTCCTTGAGCCAGGCGTGCTCGGGGCCGACCCCGGGGTAGTCGAGGCCGGCGGAGATCGAGTGGGACTCGATCGTCTGGCCCTCCTCGTCCTGCAGGACGTAGGTGCGCGAACCGTGCAGGACGCCGACGGAACCCGCGGTGAGCGTCAGGGCGTGCTCGCCGGTCTCCAGGCCCCGGCCCCCGGCCTCGTAGCCGTGCAGCGCCACGCCCTCGTCCTCGATGAAGGCGTGGAAGACGCCGATCGCGTTGGATCCGCCGCCGACGGCCGCGCAGACGGCGTCGGGCAGCCTGCCGGTCAGCTCCAGCATCTGACGGCGGGCCTCGACGCCGATGATCCGGGCGAAGTCGCGGACGATCTCCGGGAACGGGTGCGGGCCCGCGATCGTGCCGAACAGGTAGTGGGTGGTGTCGACGTTGGTGACCCAGTCGCGGAAGGCCTCGTTGATGGCGTCCTTGAGGGTCTTGCTCCCGTTGTGCACCGGGATCACGGTCGCGCCGAGCAGCTTCATCCGGGCCACGTTCAGCGCCTGGCGCTCGCAGTCGACGGCGCCCATGTAGATGACGCACTCCAGGCCCATCAGGGCGGCGGCGGTCGCGGTGGCGACGCCGTGCTGGCCGGCGCCGGTCTCGGCGATCACCCGGGTCTTGCCCAGCCTCTTGGTCAGCAGGGCCTGGCCGAGCACATTATTGATCTTGTGTGCGCCGGTGTGGGTCAAGTCCTCGCGCTTGAGGACGATCCTGGCCCCGCCCGCCTGCTCGGCGAAGCGCGGCACCTCGGTGAGGGTGGTCGGCCGCCCGGCGTAGGTGCGCAGCAGGTGGTCGAACTCACGCAGGAACGCGACGTCGTTCCTGGCCTTCTCGTACTCCGCGGCCACCTGGTCCAGTGCCGGGATGAGCGCCTCGGGCACGTAACGGCCGCCGAAGATGCCGAACTTGCCGTGCACGTCCGGGTCGTCGCCGTGGACTCCGTTGCCGGCCAGGTCCGCGGCGGTGAGGATGGTTCCCTCTGTCGCAGTCACTTGTCTCACTGTCCCTCGGGTCGGGAGGCGGGATGGGCACCGGCGGTGACCAGGTCCACCACGGCGGCCCGGGGGTCCTTGCCGGTGACCAGGCTCTCGCCGACCAGGACGGCGTCGGCGCCGGCCCTGGCGTAGGCGAGCAGGTCGTGGGGGCCGCGCACACCCGATTCGGCGATCTTGATGATGCCCTCCGGGATCTTCGGGGCCAGCGCGGCGAACACCTCGCGGTCCACCTCGAGCGTCTTCAGGTTCCGCGCGTTGATCCCGATGATCTTCGCTCCGGCGTCGACCGCCCGGTCGAGCTCCTCGGCGGTGTGCACCTCCACCAGCGGGGCCAGCCCGATCGACTCGGCCCGCTCGATGAGCGAGACCAGGGCGTTCTGCTCCAGCGCGGCCACGATCAGCAGCGCGAGGTCGGCGCCGTGGGCCCGGGCCTCCCACAGCTGGTAGGAGGTGACGATGAAGTCCTTGCGCAACACCGGGATGTCGACGACCGCGCGCACCGCGGCCAGGTCGTCCAGGCTGCCGCCGAAGCGGCGCCGCTCGGTCAGCACGCTGATGACGTGCGCGCCGCCCGCCTCGTAGTCGGCGGCCAGGGCGGCCGGGTCGGCGATGGCGGCCAGCGCGCCCTTGGACGGGCTGGAGCGCTTCACCTCGGCGATGACCGACACCTGGTCGCCGCCCAGCGCCTTGTAGACGTCACGGGGGGCGGGCGCGCGCTCGGCGCGCTCCTTCAGATCGGCGAGCGAGACGTTCCGCTGCCGGTCGGCCAGATCGGCGCGGACCCCCTCGATGATCTCGTCCAGAACGCTCACTTGGCCTCCTCGTGAAGCTCGTCGATCAAGTTCGCGGACACCGCTGCGCCCGCGGTCCGCTCGCTCCGCTCACTCACGAGTCAGGTCCCTCCCGATCGATTGCCCTTGTCCCGCCGATGCTATCGGCCTGGATGAGGTCGCTCGGCCAGGGGGTGAGACATAGTGCCGCATATAGGGGCTTATGGGGCTAGAAATTCCCCAGAAGGCAGATTCCTCGCTATCCAGAAAGCGATCATTAATCCCAGGAGAACCCACGGATATACCGGCCGGATCCCCGATCCCGGAACCGGTCCGCCCCGCCGGGACAGCCAGGACCGCACCGCCCAGCGTCCCCACAGCAGGAGGGCGAACGGGAGCGCGAGCACCAGGAACGGATTGAGGCCGAACGCCGCGACCGGGTCTCCGTGGGCCAGTGCGTACACGGCCCGCAGACCGCCGCACCCGGGACAGTAGAGCCCGGTGAGCACGAGGAACGGGCAGGACGGGTAATGACCGGGCTCGTTCGGGTCCACCGCGGCGACGAAGGCGACTCCGGCGCCCGCCGCCAGCGCGACGCCCAGCGGCGCCAGCGGGGCCCACCGGCGGGACCGCCCCGCCACGGCTCCGCCCGGCCCCGCCGGTCCACCGCCCGTCATCGGCACCTCCGGCCCGCCCGGTCCACCGGTCCCCGCCGGCCCGGCCGGTCCGCCCGCCGTCATCGGCCCACCCGGGCCCGCCGGCCGCGACGACCTGTCACACCGCCACGATATCCGGACGGCACGGGATCGGCGGACCGGATCAGAACCCCGAGTACGTGGCCGCCCCGAAGAGGCCCAGACCCAGCACGCCCAGCCAGAGCAGCAGCACGACGACCCAGCAGGCGATGCCGAAGTAGGACAGGACCAGGCCGGCGATCGCCATGCCCCGCCCTTCCTCGCCCGTCTTCTTGATCTGGCTCAGCGAGACGTGCCCGAGGACGACGCCGACGAGCGAGGTGACACCGCACAGGAACAGCCCCGCGATGCCCAGGACCAGCGCGGCGATGGCCATGCCGTTGTTGGGGCGGGGAGGCGGGGCGCCGTAACCGTAGCCGTAGGGGTCGTAGCCGCCGGGAGGCGGCCCGCCGTAACCACCGCCGGGAGGCCCGTAACCGCCACCGGGGGGGCCGTAACCGCCGGGAGGCCCGTAACCGCCCGGCTGCTTGTCATAGCTCATTAAAACTCTCCCCTTTATCCGAGTCGCGAGCGGAAGCCTAACGACAACGCCCCCGCCGGAAGAGACACGATCACCCCGGGAGCGAGATGTGACCACCATAAAGCGGATATGACGGACTCGCCGTCGATATCCCGCGACATCGGAGGAGCGGCCTCAGCCGGTCCGGCCGCCCCTGCCCGCCGGGGCGCCCCCGCCATCCCCGTTCCCCGGACCGTCGATCCCCTCGCCCCTGCTCCCCGGGCCGTCCCCGGCGCCGGAGCCCTCCGGCCCGCCGCTCTCCGGACCGGCCGCCGGGGCGGTCACCGGGCCGGCCACGGGGTCGGCCGTCGGATCGGCACCGCCGTCGATCGCGTCCCACAGCGCCCGGTCGGTCGCCGGCCCGGCGGGCCCGTCCCCCGCGCCGCCGGAACCCGTTCCGGGGCGGTCGTACCGGGCGGACATGCCCGGCCACCGGCCGCCCCGCAGTACGGCCGCCACCCCCCCGGCCAGCAGCACCAGCCCGCCCGCCGCCGCGGCCGGCGGCCAGGCCCAGTGCACCTCGGTGGAGAGCAAGTCCCCGGCCGAGTCCGTACCCGGGAGTCTCGCGGAGGTCAGGCGGTCGAGCGCCGCCGCGGCCAGCGCTGACGGGCGGATGCCCGACCAGGTCCCCGCGACCGCGCCCAGCCCGCACAGCGCGATCACCGCGCCGACGGCCCTGCGCGGCCACCCGCGGGTGGCGAGCACCGCGACCACCGCCGCGAAAGCCGCCAGCGCGATCGAGTTCAGGAAGGGCACGAGCTCGGCGCCCGTCAGCGTGACCCGCTGGGAACCGCCTCCCACCCGGGACCCGCCGGCATCGAGCGTGGCCCAGCCGCGCCCGGCGGCCAGCAGCACCAGCCCGGCACCGGCCGCGCACGTGAGCACCCAGGCCCACAGCGCCCGCCTGGCGTTCGCCCCGGACACGGCCCCCGTTCCCCCGGCGCGCTCACCGGCCTCCCCGGCGCTCACTCCGGGGTCACCGGCAGCTCGCCGGCGTCGAAGCAGGTCCGGTCGCCGGTGTGGCAGGCCGCGCCCACCTGGTCGACCTTGAGCAGGATCGTGTCGCCGTCGCAGTCGAGGGCCACCGACTTGACGTGCTGGACGTGGCCGGAGGTGTCGCCCTTCACCCAGTACTCGCCGCGGCTGCGCGACCAGTAGGTGGCCCGGCCGGTGGTGAGCGTGCGGTGCAGGGCCTCGTCGTCCATCCAGGCGAGCATCAGCACCTCACCGGTGTCGTACTGCTGGGCGACGGCGGGCACCAGCCCGTCGCCGGTGCGCTTCAGGCGGGCCGCGATCGCGGGGTCAAGGGGCATGCGGCAATTGTGCCGCAACCAGGGCCGGGGGCGGATCCCGGTCCGGGTGCGCCGTGATCCCGGAGACTCCCCCGTCCTCCGCGGAGTCTCCGGCATGACGGGGGAGTCTCCGCGGAGGACCGGCCCGGCGCTCCCGGCAGCCGCTATCGCGTGCGGTCGGCGTCGAGCACGTCGGCGGCCTTGACCACGATCTTCGGGTCGGGGGCGTCGACGACGTCGTGGTCCTTGTTGTCGTACTCGAACAGACTCAGGACGTGCCGCATGGCCTCGACCCTGGCCCGTTTCTTGTCATTGCTCTTGATCACCGTCCACGGCGCCACGTCCGTGTCGGTGTGCAGGAACATCTCCTCCTTGGCCTGGGTGTACTCGTCCCACTTGTCCAGCGACTCCAGGTCCATCGGCGACAACTTCCACTGCCGCACCGGATCGACCTGCCGGATGACGAAACGGGTGCGCTGCTCCTGGCGCGAGACGGAGAACCAGAACTTCACCAGGTGGATGCCGTCGCGCACCAGCATGCGCTCCAGCGCCGGGGCCTGCGCCATGAACTCCAGGTACTCCTCCTCGGTGGCGAAGCCCATCACCCGCTCCACCCCGGCGCGGTTGTACCAGGAGCGGTCGAAGAAGACCATCTCCCCCGCCGCGGGCAGGTGCTGGATGTAACGCTGGAAGTACCACTGGGTGCTCTCGCGCTCGCTGGGTTTCTCCAGCGCGACCACGCGGGCCCCGCGCGGGTTCAGGTGCTCCATGAACCGCTTGATCGTGCCGCCCTTGCCCGCCGCGTCACGTCCCTCGAACAGGACCACCAGCCGCCCGCCGGTGTCCTTGATCCAGTACTGCAGTTTGAGCAGCTCGATCTGGAGCAGCCGTTTGATCTTGTCGTACTCGTCGCGGGACATGCGCTCGGAGTAGGGGTAGTGCTCCCGCCAGGTGTCCACGGGAGTGCCGTCCAGCCATTTCAGGACGGGGTCGTCGTCGCCCTCGTCGTCGTCGACCAGGAACTGCTTCAGGTCCTCCACCAGGTCGCTCTCGGCGACGGCGGAGCGCACCCCCGGCGGTAGCAGGTTCGCGTCCATATCCGGCTTCTGCCACCGCCGCGGGCTTCCTAACCCGCTCCGGCCCTGTCCGCGGAACCGGTCGCGGATGTCCGGGGGCCGTCCGGGCCCCGTTCACGAACGGGCGGCGCTCACCCAGGACGCGTGCAGGTCGGCGTAGATCCCCGGCTCCGCGACGAGCTCCGCGTGCGGGCCGCGCTGGACGATCCGGCCGCGGTCGAAGACGAGGACCTCGTCGGCCGCCTCGGCGGTGGACAGCCGGTGGGCGATGGAGACGGCGGTACGGCCGCGCGTGACGCCCTCCAGGGCACGTGCCAGCCGTACCTCCGTGGCCGGGTCCACCGCGGAGGTCGCCTCGTCCAGCAGGAGCAGGTCCGGGTCCGCCAGGTAGGCGCGGGCCAGCGCGACGAGCTGGCGCTCGCCCGCCGACAGCGACTCCCCGCGCTGGCCGACCGGGGTGTCCAGCCCGGCGGGCAGGCCCTCCACCCAGTCCGCCAGGCCCAGCTCGGTCATCGCCAGCGTGATCTCGGCGTCGGTCGCCCCCGGGCGGCCGAAGCGGACGTTCTCCGCCAGCGTGCCGTCGAACAGGAAGCCGTCCTGCGGCACCATGACGATCCGCTCGCGCAGCGAGGAGAAGCGGACCTCGCGCAGGTCGTACCCGTCCACCGTGACCCGCCCGGAGACCGGGTCCATCAGCCGGGTGAGGAGCTTGGCGAAGGTCGTCTTGCCCGAGCCGGTCTCCCCGACCACCGCGATCCGCGAGCGGGGCGGGATCTCCACCGAGACGTCGTGCAGCACCGGCGCGCCGCCGGGATAGGCGAAGCCCACGTTCTCGAAGGAGACCGTGATGGGGCCGCGCGGCAGCTCGACGCCGTCCGCGCCGGGGTCGGCGACGTCGGGCGGGGTGTCGAGCACGCCGAGTACGCGCCGCCATCCGGCGATCGCGTTCTGCGCCTCGTTGAGCACCTCGGTGGCGATCTGCATCGGCGAGACGAAGAGCGTGATCAGGAACAGGAACGCGACCAGACCGCCCTCGCTGATGGCGTCGTCGGCGCCCAGCCGGACGCCGAGCAGCACCACGGCGGCCAGGGCGATCGCGGCGACGATCTCGGTCAGCGGGAAGACGGTGGCGACGATCTTCTGGGTGCGGGCCTGGGCGGCCTTGTTCGCGTCGATGGCGGTGTCGAGCCGCTCGGCCGTACGGCTCTCGGAACCGTAGGCCCGGATCACCGCCGCGCCGACGACGGACTCGCTGACCGCGGCGAGCATGTCGCCGGTGCGCTCGCGGACCCGCGTGTAGGCGGCCGAGAGCCATCGCTGGAAGCGCGGCAGCGCGATCATCAGAGGCAGGAAACAGGCCCAGACCAGGAGCGCGAGCTGCCAGGACAGGACGAACATCACCACGCTGGCGACCAGCAGCTGGCCCACCGCGACGATGATCATCAGCCCGCCCCACTGCATGAACGCGCTGATCTGGTCGACGTCGCCGGTCACCCGGGAGACCAGCGCGCCGCGCCGCTCGGAGTTCTGGGTGAGCACCGACAGGTCGTGCACGTGCCGGAAGCCGCGCACCCGGAGCGTGGCCAGCGAGGCCTCGGTCGCCTTGTAGAGGCGGACGTTCATCAGGTAGCCGCAGAGCGCGGTGAAGACCACGGCCGCCGCGCACACCGCGACGGTGGTGCGGATGTACGGCACGTCGGGAACCGCGCCCTTGAGCCCGTGGTCGATGGTCTGCTGCACGGCGATCGGCACGATCACCTTGCCGACGGTGGCCAGCACGGCCAGCACGAACGTCCCGGCCAGGCCGTTGCGGAACTCCGGGGTGAGGGACAGGCCACGGCGTACGGTGGCCACCGCCGACCGCTCCACCCCCTGAAGCAGGCTCACTCGGCCCCCTCCGTCGACCTCACTCGTGAGGTGCTGTGTCCGTTGGTTCGCTCGCGACGCTCACTCACGCGTTGATCTCCTCATCCGACTCGAGCGCCTCGCGCTCGGCCTCTTCGCGCTCGTAGGCGGTGACCAGGTTGCGGTAGCCCTCGCAGCGGACGAGCAGCTCGTCGTGGGTGCCCCGGTCGGCGACCCGGCCGTGCTCCAGGTAGACGACCTCGTCGGCCAGGGCGATGGTGGCCATCCGGTAGGCGACGACCACCACGGTCGAGGCCGCCGAGGTCGCGGCGGCGTCCCGCAGACCGGTCAGGATCTTGGCCTCGACCTGGGGGTCCACGCTGGAGGTGGCGTCGTCCAGGACCAGCAGCCGGGGGCGGCGGGCCAGCGCGCGGGCCAGGGCCAGGCGCTGGCGCTGGCCGCCGGACAGGGTGGTGCCGCGCTCGCCGACCATGGTGTCGAGCCCGGCGGGGAGCGCGCTGACGAACCCGTCGGCCTGGGCCAGGCGCAGCGCCGCCCAGACCTCCTGGTCGGGGATCGGCAGGCCGAGGGTGACGTTGCCGCGTACCGTGTCGTCGAACAGGAACGTCTGCTGCGGCACCAGCGACACCGCGTCGCTGACCCCGCCGCGGGCGACCTCGCGCAGGTCCGTCCCGTCGATGAGGACGGCCCCGGCCTCCGGGTCCACCAGGCGGACGAAGGTCTGCACGAGGGTGGACTTGCCGGAGCCGGTGGGGCCGACGAGCGCGACCGTGCGGCCGGGCTCGACCTCGAAGCTCACCTCGTGCAGCACCCGGAAGTCGCCGTAGGCGTAGCTCAGGTCCCGTACCTCCAGCCGGGCCGGGGCGTCGGCGGCCAGCGTGGCGGCGCCGTACTCCATGGAACCGGTCGCGTCGAGCACGGCCTGGACCCGCTCGTAGCCGACGACGGCGCGGGGCAGCTCGGCGAGGACCCAGCCGAGGGCGCGGATCGGGAAGGCGAGCAGGGTGAACAGGTAGGCGACCTGGACCAGGACGCCGGCGGTGATCGCGCCGCTCTCCAGCCGCACCGCGCCGACCAGCAGCACGGCGAGCACGCCGAGGGTGGGCAGGGCCTCCAGCAGCGGGTCGAACAGGCCGCGCACCCGCCCCACCGCGATGTTCGCGTCCCGCAGTTCGGCGGCCTTGGCCTGGAACCTGGCGGTCTCGGTGTCCTCGCGGCCGAGGGTCTTGACGACCAGGGCGCCGTCGAAGCTCTCGTGCGCGATCTCGCTGACGTCGGCGCGGAGCTGCTGGGCGCGGGTCGCCAGCGGGCTGAGCCTGCGCTGGTAGACCAGGTTCAGCAGGGCGATCGCCGGGAAGATCAGGAAGCCGACGAGGGCGAGCACGGGATCGGTGACCACCATCGCGACCGCCGCGGTGACCAGCATGACGATCACGCCGACCGCCATCGGCAGCGGGGCGAGCGGGGCCCAGGCGGCCTCGGCGTCGGAGTTGGCGTTGGACAGCAGCTGGCCGGTCGGGTGCCGGTGGTGCCAGGCCAGCGGGAGCTTCAGATACTGCCGGGTGACGCCCCGGCGGGAGCGGGCCTGCATCCGGTACTGCATGACTCCGGCGAAGTAGCGCCGCCCCGCCACGCCCATCGCCTTGAGCAGCGCGGTGCCGAGGATGAGGAGCGTGCCCAGGACGATCACGCCGGTGGCGGCCTCTCCCCTGGCGAAGGTGGGCCGCACGACGTTCTCGGCGGCCCAGCCCAGCGCCCACGCGGACGCGACCGTCATCGCGCCGTACACGCTGCTGAACAGCACGGCCGCGGCGAAGACGGCCTTCTCTGCCCGGATCGCCACCCCGAGTACGCGGAGTCCCTGACGCATGACGGCGGACGTCACCTTGCTCGCCACTCGGGAGGTGTCCTTTCAGAGGGGACGTTTCAGGATGTTGCTACTTAAGTGAGTATCACGCCGGATCAAGCACTTATTCCCAGCGCGGAGCTTCCCGCAGTGAAATGTCCGGAAGCTCCCATCCCACCTGGTTGCTCACGCAACAGCCTTGTTACGATCGCGGGATGACGTATGCCCGCGCCGAGCGCGCCGAGCTGAGCGATCTGTTCGCCCGGGTCGGCCCGGACGCCCCCACCCTGTGCGAGGGCTGGACGACCTTCGACCTCGCCGCCCACCTCGTCCTGCGTGAGCGCCGCCCCGACGCCGCCGGAGGCATCGCCCTGGCCCCGCTGGCCGGATACACCGCCCGGGTGCAGGAGTCGCTGAAGGCCAAGCACGGCTTCGACGGCCTGGTGGAGCTGGTCCGCTCCGGCCCCGGCGGGGTCTACGGCCTGGTCCCCGGCCTGGACGCGGCCGTCAACACCATGGAGTTCTTCATCCACCACGAGGACGTACGGCGCGCGCAGCGCGTCTGGGAGCCCCGCGAGCTCCCCGCCGACCTGGAGGACACCTTCTGGAAGCGCTTGCGGATGGGCCGGGGGCTGTTCCTGCGCAGGTCGCCGGTCGGCGTGGTGCTGCACCGGATCGGCGGCGGCGTCGCCGTCGGCGGCGCCGAGAACGCCCCCCGGGTCGAGGTGACCGGCCCGGCGGGCGAGCTGCTGCTGTTCTGCTTCGGCCGCCAGGCCCAGGCCCGGGTGGACCTCAGCGGCGACGACGCCGCCGTGGCCCGGCTGATGGACGCCCCGCTGGGCGTCTGACCCTCACATCCTGGTCGCTTCGAGGACGGGCACGGCTGCCGCGCGGCGGGCGGGCATCGCCGTGGTGACGAGAACGATCGCCACGGCTCCGCCGGCGACCAGGACCAGCAGCCACGGGGGCATCGCCACCCGGATGAACGAACTGCCGGTGAGCCCGCGCAGCAACGCCATCGTGCCGGCCGCCGCGCCGAGCCCCAGCAGCAGGCCCAGGAGCACGACCGTGACGGCCTCCCAGCGGACGATCGAGCGGATCTGCCGAGCCGTGACACCGACGGCGCCGAGCATGCCGAACTCCCGGGTGCGCTCGGTGACACCGAGGAAGACCGTCGTGGCCATGCCGGACAGGGAGATCAGCAGGGCCATGGCGATGAACCCGTACAGCAGTCCGAGGCCGCGCACCTGGGAGGCGGCCGCCGCGCGCACGTAGGAGTCCCGGTCGTGGACCCGGACCGCCGGCACCGCGGCGAGCGCCCGTTCCAGGACGGCGGCCGAGGCCGCGCCCCGCACGAGCACGGCCGTCGTCGGAGCCCGCGCGTCGAGCCGGGCCATCTCCGACGGGTGCACCAGCGCCTGGTCGGCGACCATGTGGGAGGGGTCGTGGTAACGGTGGGCGACGATGAGGGCCGCCTCCCCGGAGGGACCGCGCAGGGTGATCCGCTGACCGGTACGGATGCCGTTGGCCTCCATCACCGACGAGGTCAGCGCTATCCGGCCGGGCCGCGGCTCCCACGGGCGCCCGCCCAGGCGCAGGACCGCCCCCACCTGAGCGGCTCCGGTCACCTCCAGCACGACGGGTTCCGCCTCATCGGGATCCTCCCCTTCCGACGGCTCCTCCCGCCGCTCCGGCCCCTTCCATCCTTCCGGCCCCGGTCCCGGCAGGAGCTCGGCACCGGTCCCGGTCAGCCCGACCGCCGCGGTCACCCCCGGCACCCGGGCGGCGAGCGCGGCCGCATCGCCGGGGAGCGGCACTCCTCCGTCCCCGGCGATCACGTACTCGGCCCGCACGGTCGCGTCCCCGGCCTGCCGGAAGCGCTCCTGCACCGAGGAGGACAGCGCCCCCGTCGAGGCGACCATCATGACGCCGAGCATGAGCGTGCCGGCGGCCGAGGCGACGCGGGTGGGGTTGCGGACGATCGCGGCCCGCGCCAGCCGGCCGGGCTCACCGCCGGCGAGCACCGCCAGCCTGCCGACCAGGCCGCCCAGCGGGCCGACGAAGAGCGGCGTGAGCATCGCCAGGGCGCTGAAGGCGATCATCACGCCTATCAGCACCAGCACGACGATCCCCACCGTGCGGTCCGCTCCCGGGGGCTCGTCGAACGCGACCGCGACCGCCGGGCCGAACCCGACGCCCGACAGCGCCAGGACTCCCAGCGCCCCGCGGATCCGCCGCGGCCCGCCGGGGGCGTCGACGGCCGTGGCGCGCAGGGCCTCGACCGGGGCGACGCCGGCCGCGCGGCGGGCGGCTCTGCCCGCCGCGAACCAGGCGGTGGCGACGCCCAGCACGAACGGCACCGCCACGGCGATCCACCCCAGAGGGGTCTCCCCGGCCGAGACGTCATAGCCGTCGCGGGCCAGCAGCCAGGTGAGGACGTGCGAGACGCCGTATCCGGCCGGCACGCCCCCGGCCGCGGCGACGACCCCCACCGCCAGCGCCTCCAGCCGGATCAGCCGCCTGATCTGGCGGGGCCGGGCGCCGATCGCGGCCAGCAGGGCGAGGGTGCGGGTGCGCTGGCGGACCAGCGCGCCGAAGGTGCCGGACACGACGAACATGCCGACGAACATCGCGATGACCGCGAGCATGCCGACGGTGCCGCCGAGGGAGAACCCCATCGCGGCCAGTTCGCCGGACTGCTCCCGGCGGACCGCGGCGGAGGTCAGCACCGTCACCGCTTCGGCTCCCGGACGCGAGCGCAGGCCGTCCCGCAGGGTGGCCGCCCCCGTCCCCGGGGCGGCCTTCACCCACAGCGCCTGCCAGCGGCCCTCGGGCAGCCCGGCCGCGCGCCGTACCGTCTCCGGCGCGGCGAGGACGACGTCGCCCGTGGCCACCGTGCCGAGGCCCTCGACGGTGGCCACGCCCACGACGGTGACCGTGCGGGTCCCCTCGGCCAGCAGCAGGGTGGCGGTCGAACCGGCGGCCAGGTCACCGGCCTCGGCGACGTGCCGCAGCACGACGATCTCGCCGTCTCCGGCCGGGGCGCGGCCGGAGACGAGGTGGTAGGCGTTCAGGCGGGGGTCGGTGATCCATGGGCGCAGCGACGTGGTCCCGCCGGCGGGTGCGGTCACCGGCGCTCCACCGGTCCCGACGACCGTGACGGGCACGGACGCGTCCCCGGCCACGGCGGCGACGCCGGGAACGGAGGCGAGCCGGGCGATCTCGATCCCGGGCCTGCCGTCCGCCGCGGCACGGACGATCACATCGGCCCTGGCGTACTCGGCGGCGTCGGACCCGATCGCGGCCGCCTGCGCGCGCAGCGCGAAATGCAGCGCGCCGGACATCAGCCCGACCGACAGGAGCATGGCCAGGAGTGTGGCCAGCAGTCCGGCCCAGCCCGAGGCGAGGGTGCGGCGGGCGATCAGCCACACGGCTCAGCCCTCCAGCCGGCGCATCCGGGCGTGCACGGCGTCGATCGTCGGGCCGGTCAGTTCGTCCACGATCCGGCCGTCGGCCAGGAACAGGACCCTGTCCGCGTAGGCGGCGGCGACCGGGTCGTGCGTGACCATCACCACCGTCTGCCGGTAGGCGTCCACGGCGGAGCGCAGGAAGCGCAGCACCTCCGCGCCGGAGCGGGAGTCGAGGTTGCCGGTCGGCTCGTCGGCGAAGAGCACCTCGGGACGGGTCAGCAGGGCGCGGGCGACCGCCACCCGCTGCTGCTGGCCGCCGGACAGCTGGCTGGGCCGGTGGCCCAGCCGCGGGCGCAGGCCGAGCGCGTCGACCAGGACGCCGAACCACGCCTCGTCCGCCTTCCGGCCCGACATCCGCGCGGTCAGCCGGATGTTCTCCTCGGCCGTCAGGACCGGCAGCAGGTTGAACGCCTGGAAGACGAAACCGAGCCGCCCGCCGCGCAGAACGGTCAGCTGGGTGCGGGACAGCGTGGTGAGATCCACGTCTCCGATCATCACCGAGCCCGACGTCACGGTCTCCAGCCCCGCCAGGCAGTACAGGAAAGTCGACTTGCCCGACCCGGAGGGACCCATGATCGCGGTGAACTGCCCCGGCGCGAAGCTCGCCGAGACGCCGCGCAGGGCGGCCACCTCGTTCTCGCCGGATCCGTAGGTCTTGGTCAGGGCCTCGGCACGCGCCACCGGAGCCGTGAGGGTCGTCTGGTTCATGCCCCCAGCCAACCGGTCGCGGCACGAAAGATCATTGCGGCTGTCCGCCGGGTTCGCGGTGAGGCTGGCCCTACCCCCGTCCCCCGCCGGCCTCCTCGCCGCCCTCGCCGCCCTCAGTGCCCCCGCCGAACCGGCGGGCCGAGGCGTTGGACTGGGCGACCCGGCGCAGGGCCGTGACCAGGGCGTCTCCGAGAACCGTGCCGACCACGACGTACTCGACCATCCGCTCCAGGCCGGACTCGGCGGCCAGCGTGTCCAGGTCGGCCTCCGCGGTCAGTCCCGCGGCCTCGGCGTAGGCGTCCAGGCGGTCGAAGGTCCCCTGGTAGCCCAGCTCGGCGAGATTGAACAACACCCCGGTGACGGCCACCATCGCCGGGCTGTCCGGGTCGTACTCCCACCCGTGCCGGGCGATCAGCTCCTGTGCCCGCCGCGCGGCCTCCTCCCATCGCTCCCCCTCTCCCGGCTCGTGCCGGGGCATGACGGCCTGATGCGCCAGGCCGAGCCGTTTGTGCAGGCCGGCTCCCGGCTCGCCGAGCCGCTCCAGCAGCTCCCGGATGGTGGCGTTCGACAGGCCGCCGTAGTCCGCCAGAGCGCGCACCAGCCTGATCCGGCGCACGTGGCCCTCGCCGTACCGGGCCTGGTTGGGGCTGGTCCGCTCGCCGGCCGGGAGCAGGCCCTCCCGCAGGTAGTACTTGATCATCGGCACCGAGACGCCCGTCGCCCGGCTCAGATCCGCCATCCGCACAACAAATCCCTCTCTTGTCGCTCGGGAGAGCTTACGATATGGATAATGGATATATCCGTTATCCATTTGGAGGCCACCGTGACCCGATGGCACCGCCCCCTGCTCCTCTGCTCCGGTCTCATGGCCGCCCTCGCGGCGGTCAGCCTGGGCGGATTGCTCCTCGACGACCGCACGCTGGACGGCATGCCCCTGTGGGCCAAACCGCTGAAGTTCAGCGTCTCCTTCGCGATCTACAACCTCACCTGGGCCTGGCTGCTGACGCTGCGCCGCCGGGCACCGCGCTGGGGGTGGTGGCTGGGCACCGTGCTGGCGGTGTCGGGCGCCGCCGAGACGGTCATCATCACCGCCCAGGCCGCCCGGGGCGTGCGCAGCCACTTCAACGTCTCCACGGCGCTGGACTCGGCTCTGTACTTCACCATGGCGGGCACCATCGCCATCCTCATGATCGCCAACCTCGTCGCGGCGGTCCTGGTCCTGCGCGAGCGGCAGGCCGACCCGGTCAGCACCCGCGCGATCCGCCTCGGGCTGGTCATCTCCGCGGCGGGGATCGGCCTGGGCTACCTGATGACCCTGCCGACCGCCGCGCAGCTGGCCGATCCCGCCAGGGCCCTCATCGGCGCGCACAGCGTCGGGGCGCCCGACGGCGGCCCCGGCCTGACCCTGCTCGGCTGGAGCACCACCGGCGGCGACCTGCGCATCCCCCACTTCGTGGGCATGCACGCCATCCAGGCGCTGCCGCTGCTCGCCCTGGCGCTGCGCCGTGTGGGCGACCAGGCCGCCCGGCTGTGCCTGGTGTCCGTCGCGGCGTACGGCTACGCGGGCCTGCTGGCCCTGGTGACCTGGCAGGCCCTGCGCGGTCAGCCGCTGCTGCGTCCCGACGGCCTCACGCTGGCGGCGGCGGCCCTGCTGCTGGCCTCCGCGGGGGCCGCCGCGCTGACGGCGTTCCGGCGCTCGTCTGCCGGTGTCCCCCCGCGGGACGCGGCCGTCCCGTCCCCGGACCGCTCCGGCGACCCGCCCTCCGGAACGGCACCCGCCAGACACGTGGTCACGGAGACCCGATGACCGAGTTCCTGTTCCAGCTCAGTTTCCTGGCGGCGGCGCCGGTCCTCACGATCCTGCTCTCCCCGATCGCCTTTCCGCTATATCTTGCACTCCGGGTTGGACAGGGACGCCCGCGGACCGCACCATGACAGGGGTGACCATGCCAATCTCCCGAACCGGCCCCGGTTCGCCCGGGGGAGACAGGTATGATCACCACGATCCGGGAGCCACTCGGGCCCAGAATGCCAGAGGTCTTTAAAATCCGGGTATATACGGCTGGGAATGGAACGGCTGGAGGCCCCCATGCAGGTCAAGAAGGTCCTCACCTATCTCGCGGTGGCGTTCGTGGTCTTCTATCTGTTCACCAAGCCCGCCGAGGCGGCGAGTGCGGTCGACGGAGTGATCGACGGAATCGTCAGAGGCGCCGATCAGCTGGCCGTCTTCGTCACAAACGTACTGAGCTGACCGTCGGCGGGGGTTTGCCCCGCCCCTGACCTGATTTTCCCGGCGCTCCCGGACACCCATCGCCACACGGCGAGGTCAGGCGATCCTCAGGATCCCGGCCGGTTCGGCACGGTCGCCGACGCCCACCTTCTCGCAGACCGGGTAGAGGGTGCCGGCGACCGTCCGCACGGACACGACCAGCCGTTCGGCGACCTCCCGGCTGCCCGTCCCCGCGCGGCCGGCGTCCGCACCTGGGTCGACTCCACCGGGAGGGCGGCCAGGATCAGCGCCACCCACGTACCGGAGATCCGGTCGAGCAACTGGCGGCTCGGGCATCCCGCCAGGAAGGCGTCGCAGTCCGCCTTCACCTCTGCCCGCCCCTGCCCGCCTCTGGGCCGCCGTCCTCGCGGGCATCGCCCGCCCCTTCCTACCCGGGAGTGAGCTAGGCACCTCCAGGTGCCTACTTCCCATTGGAGAGTTACTCGCCCATAGTGATGCGGGGTGACCATCGAGCACACGCCACGCCAGCACACCCCCGTATCGACGAATGGAACGAGCATGATCTGGACAGCCGGTTTCCGTACCGCGGTGATCAGTCCGTACGAGCAGATCCGGTTCACCGAACCGCGCGGCTTCGCCGATCAGACGGTGCGCCAGGTGCTCCGCATGGCCGGCGGCGGGGAACGCCTCCGCGTACGCCTGACGAACCGTTACGGCCGCGTCCCTTTGACCGTCGCCGCCGCGAGGGTCGCCACCGAGCACGGGCAGGCCGTCCTCACCTTCGACGGCGCCGGGAGGCTCACCGTCCCGCCGGGAGAGGAGGCCGTCAGCGACCCGGCCGACCTGCCCGTCGCTCCCGGCGCCGACCTGGTCCTCAGCCTCTATCTCCCCGAGGAGACAGGCCTGGCCACCTACTCCCACAAGCCCGCGGAACTCGCCCACGTGACCGGCGGCGACCACGTCGCGTCCCCCGTACTCCCCGATGCCGAGCAGGTGGAGGCCAGGTTCTACGTCTCGGGCGTCGACGTGCTCGTCCCGGACGGCACCGCGGTCGCCGTGGCGTTCGGGGACTCCTGGTTCGAAGGGGTCGGCTCCACGATCGGCGCGAACAACCGCTCCGTGGACTTCCTCAACCGGCGCCTCAGCCGGGGATGGGTCGTCAACCAGGGCATCGCCGGAAACCGCCTCCTCCGGGACGGGGTCGGCGAGCACGCGCTGGCGCGCTTCGACCGCGACGTTCTCCCGATCCCCGGCCTGACCCACGTCCTGGTGCACTTCGGCATCAACGACCTCGACCTCCCCGGCATGTCCGGCGAGGCTCCCGTCACCGCCGGCGCCCTCATCGAGGGCTTCACGGCGCTGGCCCGCCGCGCCCACGGGGCCGGCCTGAAGATCCTCGCAGCCACCATCGGCCCCTTCGCGGGCGCCGTCTATCCCGGGATCAGCACTCCCGAGGGCCTGGCCGCCCGGCGCGAGGTGAACGACTGGATCCGCACCACCGACACTTTCGACGCCGTCTTCGACGTGGCCCGCGCCGTTGAGGACCCCGAAGCCCCCGACCGCATCCACCCCGCCCTGGACAGCGGCGACGGCATGCACCTCAACGACAAGGGCGCCCAGGCCATGGCCGAGGCCGTGAACCTGCAAACCCTCGCCCTCTAGCGACCTCGCCCTGGCCCGCCGCCGGCCGACGAGCCGTCCGCCGGCGGACCTCGTCCGGCGCGGGCCGGGGCGGTTAGGGAGGAGGCTTGACGACACCGGGGCTAACCGTTAGATATAGGGGATAACGGTTAGAGAGGGTGCGATGCAGCAGGAAGTGGTGCTGGCGATGCTGGCCAAGGAGCCCACGCACGGCTATCAGCTGCGCACGCGGCTGCGCGACGCTCTCGGTCCCCTCGGTGACGCGATGAACGCCGGGCACGTCTACGTCACGCTGACCCGGCTGGAGAAGGCCGGCCTGATAGCGGTCGAGAGGTCCGCCGACGGCACCGAGCGGTCGGACCGCAAGGTGTACACGCTCACCCCTGACGGCCAGCAGCGGGTCGCCGAGTGGATCGCCGAGGTGAGCTGGCCGAAACCCGACCTCGCGGAGTTCCATCTCAAGCTGATCGCGGCCGCGGCGGCCGGGCTGGCCGACCCGCTCACCATCGTCGACACCCAGCGCCGCGAGCTGCTGCACCGGCTGCGGGACGCCCAGCGCACCGCCATGGCCGAGCCGGACCACTCGGACGCGGCCCTGCTGCTGGAGGGCATCGTGCTCCGGCTCCAGGCGGACCTGCGCTGGCTTGAGGCATGCGAGAAGAACTGGACCCACCGAAGGAGCGGATCGTGAGCGACGCCGCCGACATACCCGTGCTCCGCGCCCGAGGGTTGCGCAAGGAATACGGCAAGGAGGAGGGGCTGGTCCGCGCCGTCGACGAGGTCGATCTCGACATCGGCGCGGGAGAGACGGTGGCGATCATGGGGCCCAGCGGTTGCGGGAAGTCCACGCTGCTGCACCTGCTCGGGGGGCTGGACCGGCCCTCCGGCGGGCAGGTGCGGCTGAACGGCCGCCGCATCGACGACATCGGCGAGAAGGCCCTGGCCCAGCTGCGGCGCACCGACATCGGCTTCGTCTTCCAGGCCTTCCACCTGATGGAGGAGCTCACCGCCGTCGAGAACGTCGAGCTCCCCGCGCTGCTGGCCGGACGCTCGCCGCGGGCCGCCAGACGGCGCGCGGAGGAGCTGCTGGAGCGGGTCGGACTGGCCGGCCGGGCACGCTTCCTGCCCTCGGCGCTGTCCGGCGGTCAGCGGCAGCGGGTCGCGGTCGCCCGGGCGCTGAGCAACGAACCGTCGGTCGTCCTCGCCGACGAGCCGACCGGAAACCTGGACAGCGCCGCCACCCTGGACGTCCTCCAGCTCTTCGAGGGCCTGCACGGGTCCGGGCAGACGCTGGTCATCGTCACCCACGACGCGCGGATCGCGGCCACCGCGGACCGGATGATCTCGATGCGCGACGGCGCGTTCGTGGACGAGACCTGGTTGACCGGTGGCACCACCGGGCGGCTCGGCGCCCTCATCGGGTTGGAGGACTGAGGGCGATGGACCGCTTCCCGCTTGCCGGGCGCCTCCTGCTCGTGGGCCGCCTCGCCGTGCGCGACCTCCGGCGGCGCCGCGCCGAGGCCGCGCTGCTGCTGCTGGCCATCATGACGGCCACCACGACGCTGACGCTCGGGCTCGTCCTGCGCGACGCGGCCGGCGACCCGTACCGGAGCACCCGGGCGGCGACCAGCGGACCCGACGTGGTCGCCAGCACCGTCCGGGTCGCCGAGTCCGCCGGGGTCCCCGGCCCCGGGAAGCCCGCGCGGTCCACGGAGCTCACGGAACTCGCGGAACTGGCCGGTGCTCCCGGCGTCGTCGGCCACAGCGGGCCGTACCCGGTCACCGCGGCGAGACTCCAGGCGTCCGGCCGGACATCGGACGTGCAGGCCGTGGGGCGCGACGCGGGACCCGCATCGGTCGACCGGCCCGAGGTGCTCCGGGGCGGCTGGGTCAGGGATGGCGGCGTGGTGCTCGAGGCCGCCTTCGCCGGCGCGCTCGATGTGCGCGTCGGCGACCCGGTCACCCTGGACGGCCGGTCGTTCGAGGTCGTCGGCGTCGCGGTCACCGCCGCCATGCCGCCCTACCCGAAGGCGTCCTGCATCTTCCCCTGCATGAACGGCGCCGTTCCCGGCGGCGAGGCCGGCGCCGAACCGCCTCCGGGACTGTTGCGCAACCCCGGACTGGTCTGGCTCACCCGGACGGACGTACGGAACCTCACCCCGGATCCGGACTCCCTGGCGTACGTGATGAACCTGAAGCTGGCCGACCCGGACGGAGCCCAGGCGTTCTCCGACGCGAACCACGGCGTGGCCATGCAGTCCTGGCAGAGCATCCTCGAAGACGCCACCGAGCTGGCGGGGGACTCCCAGATTCTGCTGCTGATCGGAGCCTGGCTGCTCGGCCTGCTCGCCACGGCCAGTCTCTCCGTGCTGGTCGGCGGACGGATGGCCGCTCAGACCAGGCGCGTCGGGCTCCTGAAGGCGGTCGGCGGCACACCGGGCCTGGTCGCCGCCGTGCTGCTCGCGGAGTACGTCCTCGTGGCCGTCGCCGCGGCCGCGGCCGGGCTGGCGGCCGGATCGCTGGCCGCCCCGCTGCTCACCGAGTCCGGCGCCGGCCTCGTCGGCGGCACGGGCACGCCGTCGATCACCGTGCCCACGGCCGGCCTGGTGACCGCCGTGGCGCTCGGGGTCGCGGTGGTCGCGACCGCCGTCCCGGCCGTGCGCGCCGCCCGTACCGGCACCGTCGGCGCGCTGGCCGACTCGGCGCGCCCGCCCCGCCGCGTCGGCTGGCTGGTCGCGCTCTCGGCGCGGCTGCCCGTCCCGTTGCTCCTCGCCCTGCGGGTCGCCGCCCGCCGGCCGCGCCGGGTCGTGCTGGGCGTGGCCAGTATCGCGATCACGGTCAGCGGGATCTACGTCCTGCTGGTGCTCAACGCCTTCCTCGCCGGTCAGCCGCTCTCCGGCGGATACGGCGACGCCCAGGTGGAGGTGCTGCGCCGCGCGCTCCTCGTCGTGACGGCCACGCTGCTCTCCCTGGCGGCGGTCAACGCCGTCGTCATCACCTGGGCGACGGTGCTCGACAACCGGCATTCGTCGGCGCTGGCCCGCGCCCTCGGCGCGACCCCTCGCGAGGTGAGCACGGCACTGGCGATAGCCCAGGTGCTCCCCGCGCTCGCCGGCGCCGTCCTGGGCGTCTTCCCGGGAGGCTACGCGCTGTTCGCCGCCGTCAACGCGACCACCGGCGGCGACGGCGGCAGGGCGCCGCTCCCCCCGCTCTGGCAGCTGCTCGCCGTGGTGCTGACGACCGTGCTCGCGGTGGCGGCGCTCACCGCCGTTCCCGCCCGTCTCGGCGGCCGCCGTCCCGTGGCCGAGACTCTCCGGGCCGGGCTCACGTGATCCGAGCGGGCTGCCGGGCACGCCGGAGCACTCCGGAGCACGTCAGCGCACGGGGACGCCCGCCGTGCGCAGGGTCTCCTTGACATCGGAGATCTTGAGCTGGCCGAAGTGGAACACCGAGGCCGCCAGGACCGCGTCCGCACCCGCCTCCACCGCCGGGGGGAAGTGCTCCAGCGTCCCGGCGCCGCCGCTGGCGATGACCGGGACGGAGACCGCCGCGCGGACGGCGCGGATCATCTCCAGATCGTAGCCGTCACGGGTGCCGTCGCCGTCCATGGAGTTGAGCAGGATCTCGCCCACGCCCAGCTCCTCGCCCCGGCGGGCCCACTCCACCGCGTCGATGCCGGTGCCGCGCCGGCCGCCGTGCGTGGTCACCTCGAACCCCGAGGGGGTCGGCGGGCCGTCCACGACCCGGCGGGCGTCCACCGAGAGCACGACGCACTGCGCGCCGAAGCGCCGGGACGCCTCGGTCAGCAGCTCCGGGCGGGCGATGGCGGCGGTGTTCAGCGACACCTTGTCCGCCCCCGCCCGCAGCAGCCGGTCCACGTCCTCGACCGCGCGCACCCCGCCGCCGACGGTCAGCGGGATGAACACCTGCTCGGCCGTACGGCGCACCACGTCGTACATCGTGGACCGGTCGGAACTGGAGGCCGTGATGTCGAGGAACGTCAGCTCGTCGGCTCCCTCGGCGTCGTAGCGACGGGCCAGCTCGACCGGGTCACCCGCGTCGCGCAGGTTCTCGAAGTTGACGCCCTTGACCACCCGCCCGGCGTCCACGTCCAGGCAGGGGATCACTCGTACCGCGACAGTCACGTGCCGTTCCTCATTCTCTGCGGGCCTGCTCTCTGTAGGCCTCGACCTCGACCTCGACCAGCATGCGCGGATCGATCAGACCCGCCACCCGCACACCGGTGCAGGCGGGGCGGATCTGGCCGAACAGCTCCGCGTGGGCCCGGCCGACCTTGTCGTAGTGCTCGTCGTCCACCACGTAGTAGCGGATCCGGACGACGTCGTGGCGGGCCAGGCCCGCCTGCACCACCGCGTCCAGCGCGACGCCGAACGCGGTGAGCGTCTGTTTGTAGGCGTCCCCTATGTGGAGCACCTCACCGTCGACGGCGGCGGTACAGCCCGAGACGAGCACCCATGGACCGGCCACCACCGCCCGGGCGTATCCGTACCGTTCCTCCCACAAGCCCCCGCTGAAAACCCTGGAACCCGTCCGGTGAGCCACCCTGTCTCCTTACTCGCCAGTAGGTCAGGAAACCGCAGCCAGGGCCTCCTCGAGGGTGAAGGCCTGGGCGTACAGGGCCTTGCCCACGATGGCACCTTCGATGCCGATCGGCACCAGGGAAGCGAGGGCGCGCAGGTCGTCCAGAGAGGAAACGCCTCCGCTGGCGACCACGGGCTTGTCGGTACGGGCGCAGACCTCGCGCAGCAGGTCGAGGTTGGGCCCGCGCAGGGTGCCGTCCTTGGTGACGTCGGTGACGACGTAGCGGGGGCAGCCGTCGGCCTCCAGGCGCTCCAGCACCTCCCACAGGTCGCCGCCCTCCTGGGTCCAGCCGCGGGCCGCGAGGGTGGTCCCGCGCACGTCCAGGCCGATCGCGATGCGGTCGCCGTACTCAGAGATGATCTTCGAGCACCAGGCCGGGTTCTCCAGGGCCGCGGTGCCGATGTTGACCCGGCGGCAGCCGGTGGCCAGCGCGGCCTCCAGCGAGGCGTCGTCGCGGATGCCGCCGGACATCTCGACCTTGATGTCCAGGGACTTCACCACGGAGGCCAGCAGCTCCCGGTTCGAGCCGCGCCCGAAGGCGGCGTCCAGGTCCACCAGGTGGATCCATTCGGCCCCGGCCTCCTGCCAGGCCAGCGCGGCCGAGAGCGGGTCGCCGTAGGACGTCTCGGTCCCGGCCTCGCCCTGGACCAGGCGGACCGCCTGACCGCCCGCGACATCCACGGCGGGCAGCAGCTCTAGCGACATGTGATCAAGACCTCCGGTCGAATGCCACGGTGACGGCCACCGGGACGAGCAGTAGGGAAACGACGAAGACGCCCAGCCTGGCCGGCCACTCCGGCCACAGGATCCAGGCGATCGTCTGGACGATGAGGAACAGCACCACCACGACGCCGTTCTGCGCGCGGCGGCGGCGGGCCTTGATGCCGCGCTGCGTGGCGATCCGGACCGGCCTGCCCGGCAGGAGCGCCGCGACCCTGCCCCGGCGCTCCCGCCGCCGGGCGAGCCGGGCCTCCCGCTCGGCGCGCAGGGCGGCCTGGCGGGCCTGCTCGGCCTCCCGCTCGGCCCGTCGCCGGGCCCGTTCCTTGCTCATGGAACGGTGCTCACAGGGGCGGTCACGACCGTCGGGCGCTCATCCGAGCGTCCCCAGCCAGTTCGCCAGCAGCTGCGCCCCGGCGTCGCCCGACTTCTCCGGGTGGAACTGGGTGGCCATGAGCGGGCCGTTCTCCACCGCCGCGACGAACGGCACCCCGTGCTCGGCCCAGGTGACCAGCGGGTCGGTGAACCCGGGACCGGCCTGCAGTTCCCAGGAGCGCACACCGTAGGAGTGCACGAAGTAGAACCGCGTGTCGGCGTCGAGGCCGGCGAACAGCACCGTCTCGGCGGGCGCCTTGACCGTGTTCCAGCCCATGTGCGGCAGGACCGGGGCGTCCAGGCGCTCGACCGTGCCGGGCCACTCGCCGCAGCCCTCGGTCGTCACGCCGTGCTCGACACCGGTCTCGAACAGGATCTGCATGCCCACGCAGATGCCGAGCACCGGCCGCCCCGCCGACAGCCGGCGCGCGACGATCCGGTCGCCGTGCACGGACCTCAGCCCGCCCATGCACGCGGCGAACGCGCCGACTCCGGGCACGACGAGGCCGTCGGCCTCCATCGCCGCCTCGTAGTCGGAGGTCACCGTGACGTTCGCGCCGACCCGGGCCAGGGCGCGCTCGGCCGAGCGCAGGTTCCCCGAACCGTAGTCCAGGACCGTGACGTTCTTGTTCACCACCAGAGCACCGCCGCCGTGGTCGCCAGGGCCGCGAGGGCGGCCAGCAGGACCGCCCCCTTCTTCAGCCCCTGTTTGAGGAAGGAGATGATGCCGCCCACCAGGAAGAGGGCGACGAAGGCCATCGCGATGGCCGTCCAGTTGTCGCTCATGCGAGCCTCCCGCTCACAGCCGCCCGCTCACAGCACGCCCTTGGTGCTGGGCACCCCGGTGGCCCTGGGGTCGGGCTCGGACGCCTCGCGCAGCGCCCGGGCCAGCGCCTTGAACTGCGCCTCCACGATGTGGTGGGCGTTGCGGCCGTACGGCACGTGCACGTGCAGGCAGATGGCGGCCTGAGCGACGAACGACTCCAGGATGTGCCGGGTCAGCGTCACATCGTAGTCCGGGCCGATCATGGGGGCCATGTTCCCGGGCTCGCTGTGCACGAGGTACGGCCGGCCGGACAGGTCCACGGTCACCTGCGCGAGGGCCTCGTCCAGCGGGCAGGACGCGCTGCCGAACCGCCGGATGCCCGACTTGTCGCCCAGCGCCTCGCGGAACGCCGCGCCCAGCGCGATCGCCGTGTCCTCGATCGTGTGGTGCGAGTCGATGTGCAGGTCGCCCTCGGTCTTCACGGTCAGGTCGAACAACCCGTGCTTGCCCAGCTGGTTCAGCATGTGGTCGTAGAACCCGACACCGGTGGAGACGTCGACGGTCCCGGTGCCGTCGAGGTCGACCTCCACCAGCACCGAGGTCTCCTTGGTGGCGCGCTCGATCCGGCCCACGCGCCGCCCGGGCTCTCCCCCGGCACGCCGCCCCTGCTCGCCTCCGGCAAGACTCATCACAAGATCCCTTCCAGGACGGCGCGGAACGCCGCCATCTCCTCAGCCGTTCCGATGGACACCCTCAGCCACCCGGGCGGGCCGACCTCGCGGATGAGCACCCCGCGCTCCAGCAGCTCCGCCCAGACCGCGTGCCGGTCGGCGAAGGTTCCGAAGAGCACGAAGTTGGCGTCCGAGTCGGCGACCTTCAGTCCCAGGTCCCGCAGCCACGCGACGGTGGCGTCCCGCTCGTCCCGGAGCATGTCGACGGTGCCGAGCAGCTCCTCCCGGTGGGTGAGCGCCACGCGCGCCGCCGTCTGGGTGAGCGTGGACAGGTGGTACGGCAGCCGCACCAGCAGCAGCGCCTCGACCACCGCCGGGTGCGCGGCGAGGTAGCCCAGGCGGGTGCCCGCCATGGCGAACGCCTTCGACATGGTCCGGGTGACGATCAGGCGCGGGTTGCCCGGCAGCAGGGTGAGCGCCGACGGCGTGCCGGTCCGGGCGAACTCGAAGTAGGCCTCGTCCACCACCACCATGCCGGGCGCCGCCTCGGCGATCCGGGCGATCACCGCCGGGTCGAGGGCGGTGCCGGTGGGGTTGTTGGGCGAGGTCAGGAAGACCACGTCGGGCCGGTGCTCGGCGATCGCCGCGACCGCCTTGTCCGGGTCGATCCCGAAGTCCTCCTCGCGCAGGGCGGGGATCCACTCGGTGGAGGTGCCGCCCGCGATGATCGAGTGCATCGAGTACGACGGCTCGAAGCCCATCGCGCACCGGCCGGGACCGCCGAACGCCTGCAGGATCTGCTGGATGACCTCGTTGGAGCCGTTGGCCGCCCACACCCGCTCCGCCGTCAGGCCGTGGCCGAGATAGTCGGCCAGGTCCGCGCGGA
This sequence comes from Planobispora rosea, assembly GCF_014648175.1. Taxonomy (GTDB): domain Bacteria; phylum Actinomycetota; class Actinomycetes; order Streptosporangiales; family Streptosporangiaceae; genus Planobispora; species Planobispora rosea. The sequence goes on from NZ_BMQP01000004.1 coordinate 94,555, forward strand.
GGGCGAGGGCGTCGCGGTCGGGGTAGCGGTTGAGCTCGGCGGCGCCGTGGCGCACGGCCTCGGCCAGGTCGGTGACCAGGGAGGCGGAGGGACCGTAGGGGTTCTCGTTGGTGTTGAGCCGGACCGGGACGTCGATCTGCGGTGCGCCGTACGGCGACAGCCCCCTCAGGTCGTCGCGGATCGGCAGGTCGTCCAGGTTCACGAAGGGTTCTCCCAGTCACTGAGCTCGGCCAGCTCACCCGCGGCGAACCGGACGCGGACCGCGGCGCCGTGCGCGGGCAGGTCCTCGGCGTCGGCGAGGACGGACACGTGGGCGGCGGCCCCGGCCAGCGCCTCGCGGGTGTACTCGACGACGTGGATGCCGCGCAGGAAGGTCTGCACCGACAGCCCGGAGGAGTGGCAGGCGCAGCCGCCCGTGGGCAGCACGTGGTTGGAACCGGCCAGGTAGTCGCCGAGGGAGACCGGCGCGTAGGAGCCCACGAAGATCGCTCCGGCGTTGCGGACCCGGGCGGCCAGCGCGGCCGCGTCGGCGGTGTGGATCTCCAGGTGCTCGGCGGCGTAGGCGTCCACGACGCGAAGGCCCGCCTCCATGTCGTCGACCAGCAGGATGCCGGACTGGCGGCCGGACAGGGCCTCGGCGATGCGCTCGGCGTGCCTGGCCGCCGCCACCTGGCCGGGCAGCTCCTTCTCCACGGCCTCGGCAAGCTCGGCCGAGTCGGTGACCAGGACGGCGGCGGCGATCTGGTCGTGCTCGGCCTGGCTGATCAGGTCGGCGGCGACGTGCGCCGGGTCGGCGGTGGAGTCGGCGAGGATGGCGATCTCGGTGGGCCCGGCCTCGGAGTCGATGCCGATGCGCCCCTTGAGCAGGCGCTTGGCCGCGGCGACCCAGATGTTGCCGGGGCCGGTGACCATGGTCACCGGGGCGCACTCCTCGGTGCCGTAGGCGAACATCGCCACGGCCTGGGCGCCGCCGACGGAGTAGACCTCGTCCACCCCGAGCAGGGCGCACGCGGCGAGAATGGTCGGGTGCGGCAACCCGCCGAACTCACGCTGCGCCGGCGAGGTGACCGCCAGCGAGGCCACCCCGGCCTCCTGGGCGGGCACCACGTTCATGACCACGCTGGACGGGTAGACCGCCTGGCCCCCGGGGACGTAGAGCCCCACACGCTCGACGGGGACCCAGCGCTCGGTGACGGTGCCGCCGGGCACGACCTGGGTGGTGACGTCGGTCCGGCGCTGGTCGCGGTGGACCAGGCGGGCGCGGCGGATGGACTCCTCCAGTGCCGCGCGGACCCGGGGGTCGAGCTCCCGCAGGGCGCGGGCGATCGCCTCGGCGGGCACCCGGGTGGAGGCGATCTCCACCCCGTCGAACCTGGCGGTCAGCTCCCGGATCGCGGCCACCCCGCGATGATGCACGTCCTCGCAGATCGGCCGGACCTTCTCCAGGGCGGCTTCGACGTCGAGTTCGGCACGGGGCAGCACGTCGCGCAGGTTCTCGGGGAGAGCACCGCGCAGGTCGATACGGGAAATCACGCGTACAGTCTACGGAGCCCCGGGCCCGGCTCCCGTCCTGTCCACCATCCGGACGCCCGTGTCCGGGATTCTCACGTCTGGTATCCAGTCCTCCGCCAACGCCTTTACATTGTAGATTCACCCGATGCTCTACGCTGCGGGTCATGAGCAAGTCGAAGGGCACCAGGGGCGCCAGAGGCTCCGGGGGACAGGGCACCCCGGCGACGGTCGCACTGGCCAGGGCGGGCGTGGATTTCACCCTCCACCCCTACGAGCACGACGCGAACGCCCAGGCCTACGGTGAGGAGGCCGCCGACGCCCTCGGCGTGCCGTACGGGCAGATCTTCAAAACCCTGGTGGCCGAGGTCGAGGGCGGGCTCGCGGTCGCGGTGGTCCCGGTGGCGGGCAAGCTGGACCTCAAGGCGTTCGCGGCGGCGCTGGGGAGCAAGCGGGCCGCGATGGCCGAGGCCGCCGCGGTGGAGCGGGTCACCGGCTACGTGGTCGGCGGGATCAGCCCGCTGGGACAGCGCAAGCGGCTGCCGACCGTGGTCGACGACTCGGCGCTGTCGTTCGAGACGATCTACTTCTCCGCCGGGCGCCGCGGGCTGCAGATCGAGACCGCGCCGGCCGAGCTGATCCGGCTGACCCAGGCGACCACGGCTCCCATCGGCAAGACGGGGTAGACCGGCGGGTAGATCTGTCGAAGGTTGCCGACGCGCGGCGGCCGCCGTCCTGGCCAGACTGGCCGGACACAGTCGGATCGATCACGTGGCCGGCCCGCCGCCGCGACCGGACCGGGAGGACGCATGCACTACCTGACAGCCGTCGAGATGCTGGAACTGCTGCGCGCCCGGCAGGTCAGCGCGGTCGAGTTGCTCGACGCCCACCTGCGCCGCATCGAGGAGGCCAACCCCCGGGTCAACGCGATCGTCACCCTGGTCGCCGAGCGAGCCATGGACGAGGCGAGAGCCGCCGACCGCGACATGGCCAGGGGCGTCTGGCGGGGTTCCCTGCACGGGCTGCCGGTCGCCTACAAGGACCTGACCGACACCGCCGGCATCCGCACCACGTACGGCTCGCGCCTGTTCGCCGACCACGTGCCGGAGCGGGACGCGCTGATCGTGCGGCGGATGCGCGAGGCCGGGGCGATCACGATCGGCAAGACCAACACCCCCGAGTTCGGCACCGGCTCGCACACGGTGAACGAGGTGTTCGGCGCCACCCGCAACCCCTACGACCTGTCGCGCTCGGCGGGCGGCAGCAGCGGCGGGGCCGCCGCGGCGCTGGCCTGCGGGATGGTGCCGCTGGCCGACGGCTCCGACATGGGCGGCTCGCTGCGCAACCCCGCCTCCTTCTGCAACGTGGTGGGGCTGCGCCCGACCCCGGGGCGGGTGCCCTCGCCGTCGCCGACGGCGGCCTGGTTCACCCTGGGCGTGGCGGGCCCGATGGCCAGGACCGTGGAGGACCTGACCCTGCTGATGAGCGTGGTGGCCGGCTTCGACGAGTCCTCGCCCCTGTCGATCGCCGAGAGTGGCGCGGTCTTCACCGAGCCGCTGGACCTGCTGGACCTGACCGGGCTGCGCATCGCCTGGAGCCCGGACCTCGGCGGGCTCCCGGTCGACGCCGAGACGGCGAAGGTCACCGCGGAGGCCCCGGCCGTACTGGCCGGGCTGGGCGCCCGCGTCGAGCGGGTCGAGCTCGACCTGTCCGGCGCCGACGAGGCGTTCCGCACCTACCGGGCCTGGTTCTACCTGCTGTCCTACGGGGACCTCCCGCAGGAGGACCTGGGCGAGAACGTCCGGTGGAACGTCGAGCGGGGCCGCGCGGTGACCGGGGCCGACCTGGCCCGCGCCGAACGGCTCCGCAGCGACCTCTACCGGCGGATGAGCGTCTTCTTCGACACCTACGACTTCCTGATCGCTCCGGTCAGCCAGGTGCCGCCGTTCCCGGTGGACGCGCCGTACGTCTCGGAGATCAACGGCGAGCCGCTCCCCGACTACCTGGCGTGGATGCGCTCGGCCTACTGGATCAGCGTGCTGCACGCCCCCGCCGCCTCGGTGCCGTGCGGGTTCACCGGAGGCGGGCTCCCGGTCGGCGTGCAGATCGTCGGGCGCCCCTTCGCCGACCTGCGGGTGCTCCGGCTGGCCCACGCGTTCGAGCGGGCCACCGGTCACGGCTCCCGCAGGCCCGCCCTGCGCTGACGCCCGCGCCGGGGTCCGGCTCCCGACTTCCCGCCGGTCCGGCCCCCGCCTCCGGTCTACTTCCCGCCGATGTCGTAGGTCGACAGCGGCCCGTAGGGGTCCTGCCCGGCCAGGGGGCGGCGCAGCGGCGACTCGCGATATCCCGCGACGGCCTCCAGCGTGAAGAAGACGCCTGCGGCGAGCATCGGCCAGGCGACGATCACGCCGGGCGCGGTCAGCTCCAGCGGCCCCGGGACCAGCGGCGCGCCCGGCCCGGAGGCGGCCACGACGCTGGCGCCGAAGTTCACCGCCCCGCCGACCGTCATCGTCAGGTACGCGGCGACCAGGCCGCCCGCGGCCAGGCCGAGCACCACCGCGGGCGGATGGCCCCTGCGCGACAACACGTGGCCCACGGCGCCGCAGACCAGCCCGAACGCGCCGGTGACGACGGCGAACCAGCCGTCGGCGGCGATGAGCGCCTGGGTGGAGGGGTCGGCGAGGACCGCGCCCTCCTGCGTCACGACGTACGGCGGGCGGGGCGCGAGCAGCGACCACAACGCGCCGGCGACGACCCCGAGGAGGCTGAGCACGAGCACGGCCACGGCGAAATCGCGCGTATACCGCACTGTGGTTCTCCCCTCATTCCACGTAGACCGGCCCGATGGTACCCGCTCCCCGGTTTTTGCCATATCGAAGGCATCGATCGAATCCCGTTACGCTGTCGGGGTGAATGAAGAGGTATGGCTGATCGAGCCCTCCGGCCCCCTCCGCGGCGACGTCGAGGTCCGCGGGTCCAAGAACGGTGTCTCCAAGCACATGGTCGCCGCCATGCTGGGGGTCGGCGAGAGCGTGATCCACAACGCTCCCGACGTGGGAGAGGTCGGCATCACCGCGCAGATGCTGCGCGCGCTCGGCATCAACGTGGAGATCACTCCGCGCGAGATCGTCATCGAGCGGGGGCCGGAGATCAATCCGCACGTGCCCGCCGCGTTCACCGGCCTCAACCGCATCCCCATCCTGATGCTCGGCCCGCTGCTGCACCTGGCGGGCGAGGCGTTCGTGCCGCTGGTCGGCGGCGATCCGATCGGGCGGCGGCCGGTCGACTTCCACGTCGAGGCGCTGCGCTCGATGGGCGCGGAGGTCGAGGTCAGCGACACCGGCATCTACGCCAAGGCCAAGCGGCTGCGCGGCACCCGGCTCGAACTCCCCTACCCGAGCGTGGGCGCCACCGAGACCATCCTGATGTCGGCGGTCCTGGCCGAGGGCAAGACCGTGCTCAAGGGCGCGGCCATGGAGCCCGAGGTAGTGGAGCTCGCCCTGTTCCTGCAGCGCATGGGGGCGCTCATCGAGCTCAGCCCCGACCGGCGCATCGTGATCGAGGGCGTGGAGCGGCTGCACGGCGCCTCCACCTGGCTGAACGGCGACCGGATCGAGGCGTTCTCCTACCTCGCGGCCGGCCTGATCACCCGCGGCGAGGTACGGGTGCACGGCTGCCCCCAGGACCGCCTGGTCACCGCCATCACCACGCTCGCCCGGATGGGCGCCCGGCTGGACATCACCGACGACTACCTGTCGGCCTCGGCCCCCGACGGGCTGCGCGCGGCGGCGGTGCAGACCGACACGCACCCCGGGTTCATGACCGACTGGCAGACGCCGCTGATGGTGCTGTTCACGCAGGCCCAGGGCATGTCGGTGCTGCACGAGACGGTGTTCGAGAACCGGCTGGTCTACGTGCCCGCGCTGCAGAAGATGGGCTGCGAGATCGAGGTCTTCGACGTCTGCCTCGGCGGCCCCGCCTGCCGCTACCACGACACCAACGCCAAGCACTCGGCGGTGGTGCGGGGCGTGTCCAAACTCCGCGGCGCCGACGTGACGCTGCCCGACATCCGGGCCGGCTTCTCCGCCGTGCTCGCCGCCGCGGCCGCGGAGGGCACCTCCACGCTCCGCGGAGTGCACCACATCGAGCGGGGCTACCACCGGCCGTTCAAGCAGTTCGCCTCGCTCGGCCTGAAGATCAGTCGAGAGAAGGTCGGCGGCGAGTAAGGATTCGCAATCGGGTGTTTACAGGTGATCACCCGGTCGCACCTTACTATCCGTGACAGCTCGATCTGAAACGGGACACTACGCTACGGAGCGCGGCCCGGCGGCGTGCCTGCGGACCCTGGCGGTCTGCGGAACACTCGGCGGTCTGCTGACGGCGGTGGCCGCGCTGCCGCTGGTCGGCGGCGCCGGCCTGGCGGCGAAGAACGCCTCGGGCGTCTTCACCGACCTGCCGCCCGCTCCGCGTGAGAGCCTCCTGCCGGAGCGGACCGTGCTCCTGGACCGGCGCGGCAGGCCGTTCGCCCAGTTCTACTCCCAGAACCGGACGATCGTGGACCTCGACGACGTCTCGCCGGTCATGCGCAAGGCGATCGTGGCGATCGAGGACTCCCGCTTCTACGAGCACGGCGGCCTGGACGTCAGGGGGACGCTGCGGGCGCTGGTGACCAACACCACCGCGGGCAGCGTGCGGCAGGGCGGCTCCTCGCTCACCCAGCAGCTGGTGAAGAACATCCTGGTGGAGAACGCCGAGACCGACGCCGAGCGCGCCCGGGCGCAGGCGCCGAACCTCAGCCGGAAGATCACCGAGTTGCGGTACGCGCTGGCGATGGAGGCCAAGTACTCCAAGGCCGAGCTCCTGGAGCGCTACCTCAACATCGCCTACTTCGGCGCGGGGGCGTTCGGGGTGGAGGCCGCGGCCCGGCGGTTCTTCTCCGTCCCGGCCTCGAAGTTGTCCCTGCCGCAGGCGGCGACGCTGGCGGGGGCGGTGCGCACGCCGTACGGGACGGACCCCTCCCTGGGGGACGAGTACCGTCAGCGGCTCATCCAGCGCCGGAACCTCGTGCTGGACCGCATGGCCGAGACCGGGGCCGTGACCCGGGCCGAGGCGGACGCCGCCCGGCGGGCCCCGCTGAACCTCAGGCTCAGGCCCGAGCCGGGCGGCTGCGCCGCGAGCCGCCACCCCTACTTCTGCGTCTACGTCCACCGGGAGCTGCTGACCAACCCCGTCTTCGGGCCCACCCGCGCAGAACGCGAGCACCGCCTGGCCCGGGGCGGCATCGTGCTGCACACCACCCTGGACCCGGTCGCGCAGAAAGCCGCGGAACGGGCCATCTCCGCACGGGTCGACCCGGAGGACACCGAGGTCGCCGCCGAGGCGATGGTCGAACCGGGCACCGGCCGGATCCAGGCCCTGGCCGCCAGCAAGAAGTACGGCCGCAACGACGGCAACCGCAAGAACGGCCCCCGGACCACCTTCAACCTGGCCGCCGACGTGGCGCACGGCGGCGGGATGGGCTTCCAGGCCGGGTCCACCTTCAAGGTCTTCACCCTGGCCACCGCGCTGCAGAAGGGCTGGCGGTTCAACCGGGGCTTCGCCACCCCCGGCCGGTACGTCCCCGGCTCGGGCTTCGTGGACTGCGCGGGCCGCCCGGTCAACGACCCCAACGCCGAGATCTTCAACGCCGACGGCAGGCGGAGCGGCGGCGCCTACAGCCTCTCCACCGGCACGTGGAGCTCGGTGAACATCTTCTTCATGAAGCTGGAGCGGAAAGTCGGCCTGTGCCCGGTGGTGAGGACCGCCAAGGCTCTCGGCATCACCCGGGCGGACGGCATGCCGCTGCGCGAGGTCCCGACCTTCACCCTCGGCATCAACGAGATGGACCCGCTGACGGTGGCCGCGGCGTACGCCACGTTCGCCGCCCGCGGCCGGTACTGCAGCCCGGTCGCGATCATCAAGATCATCGACAGGAACGGCAGCCGCGTCCCCGTCTCGCCCACCTGCCGCCAGGCGCTCGACCCGAAGGTCGCCGACGCGGTCAACCACGTGCTGAGCGGGGTGTTCAGCAGGGGCACCATGAGGGGGCAGGACATCGGCCGCCCGGCCGCGGGCAAGACCGGGACCAACAACGACTACACCTCGGCCTGGTTCGCCGGATACACACCGGCCCTCGCCGCGGCCGTCAGCGTGGGCGACATCCGCGGCTCCTACCGCCACCCGCTGCGCGACGTGCGGATCGGCGGCGAGTACTACAGCCGGGTCCAGGGCGCCTCCCTGCCCGGCCCGATCTGGGTGGCCTCCATGACCGCCGCCCTGCGCCGCGTCCCGGCCACGCCCTTCCGCGCCCCGGACATGTCCCGCTTCGGCGGCGGCCGCATCCCGGGCCTGCTCAAGCCCTCCGCGGACGACCGCGAGCGCGGCAACCGCCAGCGCGGCAACCGCCAGGGCCGCGGCGACGGTCCCGCCCGCCAGCGCCCCTGGCGCAACCCCGACCGCTGAACCCGCGGCGACCGATGCGGCGATCAGCTCCTCTCGCCCCGCTGTCCGGAGTGGATCCGGTGCGCGTCGGCGATGACGGTGCCGGCGAAGGCGAGGACGTCGCGACGGCGGGATCGCGGTGAGGGGTACAGGGATCGCCCTTCCCGGCCCGCCGGCGGCAGGAACTCGGCCAGACCTGCGGCAATGCTGGGAAGTGTGGGCCGTGCCCGGTCCGCGCGGCGGATCCGGAGGGCTTCGTCGAGCACTCGGTGCCATCTCGCCGGGAAGGTCTGCAGCGCGTAGCGGCCGGCCCCCTCCTTGGAAGTGATGTCACCTGTGGCCAGGGTGTAGTGGAGGCGGGTGACGCCGGTGACGATCCAGACGGCGCCGTAGGCGCTCTGGGCGGCCAGCCCTTCGACGAGACCGCCCGCCTCGTCGTCGATCGCCCGCAGATAGGCGGTGACGACGTCTTCGACGGGGGCGGGAAGCGTCATGCGCCGCGGGCACCGGTCAGCCGGCGTCCGGAACATAGGCCAGGTTGAGCACGCCGGTCTGGAACGTTTCGGACTTCACCAGCTTCAGCGGGTGGGTGGGGGTGTCCTCGAACAACCGCCGGCCGTGGCCGACGGCGATCGGGTGGACGAGCAGGCGCAGCTCGTCGAGCAGCCCGTTGGCCAGCAGCCAGCGCACGGTCGTCGCGGAGCCGGACATCTGGATGTCGCCGTCGATCTGCTGCTTGACCTCGCGCAGCCGGGCCGCGACGTCACCGGAGACGACGGTGGTGTTGTTCCACTCCGCCTTCTCCAGGGTGTTCGAGACGACGTATTTGGGGACGTCGTTGATGAAGGCGGCGAAGTCCTGGTCCTGACCCGTCGTCGTCCAGTACGCCGACCACTCCTCGTACAGCTTGCGGCCCATCAGGAACGCCCCGGCGCCCTGCATGCCCTCCTCGACCACGGCGCCCATCTCGTCGTTGAAGTACGGGAAGTGCCACTGGTCCGGTGACTCGACCACGCCGTCCAGCGAGATGAAGAAGTTCGAGACGATCTTTCCCATTGCCCTGCTCCCCTCCCCCCTCGAAGATCACGAGGGGTGACTCAAGTCCCACGGCGCGGATCGATGGACTCACCGGCGGAGGCCGTCCGACCCTGCACACCTCGAAGCTAGCGTCCCGCCACGACATTTCCCGCGCCGAGGTCCACGTGTTCCGTATCGAGGTCACCCGCTCCCCCTGAAACCGCGTCCCCGTGCCGCGGGCCCGGCGCCGTAGCGGCGGCGCCGATCATCACCGTCCCGCGTCTCGCCGTACCGGCGCCGGCTCCTTGGCCTGGGTGCGCGCCGTACCGGCGCGATCCGAGCCGGTACGGCGGGACGGGGTCAGGCTCCCAGGCAGGCGGGGCCCAGGAGTTGCTTGAGGTCGCCCATCAGGGCCGGGGAGGGAGAGACGCGCAGACGGTCGTCCAGACGCATGACGGTGGTCTTCGGGCCGTTGTGGATCTGGAGGCGGACCTCGGTCGTGCCGGGATGGGTGGTCAGGACCTCCTTGAGCCGGCCGACCACCGGGGGCGTGCAGCGGTTCAGCGGCATGCTCACCAGGAGCGGCCCGCCCGCCTCGGTGGTGAGGTCGGGGACCGTCACCTCCATGGCGATGATCTTTCCGACGTCCTCGCGTTTGTCCAGGCGGCCCTTGACGAAGACGATGGCGTCCTCGGCGATGACCGTCGAGCAGAGCTGGTACGCCGAGGGGAAGATCATCACCTCGATGGCGCCCTCCAGGTCCTCCAGCATGGTGAGAACCCAGGTGTCGCCCTTCTTGGTGACCTTGCGCTGGACGCCCGAGAGGATGCCGCCGACGGTGATGACCTGGCCGTCGGGGCGGCTCTCGTCCTGCAGCGCGGCCACCGAGCAGTCGGCGCCCGCGGCGAGGATGTGCTCGACGCCGAAGAGCGGGTGGTCGGAGACGTACAGGCCGAGCATCTCCCGCTCGAAGGCCAGCAGCGTGGTCTTGTCCCACTCCCCCGGCGGGATCTGCACGTCGAAGGTCTGGTCCTCGACGCCCTCGACGGCGCCGAACAGCGAGTCCTGGCCGATCGCCTCGTTCTTCTTGATGTCGATGATCGCGTCGACGGCCTGCTCGTGGACCATCACCAGGCCCTTGCGGACGTGGCCCATGGAGTCGAAGGCGCCGGCCTTGATCAGGGACTCGATGACGCGCTTGTTGCAGACGATCGCGGGGACCTTGCGCAGGAAGTCCTTGAAGTCGGTGAAGCGCCCCTTCTCCTTGCGCGCGGAGATGATCCCGTCGACGACGTTGCCGCCGACGTTGCGGATCGCCGACAGGCCGAAGCGCACGTCGCTGCCGCGCGGGGTGAAGTCGAAGTCGGAGTCGTTGACGTCCGGCGGGAGGACCTTGATGCCCATGCGGCGGCACTCGTTGAGGTAGAGCGCCGACTTGTCCTTGTCGTCCTTGACGGAGGTGAGCAGCGCCGCCATGTACTCGGCCGGGTAGTTGGCCTTGAGGTAGGCGGTCCAGTAGGAGACCAGGCCGTAACCGGCGGTGTGGGCCTTGTTGAAGGCGTAGTCGGAGAACGGCAGCAGGATGTCCCACAGGGCCTTGATCGCCGCCGCGGAGAAGCCGTTGTCCTTCATGCCCTGCTCGAAGGTCTCGAACTGCTTGTCCAGCTCGGCCTTCTTCTTCTTGCCCATCGCCCGGCGGAGCAGGTCGGCGCCGCCCAGGGAGTAGTTGGCGACCTTCTGGGCGATGGCCATGACCTGCTCCTGATAGACGATCAGGCCGTAGGTCGTGTCGAGGATCTCCTTGAGCGGCTCTTCCAGCTCGGGATGGATCGGGGTGATCTCCTGCTGGCCGTTCTTGCGCATCGCGTAGTTGGTGTGGGAGTTGGCTCCCATCGGACCGGGACGGTAGAGCGCGAGCGCCGCGGAGATGTCCTCGAAGTTGTCGGGGCGCATCAGGCGCAGCAGCGAGCGCATGCCGCCGCCGTCCAGCTGGAAGATGCCGAGCGTGTCGCCCCGGGCCAGCAGCTCGTACGTCCTGACGTCGTCCAGCGGCAGGTCGAGCAGCTCGATCTTGTCGCCGGTGTTGGCCTCGATGGCCTTCAGGCAGTCGTCGATGATCGTGAGGTTGCGCAGGCCCAGGAAGTCCATCTTCAGCAGGCCGAGCGTCTCGCAGGTCGGGTAGTCGAACTGCGTGATGATCGCGCCGTCGGAGTCGCGGCGCATGATCGGGATGTAGTCGGTCAGCACCTCCGACGACATGATGACGCCGGCGGCGTGCACGCCGGTCTGCCGGATCAGGCCCTCCAGACCCCTGCCGAGGTCGACGGCCGCCTTGACGTCGACGTCCTCCTCGTACAGCCTGCGCAGCTCGCCGGCCTCGTTGTAACGGGGGTGGTCCTTGTCGAAGATGCCCGACAGCGGGATGTCCTTGCCCATCACCGCGGGCGGGAACGCCTTGGAGACCTTGTCGCCGAGGGCGTAGGGGTAGCCGAGGACGCGGGCGGCGTCCTTGATCGCCGCCTTCGCCTTGATGGTGCCGAAGGTGGCGATCATCGCGACCTTGTCGGCGCCCCACTTCTCCGTCACGTAGCGGATCACGTCGCCGCGCCGGCGCTCGTCGAAGTCGATGTCGACGTCGGGCATGGAGACGCGCTCGGGGTTGAGGAAGCGCTCGAAGATCAGGCCGTGCGGGATCGGGTCGAGGTCGGTGATGCCGAGCGCGTAGGCCACCAGCGAGCCCGCCGCCGAGCCTCGGCCCGGGCCCACCCGGATGCCGTTGCGCTTGGCCCACATGATGAAGTCGGCGACCACGAGGAAGTAGGACGGGAAGCCCATCTGGATGATGACGCCGAGCTCCTTCTCGGCCCAGGCGCGGTGCTCCTCGTCGTAGCCGTCCGGGAAACGGCGGTCCATGCCCTCCCAGACCTGCCGGCGGAAGAACTCCTCCTCCGTCATGCCGTCGGGGACCGGGAAGGTCGGCATCAGGTTCTTGAACCCGAACATGCCCTCCGGCTCGACCTTCTCGGCGACCAGGAGCGTGTTGCGGCAGCCCTCGGCCCACAGGTCGGAGGAGTCGATCGCCCGCATCTCGTCGGCGGTCTTGATGTAGTAGCCGCTGCCGTCGAAGCGGAACCGGTCGGGGTCGGACAGCTGCTTGCCGGTCTGGATGCACAGCAGCGCGTCGTGCGAGGCGGCGTCGGACTCGTAGGTGTAGTGGGAGTCGTTGGTGACCAGCGGCGGGATGTTCAGCTCTCTGGAGATGCGGGTCAGCCCGTCGCGGACCCGGCGCTCGATGTCGAGGCCGTGATCCATGATCTCCAGGTAGTAGTGCTCCCTGCCGAAGATCTCCTGGAACTTCGCGGCCGCGGCGAGCGCCTCGTCGTACTGGCCCAGGCGCAGGCGGGTCTGGACCTCGCCCGACGGGCAGCCCGTGGTGGCCATCAGGCCCTCGGCGTGCTCGGCCAGGATCTCCGCGTCCATCCGGGCCCACTTGCGGACGAAGCCCTCGGTGTAGGCGCGGGAGCTGAGCTTCATGAGGTTCTTCAGGCCGCGCTCGTTGCGCGCCCAGATCGTCATGTGGGTGTAGTAACCACCCGCCGAGACGTCGTCCTTCTTCTGGTGCGGCTCACCCCACAGCACCGGCTTCTTCTGGTGCCGGGAGGCCGGGGCGACGTAGGCCTCGATACCGATGATCGGCTTGATGCCGGCGCCGGTGGCCTGCTTGTAGAAGTCGTAGGCGCCGTGCATGTTGCCGTGGTCGGTGATCGCGATGGCGGGCATGCCCAGGTCGCCGACCTGTTTGAACATCTGCTTCAGCCGAGCGGCCCCGTCGAGCATGGAGTACTCGGTGTGAACGTGAAGATGTACAAACGAGTCTGACATGCGGCCTCGTCCTCCCCTTGTCGCGCTCCGGCGAGGGAAGCTTACGCGCGTTTCCCCGCCCCCGGGGGAACGCGCCGCGGGATCCGATCCGGGCGGGCCTAATCCCGGCGGGCCGCCCGGCGCCCCTCCGCCAGGCGCAGTCCCGCCTCGATGACGGCGTTCATGATCGGCGCCAGTCCGGCCTCGCCCAGGGTGGGCGCGCGGCGGGCCATCTCGGCGACCAGGCGGCGCTCGCGGTCGACGTCGCGGCCGGCGAAGCCGCCGACCGGCTTCAGCCGCTGGATGGTCCCGGCCAGCTCGACGCGGCGCTCCAGCAGGACCGCCAGGGCGGCGTCGACGCGGTCGATGGCGCCGCGCGCGGCGAGCACGGAGCCGGGGTCCTCGCGGCGGGTGACCGCGCCGACGACCTTCACCGCCTCCCGGGCGGCGGCGACGGTCTCCGGAGCGGCGTGCGGGGCCAGGAGCAGGCCGTCGGCGCCGGCGGCGACCGCGGCCGCGGCCAGCGCGGGGTCGTCGCCCAGGCTCGCGAGGACGGGGCGGCCGGACCTCTCCCCGGCGGCGCGCATCAGGGCCAGGTCGAGGATCGTCCCGGGCTCCTCCCCGGAGCCTCCGGGACCCCCGGGGCTGCCGGAGCCCGCGCGCACACGGCTGCCGGTCTCGCAGAGCACGACCTGGTCGTTGCCCTCCGCCACGCAGTAGTCGGCGATGGCGAGCCACTCCTCCAGCGTCGCCGCGGGGCCTCGCTGGACCACCACCGGCAGGCCGAGCCGGGCGACCGCGCGGACCAGCTGGAAGTCCTGCATCCAGGCGGCCCCGACCACCACGCCGTCCGCCCCGGCGGCCGCGAGCTCCGGCAGGTCCGCGGAGGAGAACGGTTCCACCAGGATCGGCCCGGCCCACTCCGCGCGGACCCCGGCCACGGCGCCGGCCGCGGGAAGCCGCCCGTGATGGTCGCGCAGGCTGATCCAGCGCGCGTCCGCACCCGTGCCGCCGATCACCACGGCCGGGCCCGCGGCGCCCACCGCGAGCGTCCCCAGGTGCACGGCTCCGCGCTCCGCACGTGCGGTCAACGACATATCGGCTCCCGATGCTCAGCCGGCGCGCGTCCCACGAACCGGCGAATCGTAAGAAACAAAAAAGGCAGAGACGTGGGTGTCTCTGCCTTGCCGGCTCCGGATGGTCGCTAGGTCACGCGCTCACGACCGGCCCTCCGGAGCCGGCTCGGTAAACGTGAAATAGCGGTTCATGCGGCCAACCATAGGCCATGACCGCGCCGTACGCCACCTGACGGACAGGCGTCTCAGATGACGGACGGCTCCGGCGGGCGCCGGACGATCTTCGCGAGGTCGCGCGGCCTGACCGGGATACGGTGCCGTGACCTTCCGAGAGGCTCGGATGGATCCTTATTTATGGGAGTATCTCCTTCACTGTGAGGGAGGTTTGACGCTTGATGCAGTCGGATGGGCACCAGGAAGGGCGACGTGTCGCAGGCCGCTACCACCTCCTGGAGCCCATCGGGCGGGGCGGGATGGGAGTGGTCTGGAAAGCCCATGACGAGCTTCTCGACCGGACCGTAGCCGTCAAGGAGGTCCGGTACTCCGCCGCTCTCGGCGAGGATGTCCAGACCCTCAACCGGCGCATGATGAGAGAGGCACGGGCCGCGGCCCGGCTCACGCACCCGAACGTCGTGATCGTCTACGACGTGATCGAGGAGAACGAGCAGCCCTGGATCGTCATGCAGCTGGTGCCGTCCCGCTCGCTGGGCCAGGTACTGCGGGAGGACGGCCCGCTGCCGCCCCGGCGGGTGGCGGAGATCGGTCTCGCCCTGCTGGCGGCGTTGCACAGCGCGCACGACGCCGGGGTCCTGCACCGCGACGTCAAGCCGGAGAACGTGCTGCTCGCCGATAACGGCAGGGTGGTGCTCACCGACTTCGGCATCGCCACGCTCGACTCCGAGAACACGCTGACCATGACCGGCGTGGCGGGGACTCCCGCGTTCATCGCGCCGGAGCGGCTGCGCGGCCTGCCCGCCCGCCGGGAGTCGGACCTGTGGTCACTGGGCGCGACGCTGTACGCGGCGGTGGAGGGCAGGTCCCCGCACGACCGCAAGCTGCCGCTGCCCACCATGCACTCGGTCATGATGGACCCGCCCGATCCCGCGCACAACGCGGGCCCGCTGCTGCCCGTGCTGGAGGGGCTGCTCCGCAAGGAGCCCGTTCAGCGCCTCACCTACGCCGAGACCGCCGCCATGCTGCGCCGGGTGGTCGAGGGCCGCTCCTCCACGCGGCCCTGGGCGATCCCCTCGATCACCGCCGATTCCGGGGCCGGTTCCGCCGAGCCGCAGGCCGCGCCCGAGCGGCGCAGGCCGTACGGGCAGGCGGCTCCCCGCACACCCGCACGCGACAAGAAGACGGAGCAGAGGGAGCAGGCCCCGCCCGCCGCCCGCCCGGGACCGGGCGCGCCCGCGGAGCGGGAGGCGGCGGCTCCGCGCGAGGAACCCGGCTCACGCCCGGAGGCCGCGGCGGCGTCCGGCGCCGCGGCGGTCTCTCCGGAGATCCCACAGACCGGGCAGGTCGCCAAGCCTCCGCTCCGGGACGACGCCGCGCCGGCCGCGCCGGCCGTCCCGGAGACTCCCGCCGCGCAACCGTCCTCCGCCGGGGAGAGCCCGGCGGCCGGGGAGGTCCCCGCCGCCGAGGCTCCGGCGGCCTCTCCCGCGCCCGAGCCCGAGCCGTACGGTCCCGGGACGGCGCTTCAGGACGCGACCGTGACCGATTCCTCGAACCGGGAGCCGACCCTGCTCGGGACGCTGGCCCCCGGCAGGCTCCGGCTCGTGCTGCCCGTCGTCCTCGTGGCGCTGCTCATCGTCGCCGGGGTGGGCATCTGGATCGGCATGAACACCGGCTCGACCGGCGTGACCGGGCAGCGCGACCCGGGCACGGCCGGGCCGGGAGGCGAGCCCTCCGGAGGAGCGGGGAGTCCGGAGGGTTCGGGTCCCTCCGAGTCCTCCGAGTCCGGGACGGGCTCGTCCGAGTCCACGCCGAGCCCGTCCGAGACCGGTGAGGACAAGCCCGGTGAGAAGGAGTCCGGCGAGAAGAAGGAAGAGAAGAAGGCCGGGAACGGGCTTCCCGACGGCTGGCGGACGCACAAGGACTCCTTCGGCTTCCGGGTGGGCCTGCCCAAGGGCTGGAAGGTCACGAAGCGCGAGGGCAGGCAGGTCCGCTTCCAGGGACCGGGCGACTCGTTCAGCTTCCTCATGGTCGAGTACACCGACACCCCCGGCCCCGACGCGAAGAAGGACTGGGACGAGTACGAGCCCCAGGCCCGCGGCAACTTCCCCGGTTACGAGCTGATCGGGATCAAGAGGGTCGACTACATGGAGGACGCCGCCGACTGGGAGTTCACCTGGCGGACGAGCTCCGGCAGGGCTCGGGTGGTCAACCGGGGATTCCTCACCGCGGACGGCCGTGGGTACGCCATCTACTGGCACACCCGCGCGTCAGACTGGAAGAAGAACCTGAAGCTGTTCGAGGGCTTCACCAAGACCTTTTCGTCGAAGAAGTGAAGTCCCGCCCGACCGGTTACGATTCCTGGGCCGGGGAGGGGACGGGAGAGATGACCGAACGCAGGGTGGCCGGCAGGTACCACCTGCTCGAACCCATCGGCGAGGGCGGGATGGGCGTCGTCTGGCGCGCCCACGACGAGTTGCTCGACCGGATCGTGGCGGTCAAGGAGGTCCGTTACCGCGGGGTCGACGAGGCCGAGCGGTCCGACCTGAACCGGCGGACCGTCCGGGAGGCGAGGACCGCCGGGCGGCTCGACCACCCGTCCGTGATCATCGTCCACGACGTGGTCGAGGAGGACGGACAGCCCTGGATCGTCATGCAGCTGGTGCGCTCGCGCTCGCTGGGCGAGGTGGTGCGCGAGCGCGGCCCGCTCCCCCCGGAGCAGGTGGCGGCCGTCGGGCTGAGCGTGCTGGGCGCGCTGCGCGCCGCGCACGCCGCCGGCGTCCTGCACCGCGACGTCAAGCCGGAGAACGTGCTGCTGGCCGATGACGGCCGGGTGGTGCTGACCGACTTCGGCATCGCCGCCACGGCGCACGACACCGGGATCACCCGGACCGGCGGGATGGTCGGCACCCCCGCCTTCCTGCCGCCGGAGCGGCTCCACGGACTGCCGGCCACCCCCGAGTCGGACCTGTGGTCGCTCGGCGCGACGCTGTACGCCGCCCTGGAGGGGCACCGGCCCTTCGAACGCGCGACGGCCGCCGCGACCATGATGGCGGTCCTGTCCGGCGAGCCCAGCCCGATGACCCACACCGGGCCCCTCGCCACGGCCGTCCTCGGCCTGATGAACAGGGACCCGGCCATGCGCATGCGCGCCGACGAGGCCGAGGCCCTGCTCGTCCGCGCCGCGGGCGGGACGCCTCCCGGCGCCGCCGCACCGCCCCGGGAGCCCTCCCGCTCCGCGCCGCCCCATGCCGCCACCCCGGCCCCGTACGGCGCGCAACCCGGCCCGACGCCCCCGCCCGCGGCCGCGCACCCGTGGCCGCTGCCCGCCCAGGCCCTGCAGACGCACCCCGGCGACCCCTCCCATCCGGGAGGCTGGACCGGGCCCGGCCGGCGCACCCGCACCGGGGGCGCCGGGAGCCGGATGCCCGCCGGCGGCCCGGGGCGGCGGGTGGCGCTCGCGGTCGGGGCGCCGCTGCTCGTGGCCGTGATCGGAGTGGGCGGCTGGCTCCTGTTCCAGAACCGGGGGGAGGTCCGGGCGGACCCGGAGATCACCGCCTCCGCGACGCCGCAGCCGGACATCCCCACGCCCGTCCCCACCGCCACCCCCTCCGGCCGGAGGATCCCGAAGGGCTGGAGGCTGTACCGGGACCCGCTGGGCTTCAGCATCGCCGTCCCCCGCGGCTGGACCGTCCAGCGCTCCACCGACCGCAGGCGGGTGGAGTTCCGCAAGCCGGGGTCGGCCGCCTTCCTGTGGGTCGAGTCGACCGAGGACCCGGAGAAGGACCCGGTCAAGCACTGGGAGAAGGTCGAGGAGGGCGGCACGGCCAGGAACGTCTGGCCGGGTTACGAGCGCGTCGCCATCACCCCGCTGACCTACCAGGGCCGGCCCGCCGCCGACTGGGAGTTCACCTACGACAGGGCGGGCGTGCGGACGCACGTGCTGGACCGGGGGTTCCGCACCGCCGACGACACTCCGTACGCGATCTACTGGGAGAGCCCGGAGGAGAGCTGGAACCCGGCGTTCTTCGACAGGTTCACCGAGACGTTCCGGCCGTGAGCGACACTCCGGCCACCGGTCCGGGAGAGGCCGCGCGGTTCTGGCGGAACCCGGCGCTGCCGGGGGTGGACCTGCTCAAGGCCCGTTACGTCACGCACCGGTTCACCCGGCACGTGCACGAGGAGTACGCGATCGGGGTCATCCTGTCCGGGGTCGAGGAGTTCGACTACCGGGGCGCCCGGCACCGCGCCGGCGCCGGGTCCGTGGTCCTGGTCGATCCCGAGCAGGTGCACACCGGCCACGCGGGCGTGCCGGACGGCTGGTCCTACCGGATGCTCTACCCGTCCGTCCAGGTGATCGCCGACGTCGCGGAGGAGCTGCTGGCCGGGCGGGGCACGCCGCACTTCCCGGAGACCGTCGTGGACGGCCCGCGCGCAGCCGCCCTGCTGCGCGCCGCCCACCTCGCCGCCGAGCGCGGCGACGACCTGGCCTCCTCCACCCTCGCCCGTACGGCGTTCGGCACGCTGGTCCTGCACCACGCCGCCTACCGCCCGGCCCGCCCGCACCTGTCGGCCGGGGACCGCGCGGTCGGGCTGGCGCGGGAGATCCTGCACGAGCGCCTGGCCGACCCGCCGGCGCTGGAGGACCTGGCCCGCGCGGTGCAGGCGCGCCCCTTCACCCTGCTCCGCGCGTTCAAGGCCGCGACCGGCCTCCCCCCGCACGCCTACCTGAACACGCTCCGGGTACGGCGCGCCCGTGCCCTGCTCGACTCCGGGACGCCCGCCGCGCAGGTCGCCGCGGAGGTCGGCTTCGTCGACCAGGCCCACCTGAACAGGCATTTCAAGCGGATCGTGGGCGTGCCCCCGGTGGCCTACCAGCGCGCAGGAACGTACAAGACCGCACCAGCGAACCGGACATAACCTCCTTCTCATGGAAACAACCACTCGTTCCTCAGCCATCAGGGACGGGCTGGGCGTAGGCCTCGCGGTGGGACTGTCCGGGCTGGCGTTCGGCGCCGCCGCGGTGACCGCCGGGCTGAGCGTCGCCCAGGCGTGCGTGCTGAGCCTGTTCGCCTTCACCGGTGCCTCCCAGTTCGCGCTGGCCGGCGTCGTGGCGGGCGGCGGCAACCTCGTCGCGGGCACGGCGGGCGCGCTGCTGCTCGGCGTGCGCAACAGCCTGTACGGCCTGCGCCTGGCCGATCTGCTCGGGGTCCGGGGCTGGCGCAGAGTCCCGGTGGCGCAGGGAGTGATCGACGAGACCACCGCGGTGGCGCTGGCCCAGCCCGACGAGGAGTCGGCCAGGACCGGCTTCTTCGTCACCTTCGTGAGCCTCTATCTGACCTGGAACGCCACCACCCTGCTCGGCGCGGTGGGCACCTCCCGGGTGGCCGACCCCGCGGTGTTCGGCCTGGACGCGGTGGGCCCGGCGACGTTCCTGGCCATCCTCTGGCCGCGGCTGACCGCGAAGGATCCCGAGACCCGGACGCTGCGGGCGTCCGCCGCGGGCGGCGTCGCGGTCGCGCTGGCCGCCACCCCGTTCGTCCCGCCGGGCGTGCCCGTGCTCCTGGCGGCCGTGCCCGTGCTCGCCCTGGTCCTGAGGAGGCCGCGATGACCCCCCGTCCGGCACCTCCGGCACCCCTCGTCCGGGGAGGACGCCGATGAGCGTGTGGCAGGCCGTCGTGGCCGTCTGCCTGGGCTGTTACGCGTTGAAGCTGGCCGGTCTCTCGGCGCCGCGCCGGGTGCTCGACCACCCGGGCGTGCAGCGCTTCGCCGCGCTGGTCCCGGTGGCGCTGCTGGCCGCGCTGATCGCGGTGCAGACCTTCGCCCACGGCCAGGCCCTGGAGCTGGACTGGCCGCGCACCGCCGGGCTGGGGGCCGCCGTGCTGGCGCTGCTGCTGCGCGCGCCGTTCCTGGTGGTCCTGGCGGCCGCGGCCGCCGTCACGGCCCTGCTCCGCCTGGCCGGTCTGTGACGGGGAGCGCCGTACGGCCTGCGGCCCGAAGCTCCGCACGGTCCGCGCCCGGAAGCGTCACGCGGAAGACCGCGCCGCCGCCGGGGCGGGAGTCCGCCTCCGCCCGGCCGCCGTGGGCGGCGGCGACCGCGGCCACGATGGACAGCCCGAGGCCCGCCCCGCCCCGGCCGCGGTCGTCCTCCCTGGCGCGGCCGGCGGTGCGGGGGACGCGGTAGAAGCGCTCGAAGACGAGCCTGCGCTGCTCCTCGGTGAGGCCGGGGCCCTCGTCGGCGACCTCGATCACCGCCTCCTCCCCGGCTCTCAGGACCCGGACCGCGGCCGGGGTGCCCGGCGGGGTGTGGGCGAGCACGTTGGCCAGCAGGTTGCCGGTCACCTGGCGGAGCCGGGCCTCGTCGCCGGGCACCTCGACCGGCCCGCCGTACTCGGCGGAGATCGGACGGCCCGGCTCGACGGCGCGGGCGTCCGCCACCGCGTCGGCCACCAGCCCGGTCAGCTCGACCGGGGCGCGTTCCAGCGGGCGTCCCTGGTCCAGGCGGGCGAGCAGGAGCATCTCGTCCACCAGCGTCCCCATCCGGGCCGCCTCCGCCTCGATCCTGCGCATCGCCGTGGCCAGGTCCTCGGGGCGGGTGGCCGCGCCGCGCCGGAACAGCTCGGCGTAGCCGCGGATGGTGGCGATGGGTGTGCGCAGCTCGTGGGAGGCGTCGGCGACGAAGCGGCGCAGCCGGTCCCGCGACTCCTCCCGGTCCCGGAACGCCTCCTCGATATGGCCGAGCATCGCGTTGAGGGCGTGGCCGAGGCGGCCCGCCTCACTGCCGGCCGGAGCCGTCTCGATCCGGCGGTCGAGGTCGCCCGCGCCGATGTCCGCCGCCGCCTCCACGATCCGGTCCAGCGGACGCAGGCCCCGGCGGACCAGGTGGGCGGCGAGCAGGGTCAGGCAGGCCAGCGTCACCACCGAGGTGACGATCATGACGCGGGCCACCCGGCCGGTCAGCTCGTCGGAGGCGGCGAGCAGCGCCTGCGGCGTGTCCATGGCCAGCAGCCGGGCGCCGCCGGGCCCGCGCCAGTCCTGCAGCGCGCCGAAGGTGGCCCCGGCGACCGTGCCGAGGGCCAGGGCGACCAGGCCGACGACCGTCACGACCAGCCGGCCGCGCAGGGAGACCGGCAGCCGGGGCCGCAGGGTGCCGGGGAAGCCCGGATGCTCAGCGGAGCCGGGAGAAGCGGCGGGGCGGGGCGGCATCAGTCTTCCCGGGGCAGGCGCAGGACGTAGCCCACACGGGGCACGGTGTGGATGAGGGGCGGCCCGGAGACGTCGACCTTGCGGCGCAGGTAGCTGATGTAGGTCTGGACGACGCCGTCGTTGCCGCCGAAGTCGTACTCCCACACGTGGTCGAGGATCTGCCGCTTGGAGACCAGCCTGCCCGCGTTGGCGGTCAGGAAGCGCAGCAGCTTGAACTCCGTGGGGGTCAGGTCGATGCGCCGTCCGTCCCGCCGGACCTCGTAGGCGTCGTCGTCGATGACGAGACCGGCGAAGGCCAGGCGGCCGGTCTCCGGCCCGGCGCGCTCCGTCCGCCGCAGCACCGCACCGATCCGGGCGACGAGCTCCTCCAGGCTGAACGGCTTGGTGACGTAGTCGTCCCCGCCCATCCGCAATCCGCCGATCTTGTCCTCGGTCGCGTCGCGGGCGGTGAGGAACACCACCGGCACCTGCGATCCGGCGGTCCTGATCCGCCGGCACACCTCGGTTCCCGGCACGTCGGGCAGCATCACGTCCAGGACGATCAGGTCGGGGCGGAAGGATCCCGCCGCCGACAGCGCCTCCGCGCCCGTTGCCGCCACCGCCGTCTCGAAGCCCTCGTAACGCAGGGCGGTCGCCACGAGGTCGGCGAGGTACGGCTCGTCGTCCACCACCAGTATCCGGCTCACCCCGCCAGTCTCCCCCGGCCGATCTTCAAAAGGTCTTAGAGAACTCTGTGAAACCCGGCCCGCAGAGATTCACAGGGATTCACAGAGCGCTCCGAGAACGGCCACACGGCCGCTGAAGATCACTCTGGTGCGCTGGAGGCCATGGAGAGACTCTCGGTTTCCGTCCTGAGACACAGGCGGCTGGTCACGCTGCTGGCCGTATGCGCGTTCCTGGTGGGACTGGCCGCGACCCCGTTCGCGATCCAGCGCCTGTCCGAGGAGTACGCCCACCCCGGGATGCCCGCTTTCGAGGCCAACCGGGAAATCGTCCGGATCTACGGCAACGGCGGTTACCAGCGGCCGTTCGTGCCGGTCGTGGTCCTGCCCGCCGGCATGCGGGCGGAGGAGGAGAAGGAAGTGATCGGCAGGGCGTTCGCGGCCGTCTCGGCGGAACTGCCCCGGGCCCGCGTGGTCTCCTACGCCGACACCGGCGACGCGCGGCTCGTCGGCGCGGACGGCCGGACCACGTTCGGGCTGGTCTTCCCCGGCACGTACTCGGACGGCAGCCCGCCGGGCGGCGGACTGGGCGAGACGCCCGACGAGGGACCGGTGATCACGGCGGTGATGGCCCGGGTCCTGCCGCGGGGCAGCACCGTGCACGTCACCGGCCTGGACGCCCTGGCGCCGAGCGTGGACGCGGGCGGAGTGGACGTGCCCACCAAGATCGGCATCGGCGTGGCCGCCACCGTGGTCGTGCTGTTCCTCGTCTTCCGGTCGGCCCTGGCGCTCGTACCGCTCCTGGTCTCCGCCCTGGCGATCTTCGCGTCGTTCGCCGTGATCCTGCTGCTGACGCTGGTGATGACCGTGCACGACGTGGCGCTGACCACCATGCCGCTGCTCGGCCTGGGCATCGCCGTCGACTACTCGCTGCTGCTGGTGGCCCGGTGGCGGGAGGAGCAGGCCGGCGGGTACCGCGGCGACGAGGCCGTGCACCGGGCGATGCGGGGAGCCGGGCGCGCGGTGCTGTTCAGCGGGATCGCGGTCGCGATCGGCCTGGTGACCATGGTCGTGCTGCCGGTCCCGTTCCTGCGCAGCCTCGGCCTGGCAGGCATGATCATCGCAGTGGCGAGCGTGGCCGTCACGCTCACCGTCCTGCCGGTCCTGCTCGCCCTCGCCGGGCGGCGGCTGGACGCCCGGCGCAGGGCCGGGGACAGGCCGTTCCGCCGGGAGGCGGAGGCCGGGCACGCCTGGTCGGCCTGGGCCCGCGGGGTGGTACGGCTGCGCCGGCCCGCCGCGCTGGCGGCCGGCGGCCTGCTGGCCGTCCTGGCCGTGGCCGCGCTGGACGCCGATCTCGGTCTGCCCGAGAGCGGCGACCTGCGCACCTCGGGCGCCGGGTACGAAGGACTGTCCGCGCTGCGCCGGGCGGGCGTCCCGGCCGGTTCCATCACCCCGTTCGACGCGCTGGTCACCGGCGACCCGGCGCGGGCCGTCGCGCGGATCGAGGCCGTCGAGGGCGTCGCCGCCGTACTGGCGCCGGACACCCCCGCCTGGCGGCGGGACGGCACCGCGGTCGTCACCGTGCTGCCGGTCGCGGAGAGCGGCGCCGCCGCCGGGCAGGAGATCGTCACCCGGGTCCGGGAGGCGGCGGGCGCGGACGTCCGGATCGGCGGCGGCGCCGCGCAGAGCATGGACTTCCGGGCGCACGCGTACGGGGCCTTCCCCTGGATGCTCGGGCTGATCGCGCTCGTCACGTTCGTGACGCTGGCGCGGGCGTTCCGCTCCCTGCTGCTGCCGGTCAAGGCGATCGCGCTCAACCTGCTCTCGCTGGGCGCCGTGGTCGGCGCGATGGTCCTGCTCTGGCAGTACGGCTGGGGCACCCGCGAACTGCTCGGCATCCAGCCGACCGGCTCGATCGGCGAGTTCGTCCCCTTGACGATCTTCGCTTTCCTGTACGGCCTCAGCATGGACTACGAGGTGTTCCTCCTGGCCAGGATGCGCGAGGAGTACGACAGGTCAGGCGACACCGGCCACGCGGTGGTCGAGGGGGTGGGCCGTACCGGACGCCTGGTCACCTCGGCCGCGCTGATCCTGTTCGTCTCCTTCACCGCCCTGGCCATGACCCCCGAGCTGGACGTGAAGGTGTTCGCCAGCGGCTTGGCCCTGGGCATCCTGCTGGATGCGACCCTCATCCGGGGCGTCCTGGTCCCGGCGGTGGTCGCGATGATGGGCCGGTGGAACTGGTGGCTGCCCGCCTGGGCGGCCCGGCCGCTGCGCGTGGAGCCGTCACCCCGATGAGCCCTCCGACGCGGGCGGAGCCGTCACCTCAGCGGACCATCCGACGGCGAACCATCCGCGATGCCCGGATTATCCCGCCAGATCCAGGGTAGCCGCAGGCTCATGTCCGACTCTCAAGAGCTCATCGCCGACCGGTACCGGCTGCTGGAGCATATCGGTCACGGGGGAATGGGCACGGTCTGGCGGGCCCGGGACGAAGTGCTCGGCAGGCATGTGGCGGTCAAGGAGGTCATCCCCTCCCCCGATCTGACCGCCCCGGAGCGCGAGGTCTTCACCGTCCGCACGCTCCGGGAGGCTCGGGCCGCCGGGCGGATCGGCCATCCCGGCGTGGCGACCGTCTACGACGTGATCGAGGAGCGCGGGCGGCCGTGGATCGTCATGCAGCTCGTGGACTCCCGGACGCTCGGGGCCGCGATCAGGGACGACGGCCCCCTGCCCCCGTACGAGGTGGCCCGGATCGGACTCGACGTACTCGGCGCGCTGGTCGCCGCGCATCGCGTGGGCGTGCTGCACCGCGACGTCAAACCGGACAACGTGCTGCTGGCGACCGACGGCCGGGCCGTGCTGACGGACTTCGGCATCGCGGTCCTGGAGGGCGACTCCTCCGTGACCAGGACCGGTGCGATCATCGGCACCCCGGCCTTCATCGCGCCGGAGCGGGCGGCGGGCGGCCCGGCGGAGTTCGCCTCGGACCTGTGGTCGCTCGGCGTGACGCTGTACATGGCGGTCGAGGGGCACTCCCCCTTCCAGCGCGCCCACCCGCTGGCGACACTCGCGGCGGTCATGCATGACGCCCCGGCCCCGCTCCGGCGGGCCGGAGCACTGGGACCGGTGATCTACGGTCTGCTCCACAAGGACCCCGCGCGGCGGATGTCCGCCCAGGAGGTGCAGCGGCACCTGATGGCGATCGTCTCCGGGATCGCCCCGGAACCCACCATGCCGTCCGTGCCGGTCGTCCCGCCCGCCGAACCCGGCTCCGAGCGGCCGTCCGCGGAACCGGCCGACGGAACGCCGGCCGTACCGCCCGTGGTGCCCTCCGCCGCGGCTCCTGCCGCTCCCCCGCCGGCCGCCCCCGGGCTGCCCGGCGGGGCCGTTCCCCGGCCGGGGCGCCGCCGCTCCCTGATCGCCGCGACGACGGCGACGACCGTCGCGGTCGCCCTGACCGCCGGGGCCGCGGCCTGGATCACCTCGAAGGACACGGCCGTGGAACCGCGGAGGGCGCCCGCCTCCGTGAGCGTCCCCTCCACCGGGGCGTCCCCCTCGGAGGGACCCGTGGAGTCGAACTCCGCCGAGGACGCGGGCGGCCCGTCCGCGGAGACGGGCGGGGGCCTGCCCTCCTCCCCGCCGGCCTCGGACGGCCGTGGGGAACGCACCCGGGAGCCGTCCGGCGAGCCCTCGGAGAAACCCTCGGAGAAACCCTCGGACAAGCCGTCGGAGAAACCCTCGGAGAAGCCCTCCCCGGACGAGACGGACGACGACGGCTCCGGTGGCGGGTCCGGCGACGACGAGGGGCAGGATCCCGGCAGGAACGAGGACTCCCCCGGCCAGGTCGACCCCCGCAGCGAGGTGAACGTCTCCGACTCCGACGGACTCGGGAAGGAGTCCGGGAAGGAGACCAAGACCGGCACGAAGGCCAAGGACGACAAGCGCAAGGACGACAAGCGCAAGGGCGACAAGGCCAAGGACGACAAGGGCGGCAAAGCCAAGGGCGGCAAGGTCGAGGGCAGCGCGTAGGACGTGCCGGCCGGTCCCCGCCACGGCGGGAGATCCCGCGGGGCCCGTCCGGCGCGACGGCGGGACGCGCCCGGCGGGCCGGGCCCTCCCCGCCCACCGCCCTACATGTCGCCGCTGACGGCCTTCAGGGCGTGGGCCAGGTCGGCGGGGTAGTCGGTGGTGAAGCTGACCCACTCGCCCGTCGAGGGATGCTCGAAGGCCAGGGAGACGGCGTGCAGCCACTGCCGTCCGACACCCAGGCGCGCGGCCAGGGTCGGGTCCGCGCCGTACAGCATGTCCCCGACGCACGGGTGGCGCAGCGCCGACATGTGGACCCGGATCTGGTGGGTCCGGCCGGTCTCCAGTTTGATGTCGAGCAGCGTCGCGGAGCGGAACGCCTCGATCGTGTCGTAGTGGGTCACCGAGGGCTTGCCCCCCGCCACGACCGCGAACCGGCCGTCACCGAAGGGATGCCGGTCGATCGGCGCGTCCACGGTGCCGCGCAGCGGGTCGGGATGGCCCTGGACCAGCGCGTGGTAGCGCTTGTCCACCGTGCGCTCCTTGAAGGCCCGCTTCAGGTGGGAGTAGGCGTGCTCGCTCTTGGCCACCACCATCGCACCGGTGGTGTTGGCGTCCAGCCGGTGCACGATGCCCTGCCGCTCCGCGGCGCCGCTGGTGGCGACCCGGTGGCCGGTCCCGAGCAGCCCGCCGATCACGGTGGGACCGGTCCAGCCGGTGGTCGGGTGGGCGGCCACGCCGACGGGCTTGTTGACGACCACGATGTCGTCGTCCTCGTAGACGATCGTCATGCCGGGGATGGGCTCGGCCACCGGAGTGGGGGCGGCGGGCGGCGGCGGCAGGGTGACGTCCAGCCACTCGCCGCCCTGGATCCGGTCGGACTTGGCCGCGGGCGCGCCGTCCACCAGCACGTCGCCGGAGGCGATCAGCTCGGCGGCGCGGGTGCGGGAGAGCCCGAACAGCCGGGACAGGGCGGCGTCCAGGCGCTCGCCCTCCAGCCCGTCGGGAACCGGGAGGCTCCTGTGGTCGGCCATGGTCATGCGCCCCCTTTCCGCCCGGTCTCGCGCGTCCCGTCGATCTGGTAGCCCCGCCAGGCGAAGAACACCGCGAGGATGCCGCCGCAGACGATCCCCGCGTCGGCGACGTTCCAGACCGGGAAGTGACCGGGGAAGGTCTCGATGAAGTCCACGACGTGGCCCTGGAAGGGCGCGTCCCGGCCGAAGCCCGAGGGCCAGCGGAAGACCCGGTCGGTCAGGTTGCCCAGCGCCCCGCCGAGCAGCAGGCCGAGGGTGACGGCCCACGGCAGGCTGCGCAGGTGGCGCGCGGTGCGCAGGATCGCGATCACCACTACGGTCGCCACGCAGGTGAAGACGATCGTCATCCCGACGCCGAGGTTGAAGGCCGCCCCGGGGTTGAAGAGCACCCGGAACTGGAGCAGATCGGGGATGACGACCACCGGATCCCGGCCCTCGAGGGTTCTCAGCACGACGGTCTTCGTGATCAGGTCGAGGACGTAGACGATCGGCGCGATCGTCGCGAGCACGGCGATGCGCCGCGCCGCCGGCGGGGCGGCGGGAGCGGCTGCGTCCTCCGAGGCGGCGGCCGGCTCCTCCCTGCCGTCGCCGGCGGCACCGGCCGGGCTCCCCGGAACGGTACCGGCGGCACCGGCGGCCGGGCTCCCCGGGCCACCGGCCGGGCTCCCCGGGACGACACCGGACGGCGGCGTCCCGGCCGGCTGCTCGTCGCCGGTCAGCGGCGCTCCTCCCGCTGTTTGCAGGCCACGCACAGCGTCGCCCTCGGGAACGCCTGCAGGCGCTCCTTGCCGATCGGCTGGTGGCACGATTCGCACACTCCGTAGGTCCCCGCGTCGATCCGGGCGATCGCTCGCTCGTTCTGCGCGATGAGGTCGCGCGAATTCAGGGTAAGGGCGATCTCGCGTTCCCGTTGATACGTCCGGGCCCCGGCGTCGGCCTGGTCGTCCCCCGCACCGTCGGTGACGTCGTTGGATGCGATCTCCGACTCCGCCCGGGCGATCTCGGCGGTCAGTTCCTCGATCTCCGTGGCCAGCCGCTCGCGGACCTCGGTGAGTTCCTCGGCCGTCCAGGGGGCGGCGGGACCGTTCTGTGCCGGAACCACCGCGTTCTTCTCCGCGCGTACGGTCGTGGCCATGTCGGCCTCCTCACTCGGTCGAACCCCTACCAGGGCGGTAAACGGTGCGGGAAGCTTAGGCCGCCCATAACAGAACGGCAAACGCCCCACTAACCTCTTTGCCAATCCCGTACCATCCGCGCTCTTCCTCCTCATTCCGCTCCGCGGCGGATATCGGGAAGCCGGGAAGGCGCCGCGTGCGTTATCGTTTGAGTTCGCAAGGCGTCGACGGGGACGAGTACGTCCGGACCTCCTCGCACGAGCGACCCGGGGACGGTGGAAGCCCGGGGCGAGAGCCGGAGGGAAGATCACCCCTGAGCCGCCGGAAGAACGGTCCCCTGCCCGCTGGGGGGCTCAGTAGACCCGGCCGCGTCCCCAAAGAAGAGGGCTTCCGCCACGCGGAGGCCAAGGAGGGTGGTACCGCGGGACCGCACGGTCTCGTCCCTCCACGCCACTGCCAGCACCAGCGTGGAGGTCCCGGTTCCGATGTCCGCCCATTTCCGCCCCCTTCCCGCGCAGGTCGATCTGCCCGCGCTCGAACACGAGGTGCTCGGTCGCTGGCGGGACGGCAAGATCTTCGAGCGCTCGGTCGAGCAGAACGCCGGGGGTCCCGCCTGGGTCTTCTACGAGGGCCCGCCCACCGCCAACGGCATGCCCGGCGTCCACCACATCGAGGCCCGCGTCTTCAAGGACGTCCTCCCCCGGTACAAGTCCATGCAGGGCTACAGCGTGCCCCGCAAGGCCGGCTGGGACTGCCACGGCCTGCCCGTCGAGGTCGGGATCGAGAAAGAGCTCGGCCTGTCCGGCAAGAAGGACATCGAGGCGTACGGCATCGCCGAGTTCAACGCGCGCTGCCGTGAGTCGGTGCTGCGGCACGTGGACGCCTTCGAAGAGATGACCGAGCGGATGGGGTACTGGATCGACCTGTCCCAGGCCTACCGCACGATGGACCCGGCCTACGTCGAGTCCGTCTGGTGGTCGCTCAAAGTAATCTTCGACAAGGATCTCCTCTTCCGTGACTTCCGGATCACGCCGTACTGCCCGCGCTGCGGCACCGGCCTGTCCGACCACGAGCTGGGCCAGCCCGGCGGCTACGAGACCGTCTCCAGCCCGTCGGTCTACGTCCGGATGCCCGTCGTCTCCGGCCCGCTGGCCGAGCTCGGCGCGTCCCTGCTGATCTGGACCACCACGCCCTGGACCCTGGTGTCCAACACGGCGGTGGCCGTGCACCCCGAGGTCGCCTACGTCGCGGCCCGCCCCGCCGGCTCCGACGAGGTCCTGGTCGTCGCCGCGCCGCTGCTGCACGCCGCGCTGGGCGAGGACGCCGAGGTGCTGGCCACCTTCCAGGGCGCCGAACTGGAGCGCACCGCCTACACGCGGCCGTTCGAGCTGGTCGACATCCCCGGCGCCCACTACGTGGTCCTCGGCGACTACGTCACCACCGAGGACGGCACCGGCCTGGTCCACCAGGCTCCCGCCTTCGGCGCCGACGACATGGCGACCTGCAAGCGGTACGGCCTGCCGGTGGTCAACCCGATCGGCCCCGACGGCCGTTTCCTGGAGGACGTGCCGCAGGTCGGCGGCCAGTTCTTCAAGGACGCCGACGAGGGCCTGACCGCCGACCTGCGCGAGCGCGGCCTGCTGTACCGGGGCAGCCACTTCGAGCACAGCTACCCGCACTGCTGGCGCTGCCACACCGCGCTGCTGTACTACGCGCTGCCCGCCTGGTACATCCGCACCACCTCGATCAAGGAGCAGCTCCTCGCCGAGAACGAGAAGACCAGCTGGTACCCCGGGACGATCAAGTGGGGCCGCTTCGGCGAGTGGCTGCGCAACAACGTCGACTGGTCGCTGTCCCGCTCCCGCTACTGGGGCACCCCGCTCCCGCTGTGGGTCTGCTCCGCCGACGAGTCGCACGTCACCTGCGTCGGCTCGCTGGCCGAGCTGAGCGAGCTGTCCGGCCAGGACGTCTCCGGCCTGGACCCGCACCGCCCCTACGTGGACGACGTCGTGCTGCCCTGCCCCTCCTGCGGGGCCGAGGCGCGCCGGGTGCCCGACGTGATCGACGCCTGGTACGACTCGGGCTCGATGCCGTTCGCCCAGTGGGGCGCGCCGTACCAGAACCCGGAGATGCTCGAGACCGCCTACCCGGCGCAGTTCATCTGCGAGGGGACCGACCAGACCCGCGGCTGGTTCTACTCGCTGATGGCGGTCGGCACCCTGGTCTTCGGCCGCTCCTCCTACGAGAACGTGCTCTGCCTCGGCCTGATCCTGGCCGAGGACGGCCGCAAGATGAGCAAGCACCTGGGCAACGTGCTGGAGCCGATCTCGCTGATGGACCAGCACGGCGCCGACGCCCTGCGCTGGTTCATGGCCTGCTCCGGCTCGCCGTGGGCGGCCCGCCGGGTGGGCCACGCGACCCTGGAGGAGATCGTCCGCAAGGTCCTGCTGACCTACTGGAACACGGTCTCGTTCTTCACGCTCTACGCCAACGCCGAGTCCTGGGCCCCGTCCATGATCGGCCAGGCCCCGGCGTACGGCGAGCGCCCGCTGATCGACCGGTGGGCCCTGGCCGAGCTGCACCGGACGGTGGCCGAGGTCACCTCCTCGATGGACGAGTTCGACACCGCCCGGGTCGGGCGGCGGCTGGCCGAGTTCCTCGACGACCTGTCCAACTGGTACGTGCGGCGCTCCCGCCGCCGGTTCTGGTCGGGTGACGTCTCCGCCTTCGCCACCCTGTACGAGTGCCTGGAGACCGTCACCCGGCTGATGGCGCCGGTGGTGCCGTTCGTCACCGACTACGTCTGGGACGTGCTCCGCGAGGACGAGAGCCCCGCCTCGGTCCACCTGGCCTCCTGGCCGCAGGTGAACTCCGCCCTGCTGGACCCGGCGCTGTCGGAGCAGATGGCGCTGGTCCGCCGCCTGGTGGAGCTGGGCCGTTCGGCCCGTGCCTCCAGCGGGGTCAAGACCCGTCAGCCGCTCGGCCGCGCGCTGGTCGGCGCCCCGGGCTGGGCCGCGCTCTCCGCCGAGCTGCGCGAGCTGATCGCCGAGGAGCTCAACGTACAGACCCTGGAGGACCTGTCGGGCTTCTCGGCCGATCTGGTCTCCTTCACCGTCAAGCCCAACTTCCGGGCCCTGGGCAAGCGGTTCGGCTCCCAGACGAAGCTGGTGGCCGCCGCGGTGACCGCCGCCGACGCCGGGGAACTGGCCCAAGCCCTGCGGGGCGGGTCGCCGGTCTCGCTGGAGGCCGGTGAGCTGGGCACGGTGGAGCTGACCGCCGAGGACGTGATCGTCACCGAGCAGCCGAAGTCCGGCTGGGCGGTGGAGACCGGCGCGGTCGACACCGGCACCGGTGAGACCGTCGCCCTGGATCTGGCCATCACCGACGAGCTGCGCCGCGCCGGCCTGCTCCGCGACGTGATCCGTCTGGTCCAGGAGGCCCGCAAGGCCACGGGCCTGGCCATCACCGACCGGATCGACCTGTGGTGGTCCACCGGCGACGCCGACCTGGCCGAGGCCCTGCGCACCCAGGGGGGCACCGTGGCCGACGAGGTCCTCGCCCTGTCGGTCACCGAGGGCGCCGCCGAGGACGTCCCGTCCCACCAGGACTCCGACCTGGGCCTCACCTTCCAGCTCCGCCGCACCACCGCCTGACCCCGATACGCGCGGAGGGGCCCGGGGAACACCCCGGGCCCCTCCGCGCGTTCGACCGGGCCCCTCGAAGGCGCCCTCCGGCCCTCACGGAAGCACCAGGCGCGCCCCGCTACGACGCTCCCTCCGGACGCCCGTACCCTCCCGCAGGGGCACCGGGCATGGCGCCGGTACGGCGAGGGGGTACGGCGGGGTACGGCGCCGTGAGCGGCGATCAGCCGGTTACCGGGGCTACTGGCAGACCGAGCAAGCGCTCAGGCCGGATCTCTCGGCCTCGGCCCGGGACATGGTCTGCAGGCCGTCGTCGTCCACACCTCTGATGAGGGGGCAGGCGGTGCCGTGGAAACGGCGGGTGCCCATGATGACCTTCACCATCCCGGGCCGCTCCGCGGGCCTGTCCGCGGGCCGGTCGTCCTCCGGCGAAGCACCGTTCTCGTCTTCCTGAACCACGACGGCGGGGATCCCCCCGGGAGAGGTGTCCCTGTCGTCATCGGCCGGGGCCTCGGCGACGTCCTTCTCCGCGGCGGACGGGGTCCTGCCCGTCTCCGGGCTCTCGGCCGTCCCGGTCTCATCGGGAGACGCCGTCCTCGCCGTCGGCTCCTCCGTCAAGGTGGGGCCGGCCGATACCGGCTGCCCGGCGCGCCCGGGTGCGGTCTCGGCCGGCTCCACCGGCTCGGATGGGCCGGTCTGCTCCGCGGCGTCCCCGCGCACGGCGGCGGACTCCGCGACGGAACTCCGCGCGGCGGGGCCTTGCGGCTCCGCCACCGGAGGCTTGACGACCACGGTCTCGAAGGCGGTGTCCTCCGCGTTCTCGGCGTCCTTGGTGTCCTCGGTGTCCTCGGCGTCCTCGTCCTGCGGCCGGATATCGGACGGGGAGCCCATGGGCTCCCCGGGCCCGGACTCTGTGACTCCGGACTCTGCGGCCTCTGGCTCCGCGGCTCCGGGCTCCGCGGCTCCGGGCTCCGGCGCCGCGACGGGCTCCGTCCCCCTCTCAGGTCCGGGTCCGGGTTTCGGCGCGGTCGCCGCAGAGGACGCGATGTCGCGGCTGAACCAGCTGGTCGCCGCGGAGTCCTCGGCGGGCGGGGCGGGCGGCGTGGGCGCCTGCACCGGGAACGCCGGGGCGGCGGACGGAGTGGCGGACCCGTAGGGAGGGGCGAACCGGGCGGTGGCCTCGGAGACGGCCGGTTCGGCAGAAATCTGCCTGGAGGCGACCGGTTCGGGAGATGCGGGCCTGGAGGCGGCCGGGGGCGCCTGTTCCGCGAAGGACGCCGGGGAGCCCTGCCCCTCGGCGGTCTGCGGCGGCCTGGCGGGCCCCTGTGCCTCCTGGTCCTGCGCGGGGGCGTCCTGCGGCACGAGTCCGGCGGTGAACTCGGGCAGGCACGTGGTGCACGGGGTGAAGCCCTCTGCCCGGGCCTCCTCGTGGGTGAGCTCCTCGTACTCCCTGCCGGCCAGCTGGCGGCACCCGGCGACGTGGTAACGCCTGCGGCCGGGGATCACCAGGACGATCGACTCGGCGTCCAGCACGCCCGGCTGTCCCGCCGGGGCGGGGCGGGGCGGGGTCGCGGCCGTCTGCCTCGTGCCGTGCGGCGTCGCGGGCCGGCCCGCCGGAATGCGCTGCGGGTGAGACGCCATGGGCGGTGCGGGCACCGGCCCGGCCGGTCCCGTCCCCGGATGGGGGGACGGTGGAACCGCCCCGGCACGCCCTCCGCCGGGGAACAGTTCATGGCGTCGCAGCAGCGCCCCGATCACCAGGAAGACCGCAGACAGCATGCTGACCGCGATCGACCATATGACCAGGGGCGGCCTGCCCAGCACGACGCCCGCGATCAGCAGGACGACGGCCGTCAACACCAAACCAGCGCTGATAAGGATCACAGAGGAACTCCCGGGTACGGGTCAGGGGAATGACCCGACACCTTAGCGGTGGTCTCGTCAGCGACGATCGTTGTGCGGGCCCTCGGCACCCTGGAAGGCTCCGGGGTGCGGCGCGGGCTCACCGCCGAACGGGTTGGCGGGACCGGCCTGCAGGGGCTGCTGGGGCCCGGGAGCGCCGGCGTGGGACATGGCCGGCGGCCCGCCCACGATCGGGAAGCCTCCGCTGCCCTCGGCCGCGACGTTCAGCTCGGCCAGCTGGTTCTCCAGATAGAGCTTGAGGCGGCTGCGGTACTCACGCTCGAAGCTGCGAAGCTCCTCGACCTTGCGCTCGAGCTCGTCGCGGTTCTGCACCAGTGAGCCCATGGCCTGGCGGTGACGCTCCTGCGCGTCGCGCTCCAGCGTCTCGGCGCGGGCGCGGGCGTCGCCGATGACCTGCTCGGCCTGGCGGCGGGCCTTGGAGAGGATGTCGTCGGCCTCGCGGCGGGCCCGGGTGACCGTCTCGTCCGCCTCCCGGCGGGCGTCGGCGATCGCCTGGTCGGCCGTCTGCTGGGCCAGGGCGAGCACGCGGGCCGCGGTGTCCATGTTGTCCTCGGCGGGGGGCATGCCCATGCCGACGGGGACCGGCTGCTGCTGCACCGGCTCGGGAGCGCGCATCGGCTCCGGCTGCGGCGGCATCATCATCTCGGGCTTGGGCTCGACGGGCGCCGGCGCCATGGCCATGCCCATCCCGCCGGGCACCTTGCCCCGCATGCACTCCGCCAGCTTGGCGCGGAGCTCCTCATTCTCCTGGATGAGACGGTCCAGCTCGGACTCGACCTCGTCGAGGAAGGCGTCGACCTCTTCCTCGTCGTAGCCGGGCCTGAGCCTGGTCGTACTGAACTGCTTGTTCCGCACATCAGCGGGTGTCAGCGGCATTTTTCGGTCTCCTTGGCGCGCTTGGAGTCTGTCCTGAGGGACGGTACCCGATCAACGAGGTGGAAGCGCGGACACGAGTTGGATCAAGACCAAGACCACAATGAAGAGCACTGTGAAGCTTAGGTCAAAGGCAACCGTACCCAACCGGAGTGGCGGAATGAAACGGCGGAGGAACTTGAGAGGTGGGTCGGTGGCCGTGTATATGGCCTCCGCCAGTACCAGGACGGGCCCCGTGGGACGCCACTGGCGCGCGAACGCCTGCACCGTCTCAAAGATCATTCTGCCGATCAGCAGAACCAGATAGAGGGCCAGGACGAAGACCAGGATCCCGCTAACGATCTCCACGCTGTTGTCCTGCCTCCGTCCTGGTCCACTGCCCCCAGAAGGACGGGGTGGGCTTCGACTCGATGTGCATAGTGGAACTCTAACTCTGGTTGAAGAACCCGCGTTCCGCGATTCGGGCCTTGTCCTCGGCGGTCACCTCGACATTGGCAGGGGACAACAGGAACACCTTGTTGGTAACACGTTCGATGCTCCCGTGTAGGCCAAAGACGAGACCTGCCGCGAAATCGACGAGTCGCTTCGCGTCACTGTCAACCATCTCTGTCAGGTTCATGATGACCGGGGTGCCGTCGCGGAAGTGCTCCCCGATCGTCCGCGCCTCGTTGTAGGTGCGGGGATGAAGCGTCGTGATGCGAGCCAGATCGGTCGTACGACGCTCCAGGACGGCCGTGGCGGGCCGCGGAGCGGGCACCCCGGGATCGGTGGTGTCGTCCTCGCGTTCGTGGACCGTGCCGCCCCGCTCGTCACCACCGCGGCGCGAGTCGTCGAACTCCTCGTACTCGTCGTCGGTGTAGACGTCGTACCTCTCGTAGCGGTCATCCTCCACAAGACCGAGGTAGACCGCCATCTTGCGCATCGCGCCGGCCATCGTCGCTTCTTCCTCCGTCTTACTTCGATTGACCCGGGGTGGCAGCCATCCCCCCTTGGAGCTCACCGCCGATCGACCACTGACTGAACCTGTGAACGCCAAGGCCCACTTGGAGGGACATTACCTGACGAAGGGCTTGCGGCGACCGAGCAACGCCGTACCGACGCGGAGGTGTGTCGCGCCGTTCGCCACCGCCTCGGCCAGATCGCCGCTCATACCGGCGGAAATGATGTCGGCCCCCGGATGCGTGTCCCGTACGGCCTGCGCCAGCTCCCGCAGCCGGGCGAACGCCTTGCCCGGTTCCTCCTCCAGCGGGGCCACGGCCATCACCCCGCCCAACCGGAGCCCCGGGGCCGCGGCCACCGCGTCCGCCAGGGCCGCCACGTCCGGCGGCCGGGCACCCCCCCGCCCGGGGTCGTCGTCCAGCGCCACCTGAACCAGGCAGGTGACCTCGCGACCGGCCCTGGTCGCCTCGCCGCTGAGCGCGGCGACCAGGCGCGGGCGGTCCACCGAGTGCACGACGTCGGCGTAGCCGACCACGGAGCGGACCTTGTTGGTCTGCAGCTGGCCGATGAAATGCCAGGTAAGACCGAGATCAGCGCATTCGCGCGCCTTGGCGGCGGCCTCCTGGTCACGGTTCTCGCCCACGTCCCGCACCCCGAGCTCGGCCAGAAGCCGCACATCGGAGGCGGGATAGGTCTTGCTCACCGCGATGAGGGTCAGTTCCTCACGCGCCCGGCCCGCCGCCCGGCACGCCTCGGCTATGCGCGCCTCGACCCCGGCCAGACCGTCCGCGATCTCATCCCGTCGTGTTTCCGTTGTCACGTTCCCGCCGCTCAAATGCAGACAAACCAGCGGAATCCATTCTCGCGGCAGGGGCGGGATCCGCCACCACCGGTCCCCCGCGAGGGAGCGGACCGATGGACACGCGGCCGACGCAGGAGGGCGCACGAACGAGCGAAGCGAGTGAGCCAATGGACACAGCAGCACTGCGAACGCGGCCGACGCAGGAGGGCGCGTGAGTAATCTCACTTCAGGAAGTCGGGCACGTCCAGGTCCTCCCCCTGCTCCTCGAAGATCACCGGACCCTTGCGGTCGGCGGGCCTCGGGACGATGGAGGTCGGCTGCGCCGGCTCGGGCGTCGGCCGCGGGATGCTCACCGGTGGGTGCTCCCGCTGCTCCCGCTGCTCCCGCTGCTCCGGCTGCTCCACCGGCGGGGCGAGCTGGACCTGCGGCGGCGTGGGCGGGGTCTCCGTCACCGGAGCGGGCTGGGGCTGCGGCGGGGTGACCGGCCGTACCGGCGGGGGCGGCTGCACGGCCCTGGGCTCCGGCCGGGGCTCGCTCTTCACCGTGGGAGTCGCCGGGCGGGCGGGGGCGGTCGCGGGCGGCGGGGGGGCCGGGCGGGCCGCCGGCGTGCGCGTGGCCGTCTGAGGCGCCGTGGCCTTGGTGTTCGTGGGGACCTCGTCGAACCCGGCCGCGATCACCGTGACCCGGACCTCGTCGCCGAGCGCGTCGTCGATGACCGTACCGAAGATGATGTTGGCGTCCGGGGCCGCGGCGTTGGAGACGAGCTGGGCCGCCTCGTTGATCTCGAACAGGCCGAGGTCGGAACCGCCCGCGATCGAGAGCAGCACGCCGTGCGCGCCGTCGATGCTGGCCTCCAGCAGCGGGCTGGAGACCGCCATCTCCGCCGCCGCGACCGACCGGTCGTCGCCGCGGGCGTGGCCGATGCCCATCAGCGCCGAGCCCGCGTCGGACATGACCGACTTCACGTCGGCGAAGTCGAGGTTGATCAGACCGGGGGTGGTGATGAGGTCCGTGATGCCCTGGACGCCGGAGAGCAGCACCTGGTCGGCCGCCTTGAACGCGTCCAGCACGCTCACCTGGCGGTCCGAGATCGACAGCAGCCGGTCGTTCGGGATCACGATGAGGGTGTCGACCTCCGCGCGCAGCGTCTCGATGCCGGCCTCGGCCTGCATCGCCCTGCGGCGGCCCTCGAAGCTGAAGGGCCGGGTCACCACGCCGATGGTCAGGGCGCCCAGGGACCGCGCGATGTTCGCGACGACCGGAGCGCCTCCGGTGCCCGTGCCACCGCCCTCTCCCGCCGTCACGAACACCATGTCGGCGCCCTTGATGACCTCTTCGATCTCCTCACGGTGGTCCTCGGCCGCCTTCCGGCCGACCTCGGGGTTGGCCCCGGCACCGAGACCGCGCGTGAGCTCACGCCCGACATCCAGCTTGACGTCGGCGTCACTCATGAGCAGCGCCTGGGCGTCGGTGTTGATGGCGATGAACTCGACGCCCTTGAGTCCCTCCTCGATCATCCGGTTGACGGCGTTGACTCCGCCGCCGCCGATTCCAACAACCTTGATGACCGCGAGGTAGTTCTGCGGTGCTGCCACGACGAGGGGCCTTTCCGCTCGTTGACTTGCAATTTCATGCGGCACGGGGTCGTGCCGTCGTTTTCTCAACCCTCAACCTCAAGTTGAGATTTAGATTTATGTCAACCTGAGGATTGATACGGACAGTAGGAGCTACGCTCCAGGCGGGTCAACTAACCGCGCCGCAAGCACGCCCGGCGTGTCGCACCTGTCCTTTTCGCCAGACGCCCCGGCGGACGCCCCGAGGCCGCCCGCGACCTCGGGAGACGTCAGTCCACCGCGA
Organism: Planobispora rosea; assembly: GCF_014648175.1. GTDB lineage: Bacteria > Actinomycetota > Actinomycetes > Streptosporangiales > Streptosporangiaceae > Planobispora > Planobispora rosea. Next base: position 132,750 of record NZ_BMQP01000004.1, read on the forward strand.
CGACGTCCGGCGAGCTCACATCATAGGAGTCCGCCGGTTGCCGGAGCAGGGCGGTCAGGACCCGCGCCTTGTCCTCTGCCCGGTCACGCCCGCCCCACATCACCGAGCGGCCGTCCCTCAGACGCAGCGAGACGGCCTCCGGGGACGGCGCCACCACCTCCGCCACCCGCCGGAGCAGTTCCTCCGGGAGCACGCCCACCACGGCCAGCGCCGCCTCGGTCGCCGGATCGCCGGGGCCCGGGCGGGACAACCGCAGCACCGGCAGGGTCGGCGGGGCGATGTCCTTGATCTCGACCACCACCCCGTGCCGGTCCACCACCGCGGCCTTGGCGCCCATCGGCACCGCCGCCACCGGCTCCCGCTCGACGACCTCGATCACCAGCGTGCCCGGCCAGTGCCGATCGGCCCGTACCGACTCGATCCGCCGGATCGCGGCGATGCGCCCCTCGACCTCGGCCAGGTCCACGGTGGCCAGGGGCTTGCCGTCGGCCACCCCCGCCGCCCGCTTGATCTCCGGAGCCGGGACGGCGAGATTGCCGGACACCCGGACCTCCCGGACACCGAGGACCGGTGAGACGAACACCAGCCAGGCCGCCGTACCCACGACCCCGACGGTGAGTAACGCCAGGAAGGCCGTCCGCCAGGCCCTGTTCGCCACGGCGCCCCTCCCACCGCGACGCCGCGCACCGCGGTCCGGAGACTGCGGGCGCTCCTCAGTCGGTTCACCGGCGCCCCCTCGCTGTGCCGACGGCGACGCTGCGCGCCGCGGCTCGGGGGCTGATAACCGGCTCCCGCCCTCGTCACGTCCTCGCTTCGCTTGCGGGCGCTCCTCAGTTGGTTCACCGGCGCCCCCTCGCTGTGCCGACGGCGACGCTGCGCGCCGCGGCTCGGGGGCCGATGGCCGTCGGCTCACCGGGAGGACAGCTCCGCCACGATCAGGGGGCCCAGTTCGGTCACGTCACCCGCACCCATGGTGAGGACGATGTCGCCCGGTCTCGCCCGGCCGGCCACCAGCGCGGGCACGGCCTCGCGCAGAGGAGCGTACTCGACCTGGGCGGCCGGGAGCGGTACCTTCTCCGCCACCAGGGCCCCGGAGACCCCCGGCTCGGGATCCTCCCGCGCGCCGTACACATCCAGGACGATCGCCTCGTCGGCCAGCCCGAGCGCGGCGCCGAACTCGTCGGCGAAGAACCTGGTACGCGAGTACAGGTGAGGCTGGAAGACCGCGATGACCCGGCCGGAGCCGGAGAAGGAGGCCACCACGTCCCGCGCGGCGCGCAGGTCGGCGGCGAGCTCGGTCGGGTGATGGGCGTAGCTGTCGAAGACCGCCACCCCCCCGGCCTCTCCCTTGGCCTCGAAGCGCCGCTTGGCCCCGGTGAAAGCGGCCAGACCATCGCATATAGCAGAGAAGGGGACACCCAGCTCCGCGGCCACGGCGATGACGGCGGCGGCGTTGAGGGCGTTGTGGCGGCCCGGAACGGCCAGCCTGACCTCACCCTGGCCACGGACCGTGAACCGCACGCCCATGCCGTCGGGGACGATGTCACCCACCTGGAGGTCGGCGCCCTCGGCCTCGCCGTACGTGATCACCTTCAGGCCGCGCCCATGGGCGAGCGGCACCAGCTCCGCCGAGCCGGGATCGTCGACGCAGACCACCAGGGATGTGCCGATCCTCTCGACGAAGCGGGCGAAACTATCGTGGACCGCCCGCGGATCGCCGTAGTTGTCGAGGTGGTCCGGCTCGACGTTGGTCACCACCGCGATGTCGGGGGCCAGCATCAGGAAGGAGCCGTCGCTCTCGTCCGCCTCGGCCACGAACACCTCGCCCGTGCCCTCGTCGGCACCCAGGCCCGTGGTGACCAGCTGACCTCCGACGCAGTAGGACGGATCGGCGCCGCACTGCTGCAACGCCACCGTGAGCATCGAGGTGGTGGTGGTCTTGCCGTGCGTCCCCGCCACCGCGACCGCGGCCCGTCCGGTCATCACCGAGGCCAGCGCGGCGGCCCGCGGGATCACCCGCAGGCCCCGCCGGAGCGCCTCGCCCAGCTCGGGGTTGGAGTCGCGGATCGCGGTGGAGACCACCACGGTGTCGACGTCCTTGATGTGCGAGGCGGCGTGCCCGATATGGACGACGCCTCCCAGCTCGCGCAGGGCGGTCACCATCTCCGAACCGCGCGCGTCGCTGCCCGAGACCGGGACACCCCGCTTGAGGAGAATGCGCGCGATACCGGACATCCCGGCCCCGCCGATCCCGATGAAGTGGACCCGCCCGAGATCCTCGGCCGCGACCGGCTCCACCAGTTTGACCAAGCTCATCGGTCGCTCACCGCTCCTCATTCGCTACGCGGACGATCTCATCCCTCGACCGCCCACTCCGCTCACCGCGTCGGGCTCGCTCCCCGCTCATCGGTCGCTCACCGCTCCTCATTCGCTACGCGGACGATCTCATCCCTCGGACGGCCGCCCATCACGATCTTCCCTGCGACGCGATCTGGAGCACCCTCCGGGCCAGTGTCACGTCGGCGTCCTTGCGGCCCATCCGGGAAGCGGCCTCCGACATGGCCACCACACGCTCGGGGTCGGACAGGATCGGCAGCACGTTGCCGATGATCCACTCCGGCGTCAGGTCGGCGTCGTCGACCATGATCCCGCCGCCCGCCTGCACGACCGGGGCGGCGTTGAGCCGCTGCTCGCCGTTGCCGTGCGGGAGCGGGACGTAGGCGGCGGGCAGGCCCACCGCGGTCAGCTCGGCGCACGTCATGGCTCCGCTGCGGCACAGGGCGAAGTCGGCGGCGGCGTAGGCGAGGTCCATCCGGTCGACGTACTGCAGCACGACGTACTGCGGGTCACCGGGAGGAGGCTCCTGCTCCAGCGTGTTCTTCGGGCCGATGACGTGCAGCACCTGGACGCCCGCCCGGCGCAGCGCGGGGGCGGCGGCCAGGGCTGCCCGGTTGAGCGACCGCGCGCCCTGGGAGCCGCCCGTGACCAGAAGGGTGGGCAGGTCGGCCTCCAGCCCGAACCAGGAGCGCGCCTTGTCGCCCATGGACAGCCGGTCCAGACCGACGATCTCGCGCCGGAGCGGGATGCCGATGTGCTCCGCCTTGGGCAGAGGGGTGTCCCGGTGCCCGGTGAACACGTGGTCGGTCAGCCGCGCGCCCAGCCGGTTGGCGAGGCCGGGACGGGGGTTGGCCTCGTGCACCACGATCGGCACGCCGCGCCGCCGGGCCGCCAGGTAGGCGGGGGTCGCCACGTAGCCGCCGAACCCGACCAGGACGTCGGCCCGGACCCGGTCCATGATCTGCGCCGCCGTGGAGATGGCGCCGGCCAGGCGTCCGGGCACGGTCAGCAGCTGCGGTGTCAGCGCACGGGGCAGCGGCACGGCGGGAACGAGCTCCAGCTCGTATCCCCGCGCGGGGACGAGCCTCGTCTCGAGACCCCGCTCTGTGCCGAGACAGGTGATCCCGATGCTCGGATCCAGTTGCCGCAGCGCGTCGGCCAGGGCCAGCGCCGGCTCGATGTGACCGGCCGTTCCGCCGCCGGCGAGGACCACTCTCACAGGTCGGTCCTTTCGCTTATGTCTCACTCATCGTCTTCCGCGGCCCGGCCGCCTCGTCGTTCCCGGGCCGCCCAGGCCAAGCCAGCTTAGAGCCCGCGCCGCCGGTCCGGGGCCACGTGCGATGAGAGCGTCACGCGCACCGGGCTCCTGTTTGGCGAACGACAGCAGCATGCCGAGCGCGGCGAGCGTCGGCAACAGCGCCGATCCGCCGTAGGAGACCAGCGGCAGCGGGATGCCGGTGATGGGCAGGACACCGATGACCGCGCCGATGTTGACGATCGCCTGACCTGCGATCCAGGCCGTCGCGGCGGCCGCGGCGAGCCGGACGAACGGGTCCCTGACCCGGGTCGCGACCCGCAGCCCGGCGTAACCCAGCAGGCCGAACAGGGTGATCACGACCAGCGTCCCCATCAGGCCGAGCTCCTCTCCGAGGATGGCGAAGATGAAGTCGCTCTCGGCGTGCGGGAGCCAGTTCCACTTCGCCCGGCTGTACCCCAGGCCGAGCCCGAACCAGCCGCCGGTGCCCATCGCGATCTGCCCCTGGACCGCCTGCAGTCCCGTGTCGCTGGCGTTCTCCCAGGGGTTGAGCCAGCCCTCGATCCGGTCCAGGCGGTAGCCCTCGGTGACGATCATCACGACGGTGGCGAGCACCGCCACCCCGAGGATCCCGCCGAACAGCCTCAGCGGCGCCCCGACCACCCACAGCAGCGCCAGGAAGATCATCGTCAGGACGATCGTGGTGCCGAGGTCGCTGCCCAGCATGACCAGCAGGGCCAGGAGCGCGGTGCCCGGCATCAGCGGGATGAGCAGGTGGCGCCACTCGATCATCCCGTTGCGGGCCTTGCGGGCCAGCAGGTCCGCCCCCCACAGCAGCAGGCCCAGCTTGGCGGGCTCGGACGGCTGCAGGTAGATCGGCCCCAGGTCGATCCAGCGCTGGGCGCCGAGCTGGGAGGTGCCGACGAACAGCACCATCACCAGGCCGATGATGGACAGCGCCATCAGGGGATATCCGGCCAGCCTGAAGAACCGCACCGGCAGCCGCGAGCAGGCCCACATGATCGGAATGCCGATCGCGGCGGAGATCGACTGCTTGAAGAACCAGTAGAACGGGTCCCCCATCTCCTGCAGCGCCTCGACGCTGGAGGCGGACAGGACCATCATCAGCCCCAGGACCATCAGCAGCGCGCTGACGCCCAGGAGCAGGTGGTAGGAGAAGAGGGGACGCCCCAGCAGCTCACGCAGGCGCCCGGGCAGGCCCTCGGCGGCGGCCTTCCCCACGGGCGGGCCCTTCGGGGACGCCTCCGGGGCGGCGTCCTCCGGCGCGGCCACCGGATCGCCCTCCCACAGGGGACGGCCCTTCCGCGGGACCGGATCGCCCTCCCGCACGGGACGGCCCTTCCGCGGGACCGGATCGCCCTCCCGCACGGGACGGCCCTTCCGCGGGACCGGATCGCCCTCCCGCACGGGACGGAGCCTCCGGGAGGCGGGCACCTCCCCCGGCGTGACACCGGAGGTCATTCGCCCTCCTCCCGTCGCCGGGCCGCGAGCCGGTGCACGGCCTGGGCGAACGCCTCCCCCCGGGCCGGGTAGCCGGTGAACATGTCCAGGGAGGCTCCCGCCGGGGCCAGCAGCACGGTGTCTCCGGGGGTGGCGAGCCGGGCGGCTTCGGTGACGACACGGTCCATGACCCCAGTGTCCTGCCCGGCCACCTCAACCACCGGGACATTCTCGGCGTGTCGCGCCAGGGCCCGGCGGATCCGCTCGCGGTCGGCGCCCAGGAGCACGGCGCCGCGCAGCCGCGGGGCGGCCTGCCGTACCAGCTCGTCCACGTCGGCGCCCTTCAGCTGCCCGCCGGCCACCCAGACGATCGCCGGGTAGGCGGCCAGGGACGCGGCGGCGGCGTGCGGGTTGGTGGCCTTGGAGTCGTCGACGTAGTCGACCCCGCCGACGCGGGCGACGTGCGCGATCCGGTGCGGGTCCGGCACGAAGTCCCGCAGCCCCTGCCGTACGGCCTCGCACGGCACCCCGAAGGCCCGCGCCAGGGCGGCCGCGGCCAGCGCGTTGGCCACGTTGTGCGGCGCGAGGGGCCGGACGTCCTCCAGCGCGGCGAGCTCCTCCGCAGTGCGGACGGGGTCGTCGGTGAACGCCCGGTCCACCAGCAGGTCCTCGACCACGCCGACCTGCCCGGGGCCCGGTGTCCGCAGTGTGAAGCCGATCGCCTCGGGGTACGGCGCCGCCAGGCGGGCGGACCACTCGTCGTCGGCGTTGTAGACCACCGTCCCGGCCCGGGCGAAGATCTCCCCCTTGGCCCGGGCGTACTCCTCCATGGAGCCGTGCCAGTCGAGGTGGTCGGGGGCGACGTTGAGCACCGCGGCGGCGTACGGGGCCACGCTGGGCGCGCGGTGCAGCTGGAAGCTGGACAGCTCCACCGCGAGGACGTCGTACGGCCCGGCGGCGGCCTCCACGACCGGGACGCCCACGTTGCCGACCGCGAGCGCCTTGTGCCCGGCCGCCGTGAGCATCGCGGTGAGCATCCGCACCACGGTGGTCTTGCCGTTGGTGCCGGTCAGCGCCAGCCACGGCGCCGCGCCGTCGGGACGCAGCCGCCAGGCCAGCTCGACCTCGCCGATCACCTCGATCCCGGCCCCGGCCGCGGCGACCAGCAGCGGATGGTGCGGCGGCCAGCCGGTGGCGACGACCGTCGAGGTTCCCCCGGGCAGCTCGGCGGGCTCGCCGAAGCGGACCTCGACCCCCTCGGCGGCGAGCTCGGCGGCGACGGCGCGCTGCCGCTCCCCGTCCACGCCCTCCAGGACCACCACCCGCTCGCCGCGCCGGGCCAGCAGACGGGCGGCCGCGGCGCCGGACACCCCGGCGCCCAACACACAGAACATTCGGACTACGGATCCTTACTGGGAGGAGCGGTACGGCGGGGGGAAGGGACTACTTGGGCACCCATTCCACGTAGAACAGGCCGAGACCGGTCGCGGCGAACAGGCCCGCGACGATCCAGAAGCGGACCACGATGGTCGTCTCCGCCCAGCCCGCCAGCTCGAAGTGGTGCTGGAGCGGGGCCATCCGGAAGACCCGTTTCCCGGTCATCTTGAAGAAGCCGACCTGGATGATCACCGACATGGTGATGACCACGCACATCCCGGCCAGGATGATCAGCAACAGCTGGGTCCGGGTGGTGATGGCCAGGCCGGCGATCACACCGCCGAGGGCCAGCGAGCCGGTGTCGCCCATGAAGATCTTCGCGGGCGGGGCGTTCCACCACAGGAAGCCGATCAGCGCGCCGAGCACGGCGGCGGCGACCACGGCCAGGTCGAGCGGGTCGCGGACCCAGTAGCAGTTGGGGCCGAGCTGGCTGGTGCAGCTGTTACGGAGCTGCCAGTTGCCGATCAGGATGTAGGAGGCCAGCACCGCGCCGGTGGCGCCGCTGGCCAGGCCGTCGAGGCCGTCGGTGAGGTTCACCGCGTTGGAGAAGCCCACGATCATGATGAGCACCCAGATCGTGAACCCGATGATGCCGATCGAGGGACCGAAGTCGCGCAGGAACGACACCCGGGTCTCGGCGGGGGTGATGGCGTAGGCGTCGGGGAACCGGGTCACCAGGACGGCGAAGACCGCGCCCACGATGAGCTGGCCGAGCGCCTTGGCGCCGCTGCGCAGGCCGAGGCTGCGCTGCTTGTAGATCTTGATGAAGTCGTCGAGGAAGCCGACCGCGCCGAGTCCCGTCATCAGGAAGAGCACGAGCAGGCCGGAGACCGTCATCTCGTGCGGCGGGATGAGGTGGGCCACCCCGTAGGCGATGAGCGCGGAGATGACGATCACCGTGCCGCCCATGGTGGGGGTGCCGCGCTTGTCGTGGTGGCCGGAGGGTCCCTCCTCCCGGATGCTCTGGCCGTAGCCGCGGCGGGAGAACAGGCGGATCGCCAGAGGGGTGCCGAAGATGGACAGCAGCAGGCCCACCGCCGCGGCGATGAGGATGTCCCTCACCGGCCGTCACCTCCGAGCAGCGCCTCGGCCACCCGCTCCAGCCCCGCGACGCGCGGTCCCTTGACCAGGAGCACGTCGCCGGGCTTCAGCACCGCCTCCAGGGCGGCCACGGCCGCCGCCACGTCGGGGACGTGGGTCACGACGGTGCGCGGGCCGCCCGGCGGCGCCGCGGTGTCCGGGGGCTCCGCGGGACTCACGGTCTCCGTCCCCGCGGCGGCGTCCCGGAGGCCGTCCGGTACGGCTCCCGCGGCGCGGGCCCCGGCCAGGATCGGCCCGGCGTCCTCGCCGACGACGAACAGCCCGGTCAGCCCCGCGCTCCCGGCGAGACGGCCCACGCCCTCGTTCAGCGCGTCGCTCTCCTCGCCCAGCTCCTTGAGGGAGGCGATGACCGCGAAGCGGCGGCGGGTGCCCGCGAGGGCGTCCAGGGCGCCGAAGGCGGCGCGCATGGAGTCGGGGTTGGCGTTGTAGGCGTCGTTGATCACGGTGACGCCGTCGGCGCGGTCGGTGACCTCCATCCGCCAGCGGCTGCGGGGCTCGGCCTCCGACAGCTCCTCGGCGATGGTGGTGACCGGCAGGCCGAGCTCGTAGGCGGCCGCGGCGGCGGCCAGGGCGTTCTCCACGGCGTGCTCGCCGTACAGGCGCAGGCTGACCGGCGCGGCGCCCGAGGGGGTGCGCAGCGTGAAGGAGGCGCGGCCCCGGTCGTCGACGGTCACGTCCTCGGCCCGTACGGTGGCCGTGGCGGCCCGGCCGTACCAGGTCACCCGGGCGGAGGTGCGCTCGGCCATCGCGGCTACCAGCGGGTCGTCGGCGTTCAGCACGGCCACGCCGTCGGCGGGCAGCGCCTCCACGAGCTCGCCCTTGGCCCGGGCGATCGCCTCCTTGCCGCCGAAGACGCCGATGTGGGCGGTGCCGACGTTGAGGACCACGCCGATCTTCGGCGGGGCGATGCGGGCCAGGTGGGCGATGTGGCCGACGTTGCGGGCGCTGAGCTCCAGCACCTGGTAGCGGGTGGTCTCGTCGGCCTTCAGCACGGTCAGCGGGTGGCCGATCTCGTTGTTGAACGAGCCGGCCGGGGCGATCGTCGGGCCGATCCTGGAGGTGAGGCGGGCCAGCAGGTCCTTGGTGGTGGTCTTGCCGGCCGAGCCGGTCACGCCGATGACCGTGGAGTCGGGCAGCTCGGCGCAGACGGCCGTCGCGAGGGCCGCCAGCGCGGCCTGCGTGTCACCGACGATCACCGCGGGGACCTCGACCGGCCGCTCCGCCAGCACGGCCACCGCGCCGGCCTCGACGGCCTGGGCGGCGAAGTCGTGGCCGTCGGCCCGTTCGCCCTTGAAGGCGACGAACAGCGACCCCGGTACGGCGGCCCGGGAGTCGATGACGACCGGGCCGCGCACCACCGCGCGGGGATCGGCCATACCCGTGAGGGCGCCCGAGGTGATCTCGGCGATCCTGGCCAGTGGCAACGGGATCATGATGTGGGTTCCCTACTCTCCATACGTGCTTCGGCGCCCGGTCCGGTTCCGCCGTCTGACGATCGCATCGGCCACCACCTGCCTGTCGTCGAACGGGAGCACCTGGTCGCCGACATATTGGCCCTGCTCGTGGCCCTTACCGGCCACGACGACGACGTCGCCGAAGCCCGCCCGGGTGATCGCCAGGTCGATGGCCGCCGCCCGGTCCGGCTCAATGATCACATGCGCGCGCTCCTCCTCGGGCACGCCGAGGACTCCGTCCATCATCTCGGCCAGGATCCGCAGGGGATCCTCCGAGCGAGGGTTGTCGCTGGTGAGGATAGCCACATCCGCCAGGCGCGCGGCGGCCTCCCCCATCATCGGGCGCTTGCCCCTGTCCCGGTCGCCCCCGCAGCCCAGCACCACGGTCAGCTTTCCGGCCGTGACCTCGCGCACCGAGCGCAGCACCGACTCCACCGCGCCCGGCTTGTGGGAGTAGTCGACGATCACCTGGAAGTCCTCGCCGCCCGGGACCCGCTCCATCCGGCCGGGCACCCCGGTCAGCGTGCCCACGCCCGCCGCGGCGGTGTGCAGCGGCACCCCGGCCTCCACCAGGGAGACGATCGCGCCGAGCGCGTTGGCCACGTTGAACGGGCCGGGCAGGGACACCGTGACGTCCTCCTCGACCCCGCCGGGGCCGACGACCCGGAAGACGCTGCCGTCGGCGCCCAGGCGCACGTCCGCGGCCCGCCAGTCGGCCTCCCCGGCGCCCCGGGCGGAGAAGGTGGTCATCGGGATCTTGGCCGTGCCGTAGAGCTCGCGCCCGTGGGCGTCGTCGATGTTGACGACGCCCACGCGGCTCATCTCGGGCGTGAACAGCCGGGCCTTGGTCGCGAAGTAGTCGTCGAGGTCCTTGTGGAAGTCCAGGTGGTCCTGGGAGAGGTTGGTGAACAGCGCGACGTCGTAGAAGACGGAGTCGACGCGGCCCAGCGCCAGCGCGTGGCTGGAGACCTCCATCGCGGCGGCGGTCACGCCCCGCTCGCGCATGAGGGCGAACAGGCCCTGCAGGTCGCTGGCCTCCGGCGTGGTCAGCTTGGGCGCGAAGTGCAGGTCGCCGACGTGGATCTCCACCCCGCCGACCAGCCCGGCCTGGTGGCCCGCGGCCCGCAGGCCGGCCTCCAGCAGGAAGGTGGTGGTGGACTTGCCGCTGGTGCCGGTGACACCGATGATCATCACGTCTCGCGCGGGCTCGCCGTACACCCAGGCGGAGACCCGGCCGAGCAGGGCCCGCGGGTCCTCGACCACCAGGACCGGCAGTCCGGTCGCGACCGCGGCCTCGCGGCCCTCGGGGTCGGTCAGGATCGCGGCGGCCCCGGCGGCCAGCGCCTGGGCGGCGAAGTCGGCGCCGTGCGCCGCCGCTCCGGGCAGCGCGACGTAGAGGTCTCCGCGCCGGACCTGGCGCGAGTCGATGGTGACCCCGGAGACCGCGGCCAGCGCCGCCCGCGACGTGCCCGAAGGCGCGCCGAGCAGACTCGCTAGCCCGGACAGCGGCCGGGGCGGACTGGTTGAGGGTCGCATGGACGACGGGGGACGCACGGCGAGAGCGTACCGTTCCCGCTCACTCCCCGGCGCGTATCCGCACCGCGGGCGGGGTCGTTCCGGTGGGCGGGACCTTCTTGCTCTTCAACGCGAACGTCATCACTTTCTTGAACACGGGGGCGGCGATCTCCCCACCGTAGTGGCCCTCGCGGGGGTCCTGGATCACCGCCAGGACCACCAGGCGCGGCTTGTCGGCCGGGGCGAAGCCGACGAAGGTCGCGGTGTAGCCGCAGTACCCCTGGCAGGCGGCGTCGTAGCGCATCGCGGTACCGGTCTTGCCGGCCACCCGGTACCCGTCGATCGCGGCCAGCGTGCCGGTGCCGCCCTCGCTCACCGCGGCCTCCAGCATCGTGGTGACCTCCCTGGCGGTGCGTTCGCCGACCACCCGCGTCCGCTTGCCCGGCGCCGCCGGCACGAACACGTCCTTGTCGTCGGTGGTGCCCGCCACGATGGACGGGGTGACCCGCACCCCGCCGTTGGCGATGGTCTGGTAGACGCTGGCCGTCTGGAGCGCGGTGACCGAGACGCCCTGCCCGTAGGCGATCGTGCAGCGCTGGCTGCCGAGCCAGTCCTTCCACGACGGCAGCAGCCCGGCCTCCTCCCCGTAGAAGCCCGCCCCCGGCTTGGACCCGAACCCGAAGCGCTGGAGCATCTCGTGGAGCTTGCGGTCCCCCACCTTCTGGGCGGCGAGGATGGTGCCCACGTTGCTGGAGGTGGCGACCACGCCGGAGAAGGTCAGCCGCTCGGTGGGGTGCGGGTGCGAGTCCCGCAGCACCTGGTCGGCGCACCGGATCTCGTCCTTCACCGTGAACACCGTCTCGGGCCGTACGGCCCCCGACTCCAGGGCGGCGGCGGCGGTGATGACCTTGTTCGTGCTGCCGGGCTCGAACACGTCGGCCACGGCCCGGTTGACCCAACCCTCCGCCGGGGTCTTCTCCCAGTTCTTCAGGTCCAGCTCGGGGGCGTTGGCGGCGGCCAGCACCTGCCCTGTCTGCACGTCCATCACGATGACGCTGCCGGTACGGGCGCCGGTGGCCTTCACCTGCTCGCCGATCGCCTGCTGCGCGGCCCACTGGATGTCCCGGTCGATGGTGAGCCGCACGTCACGGCCGGCCACCGGGGTCTGGCGGGTGGTGCGGGTCATCGGGATCCGCTCGCCGTCGCGGCCGGTCTCCATGATCTGCTCGCCGTCGCGTCCGGCCAGCAGCTTGTTGTGGAGCAGCTCCATGCCGCTCAGCCCGTAGCCGTCGTCGCCGACGAAGCCGATCAGGCTGCCGGCGAGGTCGCCTCCGGGGTAGTCCCTGAGGTACCTGTGCTCGCTCCCGACGCCCTTGAACTTGTGCGCCAGCACCTTGCGCGCCACCGCCGGGTTGACGGTCCCCACCGGGACGTAGCGCTTGGCGGGATCGGAGAGCTTGGCCGTGATCTGTTCCTTCGGCACGCCGAGCTCCGCGGCCAGCGTCGCCGCCACCTTCTCGCGCTCGGCGGGCACGACCACCCCGGGGTCGAGGAAGATCTCGCGCGCCTCGACCGTCAGGGCGAGCTCGTGCCCGTTGACGTCGGTGATCGAGCCGCGCCGCGCGGGGATCTTCTCCTCCTGGACGCGCCGCTCGGCCGCCTCCGCCACGTACACCTTGGAGTCCAGACCCTGGAGCTGGACCAGGCGCCCGGCGAAGATGGACAGCACGAAGGTCATGGCGATCAGGCCGATGTGGATCCGCCTGTTGGGGTTGCCCAGGCGCAGCACCGCGGGCGGGCGCGGCGCCCGGGGCGGCTGGGGGTGCCGCGGGGGGCGCGGCGGCCTGCCGCCCGCCCCGCCGTCTCCGCCGTCCCCGCGCCGCGGCCGCGCGGGGCCGCGCCCGCCCGCGGACCGCGGCGTGCCCGGGCGCGGCCTCTCCGGGCGCGGCTCCTCGGACTGCGGCCTCTCGGGGCGCGACGCCTCGGAACGCGGCCTCTCAGAGCGCGGCTTTCCGGGACGCGGCTCCTCGGACCGCGACCCCTCGGGCCGCGGCCTTGCGGGCGCTGCGGAGCGTGCCGTCCCCTCGTCGCGACCCGGCCGCGCGCTCGTCCCCTTACCCGGCCGCCCGCTCCCGTCGGCCCGGCCCTGTCCCGTGCTCCCGTCCGCGCGACCGGGCCTGCCCGGCTCCCTGCCCGGCCGCCCGGTCCCGTCCGCACGGCCCGGCCGCGCCGTTCCGTCCGCACGGCCCGGCCGTCGCGGACCTCCCGAACCGCCGTACCCGCCCGGGGATCGCGGCCGTCCCGTGCCCGGCGAGCCCGGCAGGCCGGACCTGCCCGTGCCCTCCGGGCCGTCCGGGCGCCCCTGCCGGTCCGCGCCGCCGGGCCTTGCCTGTCCTTCGGGGCGGCCGGACCCCTCGGGGCGGCCCGGACCACGACGGCCGGAACCCCCGCGGCCGGACCCCGGACCGCGGCCACCGCTGTCCTTCACTGGTTCGCGCCCGGCGCCCGCTCTTGCCCGCCGGGCATCCGGACGTCGTCGGTGACCGGGTTACCGGCGGAGCTCCCCGGGTCGAACGGATCGACGGAGTCCCAGGCGCGCAGCTTGCCGCGGCCCTCGGCGTCCCTGGCGATGGCGCCGGGCATCTCCGCGCGCCTGTTGCCGTCCTCCAGCAGTTCCTTCTCCTGGGTCAGCTTGGTGATGTCGTTGCCCAGGTCGCGTTCCCGGAAGGATCCCTGGGCCAGGACGGTGTTGAGCAGCAGCAGCGTGACCAGCCCGCCGCAGAGCAGGCCGACCAGGAGCAGGACGAAGGGAGCGCGCGGCGCGCGGCCCCGGCGGGGCGCCGGGACCGGGGTGCGGGATTCGGCCGGGGCGCGGAGCGCGGCCGGAGGCTGAGCCGTGACGGGGCCCGGAACCGCGGGCCGGGCGGCCGGCTCGGCCTCGACCGGCCTGGGCCTGCGCCTCGGCGGCGTCGCGCGGGGAACGCGCGCGGGCCGTACGCCGCGGCCGGGAACGGCGCGACGGACGTCTGACTCACTCCTCGTCAACTGCCTCACGGATCCTCTCTACTGCCCTGCATCGGGCGGAGGCCGCCCGCGGGTTGCGGGCCACCTCCTCCTCACCCGGGAGTTCTGCCCCCCTCGTCACGTGGGCGAACCGCGGCTGGTGAGCCGGGAGCGGGACGGGCAGGCCGGGAGGGCCGGTGTCCCTGGTCCGCGCCGTGAAGACCTGCTTGGTCATGCGGTCTTCGAGGGAGTGGTAGGCGAGCACGACGGCGCGGCCGCCGAGCGTCAGCGCGTCGAGCGCGGCGGGCAGTGCGCGTTCCAGTGCCGTCAACTCCGCGTTCACCTCGATTCGCAACGCCTGAAAAGTCCTTTTTGCGGGGTTTCCCCCAGTTCTCCGCGTAGCTGCGGGAATCGCCGTCCGGACGATCTCCGCAAGCCTCTTGGTCGACGTTATGGCTTCCTTGCCCCGTTCCTTTGCTATTAGGTGCGCGACACGCGGGGCGAATCTTTCTTCGCCGTAATCCCGCAGGATCCGGATCAGCTCTCCCACGGGGTAGGTGTTGACAACGATCTCCGCGGTCAGCTCCTCGTCCCGGTCCATCCGCATGTCCAGCGGCGCGTCGTAGGAGTAGGCGAAGCCGCGCTCGGCCTCGTCGAGCTGGGGCGAGGAGACGCCCAGGTCGAACAGGGCTCCGTCGATCCGGGGCCGGCCGGCCTCGGCCAGCACCTCGGGGAGCCTGTCCGAGACCGCGCGGACCAGGGTGGTCCGGTCGGCGTACGGCGCCAGCCGGGCCGCGGAGCGCTCGATCGCCGTGGGGTCGCGGTCGATCCCGATGAGGTGGAGCGAGGGGTGGGCCGCCAGCAGCGCCTCGGCGTGGCCGCCGAGGCCGAGGTTCGCGTCGACGAGGACGGGCTCGGGCCGGTCCAGCGCGGGCGCCAGCAGTTCGAGGACGCGGTCGAGCATCACGGGTATGTGGGCAGGGGCGCCGGCGGGGACGTCACCGCCCGGAACCCGGAGATCAGACATGTCCTTCTCGGCGCGCATCGCAGCGCCCCCCTCTCGCCGCCTCGCTCGCGGATGTGCGGCGGACGCTCATCGGTACGTTGGAGCCTTTTTCCTGACGTGGACCTCAGTCCAGCGCCTGTTTTTCAGAAGCAGACCCTAGAGGACCGCGCGTCACACGCGACGCGGCGCCGTCCGGGCGCCGCGCGGCAGAGTAGGCGGTTGACAGAAGGTCGCCAGAAAGGCTCTCACCGGCCCCCACTCCGGGCCGTCCGGCCAGGTCCCCATCCGCACCCGCTTGTCCGCTCGTCCACCTGACACCGGGGAAGGTGCATCAGCTGGCATGCGGCTGGTTGCGGGTGGAGACCTCGCCGAACGACGTTCACCGATAAGTCGACCGTGAAATCACAGAATCCCTGGCAGCACCTCCTCCGACAGATCGGCGAACGCCTGCTCTTGGTCGGCCAGATAGGTGTCCCAGGCCTGCGCGTCCCAGATCTCCAACCGGGTGTTGGCTCCGATGACCACGCAGTCACGGCGCAGGCTGGCGTATTCACGCAGAGCCTGCGGAATGGTGACACGCCCCTGCTTGTCGGCGACCTCGTCGGACGCGCTGGCGAAGAAGACACGGCTGTAGTCACGGACCGCCTTGGCGGTCACCGGCGCCGTGCGCAGGGCCTCGGTGATGCGCCTGAACTCCTCTACGGGAAAGACGTAGAGGCAGCGCTCCTGGCCTTTGGTGATCACCAGACCCTCCGCCAGCTCCTCACGGTACTTCGCCGGCAGGAACAGCCGTCCCTTGTCGTCGAGGCGCGGATGATGGGTGCCGAGGAACACCGGACCCACCTCCCGTGCCTAGCGGAGCGCTCAGCGCTACAGCCTCTGCCCTCCACTGCGCACCACCATACTCCACTTCTCTCCACCGTCAACTGATTCCAACCGTGTTCACGCGCGAATCGACCGATATTTCCCCAGTTCAGGAGGGGTGGTGCAGAGTGGGGCAGGCAACGGCCCCCGGTGCTGGACTGGCGTGTCGGAAGGCCCCCTCCACGACGGACGATCATGAGGGATCACCCCCCGTCCGGGACGCTCCGCGGACGGCCCGGCGGGAGCCCCGGAAGCGGGGCCCGGAAGCGGGGCCCGGAAGCGGGGCCCGGAAGCGGGACGGATCGGCGGGGAGGAGACGCGGTGGAGGGAAGCGGTGGAGCTGAGTGGTGGAGGGAAGCGGTGGAGCTGAGTGGAGCGCGGACCACCGCGGGCCCCCGCTGACCACGGAATCTCACGGAATCCGTACATCCGCCGCGAGATAATGCGACGAACATGCCGCACACTGTGGCATGTTCATCCACAAAACAGCCATGATGCCGCATAAAGTCGCCCTGGAACCCGTGGCGACGTAGTGTCGGTACTCACAATGGGATAGGGGCCACCCAGGTCCCGCTTGAGTTGATATGTACCCCCCGGCGCGCCCCGCCGCACCTTCATGGAGGCCTGGTGGCAGTAACCCATGACGTCCCCCCTCGGCTCGACGATCTGGTCGCCACCGCGCACCGGATCCGCGAGGCGATCGAATCGGTGATCGAGGGCAAGGGCGACGTCGTCCGCCTGACTCTGACCGTCCTGCTCGCCGAGGGGCACCTCCTCATCGAGGACGTGCCCGGCGTCGGGAAGACGATGCTCGCCAAGGCGCTGGCACGATCCATCGACTGCCCCGTGCGCCGTGTCCAGTTCACCCCCGACCTGCTGCCCAGCGACATCACCGGAGTGAGCGCCTACAACCAGCAGACCCGGGAGTTCGAGTTCAAGCCCGGACCGGTGTTCGCCAACATCGTGGTCGGCGACGAGATCAACAGGGCCTCCCCCAAGACGCAGTCGGCCCTGCTGGAGTGCATGGAGGAGCACCAGGTCACCGTCGACGGGACGACCTACCGGCTCGACGCCCCCTTCATGGTGATCGCCACCCAGAACCCCATCGAGATGGAGGGCACCTACCCCCTCCCCGAGGCGCAGCGCGACCGCTTCACCGCGCGGATCGCGATGGGCTACCCCGAACCCGCCGCCGAGCTGGAGATGCTCGACGTGCACGGCGCCGCCTCCCCGATCGACAAGCTGGAGCCGGTGGCCACCACCGCCGAGGTCAAGGCCCTGATCGAGGCGGTCCGCGCGATTTACGTCTCCCAGGCGATCAAGCGGTACGCGATCGACCTGGTGACCGCCACCCGGCACTCCCCCGACCTGCGGCTCGGCGCCTCCCCGCGCTCGACCCTGCAGCTCGTCCGCGCCGCCCGGGCGCACGCGGCGCTCGCCGGGCGCGACTACGTCATCCCCGACGACCTGCAGGCCCTGTGCGTCCCCGTCCTCGCCCACCGCCTGCTCCCCAGCGTCGAGGCCCAGGGCCAGCGCCGCCTGCCCGAGCAGGTGATCAACGACCTGGTCCGCCGGGTGCCCGTCCCCGAGGCGCAGGCCCGATGAGCGGGCGCCGCGCCGGGGCGGCGGCCGCCGTCCCGCCGGGCGGGGCGGTGACGTGATGTCGGGTTTGAGAGCGCTCACCACCCGCGGCCGCTCCTTCATCGGCTCCGGCCTCGCCGCGCTGATGTGCGCGTTCTTCCTGGGCGAGCACGACCTGCTGCGGGTGGGGGTGCTCATCGTCTCCCTGCCCCTGCTCGCGGCCATGGTGGTGGCCCGGACCCGCTACCGGCTCAGTTGCGCGCGGCGCCTCGACCCGCCCCGGGCGGAGGCCGGCAGCGAGGCCACGGTGACCCTCCGGCTGGAGAACGTGACCCGGCTGCCCACCGGCCTGCTGATGATCGAGGACACCGTCCCCTACGCGCTCGGCGCCCGCCCCAGGTTCGTCCTGGACCGGGTGGAGCCCCGCGGCATCCGGGAGATCGACTACCGGGTCCGCTCCGACCTGCGCGGCAGGTTCGTCATCGGCCCGCTCTCGATCCGGATCGGCGACCCCTTCGGCCTGGTCGAGCTGACCCGGTCGTTCACCGTGAGCGACACCCTGGTGGTGACCCCGCAGGTGGTGCCGCTGCCCCACGTCCGCCTGTCCGGCGAGTGGACGGGCGGGGGCGACAGCCGTACCCGGAGCGTGGCCGCCGCGGGCGACGACGACGTCGCGCCGCGCGAGTACCGGCAGGGCGACGACCTGCGGCGGGTGCACTGGCGCTCGACCGCCAGGCACGGGGAGCTGATGGTCCGCCGCGAGGAGCAGCAGTGGCAGAGCCGGGGCGCGCTCCTGCTGGACACGCGGCGGTACGCGCACCGGGGCGAGGGGCCGCGCTCCTCCTTCGAGACGGCGGTCTCGGCCGCGGCCTCGATCGGCGTGCACCTGGCCCGTGAGGGGCTGGGACTGCGGCTGGTCACCGACCAGGGCCCCGAGCACCTGACCGACAGCGGGCTGAGCTGGTCGCTGCTGGACACCCTCGCGGTGGTGCGGACCAGTTCGGCGCGGTCGCTGGAGTACGGCGTCGCCGCCCTGCGCCAGGGCGGCGGCGACGGGCTGATCGTGGCCGTGCTGGGCGGCGTCACCGTCGAGGACGCGCAGAACCTCGCCCGGATCCGGCACGGCAACATGACCGGTGTGGCCGTCATGCTGGACGTGGCGGGCTGGGAGCGGCCCGACCTCCGGGACGGGCAGGAGTACCAGGCGGCGCAGGCGGCACTCGCCGGAGCGGGCTGGCGCATCGTACGGCTCCCCGCCGGCGCCTCGATCGCGAGCGTGTGGCCGGCCGCCGCGCAGCGCGGGAGATTCGCACTCAGCGGGGGTGGAGGCTCATGAGACTTCCCATAGCGGCGGGCGCGGCCACCGGAGCGGTCGCCATCACCCTCTACCCCCTGTTCCAGGGGGGCGCCTGGTTCTGGGCGAGCCTCGGGGTCATCCTCGTGGTCACCGGGGTCGGCGTGCTGGCCACCCGCTACACGCTGCCGACCTGGCTGGCGCCCCTCGCCCAGCTGCTCGCGGTCTGGATCTACCTGACGGCGGTGTTCACCGGGGACGAGGCCTGGGCCCGGGTGGTGCCCACCAAGGAGTCGCTCTTCGGCCTGGCCAAGCTGGTGGTCCTCGGTTTCGACGACATCCAGCGCTTCGCCGTACCCGTCCCGGACAACCCAGGCATCGTCCTGCTGACCTGCGGCGGCATCGGGATGATAGCGATCATGGTCGACTTCTGCTCCGCCCGCCTGCGGCGGAGCGCGCTGGCCGGATTGCCGCTGCTGTCGTTGTTCGTGGTCCCCGCCTCCTTCCTCAGCGACCCGCTCAGCTGGGTGGCGGTGATCATCGGCGCGCTGGGGTTCCTGGGGCTGCTGGCCGCCGACGGGCAGGAGCGGGTCAGCCACTGGGGCCGGGCGGTGCTGGTGCGCCGGACCCCGTCCTTCGTCGCGCCCCGTCCCGCCGCGGACCCCGGGACGCTGCGGTTGTCGGGCAAGCGGGTCGGCTTCACCGCGATCGCGCTGGCCATCCTGCTGCCGTCCCTGCTGCCCACCCTGGAGCCCGACCCGCTGTTCGGGTTCGGCGTGGGCAACGGCAACGGCAAGGGCGGCAACTCCATCAGCGTCCCCAACCCGATCGTCAACCTGCGGGGCGAGCTCTCGCTGCCGGCCAACTCCACCGTCCTGACCTACAGCAGCAGTGACAACCTCCCGCGCTACCTGCGGCTCTACTCGCTGGACAACTTCGACGGCGAGCAGTGGACGATGCCGGAGACCCGGGGCCGCCCCGACGACCTGATCTCCGACGGGCCGCTGCCCCCGCCCCCCGGCCAGGGCCCGAGTGTGCCCACCTCCCCGGTGAACCTTGAGATCACGGTGAGCGAAGAGGTCAGGAACATGAACTTCCTGCCCCTGCCGTACCCGGCGAGCCGGATCCGGATCGAGGGTGACTGGAGGCCCGACCGGGACACCCTGATGGTCTTCTCCACCAGGGACACCGCCGGGGGCCTCACCTACCAGGTGGTCAGCCAGGAGCCCCGGCCCGAGGCCGAGCAGCTCAAGGACGCCGGGCCCGTCCCGCAGGCGATCGCGCAGAGGTACCTGGCCCTGCCCGAGAACCTCCCCCGTGAGGTCGCCGACAAGGCCAGGGAGGTCACCGAGGCGGGCGACACCCCCTACGAGAAGGCCGTCAAGCTTCAGGAGTTCTTCACCACCACGGGCGGGTTCAGCTACACGCTGGCCACGCAGGGCCACGACGGACCGGCGCTGACGGACTTCCTGCTCAACAGCCGGGCCGGGTACTGCGAGCAGTTCGCCGCCGCGATGGCGGTGCTGGCGCGGGTCGTGGACATCCCCTCCCGGGTCGCCATCGGCTACACCGGCGGCACCAACGTCTCCGGGCGGTGGAACGTCCGCACGCACGACTCGCACGCCTGGCCCGAGCTCTACTTCGAGGGGGCGGGCTGGCTGCGCTTCGAGCCCACCCCGTCCGGCCCCGCCGGGCAGGGCACCGCGGCGCGTCCGGCCTACACCCTGCCGGAGCTCCCCACCGCCGGGAGCGACGAGCCCACCTCGCAGCCCAGCGCCGGCCCCACCGGATCGGACACGCCCACCGGCGCGGCGACCAACCCGCGCAACCCCTTGCTCGACCGGGACTTCGGCGGTGCGCCAATCGTGGTGGACGAGGGCATGCCGATGGCCGCCAAGATCGGCATCGGCGCCGTGTTCGCGCTACTCCTCCTCCTGATCCCCGCGATTCTCCGCTGGGAGAAGCGCGCACGCCGCCGCCGCGTCTACTCGCGCCCGGCGGTGGTCGTCGAGCCCGCCGCCCAGGGCGGCGGGCAGGACACCGGCCTCGTGGCGGTCAGGAGCAACCGGGGGCAGGCCGGGGTGACGGCCGCCTGGGCCGAGTTCGACGACGCCCTGTGCGACTACGGCATATCCCGCGAGCCCAGCGAGAGTCCCCGGGCGCTGGCCCGGCGCCTGAGCGAGCGGTACGAGTTCGCCCCGGAGGCCGCGGCGTCCATGGCGAAACTGGCCGAGGCGGTGGAGCGGATGCTCTTCGCCCGGACGCCGGCCGAGACCGGTTCGCTCCGCGAGGACGTCCGGCTGGTACGGCGGGCGCTGGCCGCCACCGTGTCACGCGGCAGGAGGATCCGGGCGGTGCTGCTGCCGCCCTCCACGCTGCTGCGGGCGCGGAGGCTGGGCGCCCGGGTGCTCGACGGCTTCGACCGGCTGGAGAACATCCGGATCAGTCGTCCCGCCCGCAGGAACGCGTGAGGGAGCCCGCGGGGCTCCCGGGAAGATCATCCAGAGGGGACGGGAAGAGGGGGCCCGGCGAGAGCCGGGCCCCCTCTCCGTCCGTGCGGCGGGTCCCCCGAGGCGCCGGCCCGACCCGCGACCGGTGACGGCTCCGCAGCCGCTCCTTCGTCCTCCGGGGGCGCCTTCTCCGTCCTTCGGGGACGTCTTCGGAGGGCTGGGGACTTTTGTCCCCGAACGCCTTCACGGTCCCCTGAGCCTTTACGGGCTCGCCGGAAGAAACACGTGGCGGATCGCACGAGCCGCCCCCGGCTGGGGACGGCTCACGTCATGATCGGCGAGTCCGGGAGCGCCGGCAGGAGGTCAGCGCTCGTCGTGACGACGGCGCCAGCGCTCCTCCATCCGCTCCATGAACCCGGGCCGGGAGCCGCCGGCGCGGCGTCCCTGCCCACCATCCGGACGCGCGGACGGCCCGGTGGTCTCACCGAACCCGTTCATCCGCTTCCAGCTGGATAGACCCCACAAACACGCGGCGAGCATGACCACGAAACCGCCGACGCCGAGCGGGATGAGTTGAATCACAACGCCGACCATCAACAGGACGACGCCCAGGACGAAGCCGAGGGAGGCCTTGACCAGGCGGCGCTTGTAGTGACTGCGTGGATCACTGATCCTGACGGTATTGGCCCACTTCGGGTCCTCGGCGTAGAGGGCCTGCTCGATCTGGTCGAGCAGGCGCTGCTCGTGCTCAGAGAGCGGCACGGCGCCTCCCAAGGACGGCCCCAGGACGGGGAAGACGGTGACGGACGACACGGGGTGTCCGAACCTCGCGGTCGGTTATCCCCAGAATACGAGGCTGTAGACGTAGACGAAAGAAAACGTCCAACGTAGTCCAAACCGGAGGCGACGTCATGGGTCCATTCCATCAAACGGAGGAGGGACGAGCGAGGCCGGGAGCACGACGTCCCGGCCGAATCTCCGGGCGGCCCGGTCCATCGCCCGCTCGGCCTCGCGCCAGCCGGACTCGCGCTCCCCGAGGCTGAGCTGCCGGGCCACCTCGTCGGCCGGGAGCAGGTTCTCCACCCGCACCCCCACCAGCCGAAGTGCCGTGTTTTCCAGGCCTGAGGCGGCGTAGAGATCGCAGGCGGCCGCGTAGAGCTCCTGGGCGACGTCGGTGGGCTCCCGCAACGTCCGCGACCGGGAGAGAGTCGTGAAGTCGGCACGGCGGAGCTTGACGATCACCGTGCGACCGGCGTGGCCCCCCGCCCTCAGCCGGGCGGCGACCCGCTCCGACAGCCGGAGGATCTCCCGGCGGATCCGCACTGGATCTTCAATATCTGTGACGAATGTCTCCTCCGCGCCGATGCTCTTGTCCGGCGCGTGCGGCGTCACCCGGCGCTCGTCGCGGCCCCAGGCGAGGGCCGCCAGATGGGTGCCGGCCGCGGGGCCGAGCTCGCGCCTGAGGGTCTCCACAGGGGTCCGCGCGAGGTCGCCCACGCTCCTGATCCCGAGCCGCGCCAGGGACCGCTCCGTGCGCTCCCCGACGCCCCACAGGGCCGCCACCGGCAGCGGGTGCAGGAACTCGACCGCCTTCGCCGCGGGGACGACGAGCAGACCGTCGGGCTTGCAGTGCTGCGAGGCGAGCTTGGCCACGAACTTGGTGCTCGCCACCCCGACCGAGCAGGTGATGCCGTGTTCCGCGGCGACCCTGGCGCGGATCATGGCGGCGATCGCGGCGGGGCGGCCGAGCCGCTTGCGCGCCCCCGCGACGTCGAGGAAGGCCTCGTCGGAGGCTATCGGCTCCACCTCGGGAGTGATCTCATGGAAGATCTCCATGACGCGGCGGGAGACCTCCGTGTACTTCCCGCGGCTCGGCGGGATGATCACGGCCTGGGGGCAGAGCCGGCGGGCCCGGGTCATGGGCATCGCCGAGTGCACCCCGAACCTCCTGGCCTCGTAGGTCGCGCTGAGCACCACGCCGCGGGCGCCGGGCGCGCCGATGATGACGGGCGCACCCGCCAGCTCCGGGCGCTCCCGCAGCTCGACGCTGGCGAAGAAGGCGTCCATGTCCACGTGGAGGATGGGACAGCCTGTGTCGTCGTCACCCAGGTCCGAACCCGGGCGCGGCACCTGCTGTTTTCTTGACACGGCGCCATCCTATGCGAACGCACGTTCGACGCAAGCCTCATCGGTGGCCGAGAATGTGCAGCTGAGCTGCGATGTCCCGCAGGACCGGATGCTCCGCCGCCGCCTGCTCCAGCGCGATCAGGGCGCTCGCCGCCCCCGGCTCGCCGTCGAGCAGCCTGCTCGGCACCAGGTCCGCGAAGATCCGCACCCCGTGCGTCTCCCCGGGCGTGAACCCGGTGGCCGCCAGGAGCTCGGTCAGCTCCTCGCGCGTGAAGCGCCGGGGCGTGGGATCCCGGTCGCCCCAGCGTCCCCGGGGGTCGGTGAGGACCTGGCGGGCCTCGTCGAACCGCCCGGTGGCCGCGCGGTGCAGCGCGGCGGCGAGCGGACCGGCGGCCAGCACGCTGACCGTGCCGCCCTCGCGCAGCAGGCCGCCCATCGCGGCCAGGGCGCTGACGGGATCGTCCACGTACTCCAGAACGCTGTGGCAGAGCACCAGGTCGGCCGAGCCCGCGGGGAGGAGCTCTCCCAGGTCGGCGGCGTCACCCTGGAGCGCCCGCACCCGCACCCCGGCCTCGGCGGCCCGGCGCTCCAGCGCGGCCAGCGAGTCGGGGCTGGGATCGACGACCGTGACGGCGTGCCCCAGCTCGGCCAGCGGAACGGCGAACCCCCCGGTTCCGCCTCCGGCGTCGACGATGTCGAGCCGTCCGCGGCCGGTCGCGGCCACCCGGCCGGCCAGCACTGTCCGCAGGACGTCCCAGACCACGGCGGTACGGACCGCCGGGGCGCCTGATGTGCGTGAGAGGCCTACGGCGTGCAACTTCGGATCGCCTCCTCGTTCGGTGACGAGCCCAGCTTACGCCGCGCGGCGCCCCGCCGCCCCGGGGCGGATCACCTTGGGGACCGGGACGGGTCCCCGAGGGAGCCCGGAGCCCGACACCCCCGGGAACCGCCGCCGGACTCGGGACATGCTTCCTGGATCCTCCACCGTGGCGGCCGCGACGGGTCCGGGGCGGATCCGTACGGGCGCGGAGATCGCGGCGGGCGAGAAAGATCCAGGAGAACGCGCCCTACAGCGCCAGGGACGGCTTGAGCTGCTTGAACCGGGCCAGCAGGCCGTTGACGAACTGCGGCGACTCGTCCGTCGACAGCTCCGAGGCCAGGCCGACCCACTCGCTGATGACGACGCCCTCGGGGACGTCGGGCATCCAGAGCAGCTCGTAGGTGCCGCCGCGGAGCAGGTTGCGGTCGACCGCGGGCATGCGGTCGAGCGTCCAGCCCTCGGCGTAGGTGGTGATCAGCTCGTCGATGCGGGCCCGATGGCGGCACACGCCCTCGACGAGGGTCGCGGTGTACTCGTTGACCGGGGGTTCTTTCCGCTCCAGGCGCTCGGTGAGGACCCGCAGCGGGTCCTCACCTCGCGCCTCGGCCTCGAACAGGATGTCCAGCGCGCGCCTGCGCGCCTTACCCCGTGCTGACATCAGGCGCGGCCGAGGTAGTCGCCGGTGCGGGTGTCGACCTTGACCTTCTCGCCCGTCGTGATGAACAGCGGGACCTTGATCTCCGCTCCGGTCTCCAGCTTGGCCGGCTTGGTGCCGCCGGTGGAGCGGTCGCCCTGCAGGCCCGGCTCGGTCTCGGCGATGATCAGCTCGACGGCCGCGGGCAGGTCGACGTAGAGCACGTTGCCCTCGTTGACCGCCACGGTGGCGAGCATGTTCTCCAGGAGGTAGTTGGCGGCGTCGCCGACCGCGGCCCGGGAGACGTGGAGCATGTCGTAGGTCTCGGTGTCCATGAAGACGAACTCGTCGCCGTCCATGTAGGAGAACTGCATCTCACGCTTGTCGACGTTGGCCACCTCGACCTTGACGCCCGCGTTGAAGGTCTTGTCGACGACCTTGCCGGACATCACGTTCTTCAGCTTGGTGCGCACGAACGCGCCACCCTTGCCGGGCTTGACGTGCTGGAACTCCACAACCGTCCAGAGCTCACCGCCCTCGAGCTTGAGCACAAGGCCGTTTTTGAGGTCGTTCGTCGTCGCCACTGGTTTCTCCTGCGTACGGCCGCTCTTTAAAGGACAAGCAGCTCTTTGGTCGTCCGTGTGAGGAGCTCCGGTCCGTCCTGACGCGTCACGAGTGTGTCCTCGATGCGGACACCGCCCCTGCCCGGCAGGTAGACCCCGGGCTCAACGGTGACCGGAACTCGATCGTCAAGTCTACCGTGCTCCCGCCCGGGCTCCGGCGTCGCCGGGGACAGGAACGGTTCCTCGTGGATCTCGAGCCCGACCCCGTGGCCCAGGCCGTGGCTGAACTGCTCGCCGTACCCCGCCGCGGCGATCACGTCGCGGGCCGCCGAATCCACCTCACAGGTCGCGGTGCCGGGCCGTACGGCGTGCCGGCCCGCGCGCTGGGCGGCGCGGACCAGCTCGTACAGCTCGCGCTGCCATGCGTCGGGCTCACCGATCGCCACCGTCCGGGTCATGTCGGCGTGGTAGCCCTCGTACAGCGCCCCGAAGTCCATCGTGACCAGGTCGCCGCGCTCCAGCGGCCGGGTGGTCGGCATGTGGTGCGGCACGGAGCCGTTGGGGCCGGACGCCACGATCGTGGCGAAGGCGGGCTTGTCGGCGCCCAGCTCCGTCATCCGCGCCTCCAGCGCCCTGGCGACCTCCCGCTCGGTCACCCCGGGCCGCAGCGCGGGCAGCACGTCGGCGAAGGCCTGGTCGGTGAGGGCGCACGCGGTGCGGATCAGCTCGATCTCGGCCTCGTCCTTGATCCGGCGCACCGACTCCACCAGCCCGGTGAGCCGGATCAGGTCCGCCCCCGACTCCTCGCCGAGGCGGAAGTAGTCGGCGACGGGCATCTGGTGGGCCTCGACGGCGACCCGGGACGCGCGGGTGACGAGGGCGCCGGCCACATCGCGCTGCTCGACCACTTCGATGTCCCCGCAGAGCGCCCGGGCGGTCTCGGCGTAGCGGGAGTCGGTGGCGAGGGCGGCCTCGCCGCCGGCGGTGACGAGCACGGCCGCGTTGGAGCTGACCAGGCCGGTCAGGTAGCGGACGTTGACGGCGCGGGTGACCAGGATCGCATCCGCCTCGTGAGCGGGGAGCAGTGCCGCGAGACGCTCGCGGCGCCCGGCGTGGGTGCCGGACCGGGTGCCCGAAGGGGTGGAGGTCATGGCTGAATGCTATTGACCATGCCGTCGTGTGTCGTCATCTGCACGGCCGGGGTCTCGGCCGGCCGGCGGCCACGAGATCGCCTCCACGCGCAGGCCTCCGGCCGGATCCCGGGCGGGACGGTCAGTAGTCGCCCTCGGCGGCCTGGACCACGGTCAGCCCGAGGGAACGCCACATCGCCACCACCCGCGCCCGGTCCTCGATGACCGCCGCGACCTCCCGGTGGGCGAAGTGCTCCCGGTAGACCTCGGCCTTGAAGACGGTGTCGGGGCGGCGGTCGCCGTCCGGCCTCAGCCACAGCCCCTCGGCGGCGTCGAAGTGCCCGGGATGGGCGCGCAGCCAGCGCTCGGTGGCCCGGCGGGTGCGCTCGGGCCGGCCCGACACGTAGGCGATGGGATGACCGGCGAGGATGAGCGCCCGGACGATCGCCACGACGGGAAGAACGGAGCAGCTCGGCCTTGCCTGATCCGGCATGACGGCCTCAGTCGACAAGCGCGCCGGCGGACAGATTGGCGATCGTCCCGGTCATGGCTCCAGCTCGGTCCGAAGCCAGGAACGCGGCCGTCTCCGCGATCTCGGAGAGCGTGGGCAGTCTCTTCAGAAGCGTCCCCTGCGCCATTCCCCCGCCTTCGAGCAATTCCTGGACCGACTGCCCGGCCGCCGCAGCGGTTTTCCGGAAGAGGTCCTCGGTGTACGAACCCGCCGCCGGCGCGTCGACGGCGGCGTGAGGACGGATGCCGACAACCCGGATGTTGCGGGGGGCGAGCTCCGCGGCCAGAACCCGCGAGAAGGCCTCTTTTCCGGCCGCGCTCACACTGTGCCCCAGAATGCCGCCCACGGCCAGTTTGGAACCCGGCTCGGACAGAGTCAGGATGACGCCGGGGCGCTCGCGGCCCATGTGCCGTGCCACGGCCTTGCTGGTGATGAACAGCATCCGCAGAAAGCCGTCGACCGGCCGCATGAACTCCTCCAGCGACAGGTCCGCCAGCGAAGTCCCCTGGTCGTGCATGACGCTCACGGCGTTGAGGGCGATGTCGATGCCGCCGGCCGTCGCCGCGACCGCGTCGGCGTGCTTCTCGACCGCCCGCTGGTCGAGAACGTCAACGTGCGCGGTCTCGACTGTTCCGCCCGTGGCGGCGATATCACGCGCCACGGCGTCGAGTTTCGCCTGCGTCCGCCCGGCGATGAAGACTCTCGCGCCTTCCCTGGCGAATACCCGTGCGACTGCGCCGCCGATGGCGCCACCGCCTCCATAGACCACCGCGTTCTTATCACTAAGCAGTAACCCGCTCATATTTGTCCTCATAAAGATGGCTCATTCTTCCGGATGATTACGCGGAATCGATGCTCACGCCGTCGCCGTCGCCGTCGCCGTCACCGTCGCCATGGCGAGGGCGAGGGCGACGGCGAGAGGGTGCCGGCGTCGGTCGAGGGGCCGCCGGAGACCTCGTCCGGCGGCCCGTCGGTCAGGCGTCCTTCTGGCGCTGGATCTGTTCCGCGATGCGCTTGATGCGGTTCAGTCGCGCATCCCAGGTTCTGCCGACGTCGTTCAGCTGCCGGACGGCGCGGGCGAGTTGCGCCTCGTCGACCTCGTAGCGCCGCTCGCGGCCCGTCGGCGTCGCGCGCACGAGGCCCGCACGATCGAGGACGGCCAGATGTTTGGTGACCGCCTGGCGCGAGATGGGGAGACGATCGCTCAGACTGGTCGGCGTACCGACCCCTTCCGCGAGCAGCAGGTCGAGCAGGCGGCGCCTGATCGGGTCGCCGATCGCCGACCAGAGCTCGTCGTCGACGGCGACGGTCATCGCGCCACCACGGAAGGAGCGTAGCCCTGCAGCCTGGGCAGGAACATGTCCCAGCCGCGCTCGTGGTCGTGGAAGGTCTCTTCGAGCACAGCGGCCTCCCAGCCCTTCTCCCGCCAGCCGCTCTCGGTCAGGCGCAGAATCGTGCCGTTGCCGGAGGGCTCGAGTTCGAAGGTGACCAGAAGGGAGTTGCCCGCATCGGGCAACCGGCCCGCGGGGGCGATCCAGCGGAACGCGAACCTGCGCGGCGGATCCACGTCGACCACCGCGATCCGTTCGACCCCGGCGCGGTCGCCCCACACCAGTTCGCCGACCGCACCCGGCGCAGGCTCGAACGACGCGTCATCGGACCACCACATCCTGATGTGTTCGGGGCGGCTCACCACATCGAACACGATCTCCGGCGCCGCGTCGAGGAGGATCTCGCGCTCCAGCGTTCCGAACTCCATCATCGACCTCCAATAAGCAACCATCGGTTGCGTATGACCCTAGCAGCCGGACCGGGGAACCCGCAACCTTATGTTGCGCGAAGGTCGCGAGGGCGACGTGGGCGAGCGCTTGATCTCAGCCGTGGCGGACCCGGTCCGCGGCGTCCGTCAGGGGACGGTCGACGTCATGCCGGGGAGAACGCCGACGCACACCGCCCCGCCCTGGCTGTGACGCCGCGCTGCCCGGGTCAGCAGACGCCGGGCAGCGCGCACACCTTCGCCGCCATTTCGGCGGCGGTGCCGCGCAAGGTCTTGACGGCCCGCTTCTGCGGGTAGCCGAGAGAGTCCAAGTCTCCGGAGTAAATCATCAGGGCGCTGCCCTTGCGTGCCACGACGCCCATCAGCAGCGGAGACCATTCTTTGTTGAGCTTGTCGTACATCATGAGGCGCATCAGCACGGCCTCGTCCGCCAGCCGCGTGCGGTTCACCACCCACCGGGTTCTCCCGTCGCCGGACCAGCTGTACGGCTTGCCGTGCGGCTGGGTCGCGCACCGCCGGGCGTCGGCGAGCAGCTTCCTCATGGCCGTCCTGGCCGCCCTGGAGTCCCGGTAGATCACGAGTTGTTCGCTCGCGTGCGAGGGCGCACTGGTGTCGTGGGTGATCGTGCGGTCACCGGCATGAGCCCTCCTCTGCGGAGACGGCGGCGGGCGGGAGCCTTTCCGGCTCCCGCCCGCCGCCGTCTCCGCCGGAGAGGACTATGCGGAGACGAGTTCCTGCTCCTTCTCGGCCTTGACGGCGGGCGCCTCGTCGAGGGACTGCGCCGGGGCGTTGAAGACAGCCGTGTCGAGGCGGCCCTCGGCCCGGCCCACCAGCACCGGGACGACGAGCTGGCCCGTGACGTTGGTGGCCGTACGGATCATGTCGAGGATCGGGTCGATGGCCAGCAGCAGGCCGACGCCCTCCAGGGGCAGGCCGAGCGTGCTCAGGGTGAGGGTCAGCATCACGATCGCACCGGTCAGGCCCGCGGTGGCGGCGGAGCCGACCACGGAGACGAAGGCGATCAGCAGGTAGTCGCCGAGGTCGAGCGGGAGGCCGAAGACCTGGGCCACGAAGATGGCGGCGAGGGCGGGGTAGACCGCGGCGCAGCCGTCCATCTTGGTGGTGGCGCCGAACGGCACCGCGAAGGAGGCGTAGTCGCGGTCGACGCCGAGCCGGTCGACGGCGATCCGCTGGGTGAGCGGCATGGTGCCGACCGAGGAGCGGGAGACGAAGGCCAGCTCGATGGCGGGCCAGGCCTTGCGGTAGAAGGTGAGCGGGCTGACCCTGCCGACGGAGGAGAGCAGCACCGGGTAGATCACCAGCAGAACCACGGCGCAACCGATGTAGACCCCGGCGCTGAGCTTGGCCAGCGGGGCCAGCAGGTCCCAGCCGTAGGTGGCCACGGACTTGCCGATCAGGCCCGCGGTGCCGATCGGGGCCAGGCGGATGACCCACCACAGGGCCTTCTGCACCAGTTCGAGGACGGAGCGGCTGAAGGCGAGGAACGGCTCGGCCTTCTCGCCGACCGCCATCGCGGCGGCGCCGAGGACGACCCCCAGGAAGACGATCTGGAGGACGTTGAGCTCGGTGAAGGCGGTGACGATGTTGGTCGGGACGATGCCGGTCAGGAAGTCGATCCAGGTTCCGGCGCCCTCCAGGTCCACGGCCTTGGCGCCCTCGGTGGCGATGGTGACGCCGCGGCCGGGGTTGATCAGCAGGCCGAGGCCGATGGCGGCGGCGACCGCGGCCAGCGAGGTGACCATGAACCACAGGAGTGTCTTGCCGGCGAGCCTGGCGGCCCCGCTGACGTTGCGCAGGTTGGCCACGCTGACCACGACGGCGGTGAAGACCAGCGGCGGGACCGCGAGCTTGAGGAGCTGGACGAAGATCTTGCCGACCTCGGTCAGGGTGTCGGCGAGCCAGGTGACCTCACCGGCCCGGGCGACGAATCCGAGGGCGACGCCGACGAGGAGGCCCAGCAGCAGTTGCAGGGAAAAGGAGAATCTCTTCACGAACGCGACTTTCGAAAAAGGGCATGCCGGAGCGGACACGGCCATGCGGGGTGAGGAAAAGAAAGGCGAGGAACGCGTTCAGCGACAGAGATCGCTGCTGAGGCGGCACAGGTCGACATGGATTCGGCCGACCAGCCGCACGAGCACCAGGGAGAACCTCACGGAGGGTTTGAACAGCTCGTGACTACGGCCGATTCCCCATTACCGATGTGATCTGAGACACGGTGGCGGTTCTTCGATGATTCTCCGGTGATTCTTCGGCCCGAGCGGTCTGGGCGCCCGCCAGACCGTCTGCGAACCGGTACGGCCTGCGCGGCCCGCTCCTTCGATTCCGTGGAACATGACGTCCATCCGGGACGTCGTGGTGATGATCAGGTCTTCGGCGTCGCGGCGGGCGAGCCGTACGGCGACCGCCTCCTCCAGGAGGGAGACCACCTGGTTGGGCTGCTGCAGGAGCCGCGGCCACGGGACTGCGACGTTCTCGCTCATGCCTCCACGACATTTGAAGTAGTGAGCGGCTTCGAGGAAAACATGGCGCTCCGTGAGCACCCGTGTACAGAAAACGAGAAAGCGGGGGCCCCGGGTGGCCGCTCGCCCTTGAGCGGCCACCCGGGGCCCCCGCCGTACGGAGTTCCCCGGGGAAGTCCTTCCGCGTCAGGCCCCCGGGAAACCCGAAGAGTTCCAGGAGAGGACGGAAGGACTCACAGAGACGTCAGGAGACGAGCTCCTTGATCTTCTCGATGAGGCGGATGCGCTCCTCGTGCGTGCGGGCCAGCGGGGTGACGTTGATCGTCGTCACGCCCGACTCCCGCATCGCCTGGACGCGGTCGCGGACGAAGCCCTCCGAGCCGATCAGCGACATCGACTCCAGCAGCTCCTGCGGGACGAGCGCGGCGGCCTCGTCCTTCTTGCCGGACAGGTACAGCTCCTGGATCTGCTCGGCCTCCTTCTCGTAGCCGTAGCGCCGGGCCAGGTCGTTGTAGAAGTTCTTGCCCTTGGCGCCCATGCCCCCGATGTAGAGCGCGGCCATCGGGCGGCCCAGCTGCAGCCAGCCGGAGACGTCGTCGCCGATGGCCAGGCTCGCCTGGGCGATGACGTCCAGTTCGCCGAGGGCGGGGTCGCGCCTGGCCTTTCCGGCGGCGATGGAGGGACCCCAGACGTCGGCGGCCTTCTCCGGCATGTAGAAGATCGGCTCCCACCCCTCGGCGATCTCGGCGGCGAGCTCGACGTTCTTGGGGCCGATGGCGGCGATCACGACGGGGATGCGGTCGCGGACCGGGTGGTTGATGATCTTGAGTGGCTTGCCCAGGCCGGTGCCCTGGTCGGCGGGGAGCGGGACCGTGTAGTGCTTGCCCTCGTAGGTGACGCGCTCGCGCTTCCAGACCTGGCGGCAGATCTCGATGACCTCGCGGGTACGGCCCAGCGGCGCGGTGTACGGCACGCCGTGGAAGCCCTCGATGACCTGCGGGCCGGAGGCCCCCAGGCCGAGGGTGAAGCGCCCGTCGGAGACGTAGTCCATGCCAGCGGCGGTCATGGCCAGCAGCGTCGGGGTGCGGGAGTAGACCGGCAGGATGCCCGAGGCGATCTGCAGCCGCTCGGTCTTGGCCGCGATGTAGCCCATCTGGCTGACCGCGTCGAAGCTGTAGGCCTCGGCGACGAAGACGATGTCGAGTCCGGCCTTCTCGTAGTCGGCCAGCTCGGCCACCGTCTCCTTGAAGCCGCCCGAGTAGTTCAGGGCCATACCGATGCGCATCGTGGGGTCGTCCTTCCGCTCGCGCCCGCAAAACCGAATGTTGTTCCGTTGTCTCCGCAACAAAGGCTATCGAGTCAGCGGCCGAGCACCAAGCCCGCACGCCTCCCACACAACTCCGCACGAGCCCGCGCGTCCCCCGCACAAGCCCGCACGTCCCCCATTCAAGCGGGGTAGCCTACGCATTTCGGGGCAGAGACATCTTTCCGATCCGGTGGGACGAACGGTGGACGGTGGAGGATCCGCCAGAGAAAGGGGCATGCGCTGAGACGAGTGATCATCGTGGGGGCGGCCGCGCTGGCCCTGCTCCTCGGCGGACACCGGCTCCTGCCGGAACTGGGCGGGTTCACCACCGTGCTGGAGAGCCTGCTCCCCTGGCTGGGCGCCGCCGTCCCGCTTCTGGTGATCGGCGCGCTGTTCACCCGCTCGTGGAAGGTGGTCGCCGCCGCACTGCTCCCCGCTGCCGTGTGGGGAGTCATGTTCGGCCCCGATCTGCTGCGCACCGCGCCGGGCGGGCCGAGCGACCTGGCGGTCGCCACCCTCAACGTGGGCGTGGCCAACTCCGACTCCGGCAAGGCCGTACGCGCCCTGGCCAAGGGCCGGGACCTGTTCGCCGCCCAGGAGCTGACCCCCGGCGGCCCCGCGGCCGAGGAGCTCAGCAGGCACTTCCCGCACCGGGTGCAGGTGAGCACGATCGGGCTGTGGAGCCGCTTCCCGATCACCGAGCACCGGACGGTGGACATCGGCCTGGACTGGACCCGGGCGCTGCGCGCCGTCGTGGAGACGCCCAGGGGGAAGGTGACGGTCTACGTCATGCACCTGGCCTCGGCCCGGCCCGGCGAGACGTCCCAGCGGGACCGCACCCTCGCCCACGCGCGGCGGGTCATCGAGGCGGACGGCAGCGAGAACCTGCTGCTCCTGGGCGATCTCAACACCGCCACCACCGACCGCAAGCGCTCCGGCCTGGTGCCGCCGCTCTCCGACGCCCATCTGGAGGCGGGCGCCGGTTTCGGCTTCACCTGGCCGGCCTCCTTCCCGGTCACCCGGCCCGACCACATCCTCTACCGCGGCCTCACCGCGACCAGCGCGAGCGTGGAGCACGCCGTCGGCAGCGACCACCGCGCCGCCGTGGCCTCCCTGCGCCTGTGACCGTCCGTCTCCCGGTCACAGCCGCGCGAGGTCGGCGGGCGTGTCGATGTCCGCGGGGTCACCCGCGTCGTCGCAGGGAACCTCGACCACCAGCTCGGGGTGGGCGCGCAGGAACGGCCGGGCTCCGACGTCGCCGACGGCGAGCTCGGCGACCTCCGCGAAGTGCTCCCTGGCGATCAGCACCGGGTTCCGCTGCGCGCCGCCGTACGTCGCGACGGCGAGGGTGGCGCCGTCCAGCGCCGCCCCGGCCAGCCGCCGCACCACCGGCGCCCCGATGAGCGGCTGGTCCACCAGCGCGACCACCACGTACCGGGCGTCGGGGGGCAGCGCGTCGAGGCCCGTCCGGAGCGAGGAGCCCATCCCGCTCCGCCAGTCGGGGTTGCGCACGGTCACCGCCCCCCGCACCTGCACGGTCGCGGCCCCGAGCACCACCACCACCGGATGGCAGCCGCCGTCGTGCAGCAGTCTCACCCCCCGGTCCACCAGGCGTTCCCCCCGGTACTCCACCAGCGCCTTCGGCGTGCCCAGACGTGACCCCGACCCGGCCGCCAGCAGCAGCCCCGCGACGTGCGATCTCATGGAAGCCTTCTTCCCCGCGGCGGCCGTTCCCGCACCCCCGACAGCAGGCCGGCCAGTTCCTCGAAGGCGGCGAGGCTGTGCCCGGCCACGAAGTCGTCGACGTACGGCAGCGCCGCGCGCATCCCGCCGGTGAGCGGCCGGTAGCCCTCGTGGCCCTTGTGCGGGTTCACCCAGATCACCCGGTGCGCCGTACGGGACAGCCGGGCCATCTCCGCGCCGAGCAGGGAGACGTCGCCGCGCTCCCAGCCGTCGGAGGCGATCACCACCGTCGCGCCCCGCGCGTCGCCCAGGGCCAGGAGCCTGCGGACCTCCTCGCCCAGCCGGGTCCCGCCGCTCCAGTCGGGTATGACGCGCGAGACGGCGGTCATCGCCGTCTGGGGATCGCGGTGGCGCAGCTCGGCGGTGAGCCGGGTGAGGCGGGTGCCGGCGCTGAACACCTCGGTGGCACGGGGCTCGGACCTGACCAGCGCGTGGGCCAGGCGGAGCAGGGTGTCGGCGTAGGGGGTCATGGACCCGCTCACGTCCACCACCAGCACGACCCGGCGGGGTCTGGTCCGGTGCTCGCGGTAGCGGAGTCCGGCGGTCTCACCGCCGCGCCGCAGGGTCTCCCGGATCGTCCGGCGGGCGTCCGGCCGCCCCCGGCGCGCCGGCCGGAACCGCCGTGATCCGCGCCGCTCCCTGACGGTCCCGAGCAGGGCGAGCAGCCGGTGCGCCTCGGCCAGCTCCGCCGCGCCCATCGCGGCCACGTCGCGGTGGCGCAGCACCTCCGTCGCGCTCGCCCCGGCGGCGAGCGCCGGCGCCTGCCCGCCGTCCTCCCCCCGGTCCCGGGACCCGCCGGCCAGGGAGGCGTACCGGATGAGGGTGACGGCGTCCGGCCGCGCGCGGCCCGCCCGCAGGCCGCCGAAATAGGCGCGGAAGACCCGGTCGTAGCGGGGCAGGTCGTCGGCGGAGGCGCACAGGGTGAGCCGGCCCGCCCAGTAGACGTCGGCGGGCCGGGCGGCGTCCAGATGGGACAGGGCGCGCAGCAGGTTCTGGGTGCGCTCGTGGTCGGCGGGCACTCCGGCCGCCCGCAGGGTCCTGGCGAACCCCGTCATGACCGTGACCAGCTCCCCCGCCGCCCGTTCACCCGCCGCCCGTTCACCCGCCGCGCCCCCGACGCCTCCGTCCTCCGGGGGACCGGATCCCCCGGCCGCACCGGAGCCGTCAGCCGCGGGACGCACCGGGGAACCCGCCGGCGAGCACGGCCTCGTGGTCCTCGCGGTGCTTGAGCAGGGCGCCCAGCGTGGCCGCGGCCAGAGCGGGGTCGAGCTCGCGGGCGCCGAGGGTCAGCAGGGCCTCGGTCCAGTCCAGGGTCTCGGCGATCCCGGGCGGCTTGACCAGGTCCGCCTCGCGGAGCCGCCGCGCCGCCGCGGCGACCTGCTCGGCGAGGGTGGCCGAGCACTCCGGGAGCCTGCGCAGCAGGATCGCCACCTCCCGCTCGAAGGAGGGGTGCTCCAGCCAGTGGTAGAGACAGCGCCGCTTCAGCGCGTCGTGGACCTCGCGGGTGCGGTTGGAGGTCAGCACGACCACCGGCGGGGTCCGGGCGCGGACCGTGCCGAGCTCCGGGATGGAGATCGCGAAGTCGGACAGGACCTCCAGCAGGATCGCCTCGAACTCCACGTCCGCCCGGTCGATCTCGTCGATGAGCAGCACGCACGGCTGGGTCTCGAGCGCGCGCAGCAGCGGCCGGGCGATCAGGAAGCGCCGGTCGTAGACCTCCCCCTCCAGCCGGGCGGCGTCGGTGACCCCGCCCGCCTCGGCCGCCTTCAGGTGCAGCAGCTGGCGGGCGAAGTCCCAGTCGTAGAGGACCTGGGAGCCGTCGAGACCCTCGTAGCACTGCAGCCGGATCAGCGGCGCGTCCAGGACGGCGGCGAGGGTGCGGGCCAGCTCGGTCTTGCCGACCCCGGCCTCGCCCTCCAGGAACAGCGGCCGCCCCATCCGCAGGGCGAGGAACGCCGCCGTGGCCAGCCCCTCGTCGGCGAGGTAGGCCTCCCGGTCGAGCAGCTCCGCGAGCCGTCCGGGCGACTGGAGGTCCGATGCCGTGTTCGTCCGCCTCAGCACCACCTCAGGCTACGTCCCGGGCGGCCCGGCGAGCCAGCGCGCGGCGGGGCGGGCGCGACATGAAGCCCGATCAGGGTAGGAGTGATCGAGACCGGACGGAAGCAGGCGTATCCTCTCCCGGTGGGATACGCGGCCAGGCAGATCAACACCCCGTCGAGGGTGGTCGTCCTCGCGTTCATCTTGGTGATCGCGGCCGGTACGGCGCTGCTCTCGATGCCTGTCTCCGTCGCGGAGGGCCAGCGGGTCTCCTGGGTCTCGGCGCTGTTCACCGCGACCTCCGCGGTGTGCGTCACCGGCCTGGCCGTGCACGACACCGCCGCGCACTGGACGGTGTTCGGCGAGGTCGT
The DNA here is from genome assembly GCF_014648175.1 of Planobispora rosea. GTDB lineage: Bacteria > Actinomycetota > Actinomycetes > Streptosporangiales > Streptosporangiaceae > Planobispora > Planobispora rosea. The sequence goes on from NZ_BMQP01000004.1 coordinate 169,007, forward strand.
GATCCTGACGCTGATCCAGATCGGCGGGATCGGGATCATGTCGCTCGCCTCGATCCTCGCGGTGATCGTCTCCGGGAAACTGGGGCTGCGCGCCCGGCTCAACACCCAGGCCGAGACCAAGACCCTGGGACCGGGCGACGTCCGCCAGGTGATCGTGGGCGTCGTCAAGATCACGTTCCTGGCGGAGGCGGTGACGGCCGCCGTCCTCACCGCCCGTTTCATGACCGGGTACGGCGAGCCGTTCGGCCGCGCCCTCTACTACGGGGTCTTCCACTCCGTCTCGGCGTTCACCAACGCCGGGTTCGCGCTGTGGCCCGACAGCATCATGCGGTTCGTCGGCGACGTGTGGATCTGCCTCCCCCTGGCTCTGGCCGTGGTCGCCGGAGGGCTGGGCTTCCCCGTCTACGCCGTCCTGCGCAAGGACTGGCGGCGGCCCTCACGCTGGTCGCTGCACGCCAAGATCACCTTGGGGGCGACCGCGGTCCTGCTGTTCGGCGGCGCCCTGGCCGTCACGATCCTGGAGTGGAACAACCCCGCCACCTTCGGCCCGCTCGCCCCCGGCCTGCGGATCCTGGCCGGGTTCTTCCACAGCGCGATGACCCGCAGCGGCGGGCTGAACTCCGTCGACACCTCCCAGATGCACGAGAACACCTGGCTGGTCAGCGACGTGCTGATGTTCATCGGCGCGGGCAGCGCGAGCACCGGCGGCGGCATCAAGGTGACCACGTTCGCCCTGCTCGGCTTCGTCATCCTGGCCGAGGTCCGGGGCGAGCCGGACGTCACGGCGGGCCGCCGCCGCATCGCCGAGCACATCCAGCGCCAGGCCCTGACCATCGCGCTGCTCAGCGTGGCCTGCGTGGTCGTCGGCACGCTCGTCATGATGATGCTGACGCCGTTCACCCTCGACCGCGTACTGTTCGAGGTGGTCTCCGCGTTCGGCACGGTCGGGCTCTCCACGGGGATCACCGCCGACGTCGGCCCCGCGGGCCACCTGGTCCTGACGACCCTGATGTTCATCGGGCGGCTCGGACCGGTGACCCTCGGCGCCGCGCTCGCGCTGAACACCCAGACCCGCAGGTTCCGTTACCCGGAGGAGCGACCCCTCGTTGGCTGACAAGGAGAGCCGCGGCGACGCGGTGATGGTCATCGGTCTCGGCCGGTTCGGCGGCGCGCTCGCCACCGAGCTCGCCGTACGCGGCGTCGAGGTGCTCGGCGTGGACAACGACTCCCGCAACGTTCAGGAGTTCTCCGCGCGGCTCACCCACGCCGTCTGCGCCGACTCCACCGACGCCGACGCGATGACGCAGCTGGGCGCCGCCGAGTTCGGCCGGGCCGTGGTCGGCATCGGCACCGACATCGAGTCGAGCGTGCTGACCACCTCGATCCTGGTCGACCTGGGCCTGGCCGACATCTGGGCGAAGGCGATCAGCCGCCAGCACGCGCAGATCCTGCGGCGGGTCGGCGCCCACCACGTGGTGCAGCCCGAGGCCGACATGGGCGAGCGGGTCGCGCACCTGGTCACCGGCCGGATGCTCGACTACGTGGAGATCGACGAGGACTACGCCCTCATCAAGACCAAGGCCCCGGCCTGGGCCGCGGGCCGGGCGCTGCGCGAGCTCGGCATCCGCAAGACCTACGGCGTGACCGTCGTCGGAATCAAGAAGCCCGGGGTGGGGTTCACCTACGCCACCCCCGACACCGTCATCCAGGCCGGCGACACCCTGCTCGTCACCGGGGACGCCGACGGGACCGAGCGGTTCTCCGAGGAGACCTGAGCCGGAGCGGGGCCCGGCCGCCCCCGCGGCCGGGGACGAGAACACCTCAGGATCGCTCCCCGTCCGCCGATGGAACCATCGTCATGGAGATGAACACGGCATGGCGGAGGGCGGAACGATGACAGCTGACCTGCGGGAGCGAACCGCCCCATCGCCCACACCCACGCCCACCATCCTGAGCCGTGTCCGCGCCCGGCCGGTGTTCTGGGCTCTCACCGCGCTCGCCGTCCTCAGCACCGGCGCGTTCGCCCTCTCGGCGGTGTTCCCCCCGGGATGGCCGCTCCCGGCCCGGATCCCGTCCATCGCCTCCACCGCACTGGCCGCGTTCGCCTGCGCCCGCGTCTCGACGTCGCTGGCCGGGGCGATGCGGTCGTTCTGGCAGCGGCTCTGCCTGTCCATGGGGCTTCTCTCGGCCGGGCTGACGGTCGGCGCCTACCAGGCGTTCCTCAATCCCGGCCTGCCGGAGCGTCATGTCGGTCCGGTGAGCATGGGACTGTACCTCGGCGCCCTGGTGGTCACCATCTGGGCGCTGCTGCGGCTGCCGATCGGGCAGCGCTCGCGCCGGGCCCTGCTGACCCTGGGGCTCGACGCGGGGGTCGTCATGCTGGCCGCGGCGCTGTTCGCGTGGCATCTGACGTTGCGCACCGCGCCGAGCCTGCTCACCGCCACGGGCATGTCCTGGTCGGTGCTCGTGGTCGTCGCGCTGTGCTTCCTGGAGGTGCTCACCGCCGTCAAGCTGGCGCTGACCGGTGCCGGCCCGCTGCATCCCCGCGTCCTGACCGCCCTGGGGATGTCGGTCGTCGTGGGGGCGGCGAGCAGCGCGCTCGCCCCGCTCCTGCACGACAGGCCGTACCTCTCCACCACCAGCCTCGCCGTCCCGCTCATCGCCTTCCTCACCGGTCTCGCCGCCGAGCGGCAGCGGCGGGTCATGGACGAGCCGGCCACCGCCCCGCGTCGCCGTCGGCGGCCGTTCAGCCTGCTGCCGTACGCCGCCATCGCGGTGACCGGCGCCCTGCTCCTCATCTCGGCCCAGGGCTCCAGCACGGAGCTGCGCGTGCTCGCGGCCGGGACGATCGCCATCACCGCCCTGGTGGTGCTGCGGCAGATCGTGTCCTTCTACGACAACGCCAGCCTCCAGGAGCAGCTGTCCCACCAGGCCAGCCACGACGCGCTGACCCGGCTCGCCAACCGGTCGCTGTTCACCGAGCGCGCCACCGGCGCCCTGGCCGAGGCCCCGCAGCGCGGCGTCGCACTGGCCCTGATCGACCTGGACGACTTCAAGGGCGTCAACGACCGGCTCGGGCACGCGGTGGGCGACGCCCTCCTGGTGGCCGTGGCCGACCGGCTGCGCGAGTGCGTCCGGCGGGGCGACACGGTCGCCCGGCTGGGCGGCGACGAGTTCGCCGTGCTGCTGAACGACGTGAGCTCCGCCGAGGCCGACCGGATCATCGACCGGATCATCGCGGCGCTCGCCACGCCGGTCGCCGCCGACGGTCACGAGCTGCTCGTGCAGGCCAGCATCGGCCTGGTCGAGGGCGGGGAGGAGGTGAGCGCCAGCGAACTGCTGCGCCGCGCCGACGTGGCCATGTACTCCGCCAAGGAGCGGGGCAAGCGCCGCTGCGTGCGCTACGCCCAGGACATGGACGCCCGCGCCGTCGAGAACGCCCGGCTCAGCGCCGAGCTGCGCCAGGCCCCGGCCCGCGGCGAGCTGTTCCTGCTCTACCAGCCGGTGGTCACCCTGCCCGACGGCGAACTGTCCGGGGTGGAGGCGCTGGTGCGCTGGCGCCACCCGGAGCGCGGGCTGGTCTCCCCGGCGGAGTTCATCCCGGTCGCCGAGCGCACCGGCATGATCGTCGACATCGGCACCTGGGTGCTGGGTGAGGCCTGCCGGCAGATGGCCGCCTGGCAGCGGGAGTACGGCCCGCAGGCGCCCGCCAAGATGAGCGTGAACGTCTCGGCCCGGCAGCTGCTCGAACCGGCCTTCGCCCAGACCGTCGCCGGCGCGCTGCGCGAGCACGGGCTGCGCCCGTCCGACCTGCTGCTGGAGATCACCGAGACGGCCGTGTTCGACGGCGGGCTCGCCCTGGAGACGGTCAAGGCCGTCCAGGCGCTCGGCGTGCCGATCGCGCTGGACGACTTCGGCACCGGGCACTCCTCGCTCGGCCTGCTGCGCACCTGCCCGGTGGACGTGCTGAAGGTGGACAAGCTGTTCGTCGACGGCGTGACCGGTGACACCGAGCAGGCGGCGATCGCCACCTCGCTGGCGCACATCGCCCAGGCCCTGCGGCTGCGGGCGGTGGCCGAGGGCGTGGAGACCCCGGACCAGGCCGAACGGCTCTACCAGCTGGGCTACCGGCTGGCCCAGGGCTACCACTTCGCGCCGCCGCTGTCGCCGGACAACATCGAGCGGATCCTGCAGACCCGTACCGCGAACCCGGGTCCGGAGTCCTGGGAGCCCTCCGCCCTCGCCGGTTAGCCCGCGAGGGGACGCCGGTGGACTAGCGGGATTCGTCGGCCTCGCCGCGCTCCTCGATGAGCGCGGCGAGTTCCCGCACCTGGAGCACGGTGCGCGTCTTCTCCGATCCCTGCAGGCCCATGGCCCCGATGGTCATTCCGTCGGAGAAGTCGACCTTCGCCCAGGGTTCGCCCTCGACCAGGGTGACCGAGATCACCTCGGCCCACTCGTAGCGGTGCACCCGCAGGCCGTTGACCAGGGTGATCCCGCGCTCGTCCGCCTCCACCCGGCACCGGCCGAGCAGGTGCAGCACCCAGGCGACCAGCCCGGCGAGCGCCACCACCCCGAGCTTGTCGAAGATCGTGAACGGCGGCGGCAGGAAGATCGCCATGATCACGGCCCCGATCATGATCACCGTGGCGAGGCCGTACGCCACGATCCGGCCCGTCTTCGGCCGCCACACGACGGGCAGGGCGGGTGCGGGGACCCTGTCGGAGCTCACCTGAAGTTCACTTTCCTTAGCGGGGACGGCCGGTCGGACGCCGAAGGAAACCTACCGCACCGCCTCGCCGCCCCCGCCTCCGCCGGGGCGGGACACCGCCCCGGCGCGCCGGGACCGCCGTCAGTCCCGCAGGCCCCGCAGGATCAGGGCCGTCTCCAGCGCGGCCACGGTGGCCTCGTACCCCTTGTCCTCGTGACTGCCCGGCAGTCCGGACCGGTCGAGGGCCTGGTCCAGCGTGTCGCAGGTCAGCACGCCGTTGCCGACCGGCGTCTCCTCGTCGAGGGAGATCCGGGTCAGTCCCGAGGTGACGGAGTCGCAGACGTAGTCGAAGTGGGCGGTCTCCCCGCGGATCACGGCTCCCAGCGCCACCACCGCGTCGCAACGCCGGGCCAGCGCCTGGACCACGACCGGGATCTCCAGGGATCCGGCCACCCGGACCACGGTCGCCTCGGCGCCGCTGTCCCGGCACGCCCGCACGGCCCGCGTCACGAGCTGATCGGTGATCTTCTCGTGCCAGCGGGCGGCCACGATCCCGACCGTCAGCCCTCCGGCCTCGACCGCCTCCGCCCCCGGACGTCCTTCGCCACTCATGCTTGCCTCTCCCCGATGTCGTGGCCCAGGCGGTCGCGCTTGGCCAGCAGGTACTTCTCGTTGTACGGGTTCATCGCCACCGGCGTCGCCTCGCGGCCCAGCACCTTGACCCCGTAGCCGTCCATGCCGCGCAGCTTGGCCGGGTTGTTGGTCAGCAGCCGGACCGACTTCACGCCCAGGTCGGCGAGCATCTGCCCGGCGTTGGAGAACTCGCGGGCGTCCACCGGCAGGCCCAGTTCCACGTTGGCGTCCACGGTGTCGCTCCCGTTGTCCTGCAGGCCGTACGCCCGCAGCTTGGCCAGCAGCCCGATCCCGCGCCCCTCGTGCCCGCGCAGGTAGACCACCACCCCGCGCCCCTCCTCGGCGATCCGCGCCATCGCGTGCTCCAGTTGCACCCCGCAGTCGCACCGCAGCGAGCCGAGCACGTCCCCGGTGAGGCACTCGGAGTGCGCCCGGACCAGCACGTCCTCCCCGTCGCCGAGGTCGCCGTAGACCAGGGCCAGGTGCTCGCCGCCGTCCAGGGAGCTGGAGTAGCCGTACGCGCGCCACATCCCGTGCCGGGTGGGGATCAGCGTCTCGGCGACCCGGGTCACCATCCGCTCGGTCCTGCGCCGGAACTCCACCAGCTGCTCGATGGAGACCAGCGCCAGGTCGTGCTCGTCGCAGAACGTCCGCAGCTCCGGCAGGCGCTTCATGGTCCCGTCGTCGTTGACGACCTCGGCGAGCGCGCCGGCCGGGCTCAGCCCGGCCAGCCGGGCCAGGTCCACGGCCGCCTCGGTGTGGCCGCGCCGGACCAGCACACCGCCCTCGCGGTAGCGCAGCGGGAAGACGTGGCCGGGCCGGACCAGCTCGTACGGCTCGGTCGCCGAGTCGCACAGCGTGCGGATGGTCCTGGCGCGGTCGGCGGCCGAGATGCCGGTGCTCACGCCGTCACGGGCGTCGACGCTGATGGTGTAGGCCGTGCGCATGCGCTCGCGGTTGTCGTGGACCATCAGCGGCAGGCCGAGCCGGTCCAGGTCCTCGCCGGGCATCGAGACGCAGATGACCCCGCTGGTGTGCCGGATGGTGAAGGCCAGCAGCTCGGGCGTGGCCTTCGCCGCGGCGAAGATGATGTCGCCCTCGTTCTCGCGGTTCTCGTCGTCGACGACCACGATGGGCCGGCCCTCGCGGATGTCGGCGATCGCCCGCTCGATCGGGTCCAGCATGGTCACACGGCCTCCTTGGGGACGAGCACGGCCCGGGACCGGTACTCCTTGAGCCAGTTGGCGAATCCGGCGAGAACGAGGACGAAGAAGATCCCGTAGACGGCCCCGGAGACGACGAGACCGGAGCTGAACGCCAGCGGCACGCCGACCAGGTCCACCGCGACCCAGACGATCCAGAAGTCGACCAGCGCCCGGCCCTGCGCCCAGGTGGCGACCGCGCTGCCGACGAAGATGTAGGCGTCGGCGGCGACGAGGAGGTAGCCCTTGGGCCCCGGCGTGTGCACGCCCCACGACAGCTTGAACACGAAGAACAGCACGCCCACCACGGCGGTTCCCGCGAGCATGGCCGCGACCAGCCAGAGCCGTTCGTAGGAGGTGGCCGGCCGTACGGCCAGCGCCTGGCCTCCGGCGGTGCCGCGCGCCCACTTCCACCAGCCGTAGACCGCCAGCGCCCCGAACATGACCTGCTTGAGCGCGTTCCCGGTGAGCCCCGCGCCGACCGAGGCGATGAGCAGCAGCACCGAGCCGGTCAGCTGCACCGGCCAGGTCCAGATCGACTTGCGGATCGCCAGCACCACGGTGGCCAGCGCGGCCACGTTGCCGACCAGGTCCGTCCAGAGGACCTTGACGTCACCGAACAGGATGAATCCCGCGTCCGCCCAGTTCACGACCGACCTCCCAGACCGTAGGCGCCGACGAGCCTCTCCACGTGCTTGGCGATCACGTCGACCTCCAGGTTGACCGGGTCGCCGGGCCGCTTGGCGCCGAGGGTGGTCAGCTCCAGGGTCGTCGGGATCAGGCTGACCGAGAACGCCTCGCCGTCCACCGCGGTCACGGTGAGGCTGACGCCGTCCACCGCGATGGAGCCCTTCTCGACCACGTAGCGGTTCAGCTCGGCCGGCAGCGAGATCCGCACGACCTCCCAGTGCTCGGCCGGCTCCCGCGAGAGCAGCACGCCGGTGCCGTCCACGTGGCCCTGGACGATGTGACCGCCGAGGCGCTGGTCGGCGCGGACCGCGCGCTCCAGGTTGACCGGGGAGCCGGGGCGCAGCGCGCCGAGGCTGCTGCGCTTCAGGGTCTCCTTCATGACGTCGGCGGTGAACACCTCGCCGTCGGTCTCCACCACGGTCAGGCAGACGCCGTTGACCGCGATCGAGTCACCGTGCCGGGCGTCGGCGGTGACGACCTTGCCCCGGACGGTCAGCCGGGCGGCGTCCGGCAGCGGTTCGACGGAGGATATCTCCCCCAGCTCCTCGATGATTCCGGTGAACATTCTCACTGCTCCTTCACGGGTACCGGCCGGGCGGTCAGACGCAGGTCCGGCCCAACGGGGGTGATGTCCTCGAACTCCAGGCGGCGGGTTCCGGCGATCGTCGCGACGCCCGCCGGGCCGAGCGCGGCGGCGCCCTCGCCCAGCAGCGCCGGGGCGAGGTAGCCGACGACCCGGTCGATCAGGCCCTCCCTCAGGAAGGAACCCGCCAGGACCGGCCCGCCTTCCAGCAGCACGCCGACGATCTGCCGGCGGTGCAGTTCGGCCAGCAGGTCGCGCAGGTCGAGCCCGTACGGCCGCCGCGGCAGCCGTACCACCTCGGCCCGTTTCTCCAGCTCCGCCGCGTCGGCGTCCGGGGCGACCGCGACCAGGGTCGGGGCCCGCCCGTCCAGGACGCGGGCGGAGGGCGGGGTCCGGGCGTCGCTGTCGACGACCACGCGGAGCGGACCCCTCGCGGTGCCCGGACCGGCGCCACCGGGCCCGGGCCCGGGCCCGCCGGGACCGCCGGGCGGGCGGGCGGTGAGGCGGGGGTCGTCGGCCAGGACGGTGCCGACGCCCGCGATGATCGCGTCCGCTTCCGCGCGGAGGCGGTGCACGTCGGCGCGGGCCTCGGGCGAGGTGATCCACTGGCTGGTGCCGTCGGCGGCGGCCGAGCGGCCGTCCAGGGTGGCGGCGTACTTCCAGGTGACGTGAGGCCTGCCGAGCCGGACCGAGGTCAGCCACTCGGCGTTGCCCCGCTCGGCCTCCTCGGCGAGCACGCCGGTCTCGACGGCGACGCCCTCCGCGCGGAGCCGGTCCGCGCCGCCGGCCGCCGCGGGGTTGGGGTCCCGCACCGCCACGACGACGCGGGCGATCCCGGCCCGCAGCAGCGCGGCCGAGCAGGGCCCGGTCCGGCCGGTGTGGTCGCACGGTTCGAGGGTGACGTAGGCGGTGCCGCCGCGGGCCCGTTCCCCCGCCTCCCGGAGCGCGGCCACCTCGGCGTGCGGCCCTCCGGCGTAGGCGTGGAAGCCCTCCCCCGCGATCCGGCCCGAGGCGTCCAGGACGACGCAGCCGACGACGGGGTTCGGACTGGTGGTGCCGCGCCCGCGCGCGGCGAGTTCGACGGCCCTGCGCATGTGCGCGAGATCCACCTCGGGAGCGGGGTGTCCCGAGGACCCGGACTGTCCTGAGGGGCCGGACTGTCCTGAGGACCCGAGCCGTGCTGAAGGTCCGGGACGACCTGAAGGTTCGGGGTGCCCGGCACGCGGTAACGCGCCGTCGCTGGGGGTCGGCTGCCTCAACCCGGGTCTCCTACTCGCCAGTAGCTTCCTGCCACGGCGGGCCCCGGGGACGACGGGCGCGCAGACTCCCGCCTGCGAACCGTCTGCGGAGGGTGCCTCGACGGCACTCTCCGCTCGCGCGCTTCCTCCCATCCGGACTTTAACCGTCGGTCCCGGAATCTCACCGGGTCAACCGGTCGATGGCTTCGACCGGGTCGCGGACTTTAACCGCCGGTTCGGACTTTCACCGACCCCGGAGCACGCTGCTCTCTCTGATCACACGCCCTCCCGGGCGTACTCTCGTACATCAGTGTGCCACGCCCGGCAAACCGGACGGAACCGGCCTCCACCATATGAACCAAGCGAGCGCTTGGTCAATACTCGGGGACCGCCCACCGGCCTGAAGCGCCCGGCGAGCCCGGACTTCTCCCCCGTCCCCCTCAGGACGACTGCGACCCGCCGGCCCTCACGCCGCGTCGCCGACCGGCTCCCCGAGCGCCGCGGCGGCGCTGAGCCGCAGGGCCCGCCGGGCGTCGGGGGCGTACCTGACGGGGGCGGGGACCAGCCCGATCCCGGCGTGCAGGGTCTTCAGGGTGGCCGTCGCCCACAGGTCGCCGACCGGGCTGCCCGGCAGGCCGTACAGTCTGCGGGCCCAGCGCGGCAGGGTGGCGAAGGCCAGCAGGGTGAGCACGGGCATGACCGGCTTGAGCGGGAGCAGGAGCGGCGGGAGCGGCGTGCTGAGCGACTGGCGCAGCGGGTGGGTCGCCTCGGGCACGAACCGCAGGCCGGGACGGCACGCCTCGATGTAGTCCCGCATCTCCCCGACCGAGCCGGGGACGTCCTCGGGCGCCAGTCCGACGACCTCGGCGGCGCGGCGCCACTCGGCCACGAACCGGTCGGCCTCGGCGTCGGTCAGGCGCACTCCGGCGCGGCGGGCGACCGACAGGTAGGAGTCGACCTCGCCGACGTGCACCCAGAGCAGCCCGTCGGGCTCGTCCAGGCGGAAGCGCTGCCCGGTGTCGGGGTCGAGCGCGGTGAGCCTGGAGTGGATCTTCCGGACCCTGGCACCCGCCCGCTCCACCTCGGCGCTGGTGCCGTAGGTGCGCACGCGGACGAACTCGGTGGTGCGCACGAAGCGGTTCCACGCCTCCGCCGGGTCCATCAGCGCGGAGTTCTGCAGCACCCCGCGCATCGTCCTGGGGTGCAGCGCCTGCATCAGCAGCGCCCGGAATCCGCCGACCAGCAGGATCGGCTCCCCCATCACCCGCCACGTCACCGACTCCGGCCCGAACAACCCGTGGTCCCTGTCCATTCGCCACCTCCTCGTAAGTGAGTAATTACCCTACCTCTCCGGCACTCACACCCGGCGGGCGGGGCGGCTCCGGGAGACCGGCAGGACCGTCCCGGGAGGCGACGGAATTCATGTCACAAAATCGCGATGAATCACGGACGCGAACGGGACGAACATGTCATGGAAGCGTCATGGGCGCGTCACGGATCCGTGAAAACCGGTTTCCGGGGGACTCCCATTCTTCCATCGGGTTCCCGAAGGTCAACGAATTTACCGCAACGACCCCATGGAATTCGCACAACGATAAAAATAGCGGCGGCCGTTCCATTGATTGATGCCGGCGGTTTTTGCGATGGTTCCCCCAGATCCCGACCAGCCGTCGCCCCTGGGAGACCGCCCGATGACGATCCCCATGCCCGCCGTGACCGAGCACGGCGGGGCCCCGGCCCCGAAGGCCCCGGAGACGGTGGGCCGCTCCCCGGGCCGGCTGATGTGGCTGAGGTTCCGGCGCGACCGCACCGGAATGGCGTCCGCCGGAATCGTACTTTTCTTCTTTCTGGTCGCGGCGCTCGCACCGGCCATCTCCAGCGTCTACGGAAAGGACCCGTACACGCTCTACGGCCAGGACGCCCCGGGGCTGCTGAACGAGTACGGATATCCGGTCCTGCCCAACGGCGGAATCAGCTCCGAGTTCTGGTTCGGCATCGAGCCGGCGCTGGGCCGGGACGTGTTCATGCAACTCGTCTACGGGATAAGGACCTCGTTGCTGATCGCCGCCGCCGCGACGGTCCTGATCGTGGTGATCGGCATCGTTCTCGGAATCGTCGCCGGCTACGCGGGCGGGAGGACGGACTACACCATCGGCCGCGTGATCGACATCACGCTGTCGTTCCCCGCGACCCTCTTCATCATCGCGTTCATGCCGGTCGTGGAGAACCTCTTCGTCAGCCCGGACGAGGAGACCCCGGTCTGGCTGCGCGCGGTGACACTGGTGATCATGCTGTCGGCCTTCCAGTGGGCCGGCCTGGCCCGGCTCCTGCGCGGCCAGGTCCTCTCCCTGCGCGAGCGCGAGTTCGTCGAGGCCGCCCGGGTCACCGGGGCCTCCCCCGCCCGGATCGTCTTCAAGGAGCTGCTGCCCAACCTCTGGACGCCCATCCTGGTCCAGGCGACGCTCCTGCTCCCCGCCCTGGTGACGGCCGAGACGGCGCTGTCGTTCCTGGGCGTCGGCATGATCGAGCCCATCCCCGACTGGGGCCGCATGTTCCTGCGCGGCACCCAGGTCTACCAGAGCGACATCACCTACCTCATCTTCCCCGGCGCCGCCCTGGTCATCTTCGTGATCGCGTTCAACCTGCTCGGCGACTCGGTCCGGGACGCCTTCGACCCCAAGATCAAGCGCTAGATCCGATAGGAGAGACATGCCAGTCCTCAAGCGGTCGGCCGCGGCCGCGCTCGCCGCCGGCCTGCTCGTGCTCACCGGCGCGTGCGCCGAGGGCAACCAGGGCGCACCCCCCGCCCCCAGCGGCGCGCCCGCCGCCTCCGCGGAACCGTACAAGCCTCCGACGATCACCGTCGGCACGGCCGACGACTCCAAGGGCCCGGCCATCGCGCCCGAGGGCGTCGTCAAGGGCGGCACCGTCACCATGATCGACCGGGACGACTTCGCCCACTTCGACCCCGCGCAGAGCTACGTCAACACCGCGACCAACTTCGGCCTGCTGATCCACCGCGGCCTGACCGGCTACAAACGCGTCGCCAAGGGCGAGTACAAGCTGGTCGGCGACCTGGCCACCGACCCGGGCACCCCGTCCGACGGCGGGAGGACCTGGACCTTCACCCTCAAGGACGGGGTGAAGTGGCAGGACGGCTCGCCGATCACGTCCGAGGACGTGAAGTGGACGATCGAGCGGACGTTCGCGCCGTTCATCACCCAGGGCCCGACCTACATCCAGCAGTGGCTGACCGAGGTCGACCACAAGAAGGCCTACCCGGGCCCCTACGACGGCAAGCGCCTGGACGCCATCGAGACGCCCGACGACAAGACGGTCGTCTTCAGGTTCAAGACGCCGCACGCCGACGCGAACTACGCCTTCGCGATGGGCGGGTACGCCATCGTGCCCAAGGCCAAGGACACCAAGGAGAAGTACGACAAGGAGCCCTTCTCCAGCGGGCCGTACATCATCAAGAGCCACGTCGTCGACAAGTCGATAGACCTGGAGCGCAACCCGAACTGGGACGCCGCGACCGACCCGATCCGCGGCGCCTACCCGGACAGGTGGCGCATGGAGTTCGGCCAGGAGGCCCTGCAGATCACCGACCGCCTCATCGCGGACGCGGGACCGGACCAGACGGCGTTCACCTTCTACGCCAGCGTCCCGCCGGAGCGGCTCCAGCAGGTCCTCAACGACGCCTCCCTGGCCCCGCGCCTGCTGAAGAGCCCCTCGCCGTACGGGAACTACTACTACTTCAACCTCGACCGGGTGAAGGACATCAAGATCCGGCAGGCCGTCAACCACGCCTGGCCGTCCAGGCAGATCCAGCAGGTCTACGGCGGCCCGGCCGCGGCGGCGCTGCCCACCACGATCCTCAACGAGAACACCACCGCCGGTTACGAGCCCTACGACCTGTTCGGCAAGACCGCCAAGCCCGAAGGCGACATCGACAAGGCCAAGGAACTGCTGGCCCAGTCGAGCGACCCCAACCCGACCATCGTCTACGCCTACAACCAGACGCCGCTCCAGGAGCAGATCACCGTCGTGATCAAGAACGCTCTGGAGAAGGCCGGGATCAAGGTGGTGGCCAAGCCCCTGGACCGCAAGACCTACTACGACTCCATCGGCCTGGTGAAGAACGAGTTCGACCTGTACTGGGGCGGCTGGGGCGCCGACTGGCCGTCGGGCTCCACGGTCCTGCCGGTCATCTTCGGGCCCGTCGGCGACGGCGCCCCGAACTACGCGCACCTGAAGGACCCGGCGCTCACCGAGGAGATGGAGAAGATCGCGGCGATGCCCGACCTCGACGCGGCGAACGCCGCGTGGATGGCCCTGGACAAGAAGATCCAGGAGACGATCACCCCCCTGGTCGTCGCCGAGAACCGGATCGCCAACACCCTCCACGGCTCCAAGGTGGGCGGCGCGGAGATCGACCCGCAGTTCTGGATCGTGTCGCCGAACACCATCTTCGTCAAACAGTGACCACGCCCCGGGGCGCCGCGGCGGCACGGCCGCGGCGCCCCGGGCCACAGCGGTCCCCGCCACTCCCCCGGGAAGCAGCCGATGCTCCGTTTCCTCACCCGCCGCGCCATCGGCGCCGTGCTCACCCTGGTGATCATCGCCGCCGTCACGTTCTTCCTCTTCTTCGCCGTCCCCGCCGACCCGGCCCGGCTCGCCTGCGGCAAGGCCTGCCCGCCGGAGCTTCTGGAGCAGGCTCGGCACAACCTGGGCCTGGACCAGCCGCTGTTCGCCCAGTTCACCGCCTGGCTGACAGGGATCTTCGCCGGGCGTGACTACGCCGGGCTGGGACACTGCCCGGCGCCCTGCCTCGGCTACTCCTTCGTCAACCGGGCCCCGGTCCTCGAGACGATCCTGGACCGGCTGCCGGTCACCGTCTCCCTCACCATCGGCGCGGCGGTCATCTTCCTGCTGTTCGGTGTCGCCACCGGCATCGTCGCGGCGCTGAACCAGGGCCGGCCGCTGGACAAGATCACCAGTGTCTCGTCGCTGGTCGGCAGTTCCCTGCAGATCTACTTCGTCGGCACGCTCGCCCTCTACTTCCTGGTCTACGAGAACCAGATCCTGGCCAGGCCGCAGTACCTTCCCTTCACCGAGGACCCGCTCGCCTGGGCCGCCGGGCTGACGCTGCCCTGGGTCGTGCTGTCGATCATCTTCACCGCCGGCTACACCCGGATGACCCGCTCGACGATGGTGGAGCAGCTCGGCGAGGACTACGTGCGCACCGCGCGGGCCAAGGGCATGAAGGCGCGGAGCGTGACGCTGCGCTTCGCGCTGCGCGGCACCCTGACGACCGTCATCACCATCTTCGGCGTGGACCTCGGCGCCCTCATCGGCGGCGCCATCATCACCGAGACCACCTTCGGCCTGCAGGGACTCGGGCGGCTGTCCATCAACGCCGTCACCGACTCCGACCTGCCGGTCCTGATGGCCACGGTGCTCGTGGCGGCCGGGGCGATCATCGTGTTCAACATCGTCGTGGACGCCCTGTACGCCTTCATCGACCCCCGAGTACGGCTGAACTAGGAGCCCCGTGTCAACCCCGTTCCTCTCGGTCCAGGACCTGACCGTCGACTTCCACACCGAGGACGGTGTCGTCCACGCGGTGGACGGGCTCTCCTTCGGCGTGGAGAAGGGCACCACGCTGGGCGTCGTCGGCGAGTCCGGCTCGGGCAAGTCGGTGACCGCCCTGGCCGTCCTCGGCCTGCACAGCCCCGAGACCGCCAAGATGAGCGGCGGGATCCTCCTGGACGGCCGGGAACTGATCGGCGCCCCCCGCTCCGTCATGGAGCGCATCCGCGGCAACAAGGCGGCGATGATCTTCCAGGACCCGCTGACCTCGCTCTCGCCGTACCACACGATCGGCAGGCAGATCGGCGAGGTCTTCCGCAGGCACACCGGTGCGAGCCGGGCCGCCGCCAGGGACCGCGCGATCGAGATGCTCACCCGCGTCGGCATCCCGCAGCCGAAGCTCCGGGTGGACGACTATCCCCACCAGTTCTCCGGCGGCATGCGGCAGCGCGCGATGATCGCGATGGCCCTGGTCTGCGACCCCGACCTGCTCATCGCCGACGAGCCGACCACCGCGCTCGACGTGACCGTGCAGGCGCAGATCCTCGACCTGCTCCGGGACCTGCAGGAGCAGACCGGGACCGCGATCATCCTGATCACCCACGACCTGGGCGTGGTCGCGAACACCGCGCACGAGGTGCTGGTGATGTACGCCGGGCGGGCGGTGGAGCGCGGCACCGTCCGGGAGGTCCTCGGCGAGCCGCACCATCCCTACACCTGGGGTCTGCTGGCCTCCATGCCCCGGCTGAGCACCCCGGTGGACGCGCCGCTCCGGCCGGTGCGCGGCACCCCGCCGAGCCTCATCAACGTGCCGTCCGGCTGCCCGTTCCACCCCCGGTGCGACTATCCGGCGCTGGCCGGTCCCGAGCTGTGCCGTACCGAACGGCCCGAGCTGTCGCCGCGCCACGGCCACGGCGACGCGTGCCACCTGACCCTCGCCCAGAAACAGGAGATCGTCCGTTGAAGGAGACCGGGCCCACGACGGGGACGGCGGCCGAGCCGCTGCTGGAGCTGTCCGGGCTGGAGAAGCACTTCCCGATCATGAGCGGCCTCGTCTTCAAGCGGCAGGTCGGCCGGGTGCACGCGGTCGACGGCATCGACCTGGCCGTGTACCCGGGAGAGACCCTCGGGCTGGTCGGCGAGTCCGGATGCGGCAAGTCCACCACCGGGCGCCTGGTCGCGCGGCTGCTGGAGCCCACCGGGGGCACCGTCCGGTACGGCGGGCGCGACATCACCCACGCGAGCCGCAGGGAGCTCCGCCCGATCCGCGCCGAGATCCAGATGATCTTCCAGGACCCGTACTCGTCGCTCAACCCCCGGCACACCGTGGGCGGCATCATCCGCGGTCCGATGGAGATCAACGGCATCGATCCGCCGGAGGGACGGGAGCGGCGGGTCCGGGAGCTGCTGGAGATCGTCGGGCTCAATCCGGAGCACTACAACCGCTTCCCGCACGAGTTCTCCGGCGGCCAGCGCCAGCGCATCGGCGTCGCCCGCGCGCTCGCCCTCAACCCGAGGCTGATCGTCGCCGACGAGCCGGTGTCCGCGCTGGACGTCTCCATCCAGGCCCAGGTCGTCAACCTGCTGCGGGAGCTCCAGCGGGAGCTGGGCATCGCCTTCCTGTTCATCGCCCACGACCTGGCGGTGGTCCGGCACTTCTCCCAGCGGGTCGCGGTCATGTACCTCGGCAAGATCGTCGAGATCGCCGGCCGGGACTCGCTCTACGAGCGTCCCCGCCATCCCTACACCCACGCGCTGCTGTCGGCCGTCCCGGAGGCCGAGCCGGAGGGCCGGGCCCGCGAGCGCATCCGCCTCGCCGGGGACGTGCCCTCCCCGATCGACCCGCCGTCCGGCTGCCGGTTCCGTACCCGCTGCTGGAAGGCGCAGGAGAAGTGCGCGAGCGAGGAGCCGCCGCTGGTCCGGCTGGAGGGCAGCCCGGAGGGTCACCTGACCGCGTGCCACTTCCCGGAGGCGCCGACCGTCCACGGCCGGGACGTGGTGCTGGACCCGGCGCTGGCGTAGGTCCGCCACGCCGGGCACGAGAAGCCGCCGCCGCGCCGGGAACGCCCCCGCCCACCGGGAGCGTCCGTCCGGGCAGCTCAGGCCTTGGCGGCCAGTTCCCGCAGGTCGTCCACCGCGCGGGCGGGGTCGTCGGCGCCGTAGACCGCGTTGCCCGCGACGAAGACGTCGGCCCCGGCCTCGGCGCAGCGCTCGATGGTCTCGGCCGCGACGCCGCCGTCCACCTGGAGCCAGATCTGGCCGCCGTGCCGCTCGATGAGCGCCCGGGCCCGGCGGATCTTGGGCAGGACCACGTCGAGGAACTTCTGGCCGCCGAAGCCGGGCTCGACGGTCATCAGCAGCATCATGTCGATCTCGCCGAGCAGGTCCTCGTACGGCTCGACGGGGGTGGCCGGGTTCAGCGCGAACCCGGCGCGCGCCCCGGCGGCGCGGATCTGCCGAAGCGTGCGGACGGGGGCCCTGGCCGCCTCGGCGTGGATGGTCACGCTCCCGGCCCCCGCCTCGGCGTAGGCCGGCGCCCAGCGGTCCGGGTCCTCGATCATGAGGTGGCAGTCCAGCGGCAGGGATGTGGCCTTGAGCAGGGACTCCACGACTGGCAGGCCGAGCGTCAAGTTGGGCACGAAGTGGTTGTCCATGACGTCGACGTGCAGCCAGTCGGCGTTGGACACCGCCGCGGCCGCCTCGGCGAGGCGGGCGAAGTCGGCGGACAGGATGCTGGGCGAGATCTGTACGGCCATGATGCCCGAGTCTATTGGCGGCCCTCTCACCCTCTCCCACCACCCTTGCCCGGGACCCGCCCGGTCGTCGCGGACACCGACCGGCGCCGGGTTGCCCGGAGCGGAGGAGGATGTTAAATACTGATTAGCACTCTCACATAGAGAGTGCTAACAGCCAACCGAATGGACCATCGCCGCGGACACGGAGGAGACATGGCGGGCTATCTGCCGAGGAGACTGCGGGGACACCGATCCGCACACGCCTGAGGCGATAGCCGTACGCACCGTCCCGAGCTCTCCGGCGGAGTCCGGGACGCCTTCTGTTCGCAGCTTCCATTCGCGGGTTTCTTCGCTCGCAGGGGTCGACTCATCCGCGGGGGGCAGAGTTCGTCATGCGGTCAGTTCTCGGTTTCCTCGGTCGTGACATGGCAGTGGACCTGGGCACGGCCAACACGCTTGTCTACGTCCGCGATCGCGGCATCGTGCTGGACGAGCCGTCGGTGGTGGCGCTCAACACCAGGACCGGCAAGATCGCCGCAGTGGGGAGTGATGCGAAGCAGATGATCGGCCGGACCCCCGGTCACATCGTCGCCATCCGCCCGCTCGCCGACGGCGTCATTACCGACCTGGAGGTGGCCGAGCAGATGCTGCGGTACTTCATCAGGAAAGTGCACCGCCGCCGCTACCTCACCCAGCCCCGCCTGGTGGTCGCCGTGCCCAGCGGGATCACCGGCGTCGAGCAGCGCGCGGTCAAGGAGGCGGGATACCAGGCGGGTGCCAGGAGCGTCTACATCATCGAGGAGCCCATGGCCGCGGCCATCGGCGCCGGGCTGCCGGTGAACGAGGCCAGCGGAAGCATGGTGGTCGACATCGGCGGCGGCACCACGGAGGTCGCCGTGATCTCGCTGGGCGGGATCGTGACGGCGCATTCGCTGCGGATCGGCGGTGACGAGCTCGACCAGGCGATCATCGCGCATGTCAAGAAGGAGCACGCGTTGCTGCTCGGGTCGCGGACCGCCGAGGAGGTCAAGATTGCCATCGGCTCGGCCTGCCTGCCCGAGCAGGAGAGCCACTTCCCGATCAGGGGCCGTGACCTGGTCACCGGCCTGCCCAAGTCGGTCGACGTCTCCGATCGGGAGATCCACGAGGCGATCGACGAGCCGCTGCACATGATCGTCGACTCGGTCCAGGCCACCCTCGACGAGTGCCCGCCCGAACTCGCCGGCGACCTGGTGAAGAACGGCATCACGCTCACCGGCGGCGGCGCCCTGCTCCGCGGCCTGGACCGGCGACTCGCCGAGGCCACCGGCATGCCCATCACGGTGGCGGACAATCCACTCCACTCGGTGGCGCTGGGCTCGGGCCGGTGCGTGGAGGACTTCGACCACCTCCAGGGCGTCCTGGTTCCCGAACCCCGGCACTAGAGGAGGGGCGATGCGAGTCATCCGCCGTCATCGCCTCGTCCTCGCGCTGGCGGTGACCGCCTCGGCCGTGCTGATCACCTTGGACGTCCGCGACGGCACGACCGCGCTGCGCGAGTGGGCCGCCTCCGTGGCCGGGCCGGTGCAACGCCTCGTGGCCGCGATCGGCCGGGCCCCCGCCGGCGGAGAGCAGCGGGTACGGCTGGCCGCCGCACGATGGACCGCGCAGGCGATGGACGGAAGGAACCGCCGGGCGGAGCCCATCCGGACGGCCCCGCCGCGGCGACCCGTCGCGACGGGCCAGGTCATCGCGTTCGGCGCGCACGGCGACACCGTGGCCGTCGACGTGGGCACCCGGGACGGCGTGCACTCCGGCCAGATGGTGGTCAACGCCGACGGCCTGGTGGGCCTGGTGATCGAGGCCGGTCACTCGGTGTCCACCGTACGGCTGGCCGCCGATCCCGCCTCCAGCGTGGGCGTGCGCGTGGCCGGGTCCCGCGAGATCGGCATCGTCACCGGCCAGGGGGTGCGTAACGGACTGCTCCGCCTCCGGCTGCTCGCGGCGGACGCCGAGTTGCGCGCCGGGCAGCGCGTGGAGACCCTCGGTTCGGCCAAGGCGGGGCCGTACCTGCCCGGAGTCCCGGTCGGCACGGTCGTCCGGGTGGAAGCCGGCGCGGACCCGCTCGTCACGACCGCCCTGGTGCGGCCGGCGGTCAGGTTCACCGCCCTCGACGTGGTCGGCGTGACACTCGGGGGCGGCCGTGCGGATTAGCCCCGCCCTCACCGCCCTGGCCGCGCCCGTGCTGCAGGTGACCGTGGTGGAACGGCTCCCCCTGCCCGAAGGGACCGCACCCGACGTGGTCCTGGCCGCGGTCGTCCTGGTGGCCGTCGTCTGCGGCCCGATACCGGGCGTGCTCGCCGGCTTCACCGCCGGCCTGGCCACGGACCTCGTGCCGCCCGCCGACGGGGTGGCCGGCCGGTCGGCGCTCGTGCTCTGCGCGGTCGGCTACGCCTGCGGGCTGCCGGGGCGGCTGCCCGCCCCCGCCGTACTCGCCCTGGGCGTGACGGGCGGTTCGCTCGCCTCCGTCGCGGCGGACGCGCTGCTGCGCGACCCGCGCACGGTGCCCGAGGCGGCCGAGCTGCCGCTCGCCCTGCCCTCCACCCTGCTGATCAGCTCCCTCGTCTGGCTCGGCGTCACCCGGTGGCGCGCGGGCGCGGCGGCCCGGAGGATCCCCGATGCGTTCCCGTCTCGTCTTGGTGCACCTGCTCGTGACCTCTCTGTTCTGCGTGCTGCTCGGCCGCCTGTGGCAGGTGCAGCTCCTCGACGGCGACCGCTACACCCGCGCCGCCTCGGCGGACCACGTGCGCCACGTGGTCGTCCCGGCCGTGCGTGGGCGCATCGTCGATGACCGCGGTCGGCCCCTGGTGCGCAATCGCACCGCGATGACCGTGTCCGTCGACCGGAACGTCCTGGCCGGCCGGCCCGACGGCGGCCGGGAGGTGCTGGGACGGCTGGCCGCCCTGCTCGGAGTGAGCCGGAGCGAGATCGGCGACAGGATCCGGCTGTGTGGCGAGAGGCCGGTCACGCCGTGCTGGGCGGGGTCGCCGTACCAGCCGATCCCGGTGGCCGAAGCGGTCGACGAGCGGCTGGCGCTCCAGGTCGTGGAGCGGTCCGCCGAGTTCCCCGGCGTGATCGCCGAGCTCCGGCCGGTCAGGGACTACCCGCACGGTGACCTGGCCGCTCACCTCCTGGGTTACCTGGCGCCGGACGGCCGGTCGCCCGGCGGTACCGCGCCGGTCGGCCGGGACGGGCTCGAGGCCGCGTACGAGGCGGAGCTGCGCGGCACACCCGGCAGCCGCCGGATCGTCGTCGACAGCGGGGGGCGGGTCCTGCGCACGCTGCACGAGCAGCCGGCCGTCCCCGGCGCCACGCTCGTCACCAGCATCGACACCGGGATCCAGCGCGCCGCGGAGCGGGCGCTCAAACGCGCGGCCGCCGGCGCCAGAGCGCGCGGCCTCGCCGCGGACTCCGGGGCCGCGGTGGTGCTGGAGGCGCGCACCGGCCGTGTCGTCGCGCTGGCCGGCCTGCCCGGCTACGACCCGTCGGTGTGGGTGGGCGGCATCGACCCCGGCGACTACGCGCGGCTGACCCGTGAGGACCGGGGCAGCCCGCTGCTGTCCCGGGCGATCCAGGGACAGTGGGCGCCCGGGTCCACCTGGAAGGTCGTCTCCACCGCCGCCGCCGTCGGCGCCGGTTACCCCCTCCGCGGGGCCTACGACTGCCCGGGCTCCTACCGGGTGGGCGACCGGGACTTCCGCAACTACCGCGGCGCCGACCACGGCCGGATCGATCTGCACCGGGCGCTGGCGGTCTCCTGTGACACGATCTTCTACCGCTTCGCCGACGAGCTGTGGCGCGACGACCCCCGCGACCACTCGATGCAGCGCATGGCCCGCGCCTTCGGCTTCGGCCGGGAGACCGGCGTCGACCTGCCCGGCGAGGCCGCCGGCTGGGTGCCGGGCGGGCCCTGGGCGCGCCCCGGTGACGCCGCCAACTTCGCCATCGGCCAGGGCGACGTGCTGGTCACCCCGCTGCAGATGGCCCGGGCGTACGCGGCGCTGGCCAACGGGGGCACCCTGTTCAGTCCCCGGGTCGGCAAGCGGATCGTGGGCGCCGACGGCCGCGTCCTGCGCGAGGTGACCCCCCCGGTCGTCGGCCGTCTCCCCGTCGGCCGCACGACTCTGGCCTACATCCGCAGGGCGCTCGCCGAGGTGCCGAAATCGGGTACGGCCTCCGCCGCCTTCGCCGGTTTCCCGCTCGACAAGAGACCCATCGCAGGCAAGACCGGCACGGCGGAGGTCTTCGGCAGGCAGGACACCTCCTGGTTCGCCTCGTTCGACGACCGCTACGCGGTGGTCGTCGTGGTCTCGCAGGGCGGCAACGGCGGCGATACCGCCGCCCCGGCCGCGCGGGAGATCTGGTCCGCCATCCACCGGCTGGAGCGGCGATGAGAGACCGCCTGCGTGTCCTGGACTGGCGGATCTGCCTGCCGGCGACCGCCCTGTGCGTGGTGGGCGTGCTGCTGGTGTGGTCCTCGACCCGGGCGATGCCGCCGGAGGGGTCCCACACGCACCTCTGGCGCCAGATCGCCTACAGCGGCGCCGGACTGGCGCTGATGACCATCCTGGCCGGCGCCGACCGCTGGTCGCTGCGGGCCTGGGGCCCGCCCGCCTATCTGACCGGCTGCCTCGGCCTGGCGGCCGTCCTCAGCCCTCTCGGTGTGACGGTCAACGGGTCGAGGTCCTGGCTGAACCTCGGCGTGCTCCAGTTCCAGCCGTCGGAACTGGCCAAGCCGGCGCTGGTGCTCGCCCTGGCGGCCCTGCTCGGCGCGGCGCCCGACGGGGAACGGCGCCGCCGCGCCTCCGGGCTGCCGGCCGCCCTCGCCGTGGCCGGCGTCCCGCTCGGGCTCGTCATGCTCCAGCCCGACCTCGGAACCGCCCTGATCCTGGCCGCCACCACCCTGAGCATGATCGTTATCGCCGGTACGCCGGGGCGCTCGATCGGTCTCCTCGCGGGAGGCGCGCTCGGCGCCGCGGCCCTCGCCTGGTGGCTGGACCTGCTCAAGCCCCATCAGGTGCAGCGGCTGCTGGTCTTCGCCGACCCGGCGGCCGACCCACAGGGCGCGGGATACAACGCGATCCAGGCCCTGGAGACGATCGGCTCCGGCGGACTGCTCGGGCGCGGGCTCTTCCACGGCGACCAGACCGGTGGACGCTTCGTACCGGAACAGCACACCGACTTCATCTACACCGTCGCCGGTGAGGAACTGGGCTTCGCCGGGGCGGCTGTCGTCCTGGTGCTGCTGTGGAGCATCCTCTGGCGCGGCCTGCGCATCGCCGCGCAGGCGGCCACGCCGTACGACCGGCTGGTGGCCGGCGGGATCGTGTGCTGGCTCGCCACCCAGGCGACGATCAACATCGGCATGGTGCTCGGCCTCGCACCGATCATCGGGGTCCCGCTCCCGCTGGTGTCCTACGGAGGGTCGTCCGTCGTGAGCTGCCTGGCCGCCGCGGGAATCCTGATGTCGGTGCGCGGTGAGCACCGCGCCGCACCCCGGACGCATGTCATATGGAGCTGAGCGCCAGCGGAGACCTCGTCGGCAGCACGTCTGAAGAATCCATGCCCAGGGGTCCTTCGCGGAGGCGGCCGGACCCGGGCTGATCGATGGATCACCACCGGCTCGCGCATACCATGCGACGGTGGAGTTTTTGGAACCGGAGGTGTGGCGGGCCCGGGCGGAGGCCCATCGGCGACGGGTCGAGACGTGGACGGCACCGCACCTGGCGCGCAGGGAACGGGGGGAGACCCATCCCGTCGAGGACTTTCTGTTCACCTACTACGGGCACCGGCCGGCGCAGCTGCGGAAGTGGCATCCGGGCGCCGGGGTGGTGTTGAAGGGGGCCCGCGACTTCGGCCGCGACTACCTCGACACCCCCGATGGAGCCATCCTCGACACCGCGGCGCTGATGGGCAGGCGCAGGCCATCCGTCGAGTGGATCGCGCGGCTGCTGGCCGCCACCGCGGCGCGGCCGGCGTATCTGGGCTGTTTCGGCCTGCACGAGTGGGCGATGGTCTACAAGACCGCGGAGGTACGGCACGGCGCCTGGCCGCTGCGGCTCAGCGGGGAGGAGATCGCCGGGGTCGTGGAGGAGAGAGGCGTGCGGTGCAGCCATTTCGACGCGTTCCGCTTCTTCACCACCGAGGCGCGTCCGCTCAACGTGCTGCAGCCGACCCGGGAGCGGCAGGGAGAGCTGGAGCAGCCAGGCTGCCTGCACGCCAACATGGACCTGTACAAGTGGGCGTACAAACTGTCACCGCTGGTGAGCGGTGAGCTGGTGGCCGACTGCTTCGTCCTGGCCCGCGACATCCGCGCCGTGGACATGCGGGCCAGCCCGTACGACCTGAGCGCACTCGGCTACCGGCCGATCCGGATCGAGACCCCCGAGGGGCGGGCCGAATACGCCGCCGAGCAGCGGGGCTTCGCCGAGCGGGCGCGGACGCAGCGGCAGCGGCTGCTCGACGCCTGCGCGCGGGTGCTCGCCGACGCCCCCGCCTCCGGCGACGGGTCCCGCCCGGCTCTCGCACCACGCTGAGCACCCCGGAGCCCGGCCCGTCCTCCTGGAGCGCTCAGTAGCGGAGGTCCGCCAGGACGCCGTAGTGGTCCGAGGGGATGACCCCGGCGATCTCGGTGGTGCCGATGACCTCGCAGTGCAGGGGGTGCCCCGCGCCGCCGGGCTTGGGCCAGACGGACAGGATGTAGTCGAACCGGCGCTCGGGAAAGAGCGCCGGGGCGGCCCAGGGGTTCCGGCGGGACCAGGTGATCCCGGCGCCGCCGTCCCCCGCGACGGCCCAGGCGTCGTAGGCGAAGAACTTCTCGGCGGCGGGGCGGGTCAGGCCGGTGAGCATGCGCATCTCGTCGCTCTCCGCAGGCGCGTTGAAGTCGCCGCAGATCACAGCAGGTGTCGAGCCCCGGCCGGTCTCGGTGACGAAGGCCGCGAGATCGCGTACCGCATCCTGGCGGATCACGCTGTCATAGGGCCGGAAAGAGCCGAGGATCACGCTGAACAGGTGCAGCGGCCCGCGCGGCCCGTCGATCTCGGCGAACAGGACGGCTCCGCCGCTCGTACCGTGCTCCGGAGCGAGCCCCCGCCGCTCGTGCCGGGTGATCGGCCAGCGGGACAACACCGCGCAGGGCGTGGAGGCGTCCCAGTGGTCGCCGCCGAACCCGATCACGTGGTGGCGGCCCAGTTCGCCGGCGAGGCCGGCGACGCCCTCGGACCAGGACTCCTGCAGCGCGACCACGTCGGGATCCGCCTGCCGCAGGACCGAGCCGATCGCCTTCCAGCGCTGTTCCCACGGGCCGTGCCGGCCCCAGACGTTCCACGTCACCACCCGGAGGCTGGTGTCGATGAGGGGACCGTACGGCTGCGCCCAATCGATCTCCATGAACGGATTCTTCATGATCTGGAACTGACCGTACAGGGAGGCCCCGGCGCTTTCTGAAACCACGGCCCGCCGGGCGGCTGAGGCAGCGGGGAAAGACAAGACTGCTCTTTCCCCGCGTTCCCTTCTAGATTTCCCGGCACAGTCACCGAGGAGGGCGCATTGACGGAGTTGTGGGCACGGGGCGCGTGGGATCTGGCGGAAATGATCCGCGGCGGGGAGGTCTCGCGCCGGGAGGTCGTCGAGGCGCATCTCCGGCGGATCGACGAGGTGAACTCCCGGGTGAACGCCGTCACGGTCACGCTGCGGGAGGAGTCGCTCGCCGCGGCGGACGCGGCCGACACGGCATACGCGCGCGGCGGGACGACCGGCCCGCTGTGCGGTGTGCCGATGACGGTCAAGGAGAACATCGACGTCGCGGGGTCGGCCACGACGCAGGGGATCGTCGCCCTGCGGGAGGCGACGGCCGCCGCCGACGCGCCCTTCGTCGCCGAGCTGCGCGCGGCGGGCGCGATCCCGATCGGCCGGACGAACATGCCCGAGTTCGGCATGCGCTGGCACACCGACAACGCGCTGCGCGGCGCGACGGTCAATCCCTGGTCCGCCGGTCACACGCCGGGCGCGTCCAGCGGCGGGGAGGCCGCCGCGGTGGCGACGGGGATGTCCCCGCTCGGCATCGGGAACGACGCCGCGGGCTCGCTGCGCTGGCCCGCCCAGTGCTGCGGCGTCAGCGCGCTGAAGACCTCGCTGGGCAGGGTGGCGCAGGCCGGGGAGCGGGCGGGACCGGTCCCCTTCGCCTTCCAGCTGTTCGCCGTCCACGGCCCCGTCGCCCGGCACGTCCGGGACCTGCGCCTGGCCTTCCACCACATGTGCGGACGGCCCGGCGGGGATCCGTGGCACGCCCCGGTGCCCCTGAACGGCCCGCCCGTACCGGCGCCGGTACGGGTCCGGGTCGTGACCGACGTCGGCGGGACCGGCATGGCCCCGCAGGTCGCGGACGCGCTGCGGCGCGCGGCGGGGATCCTGGCCGACGCGGGTTACCTCGTCGAGGAGGGGGAGGCCCCGGCCCTCACCCGTTCGAGCGAGGTCTACACGCAGATCATGTCGGCCTACGGCCGCGTGCACCGGGATCAGCCCCCTGTCGAGACCATCGCCTCCCCCGGGTTCGTGCGCTTCTGGGAGCTCTACGAGCCGGTCTGGGCACGGGCCGCCGGAGCGGAGGCGTTCGACCCGATGATGGAGCGGGCGTCCATCGCGCGGCTGTGGAGCGTGTGGATGAGCCACGCGCCGCTGGTGCTCGCACCGGTCCGCACGCGTCCGGCCTTCCCCGTCGGGTCGGACCTCGATCCCCGATGGCTGGAGGACTGGCCGGACACCATGCGCATGGTCGTGGCGGTCAATCTCCTCGGCCTGCCCGCGGTCGCCGTACCCGTCGGGCTGGACGGTGCCCTGCCGCAGGCCGTTCAGGTCATCGGCCCGAGGTTCCGCGAGGACCTGTGCCTGGACGCCGCCGAGACGCTGGAGGCGGCGGCCGGGACGCCGACGCCGATCGACCCGCGCTGATCGCCGTCCCGGACAGGGCGACCGGCGAACGGCGATGGAACGGCGATGGAACCGCGCCGGCGGGCGGACCGGCGGGCCGGGCGGGGCGGAGGCTGCCGCGCCGCAGGCAAGAGGGTTCGGTCAGCGGCGGCGGATCAGGGCGAGGAACATGGCGTCGGTGCCGTGGCGGTGCGGCCAGAACTGGGCGTACGGGCCGTCGCCCAGGCCTTCGACCTCGGGGAGGTAGGCGCGGGCGTCGAGGACCTCGGTGTCGTCGCGGTCCCGGAGGAGGTCGCCGACCACGGTGACGGTCTCGGCCAGGTGCGGTGAGCAGGTCACGTAGGCCACGACCCCACCGGGGCGGGCGGCGTCGAGTGCGGATCTCAGCAGTGCGCGCTGGAGCCCGCCCAGTTCGGGGAGGCTCCGGGGGTCGCGGCGCCAGCGGGATTCGGGGCGGCGGCGCAGCGCGCCCAGGCCGGTGCAGGGGGCGTCCACCATGACCCGGTCGAAGGCTCCGGGCCGCCAGGCGGGGACCGTGCCGTCGGCGGTGACGACCCCGGCCTTCCGGGTGGTCTGCCAGACCAGGCGGGCGCGGTGGTGCTGCAGCTCGGCGGCGAGGAGACGGGCCCCTCCGGGGAAGGACACCGGACGGTCGGACGCCTCCGGGGACTCCGGGGACTCCGGGGACTCCGGGGAAGAGATCCCGGCGGGGGCGGCCGTGTCGCCGTGGGTGGCCAGGGCGTCCAGGAGGCCCGCCTTGCCGCCCGGACCGGCGCACATGTCGAGCCAGCGGGTGTCTCCGCCGGTCAACGGGACGCGGGTGAGAGCGAGCGCGACGAGCTGGCTGGCCTCGTCCTGGACGGCGGCGCGGGACTCGGCCACGGCTGGGATCGTTCCGGGGTCGCCCTCGGGCAGGTAGGCCGCGTAGCGGGAGAACTCGGCGGGCTGGGCGCCGGAGGCGAGCAGTTCCTCCGCCGAGGCCCGGCCGGGCCGGGCGACCAGGGTCACCCGGGGCCGTTCGTTGTCGGCGGCCAGCAGCGCGGCCGTCTCCTCGAAGTCCCCGCCGACGGCGTCGCGGAGCGCGGTGACGATCCATCGGGGGTGGCTGTGCGCCACGGCCAGGTGGCCGATCGGGTCGTCGGCCGGGTCCGGGGCCACGATCGGGATCCACTGCTCCAGGGATCGGGTCGCGACCTTGCGGAGCACCGCGTTGGCGTACTTGGACGGGCCCACGCCCACCCGGAGGCGGGCCAGGTCGACGGTCGTGCCGACGGCGGCGTGCGGGGGGATGCGGGTCTTGAGCAGCTGGTGCGCGCCGAGGCGGACGACGTCCAGCAGCGGCGGGTCGAGGTCCTCGGGGGCCCGGTCGCTGCAGGCTGCGATGATCTCGTCGTAGGTGCCCAGACCGCGCAGGGTGCCGTAGGCCAGCTCGGTGGCCAGGCCCGCGTCACGCCCGGACAGGCCGCGCTCGCGCAGCAGCACCGGCATCAGCAGGTTGGCGTAGGCGTCCCGCTCGTCCACGGCGCGCAGCAGGTCGTAGGCGGTGTTGCGGGCCTCGTCGTAGACCGGCCTGGACGGCCCCCGCCCGCGGCCCCGGCCCTGCCCGCCGGACGCGCCCTGCTTCCGGCCGTTCCCCGCGGCCCCCCGGCGCTCGCCGGAACCGCCTGCGCCCTGGCCACGGCCGCCGGAACCGCCGCCCGGACGGCCTCCGGCACCGCGACCTCCGCCGCGCGGAGCGGCTCCGCCGTTCCCCCGATCACCCATGATCCGTCAGACCAGCCGATCCTCGCCGGTGGGCCGCACGCCGCGGGCCCACTCCCCCGCACTCATCAGGCGCTTGCCCTGCGGCTGCACCTCGCCCAGCTCGACCGGGCAGGTGGCCGTGCCGGCCAGGACGGAGTTCTTCGACACCGCCATCTCGCCGGGGGCGAGGGCGGGGGCGTCGGGGGCGGGCCGTACCGGGCCGAGCTTGACGCGCTGGCCGCGGAACTCGGTCCACGCGCCCGGGGCGGGCGTGCAGGCGCGGATCAGGCGGTCCACCCGCATCGCGGGCGCGGACCAGTCGACCCGGGCGTCCTCGACGTTGATCTTCGGCGCGTGGCTCACCCCGTCGGCGGGCTGCGGCCGGGCCTCCAGGGTGCCGTCCTCGATGCCGTCCAGGGTCGCCGCCAGCAACCCGGCGCCCGACTCGGCCAGCCGGGCGAGCAGCTCGCCGCTGGTGTCGGTGGCGCGGATCTCCTCGGTGACCATGCCGTAGACGGGGCCGGCGTCGAGTTCCCTGACGATCTGGAAGGTGGTCGCGCCGGTGATCTCGTCGCCGTGCAGTACGGCGTGCTGCACGGGGGCCGCGCCCCGCCACGCGGGCAGCAGCGAGAAGTGCAGGTTGATCCAGCCGTGACGCGGGACGTCCAGCGCCGTCTGCGGCAGCAGGGCGCCGTAGGCCACCACCGGGCAGGCGTCCGGACCGATCTCCTTCAGCCGCTCCAGGAAGGCGGGGTCGCCCGCCTTCACCGGCCTGAGCACCTCGATGCCCGCCTCCTCGGCCAGCTCGGCGACCGGGCTCGGGTGGACCTTGCGCCCCCGGCCCGACGGGGCGTCCGGGCGGGTGACGACGGCGAGGACCTCGTGGCGCGGCGCGTCGA
The DNA here is from genome assembly GCF_014648175.1 of Planobispora rosea. Classification (GTDB taxonomy): domain Bacteria; phylum Actinomycetota; class Actinomycetes; order Streptosporangiales; family Streptosporangiaceae; genus Planobispora; species Planobispora rosea. Next base: position 198,000 of record NZ_BMQP01000004.1, read on the forward strand.
GCAGCGCGCGCAACGAGGGCAGGGCGGTGTCCGGGGTTCCGGCGAAGACCAGGCGCACGGTTCCTACAGAGCCTTCCCGTGGGTGGCGTGCGGGGAGAACTTGACGACCGGCGCGGCCAGGCCGCTCCACTCGGCCTGACGGATCTCCTTCATCGCGAGCTTGCGCTGCTGGGCGTCCATCCGGTCGATGAACAGCACGCCGTCCAGGTGGTCGGTCTCGTGCTGGAAGCAGCGGGCCATGAGGTCGGTGCCCTCCAGGGTGACGGGCTCGCCGTGCATGTTGAAGCCCTTGGCCACCGCGCGGACCGCCCGGGGCGTGGGGTAGGTCAGGCCGGGGAAGGACAGGCAGCCCTCCTCGCCCTCCTCGTCCATCTCGTCGGACAGGTCGAGGTTCGGGTTGATCAGGTGCCCGAGCTGGTCGTCCACGTGGTAGGTGAAGACCCGCAGGCCGACCCCGATCTGGGGCGCGGCCAGGCCCGCCCCGGGGGCGTCCAGCATGGTGTCGGTCAGGTCCTTGACGAGCTTGCGCAGCTCCTTGTCGAAGTCCGTGACCGGCTCGGCCGGGGTGCGCAGCACCGGGTCGCCGAAGAGACGGATTGACTGAATGGCCAACAGGGCTCCTTCCCGAGGGTCATCCCAGTCTACGGGCCCGGCCGGAGCGGGCCTTCATGGCCGCCTTCCGCGCGGCCTTGGCCACGGCGGCGTCGCTGTGGTGGGCGCCGAGCATGTCGAGCACCGCGATCCGGTCGGGATGGTCGACCACGGCCATCTCCTCGACCATGCGGACCAGGTCCTCGCCCGGTTCGATCGCGCCGAACTCGCCCATCCCGTCGGGGGCCTTGCCGAGGTGGATCAGTGAGGCCAGCGTGTCGACCGCGAGCCAGGTGTTGTCGGCGGGGGTGAGCGCCGGGGCGGGCAGGTCCCGGATGTGCAGCCAGGAGGCGGCGTAGCGCCACATGACGGGCTCGGCGAGCGCCTCCCGGAAGGGGGCCTCGGCCTCCGGTCCCAGCTCCTCCAGGATCGTGCCCACGGTGCCGCGCTGGCCGGCCGTGCCGGACGAAGCGATCTTGATCAGGTCGCGGGCGGCGGTCTCGGCGCTGCGGGACTCCAGCCACACGGTGACGGCGCTGGGCGGGACGGAACCCGCGACCATCGCCTCGACCAGCTCGGCCGCGCCGAAGTCCGCGAAGACGGCGACCTCGGCGCCGGTGGGCGCGTCGTGCCCCTCCCGCATCAGGTCCCGGCGGACGGCCCACACGCCCAGCGGGGTCAGCCGGTGCCAGCCCGCCGCCGCCGGTTCGACCAGCCCGCAGTAGCCGAGCAGCGCGAGCGCGGCGTCCAGCTCGGCGGGGAGGGAGGCGGTCAGCTCCCGCATCTGCGCCGGACGGGCCTCGCAGGCCACCTCGTGCGACTGGAGGATGCCCTTGACCAGGGTAGCGTGGGAGAGCCCCTCGTTCACGGCGTACATCGTCGCGAGCATCTCGGCGAGGTGCTCGTCCACCACCGCGGACCCGGTCAGGCTCTCGTCGGCGCGGTCCAGGACGTCCATGACCACGCCGTCCCAGAACTCCAGGAGCACCGTGGCGGGCAGTCCGGCGGAGAGGCTCAGCGGTCCGGGCGCGGCGACGCCCCGGGAGATCCGCACCATGCCGGTGTTGACCGCGACGACCCAGAGCAGGTGGAGCCGGTCCGGTCCGGAGAGCCCCAGCTCGGAGGCGGCCAGGGCGGGGTCGGGCAGCAGGCACTCGGGGGTCACCTCGCGGGTGCCGGTCCACGCCACCAGCCGCTGGACGTCGGCCACCAGGGGGACCCGGAGCACGGCGCGGGCGAGATCGGCGTCGGGCGCCAGGTCGACCGGGGGGAAGCTCAGCGTCTCGCTGTCGCAGCCGGGGCAGCCGCAGTCCGCACCACCGGTGACGACCTCGTCGAGCACGGCCGCGCGCGCCTCGGGCGGCGCGGTTCCCAACTCGTCGACCAGCCTCCGCAGCGCACCGAGATCGAAGACGTTGCCGGTGTTCCCGCTCTTTGCCACCCGTGAAACTTACTCCACAGGAGCCCCGCAGATGTACGGCTCAGCCGATGGCGCGCGAACGTGCCTTGAATGCTGCTTTCCGTGCTGCTTTGGCCACGCTCTGATCCGGCAGGGACCGTCCGAGAAGCTCCAGGACCTCGACCACGTCCGGGTGGTCCACCCGCCACATCTCCTCGATCATGTGCGCGGGAGGGCCGGAGGCCGCCATGTTCTCGCCGAACGCCTCCGGGTCCTCCCCGGCGGCCGGCAGGGCCAGGGCGAGCATGTCCACGCTCATCCAGAGCACCTCGTCCTCGGTGAGGCTGGGGGCGGCCAGTCCCCGGGCGGACAGCCAGTGGATGGCGTGCGGGCGCAGCTCGGCCTCTCCCAGGACGGCGCGGACCGCCTCCTCCGCCTCGGGGCCGAGCCGGTCCACGATCGTCACCGCGACGCCCCGGGCGACCGCGGGCGCGCCCGAGACCGCTCCGAGGAGCTCGGAGGCGGCCGCGACGGGGGCCCGGCGGCTCAGCCAGTTCTCGATGTCGGCCTCGGCCGCCTCCAGCGGCACTCCGGACAGCAGCCCCTCGATCAGCGTGGCCGCGTCGGCGCCGGCCAGGTCGGCGGCCTCGGGGGCGTCCAGGCCCAGTCTGAGGAAGAGCTCGCGCAGTCCCCAGACCGCCAGGGAGGTCAGCGCCAGCGCGTCGTCCCGGCGCTCGACCAGCCCGCAGCGGACCAGCCGCCGCACGGCCTCGTCGAGGTCGAGGTCCTCCTCCTCGGCGAGCAGGCCGATCTCCTCCAGGTACTCCGTGACGAGGTCGATCGAGAGCGGCGCCTGCAGCCGGTAGAGCATGTCGCACAGGCCGTACAGCTCCCCGTCGAAGACCTCCCAGCCGGTGACCGCGCCGCCGGTGCCCCCCTCGACGAGGAACTCCACCGCCTCGGCCCAGACCTGGAGCGGGTCGCGCTCCTCGGCGTCGAAGGCGGCCCCGCCCTCCAGCGCGACCAGGCCGGTCCGCACCGCCAGCTCCCACAGCAGCGCCGGGTCGGGGACGGCGAGCTGGGTGGCCGCCTCGGCGGCGTCGCGGGCGCGCAGGCGGCCTCTGACGGTGGGGGTACGGCCGCCGGCCAGCATCCACTGGACCAGGCGGCGGGCGTCGGTCATCAGGGGCACCCGGAGGACGGCCTCGGCGAGCACCTCGCGGGGCGCCAGCCGTACCGGGGGCAGGGGGGTGCAGCCGGGGCAGCCGCAGGGCTCGTGGGCGGACTCGCCCACCGGCACCGGCGGATCCCCCTCCAGCGCGTCGGCGCCCATCGCGCTGAACAGGCTCTTGGCCATGCCGAACCGGGTGGTGTCGGCCAGGGCGACCGGCATCTCGGGCTCGGCCCGGTCGATGGTGGCGCGCATGCGCACGGCCATCTTGCCGCCGATCTCCTCGGTGGAGAGAAGGAAGTCGACGAGGGTCCGGGCTGCGGCGATCGTCTCGGACGCGCTTTCCGGAGGCGCGATGACCTTGCGAGGATAGATGTCGAGCAGCAGTTCCTCGAAAGTGTCCGCGGTGAAATCACCCAGGTGACCGACGCCCAGGTAATCGCTCGCGTAGTCGCAGAGCAGCCGGATCTCGTCCACGTCGACGTGCAGGTCGTTCGCCCGTCCCCACGCACGCAGATCGTCTATGGCCCGATTCACCCATTCGATCGACACAGGGAGAAATTAACGGCTTACTGTCAGCACCGCGAATCGGGGAAACGACTCAAATGGTGTCCAGGGGGTCAATGCATACCTTGATCACCTCGTCCGCCTTACGCGCCGAGCGGACTCCGGAGGCCCCCTTCAGCGCCGCCGCGAGCGCCGGTCCCGCCGTCCACGGCACCCGCACCAGGGCGCGTTCCCGCACCTGGTCGTCCCTGGAGGACTCGACGGGGACGGGCCCGAGGACCTGTGCCCCCTCTGGGAGCACCAGTTCCCCCAGCATCTCCCGGACCGCCGCCGCGGACCCGGTCAGGGTCGCCATCCGCACCGCCGGGGGGAAACCGAGTTCTGTCCTGTCGGCCAGTTCCCGCTCGGCATGGGTGACCGGGTCCCAGCGGAGCAGCGCCTGCACGGGAAGGAGCGAGGAGTCGGCGAGCACGACGAGTTCGGCCCCGGGCCGCAGCAGGGCCGCGGCGTTCATCCAGCGGCGCAGCGTCTCCTCGGCGACCCGCAGGTCCGGGCGGCCGAGCAGGGCCCACCCGTCCAGCAGCACCCCGGCGGCGTACCCGCCCTCGGGCACCGGCTCGGCCCCCGGCGTGGCCACCACGAGCGCCCGGCCGGGCCCGACCGCGGCCAGCACACCGTCCCTGCCCGACGTCTTGACCGGGACCGAGGGGAATGCCCGCCCGAGCTCCTCGGCCGTACGGCGGGCGCCGACCACCCGCGCCCGCACCCGCACCCCGCCGCACGCCGGGCACCGCCACTGCCCGGCGAGCCGCCCGCACCAGCGGCAGTACGGCACCGCGTGGCCGCCGCGCAGCGCGAGCGGGCCCGCGCAGTGCCCGCACCGGGCCGGGACCCGGCACCCCTGGCAGGCCAGCGCGGGCAGGTAACCCCGCCGGGGGACCTGCACCAGCACCGGGCCGTCCTCCAGCCCGGCCTTCAGCACCCGCCAGGCGAGGCTCGGCAGCCGGGCCGCCCGCGCGGCCGCGTCCCTGGCCAGCTCGGCGTCGTCCCCGGCCGGGCGGACCCGGGGCGCCCTGGCCCGCACCGTCTCGCGGGCCGCGGTGATCGGACCGGCCCAGCCGGTGGCGACCAGCCGGGTGGCCTCCGCCGTCCGCGCGTACCCGCCGACGAGCAGGCCCGCGCGCCCGTGGTGGGCACGCATCGCCAGGACCTCCCGGGTGTGCGGGTACGGCGCCAGCCTCTCGGCGTGCAGGTCGTCGCCGTCGTCCCAGACGACCGCCAGGCCGAGGTCCCGCACCGGCGCGAACGCCGCCGCCCGGGTGCCGACGGCCACCCGGACCTCTCCCCTGGAGACCTTGAGCCATCGCCGGTAGCGTTCGGCGGGTCCCAGCCCGGCGGTGAGCGAGACGTGCTCGCCCGGCCCCAGGACGGCGCTCAGCGCCGCGTCGGCCAGCACCACGTCCTTGCCGTCGGGCACCACCACGAGCGCGCCCCGGCCGCCGCGCAGCGTCTCCCGCACGGCCACGGCCACCGCCACCGGCCACTCGGGCCCGTCCGCGCCGGTCCCGGGCAGGGCCGTCCACACCGCCCGCGGCGCGCGCCCCTCCGCCAGCGCCGCGAGGAACGCCGCGCCCTCCCGGTAGACCGCCCACGGCCCCGGGTCCCCGGCCGCCGTCGCACCGTCCGCTCCCGGGCCGTCCGCTCCCGGGCCGTCCGCTCCCGGGCCGTTCTCCCCCGCGCCGCCCGCTCCCGGACCGCCCTCCCCCGGGGAGAGGGGTGCGTCCGCCGGCGCGGAGGACCGCTCCGGGCCGGGCGGGGGCGCCGCCCGCTCCTCGGCCTCGACCCGGGCGTGGCGCGGCGGGACGGCCAGGCGCAGAACGTCGGCCATGGTCCCGGCGTAGCGGTCGGCGACGGCCCGGGCGAGCAACGCGATCTCCGGGGAGAGCACCGGCTCCGGCGAGACGACCCGCTCCAGACGCGCGAGCGCGCCCTCGTGCTCGCTGGCCTCGGCCCGCTCCAGCAGGAACCCGTCGACGAGCTTCCCGGCGAAGCGGACGCGGACCCGGCAGCCCGGGACCGCGTCGGAGTCGAGCGGGGCGGGGACGAGATAGTCGAACGGCCGGTCCAGATGGGGCAGCGGGGTGTCCACCGCGACCCGCGCGACCGGAAGCACGGCGGCCGTCTCCGGCACGCCCTTGGCCGGTGCCGCCTTCACCGGGCCGGCGGCCCGCCCTCCGCGACCGGCGGACCTCCGCTCCGCGGCCCCGTCGCCGGCCGGTTCCCGGCGCACGGAGGCGAGCGGCAGGAGGGCGCCGTCGTCTGGAGAGGGGGTCGTGTCAGCCACCCACCTGTCCTACCAGATGCGCGCGGGCACTCCCGCCCACTCGCGACGGGGCCCCGGGCACAGGGGGACGAGGTCCGCAGGAGCCCACGGACGCGGAGGGCACCCGCGGATACAGGGGTACCCACGGACACAGGGGGCGCCCACGGACGCAGGGGTGTTCACGGACGCGGGGGTGTTCACGGACGCGGGGGCGGGCGCGGACACGAAGGGCAGCCGCGAGCGCAGAGGGCGCCTTCGGAACGGCGGTGCCGAACGGTGAGCGCCCCGGGAGACGGCTCTCCGGGGGCGCTCACAGGACCGGCGCAGGCGCCGGCACGGTTGCGGGACGCCCGTCCGGCGGGCGCTCGCGGACTGCCCGAGGGCTACAGACCGGCGGCGGTGCGCAGGGCCTCGGCGCGGTCGGTGGCCTCCCAGGAGAACTCCGGACGGCCGAAGTGGCCGTAGGCGGAGGTCTCCGAGTAGATCGGGCGGAGCAGGTCGAGGTCGCGGATGATCGCGGCCGGGCGCAGGTCGAAGACCTGGAGCACGGCGTCCTGGATCGCGGTGATGCCGACCTTCTCGGTGCCGAAGGTCTCCACGAACACGCCGACCGGGTGCGCCTTGCCGATGGCGTAGGCGACCTGGACCTCGGCGCGGTCGGCCAGGCCGGCCGCGACGATGTTCTTGGCGACCCAGCGCATGGCGTAGGCGGCCGAGCGGTCGACCTTGGACGGGTCCTTGCCGGAGAAGGCGCCGCCGCCGTGCCGGGCCATGCCGCCGTAGGTGTCGACGATGATCTTGCGACCGGTCAGGCCGGCGTCGCCCATCGGGCCGCCGATCTCGAAGCGGCCGGTCGGGTTGACCAGCAGCCGGTAGCCCTCGGTCTCGATGTCCAGGCCCGCCAGGACCGGGTCGACCACGTGCTCCTTGATGTCGGGAGCGAGCATCTCCTTGAGGTCGATCTCGGCGGCGTGCTGGGTGGAGACGACCACCGTGTCGAGCCGGACCGGCCGGTCGCCGTCGTATTCGATGGTGACCTGGGTCTTGCCGTCGGGACGCAGGTAGGGGACGGTGCCGTCCTTGCGGACCTGCGACAGGCGGTGGGCCAGGCGGTGCGCCAGCGTGATCGGCAGCGGCATCAGCTCCGGGGTCTCCCGGCAGGCGTAGCCGAACATCAGGCCCTGGTCTCCCGCGCCCTGGCGGTCGAGCTCGTCGGTGTCGCCCTCCTCCCGGTGCTCGTAGGCGTCGTCGACGCCCTGCGCGATGTCCGGGGACTGCGCGCCGATGGACACCGAGACGCCGCAGGAGGCGCCGTCGAAGCCCTTGTGCGAGGCGTCGTAGCCGATCTCGAGGATCTTCTCCCGGATCAGGCCCGGGATGTCGACGTAGGTCTCCGTCGTCACCTCTCCGGCGACGTGGACCTGACCAGTGGTGATCAACGTCTCGACCGCGACACGACTCTTGGGGTCGCCCTTGAGCATGGCGTCGAGAATCGCGTCACTGATCTGGTCTGCGATCTTGTCCGGGTGGCCCTCGGTGACCGACTCGGAGGTGAACAGGCGACGGGACAAGTCAGGGCTCCTCATGCAGCGGCTGCTGGCGGTTTGGGGCTCCGGTACGGGGGTACCGGTAGCGTTCCGCCGAAGTCTAGCTCCACCTGGAGCGGCGTGGCGAAACTGTCTCGGATCCGGGCGCGGGAATCCCCGCCTCCGGGTGTGGCGGCCTCCGCACTCCCGGACAATCCCCGGCAGATCCCACCCGGACCGGAGTCACCGGGGGTCACCGGGTGTCAGAGATGGGGAAGCGGGTCGGGAGGCAGCGTCTCCGGGGCGAAGACCTCGGCGTCGGCGGCCAGGACCACCGCGCCGTACTCCTCCTCGACCTCCAGCACCATGCCGCCGAGCTCGATGACCGCGCCGGCGGAGAACTCCACCGGGCCGAGCCTGGTGCGCCGGGCGTGGGTGGCGTAGACCGCGGACGGCACGTCCCGGTCGAAGAGCTCGGTGGAGAGCACGGAGATCGTCCGGTCGGTGACCACGATGAGAAAGGCCGCCATGCCCGGCGGGCCCACCGAGAGCGCGGGGAAGATGTAGCGGATGTCCTGGCCTGCGGGGAGCAGTGCGCGGCAGCGTGCTCTGACGGCGGCGGGCACCGGCATGATCAGACCCCTCGGCAGCACGTTCCAGGTCGCTTCGGACGCAGTATCCGTCGGCGGAGGATCTCCGGCAAGCGGAATGCTCCGGGGCGTGCCCCGGATCTCCGCCGCGGCGGCCGCCGCGATCGCGGTGGATCCGATGAGCGGCGGACCCGGTGAGCGGCGGACCCGGTGAGCGGCGGACCCGGCGATCCGGGGAGCCCCCCGGCCTAAGGGGTGCGGTCGAGGCGCGCGGCGACGAGGTCCCAGACCACGTCGGCGAGGGCCTCCTTGGGGCCGCGCGGGATCTCCACCGGTTCCCCGTCCGCGACCAGGACCACGGCGGCGTTGTCCGGGGTGCCGAAGGCGAGGTTCTCCCCCACCTGGTTGACCACCAGCAGGTCGCAGCCCTTGCGGGCGAGCTTGGCCCGGCCGTTGGCCAGGACGTCGTCGGTCTCCGCGGCGAATCCGGCGATCACCGAGGGGCACGGCTTCACGCCGTCGCGGCGGCGCTCCCCCAACTCAGCGAGAATGTCCGGATTTTTCACCAGATGAATAGCGTCGGGCTCGGCCGAGGTCTTCTTTATCTTCGAGTCACTGCGCGCCGCGGGCCGGAAGTCGGCGACGGCGGCGGCCATGACCACGGCGTCGGCGTCCTCCACCGCGTCCAGCACGGCCTCGCGCAGGTGCAGGGCCGACTCGACCCGGACCACCGTGACCCCCGCGGGGTCGGGCAGCGCGACGTTGGCGGCGACCAGCGTGACCCGGGCTCCGCGGGCGGCGGCCGTCCGGGCCAGGGCGTATCCCTGCAGGCCCGAGGAGCGGTTGCCGATGAAGCGGACCGGGTCGATGGCCTCGCGGGTGCCTCCGGCGGAGACGACCACGTGACGGCCGGCGAGGTCGAGGGCGCGCCCGGCCAGGACCCGGCGGCAGACCTCGAAGATCTCCACGGGGTCGGGAAGCCTCCCGCGCCCGGTGTCGGCGCCGGTCAGACGGCCCACGGCGGGGTCCAGGACCAGCGCGCCGCGCTCGCGGAGGGTCGCGACGTTGGCCTGGGTCGCCGGATGCTCCCACATCTCGGTGTGCATGGCCGGGGCGAACACCACCGGGCAGCGCGCGGTGAGCAGGGTGTTGGTCAGCAGGTCACCGGCCAGCCCGTGGGCGGCCTTGGCCAGCACGTCGGCGGTGGCGGGGGCCACCACCACCAGATCGGCGCCCTGCCCGATGCGGACGTGCGGCACCTCGTGCACGGCGTCCCAGACGTCGGCGCTCACCGGGTTGCCGGAGAGCGCGGCCCAGGTCGGCTCGCCGACGAAGCGGAGCGCCTCCCGGGTCGGGACCACCCGGACGTCGTGCCCGGACTCGGTGAACAGGCGCAGCAGCTCGCACGCCTTGTAGGCGGCGATGCCCCCGCTCACCCCGAGGACGACGCTGGGCCTGCCTGACGCGTCCCGGCCGGACGTCCCCGCGGACAAGGGCTAGCCCTCGATGGGCTCGGTGGTGAGCAGGCCCTCGCTGACCTCGCGCAGCGCGATGGACAGCGGCTTCTCCTGCGCGTGGGTCTCCACCAGGGGGCCGACGTACTCCAGCAGGCCCTCGCCGAGCTGGGAGTAGTAGGCGTTGATCTGGCGGGCGCGCTTGGAACCGATGATCACAAGGCTGTACTTGCTGTCGACGATGTCGAGGAGCGCGTCGATCGACGGGTGGGTGATGCCTTCTGTGTAGGCAGCGTTGCTTGCCACGTTGTGTTTTCCCCTAGCTAGGTGAACGTCCGGGGCGTGAGGCCTCGGGAGCATCGGCCATCAAGGCTATCAGCCGGTGGCATACACCCTGGACGGACGTGTTCACCAGGGTCATGTCGAATTCCTGCTCGGCCGCCATCTCGACGCGGCCCGCGGCCAGCCGGCGGGCGATGACGTCCTCCGGCTCGGTGCCCCGGCCGCGCAGGCGCTTCTCCAGCTCCTCCCAGCTCGGCGGGGCCAGGAAGACCAGCAGCGCCTCCGGCATGGTCGCCCGGACCTGGCGTGCGCCCTGCAGGTCGATCTCCAGCAGCGTGGGGACCCCGGCGGCGAGCTTCTCCAGGACCGGCGTCCTGGGGGTTCCGTACCGGTTGCCGGCGAACTCCGCCCACTCCAGCAGTTCGCCGCGGGCGATGAGGCGGTCGAACTCGTCGTCGTCGGCGAAGAAGTACTCCACCCCGTGGGTCTCCCCGGGGCGGGGCTTCCTGGTGGTCACCGAGACCGACAGCCACACCTCGGGGTGTGCCCGCCGAAGCTCGGCGACGACCGTGGACTTGCCCACGCCCGACGGACCGGACAGGACCGTCAGGCGGTTGCCGGTCGGCCCGGCGGAGGCTCGCGCCCCCGCCGGGCTCCGGGCCGGGGGCGTGGGGTCACCGGATCCGCTCTGCGCGGCTTCCTCCGGAACCCGACTCTCGTCGGGCCACGACGTTCCGGTCACTCCGAACCCCCCGTTGATGCCATCCCCGCTGCTGCGAGGTGAGCGTGATGGTACGGAACCGAGATTAGCTCTCGGCCCCGCCGAACTCACGCTCGAGGGAGGCGCGCTGGTTGGCGCCGAGACCCCGCACGCGGCGGGACTCTGCGATGCCCAGCCGCTCCATGAGCTGCTTGGCGCGGACCTTGCCCACGCCGGGAAGCGACTCCAGAAGGGCAGAGACCTTCATCTTGCCGATGACGTCGTCGGCCTGCCCATCCTTGAGCACCTCGGCCAGAGAGACCGCACCGTGCTTCAGGCGGTTCTTGACCTCGGCACGCTCTTTACGGGCCTTGGCAGCCTTCTCTAGGGCTGCGGCGCGCTGCTCAGGTGTAAGGGGAGGAAGAGCCACGCCGGGTCACCTCGAATTTCCTGTCGATGTACTCGGACGGCAAGGGAAACTAGCTGGTCACGGCGTTTCAAGCAACGTCAAGACCAATTTCTCTTCCCAGAAAGGCAACTTTGCCACCATCTGTACCTGGAATGTTGCGGAGCGTCATCAAAACGACGTCTGCCCAGGCATTCTCAGCGATCTAGATCACACTGCCCGCCCCGGCCGTTCCGGCGTTCCCCACGCCCCGCGGGCCCCTCACGCCCCCGCCGTCACACCGTCCGCCCGGCCGTTCCCGAGGCGCGGCGGAGCGCCGCGGCGATGCCCGCGGCCGCCGCCCCGGGGTCGGCCGCGCCGGTGATCGGACGGCCGATCACCAGAAGGTCGGCGCCGTCGGCGAACGCCCGCTCGGGGGTCGCCACCCTCGCCTGGTCCTGGCTCTCGGCGCCGACGGGCCGGACGCCCGGAGTGATCAGTGTGATGTCCGGCCCGACCTCCGCGCGCACCACGGCGACCTCGCGCGGCGAGCAGACGAGCGCCTGGGCGCCCGCGCCGACGGCCAGGACCGCCAGACGGCGCACGGCGTCGTCGGACGGTCCCGTGATGCCCACCCGCTCAAGATCGGCCTCTGAGAGCGACGTCAGCACCGTCACGGCCGCGATCTGGGTGGCGGGGGCGGCGTCCACCGCCGCGCGGATCATCGCGGGCCCTCCGGCCGCGTGGACGGTCAGGATGGCGGGCTTGAGCCGGGCCACCGCCCTGGCGGCCCCGGCCACGGTGTTGGGGATGTCGTGCAGCTTCAGGTCCAGGAACACCCGCACCCCGCTCGCCCCGCGCACCGAGGCGATCACGTCGGGACCGTAGCGCAGATACAGTTCGAGCCCGACCTTGACCGTGCTGACATGCGGGGTGACCAGGCTCGCCCAGCGGGCCGCGGTCTCCAGGTCGGGCGCGTCCAGGGCGACGGCGATGGGGGCGGGAGTCACAGCGAGCTCTCCTCGAAATCCGTACGGTGCCGGGCGGTCGCCCCCGGCGGGCGGTGGGCCAGCCCGATCACGTCGGCCAGCCGCTGGTACCCTCGTGCCGCCACGATCTCCTCCAGCTCGCGCAGGATGCGCAGGCAGGAGGAGGGGTCGTGGAACAGCGCCGTGCCCACGGCGACGACGCAGGCCCCGGCGAGGATCAGCTCGAAGGCGTCCCTGCCCGTCAGCACGCCGCCCATGCCGATGATGGGCACGTCGGGCAGCGCGGCGCGGACCTGCCACACGCAGCGTACGGCCAGCGGGCGGATGGCCGGCCCCGACAGCCCGCCGGTGCCCGCCGCGAGCGCGGGAAGCATGGTCTCGGTGTCGATGCTCATGCCGAGCGGGTTGTTGATCATCGACAGCGCGTCGGCGCCCGAGGTCGCGCAGGCCCGGGCGACGCTCACGATGTCGGCGGTGTCCGGCGAGAGCTTGGCCACCACCGGGACGTCGTAGCGCATGACCGCGCGCACCGCGGCGATCACCTCGGCCGAGGCCGCGCCGTCCCGTGCGAAGACCCGCCCCCGGTCCTCGATGTTGGGGCAGGACAGGTTGACCTCCAGAGCGGTCACCCCGGGCGCGTCGTTGAGCCTGCGGGCCAGCGCGGCGTACTCGGCCACGGTGCCGCCGCCGATGGACACCACGGTCCTGATGTTGCGCTGGGCCAGCCAGGGCAGCTCACGCGTGAGGAACGCGTCCACCCCCGGCCCCTGCAGGCCGACCCCGTTCAGCAGCCCGGAGGGGGTCTCGGTCATCCGGGGCGTCGGACGGCCCGCCCGGGGGGCCATGGTGATCGACCGCGTGGTCAGCGCGCCGATCCTGCCCAGGTCGAAGAACTGGGCGAGCTCGGCCCCCGAGCCCGCGCACCCCGCCGCGGTGACGATCGGGTTGGCCAGCTCCACGTGTCCCAGGTATGTCCGCATGTCAACTGACATTCCGCGATCCTCCGCCGGGCGCCCCGAGCGCGTCGAAAGGGATCGTTCCCACGTCGTCGAAGCGCACGCGTTCCCCCCGGAAGACCGGCCCCTCCACACACGCGCGGACCATCCGGGTGACCCCGTCGTCGCCGATGACCGGGAGCACGCACGTCATGCACACCCCGATCCCGCAGGCCATGCGCTCCTCCACGGCCACCTGGATCGGGATGTCGAACTCGACCGCGACGGCGGTCGCCCTGCGGAGCGTCTCCATCGGGCCGCTGGCGTACACGACGTCGGCCCGCACGTCGGCGATCACACCGGGCAGCACGTCGGTCACCCTGCCGCGCATGCCCAGCGAACCGTCCTCGGTGGTGAGAGTGGTGGTCTCCGCCATCCTGCGGGCGCGCATGGCCCCGAACACCCTGTCGGCCGAGGCCCCGCCCAGCACGAAGTCGACGCGGCAGCCGCGCCGCTGGAGGGCGTCCGCGACGGTGAAGAGCATGGCGGAGCCGTACTCGTCGCCGACCATGACGCAGGTCACCGGGTCCCGGGGCAACGGGAACGGGCGGCCCAGCGGGCCGACCAGATCCAGCGTGTCACGGGCCCGGCGCCCGGCCAGCCAGGCCGTGCCGGGGCCGTCCACCGCGAAGACGAACTCCACCGTGCCGCCGTAGTCCGGTTTGACGTCGTGGATGAAGAAGGCGCGGCGGGTCAGCATGGACGTGTGCGGCCCGCCGACGGCCACCCCCAGGAAGTGACCCGGGCGGAACCCCTCGGCGATGCGCGGGGCGACCACGGTCAGCGCATGGTAAGCGTCGACCTGGCGGGTCGTCAGCACCGTGCCCGTGACCTGTACCGGAGTAACAGGCGTCTCCCTCACCTCCGCTGGGGGGCGTCAACCTCGCCTCAACCGGCCCTGCCTGTGGTCGCGCTCGGCTCGTCGCTCACTCCGCCGACGGCTCATCCTTCGCCGCCCGCTACGCTCACTCCTCGCCTCAACCGCTCCGCGTGCTCCTGGAGCGACCGTACGCCGATGTCGCCCCGCACGATGGCCTGAATGCCCTGAACGGCCGCGGCCAGGCCCTGGACGGTCGTGATGCAGGGGATCCCCCGCAGCACGGCCGCGGTGCGGATCTCGTAGCCGTCCAGCCGCGGCCCGGACTGCCCGGGGCTGCCGAAGGGCGTGTTCACGATGAGATCCACCTCGCCGTCCAGGATGCGCCGGACGATCGTCGGCTCTCCCTGCGGACCGGTCCCGTCGCTCTGCTTGCGCACGATCTTGGCACGGACGCCGTTGCGGCGCAGCACCTCGGCCGTTCCCTCGGTGGCCAGAATCTCGAAACCCATGTCCGCGAGCGCCTTCACCGGGAAGATCATGGCCCGTTTGTCACGGTTGGCGACCGAGACGAAGGCCCGCCCCTTGGTCGGCAGCGCGCCGTAGGCGGCGTCCTGCGACTTGGCGTAGGCCGTGCCGAAGAACTCGTCGATGCCCATGACCTCACCGGTGGAGCGCATCTCCGGGCTGAGCACGATGTCCACGCCGCGGAACCGGTTGAACGGCAGCACCGCCTCCTTGACCGCGATCGGCGCGTCCATCGGCAGGGTGCCGCCGTCCCCCTCGGCCGGGAGCATGCCCTCGGCGCGCAGCTGCGCGACCGTCGCGCCCATCATCACCCGGGCCGCCGCCTTGGCCAGCGGCACCGCCGTGGCCTTGGAGACGAACGGCACGGTACGGCTGGCGCGCGGGTTGGCCTCCAGCACGTACAGGATGTTCGCCGACATGGCGTACTGCACGTTGAGCAGGCCGCGCACGCCCACCCCGCGGGCGATGGCCTCGGTGGCGGCGCGGATGCGCTTGATGTCGTAGCCGCCGAGCGTCATCGGCGGCAGCGAGCACGCCGAGTCGCCGGAGTGGATGCCGGCCTCCTCGATGTGCTCCATCACCCCGCCGAGGTAGAGCTCCTCGCCGTCGAACAGGGCGTCCACGTCGATCTCGACGGCCTCGTCCAGGAACTTGTCCACCAGCACCGGGCGGTCGGGGGTCGCGCCCGCCCGCGCCATGTAGGTGACGAGGGTCTCGTCGTCGTAGACGATCGCCATGCCCGCGCCGCCCAGCACGTAGCTGGGGCGCACCAGCACCGGGTAGCCGATCTCCGCGGCGATCTCCAGCGCCTCCTGCTCGGTCACCGCGGTGCCGTGCTTGGGCGCGGGCAGCCCGGCCTCGGCGAGCACGCGGCCGAACGCGCCGCGCTCCTCGGCCAGGTGGATGGACTCCGGCGAGGTGCCGACGATCGGCACCCCGGCGTCCTTGAGCGCCTGCGCCAGGCCGAGCGGGGTCTGCCCGCCGAGCTGCACGATGACGCCCGCCACCGGGCCGGTCTGCTGCTCGGCGTGGACGACCTCCAGCACGTCCTCCAGGGTGAGCGGCTCGAAGTAGAGCCGGTCGGAGGTGTCGTAGTCGGTGGAGACCGTCTCCGGGTTGCAGTTGACCATGACGGTCTCGTAGCCCGCGGCCGACAGCTCGAACGAGGCGTGCACGCACGCGTAGTCGAACTCGATGCCCTGGCCGATCCGGTTGGGCCCGGAGCCGAGGATGAGGACCTTCGGGCGCTCGCCGTACGGAACCTCGGTCTCCTCGTCGTAGGTGGAGTAGAGGTACGGCGTCTGCGCGGCGAACTCGGCGGCGCAGGTGTCGACGGTGTTGTAGACCGGGCGCACGCCGAGCGCGTGGCGCAGGTCGCGCACGCGGGCCTCGTCCATGCCGCGGATCTCGGCGATCTGCACGTCGCTGAAGCCGTACCGCTTGACCCTGGTCAGGGTCTCGGCGTCCAGCTGCGGCGCCTCGCGCAGCTCGGCGGCGACCTCGTCGATCGCGAAGAGCTGGTCCAGGAACCACGGGTCGACGGCGGTGGCCTCGAACAGCTCCTGCGGGGTCGCCCCGGCGCGGATGGCCTGCTGCATGGTGTGCAGGCGGCCGTCGTGCGGCTTGCGGCAGGCGGCCAGCAGCCGGTCCTTGTCGCCGGGCTCGCCGGCCCAGGAGAAGGCCGCGCCCTTCTTCTCCAGCGAGCGCAGCGCCTTCTGCAGGGCCTCGGGGAAGGACCGGCCGATGGCCATGGCCTCGCCGACCGACTTCATGTGGGTGGTCAGGGTCTGGTCGGCGCCGGCGAACTTCTCGAAGGCGAAGCGCGGCACCTTGACCACGACGTAGTCGAGCGCGGGCTCGAACGAGGCCGGGGTCTCGCGGGTGATGTCGTTGGGGATCTCGTCGAGGGTGTAGCCGATGGCGAGCTTGGCCGCGATCTTGGCGATCGGGAAGCCGGTGGCCTTGGAGGCCAGCGCGCTCGACCGCGACACGCGCGGGTTCATCTCGATGACGATCATGCGGCCGGTGCGCGGGTTGACCGCGAACTGGATGTTGCAGCCGCCGGTGTCCACGCCGACCTCGCGGATGACCGCGATGGCGACGTCGCGCATGTTCTGGTACTCGCGGTCGGTGAGGGTCATCACGGGGGCCACGGTGACGCTGTCGCCGGTGTGCACGCCCATCGGGTCGAGGTTCTCGATGGAGCAGACGATGACGACGTTGTCGGCCCGGTCGCGCATGACCTCCAGCTCGTACTCCTTCCAGCCGAGGATGGACTCCTCCAGGAGCACCTCGGTGGTCGGCGAGGCGTCGAGGCCCGCTCCGGCGATGCGGCGCAGCTCCTCCTCGTCGTGCGCGAAGCCGGACCCGACGCCGCCCATGGTGAAGGAGGGCCGCACGACCAGCGGGTAGCCCAGCTCCCCCGCCGCCGCCAGGCACTCGTCCATGGTGTGGCAGATGATCGACTTGGCGGACTCGGCGTTGAGGCCGTACTCGGCCGCGACCTTGGCGACGATCTCCTTGAACCGCTCGCGGTTCTCGCCCGCCTGGATGGCGTCCACGTCGGCGCCGATCAGCTCGACGTTGTACTTGGCGAGCACGCCCGCCTCGTACAGGGAGATCGCGGTGTTGAGCGCGGTCTGCCCGCCCAGGGTGGGCAGCAGGGCGTCGGGGCGCTCCTTGGCGATGATCTTCTCGACGATCTCCGGCGTGATCGGCTCGACGTAGGTCGCGTCGGCGAACTCGGGGTCCGTCATGATCGTCGCGGGGTTGCTGTTGACGAGGATCACCCGGAAGCCCTCGGCGCGCAGCACGCGGCAGGCCTGGGTGCCGGAGTAGTCGAACTCGCAGGCCTGCCCGATCACGATCGGCCCGGAGCCGATCACCATGACCGACTGGATGTCCGTGCGCTTAGGCACCCTTGTTCTCCTCTGTCGTCGTGGTCCCGCCACGCTCCATCAACTTGCAGAAGTCGTCGAACAGGCTCGCCGAGTCGTGCGGGCCGGCCGCGGCCTCGGGGTGGTACTGCACGCTGAAGGCGGGCCGGTCGAGCAGCCGCAGGCCCTCGACGCAGTCGTCGTTGAGGTTGACGTGGCTGACCTCCGCCGGGCCGTACGGCGTGTCGAAGGTCCCCTCCAGCGGCGCCCGCACGGCGAAGCCGTGGTTGTGCGCGGAGATCTCCACCTTGCCGGTACGGCGGTCCTGGACCGGCTGGTTGACCCCGCGGTGCCCGTAGCGCAGCTTGTAGGTGCCCAGGCCCAGGGCGCGGCCGAAGATCTGGTTGCCGAAGCAGATGCCGAAGAACGGCTTGCCCGCCTCCAGCACCCCGCGCAGCGCGTCCACCGGGCCGTCGGCGGCGGCCGGGTCGCCCGGGCCGTTGGAGAAGAACACCCCGTCGGGGTCGAGCGCGAGGATGTCCTCGGCGGTGGCGGTGGCGGGCAGCACGTGCACCTCGCAGCCGCGCTCGGCCATCCGGTGCGGGGTCATGGACTTGATGCCCAGGTCCACGGCGGCCACGGTGTACTTCTTCTCACCGAGGGCGGGGATCACGTACGGCTCGGCGGCGGAGACCTGCTCGGCCAGGTCGGCGCCCTCCATGCCGGGGCTGCGGCGCACCCGCTCCACCAGTTCCCCGACCGGGGCGAGCGCCTGGCCGGAGAAGACCCCGGCGCGCATCGCGCCGCGCTCACGCAGGTGGCGGGTGAGGGCCCGGGTCCCGGGGATGGCGATCCCGACGACGCCGTGCTCCTTGAGGTAGTCGTCCAGGGAACGGTTGGCCCGCCAGCTGGAGGAGACGCGCGCGGGCTCGCGGACCACGTAGCCGGCGACCCAGACCCGGGAGGACTCGGGGTCCTCGTCGTTGACCCCGGTGTTGCCGATGTGCGGCGCGGTCATCGCGACGATCTGGCGGTGGTAGGAGGGGTCGGTGAGGGTCTCCTGGTAACCGGTCATGCCGGTGTTGAACACCATCTCGCCGAAGGTCTCGCCCTCGGCGCCGTAGGGGGTGCCGTGGAAGACACGGCCGTCCTCCAGGACGAGGACCGCGGTGGCGGCACCACCCGCGGCCGTGTCATGCCTGCCGGCTCGCTCGCTTCGCTCAGTCACAGAAACATCCCGATCATCTCGGTCATCGCTTACCAAAGTATGAAATATCCGGCGCATGGGTGACAGGCGCCTCCACCATGTGGGACGCCCGTGCACCGACAGGTCATGCGAGTTTGCCGTCCAGGACGGTCGGGCGGCCGCGGAGGAAGGTCGCGACGACGCGCCCGGGGAGGGTCCGGCCCTCGTAGGGGGTGTTGCGGCTCTTGGACGCGTAGGAGCCCGGGTCCACCTCCGCGCGCACGGAGGCGTCGTAGAGGGTGATGTTCGCCGGGGAGCCCGCCGCGATCGGGTGGCCGTGACCGGCCAGGCGGCCGATCCGCGCCGGGGCGTACGACATGCGCTCGGCGACCCCGGCCCAGTCGAGCAGGCCGGTCTCCACCATGGCCTCCTGGACCACCGACAGCGCCGTCTCCAGGCCGATCATGCCCATGGCCGCGGCGTCCCACTCGGTCTCCTTGTCCTCGACCGGGTGGGGGGCGTGGTCGGTGGCGACGACGTCGATCGTGCCGTCGGCCAGGGCCTCGCGCAGCGCCTCGACGTCGGCGCGGGTGCGCAGCGGCGGGTTCACCTTGTAGATGGGGTTGTAGGAGCCGACGGGGGAGTCCTCGACGAGGTCGTCGGTGAGCAGCAGGTGGTGCGGGGTCACCTCGGCGGTGACGTCCCAGCCCTTCGACTTGGCCCAGCGGATGATCTCCACCGAGCCCGCCGTGGAGACGTGGCAGACGTGCAGGCGGGAGCCGACGTGCGCGGCGAGCAGGCAGTCGCGGGCGATGATCGCCTCCTCGGCGACCGCGGGCCAGCCGGTCAGGCCGAGCCTGCCGGAGACGGCACCCTCGTTCATCTGCGCGCCGGCGGTCAGGCGGGGCTCCTGGGCGTGCTGGGCCACCACCCCGTCGAAGGCCTTGACGTACTCCAGCGCGCGGCGCATGAGCACCGCGTCGGAGACGCACTTGCCGTCGTCGGAGAAGACGCGGACCCGGGCGGCGGAGTCGGCCATCGCGCCGAGCTCGGCCAGCCGCTCGCCGGCCAGGCCCTCGGTGACGGCGCCGACCGGCTGCACGTCGCAGCGGCCGGCCTCCTGCCCCAGGCGCCAGACCTGCTCCACGACGCCGGCGGTGTCGGCGACCGGGGAGGTGTTGGCCATGGCGTGCACGGCGGTGTAGCCGCCCAGCGCGGCCGCCCGGGTGCCGGACTCGACGGTCTCGGCGTCCTCACGGCCGGGCTCGCGCAGGTGGGTGTGGAGGTCCACCAGGCCGGGCAGGGCGATGAGACCCCGGGCGTCGACGGTCTCGTCCCCGGTCAGGTCCTGTCCGACCGCGGCGACGGCGCCGTCCTCGATCAGGATGTCGGCGGGCTCGCCACCGAGGATCCGAGCGCCCTTGATGACGATGCTCACTGGTCTTCTCCTCCGAGGTCGGCGCCGCCGAGCAGCAGGTACAGGACGGCCATGCGGGTGGTCACACCGTTGGCGACCTGCTCGACGATCGTCGAGCGCGGCGAGTCGGCCACCTCCGCCGCGATCTCCATACCCCGGTTCATCGGCCCGGGATGCATCACGACGGCGTCCTCCTTCAGCCGGGCGAAGCGCTCGCGGTCGAGCCCGTAGCGCCGGCTGTACTCCCGCTCGGTGGGGAAGAACGCGGCGTTCATCCGCTCGCGCTGCACGCGCAGCATCATGACCACGTCCGACTTGGGCAGCACGGAGTCGAGGTCGTAGGAGACCTCACAGGGCCAGGAGCCGACGCTCACCGGCAGCAGGGTCGGCGGGGCGACCAGGGTCACCTCGGCCCCGAGCGTGCTCAGCAGCAGCACGTTGGAGCGGGCCACCCTGCTGTGCAGGATGTCGCCGACGACGGTGACCCTGCGGCCCTCCAGCGAGCCGAGGCGGCGGCGCATCGTGAAGGCGTCGAGCAGGGCCTGCGTGGGGTGCTCGTGGGTGCCGTCACCGGCGTTGACGACGCTGCCGCGCACCCAGCCGGCCAGACGGTGCGGCGCGCCGGAGGCGCCGTGCCGGATGACCACGGCGTCGGCGCCCATCGCCTCCAGGGTCAGCGCGGTGTCCTTGAGCGACTCGCCCTTGGAGACGCTGGACCCCTTGGCGGAGAAGTTGATGACGTCGGCCGACAGGCGCTTGGCCGCGGCCTCGAACGAGATCCGCGTCCGGGTGGAGTCCTCGAAGAAGAGGTTGACCACCGTACGGCCCCGCAGGGTCGGCAGCTTCTTGATGGAACGGTCCGAGATCCTCGCCAGCTCGTCGGCGGTGTCGAGGATGAGCAGGGCGTCGTCGCGGCTCAGGTCGGCCGCGGAGATCAGGTGCCGCTTCACTTGTCCTCCTCCTTCAGCAGCAGGACCGCGTCGCGGCCGTCGTGCTCTTCCAGGTAGACCTTGACGATCTCGGATTTGGAGGTGGGGAGATTCTTGCCCACGTAGTCGGCCCGGATGGGGAGCTCGCGGTGCCCCCGGTCCACCAGCGCGGCGAGTTGCACGGCCCGGGGGCGGCCCAGGTCGTTGAGCGCGTCGAGCGCGGCGCGGACGGTCCGGCCGGAGTAGAGCACGTCGTCGACCAGGACGACGGTCTTGTCGTCGATGCCGTCGGAGGGGAGCTCGGTGCGCCCGAGCGGCCGGGCCGGCTTGGTGCGCAGGTCGTCGCGGTACATCGTGATGTCGAGCGAGCCGACCGGGACCGGGTGCCCCTCGAACTGCCTGATGTGCCCGGCCAGGCGGCGGGCCAGATGGACGCCTCGCGTCGGGATTCCGAGGAGGACGACGTCCTCGCCGCCCTTGGTGCGTTCGAGGATCTCGTGGGAGATGCGGATCAGCGCCCGGTTGATGTCGGGACCTTCGAGGACCGCGTGCGCCGATGTGCGGGCACGCGAAACTGCCTCGGCCAAACAGAACACCACCTTTCCCGCCTCACAGGACGGGTCTTAAAGGAAGTCGACGTCTTCACGTTAGCAGCCGCGCGACGGCCGCCCGGCACCGGGCGGCCACTTCCCCACCTGGGCGGACAGGGCCGGAAAGCGGCCCGGAACCCCGTACGGCCGGCCCGGGCCGCGTCCTTCCGGCACCCCGAGCAGAAAAGATCTACCTTTCCCGTTGTGGAAAAACTTGACAAATAGTGTCAAATCCCTCCCCGCCCATCCCTGCCGAAGCACATCGGCCTCATACGGCCTCCCCCCCTCTCGACCTCCGGCGCCGCGCCCCTTCCCGGAAGGCGAGAAGACCCCCGGCGCAAGCCGTCCACTCCTCACGGAGCAGTGATTCCGCTCACCCCGAAGGCGCGTATCCTGCCCACACGCCTGCGGAAGACGGCTTCCCATCGCGCCGGATAGCGCTCTCCGCCCCCTGCGGCCAGGGCGAACACCCGGGCCTCGTCGTGCGAGAATGGACATGCGCGGCATTTGATGCGGATCCTGTCGGACCGGATTCAGCATCTTTTTTCCAATCAGCTTGACCTTCAGCGTTCGCGGCTTTACCGTCACTGTCCGTAACCACATGTCGCGGCGTTACGGGGCGAACCCTGTCGCTTCGGTCACTGAAGGTGCCCATCCTGGGTACCAACCCGGTGGACGGTGCACAGGCCGCGAGATAGCACAATCAATTGAAAGCAGCAATTAAGAGAGCCGGGGGGCACACGATGCCGTCTGAGTACGCCAAGTCGCTGGGTGCACGACTCCGCGCCATCCGCACCCAGCAGGGCCTGTCCCTGCACGGAGTCGAAGAGAAGTCCCGCGGACGGTGGAAGGCTGTCGTCGTCGGCTCCTACGAGCGTGGCGATCGTGCGGTCACGGTGCAGAAGCTTGCCGAGCTGGCAGATTTCTACGGAGTCCCGGTTTCCGAGTTGCTTCCCGGAGGTGCGGCCCCGAGCCCGCTCGGCCCCACCCCGAAGCTTGTGATCGACCTTGAGCGCCTCTCCCAGCTCCCCAAGGAGAAGGCCGGTGCGCTCGCCCGCTACGCGGCCACCATCCAGAGCCAGCGTGGTGACTACAACGGCAAGGTGCTGTCCATCCGCCAGGAGGACCTCCGGTCGCTCGCCGTCATCTACGACAAGTCCCCCAGCGAGCTCACCGAGGAGCTCATCAACTGGGGCGTCCTGGACCCCGAGGCGCGCCGCGCCGTCGACTCCTTCTGACGTCCCGCCCCGCGCGCACCCGGCCGCGGGCACGCCGGAACCCGGCGTGCCCGCGGCCGGCGCCGCTTCTCCCCCGTCCTCCCCCGGCAACATCGCACGTAATCCGCCACGGCCCGCGATCGCTGTGGTAGGAAAAAACCAACGTGCCGTTTAACAGGGCATTGTCGTCAGCGAGGCGTGGCTCGGCAGGACGTGGTGGAGATGTTCCGGAGGGACGATCGTCATGACCGTCCTCCACCGCGCCCGCCGGGCCGTCCCCTCGCGCTCCCGGCGTCCCTGCGCTCCTCCGTGAGCGGCGCCTTCGCCAGGCTGCTCTCCTCCGTCGAGACGTCCAAGACCCAGGCGACCCTGAGGTCCCTGCCGTTCATCGTGATGGCCGTGGTGGCCCTGATCGACCTCGCCTCCGGTCCCAACTCCGGCCTCTTCCCCCTGCTGGCGCTGGGCCCCGCCTTCGCCAGCGTGGCGTGCGGGCTGGCCCGCACCACCATGACCGGTGTCGTCGCCCTGGTGCTCTGCTTCGCACTCGCCCTGTACAACGACAACCTCTGGGAACCCCGCACCGCCATCACCGCCATGGCCATCCTCGGCGTGACACTGGCCAGCGTCCTGGCCAGCGCGGGGCGGCTCCGCCACGAACGGCGGCTCGCCGACGTCCGCTCGGTCGCCGAGGCCGCCCAGCGCGTGCTGCTCCGCCCGGTCCCCCGCCGGGCCGGACCCGGGATCGGCGTCGCGGTCTCCTACACCTCAGCCACGGCCGAGGCACGCATCGGCGGCGACCTGTACGAGGTCGTCAGCACCCCGCACGGCGTCCGGATCATCGTCGGAGACGTCCAGGGCAAAGGACTCGAGGCCGTGGAGACCGCCGCGGTGGTGCTGGGCGCCTTCCGCGAAGCGGCATACGACGAGGCCCGGCTCCAGGGCGTGGTGACCCGGCTGGAGAACGCTCTGACCCGTGAGCTGTCCGGCGAGCAGTTCGTCACCGCCGTACTCGCCGAGACCGCCGGCGACGACTCCCTCACCGTCCTGAACTGCGGCCACCCGCCCCCCATGGTGCTCACCTCCGGCGGCGACCACTGGTTCGCCGACCCTCCGGACGAGGCGCTCCCCCTGGGCATGGGATCGCTGCAGGTCACCGAACCGGTGCCCTACCGGCTCCCGTTCGAACCCGGCGACCAGGTCCTCTTCTACACCGACGGCGTGATCGAGGCCCGGGACGGGACCGGCCGCTTCTACCCGCTCGCCTCCCGCGCGCACCTGCTGTCCGACACCGACCCCCAGGTGGCCCTGGACGCCCTCCGCGCCGACCTCCTGCGCCACGTGGGCCGCCCCCTGGCCGACGACGCCGCCATGCTCCTCCTGCGCCACCGCGCCGCCCACCCCGCCTCCGCCCAGAACGCCGCCTGACCCGCACGGCACGCCACCTACGACGCGCCGCATGGGATACCGCAGCTCTGGCGGAGTATGCGCCGTCAGTCGATGACCGCGGACAGCTTCCCGTCGCAGACGAGCAGGTTGCCGGCGGCGACATCACCATGGAACCAGACCGGCGGGAACGGCCAGGCCGAGGTCAGCGCACTCGCCCAGACGGCCCGGCAGGCGGCGACGTCGACGACGCCCTTGAGCCTGTCGAGAGCCTGCTCGACCTGGTCACCGAATTTCACGATCAGTTCTCAATCTCTATGCCCAGCGCGGCCACCAGGCTGTAGAGCAGCCCCTGGGCGTCCCGGCTGCTGACGGTCGCACCCCCTGAGGCTGCCCACCCCGCCGATCTCCAGGAGGGTGCAGCCGACGAAAAATCGGCTGCCGGACACGCGAAGAGCCTATTCCCACCGGCGGGACTCACGATCGTTCGAGGCGCCCGCCGTGAGCCCCGGACGTTCAGGTCCGGACCCGCCGGAGGACGCCTCGCCGAAGGCCGCGCTCAGCCTGCTGCGCAGGTCCGGCGGGAGCTGCCCCGTCACATCCCGTACGGTCTCGGCGCCGACAGGGCCGAAGGACGCCGCGTGTTCGACCGCCACGCGCACGGCCCGCTCCTGTACGGTCGCCGCCTGGTGGCCGAGTGCCACCGCCAGCGACGGCGCCAGCCCGTCTGCCCGGACCGGCTCCTGCCGCAGGAACCGGTCCAGCCACGCCAGTCCGGCCTGGACCAGCCCGCCCTCCGTGCGGAACAGCAGGCCGGACAGGGCCTCGTCCACCTTGTCCGGGTCGAGGGAGTCCAGGCGGTCCAGATGCTTGAACGCCAGCTTGGCCACCGGTCCCGGGGCCACCGGCAGCAACCGCAGATAGTCGCCGACGCGGGAGGCCACCTCGGCCGGGGACGGTTCGAGCAGTTCGTGGAGGCGGGCGAAGAACCGCAGCTCGGTCGTGCTCCCCCCGCGCAGGAACCGGCTCACGCAGCCCCGCAGCAGCATCTCCCGGTCCACCCTGCCCTCGGCGGCCAGGGCGTGCAGCGTGCCCAGCCACGACTCGGCGGCCGGCGGATCGGCCCGTTCCCCGCTCAGTGCCCGGCCCACCCCCTGGGCCTCGAAGAGCCTCGGCAGGAGCACGTCGAGCAGCCGATCGCCACGGAGCCGGTCCGCGGTCGGCGGCGTATCGACCCAGACGAGCACGAGCGGGTCGTGCTCGGGCGGCGTCGTGCCGGTACGGCCCAGCAGCGCGAAGGTGAGCGGCAGGTTCCGGTCTCGGGGATCGCCCGCCCATCGGTCGCGTCGGACGCGCACCCGCAGCGCGAGCCGTACGGCGAGGTCGGCCTGCCACTCGGCGGGGCGCGCGGCGATCGCCTGGAGCACCGGTTCGACGAGGTCGGCGGAGCGGTCGCGGCGTTCGAAGTCGCTCCGGTGCAGCCAGGCGACCACGGCCGCCGTGGTGGGGAGCGTGCCCGCCCCCGCGACCCGCATCGTGTCGATCCAGGCGTCGTACTCGGACGGGGACGGATATTCGCGTTCGGACTCCGGGAGCTTCAGCCGGGGATCCTCCCAGGTGCCCTCCATGTCGCCGCTCCAGCCCAGGGTCTCCGCCCACCGGCGGTGGATCTCCCGCAGGGGCACCCCGCGCTCGCGGGCGAACCGCTTGTACGCCTCCCCCCGCTCCAGCCGGATCCGGCTGAGCCGCTCCGAACGTTCACGCAGGGGCCTCTCCACATCCCTGCGAGCCGCCTCGACGTGGCCTGGCAGCTCCCGGGCCACTTCCTTGCGCCCGGCGTCGTCGAGGTCGGCGACCCTGGCCGCGACCTTGAACGCGTCACCGGTACCGATGAGGTCGCGAACCTCCTCCCACACGGTCATGGCGGCATCCCCTGAAAGTCGGTCTGAATCACTCGAGCGAAGCGCACAGCGCGCCAGCCACAAGGGACATTAGGGAACACCTCAGACGGAATTGAGCATTAACGCCTAGACCATAAAAAGATCACCCTGTGGGCGGACCCCGCCTCCCCCGGGAGGCGGACCTCCCCCGTACGGGTGGACGGTGCAGGTCAGGGGAGCAGGGACTTCAGGGTCTCCTCGTCGCGGGCGATCACGGCGCGGCCGTCGTCGGTCAGCACGATCGGACGCTGGATGAGGACCGGGTTCGCGACCAGGATCGCGATCCATTCGTCCCGGTCGCGGGCTTCGGCGGCCAGGCCGAGCTCCTTGGCCCGGGGTTCGGTCATCCGGGTGATGTCCCACGGTTCGAGGCCGAGCCGGTCGAGGACGTCGGAGAGTTCGGCGGCCGTCGGGGGTTCGTCCAGGTATCGGCGGATGACCACGTCCTGGCTGGACTCGGTGAGCGCGCACAGGGCGTTGCGGATCTTGGAGCAGCGGGGGTTGTGCCAGACCGTGGTCACCGTTCCACCTCCACGGGCGTCCCGCCGGTGATGCGGATCAGCTCCTCGTAGGAGCTGGGGAAGACCGTGTGCGGGTGACCGGCCGCGGCCCACACGACGTCGTGCCTGCTGAGCCAGGTGTCGACGAGGGTCCGGACGGGGGCCGGGTGGCCGACCGGGGCGACGCCGCCGATGGCCTGGCCGGTGGCGGCCCGGACGAACTCGGGGGTGGCCCGCCTGACCGCGGACGCGCCGACCGTCGTGGCGATCAGGCCGGTGTCCACGCGGTGGGCGCCGCTGGTGAGGACGAGGAGCGGCTCGCCGTCGGCGTCGAAGATCAGGCTGTTGGCGATGGCGCCGACCTCGCAGCCGAGTTGCGCGGCGGCGGTGGCGGCCGTCGGGGTGGCCTCGGAGAACACGACGATCTCGCCGGTGACGCCGTGTTCCGCCAGGACGGCGGCGACCTTCTCGACGTTGGGATGCAACTTTTCGGGCACCCGGACACTCTAAACAAAACGACGGTCCATTACCGCTTCATAACCATCCCCGGAGGCGCAGGGGCTGTGCGCTATGGTCCGTCGATCCAGTTATCAGTGATTTGAGGGGATGACGTTACGTGGGGGTTGGACGGCGGCTCGCAGTGGCCGCTCTGGTGACGGGGACGGTGATTCTGTCCTCTTCCGGTGGTGCGAGCGCGGCGGCCGGGGTCCCGGCGTTTCCGGCGGCCGCGGTGGAAACCGCCGCGCAGACCGGGACCGCTTCCTTCACCGCTCCGGGCAAGACGCTCAAGCCCGGAGCCAAGGGTGCGGCGGTCAAGGTGCTCCAGCGGCGGCTGAAGGAGCTGGGCTACGACCCCGGCAAGATCGACGGCCGGTACGGCGGTGCGACGATGTCCGCCGTCTGGGCCTTCCAGAAGGTCAACGGCCTCAAGCCGACCAGTACGGTCGCCCGCAGGACGTGGAACGCCCTGGAGGCGCCCCGGGCGCCGAAGGTACTGGTGCCCAGGGGCAAGCCGACCCGCGCCGAGGTGAACCTCGCCACGCAGGTGATGGTGCTCTATGTCGACGGGCAGGTGAAGCTGATCAGCCACGTCTCCTCGGGCAGCGGGATCCCGTACTGCGAGACGGCGAACTGGCAGGGCAAGACGCAGCGGTTCTGCGGTGACGCCCGCACGCCGACGGGTGACTACAAGACGACCTGGCGCAGGGACGGGTGGCACAAGTCCTACCTGGGGCAGCTGTACAACCCGATTTTCTTCAACGGCGGGATCGCCTTCCACGGCGCGCTGTCGGTGCCGCTGACACCGGCCTCGCACGGCTGCGTCCGGCTGCCGATGCACGTGGCCGAGGTCCTTCCGGACCTGCTCGGCACGGCGGTGCCGGTCCACGTCCGGGGGAAGTTCGTCCGGTAGCCGTCATTCACCGCAACCGGAGGCCCCGGAAGATTTCGATCTTCCGGGGCTTTTCCGTTCCCACAATGATCGAACTTTTGTTCGTCGATTTACTTGACACCATCGATGATCGAATTTATGTTCGATGTAATGACGTGGGACTCGCGGCTCACGTTCAGGGCGGTCGGCCTGACCTCCACCGTCAAGGAAGGCGGCGGGGAACGGTCGGGACGGACGGGGAGAGGGGAAGCTCCTCGTCCGACCGCCCGGCGGAATTGTCGGTGGGGTCTGCGAACGTGGCTTCACCGGCGAAAACGCCGGGAGCCGCTTGCGACCAAGGAGGCTGAGAAACAATGACCCCTCGGCTCAGCGATTCCGGTGGGCCCCGGTTGTCGCCCACGGTGCGCGCGCGCCTGACCGACGCGCGCGACTGCCTGGAGGAGGCGGCGAGCGCCCGCACCTCGGCGGAGCGTTACGTCGCGGCGCATCTGGCCGCGCTCCGGGCCGCCGCGGCCATCCTGGCCGCCCGGCCCCGGCCGATGGACGGCCGCAGGCGCAGGCTGCGCAGCGCCTGGGAGCTGCTTCCGGAGGCCGAACCCCGGCTTGCCGACTGGGCGCCCTATTTCGAGGTGAGTGCGGCCAAGCGAGCCGCGATCGAAGCGGGGATGACCAGTTCCGTGCCGTCACGTGACGCCGAGGAGCTGGTCTCCGAGGCCGAGCGGTTCGTCACCACGGTGGAGACGCTGCTCGGTGTGCCCAGTCAGCCCACGTTGCCCACCAGCATCCCCCTGGCCGGTTAGGGAGCCGCCGCCGTCACCCCGCCGCTACCCCGCTGCCACCGGAGCGAGGATGACGGGAAGGCTCCTGCCCGGGCCGAGCACGTCACGCTTGAATATTTCGCCAGAAACGCTGAGCACCGCTTTTGCCGCCTTCATCGGGTTGAGCTGGACATCCCCCTGCTAGGGTCGACAAGTGACCGGACTGCGACGGATCGACCCCGATGAGTTCGCCGCTCGGCTGGATTCCGTTCTCGAGATCTACACCGCGGCGATGAAGCCGCCCCCCGAGCAGCTCTCCGGTCGCCAAGCGATCATGGCGAACCACGCCGCCCATCCCGGGTTCACCTGCCTGTTCGCCGAGACGGACGAAGGGCTGCCGGTGGGTCTCGCCTACGGCTTCCACGGCGTGGCCGGCCAGTGGTGGCACGACGTGGTCCACCGGGCCCTCACCGACCAGTTCGGCGAGAAGAAGGCCTACGACTGGCTGGGGGACGCCCTGGAGATCGCCGAGGTTCACGTGCACCCTGACCACCAGGGCCGTGGCATCGGCCGTGCCCTGGTGAGAGCCCTGTGCGCCGGACGCCGTGAGCGCACCGCCGTGCTCTCCACCCGTGACCAGCCCACCGTGGCCCGGCGCCTCTACCGCAGCATGGGCTTCGTCGACCTGCTCACCTGGTTCGTCTTCCCCGGCGGCTACGAGCACTACGTCATCGCCGGAGCCGTGCTCCCCCTGGCGGAGGACACGGACGACATGGGCCGATAGCGACATACCCGGCGGATCGCCACCGTGGAGGGGATCCGCCGGGCGCACCGGGGCCCACGCGACCGGCATCGCTCCACCCGGTCGCCGGTTCACGCGGTCAGCGGGACTCACGCGGTCAGCGGGGCCGCCTCCCGGGCGGAGTCGAGGGCCTGGAAGACCTCACGGGTCGCACTGGACCTGTTGAAGGTGATGAAGTGGATCCCGGGCGCGCCCTCGTCGAGGAGGGTCTGGCAGAGCTCCGCGGCGTGTTCGACACCCAGCCTGCGCACGGCCGCGGGGTCGTCGGCGACGGCCTCGAAGCGGGCGGCCACCTCGGGCGGGAACGGCGCACCGGAGAGCTGCTCGGACCGGGCGATCGTGCTCATCTGGGTGACGGGCATGATGCCGGGAATGATCGGGGTGTCGCAACCGGCGGCCGCCACCCGGTCGCGCAGCCGCAGGTAGTCCTCCGCCCGGAAGAACATCTGGGTGATGGCGTAGTCGGCGCCGGCCCGGCACTTGCGCACGAAGTACTCGGTGTCGGACTCCACCGAGGCCGACCTCGGGTGCTTGTAGGGGAAGGCCGCCACGCCCACGCAGAAGTCGCCGGACTGGCGGATCAGCCGGACCAGGTCCTCGGCGTAGAGCACGCCCTCGGGGTGGGCCACCCACTCGCCCATCGGGTCGCCGGGGGGGTCGCCCCGCACGGCGAGGATGTTGCGCACGCCGGCCCCGGCGAACCGGCCGATCAAGTGGCGGAGCTCGCGGATCGAGTGGTTGACGGCGGTGAAGTGCGCCACCGGGGTCAGTGTGGTCTCGTGGGCGAGCCGCTCCACGATCTCGACCGTACGGTCCCGGGTGCCGCCGCCGGCGCCGTACGTGACGGAGACGAAGGTGGGGCGGAGCGCCTCCAGTTCCCGGATGGCGCGCCAGAGCTGCCGCTCCCCCTCGTCGGTCTTCGGCGGGAAGAACTCGAACGAGAAGGACCGGCCACCGGCCGCGAGAAGCTCGCGCACGGTGGGCACACGATCGGGAAGGATTGAGGAGCGACCCAGAGCCATGCCCCTAGGGTACTGGTACGGCTCCCCGGGCGAGGTGCGCCGGGAGCAGGCCGCGTCGTACGTGACCGGCGCGAACCCCCGCGAAACGGAGACGGGGTTCCCGTCCCCCCCTTGATCAGAATCAGGCCCCCGGACGTTAATCTCTGTGCATGACCGCTTCCGCAGCTCTGCTGGACATCGTCCGCTCCCAGGTGGATCGTTCCCTCAGGGAGTTCCTCGACCGGCAGCGACCGCTGGTCAGCGCCCCTGAGCTCGCACCCCTCGTCGCCGCCTACGAGGACTTCCTCAGCGGGGGCAAACGGCTCCGCCCGGCCTTCTGCTACTGGGGCTGGCGCGGCGCGGGCGGCGAGGACGACCCCGCCCTCTTCACCGCGGCGGCCTCGCTCGAACTGCTCCAGGCCAGCGCGCTCGCGCACGACGACGTGATGGACGCCAGCGACCTGCGCCGGGGCATGCCCTCGGCGCACCGCCGTTTCCAGGCCCTGCACGAGAAGGCGGGCTGGCACGGCTCGGCCGAGCAGTTCGGCGAGGGCGCCGCCATCCTCCTGGGCAACCTGCTGCTGGTCTGGTCGGGCGAGATGTGGCGGACCAGCGGCCTGCCCCCGGCCGCGCTGGCCGCGGCCCAGCCGGTCTACGACCACATGCGCACCGAGCTGATGTGCGGCCAGTACCTGGACCTGCTGGAGCAGGCCCACGGTGAGAACACCTTCGAAAGCGCGCTGCGGGTGGCCCTGTTCAAGAGCGGGAAGTACTCGGTGGAGCACCCGCTCCGGCTCGGCCTGGTGCTGGCGGTGCAGGGCCAGGCGCCGTGGATCGACCGCCTCTGCGAGGGGTACGGCCGCAACGTCGGCATCGCCTTCCAGCTGCGCGACGACATCCTCGGGGTGTTCGGCGACCCGGCCGAGACCGGCAAGCCCGCGGGTGACGACCTGCGCGAGGGCAAGCGGACGATGCTCATCGCCCGCGCGCTCGCCGCGGCCTCCCGCGCCCAGGCGGAGGAGGTGGGCCGCACCCTCGGTGACCCGGAACTGGACGCGGCCGGGGTCGACCGGCTGCGCCGGATCATCCAGGAGACCGGGGCCCTCGACGTCTGCGAGAAGATGATCTCCGACTATCTGGAGGGCGCCCTGAGCTCGCTGGAGGACGCCCCGATCACGCCGGAGTCCCGGGCGGCCCTGGCCGAGCTGGCCGTGGCCGCCACGTCCCGCCGGACCTGAGCCCGCGCATCCACCGGCCTGAGCCCGCCGCGTCCCGCCGGATCCGAGCCCGCCGCATCGCGCCGGCCCCGGGCCGGTTCCGGGCGGCTCTGCCGTGCCGGCCGCCCGGAACCCGCGCCGTCAGGCCGTGCCGTCCGCCTGGATCAGCCGCCGCCGGAACTCGGCCGCGGCGGCCTTCGGGTCATCGGCCTCGGTGATGGCCCGTACGACCACGACGCGGCGCACGCCGTACGACATCACCTCGTCCAGGTTGCCGAGGTCGATGCCGCCGATGCCGAACCACGGGCGGTCCGCGGGCAGCGAGGCGGCGTGTTCCAGCAGGGACGGCCCGGGCGCGTGGCGTCCGGGCTTGGTGGGCGTGGGCCAGATCGGGCCGCAGCAGAAGTAGTCGACTCCGGGCTCGACGGCCGCGGCGGAGGCCTCCTCGATGGCGTGAGTGGAACGCCCGATGAGGATGTCGTCGCCGAGGATGTCGCGCGCGACGCGCACCGGCAGGTCGTCCTGACCGAGGTGGAGGACGTCCGGACGGGCCGCGTAGGCGATGTCCGCCCTGTCGTTGACGGCCAGGAGCGCGCCGTGCCGGTCACAGGCGTCGCGGAAGACCTCCAGGAGCGCGAGCTCCTCACGCGCCTCCAGCCCCTTCTCGCGCAGCTGCACGATGTCGACGCCGCCCGAGAGGGCGGCGTCGAGGAAGTCGGCCAGGTCTCCCCGGTCGCGGCGGCCGTCAGTGCACAGGTAGAGGCGGGCGTCAGAAACCGAGGGTCTGGGCACGCCGCTTGACCTCGGTATGACGGCCCGCGACGATCGCGTCCATCGGTGACCCCGGCAGGGTGTCGTCGGGGGTGAACAGCCAGCGGAGCGCCTCGACGTCGTCGTAGCCGGCGTCGAGCAGCACGGTGAGCGTGCCCGGCAGGCCCTTGACGACGTCGTCTCCGGCGAGGAACACGGCGGGCACCTGGGGCTCACCGCCTCCCCTGCGGACTCCGATGAGCTTGTGGTCCCTGAGAAGTTGCTTTGCGCGACCTGGGCTGAGGTTGAGCTTCTTGGCCACCTCGGTCAAGGTGAGCCACTCGCCCACCAGTTCGTCGGTCTCCCGGTCGATCTGCGCAACAGAAAGCGTCACGAAACCACCATTACCACATCGCGTCCTCAGCCAAACACCGGCGGTTCGGTTATGCCGCCGTACAGTCGCGCAACGCTATCGCGGGATCGGTCATCCGATCGACGTCGATGCGCTGGCCGCCCTCGATGAGGCGGCGGCCCTGGAGCAGATCGCGTGGCCGGTCCACCGACAGGACCGCGGCGAGCGTGTCGTCCCCGGTGATCCAGCAGGCCGTCCACCGGCCTCCGTCGTCCGGGTCGCCCCGCATGAGGAGACGGGCGCCGGAGTGGTCGCCGGCGTACTGCACCATGTGGCCGAACTGCTCGGACCAGAAGTAGGGGACGGGGTCGTAGACCGCCTCGTCGCCCAGGAGCGTGGCCACGGCCACGTCGGGGGCGCCCAGCGCGGTGTCCCAGTGCTCGACGCGCAGGCGGCGGCCGTACCGGCGCGACCACCAGGCGGCGCAGTCGCCCACCGCGACCACGCCCGGCATCGAGGTACGCAGGTGCTCGTCGGTGACGATCCCGTTGTCCAGCTCGATCCCCGAACCGGCCAGCCAGTCCACCGACGGCCGCACGCCCACGCCGGTGACGACCACGTCGGCCTCGACGGAGGAGCCGTCGGCGAGAGTGAGCCCGCCGTGGTCGACGGAGGCGACGGCCGCGTCCGTGCGCAGGTCCACGCCCACCTGGCCGTACCAGGGGGCGGTGTGCGCGCCGACCGGACCGAGCGCGACGGCCAGCGGATGGGCGGCGGCCTCGACGACGGTGACGGCGCATCCGGCCTTGCGCGCGGCGGTGGCCACCTCGGCGCCGATCCAGCCCGCGCCGATGACGGCGACCCTGGTTCCCGCTGTGAGGCGGGCGCGCAGTTCGAGGGCGTCGTCGATGGTGCGCAGCACCTGCTGCGGGCCGTCCCCGGGCAGCTTGATCGGGCTCGCGCCGGTGGCGGCGACCAGGCCGTCGTAGGGCAGCTCGCCTCCGGTGGTCTCCACCACGCCCTCGCGCAGCTTCGTGGCGGCCACGCCGGGGCGGAAGTCCACCTCCAGCGCGTCCAGGTCGGAGTCGACGACCGTGGAGTCGGTCGTGCCGAGCAGGACCGCCTTGGACAGCGGAGGGCGGTCGTAGGGGCGGTGCGGTTCCGCCCCGATCATCGTGATCTCACCGCCGAACCCTCGGGCTCTCAGCGCTTCGACACTCCGCACACCGGCGAGACCGGCGCCGACCACCACGACACGATTCACAGAATGAACCCTAAGCGGCCGGGCCCGCCCCCTGAAACGGCTCCCGGATAACGAAACGCGCCACGGCCGCCGGCGGGCGGACCGGCCGTCACGGCCAGGACAGCACCTTCCCGAACCGTACGAGCTCGCCGTAGAGGGCCGGGTCGACGTCCGGGCCGAGCGTCAGGTCCAGGAGCGCCACGGCCGCCTCCCGCGGCGTCTGCGCCCCGGTCATGTCGAACCACGGCCGTGACGACGCGGTGTCGATCATCCCGGGGCAGGTCGCGACGAGCAGGCGGTCATGCGCCAGGTCCTCGGCGCGCCGCTGCCGGGCGAGGGTGCGCACGGCGGCGACCTGACCCACCTTGGAGGGGATGTTGATGAACTCCGGCCAGCCCTCCTCGGCCGCCCGGCCGGACAGCACGGCGTCGCGCCACGCCATGACGACCGCGTCGATCTCGTCGAGCGTCCCGGCCTCGTCGAAGCGCGGGCGCAGCCGCGGCGGCAGCTCCCGCAGCAGGCCCAGGCTGCTGGAGACGACGACGTAGCGCCCGCCCGGGCGCAGGACGGGCAGGAGGGCGCGCAGCATCCGTGTCGTGCCGAGGTTGTTGGCGTCCACGTAGGGGCCGATCACATCGGCGGGGACGTCCTCGGGGACCGTGCGGAGGTAGTGGTTGGAGAAGACGACGTCCACGCCGCCGTGGTCGGCGTGGACGTCGCGGGCGAGGGCGGTGACCGCGTCACCGTCGCGGACGTCGAGCAGGCGGGTGCGGACCTCGGCCCGCGCGCCGGTCACGCGCTCGCGCGCCGCGGCGACGCGTCCGGCGTCGCGGCCGGTCAGGTAGACCACGTCGCCGGGGCCGAGTCGTCGCGCGAGCCCTTCGACCAGGGCGAGGCCCAGACCCTGGTTGGCCCCCGTGACCAGTGCGATCTTGCTCATGCCGCAGAGCGTAGGCCCGCCTCCGGCGGGCAACAAGCGAGCGTCGCGCACAGCGGCCATGCGCGCGGCGCATGGATGGCCGCGGAGGACGCCGCGGGCGTGCGCCGAGGGGGAGTCACGGGCGTACGCCGAGGGGGAGTCATGGGCGGACACCGGGCAGGCCGGGTGCGCGTCAGGCTCTAAGGTGGAGGTGTAAGACGCGCGGGAGCCCGGCATCACCGGGCTGAGAGGAGGGCTGCGGGCCCTCGACCGCCACGGACCTGATCCGGGTCATGCCGGCGAAGGGAGCGGAGTGATCATGTCTTATCCGGCCGTGCCGGTTCTTTCCGCCGATGTCCCGGCCGTGTCGGCCCCCTCCTCTGATGTACCGGCCGTACCGGCCGCCCCCTGTGACGTCCTGGTGATCGGCGGTGGCCTCGTCGGCCTGGCGGCGGCCTGGCGGGCGGCCCGGCGCGGGCTGCGCACGGCGGTGGTGGACCCCGCCCCCGCCTCCACCGCCGCGGCTTCGCACGCCGCCGCCGGCATGCTGGCGCCGGTCAGCGAGGTCACCTACACCGAGGAGCCGCTGCTCCGGCTGGGCCTGGCGTCGCTGGAGCGCTGGCCCGCCTTCGCGGCCGAGCTCTCCGCGGACAGCGGTCACGACCTCGACTACCGGACCGACGGCACACTGGAGGTCGCCTTCGGTTCCGACGACCTGGCGGCCCTGGACGAGCTCGCGGGTTTCATGGGCAGGCTCGGGCTGCCGGTGGAACGGCTGACGGGCCGCGAGTGCCGGCGGCTGGAGCCGATGCTCGCCCCCGCCGTCCGCGGCGGCCTGCTCGCCCCCGGGGACGCCTGGGTGGATCCCCGGCGGGTCACGCGGGCGCTGCTGGCCGCGCTGGAGCGACGGGGAGTCACCATGGTCCCGGCGCGGGCGGCGGGCCTGGAGCGTTCCGGTGAGACCGTCGTCGGGGTACGGCTCGCACCGGCCGGAGGCTCGCCGGACGGCCGTCCCCCGTCCCCCGGCGAGCCCCCCGGTGAGCCCTCCGGTGAGCTCTCCGGTGAGCCTCCGCACGGCGGAGTGATCCTCGCCGAGCGGGTGATCCTGGCGGCCGGCGCCTGGTCGGGGGCGGCTCGGTGGCTCCCGCCGGAGGTGGTCCCGCCGGTCCGCCCGGTCAAGGGACAGATCATGCGGTTGCGCTCCCCCGAGCCGATCCTGCGGCACTGCGTGCGCGGGTCCGTGCACGGCTCGTACGTCTACCTGGTGCCGCGCGGAGACGGGGAGCTGGTCCTCGGCGCGACCCAGGAGGAGCTGGGCTTCGACACCCGGGTGACCGCCGGGGGCCTGTGGGAGTTGCTGCGCGACGCGCGGGAGCTGGTCCCGGGCGTCACCGAGCTGGAGCTGGCCGACGTGGTGGCCGGGCTGCGTCCCGGCACCCCGGACAACCTGCCGCTGATCGGCCCGACGGTCCTTCCGGGCCTGTCGCTGGCCACCGGCCACCACCGGGGCGGCGTCCTGCTGACCCCGCTCACCACTGCCCTCCTCATGGACGAGGCGGGCGACCACGAGGAACTGGCGGCGCTCTGCTCGCCCCTCCGTTTCCAGGAGCAGCGTTGAACGTGATCATCAACGGTGCCGCGCACGAGCTGCCCTCCGGGGCCACCGTGGCGCAGGCCGTACAGAAGCTGACCGAGGCCGTGAGCGGCGTCGCGGTCGCGCTGAACGACGAGGTCGTCTCGCGGGGCGCGTGGAGCTCCACGACGCTCTCCGAGGCCGACCGGGTCGAGGTGCTCACCGCGGTGCAGGGAGGGTGAAGGACGTGGACGACGATCTGATCATCGGTGGGGAGAAGTTCTCCTCACGGCTCATCATGGGCACCGGCGGGGCTCCCTCGCTGGAGGTGCTGGACCAGGCGCTCGTCGCCTCCGGCACCGAACTGACCACGGTCGCGATGCGGCGGCTGGACCCGTCGTCGCGGGGTTCGGTGCTGGACGTGCTGCGCGCCCGCGGCATCAAGGTCCTGCCGAACACCGCGGGCTGTTTCACCGCCGGGGAGGCGGTCCTGACCGCCAGGCTGGCGAGGGAGGCGCTGGAGACCGACTGGGTCAAGCTGGAGGTCATCTCCGACGAGCGCACCCTGCTGCCCGACCCGATCGAGACCTTCGACGCCGCCGAGCGGCTGGTGGCCGACGGGTTCGTCGTCCTGCCGTACATCGGGGACGACCCCGCCCTGGCCCGGCGGCTGGAGCAGGCGGGCTGCGCGGCCGTGATGCCGCTGGGCGCGCCGATCGGCTCGGGCCTGGGCATCCGCAACCCGCACAACATCGAGCTCATCGTGGAGGCCGCGGGCGTGCCCGTGATCCTCGACGCCGGGATCGGCACGGCCAGCGACGCCGCGCTGGCGATGGAGCTGGGCTGCGACGCGGTGCTGCTGGCCACGGCCGTGACCAGGGCCCAGCGGCCGGACCTGATGGCCGAGGCCATGCGTCTGGCGGTGCGGGCGGGCCGGGCCGCCCGGCAGGCCGGGCGCATCCCCCGGCGCAGGTACGCCGAGGCCTCCTCGCCGATGCATCCGTAACCGTCCGGCGGCGGGGACCAGGCGGAAGGGCAGGGCGGGGGCGGGGCGGAGACCGGGCAGGGGCGGGGCGGAGACCGGGGCGGGGACGCGGCCGAACGCCACGTATCCGCATCGGTTTAACCCGTGGACACCCTGGGAAGGGCAAAACGCCCGTAAACTCGGGCAGGTGGACACGACGCTAACCGACCCCCTCGTCGGGAGACTCCTCGACGGGCGTTACCGCGTTGAGTCCCGGATCGCCCGGGGTGGCATGGCCACCGTCTACCTGGCCCTGGACGTCCGGCTCGACCGTACGGTCGCCGTCAAGGTGATGCACCGCTCCCTCGCCGAGGATCCCGCCTTCGTGCGGCGTTTCATCGGCGAGGCCAAGTCGGTGGCGAGCCTCTCGCACCCCAATGTGGTGCAGGTCTTCGACCAGGGCACCGACGGGGACAACGTCTATCTCTCGATGGAGTACGTTCCGGGCCGGACCCTGCGCGACGTGCTGCGCGAGCGCGGCAGACTGCCCGCCCGCGAGGCCCTGGAGGTCATGATCCCGGTGCTCGCCGCGCTGGGCGCCGCCCACCAGGCCGGGCTGATCCACCGGGACGTCAAGCCGGAGAACGTGCTGCTCACCGATGACGGCCGGGTCAAGGTCGTGGACTTCGGCCTGGCCCGCGCGGTCGAGGCGAGCAACCAGACGCGCACCGGCGTGATGATCGGCACCATCGGCTACATGTCCCCCGAGCAGGTGACCTCCGGCGCGGCCGACGCTCGCAGCGACGTCTACGCGGCCGGGATCATGCTGTTCGAGCTCGTCACCGGCCGCCAGCCGTACGAGGGCGAGACCCCGATGTCGGTGGCCTACCGGCACGTCCACGACACCGTGCCCATGCCCTCGGCGCTGCTGCCGGACTGCCCTCCGCTGCTGGACACGCTGGTGGCCCAGGCGACCGCCCGCGATCCCGCGAACCGCCCGGCGGACGCCACGGCGATGCTGGTGGCTGCAGTGGAGGCGCACCGGACGTTGCCCAGGGAGAGCGGCCCGATCCCGTCCGGGCCGGTGTCCCCGATCCCGACCGGCCCGGTACCGGGCCTGGTGCCCGCTCCGGCCGTGGCCGCGGGCATGGCCGGGGGCGTCGTCCCCAACCCGACCCTGATCCAGCCCCGCGCCGACCTGCTCACCGGCCCGCCCGCCGGCCAGGCGCCGTCCCCGGCGGCCGGGAGACGCGGGTTCCGGCCGAACTGGTTCCTGGTCGCCCTGGCCGTGGTGATGGTCGTCGCGGTCGGCGTGACCGGCTGGCTGTTCTCGCAGACCGACACCGTCGAGGTGCCCGCGCTGCTCAACAAGAACATCACCCTCGCCGCGAACGAGGCCAGGCAGCAGGGCTTCGTCGTGGAGATCGGCGAGGCGCAGCACGACGAGGAGGTCCCCAAGGACATCGTGCTCCGGGTCGACCCCGCGCCGAAGACCGAGGTGAAGCCCGGCTCCAAGCTGGTCCTCGTCGCCTCGGCGGGCCCCAAGCGGGTGAACGTGCCCAACGTGGTCGGCATGGACGAGTCCGCGGCCAAGGAGAAGCTCGCCTCGGTCGGGCTGGTCCCCGACGACGTCAAGGGGCAGGCCAGCGAGACCGTCCCGCGCGGCCAGGTGATCCGCACCAGCCCGGGGGTGGGCACCCCGCTCAAGGAGAACAGCAAGGTCGACCTGATCGTCAGCAAGGGCCTGGTGATGCCCGACGTCCGGGGCATGCACCGCGACCAGGCCGACCAGATGCTGCGGGGAGCGGGCTTCAACCCTCAGTTCGTCGAGCAGAACGACTCCGCTCAGCCGTGCACCGTCATCGCCCAGGATCCCCGGCCCAATGCCGAGGTCGACAAGGGCGCGGTGGTCAACCTGACGCTGTCGGCGTGCAGCGTCGAGTGGCACTGGCCGTGGGAGGGCAACGACCAGAACGTCACCGAGGGCTCCGGCGGCGTCCCGATCCCCAACGTGATGTTCAAGGACATCCGGGCCGCGCGCGACGAGCTGCGCGCGGCGGGGTTCAAGGTCGAGATCAGGAGAGGGCTGAACCGGGGGCGGGTGCTGGCCCAGACCCCGCCCGGCGGCCAGCCGGCCCCGGCGGGCACCAGGGTCACCCTCTGGCACTGACGCCTGCCCGGCTCCCGTCCGGTCGGCGGCGGTCCGCTTTCCGGTGCTGCCCCCGTGCCCGCCGCTTGGTAGCCTCCCCCGGTGAACCGCATTCAGCTCGCCGACGGGATCCACGCCGCCTTCACCGACCGGCACGGCGGGGTGAGCGCCGCGCCGTACGACAGCCGCAACCTCGGCGGTGGCGTGGGCGACGCCCCGGAGGCGGTCTCCCGCAACCGGGTCAGGACGGCCGCCGACCTCGGGGTGGACCCGGAGCGCGTGGTCATGATGCGCCAGGTGCACGGGGCCGGGGTGCGCCACGTCGCCGGGCCGTTCGGCGACGACCCGCCCGCGCTCGACGCGGTCTGCACCGACGTCCCCGGCCTGGCGCTGAGCGTGCTCGTGGCCGACTGCGCCCCGGTGCTGCTGGCCGACCCCGCCGCCCGGGTCGTCGGGGCCGCCCACTCGGGACGGCCCGGCACGGTGGCCGGAGTGGTTCCCGCGCTGGTCGCGGCCATGACCGAGCGCGGCGCCGAACCCTCCCGGCTGGTCGCGCTGATCGGCCCGGCCGCGTGCGGGCTCTGCTACGAGGTCCCGGAGGAGATGCGGTCGGAGGTGGCCGAGGCGGTCCCGGAGGCGTGGGCGACCACCCGCGAGGGCACGCCCGCGGTGGACCTGCGGGCGGGCATCACCGCTCAGCTCGCCCGGGCCGGGGTCGGCGACGTCCGGCACGACGCGCGCTGCACCATCGAGTCGCCCGAGCTGTTCTCCCACCGCCGCGAGCGCCCCACCGGCCGCTTCGCGGGCTACATCTGGATGGAGAGCTGAGGCTCCTCCCGGAGACTCGTCCGGCCCGCGTCACTCCGCGCGTTCGAGGATCACCACCGGGATCTCCCGCTCCGTCATCCCCTGGTAGTCGCGGTAGGACGGCATGGCCTCGACCATGAGCCCCCACAGGCGCTCTCTCTCCCCGGCGGAGGCGGTCCTCGCGGTCGCGGCGAACTCCTCCGTGCCGACCCGGACCACGGCGGAGGGGTCGGCGACCAGATTGAGGTACCACGCGGGGTCCCCCGCCGCCCCCCGGTTGGAGGCGGTGACGACGTAGCGGTCGCCGTCCCTCACATAGACCAGCGCCGTACGGCGCAGCCTGCCCGACCGGCGGCCCCGGGTCGTCAGCAGCAGGTCGTCGATCCCCGGCCGGGGCCGCCCGTCCGTTTCCAGGAAGCGGCGGATGTGCCCGGCCACCCACGCGTCCGGGCTGTCGATGACTTCCGCCGTCTCTTCCGTCTCTTCCATCAGCCCTCCTCCACGCCCAGGTGCGTCCGGTGGTGCCCGGGGGTGTCGATCTCGTCGAGCAGCGCGATCGCGAAGTCGGGGTAGGAGATGCGGCCGGCCGCGTCGGCCGGCGCCGTACGGTAGCGGCCGGTGCGCGCGCCGCCGTGGTCGAAGTCCCCGGCCGGGCTGAGGACCAGCCAGTCGACGCCGGTGTCGGCGGAGCGCAGCGCGTCGTTCCCGGCGGCGTGCCCGAGG
Organism: Planobispora rosea; assembly: GCF_014648175.1. Classification (GTDB taxonomy): domain Bacteria; phylum Actinomycetota; class Actinomycetes; order Streptosporangiales; family Streptosporangiaceae; genus Planobispora; species Planobispora rosea. The sequence goes on from NZ_BMQP01000004.1 coordinate 238,943, forward strand.
TAGAAGCCGCGGTACTCCTGGGGGTAGCCGGGGGTGTCCATCAGGAGCGTTCCGGACGCGGTCTCCAGCACCGAGGCCAGTCCGACCACCAGCAGCCGGCCCACCCCCGCCCGGCTCAGCCCGTCGAGGAGGGCGCGCGCGGCGGCGGGGAAGAAGACCTCGGGAGGCGCGCCCAGGTCGGCGGCGGCGCCGATCGCGGCGTCGTGCCCCGCCGCGAGCCGGGCGACGGCGTCGGCGTCGGTGACGTCGCCCGCGACGACCGTCACACCGTCCGCGTCCGAGCCGCCGCCCGTGAGGACCGGCCCACCACCCGCGTGCACGCCGTCGCCTCCGGCGGCCGGTTCGCCCTCCGCAGCCAGGTCACCGTACCGGGCCGGGTCGCGCACGACCGCGGTGACCCGGTGACCCCGGCGGAGGGCCTCCGCGACGGCGGCCCGCCCCGCCCTGCCGCCCGCGCCGAAGATGATGATCCTGCCCATGCCGGCACCTCTCGTCCCGTGGCCGGACCTGATCGCCGGCCGCTGCCCGGACGGTATCCGGCCCGGTGGTTACCTCCGGGTTACCGGCTACGGTGGAGCTGTGGGAAAGCCTCTCGACCCGGACATGTTCGACCCGGTGTGCCCGTCCGGCCTCAACCCGGTCCGCGTCGGCGACAAGTGGGCCGGAATGATCATCCGCTGCCTACAGGACGGGCCGCGCCGCTTCTCCGAGCTGCGTGTGCCCCTGCGGGCCGTCTCGGCGAAGGTGCTCACGCAGTCGCTGCGCTCCCTGGAGCGGGACGGGCTGGTCTCCCGTACGGTCTCCGCCGGTCCGGCGCAGCGGGTCGAGTACGCGCTGACCCCGCTGGGCCGCAGCCTGCTCGGGCCGATGGACGCCCTGTGCGCCTGGGCCGAGGAGCACTGGGACGAGCTCCTCGACGCCCGGGAGGCCGCCTCCCCTGCGGCGGTTCACGGCTCGGCCGCGGACAGGGCCAGGCATGATCACCAGGACGACGTACGGAATCCGGATGGTGGTCGCGGTCGTCCTGGCATGCGCGGCCGTCGCGGTCTCATATGAGATCCTGCCGGCACTTCGGACGGCAACGGGCAAGGTCCCAGCGAGGTGATCGAGGCCGGCGGGCGGGAAGGCGATCGGCGATGACCGGAGCATGGGGATGGGACCTGCTGATCGGGTTCGTCGTCGCGCTGCTGGTCGCCTGGCTGGCGCTGATCGCCGCGCTGGTGATCGTCCGGCCGCGCGGCGGCCTGCTGCGCGAGGCGCTGCGCCTGATGCCCGACGTGCTGCGCCTGGTCCGCCGCCTGGCCGCCGATCCCGCCCTGCCCCGCGGCATCCGTGTCCGGCTCGCGTTGCTGCTGGCCTATCTCGCCTTCCCCATCGATCTGGTGCCCGATTTCATCCCGGTCCTGGGCTATGCCGACGACGCCGTCGTCGTGGTCGTCGTGCTGCGCTCGGTGGTGCGCCACGCCGGGATCCGGGCCGTGCGGCGGCACTGGCCCGGCACCGAGGACGGCTTCGCCGTCCTGTCCCGGCTGACCGGGCTCGGCGAGCCGCCTGTCGCTCCCTGATCCGGGCGTGCCCGGATCAGGGAGCGGCTGTCACGCGTCCCTGCCCCGGGCGCGGAAGGCCGCGGTCTTGACGCGGTTCTGGCATGCGGTGCCGCAGAACCGGCGGGTGCCGTTGCGGGAGACGTCCACGTACACCCGGTCGCAGTGCGGCGCCGTGCACACGCCGAGGCGGTCGCGGAACTCGCCGCCCAGCACGATCGCCAGCCCGGTGGCGCAGCTCGCCGCCCAGTCTCCGGCCACGGTGCCGCCGGGGCCGTGGAAGTGCAGGTGCCACGGCTCCCCGTCGTGCCGCTGGAGCAGCGGCCGCGCGCGTGTCTCCTCAAGGAGGGCGTTGACCCGCAGGGCCGCCGCGTCGATGTCCCCGGCCGCGACGGCCTCGAAGACCGCCCGGAGCCGTACCGCGATCTCGGCGAACTCGGCGGCCTCCGCCTCGGTGACCTCGCGGTGCCCCGGATAGCCGGTCCGCAGGCCCTCGGCGGCGGCTGCGGCGAGATCGGGTGGGGAGGGGAAGGGACGGCCCCGCCGCTCCCCCGGGGTCAGCTCGTTGACCAGGCCCACCGCCACCCGGACGATCATATCGGTGTGACTGTTGAACTCCACTTGACCAGTTACATCCTCACACTCTAGGTTGTGACTAGTAAAAGCTTAGACGACAGTTACAAGGAGGTCGTTGTGCTGACCCACGACGCCGCGCTCGAGTGGATCGCCCGCTGGGACCGCCAGCAGGAGGGCTACCTGCCCGACCGCGAGGAGCGCTTCACCGCGCTGATCGACGCCGTCGAGGCGATGGGCCGTCCCGACCCCCTGGTCATCGACCTCGGCTGCGGGCCGGGCTCGTTGTCCGCCCGCCTGCTGGAGCGGCTGCCCGGGGCGACCGTGATCTCGGTCGACGCGGACCCGCTGCTGCTCGGTCTCGGCCGGGCCGCCTACCCCCACCTCAGGTTCGTCTCCCTCGACCTGCGCACACCCGGGTGGACCGGTGCCCTGGGCCTGGACCGCCCGGCCGACGCCGCGGTGAGCACCACCGCGCTGCACTGGATCTCCGGGCCGGAGCTGTCGAAGATGTACGCCGAACTGGCCACCGTGCTCCGTCCGGGCGGGCTCCTGCTCAACGGGGACCATCTGGAGACCGACGACACCACTCCGGCCATCGCCCGCCTCGAACGCGCCGTGCACGACCGGGAGACCGCGCGCAGGTTCGGCGACCGGCGCCCCGAGGACTGGCGCCGGTGGTGGGAGTCCGTCGCCGCCGACCCGGCCTTCGCCGAACTCCACGCCGCCCGCACCACCGCGGGCGCCGACCACCACGGTTCCGAATCGCCCCTGCTCTCCGAGCATGTCGGCGCCCTGCTCGATGCGGGCTTCACCGAGGTCGGCACCCTGTGGCAGCGGGGCCACAACCGGCTCCTGTGCGCCGTCCGCGCCTGATCCGGGTGGCGCACGGGAGCCGGTCTCCTGGTGAGCGCCTCGCTGCGATCACGATCAGACGAGGAGGCCGTGCAGGCGGACGCGGGCCAGGCCGCCGTCGGGGTGGATGTCGACCCGGACGTGGGTGGCGGGGCGGGCGTCCTCGATGCGGAAGCGGTGCGGGGTGTCGGGCTGCAGGCGGGTCTTCGGCAGCAGCTCGAACTCCTCGCCGGAGGCGTCGACGCCGGTGAGGGAGACCCAGCCGGGGGCGTTGAACAGCAGGTTCCTGGTGTCGATCTCGGCGAGCTTGACGACGCCCGTGCCCGCCAGGCGGATGGTCAGCCAGTCGTTGCCGCCGTCGCGGCGGCGCGCGGTCTCCCAGCCCTCGGCCTGGTGGCGGGCCAGGCCCGGGGCGATGACGTTGTTGGGTGAGGAGTAGAACTCGTCGGAGCAGCCGGTGACCAGCGCGCCGTTCTCCAGGGCGGCCAGATCGAGGCCGAGGCCCTCGTAGAGGGACAGGTCGGGGCGGACCTCGCCGTGCACGCGCAGGCGGGCGATGCCTCCGTCGGGGAACATGTTCAGCCGGACGTGGGTGTAGCGGCGCTCGTCGGCCACCTCGAAGAAGTGCTCGGCGTCGCCCTTGAGGTCGCTCCTGGGGACGATCTCCGTCCACTCGGCGGCCAGCAGCTCGGCGGGCGCCGGGTAGCCCTCGACCGCCGCCGCCTCCACGGAGGCGTGCGGCGGGTAGTTGCCCTTGAACCAGGCGGTGTCGATCACGACGCCGCGGATCACTCCGGGCAGGCCGAGGCGGACCAGCGCCCAGTCGTGACCCGGCTCGCGGCGGCGGCGGGTCTCCCAGCCGTCGTAGACCTGGCCCTTGGCGCCGAAGGTCTCCGCCCGGAAGCCGGGGTGGCCGGGGCGGATCAGGCTCTCCTTCTCGGCGAAGGACTCGTCGCTGGCCGCGACGACGGACCCGCCGAGGGTGCGCAGGGCCAGGTCGGGCAGGCGGGTGAACTCGCTCACGGGAGAGCCTTTCTGGTAGGCGGGGTGACGTGCTCGGCGGGTACGGTCCCCGCTCGCGGAAGGGGTCTGGTTCGCGGAGCCGGCCTCGCAGACGGGAGTCCGGTGGCCGCCGGCGCCCGGGCCGGTCAGAGCAGGGCGCCGCGCGGGGCGCCGTCCCGTACGGCCCGGCCGCGCAGCCAGGTCGTGCGCACCACGCCGGTGAGCGTCCGTCCGTGGTACGGCGTGACCGGGTTGCGGTGGTGCAGGGCGGCGGCGTCCACGGTCTGGGCCGCGCCGGGGTCGAAGGCGACCAGGTCGGCGTCGTTGCCCACGGCGATGCTCCCCTTGCCGTCCAGACCGGCAAGGGCCGCCGGAGCCTCCGCCATCCAGCGCACCACGTCGCCCAGGCCGTACCCGCGCCGGGACGCCTCGGTCCACACCGCGGACAGGCCGAGCTGGAGGGAGGAGATCCCGCCCCAGGCGGCGGCGAAGTCGGGCACCTTCAGGTCGGGGGTGGACGGGGAGTGGTCGGAGACGACGCAGTCGAGCACCCCGGCGGCCAGGCCCCTCCAGAGTTCGTCGCGGTTGGCCTCGCCGCGGATCGGCGGGCAGCACTTGAACTGGGTGGCGCCCTCGGGCACCTCCTCGGCGGCCAGCGTCAGGTAGTGCGGGCAGGTCTCGGCGGTGATCCGCACGCCCTCGCGACGGGCCTCGGCCAGCGGCTCCAGGCAGAGCGCGGACGACACGTGCAGGATGTGGGCCCGTACCCCGGTCTCCCGCGCCAGCGCGATGACCCGCTCCACGGCGCGCCGCTCGGACTCGCCGGGCCGGGAGCCGAGGAACTCGGCGTAGCCGGGCCCGGCGGGGTCGGCGAGCAGCTCGGGGTCCTCGGCGTGGACGATCAGCAGGCCGTCGAAGGAGGCGATCTCGGTCATGACCGCCCGCAGCTCCGCCGCGTCGAGAGGCGGGAACTCGTCCACCCCCGACGGGGACAGGAAGCACTTGAACCCGCGGACGCCCGCCTCGTGCAGAGCCCGCAGCTCCTCGCGGTTGCCCGGGACCGCGCCGCCCCAGAAGGCCACGTCGACCGCGCACCGGCCGGCCGCCGCCGCCCGCTTGACCTCCAGCGCGGACACCTCCACGGTCGGCGGAAGCGAGTTGAGCGGCATGTCCACGATCGTGGTCACCCCGCCCGCGGCGGCGGCCCGGGTGGCGCAGGCGAAGCCCTCCCAGTGGGTGCGGCCGGGCTCGTTGACGTGGACGTGGCTGTCCACGAGCCCGGGCAGCAGCGCGACGTCGCCGAGGTCGACGCGCTCGGCGGCCTCCGGCGCGGCGTCGGCGTCGAAGACCCCGGTGATCCTCCCGTCCCGTACGGCGACCGCCGCGGGCCCCTCCCCCTCGGGCAGTACGGCCCTGCGGGAGGTGATGACCAGATCGTGCATGTGCGACTCCTTGCGGGTTCCCTATGGCGCGAGACGGTCGGCCGCGAGCCCGGCGGCGACGCGTTCGAGCAGCGGGCCGGCCTCGGCGATGCAGCGCTCGGGGTCGGGCTCGATGTCGGTGAGGGCGTAGGCGGCCTCGATGCCCGCCGCGCGCAGCTCGTCGTCGCCGAGGGCACGGCGGCCGCAGACGGCCACGACCGGGACGCCGGCCTTGACCGCTGCGGCGGCGACCCCGGCGGGGGCCTTGCCGCGCAGGGTCTGCTCGTCCAGGGAGCCCTCGCCGGTGATCACCAGCCGGGCTCCGGTGAGCAGGTCCTGGAAGCCGAGCAGGTCGAGCAGGTACTCGATGCCGGGGCGGATCTCAGCCCGCAGGAAGGCGAGGGCGGCGAAGCCCACTCCCCCGGCGGCCCCGGCCCCGGGCTGCCCGGCCACGCCCATCGGACGGACCACGTCATCGTGCTCGATCGCCCCGACCAGGCCGTGGGTGTGCGCGGCCACGGCGGCCAGGCGGGCGAGCGCGCCGTCGAGCAGTTGCACCTCCTCGGGCGAGGCGCCCTTCTGGGGGCCGTAGACGGCGGCGGCGCCGTACGGGCCGAGCAGCGGGTTGTCCACGTCGCTGGCCACGACGAACTCGACGTCGCCGATCCCCTCCAGGAGCCCGGAGGTGTCGATCTCGTCGAGCGCGCGCAGGGCGGCGCCGCCGGGCGGGAGCTCGGCCCCTCCGGCGTCGAGGAAGCGTACGCCGAGGGCGCTCATCATCCCGGCGCCGCCGTCGGTGGAGGCGCTGCCGCCCAGGCCGAGGACGACGCGGCGGGCGCCGCGCCGTACGGCGTGGGCGATCAGCTCGCCGGTGCCGCGGCTGGTCGCGGTGAGCGGGGCCAGCTCGACCCCGCCGTGCGCGGCGGGTCCCGGCTCGGAGCTCGCGGAGCTCGCGGGGCTCGCGGAGCTCGCGGACGCCTGGGCGGAGGCGGCCGCGGCGGCCGGGAGCCGCCGCAGGCCCGAGGCCTCGGCGAGCTCGATGACGGCGGTCGGCACGTCCACCGCTCCGGCGCCGGACGGGGAGGTCCCCGGCCCGGCGTCACGCCAGGCGTAGACGGCGCGGACCGGGTCACCGACGGGGCCGGTGACCTCGACCTCGACGGGCTCGAACCCGCAGGCGACGACGGCCGCCACGGTCCCGTCGCCGCCGTCGGCGACCGGCAGCGCCACGGTGGCGACACCGGGGCCGAGACCGGCCGCGACGCGGGCGGCGACCTCGGCCGCGGTCAGCGAACCCTTGAACTTGTCCGGCGCGATGACGACGTGCCCGGACGACGACTCAGACAACCCTGCTCCCTGGTGGAGAATGGGCGGACACGCGCCCCTGCCCGGTGCGAGCGGGCAGGGGTGCGTGCCGGAACCCGGTGTGATGGCGATCCATCATCACACTTGTCCGGGAACGGGTTCGAACTCCCTGACGGCGTCGATGGCCGGGCCGTGCGGGGTGTTCGCCTCGCGCTCGATCATGATCTCGACGAGCACCGGGCGGCTGGTCGCCCGGGCCTCCTTGCGCGCCCATTCCAGGGCGTCGCGGATGTCGGCGGGGTCGACGACCCGGCGGCCGGAGCAGCCGTACGCCTCCATGATCTTGACGTTGTCGGTGCCGTACTCGTCGTAGTGGATGTCCACCTGGTAGTTCATGTCGTACGGGATCGAGGCCTGCCGGATGAGGCCCAGATACTCGTTGTTGATCATGATGAGCACGAACGGCACGTTGTACTGGGCGCCGACCGCGAGCTCCTCCACCATGTACTGGAAGCCGTAGTCGCCGACGACGCCCACGACCTCGGCGTCCGGGTCGGTGTGCTTGAGCGCCTTCTTGACGCCGATCGCCGCCGGGATCTCCCAGCCCAGCGGGCCCGCCTGGCCGCAGATCTGGTAGTGCCGCGGCTTGTACGCCTTCTGGTGCTGGCCGCCCCAGATCTGGTAGAGGCCGATCGCGGTGACGAAGTAGGTGTCCTCGTCGAAGACCTCGTTGATCTCCTTGTAGACCCGGGGGGCCTTGATCGGGACCGTGTCGAAGTCCTCGCGGCGGCCCAGGGTCGCCTTGAGGTGCTGGACCCGGCCGACCCAGGCACCGGGCCCGCGGCCCGCCCCGCGGTCCTTGGCTGCCCTGAGCAGGGCCTGCAGGAACAGCTTGGCGTCGGAGACGACGCCGAGGTCCGGTTCGAAGACCTTGCCGATCTGGGTCGGTTCGATGTCGACGTGGACGAACGTCCGGCTGCCCCGGTAGACGTCGAGCTGCCCGGTGTGCCGGTCGCCGAAGCGTGCGCCCACGGCCAGCACCAGGTCGGACTCCAGGAAGGAGGCGTTGCCGTACCGCTGCGAGGTCTGCACGCCGGTGATACCGCAGAACAGCCCGTGGTCCTCGTCGATGGCGCCCTTGCCCATCAGGGTGACCTGGACCGGGATGTTCAGGTACTCGGCCAGCTCGCGCAGCTCGTCGGCGGCCTCGGCGATGATCACGCCGCCGCCGGCGAGGATCAGCGGCCGCTCGGCGGCCAGCAGCAGGTCCAGGGCCTTCTCGACGCGCGGCGGGTGCGGCTCGACGACCGCGACCGGGAGCGGGGAGTCCAGCGCGGGGTCATACTCGATGATCTCCTTGGCCACGTCCACCGGGATGTCGATGAGGACCGGGCCGGGACGGCCGGACCGGGCGATCCGGAACGCCTCGCGGAAGATCCAGGGGGCGGTGGCCGCCTCCTTGATCTGCACCGCCCACTTGGTGACGGGCTTGGCGATCTCCACGATGTCGACCGCCTGGAAGCCCTCCTTGTCGAGCAGGGCGGTGGCCGCCTGGCCGGTGATGCAGACGATCGGAATCGAGTCCGCGAGCGCGGTGTACAGACCCGTGATCATGTTGGTGCCGGCCGGACCGGAGGTGCCGATCGCGACGCCGACCCTCCCGTTGGTACGGGCCCAGCCGTCGGCCATGTGGGTGGCGCCCTCTTCGTGCCGGACGGTCAGGTGCTCGATGCCGCCGACCTCCTCCATCGCCTTGTACAGGGGGAGGATGGCCGCGCCGGGGCAGCCGAACGCCGTGTCGACGCCCTCGGACTTGAGGACTTCGACGACCGCGTTCATCGCGGGGATCCTGGCCATCAGCTGTCCCTTCCCGAGAGGCTCTCGGTGACCTTGAGGAGCGCGGAGTGGTCGAGGCCGCCGTGGCCCTGGGCGCGCGCGGCGGCGATGAGCTGGGCGACGAGCGCGCCCACGGGGATGGCCACCTCGGCGCCGCGGGCGGCGTCGAGGACGATGCCCATGTCCTTGTGGTGCAGGTCGATGCGGAAGCCCGGCTGGAAGTTCCGCGCGAGCATCGACTCCCGCTTGATGTCGAGGATGCGGCTGGCGGCCAGGCCTCCGGCGAGCACGTCGAGCCCGGCGGCGGCGTCGACGCCCGCGGCCTCCATCAGCACGACGGCCTCGGCGACGAGCGCGTAGGTGCCGCCGACGACGAGCTGGTTGGCGGCCTTGACGTACTGCCCGGCGCCCGCGGGGCCGACCAGCCTGAAGGTCCTGCCGACGGCCTCGAAGAGCGGCGTCGCGGCCTCGAAGTCCTCCTGGGAGCCGCCGACCATGATGGACAGGACGGCGTCGACCGCGCCCTTCTCGCCGCCGGAGACCGGGGCGTCCAGCACGCGCAGTCCTCGGGCCGCGCCCTCGCGGGCGACCTTCTGCGAGGTCTGCGGGGTGATGGTGGAGAAGTCGATGTAGAGCGCGCCGGGCTCGGCGTTGTCGAGGATCTCCGGGAGTACGGCCTCGACCTGCGGGTCGGCCGGGAGCATGGTGATGACGACCTCGGTGCCCTTGACGGCCTCGGCGACGCTCGCCGCGCTCGCGCCTCCGGCGGCCCGGAGGCGGGCGAGGGCGTCTTCGCTGAGGTCGAAGCCGGTGACGTCGTGTCCTGCCCTGACCAGGTGCCCGGCCATGGGCGAACCCATGATGCCGAGTCCGATGAATGCGATCCTGCTCATGTGCTCTCCTCGCCCGGCCTCGCGCCGGGTGGGTTCGGGGTCCCGGGTGGGTTCGGGGTCCCGGGTGGGTTCGGGGGTGTCGTCATGCGAGCCGGTCCAGCTCCCGCAGCCAGCCGAAGTCAGGCTCGGCGTCCTTGTACTCCAGGCCGATCCAGCCGTCGTAGCCGTGCTCGGCGAGCACCTTCAGCAGGCGGGGGAAGTCCAGCCCGCCGGTGCCGGGGCGGCCCCGGCCGGGGGCGTCGGCGATCTGCACGTGGCCGATCCGGCCCGCGTACCCGGCGATCACCGCCTCCAGGTCCTCGCCCATCCGGGCCAGGTGGTACAGGTCGCACAGGAACGCCACGTTCGGCTCCCCCACCCGGTCGATCACCTCGACCGCGGCCTTGGCGGAGACCAGCGGGTAGGACGGCGACTCGTAGGCGTTGAGCGCCTCCACCAGCACCGTCGCGCCGATCCCGGCGGCGGCCCTGGCGGCGAGCGCGAGGTTCTCGGCGGCCAGCTCGTCCTGCTCGGCCGCCTCCAGGCCGTCCACGCGGTTGCCGTACAGCGCGTTGAGCGCGGTGCAGCCGAGCCGGCCGGCGATGCCGACGGCGACGTCGACGTTGTCGCGGAAGCGCGCGCTGTCGGCGGGACGGGAGACCAGGCCGCGTCCGCCGGCGGCGATGTCGTCGGCGAAGTTGAGGCCGACGAGCCGTACGCCCGCGTCCTGGACGGCGCCGACGAAGGCGTCGACGTCCTTGTCGGACGGTACGGCCTCGGCGAACGGCCACCAGAACTCGACCCCGTCGAACCCGGCGGCCTTCACCGCCTCCGGCCGGCGCAGCAGCGGCAGGCCGGTGAAGAGGATCGAGGCGTTGACGTCGAACCGCGTCATGACGTCTTCTCCCTGTCTGTGCGGGCGGCTGGTCGGGCGTCTGTGCGGGCGTCTGTGCGGGCGTCTGTGCGGGCTTCTACGCCGGCGTCCGGGTGGACGTCCATGTCCATGTAGGCCTTCCAGCTACCGGACTCGGTGATGTCGTACAGCTCGGCGTGGGAGGTGCAGGGGCGGCGCAGGAGCATCGCGAACGAGGACGTGCCGTCCGCCAGCTCGATCACGCCGAGTTCCAGCTCGGGCGGTTCGGCGGGCATCAGACGGTCGCGCAGGACGTCCATCGGGATGTCGTAGAGCTCCCCCTCGATGGCGGCCCCGCCGTGCGCCACCGGCGCCAGGCCGGGACAGCGGTCGCCCACCGAGTAGAAGCGGTACTTGGGCGCCGTGGCGGTCTCGGCCACCAGCGGGGCGCCGTCGAGCAGGTGGTGCAGCGGACCGCCACGCATGGCGCCGCCGTTGAGGAACATCAAGGCCATCGCAGGCTCCTCCCGGGGTCGGATCGATCCGGTGGGGTGGGGCCCGTAGGTCTGCCGGAGGCGGCAGCGCGGTACCTCCTCGCTCCGGCTCAGGCGGAGCGTTCGGGTGTGTGACTCAGTACACAAGCCGCCCGGCTGCCCGGTCTAGCGGCAAGAAGTCCGAAGCTGCCCGGGGGCGGGCGCGGCGGGTTTGTGGGTTGGCACAATCGCGCCGCGGCCACCGGGTCCGCGGCCCAGCGGGACCGCCGGATGACGGAGCCCAGCGAGACCGCCGGATGACGGAGCTCAGCGGGACCGCCGGATGACGACGAAGCCGTCCCAGCCCTTGGAGCCCACCGTCTGGAGCGCGGTGGCCTCCAGCCGGGCGTCGTGCGCGATGTCCGCGAGGACCCGGCGCACGCCCTGAACGCGTTCGTCGGGGCTGGCCGGGTCGGTGACGGCGCCGTTGCGGACGACGTTGTCGATGACGATCACGCTTCCCGGCTGGGTCAGTTCGAGGGACGCCGCCAGGTAGGCGGGGTTTCCGGGCTTGTCGGCGTCGATGAAGACGAAGTCGTACGGCTCGCCTCCCTCCTCGATGAGCCGCCGCGCCGAGTCCGCGGCCGGTCCGACGATGACGTCCACCCGGTCCGCCACCCCCGCGCGCCTCAGGTTCTCCCGGGCGATCCCGGCGTTGCGCTCCTCCAGTTCCAGGGAGGTGACGTGGCCCCCGTCCCCGACGGCACGGGCCAGCCAGACGGTGCTGTAACCCGCCAGGGTGCCGAACTCCAGGACGCGGGCGGCACCGGCGATCCGGCACAGCATCGCCAGGAGTTTCCCCTGGTTCGGGGCGACCTCCGCCTGCGGCATGGTGGTCAGCCCGCCGCTCTCGCGGGCCTCCCTGAGCGCCCGGTCCTCGGGCACGAGGGTGTCGGCGAAGTAGGCGTCGACCTCTCGCCACGCCTCATCGGACTGGTACATCGTCTCCTCCTCGGATCGGCGGACGCATCTCCTGGCGGACGACCGGGCCGGTTCCGCCAGGAGATCATCCCTCCCCCGCCGCGGCGGGTTCGCGCAGGGTCCGCGCCAGCAGCCAGCCCAGGGCGGGCATCGCGATCAGCGGCGTGAGGGCCGTCCGCAGGGAGGTGGCGTCGGCGACGGCGCCGATGAGCGGACCGGCCAGGCCGCCGACGCTGACGGTCAGGCCGAGGGTGACGCCGCCGGCGGTGCCGACGCGGGCCGGGAGGTAGTCCTGGGCGAGGGTGACCTGCAGGGAGAACGGGACGGAGAGGCCGATGGAGGTCAGTCCCGCGAACAGATAGATCGCCGGGCCCGGGACGAGCACGACTCCCGCGACGGCGGCGACGCTGACCAGGTACGACACGCGTACCACCCTGACCCTGTCCCACCGGCCGGCCAGGCTGCCGCCCAGCACGGTGCCCACCGCGCCGCCCAGGTACAGCACGAACAGCGCCGCGGCGCCCGCCGTCGTGCCTGCGCCCGTGCGCGCGGACGCGTACGACGCGATGAACGTGCTCAGGCCGACGAACACGATGGAGCGGCACACCACGACCAGCGAGAGCCGTACGAACGAGGCCACGTCGTCGCGTCCGGCCGCCCGTGGCACGCCGCCGGCGGCCGGACGTGCCGATGCGCCCAGCGCGCGCGTGACGGGCAGGTACAGCACGGCGCCGACCAGTGCCGGTACCGCCAGCAACGGCGTGAGCCGCAACCCGCCGGTGGCGACGACGGCGGCGACCAGGAGCGGCGCGGCGGCGAAACCGAGGTTGCCGCCGAGGGAGAACCAGCCCATCGCCGTGTGGCCGCCGCCGCCGGCGGCGATCCGCGCCACGCGGGCGGACTCGGGGTGGTAGGCGGCGATCCCGATCCCGGACACGGCCGCCAGCGCCAGCGTCAGCGCGTAGGAGTCGCCGAGGCCGCTCAGCGCGATCCCCAGCCCGGCGAGGAGCGTGCTGACGGGCAGCAGCCAGGGCAGCGCCCACCGGTCCGTCAGCGCACCGAACAACGGTTGCGCCACCGACGACAGCGACGACGCGGCGAGCACGACCCCCGAGGCCGCGGCGTAGGTGTAGGCGCGCTCGGCCACCAGGAAGGGGACGAGCGCCGCCACGGCACCCTGGTAGACGTCCACGCAGGCGTGTCCGGCCGACAGCATCATGATCGTCTTGTTCTTCGGCACAGCGGCATACTCACCGCTCGGCACCGTGTCGTGCTTCCAATAAACTGCCGATCGATGACGGAGATCCGCCACCGGCCGCTCGCGCCGACCCGCGCCCAGCAGCTGGCGTCCGGAGCCGTCATCGGCGCCCACCGCCACGACGACCACCAGATCGTCTACGCCGCCCGGGGCGTGCTGGCCGTCACGACGGGCGCGGGGACGTGGGTCGCGCCGGCCACCCGGGCCGTCTGGGTCCCGGCCGGGACCGTCCACGCCCACCAGGCCCACGGCGAGCTCGAACTGCACCTGGTCGGCCTGCCCTCGGCCGACAACCCGCTCGGCCTGCGCGAGCCGGCCGTACTGAGCGTCGCGCCGCTGCTGCGGGAGCTGATCCTGGCCTACACGCGCGCCCCGCACGACGACGGCCCGGAGCGCGGGCGGCTCCGGGCGGTCCTGCTCGATCAGTTGCGCGCCTCGCCCCAGCAGCCCCTGCACCTGCCCGCCCCCACCGACCCCCGGCTGCGGGCGCTGTGCGCGATCGTGCGCGCCGATCCCGCCGACGACCGCACTCTGGCCGCCCTCGGCGCACAGGTCGGCGCGAGCGAGCGGACGCTGTCGCGGCTCTTCAAGGCCGATCTCGGCATGACCTTCCCGCAGTGGCGGACCCAGCTCCGGCTCCACCGGGCCCTGGTCCTGCTGGCCGACGACGTCCCGGTGACCGCCGTGGCGCACCTGTGCGGATGGTCGTCCGCCAGCGCGTTCATCGACGTCTTCCGCCGCGCCTTCGGACAGACCCCGGGAACCTTCGGACAGACCCCGGGAACCTCCGGGCACGCCCCGGGAACGCGGCGGCGTCAGACGCGGACCTCCGGACGGCCCTCGCGGGCGTCGTAGGCGGCGTCTCCGGGGACGCCCTGGCGGGGAAGCCGTCCGGGCACGGCCCGGCCCGCGGGGTGGATGGGACCGGCGGTCCGTGTGAGGGGCAGGCCGCTCCCGCCGCGGCGCAGGGCGACGAACTCCGCGGCGATGGACAGGGCGGTCTCCTCCGGGGTGCGCGCGCCCAGGTCGAGGCCGATGGGCGAGCGCAGCCGCGACAGCTCCGCCTCGCCCAGCCCGGCCGCGCGCAGGCGGGCCATGCGGTCGGCGTGGGTACGGCGGGAGCCCATCGCCCCCACGTAGGCGACCGGGAGCCGGAGGGCGGCCTCCAGCAGCGGCACGTCGAACTTGGCGTCGTGGGTGAGCACGCAGACCACGGTCCGGGAGTCCACCCGGGTGCGGGCGAGGTAGCGGTGCGGCCAGTCGACGACGACCTCGTGGGCCTCGGGGAAACGGCGCGGGGTGGCGAAGACGGGCCGGGCGTCGCAGACGGTGACGTGGTAGCCGAGGAAGCGGCCGGCGCGGGTGAGCGCGGCGGCGAAGTCGATGGCGCCGAAGACGAGCAGGCGGGGCGGGGGCGCGTAGGTCTCGGCGAAGACGGCGATCTCCTGCTCGCCGCAGCCGAGGGTGCGCGTGCCGGTGAGCCCGGCGTCGAGCATGGCCCGCGCCTCGGGCGCGACGACAGCGGTCACGGATCCGCGGGACAGACCGGGGAGGTCGCCGAGGACCCGGTCCTCGAAGACCGCGAGAACACCGGTGGCCGGGCCGGTGCCGTCGAGGGCTCGGACGATCGCGACGGGTTCGCCCCGCCGTACCGCCTCCAGGGCTGCGGCGAGCACAGGGGCGGCGGGCGAGCCGGACGGAACCGGCCAGACGAGCACCTCGATGGTCCCGCCGCAGGTCAGGCCCACGGCGAAGGCGTCGTCGTCGGAGTAGCCGAAGGTGCGCCGGACCGGTTCCCCGGTCCGGATCGCCTCCCGGCACAGCTCGTAGACGGCCCCTTCGACGCACCCGCCGGAGACGCTGCCGGCGGCCTCTCCCTCGTCGTTCACCGCGAGCGCGGCCCCGGGCTGCCGGGGGGCGCTCCCCCCGGTCCCGATCACGGAGGCGACCGCGAACGCGCGCCCCTCATCGAGCCAGCCGAGCAGGTCGCCGGCGAGTTCACGCATGGAAGGAACCTCCGTCTGTCGCGGGAGCGGGCACTCACCTCACGGGGACGGGCGCACCCCGTACGGCGGCGGCCGTCGGCGCCGCCGTACGGGGATCGGCCCCGGGAGGCCGGCGACTCGGTCAGCCGAGGAGCTGCTCGATCGCGCCGATGCCGAAGTAGCCGACGAAGATCGCGCTGATCACCCAGAGGAGCCAGTGGATCTGGTCGAACCGGCCGCGGGCGGCCTTGATCACGGTGTAGGCGATGACGCCGGCGCCGACCCCGTTGGTGATGGAGTAGGTGAAGGGCATCAGCGCGATGGTCAGAAAGGCCGGGATGGCCAGGTCGATCTCGTCCCATTCGATCTTGCGGGCGGCGGTCATCATCAGGGCGCCGACCAGGACCAGGGCGGGGGCCGCGGCCTGGGCGGGCACGACGGCCGCCAGCGGGGTCAGGAACATCGCCCCGGCGAAGAGCGCGCCGGTCACCAGGCTGGCGAGGCCGGTGCGAGCGCCCTCCCCGACTCCGGCGGCCGACTCGACCACGATGGTGTTGGCGGAACCGCCGGTGGCGCCGCCGATGATGGCGCCGAAGCCGTCGATCGTCAGGATCTTGCCGACGCCCCGGATCCGGCCCTGCCCGTCGGTCAGCCCGGCCTCCTCGCCGACGCCGAGGATGGTCCCCATCGCGTCGAAGAAGCCGGACAGCACCAGGGTGAACAGCACCACCGTGGCGGTGAGCACGCCCGCCGCGCCGAAGCCGCCGAACAGGTCCACGTCGAACAGCAGGCTGAAGTCCGGGGTGGAGACGATCTTCTCGGGGATCTCCGGCGTGACCACGCCGGGCCACTTCACCCCGTCCACCAGCGCGTTGATCACGATGGCCAGCACGGTGGCGGCCACGATCCCGATCAGGATCGCGCCGGGGATCCGCCGTACGAACAGGGCGAACATCAGCAGCAGGCCGGCGCAGAAGACCACGATGGGCCAGCCGGACAGCCGCCCGCCGGTGCCGAGGGTCACCACGGTGCCCTCGCCCCGGCCGACGAACCCGGCGTCCACCAGGCCGATGAGCGCGATGAACATGCCGATGCCGACGCCGATGGCGTGCTTGAGCGGGGTGGGGATGGCGTCCATGATGAGCTGCCGGATGCCGGTGAGCGCGAAGAGCACGATCACCGCGCCCTCCAGGACGACCAGGCCCATGGCCTGGTTCCACGTCATGTGCGGGGCGGCTTGGAAGGCCACCACGGGGGCGATGCCGAGGCCGGAGGCGAGGGCGAAGGGGGCGTTGCCCACCAGGCCCATCAGGATCGTGGTGATCGCCGCGGAGAGCGCGACCGCTGTGGTGAGCTGGGGGACGGTCATCGTGGCGCCGGTCACGTCCTCGGCGCCGCTGAGGATGATGGGAATGAGCAGGATGATGTAGGCAACGGCCACGAATGTGGTGATGCCGCCACGAACCTCCCTGGCGACCGTCGTTCCCCGCCCGGTGAGGTCGAAGAAGCGGTCGATCCAGGTCCGGGAGGCCCCGGAGGCGCCGGGCGCCTCGGGACCCTCGCCGGAGGGCCGGGTCTGCAGCTGGGTCATGGTCGGGCCCTCCCAAGGGCGTAGTCGACCCACGGAGGGGCCCCGGTGGCCGGACCGGGGCCGTCCGCATGGTTCGAGGGGGGTGCGGTTGTGGGGTCTCTCCCGTTCACCCACGGGGGGTGGGGGTGTCGTGACGGCGAAAGGTCACCGGCACCCCGCAAAACGCCCGCGAATCAGCATAAATCCTGATAAAGAGTGCGTTTTCGGTACGGATGAGGGCTGCCCCTGTTGGTCAACTGCTTCCGGTGATGTGCTCCGGACGAACCGGCACTCGGGTGAGTGCGAGACCCGTGGCGTCGCGGATGGCCGCGACGATCGCGGGGGTGGAGGAGAGCGTGGGTGGCTCCCCGGCGCCGCGCAGGCCGTATGGGGCCCGCGGGTCGGCGTTCTCCAGGATTTCCAGGCGCATCGGCGGCATGTCGAGGATGGTGGGGATCAGGTAGTCGGTGAACGACGGGTTGCGTACCTTCCCGTCGGCGACCACGATCTCCTCCATCACCGCCAGGCCGAGGCCCTGGGCGGTGCCGCCGTGGATCTGCCCCTCCAGCGAGAGGCGGTTGAGGATCTTGCCGACGTCCTGGACGGCGGCCAGCTCCACGACCTTCACCAGGCCGAGCTCGACGTCGACGTCCACCACGGCCCGGTGGACGCACAGGGCGAGCTGCGTGTGCGAGTCCCCCCGGCCGGTCACGGGATCCATGCCCGTGGTCGGCTCGTGGTGGTACTCGCGGGTCTCCTCGACGACGGCGTCGCCGAGGACGTCTTCGATGGCGGCGAGCACTCCCGCGCTCTCCGAGACGACCTTGCCGCCGACCAGCGACAGATCGCCGAGGGTGTCGAGGGGCCGGCCCAGCTTGGCGGCGGCCAGGGCGAACACACCCTCCCGCACGGCCCGGCAGGCCGTCATCACCGCGCCGCCGGTCATGTAGGACTGGCGCGAGGCGGAGCTGGAGCCGGCGTCGCCGACCTGGTTGTCGGCCGGGTGGATGACGACCCGCTCGACTCCCAGCTCGGTGCGGGCGATCTGGGCCTCCAGGGTCACCAGGCCCTGGCCGACCTCGGCGGCGGCGGTGTGCACCAGCGCGACGGCCTCGCCGCCGATGACCTCCAGGCGGACCCGGGCGGTGGAGTAGTCGTCGAAGCCCTCGGAGAAGCAGATGTTCTTCAGGCCCACGCCGTACCCGACGCCGCGCCGCACGCCCTCGCCGTGAGTGGTCTGCGAGGCGCCGC
This sequence comes from Planobispora rosea, assembly GCF_014648175.1. Classification (GTDB taxonomy): domain Bacteria; phylum Actinomycetota; class Actinomycetes; order Streptosporangiales; family Streptosporangiaceae; genus Planobispora; species Planobispora rosea. The sequence goes on from NZ_BMQP01000004.1 coordinate 256,722, forward strand.
CGGGCAGGTTGCGGATGTCGGACGGGTCCAGCGGCGGCGGCAGGGGAAGGTCCCGTGCCTGCTGGAGCATCTCGGCCATCGGCAGCGGGGCCCAGACCACCTGGCCGGTGGCCAGCTCGCTGCCCTGGGAGGCGGCGTTGACCTGCCGGACGGTGACCGGGTCGAGCCCGCACGCCTCGGCGAGCTTGTCCATCATCGACTCGTAGGCGAAGCACGCCTGCACCGCGCCGAAGCCGCGCATCGCGCCGCACGGCGGGTTGTTGGTGTAGACGCCGTAGGCGTCGATCCTGATGTTCGGGATGACGTACGGTCCCACGCCGAGCGAGGCGGCGTTGCCGACCACGTTCATCGTCGCGGAGGTGTAGGCGCCGCCGTCCAGGAGGATCTCCACGTCGGCGTAGAGGATCCTCCCGTCCTTCGTGGCGCCGTACTCGTAGCGCATCTCGGCCGGGTGGCGGTGCACGTGGCCGAAGAACGACTCGTACCGGTTGTAGACGATCTTGACGGGCCTGCCGGTGCGCAGCGCGAGCATGGCCGCGTGGATCTGCATCGACAGGTCCTCGCGCCCGCCGAAGGCCCCGCCGACGCCCGAGAGCGTCATGCGGATCTTCTCCTCGGGCAGGCCCAGGCAGGGGGCGATCTGCGCCAGGTCGTTGTGCATCCACTGGGTGGCCACGTACAGGTCCACGCCGCCGTCCTCGGCGGGTACGGCCAGGCCGGACTCCGGTCCGAGGAACGCCTGGTCCTGGATGCCCACCTGGTACTCGCCGGAGACGACCACCTCGGCGCGGGCCTTGGCGGCCTCGACGTCGCCGACCCGGACCGGCTGGTGGCGGGCGAGGTTGCCGCGCGGCTGGACCTGCGGGTAGGTCGGGTCGAAGGCGGCCCGGCGGGCGTCGGTGAGCGGCTCCAGGACCTCGTACCCGATCCGGATCTTCTCCATCGCCCGGCGCGCGGTCTCCGGGTGGTCGGCCGCGACCAGCGCGATCGGCTCGCCCTGGTGGCGCACCTCATCGAAGGCCAGGACCGGCTGGTCCCAGGTGTGGTCCAGGCCGAAGTGCTTGCGGCCCGGGACGTCCTCGTGGGTGAGCACCGCCGCCACGCCGGGGTGGGCCAGCGCCTCGGAGACGTCGATCGAGACGATCTTCGCGCGGGGGTGCGGGCTGCGCAGCGTCGCGCCCCAGAGCATGCCGTCGATCCACAGGTCGGAGGAGTAGGCGAACTCGCCCTTGACCTTCAGCGTCCCGTCGGGGCGCAGCGGGCTGTCGCCCACTCCCCCGGTCCCGGGGGCCGCGATGTCACGCGGCGCGCGCACCGGCGTGGCGCTCATGCGTCCTCCTTCTCGGCTCACGACCTCTCGGCTCACGAGTGGACCTCCTTGGCGGCGGTGAAGCCCTGCTCCTCGGCCAGGCGCAGCAGGCGGCGGTGGGCCCGGCCGCCGGCGCGGCCGAGCGCGTCCTGGGAGACCGTGCGCAGCTCGTCGTCCTCGACGATCGTCTCCCCGCCCACCAGCAGGCGGGCCAGCGGCGGCTGGGCGGTGGCGAAGACCAGGGTGGCGACCGGGTCGGTGATCGCCGAGGCGAAGGCGCCGTCGGTGCGCCACAGGGCGATGTCGGCGAGCTTGCCCGGCTCCAGGGTGCCCAGTTCGGCGTCCCGGCCGAGGTTCTTGGCGCCGCCGAGGGTGGCCATCTCCAGGGCCTGGCGGGCGGTCAGCGCGGTGGGGCCGTACCTGGCCCGCTGGAAGAGCATGGCCTGGCGCATCTCACCGGAGAGCGTGGTCAGTTCGGAGGAGGCGTTGCCGTCCACGCCGAGGCCGACGATCGCACCCCGCGCGAGCATCTCCGAGACCCGGGCGATGCCCGCGCCGAGGCGCCCGTTGGAGCTGGGGCAGTGCGCCGAGCCGGTGCCGGTCTGGGCGAAGACGTCGATGTCGGCGTCGCTCAGGTGGACGGCGTGGGCGAACCACACGTCGGGGCCGAGCCAGCCGAGCTTCTCCATGTAGTCGACCGGGCGCATGCCCACCTGCGCGAGCAGGTGCTCCTCCTCGTCGAGGGTCTCGGCCAGGTGGGTGTGCAGGCGCACGCCCTTGGTCCGGGCCAGTTCGGCGGCCTCGACCATCAGCTCGGCGCTGACCGAGAACGGCGAGCACGGGCCGATCGCCACGCGCAGCTTCGAGGAGAAGGAGGCGTCGTGGTAGGTGTCCACGGCCGTGGCGCTCTCGGCGAGGATCTCCTCGTGCTTCTCCACCACCACGTCCGGCGGCAGGCCGCCCCTCGACTGCCCCCGGTCCATCGAGCCGCGCACCGGGTGGAAGCGGATGCCCAGCTCCCGGGCGGCCTCGATCTCCGCGGCGAACAGGTCTCCGCGGCCCTTGGGGAAGACGTAGTGGTGGTCGGAGGAGGTGGTGCAGCCGGACAGGGCCAGGAAGCCCAGCCCCGCCCCGGCCGCGTCCCTGACGACCTCGGCGTCCATCGCGGCCCACACCTGGTAGAGCGCGACCAGCCACTCGAACAGCGTGGCGTCCTGCGCGAGCCCCTGGGAGGCCCACTGGTACAGGTGGTGGTGGGTGTTGACCAGGCCGGGGGTGGCCAGGCAGCCGGTGCCGTCGATCCGGGTGGCGCCCGGGATCGCCGGGGCAGGACCGGCCCCGAGCGCCACGATCTTGTCGTCCTCGATGTGGACGAAGCCGGAGGGGATCTCCGGGCCGGCCACCGGGGCGATGTAGGCGTTCTCGATCAGGACGGTACGGGGCCCGCCCGGGGAGCCGCTCATGACGCGGCCGCCTTGCGGGCCGCGGCGAGCCGTACCGCGTCGAGGATCTTCTCGTAGCCGGTGCACCGGCACAGGTTGCCCGCCAGGGCCTCGCGGATCTCGGCGTCCGAGGGCTGCGCGACCCGCTCGATCAGGTCGTGCGCCTGGACGACGAGGCCGGGGGTGCAGAAGCCGCACTGCACGGCTCCGCACTCCACGAACGCCTCCTGGACCGGGTCGAGCCGGTCGCCGTCGGCCAGGCCCTCGACCGTGCGGACCTCGCGGCCCTCGGCCTGCCCGGCCGCGACCAGGCAGGCGCAGACCGGGGTGCCGTCGAGATAGACGGTGCAGGAACCGCACTCGCCCTGCTCGCAGGCGTTCTTGGAGCCGGGCAGGCCCATGCGCTCGCGCAGCACGTACAGGAGGCTCTCGCCCTCCCACACGTCGTCGGCCGTCTCCCGGCGCCCGTTCACGGTGAAGGTGACGCGCATCAGCCGGCCCTCCTTTCGAAGTGTCCGGACCGGAACTCGTTCCAGGCCCAGGTCAGGGTGCGGCGCGCCATCACGCCGATGGCGTGGCGGCGGTAGTCGGCGGTGCCGCGCACGTCGTCGATCGGGGAGGCGGCCGCCGCGGCCAGCTCCCCGAAGCGGGCGAGCACCGCGGGGTCGAGCCGGGCGTCCCAGTCGAGCTCGGCGGCGAGGAACTCCTCTGCGGCCAGGGCCCGGCGGGGAGTCGGGGCGGCCGAGCCGATGCCGGTGCCGACCCGGCGCTCGACGGGGTGCAGCGCGATCGCGAAGGAGCAGACCGCGATCACCATGGCGTTGCGGGTGCCGACCTTGGAGAAGTACTGCGGGCCGGTGGCCGGGCTCATCCGGAAGGCCCGGATCAGCTCGTCCGGCTCCAGCGCGCTGCGCTTGACGCCGAGGTAGAACTCGGCGGCCGGGATCATCCGCACGCCGCGGGCGGCGGACTCGACCTCGATGACCGCGTCCCCGGCCAGCAGCGGCGGGTGGCTGTCCCCGGCGGGCGAGGCCGCGCCGAGGTTGCCGCCCACCGTGCCCCGGTTGCGGATCTGGGGCGAGCCGACCGTACGCGCGGCCTGCGCGAGACCGGGCAGCCGGTTCCCGAGCTCGGCGATCAGCCGCACGTACGGTACGCCCGCGCCGACTCTGAGCCGGCCGTCCTCTTCGCAGGTCCACTCGGCCAGCTCGGCGACCCGGTTCAGGTCCAGCAGCGCGGCCGGGCGGTGCAGGTCGAAGTTGAGCTCGACCATCACGTCGGTGCCGCCCTGGATGGGCACCGCCTCCGGCCGGTCCGCCTTGGCGGCCAGCGCCTCCGCCCACGTGGTGGGCCTCAGGAAATCCATCGTCGTCACTCCCAGGCGAAGCAGGCGTCGGGGGCGTCGTCGGCGAGCACGCTGCCCTCGATCAGCCCGTAGGGGCGGTCGGCCGCGTAGAAGACCTCGTTGGGGTTGTCCATCCCGAAGGGCTCCAGGTCGACCAGGAAGTGGTGCTTGTTCGGCATCGCCATCCGCACCTCGCAGACCTCCCGGCGGGCGTTCAGCACCCGCTCGCCCATGGCGTGGAGGGTCTGCTGCAGGGAGAGGCTGTGGGTCTCGGCGAAGGCCTCCAGCAGGCGGCGCCGTACCTCGGCGTAGGACTCGCCGAAGTCGCGGGACCCGCCGGAGGGGGAGTCGTCCGGGACGTGCCGCCACCGCGCGGAGACGGCGGTGGCGAGGATGCGGTCGGTGGTCGGCTTCAGCGTGGTGTACTCGTCCTCGATGTAGCCGTGGAACTCCGAGCCGGTCGAGTTGAGCACGACCAGGTCCCGCAGGCCGGAGACCACGGTGGTGCGGCCGTCGCGGTCGTGGTGGACGACGCAGGTGCGGACCTCCCGGCCGGAGCGGACGAAGGAGTGCCGCTCGTCGCGCCCGTCGGAGACCGGGATGCGGTCCCAGAAGTACTCCTCGATCTCCACGCGGGCGTGGTGGATGGAGGGCTGGGAGCCGACGTAGTGCCGGGCCAGCAGGAGCGCGAAGTCCTCGATCTCGCCGACGCCGTGCTTCCTGGCGAAGGCGTAGGCGGTGTTCTTCTGCGTGTCCGTCGGCAGCACCGCGGCGTTGTCGCCGGTCAGGTGCACGTCCTCCATGGCGCCCGAGAGCGCGGAGCTGACGTTGATGTCCTTGATGTGGTGGACCGCTCCGTCCCGGACGACGCGGACCACGCGGGTCTCCGCCTTGCCGTAGCGGTTGGGCCCGAGAACGACCTTCATGTGCTAGCTCCCTCGATACGTCGAATAGGCGAACGGGTTGAGCAGCAACGGCACGTGGTAATGCTCATCCGGGTCGTCGATCGTGAAGGTGATGACCACTTCCGGGTAGAAGGCGGTCACCCCCCGCTCGGCGAAGTAGGCGCCGGTGCCGAACACCAGCCGGTGGACGCCCGCCCCCGGCGACCAGCCCGAGAGCCGGCCGTCGGCGTCGGTGCGCCCTTCCGCGGCCACCGCTCCGCCGTCGGCGCCTGATCCGCTCTCCAGCCGTACGGCGACGCCCGCCGCGGGCCTGCCGAGCGCCGCGTCCAGCACGTGTGTGGACAGGCTCATGACTGGTCCCCCAGCAGCTTCGCCATGCGCAGACGGGTTATCTTGGCGAGTTCCGCGCGGACCACCCCGCGTTCGGCGTCCTCGTCGTTCTGCAGCCGCTCCCGCAGGCGGGTGAGCATCTCCTCGGCCGACAGGCCGGTGGCGCAGATCAGGTAGACGTGGCCGAAGCGCTCCTCGTAGGCGAGGTTCCCCTCGGCGAGCCCGTCGAGCACGGCCCGCGCGGCCGCGTCCACCCCGGACTGCTCCTGACGGGACCAGGCCGACTCCCGGCCGCCCCCGCCGGCGCGCTCCCCGATGCGGGGGTGCGCCGAGAGCGCCTCCAGCACGTCGGACCAGTCCAGGTCGTTCACGGCGGCGTCGGCCACCGCGGTCAGCTGGGCGAGGTCGCGGTAGGGGCGCAGCGCCGCCACGGTACGGGCGAAGGCCCGGGACGCGCAGCACGTCAGCAGTTCGGCCTCGGCGTCGGCGAGGCCGAGCGCGTTGAAGCCGGCCAGCCTCGCGGCCGGCGCTGCGGATTTCACGTTCGGCATGGCAGCAGTACACACACCGGCGCCCGGCACGGTCCAGCAGCAAGAACTCCGAAGTGGGTCAGGGCTTCACCCGTTGTTTTCGTGTCATGCTCCAAGACGCCGCCGCCCGCGTGTCGTCTCCGTACATGTCGGCTACCCTCACCGCCGAGGGACGGAGGCCCGCATGCGACTGAGCGCGCTCTTGGAGATGACCGAGCTGGGGCTGTCGCCGGTCACGGGCCGCGATGAGCTGGACCGGGCGATCCGCTGGGTCGTCACCACCGACCTGCTCGACCCGGGCCGCTACCTCAGCGGCGGCGAGCTGGTGCTGACCGGGCTGGTCTGGCGGCAGAGCCCCGAGGACAGCGAGCGGTTCGTGCGCAGCCTGGTCAACGCCGGGGTGTCCGCGGTGGGGGCCGGTGACACCCGGTGGGGCGAGATACCCGGCGACCTCGTCGAGGCCTGCCGCCGGCACCGGATGCCGCTGTTCCACGTGCCGCAGGAGATGTCGTTCGCCGAGGTCACCGAGCACATCGTGCGGCGGCTCTCGGCCGCCAGGGCTCACGACATGACGGCCGTGCTCGACCGGCACCGCCGGCTCGTGGCGGGCGCCACCGCGGGCTCGGGCCTGGACCCGGTGCTCCGCCTGCTCGGCCACGACCTGGGCATGCCGTGCTGGGTGCTCACCCCGGCCGGGCGCGTGGTGGCCGGCTCGCACCCGCTGCCCGAGGGCATGGCCCCGCTGCTGGCCCGCGGCTTCCTGACCGCCAAGCGCATGCCGTGCGCGCTGCGCGGCATCGAGCGGAGCGACGCCGGGAGATATTCGATCTTCCCGGTGGACGAGCAGACGACCCCCCGGGTCGCCGACTGGTTCCTGGCCTTCCAGGGCTCCTTCGAGGACTGGCCGGAGGAGCGGCGGGCGCTGGCCGGGGAGCTGGCGGCGGTGGTCGCGCTGGAGCGCGCCCGGCTGGACGACCGGCTCAGCCCCAAGGGACGCATCGCCCAGGAACTGGTGCAGCTCGTCGTCTCCGACGGCAAGCCCAGCGACATCCTGCCCCGGCTCCAGGTCACCGGCCTGACCTCCGACCCGGACGCCGACCCGGACGCCGGCCCGGGCGTCGGCGGCGGGCGGGGTTTCGTGGCGGTGGCCGCGGCCGCGCACGGCGCGCTGCGCCCCGGCGAGCTGCGGGTCGTGGTCAAGGAGATCCTCAACCGCTCGTGCGCGTCCCCGGTGGTCGGCGTGGCAGGGGAGGAGGTCATCGCGCTCCTGCCCGCCCCGGAGTCCGACATCACCGCCGAGGTGCGCGAGGCGGTGCGGGCGCTGGCGCCGGGCCTGGGAACCGGCGCGCTCACCGTGGGCGTCAGCGGGATCGCCCCGGTCGACGGGCTGCGCGGCGCGGTCGAGGAGGCCCGCTACGCCCGCCGGATGGCCGAGGGCCGCGCCGAGCCCGACGCGGTCGTGGGCCACGACGAGCTGGCCACCCACGTGCTGCTGCTCGCCTCGGTCCCCGACGACGTCCGGCACATGTTCCGGGTCCGGCTGCTGGACCCGCTGCGCGGTTACGACCAGGTGCACCGCGCCGACCTGGTGCGCACGCTGGAGGCGTTCCTGCAGGTGTCGGGATCGTGGACGAAGTGCGCGGAGATCCTGCACGTCCACGTCAACACGCTGCGCTACAGGATCCAGCGGATCCAGGACCTGACCGGCCGGGACCTGTCGCGACTGGAGGATCGTGTGGACTTCTTCCTGGCGCTGCGGCTGGGTTAGGAGGATCGTGCGGACTTCTGCCCGGCGTCGCGGCCGGGTTGGGAGGATCGTACGAACCTGCGCTCCCGGCCTTGACCGGGGACAGGTCCGGAAATCTATCCTCATCGGCAGCACGAAGGCAGAGAGCCGCCGCTCCCTCCGGGGAGCGGACCGTCTCCGGGGAGCGGGCGGGGGTCGTCACTCACACCCTTCTCCCGTCCCTCCCCGAGTCGTTCCCCCGAGCTGTCGGCCGCGGCGACTAAAATCGACGCACCATGACTTCTCCTCTCTCCCCCATCGGCGGACACGTCTCCGTCACCGGCGGCCTGGCCAAGGGCGGGCTGCGCTACGCGGCCGAGATCGGCGCCGAGATGATCCAGGTGTTCGTCACCAACCCCCGGGGCTGGGCCCTGGCCGCCGGCGACCCGGCCCAGGACGAGCTGCTGCGCGAGTCGGGCACGCCGACCTTCGTGCACGCCCCCTACCTCGTCAACCTCGGCACCCCCAGCGCCGACACACTGGAGAAGTCGGTGGCCACCGTCCGGCACGGCCTGCTGCGCGGCGCGGCCATCGGCGCCAGGGGCGTGGTGGTCCACACCGGGTCGGCGGTGAGCCAGTCCCGCGACGACGCCCTGCGCCAGCTCCACGAGCACCTGCTCCCCCTGCTGGAGGAGATCCCCGACGACGGCCCCGACCTGCTGCTGGAGCCGATGGCCGGGCAGGGCGGCATGCTCTGCGCGACCGTCCAGGACCTGGAGCCCTATCTTGAGGCCCTGGAGTGGCACCCGAAGGCCGGGGTCTGCCTGGACACCTGCCACGCCTTCGCCGCCGGCCACGACCTGTCGACCGCCGAGGGGATCAAGGAGACCTTCGACGCCCTGCACACGATCGCCCCGGGCCGGCTCCGGCTGATCCACGCCAACGACTCCAAGGACGTCTGCGCCTCCAAGAAGGACCGCCACGAGAACATCGGGGCGGGCCACATCGGCGCCCAGGCGTTCGCCGAGCTGATGCGCCACCCGGCGGCCGCGGGGATCCCGCTGTGCATCGAGACCCCGGGCGGCGCCGACAAGCACCGCGAGGACATCGAACTGCTGAAGAAGCTCCGCGACGCCCCCTGAGCGGACACCGGCCCGCCGTACTGTGGGCTCTGTGGGCTCTGTGGACTCTGTGGACTCCGCGGGGTGGAGCGGGGTGGACTCCGCGGGTGCGACGGGCCGCCCGTGCGCGTGATCCGGCCGCCCCCGTGTGGCCGGATCACGGTCCGGCCCGCGGGCTATCGCGGGCGTCCCGTCGCACCGGAGACCGCCGGACCTCGCTCCCCCCGGGCTGAGGTCCGGCAGCCGGAGGGCGCCTGCCGGCGTCCCCCAGTGTCCCGCGCACCAGGCCCTTACGAGCCTGCCGGCTCTCGTCCCCCCCTGGTGCCGCGGGATCGGCTCTCCGATGCCTGGAACACTATGGGGGCTCCCCGCCGGGCGACTCCCCGTTTCCGGAGGGCGCGACTAACGGCAGGTAGTTGTCGCCATGCGGAGCGTAATGACACGATGAACGGTCGCCCGCGAGCGACGAGCGGTCGTTTTCCGCCCGCAGACCGCGCCCACCGCCCCACACCGGCTCACGTCCCGGCGCCCATGGACAGCGGCCGGTCCCGGAACTGCCGGACGAGCTGTTCGCGGACCTGCCGGGTGTGGCGGCGGCTGACGGGCAGCGTCTGGGTGCCGACCTGGAGCACCGCCCGGCCCCCGTCGAAGCGCAGCTCGCTGATGTGCCGTACGGAGACCAGCGTGCTGCGGTGCACCCGGATGAACCCCGCCTCGGCCCAGCGCCGCTCCAGCGCGGCCAGTGACATGCGGATCAGGTAGCTGCCCTCGCCGGTGTGCAGCCGGACGTAGTCGCCCTTGGCCTCGGCGAACCAGACCGCCTGCTGGGACACGAATCTCGTCCGCCCGCCGAGCTCGACCGGGATGACGACGTCCTCGCGCTCCGGGTCGGCCGCCGCGACGGGCGTGGCGGGCTCCAGCCGCCGTACGGCCTCCGCCAGCCGGTCGGCCCGCACCGGCTTGAGCAGGTAGTCCACCGCCTCCACCTCGAACGCCTGGACCGCGCAGTCCTCGTGTGCGGTGACGAAGACCAGGCGGGGCGGGTTGGGGAAGCCCGAGGTGAGCCGGGCCAGATCGAGACCGTCGAGGCCGGGCATGCGGATGTCGAGGAAGACGCCGTCGAGCCGCTCGCCCGCACTGATCATGCCGACCATGTCGCGGAGCGCGGTGACACCGTCGGAGGCGGTGAGGACCTGCTCTATCCGGGGGTCCTCACGGAGCAGATAGGCCAGTTCTTCCAGAGCGGGAAGCTCGTCGTCGACAGCTAGGACGCGCAGCATGCATCCCACGCTGCACGGCGGTCACGGGAACCGCAAGCAGTATGTCAACCAACGGTAAATATTTAACTACAAAGAGCTACGCTCAGGGTGCGCGCTTGGGCACCCGCAGCCGGACGCGCGTCCCGGAGCCGGGCGCGCTGTCCACCGCCAGACCATAGTCCTCCCCGTAGATCTGGCGCAGCCGTACGTCGACGTTGGCCAGGCCGATTCCGCCCTCCCCCCGGTCCTGGCGCGGGCCGTCGTCGAGCAGGCTCCTGGCGTGCTCCGGTTCCATGCCCAGCCCGTCGTCCTCGACGCTGATGTGCGCCTCGGGTCCCGCGTCCTCGATCACCAGCCGCACCTCCCCCGAGCCGCCGTTGCGGGCCAGGCCGTGCTTGACGGCGTTCTCCACCAGCGGCTGCAGGCACAGGAACGGCACCGGTACGGCCAGCGCCTCGGGTGCGACCCGCACGGTGACGCGGAGCCGGTCGCCGAATCTGGCGCGCTCCAGTTCCAGGTAGCGGTCCACGCACCGCAGCTCGTCGGCCAGTGTGGTGAAGTCGTGGACGCGGCCCAACGCGTAGCGGGTGAAGTCGGCGAAGTCCACCAGCAGCTCGCGGGCGCGTTCGGGGTCGGTGCGGACGAAGGAGGCGATGGTGGTCAGCGCGTTGTAGACGAAGTGCGGCGAGATCTGCGCCCGCAGCGCCCGCACCTCCGCCTCGGCGGCGCGCCGCCGGGAGAGGTCGAGTTCGGCGAGCTCCAGCTGGCCGGAGACCCAGCGGGCGACCTCGGTGACGGTCCGTACCAGCGCCGCGCTGACCTCCCCGTCGTAGGCGGCCAGCGTGCCGATCACCCGGCCGTCCGCCTCCAGCGGCGCGACCACCGCGCCGCGGATCGCGCAGCCGGGCCGGTCGCAGGCGAGCGCCTCCCCGGTCACGACCTGCGGGCGTCCGGAGGCGAGCGCCGCCCTGACGTGCTCGTCCGCGCGGTCCCGGTGGCACTCCAGGACGCCGTCCCAGGCGAGCAGGCCGTCGGCGTCGGTGAGCGCGACGGCTCCGGTGGCCAGCAGGGCGCGCAGATGCCGTACGGCCCCGCGGGCGGCCTCGGCCGTCAGGCCGGCCCGCAGGGACGGGGCCGCCATCGCCGCGACGCGCAGGGTCGCGAAGGTGGCCTCGTCCTGCGAGCCTCCGGGATGGCGCGGGAAGTCCGCCCTGCGGCGGGGCAGGACGAGTCCGAGGAGGAGGCACGTGACGCAGAGCAGCGCCCAGCCGCTGGTCGACATGCGGGAAACCGTAGCCAACCGGGCCCGGTGATCACGGGAAAACGTCGATCACGCCGGGCCTTCGCCCGGTTCCTCCTGATACGAGTAGCGCTGCTCCCGCCAAGGGTCGGCGATGTTGTGGTAGCCGCGCTCCTCCCAGAAGCCGCGCCTGTCCTCCACCATGTACTCCACGGCACGCACCCACTTGACGCTCTTCCAGGCGTACAGGTGCGGGACCACCGCCCGGACCGGGAAACCCCGTTCCGGCGGGATCGGCTTGCCGTCCAGCTCCAGCGCGAAGAGGGTGTGGTCGCGGGCGAAGTCGCTCATCCTGATGTTGGCGCTGTAGCCGTACTCGGCCCAGAGCATCACGTACTCGGCCTCGGGCGCGGGCGGGGCCGCCTCCATCAGCGTCGCCGCGGAGATCCCGCGCCACTCGACCCCCATGATCGAGAACTTGGTCACGCAGTGGAAGTCGGCCACGACCGTCGTGCGCGGCAGCTGCGAGAACCGCTCCCAGGAGAACCGGTACTGCTCACCCGAGGCCGTCGCCCCCATGACGTGGAACTCCCACGTCGCCGGGCGGAAGGTCGGCACCCGCCCATAGTGGATCACCGGCTGCCCCCGTGAGACGTGCTGCCCCGGCGGCAGGCGCGGCTCCTCGGGGGGAGTTTCGGGCTGATCCACCATTACTCCTCCCGCCGTTTCCCCGATAGCACGGGGCAATCCTGCCATCGCCGCTTTCCCGCCCACTCAGCGCCCCCGGGGTCCCCGAGGGGAGGACCGGGGGCGAATCGGCGGAGAGGAGTGCGCTACTATTACGCGCAATGCGTACTGCGTTCTGGTTTTGGTATGGCGACGGACCCGTGAGTCGGACCGTTCGCCTCCAGATGCTGCGCTGACAGCCTGGCGAACGAGAGGCCCCGGGTCCGGATATCGGACCCGGGGCCTTTTCGTTTGCCCGACCCTCTAAGGAGAGACATGGTCATCGTCATGGCCCCCGAGGCCACCCAGGGAGACGTCGATGCGATCGTGGAGATCATCGCGGCGGCGGGCGGCAGCGCGTTCGTCAGCCGGGGTGTGAGCCGTACGATCATCGGCCTGGTCGGGGACATCGACCAGTTCAGCACGTTGAACCTGCGCGGCCTGCGGGGTGTGGCCGACGTGATGCGGGTGAGCGCGCCCTACAAGCTGGTGAGCCGGGACAACCACCCCGAGCGCTCCACGATCCGCGTCGGCGGCGTTCCGATCGGCCCGGACACGGTGACGCTGATCGCCGGGCCGTGCGCGGTGGAGACGCCCGAGCAGACCCTGGCGGCGGCGCGGATGGCCCAGGCCGCCGGCGCCACCCTGCTGCGCGGCGGGGCCTACAAGCCCCGCACCTCCCCCTACGCCTTCCAGGGCCTGGGCGAGGCGGGCCTGCGCATCCTCGCCGACGTGCGCGCCGAGACCGGGCTGCCCATCGTGACGGAGGTCGTGGACGCGCACGACGTCGACCTGGTGGCCTCCTACGCGGACATGCTGCAGATCGGCACCCGCAACGCGCAGAACTTCGCGCTGCTGCAGGCGGTCGGCGGCGTCGGCAAGCCGGTCATGCTCAAGCGCGGCATGAACGCCACCATCGAGGAGTGGCTGATGGCCGCCGAGTACATCGCCCAGCGCGGCAATCTGGACATCGTGCTGTGCGAGCGCGGCATCCGCACCTTCGAGACCGCCACCCGCAACACCCTGGACGTCTCGGCGGTGCCGGTCGCCCAGCGCCTGTCCCACCTGCCGGTCATCATCGACCCGTCCCACTCCGGCGGGCGCCGTGACCTGGTCCTGCCGCTCACCCGCGCCGCCGTCGCCGTCGGCGCCGACGGTGTGATCATCGACGTGCACCCCCGGCCCGAGCTGGCCCTCTGCGACGGGCCCCAGGCCCTGGTGGACGGCGACCTGGACGAGCTGGCCCGGGTGATGCGCGAGTTCCCGCCGCTGCTCGGCAAGACGGCGGCCGGCGACGCCCTGGCCACCGTCTGATCGTGCCCCGTGCCCGGTCCCGCGTTCACCGCCACGAGCATCCGTGACTTCCCGGGTACGGCCGGCGCCACAAGCCGCCGGCCGTACCCGCGAGCGATCAGCGATTCATGAGACATGCTCATGAGTAGAGACGTACTCATGAGTAACTGAGTATCCGCACCCATGCGCGCGCCCGGCCGTTCCCGGATCGTGGTGCCATGAGCAAAGCAATCCAGCCCAAGAACACCGGCGCCTTCTACGTCCAGGCGGTCCTGTCCTTCGCCGTCTCCGTCTCCGCCGTCGGCATCGGCCTGATCTACCTGCCCGCCGAGGCCTGGGTCCGCGCTTTCCTGGCCATCGGCGTCCTGTACGTCGTCACCTCGACCTTCACCCTGGCCAAGTGCGTCCGCGACCGGCAGGAGTTCGCCGAGGTCACCACCCGCGTCGACCAGGCCCGCCTGGAGAAGCTCCTGGCGGAGCACGATCCCTTCAAGGTCGACTGAGATCCCTCGGGCGGGGGCGGCCCGGATCCCGCGGACAGCGCGGCGTCGCGCGGCCATAGTGCCGGATATCAGCGCTTATCATCCATAAAAAGCCTTAGGGCGGAATGAATTCCTCACACCAGGGAACTCCTGGAACCAGGGGGACTTCTGGGGGTGGGCTGATGGCCAGCGTTCTGGTGGTGGAGGACGACTCCGACATCCAGTTCATGATCAGCTTCTTGCTGAAAAAGGCCGGACACCAGGTCAGGACGGCGGACGACGGGCACGCGGCCCTGCAGAAGTGGGCGGAGGAACGACCCGACCTCGTGATCCTGGACTGGATGATGCCGGGGCTCACCGGCCCCGAGGTGTGCGGCAGGATCCGCGCGCTGCCCGGCGGGCAGGATGTGGCGGTGCTCATGCTCACCGCCAAGTCGGAGAAGGACGACGTGACGGAGGCGTTCGCGGCGGGGGTCGACGACTACATGACCAAGCCGTTCAGCCCCAAGGAGCTTCCCGATCGCGTGGCGGCCCTGCTGGACCGCGTGTCCCAGGCCCGCTGACGGCCCGGCTCAGCCCTCCAGCTTGTACTCCTGCAGGGAGTCGGCGAGCTGGACCGCGAGTTCCTCGGCGTCGAGGCGCTTCTCGATCTGCTTCAGATCAGCGATCTTGGCGGCGGTCTCCGCGCGGCGGGGCGCCAGCAGGGTGCAGCAGTCCTCGTCGGGGAGCTCGGAGATCGCCAGAGTGCCGATCCTGCGGGCGGTGGCCATGATCTCGGTCTTGTCGAGACCGATGAGCGGGCGCAGGATCGGCAGGTCGACCGCGTCGTCCTGGGCGGTGATGTTCTGCAGGGTCTGGGAGGAGACCTGTCCCAGGGAGTCACCGGTGACCAGCGCCCCGGCCTTCAGGCGGTGGGCCACCTCCTCGGCGGTCTTCAGCATCAGGCGGCGCTGGGCGATGACCGCCAGGCGGTCCTGGCCGGAGGCCTTGATCGACTGCTGGGCCTTGCCGAAGGGGACCACCCACAGGCGGGACCCGCCCTGGAACTTGTCCAGCGCCCGCACCAGCGCGTACGCCTTGTAGATGGACTCCGTGGTGGTGAACGGGATGCCGGAGAAGTGCAGGAAGTCCACCCGCAGGCCGCGGCGCATCATCCGGTAGGCGGCCACCGGCGAGTCGATGCCGCCGGACATCAGGACCAGGCCCCGGCCGCTGGTGCCGACCGGCAGGCCGCCCTGGCCGGGCAGTCCCCCGGTGTAGACGAAGACCTCGTCGCGGTCCACCTCGATGGAGACGACCAGCTCGGGGTTCCTCAGGTCCACCGGCAGGCCGTAGATGTCGTTGATCTCGCCGCCGACCGCGCGGTCGAGCTGCATCGACGTCAGCGGGAAGCGCTTGTCGCGGCGGCGCGACCGCACGGCGAAGGAGACACCGCGCTTGACGTCCTCACGGTCGGCGAGCAGCTCGATCGCGGCCTTGGTGACCGCCTCCGGGGTCTTGGCCACCCGCCAGGCCCGGTGGATCCAGACCAGGCCGGGGACGTAGGTGATCCGCTCGGCGACCGCCTCGGCGGTCTCGACGCTCGTCCCCTCCGGCAGGAAGACCGCGATGACGCCGTGGCGGTGCCGCAGGTCCGCCTTGAGGCCGGTCTCCTTCAGCGCGGCCCGGATGTTGGCCTGCAGCCGCCGCTCGAACAGCTCGCGGTTCCTGCCCTTGAGGACGACCTCGCCCAGCTTGAGCAGAACGCAGGGCTCGCCCAGCGCGGACACGGTCATGACGGAACCTCCGGTGAAGCAGCGGGGGACGGGGATGTGCGACTGTCGCCAGTCTCGCGCGGAACCGCCTCCAGGCAACGCCGCGTCCCGGCCACTTTAGTCCCGCTCCGCAGCCCTCCCGACAACCTTCCTCCCGCGGCCCCCGCCGGACGTCCCCGCCGCCCCGCCGGACCTCGCTACGCCTCGTCGAGGCCCTGCTCGATGGCGTAGCGCACGAGCTCGACGCGGTTGTGGAGCTGGAGCTTGTTCAGGGTGTTCTGGACGTGGTTCTGGACGGTCCGGTGGGAGAGCACCAGCCGCTCGGCGATCTGCCGGTAGGACAGGCCCTTGGCGACCAGGCGGAGCACCTCCGTCTCCCGCTCGGTCAGGCGCGGCCCCGCGGCCGGGGCGGGCTGGGCGGCCAGCCGGCGGTACTCCCCCAGGACCAGGCCGGCCAGCCCGGGGGTGAACACCGCGTCACCCGCGGCGGTACGGCGGACGGCCTCCAGGAAGTCCTCCTTGCTCGACGATTTCAGCAGATATCCAGACGCACCGGCCTTGACCGCCTCCAGCACGTCGTCCTGTTCCCCGCTCGCCGACAACACCAGCACCCGGGGCGGCGGGTCCGCCGCCGCCAGCCTCCTGGCCACCTCCACCCCGGACAGGTCGGGCAGTTGCAGATCCAGCACCACCAGCTCGGGCCGGACCGCCGCGGCCACCCGGACCGCCTGACGCCCCTCCCCCACCGAGGCCACCACCTCGTACCCGGCCTCGGCCAGGTCCCTGGCCACCCCGTCCCGCCACATCGGGTGGTCGTCCACCACCATCACGCGCATCCCCCCAGATTAAGGAGGGGCCGGGGCTACGGGGAGGCCGGGACGGACATCTCGATCTCGGTGCCGCTCCCCGGGGCGGAGATCACGGTGACCGTCCCGCCGAGATCCTCGACCCGGCCCCGGATCGACTGGGCGACGCCGAGCCGCCCGTCGGCCGCCGCCCGATCCAGACGCCCCTCGGGGATGCCCGGTCCCTCGTCCCGGACGGTCACGGTGACCACGCCGTCGTCGCTCTCGGCGAACACCCACGCGGGGGTCTGGGGCCCGCAGTGCCGTACCACGTTGTCCAGGGCGGCGCCGACCGCGGCGGCCAGCTCCCTGGCGGTCGCGGCGGGCAGCGTCAGCGGGGTCGCCGGGACCGAGACGGTCACCGAGCCGGAACCGTACCCCTGCAGCAGGGTGCGCAGGTCCGCGGCGCCCGCCGGGGACGGCTCGGGGCGGAGCCTGACCAGTTCGCGCAGGGCGGCCTCCTGCTCGCCCGCGAGCCTGCCCAGCTCCGCTGCCTCCCCGCCGATCTCCTGGCCGCGCCGCTGCACCAGGGCCAGCACCTGCAGCACCGAGTCGTGGATGCCCCGGGCGAGCCGTTCCCGTTCCCGGCCCGCGGCCTCCAGCTCGACCGCCTTCTGCATGTGCGCCTCGGCCTTCCTGGCCAGCTGGGCGACGTGCCCGACCAGCACTCCCGCGAGGAACAGCAGGACGGTCCCGTTGATCGGCAGTTTCTCGAACTCCATGCCGCCCGCGCCGCGCGTCCACAGGTCGCCCAGGGACACGATCGCGGCGGCCGCGGCCCCCGCCCGGCGCCCGCCGTGCACTCCCCAGGCCAGCACCGCGCCGCCCATCCAGGTGCCGGTGATCGGCAGGCTGTCCTCCTGGTAGACGCCCTGCACGGCGGGGGTGGCGAGCAGACAGCCGAGCGTCACGAGCATGTCGGCGATGAGCAGCGGCCACCCCCGGAACTCGTCGACGGAGTAGGCGAAGATCGTCGCGGCGGTCCACAGCGCCATGACACCGATCACCAGCCAGCCCACGGCCGGGCTGGCGTATCCCCCGGCACGGACGAGCAGGGCCGCGGCGTACACCAGAGACGCGACGCGGAACACCGCGACGGTCCGCCAGAACGGGGTCTCCATTCCGGTCACACCTCGACCCTACCGGCAACCGCACAACCCGGGGCCTTCACCGCCGTCACGGTGACCGAGCCGGCCCCGCCGGTCGCGCAACCCGGCGGGCGGGCGGAACGACCGGCCGGACCGGACCGGGGCGATCGGGGCGGCGATCAGCCGAAGAAGACCTCGGCCTCCGCGTAGCGGCTGACCGGCACGGTCTTCAGCTCCTTGGTCGCCTCGTCCAGGCCGACGGTGACGATCTCGGTGCCCTGCAGGGCGACCATCGTGCCGAACTCGCCCTCGTGCGCCGCGTCGATGGCCCGCAGGCCGAAGCGGGTGGCCAGCACCCGGTCGAAGGCCGTGGGCGTGCCGCCGCGCTGGATGTGGCCGAGCACGGTGGTGCGGGCCTCCTTGCCGGTCCGCTTCTCGATCTCCTTGGCGAGCATCTCACCGATGCCGCCCAGCTTGACGTGGCCGAACGCGTCGAGCTCACCGTCCTGCAGGGCCATCTGGCCCTCGACCGGGTGGGCGCCCTCGGCGACCACGATGATCGGCGCGTAGCGCGTCTTGAAGCGGGACTCGACGTAGGCGCAGACCCGGTCGATGTCGAACGGCTTCTCCGGGATGAGGATGACGTTGGCGCCCGCCGCCATGCCCGCGTGCAGCGCGATCCAGCCCGCGTGGCGGCCCATGACCTCGCAGATCAGCGCGCGGTGGTGCGACTCCGCGGTGGTGTGCAGCCGGTCGATCGCCTCCATGGCGATGTTGACGGCGGTGTCGAAGCCGAAGGTGTAGTCGGTGGCGTTGAGGTCGTTGTCGATCGTCTTGGGGACGCCGACCACGCTCACCCCGCGGTCGAAGAGCTGCTTGGCGACGCCGAGGGTGTCCTCGCCGCCGATCGCGATCAGGGCGTCGACGCCCGCCGTCGCGAGGTTGTCCTTGATCTTCTCGACGCCGCCCTCGATCTTCATCGGGTTGGTCCGCGACGAGCCGAGGATGGTCCCGCCGCGCGGCAGGATGCCCCGCACCGCCTGGATGTCCAGCGGCATGGTCTCGCCCTCGAGCGGTCCGCGCCAGCCGTCGCGGAACCCGACGAACTCGTGCCCGTAGACGCCGACACCCTTGCGCACGACGGCGCGGATAACGGCGTTCAGGCCGGGGCAGTCGCCGCCCCCGGTTAGCACTCCAATACGCATGGCATCCTCCGGTGGTGGTTCCGAGGCGAGACAGCCAGACTATGTGGGGTAGCGCGGCCGGCGGCGGATTTCGCCGCCGACGCAAGGCATTCTGCCTCCCCAGCGGGCAAATGGTCTAGACCAAATGAACAGGAGTGCGCATGTCGGTTCTCGCGATCGACGCCGGGACGACCGGGGTCACCGCGCTCGTCGTGACCGAGGACGGCCGGATCGACTCCCGTGGATACCAGGAGTTCACCCAGTACTTCCCCGAACCCGGCTGGGTGGAACACGATCCCGAGGAGATCTGGCGGGCCACGCTGGCCGCCTGCCGCACCGCGCTGGAGGGGGCCGGCGTGGCCCCGTCCTGCCTGGGCATCACCAACCAGCGCGAGACCGCCGTGGTGTGGGACCCCGCCACGCTCGACGCGCCCCGTCCGGCCATCGTCTGGCAGGACCGCCGTACCGCCGGGATCTGCGCCTCGCTGCGCGAGGCGGGCCACGAGTCCCGCGTCGCCGAGCTGACCGGGCTCCGGCTCGACCCCTACTTCACCGGGAGCAAGTTCGCCTGGATGGCCCGGCACGACCCCGGCGTCTGGGAGGGGGTGACCGGGGGGCGGGCCGTCGTCGGCACCGTCGACTCCTACCTGGTGGCCCGGCTGACCGGGGGCGCCCGGCACGTCACCGACCCCTCCAACGCCTCCCGCACCCTCCTGTACGACCTGGCCGGGGGCGGCTGGTCGGCGGAGCTGTGCGAGCTGTTCGGCGTCCCGATGGGCGCGCTGCCGGAGATCGTGCCGAACTACGGGGACGTCGGCCGGACGGACCCCGCCGCCTTCCTCGGCCTGTCCCTGCCGATCAGCGGCCTGGCCGGGGACCAGCAGGCCGCGCTGTTCGGCCAGACCTGCTTCGCCCCGGGCGACGTGAAGTGCACCTATGGGACGGGGTCGTTCATCCTGATCAACACCGGGAGCGAGATCGTCAGGTCGGACGCCGGGTTGCTGACCACGGTGGCCTGGCAGACGCCGTCGGGTGAGATCACCTACGCCCTGGAGGGGGCGATCTTCGTCACCGGGGCCGCCGTGCAGTGGCTCCGCGACGGTCTCGGGCTGATCGAGACCGCGCCCGAGTCCGAGACGCTGGCGCGCACGGTCCCCGACAGCGGGGGCGTGGTGTTCGTGCCCGCGCTGACCGGCCTGGGCGCGCCGCACTGGGATCCCGACGCCCGGGGCGCCATCCTCGGCATCACCCGGGGCACCACCCGGGGGCACCTGGCCCGCGCGACCCTGGAGGCGATCGCGTTCGAGGTGCGGGACGTGGTGGAGGTCATGACGGGCGCGGCGGGCCTGAAGGTGCCCACGCTGAAGGCCGACGGCGGCGCGAGCGGCAACGACCTGCTCATGCAGGTCCAGGCCGACCAGCTGGGCGTCCCGGTCGAGCGCCCGGCGATCCAGGAGACCA
The DNA here is from genome assembly GCF_014648175.1 of Planobispora rosea. Taxonomy (GTDB): domain Bacteria; phylum Actinomycetota; class Actinomycetes; order Streptosporangiales; family Streptosporangiaceae; genus Planobispora; species Planobispora rosea. The sequence continues at coordinate 276,762 of NZ_BMQP01000004.1, forward strand.
CCGCCCTGGGCGCGGCCTTCCTCGCCGGGCTCGGCACCGGCCTGTGGTCCTCGCCCGAGGAACTGCGCACGACCTGGAACCTGGACCGGCGCTTCGAGCCCGGCGGCCGGGACGGCGCCGCCTACGCCCGCTGGCTCAAGGCCGTCGAACGGGCCCGCTCCTGGGCCTGAGCGCCGCTCAGGCCAGCGGGAGCACGCAGGAGGGGGTGCCGGTCGCCAGGACCCGCCCGGCCTCCTGCGGGATCCCGTCCTTCAGCGGGAGTACGGCCACGTCGCCGGAGTTCTGGTTCGCGACGTACATGTGGCCGGCGGCGACGGCGAAGTGGCGCGGCCAGTCGCCGCCGCAGGGCACCTCGGCCACCCTCGCGAGATCCGGTCCCGCGAACACCCCGATCGTGTTCGGGCCCCGGTTGGCGACGTAGACGCGGTCGCCGCGCACCTCCAGGTGGGAGGGGTGGTTCTTCCCTCCCGCGGCGCTGGCCGCGACGGCGGCGACCTCCCGCCAGCCGGAGTCGTAGGCGCGGACCGTCCCGTCCAGTTCCCCGGCCACGTACCACTGCCCGCCCCGGTGGTCCCCGGCCCAGGCCAGGTGCCGGGGCCCCATGCCGGGCGCGAGCCGTACCGGCCCGCCCGGATGCTCGGCCACGTGTTCCGGCGACCCCTCCCGCACCAGGAAGCGGCGGACCTCGTCGGTGCCCAGGTCGGTCACGTACAACACGCCGTCGGGGCCGAAGGTCGCCTGGTGGGCGTGGGCGCCCTCGCGGTGCGGGAAGGCCCGCACGCCGGTGAGCAGGCCCGCCCCGTCGATCCCGTGCACGCTCACCGTGCCGTCGCCGTAGTTGGCCACGGCCAGCAACGTCCCGGCCGGGTTCACCGCCAGGTGGCAGGGGGACGACCCCTCACTGGAACGCCGGGCCAGGGACGTCAGGGCTCCGCTCTCGCCCCGGGAGAAGACCTCCACCGTGCCCTGCTCGCTCTCCCCGACCGCGTAGAGCACCGGGAGCCGGGGGTGCAGGGCGAGGAAGGACGGCCCGGAGGCGGGAGCGCCCCCCCGCCGTTCCAGGGTCTCCAGATCCACCAGGACGATGCCGCTGCCGGATCCACCGGTGTCGGGGGTGTATCCACCGATATAAGCAAGGCTCATCATCATGCTCCCGTCCTCATGGACTATCAGACAGTTTGCGAAGGTAGCGCAGTCCCTCCGGAGGAACACCCCTACCAACGGGTAATGATGACCCTTCTCCCTATTTAGTTGACTCAGTCAATGGAATAGTTGATGATGTCAACTATGCAGGAGACCGTCAACGACCACATCGCGGAGATCCGCGCGTTCAACCGCTTCTACACCGGCGTCATCGGCGTGCTCGGCCAGGGCGTCCTCGACACGCCGTACTCCCTGACGGAGGTCAGGGTGCTGTTCGAGCTGGACCGGCACGACCGGATGGAGGCCGGCGAACTGCGGCGGCTGCTCGGGCTCGACGCCGGATACCTCAGCCGGATCCTCAGCCGGTTCGAGTCCGACGGACTGGTCGCCCGTGAGCGGTCGGCCGCCGACGCCCGGCGGCAGGTGATCGTGCTCACCGAGGCGGGCCGGACCACGTTCAAGACCCTCGACGAGCGCTCGGCGCAGGAGGTGCACGGCCTGCTCGACGGGATCGGCGAGGAGGACCGGCGGCGGCTGGTGGCGAGCATGGCGACGATCCGGGAGATTCTCGGCCGGACCCCGAGGCGGGAACCGTACGTCATCCGGCCGCCCCGTGCCGGTGACCTCGGCTGGGCGGTGCACCGGCACGGCGCGCTCTACAGCGCCGAGTACGGCTGGGGCATGGACTTCGAGGCCCTGGTGGCCAGGATCGTGGCCGACTACGTGGACCACCGCGACCCCCGGCGCGAGGCCGGGTGGATCGCGGAGGTGGACGGCGAGCGGGCCGGATGCGTCTTCTGCGTGCGCAGGGACGACGAGACGGCCCAGCTCCGGATGCTCCTGGTCGAGCCGTCGGCCCGGGGCATGGGAATCGGCGCGCGGCTCGTGGACGAGTGCCTGCGATTCGCCCGCGGGGCGGGCTACCGACGGATCATGCTGTGGACCCGGGACGCGCTGGTCAGCGCCCGGCGGATCTACCAGGCGGCGGGTTTCGAACTGGTCGAGGAGGAGCCGGGCGAGGGCTTCACCGAGCAGATCTGGGCCCGCGATCTGTAGCGGCGCCGGTCAGCGCTGGGCCTGCATCATCCAGTGGTGCTTCTCGACGTCCTGGGTGACGGCGATGAGGATGTCCTGCGTGGGCGGGTCGGCCTCGGCGGTGGCCTCGACGCGCTCGCGCATCCGGCGGCCGATCGACTCCAGGATGTCCGTCATCGCGGAGACGACCTTGCCCGCGTCCAGGTAACCGCCCTCGACCTGGGGAACCTGGCTGGAACCCGCGACGGTGGAGGCGCGGCCGTCGGGGGTGACGCCGAGCGCGACCGCCCGCTCCGCGACGGTGTCGGCATGCGTCCGGGCGAAGGTGACGATCTCATCCAGGTGCAGGTGGATCTGGCGGAAGTTGGGGCCGATCACATTCCAGTGGGCCTGCTTGGCCAGGAGCGAGAGGTCGAGGAGGTCGACGAGCGCCCCCTGCAGCGCCTCGCCCACGATCTTCTGGTCGCCCGGCTGGAGCGGACTGGTGATGGTCGACATGGACATACCTCCCATTAGTCGATAGGTGGCCTCTATTGGACAGAGACCCCTATACCCACCCATGCCCATCCCATGTTGGCCGGGCCGGCCGGACGGCTCTCCGGCCGGCCCGCCCCCGCGCTCAGCGTCGGAACGGACCGGTGACCTCGTAGGTGACGCCGTCGGTCCCGGCGGCGTCGCCGCGGGCGCCGCGCTGGGAGGAGAAGTACAGCCGGGTGCCGTCCGGGGAGAAGGCCGGACCGGTGATCTCGGACTTGGCGTGGCCCTCGATCCGGAGGAACGGGGTGACCTCGCGGTCCGGAGTGATCAGGTTGATCTCCATGTTCCCGCCGTCCTCGGCCACGTAGAGGTCCCCGGCCGGGGTGCCGGTGATGTTGTCCACCCCGGTCAGCGGGGAGTCGGCGTCGTAGACGATCTCCAGCCGCTCGTTCTCCGCGTCGTAGGCCCACACCCGGTTGTCGCCCTTGGTGGTGAAGAAGCACACGCCGCCGTCGTAGTGGCAGCCCTCCCCTCCGGAGAAGTGCTTGGCGGCGCCCACCTGGTGCCGGGTCGGGATCAGCGGCGCCGCCGGGTTGGGCACCCGCTGCCAGGTGACCGGCCCGGTGTCGGAGGTCGCGCAGAGCACCTCCAGCCGCCCGGCCGTCAGGTCGCCCCACTCCGCGGGCCGGAACCGGTAGAAGCAGCCGTCCGACTCGTCCTCGGTCAGATAGACGACCTCCCGATCGGGGTCGCAGGCGGCGGCCTCGTGCTTGAAGCGGCCCATGGCCAGGCGCGGCATCGCGGCGCGCTCGCCGTACGGGTCGCATTCGAAGACCCGTCCGCGCAGGATCTCCTCGCACGACAACCAGGTGTTCCACGGGGTCCGCCCGCCCGCGCAGTTGAGGTTGGTGCCCGACAGGATGCGGTACGCCTCGCGGATCTCCCCGCCGGGACCGAACCTGATCGCCGAAGCCCCGCCGAGCAGCGGGATCTCCGAGTTGGACACGTAGATCCAGCCGTCACCGTCGGCGAAGCACGCGCCGCCGTCCGGCGCGGCGTGCCAGAGCATCCCGCCGACCCTGCGGCCGGTGCGGGCGACGATCCTGCTGGTGAACCCCGGCGGCAGCGCGACGCCGTTGGCGTCGGGCGCGCCCGGCGGGCCGTACGGGCTCGCCCCCCTGCGAGCGGTGACGTGGACGGAGCCGGGGGCGACGGCGGCGGCGCACGCGGCCCCCTGCCAGAGCGATCCGGCGAACGCCGCACCGGCGGTCAATCCTCCGGTGCGCAACAACGTACGGCGATGCATGACGCCTCCTCGTTGCCTTCACGATGGGCGGCAAGTCGATCAAATCCACATGAACGAGACTGCTTCCCCGACTCAAACTTTTCGGAAACCTCGAAGCAAGTGCTTTGCGAAAATCCGCACCGCCGCGCGCGCCGCCGCCGGGCGCCGTCCCGGGCGTCGTTCCGGGCGTCGTTCCGCGCCCCGCCCCTTCGCCGCCCCCCCGCGGCGGGCGAAAGGCAGAACATATTTCCACCGCAACAGCACCCGCAACAACCGAATGCGACCGGCTGATTACCCTACGATTCTCGCCATGGAGAGCACGAGCTCCGCACGGGACACGACGGCCTCTCCCGACCGGGGCTGCCGGACCCGGATCGCGGGGGGATCCGATCCTGCCGTCCGTGACAGCGCCGGGCGGACCGGGCCGGGAGCACCGGCCGTCCTCGCGGCGTGCGCGTCGGCGCGCCCGCCGCGCGACACCGGCCGGTGCACCGTCTGCTCGGGTGTCCTGCCGGCCATCGACGCCGGGGGTTACACGGCGTCGCGAGCGCTTCTGATCGTCCGGCACGGTTACTGCCGCTGCCCGAACTTCGATCACGACTACGAGAGATACGCCCGGCAGGCGCCCCACGGGGAGGGCTACCTGCCGGTGTAGGCCGGTCCCGTGGGGGCGCGGCCCGCGGGACCGGCCGCGTCACGCGGCGGAACCGGCCGGGAAGTGCCGCGCCCACCAGGCCCGCCAGCGCGATTCCAGCGCGGCGAACGCCTCGTCGTCCAGGCCGTAGGCGGTGAGCACCATCATGGCGCCGCCCTCCGGGTTGGCGGGCGAGGCGGGGGTCCGGCCCGCGACCAGCAGGCCGTCGCCCCAGCCGGCCACGGTGAGACCGAGCTGGTGGGCCGAGCGGAACCAGACCTCGCCGCGCAACCTCTCCCCGGTGGGGCCGTCCAGCTCGTACGGGCTCCCGGGGGCCAGCCCGGCCACGGCCGCGAACCCGGCCGCCCGGAGCACCGGCTCGCCCCCCGGGCCGGACAGGTACACGGTCCGCCGGTCGGCCCCCCGATGCCGTTCCAGGGCGAACCTGAGCTGGTGGACGAAGGTGATCCAGCCCTCGGTGATGTCGTCGTAGTAGGCGTCCCACTCCGGGTTGCCGCCGCGCGGGGCGCGGGTCAGCCGGAGCCGGGTCCGGTCGCCGAGGCCGGTCAGCTCGAAGCGGTCGCCACCCTGGACGTCCAGCCGGTATTCGGCGGCGGACTCGACGACGTTCTGGTGGTAGATGACCTCGATCTCCTTGTCGAGCTCGTCGCAGTGCCATCCGTGCCAGCGGCGGATCTGCTCGGTGTCGCGCAGGGCCTCCCACACCTCCTCGACGGGGGCGGAGATCACGACCTCGACGAAGAACGGTTCATCTGTCATCTTCGGCTCCTTGGCGGGGGGTGGGATGTCCCCCGGCGACGAGGCGGTAGGACCGCCCGCCGGGGGTGTCGAAGCGGGCCGCGACCCGCGCGACCGCCTCGGCGAGCTCGTCGGTGAAGCGGTGCACGTCGCCCGGGGCGTCGAAGCGCACCTCGGCCTCCAACGTGAACGTCAGCAGCCGGACGCCCCGCCGGTCGGCGGCGGCGGCCATGCGGGTGACCTCGCGCACGGTGCCGGCGGCCACCTCGACCAGGTGCTCGGCGGCGTACCGGTCGGCGATGCGGCGGAACCCGTCGTCGACCCGGGCGGTCTCCCCGTCCCGCGGGGAAGCCCCGGCGGGCCCGGATTCCTCGCCGGCCGGGGTGAGCACGCCGGGATCGACGAGGAAGGCGTTGGCGGTGGCGCGCATCACCCGCTCGGTGAAGCCACGCCGCGGGCGTTCCTCCACCATCTCGATCAGTCCGGCCTGCTCCAGCGCCTTGACGTGGTAGTTCACCCGCTGGCGGGGCAGGTCCAGCTCGGCGGCGAGCTGGACGGCGGAGGCGGGCTCGCGCAGCCGGGCCAGCAACCGCCTGCGGATCGGGGTGAGCGCCACCCGGAGGCGGTCGGGCTCGTCCATGAGGCTCATCTCGGTTGCGGCCATATCGCCATGAGACAATAGAAAAATTAATCTGTCAATTGATGGACCGGCCGGCGGCGGGCCCGCACCCCGCCGATCAGAGGTGGCGGCACAGGGGCGGCGACGCTTCTTGACACTGTCATAGTTACAGTGTCATTGTGGGTCCATGGAATGGACGATCGGTGAGCTGGTGGAGCGGGCCTCCCAGGCGCTGGGCCCGGCGGAGCGGCCCAACGGCCGGGTCCGCGACGTGCCCAACGAGCGTCTCGTCCGGTGGTACGCCACGATCGGCCTGCTGGACCCGCCCCTGGCCCGCCGCGGGCGCGTCGCCCTGTACGGCAGGCGGCACCTGCTCCAGCTCATCGCCGTCAAGCGCCGCCAGGCGGACGGCCGGAGCATCGCCGAGATCCAGGCCGAGCTGACCGGCGCCACCGACCGCGCCCTGGAGACGATCGCCCGCATCCCCGCCGGGCTCCCCCCGGCCCCCGGCGACACCGTCACCCCCACCGCACCCGCCGATCCCGGCCACGGCTCGCCCGGCGCGACCGGCCACGGCCCGCCGGGAACGACCGGCGCGGGGAACACGGCCGCCCCCAAGGCCGCACGCCCGCGTTTCTGGGCCGAAGCACCCGCCCCTCCACCGGCTCCCGGAGCCGGCGGCCCTCCGTCCACCGCCCCCGACCGGGAGGCCGCCGGACACACGACCGAACGGGAAGCCGCCGGAACCACAGCCGCCGCGGGCCCGGCCGGGCCCGGGACGGCCGCCGCCGCTCGCCTCCCCGTCACGGCCGTGCCCGCCCTGCGGCTGGCGCCCGGCGTGACCCTCCTGCTCGACGGCGCCGGCCGCACCCCGTCCGGCGACGACCTCGCCGCGATCGGCGCCGCCTCCGAGGCGCTGGTCACGCTCCTGCGCAACCGTGAACTCGCCCCTCCGGAAGGAAGCCCATGATGATCGACCACATCACCCCGCTGCGCCCGGACGAGTGCGAGCCGGTCCCCGACGCCGGGCTGGGCGCGCTCGTCACCGAACGCGGGAACCTGCCTCTGGAGAGTGTGGACGTCACCGCCGACGTCACGGGCCTGGCCGCCGGAGTCCGGGTCACCCAGGGTTTCCGCAACCCCTTCGACGTGCCGCTGGAGGCGACCTACATCTTCCCGCTGCCCGACCGGGCCGCCGTCACGGCCTTCCGGATGGAGGCCGACGGGCGGGTCGTCGAGGGCGTGCTGAAGGAGCGCGGGCAGGCCAGGGCCGACTACGACCAGGCGATCTCCGAGGGGAGACGGGCCGCGATCGCCGAGGAGGACCGGCCCGACGTCTTCACCATCAGGGTCGGCAACATCGTGCCGGGCGAGCGGGTCACCGTCCGCCTGACCCTCGACCAGCCCCTCCCCTACGAGGACGGCGCGGCGACCTTCCGCTTCCCCCTGGTCGTCGCCCCCCGCTACATCCCCGGCACCCCGCTCGACGGCGACCAGGCCGGCGGCGGCTGGGCCCCGGACACCGACGCGGTCCCCGACGCCTCCCGCATCACCCCGCCGGTGCTGCTTCCCGGCTTCCCCAACCCGGTACGGCTCTCGCTCGCGGCCACGATCGACGCCGGCGGGCTGGAGCTGCGCGAGGTCCGCTCCAGCCTGCACACGGTCGTGCGGGAGGGGAACACGGTGCAGTTGCAGCCCGGTGAGCGTCTGGACCGCGACTTCATCCTCCGTCTGGCGTTCGACGCCTCCACCTCGCTCTCGCTGGTCCCCGACGGAGAGGGCGCGGAGGGCACGTTCGCGCTGACCGTGGTCCCGCCGGAGGCCCCGCCCACGGCCGCTCCCAAGGACGTCGTCCTGGTGCTCGACCGGTCGGGCAGCATGACCGGCTGGAAGATGGTCGCCGCCCGGCGTGCGGCCGCCCGCATCGTCGACACGCTGACCTCCGGCGACCGGTTCGCCGTGCTCTCCTTCGACACGGTGGTGGAGCACCCCGAGCGGCTCGGCGCGGGCCTGGTCGAGGCCTCCGACCGCAACCGCTACCGGGCGGTGGAGCACCTGGCCCGACTGGAGGCCCGGGGCGGCACCGAGATGCTCCAGCCGCTGGAGCAGGCCGTCGCCCTGCTGGGCGACCCGTCCAGGGACCGGGTGCTGGTGCTGGTCACCGACGGTCAGATCGGCAACGAGGACCAGATCCTGGAACGGCTCGGCGCCCGTCTGGCCGGGGTGCGCGTGCACACGGTCGGCATCGACCGCGCGGTCAACGCGGGTTTCCTGAGCCGCCTGACCGGGTTCGGCAAGGGCCGGTGCGAGCTGGTCGAGTCGGAGGACCAGCTGGACGAGGCGATGGAGAACATCCATCGCAGGATCGGCTCGCCGCTGGTCACCGACCTGTCGCTCAAGGGCGACGGGCTCGACCTGGTCCCCGGCGCGACCGGCCACCTCGGCGCGGTCTACCCGGGCGTGCCGCTGACCGTGCACGGACGCTACCGGGGCGACGCCTCGGGGGCGGTGGTCCTGAGCGGGCTGGACACCGCCGGGCGGCCGTGGGAGCAGCGCGTCATCGGGAGCAGGACGGACAACCCCGCCGTGCGGTCCATCTGGGCGCGGGCGCGGCTGCGCATGCTGGAGGACCGCTACGCCGCCGGGGACCACTCCCTGGAGGAGGAGATCATCGCGTTCTCCCTCCGGTACGGCGTGCTCTGCCGGTTCACCGCGTTCGTCGCGGTCGACACCCACGTGGTCGCCGAGGGCGGCCCGCAGCACAAAGTGGTCCAGCCGGTGGAGCTCCCGAGCGGCTGGCAGGCCCCGCCCGCCGCGCCGCCGATGAGCCTGATGGCCGCGCCCGCCCTCATGCCCGCGTCCATGCCCGCCCCCCGGGCGGCCTTCCGTATGGCGGCCCCCGGATCGGCGTTCACGCCGCCGCCCGCCCCGGCCTCCGCGGAGTTCGCGGAGCCGGCCGGGCCGGGTGTGCCCACGCCCGCGGCGGGGGCGCCGGCGTACGGCGCGGGCGGCTCCATCGACTGGATGGAGCACGAGCAGGAGAGGAGTGCCGCAGCGCGGGAGCCGCTGGACCCGTTCCGGGAGCAGCTGGCCGAGGAGCTCCGGCGGTTGCGGGCCGCCGCCTCCCTGCGGGCCGAGGACCGGCGCCGGTACCTGGCCGACCTCGGCACCCGCCTGGCGGGGCTGGCCGCCCACCACGGCGGCCACGCCGAACTGGAGGCGCTGGCCAGAGACCTGACGGCGGGTGATCCCGCGGTGGACGTGGACACGCTGTGGCAGCTGGCCGAGCACACCCTGGAGACCCTGCTCCAGCGGGGGCCGGGCGGGAAGCGGCGCCCGTTCTGGAAGCGGTGAGGCGCCCGTGACCCGGCAGGCCGGCCGTCATGACCGAGCCTGCCGAGGTCATCGATGGACGCGGCACCCGGTCAGGCGCCCGGCCGAGGAGGGTGCCTGACCGGCCGGGTCACGTCGGCTAGGGTGCGAGGATGACGAGCCCGATCTTCGATCTCTGCGACGACTACGTCACCCGTTCCGCCGCGCTCGACCCGGTCGGCGCCGCGGCCTCCGGCATCGACGTCGAGTTCGCCGCGACCTCCGATTACAGCCCGGACGGGTACGCCGCCCAGGCCGACCTGATCCGCCGGACCCTGGGAACGCTGAGCACGCTGGAGCCGGAGGGCGAGGCGGACGTGCGGGCCGCCGCCCACCTGCGGGAGCGCCTGGAGGCCGAGCTCGCCTGCCATGAGATCGGCGAACCGTTGCGCGCCGTACAGGCGCCGTTCGGGCTCCTCACCGACCTGCGGGACGGCGTCGACCTGCTGCCGCACGAGACCGAGGACGACTGGCGGAACGTGGCGGCGCGGCTGGCGGGCATGCCGGAGATGCTCGGCAGCTGGCGGACGAGCCTGGAGGAGGGGCTCTCCCGCGGCCTGGCCGCGGCCCGCCGCCAGGCGCTGGAGCTGGCGGTGCAGGCCGAGCTGTTCGCGACGGGCGCCACGCACGCGGGCCTGATCGGCTCCTACGGCGACGGGCCCGCGCGGAGCGCACTGGAGAAGGGCGCGGCGGCGGCCTACTCCGCCTACGCCGAGACCGCCCGCTACCTGCGCGAGGAGTACGCCCCCCGGGCGGCCGGGACCGACGCGGTCGGGGCGGAGCGCTACGCGGTGAACTCCCGGCTGAACCTGGGCGCCGACATCGACCTGGCCGACGCCTACGAGTGGGGCTGGGCCGAGCTGGCCCGGATCGAGGAGGAACTGGCCGCCGAGGCGCACCGGGTACGGCCCGGCGCGTCGGTGGCGGAGGCGACCGCGATCCTCGACGGGACGCAGTTCGTCGAGGGCCTCGACGCCTACCGGGACTGGCTGCAGGAGCGCCACGACCAGGCGATCGAGCAGCTCCACGGCACCCACTTCGACATCGCCGAGCCGCTGCGCCGGGTGGACGTGACCCTGTCCCTCGGCTCGACCTCGGGCGCGGCCTACTACACCTCGCCGAGCGAGGACCTGTCCCGGCCGGGCCGTACCTGGTGGCCGGTGGGCGAGGGCGCCGGGGAGCGGTTCACCGTCTGGAACGAGCTGACCACGGTCTTCCACGAGGGCGTGCCCGGCCACCACCTGCAGCTCGGCCAGACCCGGGTGGCCGGGGAGAGCCTGTCGCGCTTCGGCCGGAACTCGTGGGTGAGCGGGCACGGCGAGGGCTGGGCGTTGTACGCCGAGCGGCTCGCCGACGAGCTGGGCTGGTTCACCGAACCGGGCACCCGCCTGGGCATGCTCGGCGGATCGGCGCTGCGGGCCGCCCGGGTGGTCATCGACATCGGCGTGCACCTGGACCTGCCGCTGCCCGACGGCTCGAAGTGGACCTTCGACAAGGCGTGCGAGGTGCTGCGCGACCGCGGCCGGTGCGAACCGCACCGGGTCCACGCCGAGGTGGTCCGCTACTTCGGCTGGCCGGGTCAGGCGCCGTCCTACAAGCTCGGCGAGCGCGCCTGGCTGGCCGCCCGCGAGGAGGCCCGGCAGCGTCTGGGCGCGGACTTCGACCTGCGCCGCTGGCACACCGCCGCCCTGGACCTGGGCCCGGTCGGCCTGGCGAGCCTGGCCGACGCCCTGCGCCGCGTCGGCTGACGCGGCGCCCTCCACGCTCCGCCCGTCCCACGCTCCGCCCGTCCCACGCTCCACCCGCCCGCGCGTTCACCCGTCCCCGGGAAGCTCTGTACGGCGGTGACAAGGATTCGGCGCGTCCGGTTCCTATAATCCGCCCATGATCGAGTACGAGGGCTTCCCGGGACGGGTCGGACGGACGTTCGCGGGGTCGGAACCCTGGTGGCCGCCCCGGGCGTCGGCGGCGGGGAAGCCCAACGTCGTCATCGTGCTCGCCGACGACGTCGGCTTCTCCGACCTGGGCTGCTACGGCTCCGAGATCCCCACCCCGAACCTGGACGCGCTCGCCGGGCGGGGCGTGCGCTGGACCAACTTCCACGTCACGCCCATGTGCTCGCCGACCAGGGCGGCGCTGCTGACCGGGGTGAACCCGCACCTGACCGGGGTCGGCCACGTGGCCAACTCCGACCCGGGCTTCCCCGGCTACACCGGGGAGATCTCCCGCGACGCGGTCACCGCCGCCGAGATCTTCCGGGACGCCGGATGGGCCACGTTCGCAATCGGGAAGTGGCACCTCACCAAGGACTCCGACATGTCGGACGCCGGGCCCCGGCACGCCTGGCCGCTGCAGCGGGGGTTCGACCGCTTCTACGGCTTCCTGGAGGCATTCACCAACTTCCACCACCCGCACCGGCTGGTGGAGGACAACCACACGGTCGAGGTGGACCGCTACCCCGACGGCTACTACCTGACCGACGACCTCACCGACCGGGCCGTCCGCATGATCCGGCAGCTCAGGGCGTCGGACCCGGACCGGCCGTTCTTCCTGTACTTCGCGCACGGCGCCGCGCACGCGCCGCTGCAGGCCAAGGCGGAGGACATCGCCGCGCACCGGGGCGTCTACGACGTGGGCTGGGACGTGATCCGGGAGCGCAGGCACCGGCGCCAGATCGAACTCGGCGTGCTCCCGGCGGGCACTCCCCTGCCGCCCCGCGACGCCGTGCCCGGTGACGACGTCCCGGCCTGGGACTGCCTGGGCGAGGACGAGCGGCGGCTCTTCGCCCGCTACATGGAGGTCTACGCGGCGATGATCTCCGGCATCGACGCGAGCGCGGGACGGCTGCGGGACTGCCTGGCCGGGCTCGGCGAGCTGGAGAACACGATCTTCGTCTTCACCTCCGACAACGGCGGCTCCCGCGAGGGCGAGGAACGCGGGACCACGCAGTACTTCCGTACGCTGCTGTCGAAGAACAGCGGGCACGACCGCGAGGACCTCGCCGCCGACCTGGCCAGGATCGACCTGGTCGGCGGGCCGCGGACGCTGCCGCACTACCCGCGCGGCTGGGCGGCGGTCTCCAACACCCCGTTCCGTCTCTACAAGACCAACACCCACGCGGGCGGCCACTCGGTGCCGTTCCTCTTCTCCTGGCCCGCGGGGCTGGACGCCTCGGGCCTGCGCGACCAGTGGGCCTTCGTCACCGACCTGCTGCCGACCCTGCTCGACCTCACCGGGATCGAGGCCGCCGAGGGACTGCCCCGGACGGGGGTCTCGCTGGACGGCCCGCTGCGCGAGGCCGCCGCCGCGCACGGCCACACCGAGCAGTACTTCGAGCTCGGCGGGAACCGCGGCTTCTACCGTGACGGCTGGGAGGCGGTCACCCGGCACCGGCCGCTGACCCCGTTCGGCGACCACGAGTGGGAGCTGTACGACCAGCGCGCCGACCGCGTCCAGCTCCACGACCTGGCGGCCGACCGGCCCGAGCTGGTCACCGAGCTCGCCGCCGCCTGGGAGGGGGCCGCCCGGGAGAACCTGGTGTACCCGCTGGACGAGGGCTCGCGCCTGCGCTACCTGCTGCGTCCGCCGTGGCACGCCGACGCCGGTCCGGTACGGCTGACGCCGGACCTGCACACCCTGGAGCGGTGGCGTTCGCTCCAGCTCATCCAGTGGCGTTCCTTCACGATCGAGGCGGAGATCGCCGAGCCGGGCGAGGGCGTGCTGGTGGCCCACGGCGACCAGGGCGGCGGCTACGTCCTGTACGTGGCGGACGGGGAGCTGGTCTTCGCGCTCAACGCCTACGGGGTGATGCACGAGCTGCGGGCGGGGGCCGTACCGGAGCGGACCGCGCGGGTGGAGGTGGGCGCGCCCGGCGGCTGGGTCTGGGACGTCACCGTCCTGGCCGACGGACGGGAGCGGGCGTCCGCGGCGGGCCTGCCGATGCTCGCCGCGATGGCTCCGTTCGAGGGCGTCGACGTCGGGATCGACCGCCGCTCCCCCGTCTCCTGGGACCTCTACGAGGCGCGCGGCCCCTTCCCGTTCACCGGGGCGCTGACCGCCGTCACCTACACCCCGGGCCCCTTCGCACCCGACGCCGGGCAGAACTTCCTGGAGATCGTCCGGGAGATCGGCCGTCGTTACGAGTGACGTAGAGTGGCGGAATGGTGATTCTCGACGGTGGGCTGGCGACCCACCTGGAGGCGCTCGGCGCGGATCTGCGCGACGACCTGTGGTCGGCGAAGGTCCTGGTGGAGAATCCCTCGGCGATCCGTCAGGCGCATCTGGACTACTTCGCGGCCGGAGCGCAGGTGGCGACCACGGCGAGTTACCAGGCGAGCATCCCGGCGTTCCTGCGCAGGGGGCTGACGGTGCGTGAGGCCGAGGATCTGATCCGGCTCTCGGTACGGCTCGCGGCGGAGGCCAGGGACGCCCACGGGGAGGGCGCGGTCGCCGCGAGCGTCGGACCGTACGGCGCCTACCTCGCCAACGGCGCCGAGTACACCGGCGACTACGACCTCGACGAGGACGGCCTGGCCGGCTGGCACCGCGACCGGTGGCACATCCTGGCCGACAGCGGCGCCGACTTCCTGGCCTGCGAGACCATCCCCTCCTTCGCCGAGGCCCGCGCGTTCAAGCGCCTGCTCGGCGAGACACCGGGGGTGCGGGCCTGGGTCAGCTTCTCCTGCCGTGACGGCGAGCACATCAGCGACGGCACCCCGCTCCGGGAGGCCGCCGCGCTGTTCACCGCCGACCCGCGGGTTCTCGCGGTCGGGGTCAACTGCACCGCGCCGCGCCACATCCCCAGCCTCATCGGCCGCATCGAGGGCAAGCCGGTGATGGTCTACCCCAACTCGGGCGAGACGTGGGACGCGGAGAACCGCCGCTGGACGGGCACGGCCGACCCGGTCGAGTTCGGTACGGCGGCGGCGGGGTGGCACGCGGCGGGCTCGGCCTTCATCGGCGGCTGCTGCCGTACCACCCCGGAGCACATCCGCCAGATCCGCGAGCAGATCTACGGCGGGTAGGACCGGCCGGGTCAGCCGGCGACCGCGGCCTCCCGGTCACCGCGGCGACGCCGCCAGAGGTTGTCGGCGGCCAGGGCCCCGCCGCCGCTGAAGGCGATCATCAGGCTCGCCGCGGCCAGCGCGAGGACGAACTCGTAGCCGCCCTTGTCCGCCGCGAAGCCGTTGGCCCCGTGGACGAACACGATCGCCCCGAGCATGGTGAGGGCGAGCAGGACCCCGAAGATCGGGAGCGCGGCGCCCAGGATGAGCGCGATCCCGCCGGCGACCTCCAGAACGGCCACCGCGGGCGCCGCCACGCCCGCCAGGGGGACGCCGATCTGCTCGAAGAACGCCGTCGTCCCCTCCAGCCCTCCGGTGAACTTCATCCAGCCGTGCACGAAGAAGATCGCGCCGATGGCGATCCGGCCCAGCAGCAGGGCGATGGAGCGTGCCTGGTCCAGCATGACGCCTCCCGAAGTGGTTCAAATTTGAACAATGGCCATGATGACAGATAGTTCAAATTCAAACAACAGGTAGACTGGGTAAGTGACGGGACCACGGTGGCTCGACGAGCGCGAGATGGCGGCGTGGACGGCCTACCTGACCGCGTCCCATCTGCTGGAAAGGCGCGTCGAGGAGCAGCTGAAGGCCGACGCGGGCCTCACCCACGCCCAGTACGAGATCCTGGCGAGACTGTCCGCCGCCCCCGGCCGCCGGTTGCGGATGACCGAGCTCGCCCGGACCGTCGTGGTCTCCAAGAGCGGCCTGACCTACCAGATCGGCCAGCTGGAGAAGAGGGGCCTGGTGGAACGGGCCACCTGCCCCTCCGACGACCGCGGCGTCCTGGCCGTGCTCACCGAGCAGGGCATGAGATGCCTGGAGCGCACCGCGCCCGGCCACGTCGCCGTCGTGCGCGAGTTGCTGATCGACCTGCTGAGCCCGGACGAGCTCGAGACCATGGCCCGCGTCATGCGCAAGGTGGAGGCGGCGACCCACTCCTCGGCGCGCGCCCTCCCCTAGAACGCCCTCCCGGTGGTGTGCACCCCGTGAAACCGCGAGGCGGCCTGTGATCCTCGCCCGAGGATCACAGGCCGCCGATCAGACGCCCGGGCGGGCCCGGTCAGGGCCGGGCACGGGCTCCGGCCCGGTCAGACGCGGAAACGGGTGACCAGCTGGTTCAGCTCGGCCGCCATGGCGGCCAGGCGCTCGGAGGCCTGCCGGGAGGTCTCCACTCCCTCGGTGGTCTCCTGGGCGGCACCGGCCACGGCGGTCATGTTGTCGGCGATGTTGTGCACCCCCTGCGCGGCGCTGGAGACGCTGCGGCTGATCTCGCCCGTGGTGGCGGTCTGCTCCTCCACCGCCGCGGCGATGGTGGTCTGGTAGTTGCTGATCGTGCCGATGATGGCAGAGATCTTGTCGATCGCCCCCACCGCGGCCGCGGTGTCGGACTGGATGGTCTCGATGCGGGCGGCGATGTCCTCGGTGGCCTTGGCGGTCTCCTGGGCCAGCTCCTTGACCTCGGAGGCGACCACCGCGAAGCCCTTGCCCGCGTCGCCGGCGCGGGCCGCCTCGATGGTGGCGTTGAGGGCCAGCAGGTTGGTCTGCTCGGCGATGGAGGTGATGACCTTGAGGATGTTGCCGATCTCGGCCGAGGACTCACCCAGCTTGCCGACCACGGCGGTGGTCTCCTGGGCGGAGGTGACCGCCTCGACGGCCACGGTGGCGGCGTCGGAGGCGTTGGTGGAGATCTCCCGGATGGAGGCGCCCATCTGCTCGGAGGCGGCGGCCAGCGTGCTCACGTGCTCGGTGATCTCGCGGGCGGCCTCCCGGGCGCCGCCTGCCTGGGCGGCGGTGCCCTCGGCGTTGTCGGCCAGCTGCCGGCTGACGGCCTCCAGATCGGCCGAGGAAGCGCCCAGGGTGGTGGCGTTGGCGTGGATGACGGCGATGGTCTGGCGCATGGTGGTGATGGCGCGGTTCAGGGCGGCGGCCATGGTGCCGACCTCGTCCCGGCTGGTGACGTCGGCGTTGCGGGTCAGGTCTCCGTGCGCGAGCGCGTCCAGGACACCGGTGACGCGGCGCAGCGGCCCCACCACGCTCCGGGCGACCAGCCAGGCCAGGCCGAGACCGGCGGCCAGGCCGAGACCGCCGATGACGCTGACGCGGGCGATGACCTGGCCGACGGTGTCGTGGGCGTCGTTGACACTGGCGACCGCGGTCTGGCTCTGAGCGGCGCGCAGGCCGGCGATCCCCTCCGCGATGCGCTCGTCGATCGGCCTGATGGCGTTGTAGCCCTTCCAGAAGCCAGGCAGGTCGTGCTTGTCGGCGGAGGGGATGACCTGCCCGTCACGGATCTTCACGTACTCGGCCCAGTCGGCGTACACGCGCTCCCAGGCCGCCTTGTCGGTCGTGACGGCGGCGAAGACCTCGGCGTTCTCGACGATGCTCGCGTCGGCCTTGCGCATCTCCTCAGCGTTCTTGACCCGGAACTCGGGGTTGGACATGTAGTAGTTGAGCATGAGGTAGCGCACCCGCAGCATGTCACTGTGGATCAGGCCGAGGGTCTCGATCGGGCGCACGCCGTGCTCGTAGATCTCCGTGGCTTTGTCGTCGGCCTGGTTGAGGCCGCTGACGCTCACACCGAGCACGAGCAGGCCCGCGGTCGCCACCGCGGTGACGGCGGCGAAGATCTTGGCGGTCAGCGGCAGGTCACGGCAGCGGTCGATCAGTGACCGCCGGGCGGGTGCGGCGGAGTGGGACCCGGAGGGGGGCGGAACAGAGAGCGACGACATGGCTTTCCTCAAAAGATGCGGTAATCCCAGAAGCGCTGGGCGGCATCTTCCTCATCGGAAGGCGCCCGCCGTTCTTGAGTGGTCGCCTTGAGCAATCGTGCCGCCCGGAGGTGAGGACCTCAGAGCGCCCGGCCGACGGCCGCCCCGGCGAAGGCCGCGGCGAGACCGGCCACCAGCGTGAACACCAGGTTCACCACCGCCGGTCGGCGCTCGCCCGACTCGGCCAGCCGCATGACGTCGTAGGCGAGCGTGCTGTAGGTGCTGAGCGCCCCGCAGAACCCGGCTCCGCCGAGGGTGAGGCCCCAGACCGGCAGCCATCCGGCCAGCGCCCCCGCCGTCAGCAGACCCAGCAGGAACGAGGCGGCCACGTTCACCAGCAGGATCCCCCAGGGGAAGGGGGAGGAGGTCCGGAGTCCGGCGAGGTGGCGCAGCACGGCTCCGGCGGCGCCGCCCACGGCCACGAGCAGCACCGTCATCCCGTCCTCACCGCGTCCGTTCCGTGGGGACGTCCTCGGCGGGCGGGGCGGGAGGCGCCGGCCGTACCCTGCGGATCAGGGCCGTACCGGCGAACACGGCCGACAGCGCCAGGGCCGGGGTCGCGACGAGGTAGGCGACGGCCGTGCCCGGACGGCCCAGATGGACGAGCGCCTCCACGTCGACGGCGAAGGCGGAGAAGGTGGTGAAGCCGCCGAGTGCCCCGGTCGACAGGAACGGCCCGGCCAGCCGGTGCGGCGCCGACGCCACCAGCCACCCGACCAGCGCGCCGATCAGCAGGCAGCCGAGTGTGTTGATCACCAGGGTCGTCCAGGGGAACGCGGGCGGCGCGGCCGGGAACAGCACCCCCAGCCCGTGACGGGCCAGCGCGCCCAGGGCTCCGCCGCACGCCACGGCGCCGGACACGGCCGCGTCGATCCTCACCCCGACAGGGTAGTGCCACCCCCCGGTGGGCCGGGGACGGCCGGGCCCGGAGATCCTTCAGTCGCGGCCGGGCCCCTTCGCCCTCCGGGCGGCGTCGGCCGCGGCGTCCGGCCTGCTCTTCGTGGCGTCCGCCTTCGCGCTCGCGGCGTACTTGTCGACGTACTCCTGGCCGGAGAGCTCCATCAGCGCGTACATGATCTCGTCGGTGACGGCGCGCAGGACCAGGCGGTCGTCCTCCATGCCGTAGTAACGGGAGAAGTCCAGCGGTTTGCCGAACTTCACCCCCGGGCGGATGCCCAGCTTGGGCAGCGGACGGCCGGGGGGCATCATCTCAAAGGTGCCGATCATCGCCCACGGGATGACCGGCGCCCGGGACTCGAGGGCCAGCCGGGCCACGCCGGTCTTGCCCTTGTAGAGACGGCCGTCGTGGGAGCGGGTGCCCTCGGGGTAGATGCCGAGCACGTGCCCCTCGCCCAGGATGCGCAGGCCGGTGCGGAGCGCCGCCTCGCTGGCCTTGCCTCCGGACCGGTCGATCGGCACGGTGCCGACCCCGCTGAAGAAGGCCCGGCTGACCATTCCCTTCAGCCCCCGGCCGGTGAAGTACTCGGCCTTTCCGAGAGAGATCACCTTGCGCGGCAGGAACAGCGCCCCGAAGAAGTGGTCGGCGAATGACAGGTGGTTGCCGGCCAGGATCACCGGCCCCTCCTTCGGCACGTTCCCCACGCCTTCCGCCCACGGGCGGAAGATCAGATGGAGGAAGGGCCAGAGGATGGCCTTCACCACCCAGTAGAACACTCGATGCTCCTTCGGTTGTCAGTCAGCGACCTGGAGGTATCTTCCCACCTTCGGCCTCTGCCACCTACACCACCGAACAACCCAAATCGCCCCTCTCGCAAAACAACCCCCAAACATGCGACGATCAGGCGAACTGACAAGGAGTGCCGTCATGCCTGTCATGCCCGGTGCGGAGCCGTACCACCACGTGGGCGGTCCGGTCGGAGTCCTGCTCTGTCACGGGTTCACCGGTTCGCCGCAGTCGTTACGCCCGTGGGGGGAGTACCTGGCCGCGGCGGGCCTGAGCGTGGCGCTGCCCCGGCTGCCCGGGCACGGGACCACGTGGCAGGAGATGAACCACACCCGCTGGGAAGACTGGTACGCCGCCCTCGACAAGGAGCTGGCGGACCTGCGGGGGCGGTGCTCCGACGTCTTCGTCATGGGCCTGTCGCTGGGCGGCTGCATGGCCCTGCGCCTGGCCGAGGTGCACGGTACGGAGATCAGAGGCGTGGTGGTCGTCAACCCCTCGATCGCCAACGACGTCCCCCTGCTCAAGCTGGCCCCGCTGCTGAAGCTCTTCGTCCCGTCGGTGCCGGGGGTGGCCGGGGACATCAAGAAGGCGGGGGCGACCGAGCTCGGCTACACGCGCACGCCGGTCAGGGCCGCGGCGAGCCTGCCCCGGTTGTGGGCGCTGACCCAGTCCCAGCTGGACCGGCTGGTCCAGCCGGTCCTGGTCTTCCACAGCCCGCAGGACCATGTGGTGAAACCCACCAGTGTCCGTATTCTTCGTGAGAAGCTGACCGGGGGGAACCTGGATGTGGTGGAGCTCGCCGACAGCTACCATGTCGCGACGCTCGACAATGATGCCGATCAGATCTTCGCGGGGAGCCTGGAGTTCATCCGCGCGAACGCCTCTGTACCCTTGCAGGGAGACTGATCGCGGACGGGGACGCGCGGTCTCACGGGAGGAAGTGGACGGCCGATGAATGACAGGCCAGCTAGGTGACACCTCAGAGCGATGAGGACGAGGTCTGGCGGCAGATCGTCGCGTCCTTCAACGACACCGCCGAGCGTGATCCGGCCGACCAGCCGTGGCCGGACAGCGAGAACCTCCCGGCCGAGCCCGCCCGCCGCGTGGTCAGGGAGCCGGAGGAGGCGCTCCCCCGGGCGGACGACGACGCCGCTGAGCTCGCGAAGCCGACGGAGCCCGCGGAGCCCGCGGAGCTCACCGACGGCGGGCAGCCGGACGCCGACGAGGGGCACTACGTGCCGCCCGCCCCGCCCCCGCTGCCCAAGGCCGACACCGCCACCAAGATCGGGTGGGCGGCCCTGTTCGGCGGCCCCGCCTTCCTGGGGACGACCGTGCTGCTCGGATGGGAGCCGGAGGGCTGGGTGCTGTTCGCCGCGGCCGCCGCGTTCATCGGCGGCTTCGTGGCGCTGGTGGTGCGGATGGGCGACGGTCCCCCGAACGACTCGGGCTGGGACGACGGCGCCGTCGTCTGACACCCCGCGAGGCCGCCACGGGTCTGACGACCCGCAGGGGCCACGAGCCGGACCTCTCCGGCCCGCCCCTGCGACCCGGGACCGCTCCGGCCCCCTGCGACCGGGACCTCTCCGGCCCGGACCGCTATGACCGGGCCCGCTCCGGCAGGCCGGCCCCGAACCGCTCGATCACGTCGGTGTAGCGGCCGGCGTCGTCCACCACGTGGCCGACGCTCCACACCGTACCCGTGCCGGGCACGTAGGCCGCCGCCTGGAGCCTGATCGTCCGCGGGGCGGCGGGTGCCGCCCCGTGCAGCGCCTTGAGCGTGCGGCCGTCGTAGCGGAGCAGGAACGCCTCTCCCGGCCGTTCCAGATCGACCCCGGAGATCCAGAACCGGTTCTTGCGGTCGCCGGTCACGCCGTACAGGCGGACGTCGCCACCGCGCACGGTCACCCGTGACCACTTCTTGCCGTTCCAGGACAGCACCAGCGGGACGTCCTCGTCGGGGCCCCGGTAGACGCCGCCGACGGCCAGCGCGCGCTTCGGCCCGTTGACGTGGACGTCACGCAGGTAGCCGCCGGGGATGTCGGGCACCGGGAACGCCTTCCAGGTCCCCTCCGACAACCTCATGACGAGCGGCTTCTCCCCGGTGTCGCCCACCGCCCAGCCGTCGCCCTTGGCCGAGACCGACACGCCGTACAGCGCGCCCTCCCCCTCGGCCTGAGTGAGCTTCCACCTGCCCCCGGACCCGGTGACGATCAGGGGGTGCCCGTCGCGGCGGCCCACGGCGGCCACCCTGCCCGGGGTGACGGCCACCCCGCCCAGCCAGTCACCCACGTGCAGGCTGTCGACGGTGATCCGCTCGAAGGCCGAGCCGTCGCCCCTGGCGAGGTACGGCATGCCGTCGTGGCCCTCGCCCACGGCCCACAGCTCGGTGGCGGAGGCCGCCGCGACCGAGTGCAGCAGCCCCGCGCCGGTGGAGTCGTTGCGGACGGCGACCTCGGACCACCCGCTCCCGTTCCAGTGGACGATCGCGCTGCGGCTCTGCCAGACGTCCCACGCGCTCTGCTGGCCCACCGCCCAGACGTCGGAGGGCGAGATCGCGACCACGTCCGACAGCGACCCGTCGCTGCTCAGCCGGGCGGTGGCCGGCGCCTGCCACGACTCCGCCGCGGGCGGGCGGACGGGATCGGCGTGCGCGGCCGGCGGATGGAGGGGCAGCAGGAGCATGCCTCCCGCGCAGAGCGCCAGCGCACGCCGCGGAAGGCGACGAGTCATGCCCACATCGTAGAGTGCCCCGCCCTCCCCCCGTGCGCGCTTCCCCCGGTCACGGTGCGGTCCCCTCTCCGGGCACGGCGATTTCCGCGATCACCGGCAGGTGGTCGGTCGCCGCGGCGAGGTCGGCGGGGGCCGCCTCGGCGGTGCCGCAGGAGACGACCTGGAGCCCTCCCGCGGCGAAGACCGCGTCGATGCGCAGGCGCGGAGCCCTGGCCGGGAAGGTCAGGCCGTCTCCTCGCGGCGCGAGCGGGTAGCAGTCGTTCAGCCCCTCGCAGATCAACCGCCAGGACGGCCCGTCGGACTGCTCGTTGATGTCCCCCGCCAGCACGGGCAGCGCGCCGAAGCGGTCAGCGGCCTTCCGCAGCAGGGTCACCGCCTCACCCGCGTGGTGCAGCCGCGCGGACGCGTCGAGGTCGAGATGGACCGAGCCGACGGCCACCCGGACGTCCCCGGCCTCCACCACGGCGATCGCGACGGCCCGCTGCTCCAGGCCGAGGAAGAACTTCAGCAGGCGGCCCTCACCGTGCAGCAGGCGGACCCGCGGGCCGGTCAGCACGGCCACACCGCCCAGGCGGCGCCCCGCGGCCACGCGCAGCCCGCCGGAGGCGGCCAGTCTCCGGCGCTTGCGGCGCCAGCACAGGAAGCGGGGAGCCTCCTGCACGCAGAGCACGTCGGCGCGGAGCGCGGCCATCACCCGGCCCAGCGCGGCGACGTCGTCCCGCATGGAACGCACGTTGTAGCAGGCGACCCTGAGCTGCACGGCGACCTCCCTCGGGGGTGCGGGGGCGGGGGTGCGGGGGCGGGGTCCGGCTCAGCGCCTGCGGGCGAGGTCGGCGGCGCCGACCAGACCGGCGGAGGCGCCCAGCTCGGCCAGGCGGATCTCGGCCAGCGGGCGGTGCCCCCGGCCGGTCAGGTTCTCGGCGAAGGACTCGCGGACCCGGTCGATCCAGAGGTCCGCGGCACGTGAGACGCCCCCGCCGAGGATGAAGCAGCCGGGGTCGAGCACGGCGGCGAGGTCGCTCAGCCCCCGGCCGAGCCAGTCGGCCATCGAGGCGAAGGCCGCCAGTGCGGCCGGGTCGCCCGCGCGGGCGGCGTCGGTCACCTCCGGGCCCTCGATGTCCCCGGACGTGCCACCGGCGATCTCCAGCAGCCGGGCGGCGCCCGCCGGATCGGCCTCGGCGAACAGCCGGGCCTCGGCGACCAGGGCGTTGCCGCTGGCGTACTGCTCCCAGCAGCCGAGGTTGCCGCACCCGCACGGGCGTCCGTCGGGGACCACCTGCATGTGCCCCAGTTCCGCGCCCATGCCCCAGCGGCCCCGGTAGAGGGAGCCGTCGAGCACGATCCCGCCGCCGATGCCGGTGCCGACGGTCACGCACACGACGTGGCTCTCGCCGCGCCCGGCGCCGAACCTCGCCTCGCCCCAGGCCATCGCGTTGGCGTCGTTCTCCACCACGACGGGCAGGCCGACGAGGCCGGAGACCTTCTTCTGCAGCGGCTCCTCGCGCCAGGCGAGGTTGGGCGCGAACCGCACGATCGACCGGGTCTCGTCGACGAACCCGGCGGCGCCGAGGCCGACGGCCTCGATCTGACGCCCCTCCGCCAGTTCCCTGACCACCTCGGCGATGGTGTCGGCGACCTGTTCGGGGTGCTCCGCCGGAGTGGGACGCAGGCGATGCTCGACGATCCGGCCGTCCTGATCGACGACGCCCGCCGCGACCTTGGTGCCTCCGATGTCAACGCCGATGGTCAGGCCCATCTTCCACCCTCTCCCCCGGGCTCGCCCCAGGTCTTCCCCGGGCTCACCCCAGGTCGATGTGCTCCACGGGGGTATCCTCTCGCGACGTGTCGCGTTCCCGCGCCTGCTTGCCGGGCGAAGGACGGTTGAGCGCGTCGACCGCCGACTTGAGCGCGGCCAGCAACTCGCTGCCGGCCTGCATCAGGTGGTCGGTCACCTGCCCGCCCGACTCGCGCTGCGCGGCCATGGCCCGGCAGACGGGGCACGCCCGGCAGATGTACTCCTCCTCCTCGGAGACGGCCTCCTCCCAGACGTCCCGGCCGCCGGTGCGGCCCCCGCCGGAGAAGGCGCCGCCGAACCCGGTCATCGTGCCCTTCACCAGGTTCTTGCCCAGCTGCCTGGCCGCCCTGCGCTGGAGCGCGTCGAAGAGCTTGAAGGCCTCCTCGGTCGCGCTGCCGATCGGGTCCCTGTCCTCGCGGGGCTGCCGCCGCTCGCTGTTCCTGTCGTTCCCACTGTTCTCAGTCATCTGGCCCTCCCGTCTGGAACCGTACCCGGAGCAGGCCGTCCGAGAGCGCGGCCTCCCGCACGCTCCTTCGGGCGAGGGCCGCGGGAAGGGCCAGGACCCGGCGGTACGGGCCCACCGTGACGATCAGCTCGTCGCCCTTCCTCGCCAGGTCCACCCCGCCCTTCTCGGCGAGCGGGAGCGCCAGGATCAGCTCGCCCTCGGGGGTGACGCGCAGCGGCGGCTCCCCGGCCGGCGGGGCGAAGGGGTCGGCCTCGCCGTACATGGCCTCGGCGACGCGGGCGAGGGCGCCCAGGCCGACGGGCTCGGCGTCCAGGTAGGGGACGGTGTGCACCGGCAGCGGGGCGAAGGACTCCGCCACCTCGGCCAGGTGCCTGGCCTGGGCGGTCACCCACCGTTCCCGCCACGGGTCGGCACCCTCGGCCGGGAAGACCCGGTTGGCGACGACCGCGTCGACGCGGTAGCCGTACAGGCTGAGGGAGGTGAGCGTGCGGCGGGCCTCGGCGAGCACGACGGCCTCGGGGGTGAGCACCAGCCGGACACTGGCGCCGGGACCGGTGAGCAGTTCGCGCACCTCCATCAGCCCCCGGTGCAGGCGTTCGCCCGCGCCGACCACGTGGTCCTCCGGGACGCTGACCATCGCCACCCGGCGGACCAGCGGGGCGAGGGTGCGCAGCAGCCGCCTGCCGACCGGCAGCAGCCGGTTGACGTGCCAGTCGAGGGCCTCGGGCAGGGCCAGCAGCCGGAGCGTCTCGGCGGTGGGCGCGCAGTCGACGACGATCACGTCCCAGCTCCCGGCACGGGCCTGCTCGCGCAGTTCCAGCAGCGCGATGACCTCCTCGGCGCCGGGCAGCACCGTGACCTCCTCGGCCGTGACCTCGTCCAGTCCCAGCTCGGCGAAGAGCCCCCGGGCGTAGTCGCGCAGCTCGCCCCAGTGACGTTCCAGCGACCGCTGGGTGTCGACCTGGTGGAGGTGCAGGCCGGGGGCGATCTCGGCGGGACCGTCTCCGGGCCGCACCCCGAGGGCGTCGGCCAGCGAGTGCGCGGTGTCGGTGGAGACCACCAGCGTCTTGAGCCCGGAGCGCGCGGCGCGCACGGCGGTGGCCGCCGCCGCGGTCGTCTTGCCGACCCCGCCCTTGCCGGTGAACAGCAGGATCCGGCTCACGGTCCCTCCCTCCCGGGGGCGGGCCGGGATCCGTCGTGGCCGGTCACGCGGCCTCGACGCGCTTCTTCAGTCCCTTCAGGGCGGTGTCGATGATGACCTTCTCCGCCTTCCTCTTGATCATGCCGATCATCGGGACCTTGAGGTCGACGGCGAGCTCGTAGGTCACCTCGGTGCCGTCCCCCGCCTCGGCCAGGCGGTAGCTGCCGGTCAGGCCGGAGACCATCTTCCCGGCCTCGGCGATGGTCCAGTCGACGGAGTCGTCCCCGTCCCAGACGTAGGCGAGGGTGTACTCGTCGCTGATCGGGCCCGCGTCGAGGGCGAACCTGACCCGCTCCGGGCGGCCGTCCGCCCCGGTGGACAGGACCCGCGCGGACTTCACCTGGCCCGCCCACTCCGGGTACGCGGCGAAGTCGGCGATCACCGTCATGATGGTCGACCGGCCGGCGCCGATCGTGATGCTGGAGGTGGTGCGATCAGCCATGGGCTTACCGTACTCGTTCCGGCTTTGCGTGCGTACGTCCGGCTCACCACTCGATCGCGAAGGGCACTCCCCGGCCCCGGAAGTGACCCACGTTCAGGCACTCGGTCCTGCCGATGCGGGTACGGCTCACCAGGGGCTGGTGCACGTGGCCGAAGAGCGCGTAGCGCGGCTGGGTCCGCCTGATCGCCTCCAGGGTGGCCTCGCTGCCGCGCTCGAAGCGGCGGGCGACCACGTCGTAGAGGAGCTCGGGGACCGCCGGCGGGATGTGGCAGCAGAGCACGTCCACCTCGCCGATCGCCTCCACCTTGCGGGCGAACTCCTCGTCGTCGATCTCGTTCGGCGTCCGGTACGGCGTGCGCAGGCCCCCGCCGACGAAGCCGAACCGCAGGCCCCCGATCTCCACGGTCTCCCCGTCCAGGACGTGGTGGCCCGGCCGGGCGTACTCCGGCCAGTAGCGCGGCAGGTCCACGTTCCCCGGGGTGAGGTAGGCCGGGGTGGGCATCGCGGCGAAGATCTCGCCGTACTGGCGGCGGACGGAGCGCTCGATGTGGTCGCGCGGGTCGCCGTCCAGCGACGCCCAGAGCTCGGCGGACATGGCGCGGGCCTCGTCGAAGCGCTTGGCGGTGCGCAGGGCGATGAACTCCCCGGCCCGCTCCGCGCCGAAGAGCTCGGGGAAGATGCCCTGGGAGTGGTCGTCGTAGTCGATGAACAGGATCAGGTCGCCCAGGCAGACCAGCGCGTCGGCGCCCTCGCCCGCGCGGGCCAGAGCGTCGGCTCTTCCGTGCACATCGCTGACGACATGAACCCGCATGGCGGACATCCTAACCATTGGGGAAATCCGTCCCCAGACGGAGCGTGAACCGCACCGCGGCAGGGACGAGCAGGTCAGCCGGTCCCCCATGGCGAGACTGGTACGGTGAAACCGCCCTTGATAACGCCTGGGTGACGGATCTACCCACGCGTAACTTCTAGCGGTAACTTCCTGGCAATCCTTGTTCCGTGCGTCCTCAGGAGTGATCCCGTGCGTGAGTACAGCGTCCCCGTTCTGGTGGATGTCCCCGCCTCCGCCAACCTGACCGACACGGTGTTCCAGCGCGCCGAGCAGGAGCCGGGCGCGATCGTGCTCCGCCGCAAGGTCGGCGACGACTGGACCGCCGTCACCGCGCGGGAATTCCGCGACCAGGTGGCCGCCGTCGCCAAGGGCCTGATCGCGGCGGGCGTCGGGCCGGGCGACCGGGTCGCCCTGATGTCGCGCACCCGCTACGAGTGGACGCTCGTCGACTACGCGATCTGGTCCGCGGGCGCGGTGAGCGTGCCGATCTACGAGACGTCCTCCGGCGACCAGGTCAAGTGGATCGTCTCCGACAGCGGCGCCAAGGCGATCTTCGTGGAGCTGGGGTCGCACGAGGAGACCGTCCGGGAGGTCCTCCCCGAGCTGGACGGGCTGGAGCACGTCTGGTGCATCGAGAGCGGCGCCGTGGACGAGCTGGCCGCCTCCGGCGGCGAGGTCGCCGACGAGACGCTGGAGGAGCGCAGGAGCGGGCCGGGCACCGCCGACCTCGCCACGATCATCTACACCTCGGGCACCACCGGCCGTCCCAAGGGCTGCCGCATCACCCACGACAACCTGCTGTTCACCGCCAGGAACGTGGCCAACGGCCCGCTGGAGCTGCTGTTCACCGTGCAGGACCGCGCGGTGCTGCTGTTCCTGCCGCTCGCGCACGTGTTCGCCCGCATGATCCAGATCGTGCTGATCGAGACCGGCACCGTGCTGGCGCACACCCCGAACATGAAGAACGTCGCCCCGGACCTGCAGGCGTTCAAGCCGACGTTCCTGCTGGGCGTGCCCCGCGTGTTCGAGAAGGTCTACAACGGCGCCGAGCAGAAGGCCGTCGCGGGCGGGAAGGGCAAAATCTTCCACGCCGCCGCGGACACCGCCATCGCGTGGAGCCGCGCGGAGGCCTCGGGCGGGGCGGGGCTCGGCCTCAAGCTCAAGCACGCGCTGTTCGACAAGCTGGTGTACGGCAAGCTGCGCGAGGCCACCGGCGGCAACCTGTCGGCCGCGGTCTCCGGCGGCTCGGCCCTGGGCGATCGGCTCGGCCACTTCTTCCGGGGCGTGGGTATCGAGATCTTCGAGGGCTGGGGCCTGACCGAGACCTCCGCGCCCTCCACGGTCAACCTGCCGGGCGCCAACAAGATCGGCACCGTCGGCAAGCCGTTCCCGGGTGTCACGGTCGCCATCGCCGACGACGGCGAGATCCTGGTCAAGGGCCGCCACGTCTTCAACGGCTACTGGAACAACGAGGAGGCCACCGCCGAGGTGATCGACCCCGACGGCTGGTTCCACACCGGCGACATCGGCGAGCTCGACGCCGACGGCTACCTGAAGATCACCGGCCGGAAGAAGGAGATCCTCGTCACCGCCGCGGGCAAGAACGTCGCCCCGGCCCCGATGGAGGACGCCATCCGCGCCCACCCGCTGGTCAGCCAGGCGATGGTGGTCGGCGACGACAGGCCCTTCGTTGCCGCGATCGTCACCCTCGACCCCGAGGCGCTGGAGCAGTGGAAGGCGTCCAACGGCCGGGAGTCGGCCACCCTGGCCGAGCTCAGCGCCGACCCGGCGATCGTCGCGGAGGTGCAGAAGGCCGTGGACGACGCCAACAAGGCCGTCTCCAAGGCCGAGCAGATCAAGAAGTTCGTGATCCTCGACATCGACATCACCGAGGAGAGCGGCCACCTCACCCCGACCCTCAAGGTCAAGCGCAACATCGTGATGCGCGACTTCGCCAAGCACATCGACGAGCTGTACGGCTAGGAGCAGGCCGGGCGGCGTCCCGGCCGGGCTCCACGGCCGCGTGGCCGGCGGATCAGGCCGGTTCACCCCGGGCGCAGAACGGAGGCGTAGGCGCTCAGGGCCTCGTGGCGGCGCTGCAGTTCGGCGATGTCCCGGGCGAGGCGCGAGCGGTGGGACTCCAGCATGTCGATGTAGCCGGCGCAGCCGGCGGGGCCGGCGGGTTCTTCCTCGGCGCACGGCAGGAAATCCCGGATCGTCTCCGTGGACAGGCCCGTCGCCAGCAGCCGGCGAATGTGCGCGACCCGTCCGACGGCTTCGGGACGGTAGCGGCGGTAACCGTTGGCGTCCCGTTCCGGGTGGAGGAGTCCCTGCTCCTCGTAGTACCGGAGCAGGCGGGTGCTCACACCGGTCCGCCGGGACAGCTCACCGATCCACATCGCATTCCTCCGCGGGAACTCGACCTTCACACCGATGTGAAGCCCCAACCTCGCCGGCATGACGCAGATTCCCGGACACGGGCTCTGAACGGCTGCCGGAGGGGCCCGCGCCGCGGCGGAGGCGGGTCAGGGAGTCTGGGCCGGTTCGAGGAGTTCGGTGAAGCGGGCGGCGACCCGCTCCCAGCTCCACTCCCGGGCGGCCCACGCGCGTCCGCGCGCCCCCATCGCGCGGGCGCGGGCGGGGTCGCCGAGCAGTTCGACCAGGGCGTCGGCCACGGCGTCCGGCGAGGCGCCGTCCACCACGAGGCCGGTCTCGCCGGGCAGCACCGCGTCGGGCGCCCCGCCCGACGAGCCCGCCAGTACGGGCAGGCCGCTGGCCGACGCCTCCAGGTAGACGATGCCGAGGCCCTCGACGTCGATGCCGCCCAGGCGGGTACGGCACGGCATGGCGAACACGTCCCCCAGGGCGAAGTAGCGGGGCAGATCGGCCCCGTCCACCGGACCGGTCAGGACGATCGACGAGCGCAGGCCGAGGGAGGCGACCAGCCGTTCCAGCCTCCGCCGGTACGGTCCGCCGCCGACCAGCAGCAGCCGCGCGCCCGGCACGGCGCGCAGCACCCGGGGCCAGGCGCGGATCAGGGTGTCCTGGCCCTTGCGCGGCACCAGCCGGGAGACGCAGACGACGACCGGCCCGCCGCCGGGGAGGCCGTCCTCCCCCGGACGTGCGCCGGGTCCGCCCGGGGACGGCAGGGGGCGGACCCGGCGCACGTCCGGGGAGAACACCTCGGTGTCCACGCCGGGCGTGAGCCGTACCAGCTTCTCCTCGGGGATCACCGTGGCGAGCAGCCGCCGGGTGTACTCCCCCAGATAGGTGACCACGTCCGCGTGACCGCCGATCCGGGCCAGCAGCCGCCGGGCGACCGGGACGCGCGCCCAGGACGCCTCGTGCCCGTGGGTGAGCATGACGACGCGCCGGGCGCCGGCCGCGCGGAGCCGCGGCGCGAGCAGGCCGAGCGGGGCCGCCGCGCCGAACACCACCGTCTCGCACCCCAGCTCCGCGACCAGGGCGGCGGCCCGGCGGGCGACCGCGCGGCCGGGGAGCATCAGCGAGGTGGGGTGGCGCACGACGGGGTACGGCTGCCGCGCGTCGAAGTCCTCGCACCCGGGCCACGAGGGCGCGTAGACGGTCACGGAGCCGGGGGGCAGGCAGGCGACGAGCCCGTGCACGAATGACTGGATGCCCCCCTGACGGGGCGGGAAGTCGTTGGTGACGACCAGCGTGTGCTTCACGGCTCCGGCAGGCCGTTCAGCACGGCCCAGGAGCGCGCCAGGGCGATGCGCTCGGGTATCGGGGGGTGAGAGGCATAAAGAACATATTCAACGACATCAGGCGATAAATCAGAAATATTGGATATCGCGAGTCGTTCCTGCATGGCGGCGAACGTGACGGGGTCCCGGGTCAGATCCAGCGCGTGCACGTCGGCTCGGGCCTCGACGTGCCTGCTCACGAGGTTCTGCGCCGGGCCGGAGAGCACCGTGGCCAGGCTCAGCAGCCCCATGATCAGGCCCGCCGCCCGGGGGTCGGCGAGCGAGGGCACGCCGCTGCGGCGCCGTACGGGCCGGGCGGAGGAGACGAGATAGAGCAGGCACGCCCCGCACGCCGCGCCCAGGCCGCCGATCAGCGTGCCGTACAGCACGTCGCCGCTGTCGGCGTGACCCAGCTCGTGCGCCACGACCAGCCTCACCTCGTCGGCCGGGGCCTTCAGCAGCGTGTCGTAGACCACGATCCTGCGGGTGGCGCCGAACCCGGAGACGTAGGCGTTCAGCGCGGTCGTCCGCCGGGAGGCGTCGGCCACGAGGACGTCCTCGACCGGCACGCCGTCACGGGCCGCCATGGCGAGCAGGTCGTCGCGGAGCTGCCCCGCGGGCATCGGCCGGAAGTCGTTGAAGACCGGTTCGATCAGCACCGGGTAGACGAAGGAGGCGGTCACGGTGAGCGCGAACGCGCCCAGCGCGGCCGGGAGCCACCAGCGCCGGACCCGCCGGGCGAGCGCCACCACGGCGAGCACCATGATCGATGTCAGCCCGGTCCTGATGCCGATGCCCTTGAGCCGGTCGGCCGTCCAGTCCGGCCACCCCTGCACGGACAGGCCGAAGGCGCGCAGATGGGTCTCCTGCCACATGCCGAGCGGCCAGCGCAGCGCCTCCACGACCATCGTGACGGCGAGCACCCCCAGCAGCACCCGCCACCACCACGGGCCCCGCAGCCCGCCCAGCAGCCGCGCGCCGAGCGGAGTGGCCACCAGCGCCCCGGCCACGATCAGCGTCAGGCCGAGCGACAGGTAGGCCGGTGGTCCGACCGCGGCGTCGAACGCCGCGGAGCGGGCGATCTGCCCGGCGGTGAAGTCGCGGGCCGGATCCGGTACGGCCCGCGGGGCGCCCTCGGGCAGAGCCCGCCAGGGCGTGGTGAAGGCCACGATCGCCAGCGTGGCCGCGCCGAGGGCGGCCAGCGCCCCTCCCGCCGCCCGCAGGCCCGGGGCGGCCTGCCCCGTACCGCTCTCCGCGTGCTGCGCCGTCATCGTGACTCCCCGGATGCGGGCATCCGGAGCGTGAGGGGTGTCAACCGAGTTCCTCCCGGAGATAGTCGCGCCAGCCGGCGGTGAACTCGGCCGCGGTCAGGCCGAGAACAGTCCCGACATCGCTACCGTAAAGCCTCACGAGGGTCCTCTCGCCGTAACGCCCGGCGATGTAGCGGCAGGCGAGCCACGCCTCCTCGTAGGCCTGCGCCAGCCGTACGGATCCGGGGGCGAAGTCGGCGGGCCCCGGCAGGCCGTCGGGCAGGACCCCCGCCCGCACCTCCGCGGCCAGCTCGGCGGCGACCGTGCGCACGGCGAGCCCGGAGGCCGCGTAGCCCACGTGGTCGGCGAACCCCTCCGACAACCACATCGGCACCCGGCCGCCGCGTGTCGCGCCGGTGGCCACGTGAGTGAGCTCGTGGGTGATGACCACGTCCCTGCCGGTCTCGCTGAGGCGCGCGTAGCCGCTGGGAAGGACGATCACCCGGTCGGCGGTGGCCATCGCGGCCAGCCCGCCGGTGGCCCCGGTGCCCGCGAGCGCCTCGGCCTCGGCGTCGGTCTCGGGGAAGAGGATCACGGGACGGACCGGCCCCCACATCGCGGCGACGCGGCGGCGGGCGCGCTCGGCCCGTACGGCGAGGTCCTCCAGCAGACCCGCCGGGACGCGGCGCCCTGCGACGACGACGTAGTGCTCGCCGCGGAGCACGGTGCCGTCGGGCCACGGGTCCTGCGGGAACGGCGCGGACCCGGCGGCCAGACCGGCGCCCGCCAGCGCCAGCATTGCGGCGAGTACGGCACGGCGCCCCTGCGGGACGGACATGAAGGTCGATGGTACGCGACCGGTCCGGTGAAACCTGCGAGAAAAGGCCCCGTCCCCTCCCCCGTGGAGAGGCGGACGGGGCCGTCACACCGGATGTCAGTCGCCGGGACGGACCGCGCCGACGAAGGAGGACCGGTAGTACCCCTTCAGGCTCACGATCCGGACCCTCTTGCCGCTGCTCGGCGAGTGGACCATCTTCCCCCCGCCGACATAGATGCCGACGTGGCCCAGGCCCCGGAAGAAGACCAGGTCACCGGGGCGCAGGCTGCGCCACGAGACCTTCTTCCTGACGGACCGGTACTGGCTGTAGGTGATCCGGGGAAGCTTCACTCCCGCCGCACGCCATGAGTACTGGGCGAGACCGGAGCAGTCGAAGGCGCCGGGGCCGCTGGCTCCCCAGCGGTACGGGGCGCCGATCTGCCGCTTGGCTGTCGAGACGGCCTTGGCGGCTCTCTCCTTCTGCCGCGCGGCCCTGCTCGTCTTGGCGCTCATCTTGGCGTTCGCCGTGGTGCTCACTGTGGCGCCCACGATGGCCCTGACCGGTACGGCGGTCGTGCTGTTCGTCGTCGCCCGCGCCTGGGTGGCTCCCAGCGTGACCGCTCCGGCCGAGGCGGTCAAAGTGAGGACGAGGCCGCCGATGGAAAGGCGGAAAAGACCTGACGAACACGAATTTCGCAGGGTGGTAGACAGGATTTCTCCTTGGGACTTCCTCTGATGCCTACCGGGTTAGCTGACGGATTCGGGCAGGGAAGGATGCCCTACGGCATGACGATGCCGATTCACCCCTGGTCGCGTGTGCGTACCTGATGGGTCCCCGGTTCCATGCCTCCTGGCTGCATGGATTCGGCAGGCCACCGCGCACGCTGATCACGTTTCGGACCGCGCCGCGAATGACCGGATGGATTTCTATGCGGGACATCGGCACTGAGGGGGCCGATATTCGGTGCGGCGGCATGGCTTGCTCGTCGCGACGCCAGAAGGTACTCGGATCGGCAAAGTTCGGCAAAGCCCGCCCCAGGGGAAGTGGGTCGCTCCGCCTTGATCACAAATCCATAACCCCTGCCCGAACGGCAGTTTCTTCGTCCCGATATGACTCTCGTCACATTCCCCGGAGGGCAAGCTGGGAAACGTCACTCCTGTCACACGAGTCACACCAGTAATGATCTTGAATGCCCAGGGGAGGCGGGGCGACCGCCGTTCCGGGAGCCGGGCGACGGCAATTCCCGGCTACGGCGGATGGTCATTCCCGGGCACGGAAAACCACCCTTTCGGGCTATGGTCAATGACCAGGCCAGGGCATAAGAACCGTTATTTCGTGCCATAACCGACAGCTCTTCCGAGGAAACCGATCAGGCTGCGGCACGAGGGGATCCGCGCCATGCGGATTCGGTATGGAGCCGGGCACCCGGAACGCGATCCCCGCACGCCGGAGCGCAGACCCCGGCGAACGCCGGGTCAGGGACGGACGGCCCCGACGAGGCGGCGACCGTAGGAGGACAGGCTGACGACCTTGACCACGTCCCCGGTCTGCGGGGCGTGGACGATCTGACCGTTGCCGACGTAGAGGCTCACGTGCCCCAGACCCTCGCTGAAGATCAGATCTCCGGGCTGGAGCTCGTCCAGGGAGACGCGGCGGCTGGCGCCCCAGCTCCACTGCTCCCAGGTCGTCCGGGGGATGCTGACTCCGGCGGCCCGCCAGGCCGCCTGGGTGAGACCGGAGCAGTCCCAGCCGCCCGGCCCCGTGCCGCCGTACTGGTACGGCTTGCCGACCTGCGCGAAGGCGAACTCCAGGGCCTCGCGGCCGTTGCCGGAGGCCGGACCGGTGTACACGATGCCGGGGCTGTCGGGGTTGCCGGCCCGGAATGCTCCCAGCTCCCGCAGGAGCTTGGTCTGGGCCCGGACCATCTTGTCGGCCTTGGCCTTCTCCTCGGCCAGCTCGTCACGCGTCCGGTCGGCCTCGGCCAGGGCGACCTTGGCCTTGTCCCGGCTCACCCGCAGCTCCTCGGTCGCCCGGTCGAAGGCCCGGACGGACTCGGCGCGCGAGGCGGACAGCTGGTCGGCCGCGGCCAGGCCCCGCAGCAGGGTGCTGGGGTCCGGCTGGCTGACCATGCCCTGCCAGCCGGTCACCCCGCCCATCTGATAGGTGCTGACGGCCACCGAGACGAGGTCCTCGCGCAGCCCGGCCACCTTCTCGTTCTGCCGCGTCAGCTCGCCGTTGAGCTTCTGGTACTTCTTCTTGGCCCGCTTCCACTTCTCGCCGGCCTGGTTGTACTTCTCAACGATCTTGTCGGCCTCTTCGTTGAGCCTCGCCAGCTTCTTCTTGGCCTCGGCGATGGTGGGCTTGGGCTCGGCGAAGGCGTCGCCGACCGGGAGAGCCGGCAGCAGGATCGCCGCGAGGGCCAGCCCGGCAGCCAGGGAAACCCGCCCGGAACGCTTCGGCATACCCGCCACGGCCACGACAACGCCCTCCCCGCGTAAAGCCCTGGGGCGAAATAGTACAGAACGGGTAAGGGGAAACTCACCTTTTCGGCGGTTTTGCTCTCTCCCCAAAAAAGAGGGGCCGCCGCCGGGAGGATCACTCAGGCGCGGCCGAGCCGTTTCAGGAGCAGCGCCGCGGGGACCGGGCGCGCGCCCATCCGGCGGACCGACTCGGCCACCTCCCGGTCGGAGGAGACCACCGCGAGCGCGCGCCCCACGGGCTCGGCGCGGACCAGCTGGCGGATCAGGTCGTCGGCGATCTGACCGGGCGCGCTGAACAGCACCCGGACGCCCCGGGGGGCCGAGACCGGCACCGGGCCGTTCAGCTCCGCGCCGTCGAAGACGACGGTCAGCTCGGTGCGGGTCTGCGCGTACAGCGCGCCCAGGCCGGTGAGCAGGCGGTTGCGCTGGTCGGCGAGGGTGAGGTTCCCGTAACCGGTCTTGGTCACGTTGTAGCCGTCCACGATGAGGTGGATCTGCGGCAGCGTGAGCAGCTGGTCCAGGAGGGCGGGGTCGTCGTCGGCGAGCGCCCGTGCGGGCACCGCCTGGACTCCCGGCCGCCCGGGGGCGACCGAGGCCACGGAGTCGGCGGGCCGGCTGATGCCCGAGGGCAGGGCCAGCTCCCTGCGGAGACCGGCCGCGGCGTCCTGGAGCGCGTCGAGCAGCACGCGGACCTTGGTGTCCTCCACGCTGCGGCCCTCGCGCGCGGCCCGGCGGGTGGCCTCCAGCTGCCGCTCGGAGTCGGCCAGGCGCTCGCGCAACCGGCGCAGCTCGCTCTCCCCCGCGCTCCCCGCCGACGCCGCGGCGGCCCTGGCCTCCTGGGCGGCCTCCTCCAGCTCGGCGGCCCGCGCGTCGGCGGCCTTGGCCCGCTCGCGGGCGTCGTGCAGCTTGCGGCGCAGATCGGAGATCTCCGTGCGGGCGGCCCTGAGCTGCTCGCGCAGCCGGTCCGACTCCTCCTTGGCCGCGGTCTTCTGCGCCGCCAGCTGCTCGCGCAGCCGGGTCAGCGTCTGCTCCTGCGCCGAGCCCTCGGCGGCGGCGGCCGACCGCTCCAGGTCGGCGCGGGCCACCTCCACCATCTCCTCCCAGCCGGGTGGCCGGATCAGGTAGGCGGCTGCCGCGACCAGGACGGGCTCGGCCGCCGGCGGCACGGAACCCTCCTGCAGGCTGGCGGCCAGCTCGGGCCAGCCCGCGGCCAGCGCCTCGGCGACGGCCTCGCGGAACTCCTTGTCGGTCTCCAGCTGCGCGGCGATCGGCGTGCCGCCCAGCCTGGCCCGCTTGCGCGGTTCGAACTTGGCGATGGTGCGCAGCGGCGGCGGCACCGCGGCGGCGGGCATCGTGCCGAGGGCCTGGGAAGCCAGCTCCACGACGTGTGAGCGGACCTGCTCCGGCAGCGGACGAGACAGGCCCTCTCCGGCTGAACTCATCACGGCCCCTACTCGGATTGGTCTATCTGTCAAGGGTACGGCCATCCCGCCGGGCCGCCGACCGAATAGAAGATCGAACGGCGGCCTCACGCGGGTGAACGTGATATGGACAAGCGCTTGGTCATAGGTATACGACTGTGTCGGCACGTGGATCGGGTGTCGTGACGCAGGCCGTACAGGAGACCGCGATGGACGAACGGTGTGAGCCCGGCCGCGGGCCGGACCGGGTGGACGACCATGGTTCCGGCGGGTCCGGCGGGTCCGGGCGCGCAGCGGTCCCCGACGCGGACATGCGGACCTCCACCCGGGACCTCGGCGAGCTCCGCGACCGGATGCGCTCCTGGCTCGGCGGGCGGCTGGGACGCCCGGTCACGATCTCCGCGCTCTCCCACCCGTCGGGCAACGGCATGTCCAGCGAGACCCTGATCTTCGACGCCTCGTGGGACTCCGCCGAAGGCAGACGGGACGTCGGATGCGTCGCCCGGATGGCCCCGGCCGGCGAGGCGGTGCCCGTCTTCCCCGGCTACGACCTCGGCCGCCAGTTCGAGGTCATGCGCCTGGCCAGGGAGCGCGCCGGGACGCCCGCGCCGCGCGCCCTGTGGTTCGAGCCCGACCCCGCGCCCCTGGGCACTCCGTTCTTCGTGATGGAGCGCGTGGCCGGGGACGTGCCGCCGGACGTGCTGCCGTACACCTTCGAGGGCTGGCTGCTGGAGGCCTCCCCCGCCGGCCGCGACCGGCTCCAGCGGGAGAGCGTGGCCATCCTGGCCGGGTTGCACGACGCCCCGTTCACCGACGGTGACCTGCGCCCCTTCCAGCTCGACCGGCCGGGCGAGTCCGCGCTCCGCCGGCACGTCAACGACCAGCGGGCCTACTACCAGTGGGCGCACGCGTCGATGCGGATCCCGGTGCTGGAGCGGGCCTTCGACTGGCTGGAGGAGCACTGGCCCGCCGACCCCGGCCCCGACGTGCTGAGCTGGGGGGACGCGCGCATCGGGAACGTGATGTACCGCGACTTCACTCCCGTGGCGGTGCTGGACTGGGAGATGGCCGCCGTCGGCCCCCGGGAGCTGGACATCTCCTGGATGGTCTTCCTGCACCGGTTCTTCCAGGACATCACCGAGGCCATGGGGCTCCCGGGGCTGCCGGACTTCATGCGGAGTGAGGACGTCTGCCGCACATATCAGGAAATGACTGGTTACAAGCCTCGCGATATGGAGTTCTACGAGATGTACGCCGCGCTCCGGCACGGCATCATCATGGCCCGCGTCTGGCACCGGCGGATCCACTTCGGCGAGCAGCCCATGCCCGACGACCCCGACGACCTGGTCATGCACCGCGCCACCATCGAGCGGATGCTCGACGGCGGCTACTGGTCATGACCAGGCGATGCTCCTATGGATGTCAGGCGGCGTTCTGCCACGGGGCGACCTGGAGCAGGTCGTCGATCTCCCGGGCCGGGGCGGGCGAGGAGAACAGGTAGCCCTGCGCCAGCGGGCAGCCCATCTGCTGCAGCACCCCGGCCTGCTC
>NZ_BMQP01000005.1 GCF_014648175.1 Planobispora rosea
GTAGTTGACCGAGTCGGTCAGGTCCCGCCAGGTGCCCGAGACGCCCTTGACGTCGGCCTGCCCACCGAGCTGGCCCTCGGTGCCGACCTCGCGGGCCACCCGGGTGACCTCGTCGGCGAAGCTCGACAGCTGGTCCACCATCGTGTTGACGGTGTTCTTCAGCTCCAGGATCTCGCCGCGGGCGTCCACGGTGATCTTCTGTGACAGGTCGCCCTTGGCCACCGCGGTGGTGACCTGGGCGATGCTGCGGACCTGGTCGGTGAGGTTGCCGGCCATGGCGTTGACCGAGTCGGTCAGGTCCCGCCAGGTGCCCGAGACGCCCTTGACGTCGGCCTGGCCGCCCAGCCGGCCCTCGGTGCCGACCTCGCGCGCCACCCGGGTCACCTCGGAGGTGAACAGGGAGAGCTGGTCCACCATGCCGTTGAACACGGTGGCGATCTCTCCCAGCAACCCGTCGGCGTCGCCGGGCAGGCGGGTGCCGAAGTCACCGTCCCTGACCGCCGTCAGGCCCGCGAGCAGCAGGCGCAGCTCCGACTCGCCGGCCTCGACTCCGGTGCCGGAGGCGGAAGGCGACCCCTCGACGATCACGTCACTCATGTCCACCCTCATCGCTCAGTCTCACCGATCAGGCCGGGCCCGCCGTCCGGGCACGCCACAAGGTGATCACAATAGTCCGAACGCCACACGAAAACGGCACATAGATCGATCTCTAAACAAACCGGCGCTTGCCGGGAATCCGCGCACGAACATACTCGATCAGTACGGCGCCTCCGTCCGGCCCTCCCGGATCTCACCCACCGGCACGGCCGCCGCCCCGGCGGCCGCTCACGATCCCGTCACCGGACATGTCAGTGTTTAGCACAAGATCATACCAGAAATGTCTTTCCTGTAACCGTCTTCCGTTATCACCCTATATGCGCTACAGAGTGTCGACACCCGCAGGACCGGCCGGGAAGCCCTCAGCCCGGGCGGCGCGGAGCACGCCCACGATTTCCCGCGCCGCGTCGGGGAAGGCGTAGCGCTTCGGCAGGTGGGCGCAGAGGATGTCGATATGAAGGGTTCGGTCAACTTTGATCATAATTGGTGACCTCAGGGGTCATTCAACGGAGATGACGAGTCGATTACCACGTCGTTCAGGGTGTCCGATAGGGGTGGCACGCCGGGGAACGGTAGGTTGATCGCCGTGCCGTACACGAGCATCAAAGTGTCCGGGGAGTCCCGTCCGCGCCTCGACGACGGTTTCGAGCGCATCCGCCGGGAGTTCAAGCTCCCGGAGGAGTTCCCCCGTGGCGTGATCGACGAGGCCGAGTGGGTCGCCGAGGTACCCCGGCTGCCCGAGATCGACCGGACCGACCTCCCGCTCATCACCGTCGACCCGCCCGGTTCCATGGACCTGGACCAGGCCATGCACCTGGAGACACGGTCCGGCGGCTACCGCGTGTGGTACGCCATCGCCGACGTCGGGGCGTTCGTCCGGCCGGACGGGGCCATCGACCGCGAGGCGCGCAGCCGGGGCGAGACCGTCTATCTGCCCGACGGGCGGATCCCGCTGCACCCGCCGGTCCTGTCGGAGGGGGCGGCCAGCCTGCTGCCCGGGGTGACCCGGCCGGCCGTCCTGTGGTGCGTGGACCTGGACGCCGACGGCCGGACCGTGGGCGCCGACGTGACGCGGGCGCTGGTGCGCAGCCGCGAGCGGCTCGACTACGACTACGTCCAGACAGCCGTCGACACCGGGACTGCGGACGGCACGGTGCGGCTGCTGGCCGAGATCGGCAGGCTCCGCCTGGCGCTGGAACGGGACCGGGGCGGGGTCTCGCTACCCACCCCCGAGCGCGAGGTGGTCCCCGACGGGGACGGCTACCGCGTGGTGGTGCGGGTCCCGCTGGAGGCCGAGGAGTGGAACGCGCAGATCTCCCTGCTGACCGGCATGGCCGCCGCCTCGATGATGCTCGACGCCGAGATCGGCCTGCTGCGGGTGCTGCCGCCCGCCCCCGCCGACGAGGTCGCCCAGGTCCGGCGGATGGCCGCCGCCCTGGACGTCCCCTGGCCGGCCGACGCCTCCTACGGGGAGGTCGTGCACGGCCTCGATCCGAAGGTTCCCGGGCACGCCGCGTTCCTCCAGGAGTCGGCGGTGCTGCTGCGCGGGGCCGACTACGTGGCCTTCAACGGCGAGCCTCCGGCCGAGGCCGCCCACGCCGCGGTGGCGGCGCCGTACGCGC
Source organism: Planobispora rosea (assembly GCF_014648175.1). Taxonomy (GTDB): domain Bacteria; phylum Actinomycetota; class Actinomycetes; order Streptosporangiales; family Streptosporangiaceae; genus Planobispora; species Planobispora rosea. Next base: position 2,220 of record NZ_BMQP01000005.1, read on the forward strand.
ACGTGACCGCCCCGCTGCGCCGGCTGGCCGACCGCTACGCCACGGAGATCTGCCTGGCGATCGCCGCCGGGGAGCCCGTGCCCGAGGAGATCCAGCGGGTCATGGTCGAGGTGCCGGAGGCCATGCGCGCCAGCGGGCGGCGCGCGGGCGCGGCGGAGCGGGCGTGCGTGGACCTGGTGGAGGCGTTCGTGCTGCGCGAGCGGGTGGGTCAGACGTTCGACGCGGTGGTGATCGACGTGGACGGGGAGCGGCCTGGCGGCCGGGTGCAGGTCGACGACCCCCCGGTGGTGGCCCGCTGCGACGGCGAGAAGCTCCCGCTGGGAGAGACGGTGCGGGTACGGCTGACACGCGCCGATCCGGCCACCCGGGAAGTGCGCTTCACCCTCGCCTGATCACGTCCTCCGGCTCCTGCCGGCGGTCGCGTGCCCCCGGCCTCGCCGTCCGGTCGGATACGCCCCGGCCCTTCCGGCCGACGGACGAGGCCGCGCCCGGATTCCGGACGCGGCCTCGTCAGCGGGGCGGGAACCTTGCCGGGGTGCTCCTTTCCGGACGGATCGGATGGGGACGGACTTCGTCGGGACGACCCGGTGGAGGCGGATCTTCTGGGTGTGGGCTCCAGCGGTTCGTGACAGGGAGGATTTCCGCCGGCACCCCGCGGGAAACAGACGCCGCGGTTACGTTCCGCGCACCCTCCGTCACACTGCCTTGACCTGACGGTCAGCTTACCGACGAGTAGGCCACCACCCCGCGCCTGAGCGCGTCCATCGCCTTGCCCGCGCTCTGCCTGACCTTGCTGTCGCGCGGCGAGGCGTCGGAGATCTGGCCGAGCAGGTCGAGCAGCTGCTTGACCCAGCGCACGAAGTCACCGGCGGCCAGCTCCGAACCGTTCACCCCGTCGCTGAGCACGGCGTCCAGGCTGTGGCCCTTGGCCCAGCGGAAGGCCGCCCAGGCGAAGCCGGCGTCGGGCTCCCGGGTGAAGGACAACCCGTGGTCGCTCTCGATCGCCTCCAGGTCGGCCCAGAGCCGGACCATGGCCGCCAGCGCCTGCTGCGCACCGCCCGCGGGGATGCGGGGCTGGCGGGCCTCATCGCCCTGCCGGGACTCGAAGATCAGCGAGGACACGCACGCGGCCAGCTCGGCCGGGTCGAGATCGTTCCAGAGCCCGGCGCGCAGGCACTCGGCGGTGAGCAGGTCCAGCTCGGTATAGAGCTGGGCCAGCCGGCGGCCCTCGGCGGTGACGGTCTCGCCGTCGAGGTAGCCGAGCCGGTCGAGCACCCCGCAGACCTTGTCGAAGGTGCGGGCGATGACGTGGGAGCGGCCCTCGACCCTGCGGCGCAGCCCCTCGGTCTCGCGCAGCAGCTTGTAGTAGCGTTCGGCCCAGCGGGCGTGGTCCTCCCGCTCGTCGCAGCCGTGGCAGGGGTGCTGGCGGATCTCCCTGCGCAGGCGCAGGATCTCCTCGTCCTCGGCCGCGTGGTCGCGGGCCCGCTCGGGTCTGCCGAAATCACGGTCGCCGATCTTGGCGTGCATGGACGAGACCAGGTTGGCCCGCTCCTTGGGAGAGCGGGCGTTGAAGTGCTTGGGGATGCGCAGGTGCTCGACCGGCTCCACCGGGACCGGGAAGTCGGCCGGCGACAACTTCTTGACCTGCTTGCCGATGGTCAGCACCAGCGGGGACGGACCCTCCCCGCGGGAGTTCAGGCCCGGGTCCAGCACGACCGCCAGGCCGGCCCGGCGGCCGCCGGGGACGCGGATGATGTCGCCCGGCCGCAGCGCCTCCAGCGAGCGCAGCGCCTGGAGCCTGCGCGCCGCACCGCGCTGGCGCGACAGCTCGGACTCACGGTCCGACAGCGTCCTGCGCATCGCGGCGTACTCGGAGAAGTCGCCCAGGTGGCAGGTCATCGCCTCGCGGTAGCCCGTCAGCGCCTCCTCGTGACGGCGCAGCTGCTTGGCGATGCCGACCACCGCCCGGTCCGCCTGGAACTGCGCGAAGGAGGACTCCAGCAGGGTCCTGGCCCGTTCCCTGCCGACCTGGCCGACGAGGTTGACGGCCATGTTGTAGGAGGGGCGGAAGCTGGAACGCAGCGGGTAGGTGCGGGTGCTGGCCAGGCCCGCGACGTGCAGCGGGTCCGTCCCCGGCTGCCACAGCACCACCGCGTGGCCCTCGACGTCGATGCCGCGGCGCCCGGCCCGGCCGGTGAGCTGGGTGTATTCGCCGGGAGTGAGGTCGGCGTGGGTCTCGCCGTTCCACTTGTCGAGCTTCTCGATCACCACGGAGCGGGCGGGCATGTTGATGCCCAGCGCGAGGGTCTCGGTGGCGAACACGGCCTTGACCAGGCCGCGGGTGAACAGTTCCTCGACGACCTCCTTGAAGGTCGGCAGCATGCCCGCGTGGTGGGCGGCCAGGCCGCGCTCCAGGCAGTCGCGCCATTCGAGGTAGCCGAGCACGGCCAGGTCCTCGTCCGGCAGGTGCGCGGTGCGCTCGTCCACGATCTGCCGGATCTCGTGGCGCTCGGCGTCGGTGGTGAGCCGGATCCCGGCGTACAGGCACTGGGTGACGGCGGCGTCGCAGCCGGCCCGGGAGAAGATGAAGGTGATCGCGGGCAGCAGTCCGTTGGCGTCGAGCCGCTCGATGACCTCGGCCCGGTTGGACGGCCCGGGCCTGCGCGGGCGCGCGTAGCCCCGGCGGCCCCGGCCGGCCAGCCGTTCCTCGTCGCGGGCCAGCCGCATCACGGTGGGGTTGATCACCGGCCTGCCGCCCTCCTCCTCGGCCAGGAAGAGGTCGTAGAGGCGGTGGCCGACGAGCATGTGCTGCCAGAGCGGGACCGGGCGGTGCTCGTCGACGATGACCGAGGTGTCGCCGCGGACGGTGCCGAGCCACTCGCCGAACTCCTCGGCGTTGCTGACCGTGGCCGAGAGCGCGACCAGGCGGACCGACTCGGGAAGGTGGATGATCACCTCTTCCCAGACGGCGCCGCGGAACCGGTCGGCCAGATAGTGGACCTCGTCCATGACCACGAAGCCGAGCCCGGCCAGGGTGCCCGACCCGGCGTACAACATGTTGCGCAGCACCTCGGTCGTCATGACGACGATCGGCGCCTCGCCGTTGACGCTGTTGTCACCGGTGAGCAGGCCGACCTTGCCGGCGCCGTACCGCTTGACCAGGTCGTTGTACTTCTGGTTGGAGAGCGCCTTGATCGGGGTGGTGTAGAAGCACTTGCGGCCCTCCTCCAGCGCCAGGTGGACGGCGAACTCGCCCACGACGGTCTTGCCCGATCCGGTGGGGGCGGCCACGAGGACCCCGTCGCCCGCCTCCAGCGCCCGGCAGGCGTCGATCTGGAAGTCGTCCAGTTCGAAGTCGTACAGAGCCCGGAACGAGGTCAGCGCCGGCCCGCTCTCGGCCTGGCTCTGACGGAAGGCGGCGTAGCGTTCCGCAGGCGTCGTCATAGCTTCAGCCTACCGATATCGCAATTCCGGTCCGTCCGGCGCGTACTCGACCCACCGGACGGCCGCCTGCGGCGACGGGAGCGGCCGGGGCCGTCAGCTCAGAACGCGCAGCGCTCCGGGGACGGCCTCGCAGGCGAGGGGGGTCGGGCCGATGCGCTCGCCGTCGGCGTAGGCGATCACGTCCGGCGCCTCCAGCGTCACCTTCCTGGCCCGCCGCATGGTGACCAGGGGGTGGCCGGCGTGGGTGCCTCGGTAGACCCGGGGGAAGGCCCGCAGGAAGCGGCTCCGGGGACCGGCGTCGATGATCGTCACGTCCAGCAGGCCGTCGTCGGGCAGCGCGCCCGGGCAGACGCGCATCCCCGCGCCGTAGGAACGGGTGTTGCCGACCGCGACGAGCACGGCCTCGCGCTCGATCACCTCCCCGTCGAGATCGATCCGGAAGGGGATCGGAGCGAAGCTCCGCAGCTCCTGCGCCATCGCGACCAGGTACTTCGCCATGCCGGGCGGCCAGGACAGCCGGTTGGCCCGCTCGTTGACCCGGGAGTCGAAGCCGCAGCACAACACGCTGGCGAACCACTCGTCCTCGCCGATCCGCGCGGCGTCGACCGTACGGCACCGGCCCCGCGCGACCACGTCGGCGGCGGCCAGGGCGTTCTTCGGCAGGCCGAGGGCGGTGGCGATGTCGTTGCCGGTCCCGGCCGGGATGATGCCCAGCGGCACCTCGGTCCCGGCCACGGCCTGGACGGCGAGGTGGACCAGGCCGTCCCCGCCGAAGGCCACCAGCGCGTCGGGGCCCTCGGCGACGGCGGTGCAGGCGCGCTCCAGGGCGTCTTCGGCGGACTCCCCGAGGATCACCGAGACTTCGGCGCCACCCCGCCGGAGCCGTTCCAGAACCGGGGCGAGCAGACCGCGCGAGCGGCCGCCGCGGGCGGCGGGATTGACGAGGACGGCGATCTCTCCGAACACAAACCGGAACTTATCGCCTATCTAGCCCGATCAGTATCGGTCGTATTCAAATCGAGAGCAGAGTCGTCATCCTGAAGGCCGTCGCCGTCCGGGATCTCGGAGGCCTCGTCATCGGACAGGTGAGAGAAGTCCTCATCCTTGTGGCGCCTGTCCCGCAAGTACATGATCCCCTCGGCGAGGGCGAACAGGACCACCATCGGCAGCGCCAGCGCCAGCATCGAGAACGGGTCGGTGCTCGGGGTGGCGATCGCGGCGAACAGGAACATGATGAAGATGACCATGCGCCGGTGCTTGGCCACCGTGGCGTGCGACAGCACACCGATGACGTTGAGGAACACCATCAGCAGGGGCATCTCGAAGGAGATGCCGAAGATGACGAGCATGATCAGCGCGTAGCTGAGGTAGTCGTCCATCTCCAGCAGCGGCACGGCGTTGCCCGGCGCGAAGCCGAGCAGGATCGCCAGCCCCTTGTCCATGACGAAGTAGGCCAGCGCCGTACCCGCCAGGAACAGCGGGATGGCCATGCCGAGGAAGATGATCGAGTAGCGCTTCTCGTTGCGGTAGAGGCCGGGCGTCACGAAGGCCCAGATCTGGTAGAGCCAGAGCGGCGAGGACGCCACCAGCGCGAACATCGCCGCGACCTTCAGGTTGACGAGGAACGCCTCGAAGACGCCGCGGATGGCGAACGTGCACTCACCCTCCCGGAGGACCTGCGAGGCCTCCAGGCTGCAGTAGGGCGCGGTGATGAAATCCCAGATCGGATCGAAGAAGATGAACCCGACGACGATGCCGGCCACCAGTCCCAGCAGGGAGACGACGATCCGGTTGCGCAGCTCACGGAGGTGCTCCATGAGCGGCATGCGTCCCTCGGCCGCGTCCTCGGGCGACACGGACCCGTTACGGCCCGGCTTGGGCCATTTCAGCAGCGCCATTCGCGAATCCCGGTCCGAGGAGTGAAATGATCAGGTTATGCCCGCACAGCCTACTGCTGCTTCTGGGCACTCGCCTGGGCGCGCAGCTTGGCGGCCTGCTCCTCGAGGACCCGGGCCTGCTCCTCGGCGGACGGCTCGGCGGCCGGAGCGGGAGCCGGAGGGGTGATCGGCTGCGGGGCCGGGGTCACCGGCTGGGCCTGCACGACGGCGGCGGTGGCGGTCGTGGGCTCATCGTCGTCACGGAGCTTGGAGGTCTCCGCCTTGAAGATGCGCAGCGACCGGCCGAGTCCGCGAGCGGCCTCCGGCAGCTTCTTGGCGCCGAACAACAGCACCAGGATGATCCCGATGATGATCAGCTCGGTGGGACCAGGCATAGTCATGACACACCCTTAACCAGACGACATGCAATCTCAGTGCCGATCGTACGCTGCCGTGGACGCACTCTCATCCCTTCAGCGCCCGAATCATCCTTTTACTGGCAACGAATCCTGTCCGTATGGACTCCGGAAACCGCCGGTAAAGATCCCGTACGGGATCAGGCCACCGGCCCGCAACGCCGCGCCGGGACGGGACGGCCCGCGAAGTCCGGCGAGACCGGTTCAGGCGACCGATTCGTAACGGCTCAGCGCCGCCGCCGCGGCCTCCCGCACCGCCCCGGCCAGCGAGGAGGGCGAGACGACCCTGCCGGTGTCGCCCAGGCGCAGCGCCAGCCGGAGCAGCCAGCCCTGGTCGCGGGCGCGCAGCGCCACCCGCAGGCGGCCCTCGCCGAGTTCCTCGACGCTCTCGCACGGGTAGTACTCCGCCACCCAGCGGCCCGCCGGGGTCAGCTCCAGCTCCACCAGCTCGTCGGTGGGCGAGGGGCGGAACACCCCGGGCGTCACCTCGTCGGGCACCGCGTCCTCCGGCGGGGCCGCGGCCACGTCGAGGACCTCCACCGAGAGCATGCGGTCCAGCCGGAACAGGCGCACCGCCTCGGCCCGGTAGCACCAGCCCGACAGGTAGGAGCGGCCGTCCACCACGACCAGCCGCATCGGGTCGACCTCGCGCGGCGTGATCTCGTCGCGGCCCGGCACGTAGTAGCGCAGCGACAACCGCCTGGCGCGCCGCAGCGCCTCGTTGACGACGGGCAGCGCGTCCAAGGCGGCGCCGTCCACCTCGACGGCGACCTGGCTGCTGACGGTGGCCGCGCCCTCCCCCGCGGCCTGCTCGAACTTGGCGATCACCCGCGAGAGGGCGTCCCGCTCCCCGAACTCCGGCATCTCGGACAACATCCGCAGCGCCACCAGCAACGCGCTCGCCTCGTCCACCCCCAGACGGAGCGGCCGGGCGATCGTGTCGGCGTTGTCGATGACGATCTCGCCGCCGTCCCAGGAGACGTCGATCAGGTCACCCGGGGTGTGACCGGGCAGCCCGCACATCCACACCAGCTGCAGGTCGTCGATGAGCTGCTTCTCGGTCAGCCCGAAGATCTTCGCGACCTCGGGCACCTGCGCCCCCGGATGGGACATCAGATAGGGCACCAGGGCCAGCAGCCTCGGCAACCGGTCGGCCGTGCTCATCGGTCGCTCACCACTCCATCACTCGCTCCGCGGCCCGCTCGTCCCTCACGACCCACTCCGCGCACTCCGTCGGGCTCGCTCCGGCTCATCGGTCGCTCACCACTCCATCACTCGCAGCGCCGTACCGGATCATGCCAGAACCCCCTTCAGGCGGCGGATCACCGCGTCGCGGGCGTCCGGCGGTCCGACCACCACGGCGTCGGCGGCGAACCCGGCGACCCATCCGGCCAGCCGCTCGGGATCGGCGAAGGCCACCTCCAGCTCGTCCCAGCCCTCGCCCGCCGGCCGTACGGCCCCCGCGACCTGACGCAACCCCTGGCAGGAGCCCTCGCGGACCCGGATCACGGCAGTGCGCCGCTGGACCGGACCCTCGTCGCGGGGGGCGACCATCGCCTTGAAATCGACGCCCTCGGGCACCGTCACGGTCCCGGGGCGGCCCGCCGGGACGACCGGCCCGCTGATCCGGCTGAGCCGGAACGCCCGGGGCGCCTCCCGGTCGCGGTCGTAGCCCACGACGTACCACTTGCCGCGGCGGCTGACCACGCCCCACGGCTCGACCGTGCGGGTCAGCACGCTCTCGCCGGCCGCCACCCGGTAGGGGAAACGGACCGGGCGCCGGTCGCGCACCGCCTCCCACAGCGCGGGGAAGGCCGGGTCCTGGGTGTCGACCCGCAACTCCAGCGCGCCGCCGAGCATCCCGCCGGTCTCGTCGGTCTCCACTCCCCCGGCGCGCAACTTCAGCAGCGCCCCGCTGGCCGCCTCGGCCAAACTCGCCCGCTGCCACACCCGCGCGGCCAGGCCCACCACGGCCGCCTCGTCGGGTTCCAGCGTGATCTCCGGCAGCTCGTAGGCCTGGCGGACGATCCGGTAGCCCGGATCCTCCTCCCACGGGTCCTTCTGGACCTCGATCGGGATGCCGATCTCCCGCAACTCGTTCTTGTCCCGCTCGAACATCCGCTGGAAGGCCTCGTCGTTGGCCGAGTCGTAGCCGGGCACGGCCTGACGGATGTGCTCGGCGGTCAACGGCCGCCGCGTGGCGAGCAGGCAGATCACGAGATTCAGCAACCGCTCGGTCTTCCGGCGCGACATCCGGCCTCCCTCCCTGTTCAAATGACGCTACTCTGCCCCCGTGATCAGATGGCGCAGGGGCGAGGTGTTGCGGATCCGGCGCGAGTGGCCCGGGGCCGTGGAGCTCGATGTCCGCACCGAGGAGGGCGAGGCGCGCGCGCTCGCCTATCCCGCCCTGGTGGGACGCCCGGAGCCCGGCGACGCGGTCCTGCTGAACACGACCGCGCTCGCGATGGGCCTCGGTACGGGAGGGTACGCCATGGTGGTGGCGATCCCCGACCGATTGCCGGAAGATCCAGACGGACCCGGACATCTGGTAAAGGCACGCTACACCCCGCTACAGGCCACCGTTCTCGGAGCCGACGAACAAGATTCCCCGCACCACGAGATCCTGCGCGAGGCCGACTCCCTCGACGGCATGCCGGTCGTGGTCGCCGACCTGCATTCGGCGCTCCCGGCGATCCTGTGCGGGCTGTACGACTCCTGGCCGCACGCCCGCGTCGCCTACGTGATGCTCGACGGCGGCGCGCTGCCCGCCTGGTTCTCCATGTCCTGCGCCCGGCTGAGGGAGGCGGGCTGGCTGGCCGGGACGGTGACGGTGGGCCAGTCCTTCGGCGGTGACGTGGAGGCGGTCACCACGCACACCGGGCTGCTGGCGGCCCGGCACGTCCTGGGTGCCGACATCGCGATCGTCACCCAGGGGCCGGGCAACCTGGGCAGCGGCACCCGGTGGGGGTTCTCCGGCGTCTCGGCCGGGGAGGCGGTCAACGCCGCCGCGGCGCTCTCCGGCCGCCCGGTCGCGGCGCTGCGGGTCAGTGAGGGCGACCGGCGCGAGCGGCACCTGGGGGTCTCCCACCACTCGCTGACCGCCTACGGCCGGGTCGCCCTGGCTCCGGCCCGCGTCGCGGTGCCGGAACTGCCGGGCGACTTCGGCAGCCGGGTGGCCGAGCAGGTCCAGCCGCTGGGCACCCGGCACAAGCTGGTCCCGGTCTCCGTGGACGGCCTGCACGAGGCGCTGAAGGGCTCGCCGGTACGGCTGTCCACCATGGGCCGGGGTCTGGACGAGGACCTGGCCTACTTCCTGACCTCCGCCGCGGCGGGCAGGCTGGCGGCCTCACTCCCGGCGTCCGAAGGCCCGCCGGAGGCGGGGACGCCCTCGGGGGCGTAGAAGTCCTTGAAGGTGAAGGCCGCCGGACCGGGGCCCTCACGCCGGAGCAGCTCCAGCCGCTCCATCCCCTCCGCCAGGGAGGGGATGTGCCCCTCGGGGATCCACCACATCACGGAGTACGGCTCCGCCACGCGCAGGAACCACTCCCTGCGCCGCTGCAGCACCGGCAGGTGGGCGCTGCGGTAGACGAAGTTCCACAACTCGTCGCGCGACGCCCAGACCGAGAAGTTGATCACCAGGTGGTCGCCGTACCCATGGGAGACCGTCTCGCGGGGGTCCTCGCTCTCCTTGAGCCGCCAGACGAAACCGGGCGCGGCGTCGGAGAGCTTGTTGATCGGTTCGAGGAGGTCGACGAAGTCGGCCAGTTCCGGGGAGTCGAGGGGCGCCCGAAGGTGGGCGACGTTCAGCTGTGCCAGGTGCATGACCTCAGCAGACCATCCCTCCCCCTTCTATGTCAATTCTCATTATTTATAGAAAGGCTCACGCAGCATTCTCCCGGCCTCGGGTCCAGCCGGGCCCGCTCCGGATCCTGGCCGAGCCCCTCCAGCAGCCCCCGGCAGAGCGAGAGGTTCATCGAGCACACCAGCAGCGGCTGCGCCTCGGCCAGCACGTGGAACGGGCAGTTGCGCAGCCGCAGGCGACCCTCCTGCGCATAGGGCTCGTAACCGCGCTGCCGCAGCGTCTCCTCCAGGCTCTCGTCGGGAGCGACGCGCTCCGCGATCCTGCCCCCCGCCCGCCGCGCGGCCTCCTCGGCCCGATCCTCCCCGCCGAGCAGGTCCACCGCCTCGGCCAGCACCAGCGCGAGCGTGCGGTAGTCACGGGCCGGGACGCTCACCTGCCACTCCCCCGGCGCCCGCCGGTAGACCTTCGCCGGGCGCCCGCTGCCCGGCCCGGTCTTCTCGCCCAGCCGCTTGAAGCCCGACTCCAGCAGCCCGGCCTCGACCAGTTTGTCCAGATGGAACGCCGCAAGCGTGCGCTGCACCCCCACCGCCTCGGCGGCCTCGTTCCGCCCGACGTCGCGGCCCTGGGAGATCACGTACTCGTAGACCGCCCGCCGTACCGGATCGTGCAGGGCCGCCACCACACCGAGGTCATCGCTGCTCACAGCCGCGAGTCTAGGGCGTGCCCGAACGGTGCGGCGGACGGTCCGCACGCGGTCCGGAAGCGGCCCGGCAGGCGACCGGGGAACGGCTCGGCGGACGACCGGGGAGCGGCTCAGTAGGCGGCCAGGACGTCCACGACGAAGGCGAGGGTGTCGGAGGGCTTGATCAGTGGCGGCAGTCCCTTGTCGTAGCCGAGGTCCGGGGGAAGGATCATGACGACGCGGCTGCCGACCGGGACTCCGACCAGGGCCCGCTCCCAGCCTTTGACGACACCGCCGTTGCCGATCCGGAAGGCTCTGGGCTGCCGGGCCTGCCAGGTGGACTCGAAGGAGGCGTCCGCGCCCCAGACCCTGCCCTCGTACTGGGTGACGACGAGTTGCCCCGCCCGGACCCTGGCCCCCTTGCCCCGGATGAGGACCTTGCTCCGGAACCCGCCGGGCGGCGCGGTACGCGGCAGCGTGAGGACCGGACGCTCACCCGGGCCGCCCTCGACCTCGATCCCGGCCAGGGTGCCGGGCCCGCCGGCGCCCGTCGCCGCCGCCTCCGGCGGGAAGGCGCCGAGCACGTCGATGACGTAGAACAGCGCGCTGTCGGCGGCCATGCCGTCCGGCGGGTTGGGGCCGAAGCCCTCCTCCGGCGGGATGGCCGCCACGACGCGGCTGCCGACCCGGTGTCCCTGCAACGCCTTGCTCACTCCGGTGAGGGACTGGCCGAGCGGGAAGGAGGCGGGGGCTCCCTGGTTGAAACTGGAGGCCAGCAGGGGATTGTCCGCGCCGTCCCACACGTGCGCGGTGTAGTGGGCGACGACCAGGTCCTCCGCCTCGACCACCGCCCCGGTGCCGGTCATCTGCTCACCGACCTGCAGGTCCGCCGGAGGCTCGCCCTCGGGGAAGGTGATCGTCGGCTTGGCCCCGAAGGAGCTCTCGGCCCTCACGCTCTGGGCGGCCTCGCCGTCCCCCGCGGTGCAGCCCGCGGCGGGCACGAGAAAAAGCACGGTGAGCAGCACGCGAACACGCATCCGACTCCCCTGGTCCGGAGGATACGGACACATTAGCGCCCTATTAGGAAAAATGTCAGTAGCGCCGGAAGCCCGGTCGCACCGAGGGTGCGACCGGGCTTTCCAGGCGCGGCGCTCAGTAGGCGCCGACGATGTCCACCAGGAAGACCAGGGTGTCGGTGCCCTTGATACCCGCCTGCGCGTTGCCCTGGGCGCCGTAGCCGAGGTCCGGCGGGATGCTCACCAGCACCCGGGTGCCGACGGGCAGCCCGACCAGCGACTGGTCCCAGCCCTTGATGACCTTTCCGGTGCCGATCCCGAAGGTCGCCGGCTCGCCCCTGTCCCAGCTGCTGTCGAACTTCTTGTCGGTGCCCCAGACCTTGCCGATGTAGTGCGCCATGAGCTGCTGCCCGGACTTCACGACCGGGCCGGTGCCCTTGATGACGACCTTGGTGACCAGCTCCTTGGACGGCTTCTCACCGGTCTTCGTGGTCAGGACGGGGGCCTTGCCCGGGCCCGGGTTCTCCACCTTGACGCCCTTGACGCCGGGATCGACGGCCGCGCCGTCGACGGTCACCGGCTTCGGCTTGACCCCGATCATGTCCAGCACGAGCACCTGGGTCAGCTTGTCCTGGCCCTGCTGCTTGGCCTGCTCCAGCTGCTCCTTGGTCAGGCTGTCCGGGGCCACCACGGCGACGTGCCGGCCGCCGGGCTTGGCCCCGACGAACGCCTCCCGCAGGACCGACGGGAGCTCATCGTTGAGCGTGATGGTCTCCGGGTTGCCCGCGTCGTAGGTCGACCCGACGGTGGCGTTGGTCTTGCCGTCCCAGTTGAAGACCGTGTAGTTGACGATGACACTGTCACCGATCTTGAACTCCGTGCCGGAGCCGTCCTTGACGGTCTCCTCGGACGACTTCGCGGCGGGCGTCCCGGAGGGGAAGGTCACCGTCGGCTTCTTGCCGATCTCGCCGGTGACCTTCACGCCGCTGCCGGTGGAGGTCTTGGTATCGGCCTGCTGAGTGCCGCAGGCGGCGGCGAACAACAGGGGAACGGCGGCCAGCACGGCCAGGCTGCGGCGACGCATCAGATATCCCTCAAGCAGACGTCAGGTTCGCGTCACCCTATCCGAACGGCCATACGGGCGGAGTAAGCAACGGCCGGACGCGCCGCCGCCGGCCCCGGGGTCCGTCAGGCCCCGGGTGTCCGTCACATCCCCGCGATCAGCTTGTCCACCCTCTCGTCCACGCTGCGGAAGGGGTCCTTGCACAGCACGGTGCGCTGTGCCTGGTCGTTGAGCTTCAGGTGGACCCAGTCGACGGTGAAGTCGCGCCGCTTCTCCTGCGCCCTGCGGATGAACTCCCCGCGCAACCGGGCCCGGGTGGTCTGCGGCGGCACCGACTTCGCCTCGAAGATCTTCAGGTCGGACGCCACCCGCTCCACCGCGCCGCGCTTCTGCAGCAGGTAGAACAGACCGCGGCGGCGGTGCACGTCGTGGTAGGCCAGGTCGAGCTGGGCCACCCTGGGACTGGACAGCGGCAGGTCGTACTTCTTGCGGTAGCGCTCGATCAGCTGGTACTTGGTGACCCAGTCGATCTCCCGGGCGACCAGGTCCAGGTTCCCGGTCTCCACCGCGGTGAGCGTGCGCTCCCACAGCTCCAGCACCCGGTTGCTGATCTCGTCGCCGCCGCGCCGGTCGACGAAGTCGCGGGCCTTGGCGAGGTATTCGTGCTGGATCTCCAGCGAGGACGCCTCCCGCCCGTTGGCCAGGCGCACCCTGCGCCGCCCGGTCATGTCGTGGGAGACCTCGCGGATGGCCCGGATCGGGTTCTCCAGCGACAGGTCGCGCATCACGGTGCCCGCCTCGATCATGCGCAGCACCAGGTCGGTCGCACCGACCTTGAGCAACATCGTCGTCTCGCTCATGTTGGAGTCGCCGACGATGACGTGCAGGCGGCGGAACCGCTCGGCGTCGGCGTGCGGCTCGTCGCGGGTGTTGATGATCGGACGCGAGCGCGTGGTCGCGGAGGACACGCCCTCCCAGATGTGCTCGGCCCGCTGGGAGACGCAGTAGACCGCGCCGCGCGGCGTCTGCAGCACCTTCCCCGCCCCGCACACGATCTGCCGGGTGACCAGGAAGGGGATCAGCACGTCGGCCAGGCGGCCGAACTCGCCGTGCCTGCCCACCAGGTAGTTCTCGTGGCAGCCGTAGGAGTTGCCGGCGGAGTCGGTGTTGTTCTTGAACAGGTAGATGTCCCCGGCGATGCCCTCCTCGCGCAGCCGCTTCTCGGCGTCCACGAGGAGGCCCTCCAGGATGCGCTCACCCGCCTTGTCGTGGGTGACGAGCTCCACGACGTTGTCGCACTCGGGGGTGGCGTACTCCGGATGGCTGCCCACGTCCAGATAGAGGCGGGCGCCGTTGCGGAGGAACACGTTGCTCGACCGCCCCCAGGACACGACCCTCCGGAACAGGTAACGCGCCACCTCGTCGGGGGACAGTCTCCGCTGCCCCCGGAACGTGCAGGTGACGCCGTACTCGTTCTCCAGCCCGAAGATGCGACGATCCATCATGCTCCTAGCGAGGGGACTGCCGGGTTCACCCGGCAGAGGAATCGCTTCCCGGTTATCATCTTTACGTTTGAAACGGTCAGAGCCTGGCCGTCGCCCACCTCAACCGAGGGAAGCGAGAAGCCGCTCCTGCTCAGGGAGCGAAGCAGTCACTGCCTCACACTATTCGCTGAGTTCTTCACGTGGATAGGGATCAGTGGGGTTTCCGGAGTTCCGGTCGTGGACCTTATGCCCCCGTCACCGGGGGCATAAGCGGGTTCAGGGAGTGCAGATTTCCCGGACCTCGCACGTGCCGGGCTTCCACGTGATCGGCTCGTACTCCGCCGTGCCGCGGCGCACGTGCGTGATCCGGCCCCGCCGCGCAGTGATCGGCATCACATGCGCGGCGGGGCCGGGCGGTCACGGGTCAGGCGCCGGAACCGGTGTCGATGTCGCCCTCGGGGCCGGTGGCCGGGTCGCCGGGCGCTTGCGCGCCCGTTCCCGGAGCCGGCTGCCCGGTCGCCCCGGCGGCGGGGTCGGACTTGGCCGCGGCCTCGGCCAGCAGCCTCTCCAGCCGCGGGGCGGGCAGGCGCAGGAACTTGCGGTGCGGCCGGTTGCGGTCGAGCACCGCCACCTCCAGCTGGCCGACCGGGGGACGCTCCCCGCCCGGCTCGGTCAGCGCCGCCAGCGCCGTCTCCAGCGCCTCCGCCAGCCCCATGCCGTCGCGGTAGCGTTCCTTGAGCCGGGTTGAGACCGCCTCGGCCTGGCCGCCCATCGCGGCCAGGCCGTGCTCGTCGAAGACCGAGCCGTCGAAGGTCAGCCGGTAGATCGCGTCGCCGTCGGGGGTGTCGCCGACCTCGGCGACGACCACCTCCACCTCCATCGACTTGATCGACTCGGTGAAGATCTGCCCGAGGCTCTGGGCGTACAGGTTGGCCAGGCCGCGGGCGGTGACGTCGGAGCGATCGTAGGTGTAGCCGTTGACGTCGGCGTAGCGGATGCCGCCCAGCCGGAGCGCCTCGAACTCGTTGTAGCGGCCGACCGCGGCGAACCCGATCCGGTCGTAGATCTCACTGATCTTGTGCAGTGCCCGGGAGGGGTTGGGCGCGACGAACAGGATGCCGTGCTCGTACTGGAGCACGACCACGCTGCGGCCCCGCGCGATGCCCTTGCGCGCGTAGTCCGCCTTGTCCCGCATGATCTGTTCGGGGGAGGCGTATCCAAAAGGCATGGTCACCGGAGTGGTCTTCCTCTCGTGTTAGCGCAGCGGGGCGACGGGGCCGTCGGGGTTGTTCATCCGGCCGTCCACCGTCGTGCGCACGTACTGGGCGACCTCCTCGTCCGACAGGCGGCGGAACCCGTCGGCGGTGATCACCGCGACCACCGGCCAGATCTGGCGGGTCACGTCGGGACCACCGGTGGCCGAGTCGTCGTCGGCCGCGTCGTAGAGGGCCTGGATGAGCGTCAGGACGGTGTCCTCGGGCGAGGCTCCCTCGCGGTAGAGCTTCTTCAGCGCGCCGCGCGCGAAGATCGAACCGGAGCCGATCGCGTGGTGCTGGTACTGCTCGTAGGGGCCGCCGCCGACGTCGTAGCCGAAGATCCGGCCACCGTCGATCTCCGGGTCGTAGGCCGCGAACAGCGGCACCACCACCAGCCCCTGCATCGCCATCGCGAGGTTGCCGCGGATCATCGTGGCGAGCCGGTTGGCCTTGCCCGCCACGGAGAGCGTGCGGCCCTCCATCTTCTCGTAGTGCTCCAGCTCGACCCGGTAGAGGCGGGCCATCTCGATGCCGGTGCTCGCCGCGCCGGCGATGCCCATGCACGAGTAGTCGTCGGTGCGGAAGACCTTCTCTATGTCCCGCTGGGAGATGATGTTGCCGGAGGTCGCACGGCGGTCACCCGCCATCACCACACCCCCGGCGCAGGTCGCCGCGACGATCGTGGTGGCGTGCGGAATCCGGTCGCCGACCGGGGTCGCCAGGGTGTCGTTACGGCCGGGCAGCAACTCCGGCGCGTAGGACCCGACGAACTCGGTGAACGAGGAGTTTCCGGTGTTCGTGAAGAGATGGTTCACCATGCCGGCGGGCAGGTCCCTGTGCGATGCCACGCGACTCCCTCCAAAGGTGCTTCCTTTACGGTCCGACCCTACTCACCTTGCCGTGGTGCATGCACTTCCCTCGATCAGCTCAACGCGAACCACTCCCGGTGGGCGCCCTCAATCTTTACGCACGAGTACGCCCGTGTAATTGTCGAGTTGTCGTGACATGCCGCCGCCTCCCGAGGAGGTCGCCGTGAGACTCTCCCCCCGCCCCGCGCTGATCGCAGCCCTCGCGGCGGCGCTGCTGGCCCTGGCGTCCTGCGGATCCGACACCCCCGAGGGGGAGGGCTCCGTCACGCTGACCATCACCGCCAACGCGATCCCCGGCGGCAAGAACTCGGCCAGCGCCGACTGGATCAGGCAGTGGGTGATCCCCCGGTTCGAGGCCGCGCAGAAGGCCGCCGGGCGCGACGTGCGGGTGCTGTTCCAGCCCAACGGCGTCGACGACGAGCAGTACAAGACGAAGATCGCGCTGGACCTGAAGTCGAGGACCGGCGCCGACGTGATCGACCTCGACGGGATCTGGGTGGGCGAGTTCGCCCAGGCCGGATACGTCAAACCGCTCTCCGAGGTGGGCGGGCCGCAGGTGGACGCCTGGGAGGGCTGGGCGCAGATCCCGCAGGCCGTACAGGGGCTGGGCATCTTCGACGGCAAGAAGTACGGCCTGCCGCAGGGCACCGACGGCCGGGTCCTGTTCTACAACAAGGAGCTGTTCGCCAGGGCCGGCCTGCCCGACCCGTGGCAGCCGACCAGCTGGCAGGAGATCATCGACGCGGGCACGGCGCTGAGGAAACTGCCCGGCGTCACCCCGATCCAGATCAACGCTGGCACCGCGATGGGCGAGGCGACCACGATGCAGGGCGCTCTGCCGCTGCTGGCCGGGACCGGCACCGAGATCTACGCCGACGGCAAGTGGACCGGCGCCTCCCAGGGGATCAAGGACGTGCTCGGGTTCTACCGGCAGATCTACGGCGGCGGCCTGGGCGACCCCAGGCTGCAGCAGGAGGCCAAGGGGCGTGACAAGTCCTTCGCCGAGTTCGCCGACGGGAAGATCGGCATCCTGGCCGAGGGCGACTACTTCTGGCGGTCCGTCGTCGAACCGCAGGCGGGTGTGGCGCCGATGGCCGACCGGGACGAGGTCGTCGGCTACGCCAAGATCCCGGCCAGGGAGCCCGGCGCGGGCGTCCGCGGCCAGGACTTCGTCAGCATGTCCGGCGGGGCCGTACGGGTGCTGAACCCCTTCTCCCAGAACCCGAGGCAGGCGTGGGAGCTGATGGCGTTCATGCACTCGGCCGAGGCGATCAAGGCCGAGCTCGCCGGGGCGGCCCGCGTCACCTCCCGCACCGACGTCAACGACGAGGTCCTCGCAGGCGACCCGATGCTGACGTTCATCGCCAAGGAGATCCTGCCGATCACCTCCTACCGCCCGGGCCTGGCCGTCTACCCGCAGGTCTCCGCCGCCCTGCAGGAGGCCACCGCCGCCGTCGTCTCCGGCACGCCCCCCGAGGAGGCGGCGAACGCCTACCGCGCCAAGGTGGAGGGAATCGTCGGCGGCCCCGGCAACGTCTCCAACTGACCGGGCGGGGCAACCGCGAGGGGGCGCCGGTGCCCTGGAGCGAAGGAGCGAAGGAGCGAGGAACGAGCGGATGAGTGACGAGGGAAGGCGCCGGTTACCGGCCCCCGAGCCGCGACGCGCAGCGTCGCCATGAACACTGATGCGGCGGGGCTCGGGAGGCGGCGAGCGGTCGGGTTCGTGCTGCCGGCGCTGGTGCTCATCGGGGTGTTCCTGGTCTTCCCCGCGCTGTGGACGATCTATCTGGGGCTCACCGACTACCGTCTGACCGGGCTGGCCGCGGCCGATCCCCAGGTGGTCGGGGCCGACAACTACACCGCGGCGATCGGCGACGACCGGTTCCGCACCTCGCTCTGGCTGAGCGTGCAGTACGTGCTCGGCTCGGCCGTGATCGGTCAGGCCGTTCTGGGCTTCGCGCTCGCCTGGACGCTGCGCGACCGGCGCGGGCCGGTACGGCGCATCATCGAAGGGCTGGTGCTGCTGTCGTGGATCCTGCCGAGCTCGGTCGTGGCGTTCCTGTGGATCGCGCTCCTGGACCGCGACGGCGGAACCCTCAACGCCCTGCTGGGCACCCCCGGCGCCGCCTGGCTGCTCGACCACCCGATGTTGTCGATCATCGTGTTCAACACGTGGCGCGGCACCGCGTTCTCGATGATGCTCTACGCCGCCGCGCTGGAGACCGTCCCCCCGTCCCACCTGGAGACCGCCCGCCTGGCCGGGGCCTCGGCCCTCCAGCAGCTGCGCGACGTGGTCCTGCCCCGGATCAAGGGCCACGTCCTGACCAACATGCTGCTGATCAGCCTGTGGACCTTCAACGACTTCACCCCGTTCCTGATCACCGCGGGCGGGCCCGAGGGCCGCTCGGAGATCCTGCCGTTCTACGTCTACACCACCGCCCTGCGCGGCGGGCAGCTCGGCTTCGGCGCCGCCGTCTCCTTCCTCATCCTGCTGATCAACCTCGTCTTCGCCCTCGCCTACCTGCGCCTGCTCCGCACCCGCGACCGCACCCGCGACCGTGATCGTGGCCGCGATCACGGCGACGGCGGCGGGGCCGTCTCCGGGGCCGGCCCCGCGATCCGGGGGACCGCCGGATGAGCGCCGTCCGCCACGTCCTCGGCCGGATCGCCTCGGCGGCCTTCCTCGCCGTCGTCGGCGCGTTCTTCGCGCTGCCGATGCTCTGGCTGGCCTCGGCCCCCTTCGACGCCGCCCCCTCCATCACCGTCTCCGTCCCCGAGTTCACCCTCGCCAACTTCCGCGCCATCCTCGACAACCCCTACGCGCTCGGCTCCATCGGCAACTCCGTCATCCAGGCCGGCGGCGCGGCGGCGATCGTCGTCGTCCTGGCCGCGCTGGCCGCCTACGCCCTGTCCCGCGTCCGGGTGCCGGGCCGCGACGCCCTGCTGTACGTGCTGCTCCTGCTCTCCTCCGTCGTCACCGGCACCGCCGCCATGGTGCCGATCTTCGAGCTGGCCACCCGCCTCGATCTGATCGACACCCACCTCGGCGTCATCCTCGTCGTCTCCGGCGGCCTGCTCCCCGCCGCGATCTTCATCCTGAAGGACTTCATGGACGCCACCCCGACCTCCTACGAGGAGTCCGCCCGGGTGTTCGGCGCCTCGCCGCTGCAGATCCTGTGGCACATCGTGGTCCCCGTGGTCCGGCCCGGCCTTGCCACCATCGCGGTCTGGGCCGTGGCCAGCGTCTGGGGCGGCTTCCTCATGCAGTACATCCTGCTGCGCGACCCGGCCAAGGCCCCCAGCGCGGTGATCCTCTACACCCTCTACACCGAGGGCGGGCAGCCCAATCTCGATCTCATCTCCACCTTCTCACTGCTCTACTCGCTGCCCGTGGTCCTGATGTACCTGTTCGTCAGCGGCCGGTACGGCTTCCGCTTCCACGGAGGAATCAAGCAGTGACGATCTCCCTGCACGGCCTGACCAAGGTGTTCCCCGGCGGGGTCCGCGCCCTGGACTCCCTCGACCTGGACATCGGCGAGGGCGAGTTCTTCGCCCTGCTCGGCCCTTCCGGCTGCGGCAAGACCACGCTGCTGCGCAGCATCGCCGGGCTGGAGACGCCGACCTCCGGCACCGTCTCCATCGGCGGCGCCGACGTCACCGCGCTTCCGCCCGGCCGCCGCGACGTCGCCATGGTCTTCCAGGACTACGCCCTCTTCCCGCACATGGACGTCACCGCCAACATCGCCTACCCGCTGCGCATCCAGAAGGTGCCGCGCGCCCGCCGCGAGGCCAGGGCCGCCGAGGTCGCCGGCCGGCTGAGCCTGTCGGAGCTGCTCGGCCGCCGCCCGGGGCAGCTGTCCGGGGGACAGCAGCAGCGCGTCGCCCTCGCCCGCGCCATCGCCTGCCACCCCAAGGTCTTCCTCTTCGACGAGCCCCTGTCCAACCTCGACGCCCGGCTGCGCCTGGAGGCCCGCACCTTCCTCAAGCGCCTGCAGGACGAACTCGGCGTCACCACCGTCTTCGTCACCCACGACCAGGGGGAGGCCCTGGCCCTCGCCCACCGCATCGCCGTCATGGACGCCGGGCGGATCACCCAGGTCGGCACCCCCGCCGAGATCTTCCGCCGGCCCGCCACCACCTTCGTCGCCTCCTTCATCGGCTCCACCCCGATGAACCTCCTGCCCGGCGAGGTCGCCGGCGGCGCCCTGCACGTCGCCGGGGCCGTCCTGCCCGCCCCGCCCGGGCTGCCCGACGGCGAGGAGATCGTGTACGGCGTCCGCCCCGAGTACGCCGACCTGTCGGCCGTCCCCCGCGACGACGCCTTCCCCGGCACCGTCGCCGTCCTGGAGAACCTCGGCACCTCCACCCTGGTCACCCTGGAGGGCGGCGGGGAGGACGGCGACCGGCTCGTCCAGGTCGTCGTCCCCGAGGGGGAGGATCCCCCGGTCGGCGCCGCCGCCTGGGCCGTTCCCCGCCCGGACCGCGCCCTGGTCTACCACGGCGACCGGCTGGTCCATCCGGCATGAAGACCACGGTCCGCGGACAGGGACACCGGTGCGGGCGCGAGGGCCCCGGACGGGAGCACGGCATGAGGGCAGCGGCATGAGGACAGCGGCTATGAGGACAGCGGTATGAGAGCGATGCGCCGTACCGGTCACTGGACCGTCGCCGACCGCGTCGCCGCCCCGGTCCGCGGCGTCCCGTTCGAGCTGCCCGCCGGCGCCCGCGCCTTCACCGTCCGCCTCGCCTACGACCGCTCGGCGGGCGTGCTCGACCTGGGCTGCCTCGGCCCGCGGGGGTTCCGCGGCTGGTCCGGCGGGGCCCGCTCCGAGTACACGATCGCCCCGGCCTGGGCCACCCCCGGCTATCTGTCCGGCGAGCCCGAGCCCGGCGTCTGGCACGTCCTGCTCGGCCTGCACCGGGTCCCGCCCGGCGGCCTGCCGTACCGGCTGCGGATCATCCCGCACGTCTCCCCGCCGGCCGTTCCCCCGCCGCTCCGGCGCGGCCTGCGCCCCCCGCCCCCGCCGCCCCGCGAGCCCGCCGCGGCCCGGCGCGGCCTGCCCGTCCTCGGGGGCCTGCGCTGGCTCGCCGGGGACCTGCACACGCACACCGTGCACTCCGACGGCTCCCTGACCGTCGCCGAGCTGGCCTGCCTGGCCGCCGACCGGGGCCTGGACTTCCTGGCCGTCACCGACCACAACACCGTCAGCCACCACGCCGAGCTGCCCGCCGCCGCCGCGTACGCCGCCATCACCCTCCTGCCCGGCCAGGAGATCACCACCGACCTCGGCCACGCCAACGCCTTCGGCGACCTCGGCTGGATCGACTTCCGCGAGCCGCCCGGCGTGTGGGCGGCCGCCGTACGGGAGAGGGACGGAGTGATGTCGATCAACCATCCCGTCGCCGCCGACTGCGCCTGGCGTCATCCCCCGCCCGGCACGGACGTGCGGTCCCCGGTCGTCGAGGCCTGGCACTGGAGCTGGCTGGACCGTTCCTGGGGCGCCCCGCTGGCCTGGACCCAGGCGTGGACCGCCGCCCCCATCATGATCGGCGGCAGCGACTACCACCGGCCCGAGGAGGGGCACCCGCCCGGCGAGCCGACCACCTGGATCCTCGGCGGTGACGCTCCCGGCGCGGCCCTCGACGGGCTGCGCGCCGGCGCCACCGCCGTCTCGGCCTCGCCCGGCGGGCCGCTCCTGCTCCGCCACGGCGACGACTTCATCGTCCTGGACGCCGACGGCCTCGTCCTGTGGGGTCCCGACACCCGCCGGGTGATCGTCGGCGACCGGGTCGTCCTGCCCGCCCGGCCGGGCCCCCACCGGCTGGAGACCTTCCGCAACGAGGTGATGGCCCTGTGCAGCTGACCCCGGCCGGTCCGGTGGACGTCGCGGTCGCCGGGCTCGGCGTGGCCGCGCAGGTGATGTACCTGCCGCTGCTGGCCAGGCGGCCGGAGCTGTTCCGCGTCACCGCCGTCTGCGACCTCGACCCCGGGCGGGCCGGTCTGGCCGCCCGGCGCACCGGCGCCCGCCCCTTCTCCGATCCGTACGCCATGCTCGGTCACGGCGGCTTCGACGCCCTCATCGTGCTCACCGCCGGGACCCACGGCGAGATCGTCTCCGCCGCGCTCGCCGCCGGGTACGCCGTCCTGTGCGAGAAGCCCCTCGCCTACAGCCGCGCCGAGGTGAGCGCCCTGCAGAACGAGGACCGCCTCATGGTCGGCTACATGAAGCAGTACGACCCGGCCGTCCGGCGCGCCGCCGCCCTCCTCGGCGGGCACGCCATCCGGCACCTCGACGTCACGGTCCTGCACCCCGCCGGCGAGGCCCAGCTCGCCTTCGCCCGCGTCCCCCCCTCCAGGCCCTCCCCGCAGGCCCTGGAGCCCTGGCTGGACGCCGACGAGCGGGCCCTGGACACCGCCCTCGGTCCCGCCGCCCCCGCGGCCTGGCGGTCCCTCTACGCGAACGTCGTGCTCGGCAGCCTCTGCCACGACCTGGCCCTCATGCGGACCTTCAGCGGCCCGCCCGCCACCGTCGAGCACGCCGCCGTCTGGGACGGGCCCTCCGTCGAGGTCGCCGGCGCGCTGGAGCACGGCCGGTACGGCCTGCGCTGGCACTACCTGCCCGGCCACCCGGCCTACCGCGAGACCGTCACCGTCCACCACGAGGACGGCTCCCTGGAGCTCGTCTTCCCCTCCCCCTACCTGATGAACGCACCCACCGTCCTGACCGCCACATCCCTCTCCGGCACCACCGAGGTGCGGGCCGCGCACCGCGACGTGACCGAGGCGTTCGAGCTCCAGCTGGAGGCCTTCCACGCCCTGGTCACCGAGGACACGCCCCCGCTCACCGGGCTCGCGGGCGCCGTCGCCGATATCGTGACGGCGCAGCGGATCATCGCAGCGGCCGCCGGAGACGCCATCGGAGGCGAAGCCAATGACGCACACCAGTCGCACGACGCCTGACCCCGCGACGCCCGCCCCCACACCGTCCGCGCCGTCCGCGCCGTCCGCGCCGGACATCGTCGTCGTCCCGCACACCCACTGGGACCGCGAGTGGTACCTGCCCTTCCAGCGCTTCCGGCTCGGCCTGGTCCGCATGCTCGACGAGGTCCTCGACACCATGGCCGCCGACCCCGGCTACCGCTTCACCATGGACGGCCAGCTCGCGGCCCTGGAGGACTATCTGGAGATCCGCCCCGAACGGCTCCCCCTGATCACCGCCCTGGTCGCCGAGGGCCGCCTGGCCGCGGGCCCGTGGCTCATCCTCGCCGACGAGTTCCTGTGCTCCGGCGAGACCCTCATCCGCAACCTGGAGTACGGCACCCGCGGCGCCGACGCCCTCGGCGGCGCGATGCGCGTGGGCTACCTGCCCGACCAGTTCGGCCACTGCGCCCAGATGCCGCAGATCCTCCGCCAGGCCGGGTTCGAGCACGCCTGCCTGTGGCGCGGCGTACCCGCCTCCGTCGACCGGGACGCCTTCGCCTGGACCGGCGCCGACGGCACCGTCATCCGCACCCAGTACCTCCCCGGCGGGTACGGCAACGCCGTCGCCCTGTTCAGCGGCCCGGCCGAGGCCCTGCCCGACCGGATCACCGCCTTCACCGAGACCCTGCGCCCCTGGCGCCCCGACGGTCCCCTGCTGGCCATGTACGGCGCCGACCACAGCGCCCCGGCCGCCGACATCACCGCCGCCGGGCTGCGCCTGGCCACCCTCGGCGAGTACGTCACCGCCCAGGACCCCTCCACCGCCGGCCTGCCCGCCGTCTCCGGCGAGCTGCGCTCCCACGCCCGCGCCAACATCCTGCCGGGCGTCATCTCGGCCCGCGTCCCCGCCAAACGCGCCATGGCCCACGCCGAGCGCGTCATCACCCGCTACGCCGAACCCCTGGCCGCCCGCTGGCTGCCCGGCGACACCGCCGCCGCCAAGCTCCTCGACCTGGCCTGGCGCCGCCTGATCGCCTGCAGCGGCCACGACTCCATCACCGGCTGCGGCGCCGACGACACCGCCCAGCAGGTCGCCGCCCGCATCGCCGAGGCCGGGCAGATCGGCCAGGCCGTCGTCGACATGGTCGGCGCGTCACTCGCCGCGCGGGTCCCCCGCGACCGCATCGTCGTGGTCAACCCCTCCCCCTTCGCCCGGACCGCCCTCGTCCTCGCCGACCTCCCCGAGAGCCGCGCCCGCCTGCTCGCCCCCGGCGGCGCGCCGGTGCCGCTGCAGCGGCTCGAACTGGCCCCCACCCTCCTCGACGAGACCGCCATGGACGATCTCACCCGTCTCCTCGGCCGCGTGCACGAACGTGAGCTGTTCGGTCTCCAGATCATCTCCTGGAGCGCCTCCGGCGGCACGGCCCCGGGCGCCCCCGGGACCTTCACCATCGTGGTCGGCCGCCACGCCACCACCGGATACGACTACGCCGACCTGCGCCGCGCCGTCCTGGAGGCCGCCACGGCCCGGCCCGGCCCGTGGCTCGTGCGGACCCTCGCGGAGCCCGTCGTCACCGTCGCGGCCCGGGTCACCGTCCCCCCGCTCGGCCGTACCGTGCTCGCCTCCGCCCCCTGGTCCGCCACCGGAGCCCCCGCCGGGGACTCCGGTGGCTCAGGTGACTCCGGGGGCGCCGCTCCGGCCGGCGGGGACGCCGTCCTCGACAACGGCCTGCTCCGGGTCACCGTCGCCCGCGACGGGACCCTCTCCCTCCGCTCCGCCGGAGCCGAGGCCCACGGGGTCGGCCGCATCGTCGACGGCGGCGACGCCGGGGACACCTACAACCACGCGCCGCCCCGCCACGACCTCCTCGCCGACGCCCCGTCCTCCGTCGAGGTCGAGAGCGTGTACGCGGGTCCCCTGGTCTCCGTGCTGGAGATCCGCCGCACCTACGACTGGCCCGTCGAGTCCTCCGGGGACGGCCGCGCCTCCACCACCGAGACCGTCGCCGTCACCACCCGCGCCGAACTCCGCGCGGGCGAACCGTACCTGCGGCTGGAGACCTCCTTCGACAACCGCACCCGCGACCACCGCGTCCGCTGGCACGCACCCCTCCCCCGGGCCGCCGCGGAGTCCTTCGCCGAAGGACAGCTCGCGGTCGTACGGCGCGGCCTGACCGCCGAGGGCGGCTGCGGCGAGGAACCCCTGCCGACCTACCCCGCCGAGGGCTTCGTGTCCGCCGGGGGGCTCGCCGTCCTCCTCGACCAGGTCACCGAGTACGAGCTGACCGGCGGGGAACTCGCCCTCACCCTGCTCCGCTCCGTCGGCCACCTGTCCAGGAACCGCAACGCCTACCGCGACGAACCCGCCGGCCCCCAGCTGCCCACCCCGGACGCCCAGTGCCCCGGCCCGGCCGCCATGCGCTTCGCCGTCCTCCTGCACGACGGCACCTGGGACGAGGCCGGTCTGCCGCGCCTGGCCGAGGAGTACCGTCACGAGCTGCTGGCCGTCCCCGGCTCGGACAGCGCCTCCCCCGGCGCGGCCGCCCCCGGTGCACCCCCCGCGCTCGTGAGCGCTCCCCTGGAAGCGTCCCCGGACGCCCCGCTGGAGATCGACGGCCCCGGCGTGCTCCTCACCGCCCTGCGCGAACGCGACGGCGCCCTGGAGATCCGGATCGTCGCCGAGTGCCTCACCGCCACCGAGGCCGTCGTCCGCGGCCCCTTCAGCGCCGCCCGCCGCGCCGGCATCCTCGGCGCGGCGGGCGAACCGCTGGAGGTCACCGGCGGTGCCGTACGGCTGCCGCTGCGCCCCTTCGAGATCGCGACCGTCCACCTGGTCCCCTGACCCCGGGACCGCGACCACCGTACGGACCTCCGCCGCCACGTCGGTGATCTCTCCCCAGGCGTTCCCTCAGGGGCGGACGGCCGTATCGATCATCCGCGTGCCGAATCGGACGGACCGGGCATGCGCCGTGTTCTCCCCGCGACGCGGGGAGAACGTGCGTCTTTCAGGAACCGCACCCGGCTCCCGGATGACTTCGGCCTACTCTCCGCCCTTCTGGACGTATGACCTCACGAACTCCTCCGCGTTTTCTTCGAGGACCTCGTCGATTTCGTCCAGAATCGCGTCCACGTCATCCGTGAGCTTCTCGTGGCGCTCCTGAACGTCGGTGGACTCCTCGACCGCGACCTCGTCGACCTCGCGGTCGGTCCGGCCGGTCTGCTTCTGCCCGCCGGTGTCCTTGCTTGCCATATGTGGCACCTCCGCCTGGGGGACGTCTGTAGTTCATATCTTCCCCGAAGTGACAGACATTTCGCGCGGATCACCCCCACGATCGTCAGCCGCCTCGGACCCTGCCGCCAGACAACCTCCCCCTCCGCCTGAGAGGCAAATCGCGCCTTGACTCGATAGTCCCACTATCCAATAATTGGCTAGCACCACTATCCAACTTGGAGGCGCCATGTCCCCGTCATCCCTGAGCACCGCCGGAGTGCTCCTGATCACCGTGCCCGCCGTCGCCTTCGGCGGGGTGTCGCTCCTGACGCACATCATGCGGAACCTGCCCGGATACCTCGACAACCCCGTCCGGCGGGGCCTGTGGCGGGCCGGGCACGCCCACGCGGGCGTTCTGGTGCTCTTCGCCCTCGTCGCGCTGCTCTACATCGACCAGGCCGACCTGTCCGACGGGATCAGGGGCCTGGCCCGCACCCTGATCGTGGCGGCGCCGATCCTGATGCCGCTCGGGTTCTTCCTGTCGGTCGTGCGCCCCTCGGACACCGAGCCGAACAAGCTGATCTGGCTGGTCCCGCTGGGCGGGGTGTCCCTGGCAGCCGGGACCCTGCTGCTCGGCATCGGCCTCGTCTGAGGGTTTCCGGGGGCGTTCACCCGCCTCCTTTACAAAGTAGATTCATACTCTTTCGGTCGGTTTCCCCGCTCCCGGACGGCCCGAGTAGGCCTTCGGCGCCGATTGCTGAGATCATGCCCGGATGAGCAGCATCGTCGCCGATCGGTACCAACTCCTCGCTCCCGTGGGCAAGGGCGCGACAGGCGTCGTGTGGCGGGCCCATGACCAGCTGCTGGAGCGGGACGTGGCGCTCAAGGAGATCGCGCTGCCGCCCGGTCCCGACGCCTCCCACCGGCGGCGGAAGGTGGTGCGCGAGGCCCGGATGGCGGCCCGGCTCAGCCACCGGGGCATCGTGACGGTGCACAACCTGGTCGAGGAGCCGGAGCGTCTGTGGATCGTCATGGAGTTCCTGGAGGCGCTGACGCTGCACGACACGGTCGTGCAGGCGGGCCCGCTCCCGGTGGAGCTGGTGGCGAAGCTGGGCCGGCGGCTGCTGGAGGCGTTGCGGCACGCGCATGACGGCGGGGTGGTGCACCGGGACATCAAACCGGCCAACATCATGCTGACCGGAGACCGGGTGGTGCTGGCCGATTTCGGTTTCGCGGCGTTCGAGGGCGCGGCGACGACGTCGATGCGCGGAACCCCAGCGTTCATCGCGCCGGAGGCGTTGCAGGGGCGGGGCGGGACGCGCGAGGCGGACATGTGGTCGTTCGGGGCGACGCTGTACATGGCGGTGGAGGGCCGGACCCCGTTCCGGACGGTGAACTCCATAGCGGCGCTGATAGAGGCGCTGCGGGAGCCTCCGCGCGCGCCGCGCCGGGCGGGCGCCCTGGAGCCGCTGCTGCGCGGCCTGCTGCGCAAGGATCCGATGTCCCGCCTCGGTTCGGAGCAGGCCTACCAGATGCTTGTGAACCTGCGGCGGCACAGCGCCGCCTGAGCCCTTCCGGGTGGTTCATCCGCGCCCCGCGCCGGCGCCCGGAAGGCTGAAACGTTCTTCTGTTCACATATGCCGTTGAGACACATGTGGCCGATATATATGCGACTGAATTGTTATGCGCGTTCCGTGATATCGCCCCTTGGTGCACCGTTCCAGGTGAAAACATGAATCGCCGATGATCTGATCGCTATGGCGGCGGGTGGTTCATGGGAAAGGAACCGGGAAAGCAGCGATTACTCGGGGGCCGTTACCGGCTGATGTCCCCGCTGGGAAGGGACGGCGCGGGCATCATGTGGCGGGCGCACGATCTGCGGCTGCGCAGGGACGTCTCGATCAAAGAGGTCCAGCCGCCGTTCCGGGGAGGCGGCGCCGACCTCGGTCACGCGCGGCGGCGCGCGTTGCGTGAGGCCCGGTCGGCGGGGCGGCTGAGTCATCCGGCGGTGATCTCGGTGCACGACCTGCTGGAGGACCGGGGGCGGCTGTGGATCGTGATGGAGATGCTGGAGGCGCTCACCCTGCGGGAGACGGTCGGGCATCTCGGGCACCTGCCGGTCCGCTGGACGGCGTGGATCGGGTTCCAGTTGCTCGCGGGGCTGCGTCACGCGCATGAGGCGGGGGTCCTGCACCGGGACATCAATCCGGGGAACATCCTGCTGACCGGTGAGCGGGTGGTGCTGACCGATTTCGGCATCGCCGCACTGAACGGGGACCCGGGCGTGTCGACGACGGTTCCGATCAATTGTTCCGCGGCGTATGTCGCGCCGGAGCGGCTGCGGGGCATGCCCGCGAGCCCGGCGGCGGACCTGTGGTCGTTCGGGGCGAGCCTGTACTTCGCGGTCGAGGGTTCGGCGCCCTATCCGGAGTCGGGCGCGCTGTCGGCGCTGGAGAGGGCCGCGGCCGGGGAACCGGCCCCGCCGGTGAGGGCCGGGACGCTCCGCCCGGTGCTGGAGGGGTTGCTGCGGCGCGATCCGGCCGAGCGCGTCACCGCCGATCAGGCCGCGCGACTGTTGTCGCAGGTGCTCCGGACGGAGGGGATGGTGGTGGGCCCGTCCCGGCTGCCGGTGACGCGGTTGCCGCCGGGCCCCTTTACGATGTAGATCACCGGATAATCCCTCAAGACCGGTTCCCTCATGCCGATGTGGCGTCCGAGGAAGAATCCGCGTCACAGGGGAAGTAACGGCATGAGAATCGGTCAGCGAGAGCGCGCCATGCTGCCACGCGCCTCCCTCGTCCGCGTCCTGAGAGAGCCGCTGCCGGCCGTGCTCGGGGTGCTCGCGGTGTTCTCCGTCGGGTGGTTCGCCCTCAACTTCCCGCGCCCCCTGGCCCCGCCGTTCGTGGGCTGGCTTCCGCTCCCGATCTCCTTCGCCCTGGCCGCCCTGGCGTCCGGGCGGGTGGCGCGGACCGCCGCCCTGGCCGCGCCCGCGCGCTCGTTCTGGCGGCGGCTGGGCATCGCCCTGGGCCTCATCTCGGCCGCTCTGCTCAGTAACGCCCACGACGCGCTGGCCGGGCCGGACGCGCCGACCCAGAACACCGGGCCGCTGACCATCGCCCTGTATCTCTGCGGCATCCTGGTCGCGCTCTGGGCGCTGCTGCGGCTGCCCGGGGCGGCGCGTTCACGCAAGGCGCGTCTGACGATGGGGCTCGACTCGGGTGTCGTCCTGCTGGCCGCGGGACTGCTCACCAGTTACTTCACGATGCAGAGCGCGCCGCAGCTGGCCGCTGTCACGGGTTCGGACTGGTGGGCCCTGACGGTCATCACGCTGGCTTTCGTCACGGTGCTCGCCGCGGTCAAGCTGGCGCTGGCCGGGACCGGCCCGCTGGACTTCCGGTCCCTGTCGGTCCTGGGGATGGCGGGCCTCGTGGGCGCGCTTGGCGGCGCCCTCATGCCGCTGGTGCAGTCCAAGCCCTACCTGCACGCCGGGCAGGTCAGCGTCCCGGTCGCGGCGTTCCTCGCCGTCGCCGCGGCCGAGCTGCAGCGGCGGGCCGCGACGGACCCGATGCCGCGCTCCCGGCCCCAGCGGCCGTTCAGCCTGCTGCCGTACGCCGCGATCGCGGTGACGGACGTCCTGCTGCTGGTCTCGACCCGATCGGCGAGCCCGGGGATCCGCGTGGTCGTGGCCGGCGCGATCGCCCTGACCGCGCTGGTCGTGGTCCGTCAGGTCATGGCCTTCTACGACAACGCCAACCTGCTGGCCCGGCTGGACGCGAGCATGCTGGAGATGAGCCGGCACGAGCAGCGGTTCCGGTCGCTGGTGCAGAACTCCTCCGACGTCATCACGATCAACGACGTGGACGGGAACTACGTCTACATCAGCCCGAGCGTCGAGGCCATTCTCGGCATCTCCGTCCACCAGTGGCTGGGCCGCCCGGTGCGGGACTTCGTCCATCCGGACGACCAGGAGGCCCTCGTGGAGATGAGCCATCGCCTCCGGGAGCGTTCCGGCGCCACCGCCACCTGTCAGGTCCGCATGCGCCACGCGGACGGCAACTGGCGCTGGGCCGAGGTCGTGAGCACGAACCGGCTGGACGACCCCACCATCCGCGGCATCGTGAGCAACACCCGCGACATCACCGAGACCAGGCGTTTCCAGGACGAGCTGGCCCACCAGGCCACCCACGACGCGCTGACCCTGCTGGCCAACCGGACCCTGTTCACCGAGGAGGCGTCGGGCGCCCTGGACGCCGGGAGCGGCGTCGCGCTGGCGCTGATCGACCTGGACGACTTCAAGACGATCAACGACCGGCTCGGGCACGCGATGGGCGACGCCGTCCTGGTGGCCGTGGCCGGCCGGCTGCGGGAGTGCATCCGGCCGGGTGACTCGGTCGCCCGGCTGGGCGGGGACGAGTTCGCCGTGCTGCTGCGGGGCGTCTCCCCGGAGGAGGCGGACCGGATCGCCGGACAGATCATCACGACGCTCGGCACCCCCGTCAACGTGGAAGGTCACGACCTGCTCGTGCAGGCCAGCGTCGGCCTGGTGGACGGCGAGCCGGGGATGGGCGCCAGCGAGCTGCTGCGCCGCGCGGACGTGGCCATGTACGCCGCCAAGGAGCAGGGCAGGAGCCGCTGCGTCCGCTACACGGCGGATATGGACCTCCGGGCGATCGAGTACGCCCAGCTCGGGGCCGAACTGCGGCGGGCCGTGGGATCGGGCGAGCTGTTCCTGATGTACCAGCCGGTGGTCACCCTGCCGGCCGGTGAGGTGTCGGCGGTGGAGGCGCTGGTGCGCTGGCGGCACCCGGAGCGCGGGCTGGTCCCCCCGGCGGAGTTCGTCCCGGTCGCGGAGCGCAACGGGACGATCGTCCAGCTCGGCGCCTGGGTGCTGCGCGAGGCGTGCCGGCAGATGGCCGCCTGGCAGCGGACCTACGGCGACGCCGCGCCCTCCCGGGTGGGGGTGAACGTCTCGGCCCGGCAGTTGCGGGAGCCGGGGTTCGCGCAGACCGTCGCGGACGTGCTGCGCGAGACCGGCCTGCGCCCGGAGGACCTGCTGGTGGAGATCACCGAGACCGCCGTGTTCGACGGCGGGCCCGCGCTGGAGGCGGTGCACGCCCTGCGCGACCTCGGTGTCAGCGTCGCCCTCGACGACTTCGGCACCGGGCACTCCTCGCTCGGCCTGCTGCGGACCTGCCCGGTGGACGTGCTGAAGGTGGACAAGTCGTTCGTCGACGGGGTGACCGGCACGATCGAGCAGGCGGCGATCGCCACCTCGCTGGCGCACATCGCCCAGGCCCTGCGGCTGCGGGCGGTGGCCGAGGGCGTGGAGACCGCGGCCCAGGCCAGGCGGCTGTACCAGCTGGGCTACCGGCTGGCCCAGGGCTTCCATTTCGCCCGGCCGCTCTCCCCCGAGGACGTCGGGTCCCGTCTCTCCGCGCGCGTGGAGCGGGGGCAGGAGTCCGACTCGTGGGACCCGCCCGCCCTGGCCAGCTGAGCGCGGCGGGGCCGGGGGCGGCGTTCTCCGGCGAGGAGGCCAGGAAACCTGCTATAGTGCAAAATGCAATATAGGAGGAGGCACTATGGCGCGACGTCCAGACCTGGTCGGGCTGACCGTGCTGGCCGTGCTCTCGGTGCGCGCCGGCCATCCGTACGAGATCCATCGCTTCATCGTCGACACGCACAAGGACTATGTGACGGGGCTGCCCAGGAGCCTCTACCACGCGGTCGAGAGGCTGGCGGGCGAGGAGCTGATCGTCCCGGTCGAGAGCGGCAGGGAGGGCCGCCGGCCGGAGCGCACGGTCTACGAGATCACCGACGAGGGCCGCAGGGAGCTGTCGACCAGGCTCCGCAGTCTCCTCCAGACCCCCGCCCCCGACCGCCGCACGTTCACCGCCGCCGTCTCCCTCATCGGCACCCTGCCGGCGTCCGAGGCGCTGCGCGCCCTGCGCCTGCGGGCGGCGGCGCTCGAAGGGCTGCTGGCCGGGACGGACGCCCACCTGAGCGTCATGAAGGACAGCGGCCTGCCCGACATCTTGATGATCGAGGTCGACTACGAGCGCACGCTGAACGAGGCCGAGCTCGCCTGGGTCCGGAGCCTCATCGCCCGCCTGGAATCGGGGGAGCTCAACTGGCCCGGCACCGTCCGGCGGGACCTGCTGTCACAGGTGCTCGACGAGCCGCCGCGGGCGCCCGGCGAACCATGAGAAAGCGGCTGCCGGGGTGCGCCAACACCCCGGCAGCCGGACATCCGAACAAGGCGCCCGCCCTGTCTGGACTCGCGGTCTCCAGGATAGGCGCCGCGACCGAGAGGAATCGCGCCATGTCCGTGAACACCGAGACCCTCGCCCCACCCGCGGGCCGGGGCTACGACTTCTTCCAGGACACCGGGGTGGCACGGTGAGCGGGAAGAAGCTGATCACCGAGGTCGCCGGGGTCGTCGGGGCCCCCGCCGCCGAGGTCTTCGACGGACTGGCCGCCGTGCTGCTGCCCGACGGCAGGCGCACCGGCCGGTTCACCGTCGAGGACCTCCCCGGACACACCTCCGCCGTGGAGGTGTCCGACCGCGCCATCTCCTTCCAGGGCGGATGGTGGTACCGGGGCGAGTGGAGCGTCGAGCCGCACCCCGAGGGCGCGCTGCTCATCCATCGGGTCTTCGACGTCGCGCAGCGGATGCGGTGGGCTGTGGCGCCGGCCAACCGCTTCTTCATCGGTTTCGCCGGCAACACGCGGAAGGGGTTCGCCGAGAGTCTCACCCGGCTGGGAGACCGTCTGGGATGTCCGACCCGTCTGGTGTAGGGGCTCCGGATCAGCGGGAGGGTACGGCCCCGCGCCGGCACGCCCGGGCGAACCGGGCGGCCAGGTGCGGGGCACCCGCCCAGTGCAGGTGCAGGTAGGAGGCGGTGACCCGGCCGTCGGCGAACCCGTCGGCCCCGCCGCGCCAGCGGAACAGCGGCCGGTCGGGCGCGGGGCGGACGGCGGTGCGGTGGAACTCGTGCCCGCGGTACCGTTCCCCGCTCCCGGTGAGGACGGAGTCGCGGACGGCCACCGCGTCGCGATAGCCGAGGGTGAGCGTGCCGGTCATCTCCGCCTCGGCCGCGACGACCCCGCACATCGGCAGGCCGTCCAGGGAGCGCGCCAGGTAGAGCAGTCCGGCGCACTCGGCCGCGATCGGCCCGGCGAACGCGGCGATCTCCTTGCGCAGCGGCTCGTTCGCGGCCAGGTCGGCCGCGTAGACCTCGGGGAAGCCGCCGCCGATGACGATCCCCCGGGTTCCCGCGGGCAGGGTCTCGTCGGTGAGCGGGTCGAAGGTGACGATCTCGGCCCCGGCCGCGGACAGCAGCTCGGCCTGCTCGGCGTAGCCGAAGGTGAAGGCCCGCCCGGCGGCGACGGCGACCGTGACCCCGTCCGGCCCGGCGCCGCGCACGTCGGCGGGTACGGCGGCGGGTACGGCGTCCGGCGCGGGCCCGAGCACGGCCGCGAGATCCGGCACACCGGCGGTGGAGTCGATGGCGGAGGCGGGATCCCACGGGTGGACGGTCAGGGGCGGGGCCGTGCGCGCCAGCCGTACGATCGCCTCCAGGTCGCAGGAGGCGGCGACGAGCGCCTCGGCGGCCTCCATCGCCTCGCCCGCCGGGGCGCGGCGCTCGGCGGCGGGGACCAGGCCGAGGTGGCGGGAGGGCGTGGCGACGGCGTCGCTGCGGCGGATCGCGCCCAGGACGGGGACGCCGCTCTCGGCGAGGACCTCGCGCAGCAGGTTCTCGTGCCGCTCGGAGCCGACCCGGTTGAGGATCACCCCGCCGAACCTGAGCCGGGTGTCGTAGGAGGCGAAGCCGTGGACCAGGGCCGCCACCGAGCGGCTCTGCCTGGCCGCGTCGACGACCAGGACGACCGGGGCCTCCAGCAGGCGGGCCACGTGCGCGGTGGAGGCGAACTCCCCGGAGCCCGCCCCGTCGTACAGGCCCATCACCCCTTCGACGACGGCGATGTCCGCCCCGGCCGCCCCGTGCAGGAACAGCGGCGCGACGAGGTCCTCCCCGGTCAGCCAGGGGTCGAGGTTGCGTCCAGGGCGGCCGGTGGCCAGGGCGTGGTACCCGGGGTCGATGTAGTCGGGCCCGACCTTGTGCGGGGAGACGGCGAGCCCGCGACGGGTCAGCGCGGCCATGAGGCCGGTCGCGACCGTGGTCTTCCCCGTACCCGACGCGGGCGCGGCGATCACCACCCTCGGCACGTGCCCGATCACCATTCGATGCCCTTCTGGCCCTTCTGCCCGACGTCCATGGGGTGCTTCACCTTGCCCATCTCGGTGACGAGGTCGGCGGTCTCGACCAGGCGCGGGTGCGCGTCGCGGCCGGTGATGACGACGTGCTGGTTGCCCGGGCGCGCCGTCAGGGCCGCGACCACGTCCTCGACGTCGATCCAGCCCCACTTCACCGGGTAGGTGAACTCGTCCAGCACGTACAGGCGGTAGGTCTCGGCCGCCAGGTCGCGCTTGATCTGCTCCCAGCCCTCCCGGGCGTCGGCGGCGTGGTCGTCCTCGCTGCCGGGACGCTGGATCCAGGACCAGCCCTCCCCCATCTTGTGCCAGGAGACCGGCCCGCCCTCACCCGACGCGCCGAGGACCCGTAGCGCGCGTTCCTCGCCGACCCGCCACTTGGCGGACTTGACGAACTGGAACACCCCGATCGGCCAGCCCTGGTTCCAGGCGCGCATGGCCAGGCCGAAGGCCGCGGTGGACTTCCCCTTGCCGGGCCCGGTGTGGACCATCACCAGCGGCCGGGTGCGGCGCTGCCGGGTGGTCAGGCCGTCATCGGGTACGGTGACCGGTTTTCCCTGGGGCATGTCACGCCTTTCGTCTGCTCACGCCTGTCGCGCCTGCCTGCTTCTGTCTGCTTCTGTCCGCGTCTGCTCATGCTTGCTCACGTCGTACGGTCACGCGGCGGTCCGCCGCTGCCGGATCATCCCGGCGAGGTCCGTGAGGTCGTCCAGGCGCACGGTCTCGGCGCCCATCCGGTGGGCGAGGGAGGCGGCGAGGCCGAGGCGGACGTGGCCGCTCTCGCAGTCCACGACCACACTTGTCACCCCGGCCAGCAGCGTCGCGGCGCGGCGCGACTCCTCGACGGTGCCGGAGGTGACCCGGCCGTCGGTGACCAGCACCAGCAGCGGCCGGCGGGCCGGGTCGCGAAGCCGCTCCACCCGGAGCACCTCGGCGGCGCGCAGTAGCCCGGCGGCCAGCGGGGTGCGCCCGCCGGTGGGCAACTCGCGCAACCGGGCGGCGCCCGCCTCGACGGAGGAGGTGGGCGGCAGCACGAGGTCGGCGCGGGAGCCGCGGAAGGTGATGAGGCCGACCTTGTCACGACGCTGGTAGGCGTCGAGCAGGAGGCTCAGCACGGCCGCCTTGACCGCGCTCATGCGCTTGCGGGCCGCCATGGACCCGCTGGCGTCGACGACGAGGAGCACCAGGTTGCCCTCGCGGCCCTCCCGGACGGCCTCGCGCAGGTCCTCGCGGCGCAGCAGCAGCCCGGGGCCGCTCCTGCCGCGCTCCCGCTGGTACGGCGCCGCGGCGAGGACGGTGGCGGTCAGGTGCACGGAGGCGGGACGCCCGCCGGGGACGCGGGCCCCGGTGGTGCGGCCGAGCGGGGTCCTGGCCCGGGAGCGGCGACCGGGGGCTCCGGCGCCGATCCCGGGGACGGTGAACACCCGGGCCGGACGGAGCGGGCCGGGCGGCGCGACCCGCTCACCGTGCCCGCCCTCGGCCTCCGGCCCCGGATCCGCCGCGTGCCCGGCGGGCGGACGGCCGGGCCCGCCGGATGCGGGGTCGTGTGGATCACCGGAGGAACCTGTGCCGTCGCCGGGAGCGTCGCCGCCGGAGCCGTCGGGGCCGCCGTCCCCGGGACCGTCACCACGGGAGCCGCCGGGAGACCCACCGGAGCCGCCGGGGCCGCCGTCCTCGGGGTCGTCCTCGGGGCCGTCACCCTCCGGGTCGTCGGGGACCTGGGCGAGGAGGGCGTCGAGCATCGCCTCGTCCAGGCCGGGGGCGTCGAAGGGGTCGCGGCGGCGGCGGTGCGGGAGGGCGAGCCGGGCGGCCTCGCGGACGTCCTCGGCGGCGACCTCGGTCCGGCCCCGCCAGGCCGCGTGGGCGATGGCGGCGTTCGCGGTCACCAGGTCGGCGCGGAGGCCGTCCACGTCGAACCCCGCGCAGACCGTGGCGATCCGCCGCAGCGCGGAGTCCGGCAGGACCACGTCGGCGACGCGGGCCCGCGCCTGGGCGATCCGGACGGCCAGCTCCGCCTCCCGGTCCGCCCAGGCCGCGGCGAAGGCGGCCGGGTCGGTCTCGAAGGCCAGGCGGCGCCGGACCACCTCGGCCCGTTCGCCCGGCTCCCGGGAGGCCCTGACCTCGACGGTGAGACCGAACCGGTCGAGGAGCTGCGGGCGCAGCTCCCCCTCCTCGGGATTCATGGTGCCCACCAGGAGGAACCGGGCGGCGTGCCGTACCGAGACGCCTTCGCGCTCGACGTAGCAGGTACCGAGCGCGGCCGCGTCCAGGAGCAGGTCGACGAGGTGGTCGTGGAGGAGGTTGACCTCGTCGACGTACAGGACGCCGCGGTGGGCCGCCGCGAGGAGGCCGGGTTCGAATGCCTTCACGCCCTCGGTGAGGGCACGCTCGATGTCGAGGGAACCGGCGAGGCGGTCCTCCGATGCTCCGACCGGCAGTTCGACCAGGCGGGCGGGACGCGGGATCCCGATCCCTGCGCCGTCGCCCGCTCCCCCGGTCCCGGTGCCGTGCGGCCCGTCGGGACAGCCGGGGTCGGGCGCGGCCGGGTCGCAGGAGAAACGGCAGCCGGGGACGGTCGTGACGGGTGGCAGGAGTGCGGCGAGCGCCCGCACGATCGTGGACTTGGCGGTGCCCTTCTCCCCCCGGACGAGCACGCCGCCGACGCGCGGGGAGACCGCGTTGAGGATCAGGGCGAGCTTGAGGTCGGCGAGCCCGACGACCGCGGTGAAGGGATAGCGCGCCTCCCGTGCCGCCGGGGGCGCTCCGGGGGTCGCTTCCGGGATCCCCGCCGGAATCGCGGGGATCTCCGCCGGGGTCTGTGCGGAGGTGTCGGGCACCGTCGGTTCTCCTTGGGGTTCGTCATTCGGGGTAGCCGAGCCGCCACCGGCCGTCGCGCCCGGTGAGCGTGACGCGGGCCAGCGGCGCGACGTCGACACGCCAGAAGGATCGGGCGGGGGCGGCCAGGGCGTGGACGACGGCGGCGCGGATGACCGCGGGGTGGGTGACCGCGACGGTCCTGCCCGGCGCCGTACCGGCCAGCCAGCCGGCCACCCTGCCGATGAGGCCGAGGATCGTCTCCCCGCCGTGGGGCGCGGCCGCGGGGTCGGTGAGCCAGGCGGCGAGCGCCTCCGGCTCGGCGGCCTCGACCTCGGCGAGCGTCATGCCGCGCCAGCGGCCGTAGTCGCAGTCGGCCAGCAGCGGGTCGGGGTCCTCCCCGGCCCGCAGACCGAGCGCCTCGGCGGTCTGCGCGCAGCGCCGCTCGGCGGCGCGGACCACCCGGACGCGGCCGGGCCCGGCCTGTCCCTCCCGGTTCCGGCCCCCTTCCACCGCCCCCGCGAGCGGCGCCAGGGCGGCGGCCCGGCGCAGGCCGCGCTCGTCGAGCGGCTCGTCGCCGGGGAACGCCGCCCGCGCGGTCGCCCGGGTCGAGGCGTGGCAGACCAGCAGCAGGCGGGTGGTCCCGCCGGGTGCCGTCACGCCGGGGCGGGCGCAGGCGGTGCCGTGGTCCGCTCGCGTACGGCGAGGGCGAACAGGGTGCCGACGCCGAGCCAGAACACGGCCTGGGTGCCCAGGGAGGCGATCCGGAAGTCCCACAGCAGGTCGGCGGGGAAGCCGGCGGGCACCTCGGCGATCTCCGGCAGGAAGATCCAGGCGGCGGCCACGGGCAGCAGCGTCGCCGCGCCTGCCGCGGCCCAGCGCAGCGCGGGGTCCGACCCGGCGGCCAGGCGGTGGGCCGCGGTTCCCGCGGCGGCGGCGAGGATGCCGATGGCCACGGCCACCAGGTAGAGCACGGTGCGCTGGTTGATCGTCTCGGGGTCGCCGACGGCGGGCGGGTTGGCGGGATATTTCAGGAAGGGGACCAGGACGACGGTGGCGAACGCGGTGGCCGCCAGGACGGCCGCGAGCACCGGGGCCGAACGGGGTCCGGCCCGGCCGCGTACGGCCGCGTAGACGAGGGCGAACAGGCCGCCGAGCGCCACGCCGTACAGGGCCAGGGCCAGGAAGAGGCCGAAGCGCTGCCCGCCCCTGCTGACGAGGGCGCCCTCACCGTGGGAATGACCTCCCCCGGAGGTGCCGGCGTGGGAGTGGTCCTCCGCGGGCGCACCGGCGTGGGAGTGGCCTCCGCCACCGGCCGGAGCGCCCGGGCCGGCCGCGGCCGCCTCCTCCAGCGCGATGGCCCGCTCGATCTGCGGCTCGCCCACCGCGTAGGCGAAGACGGCCGCGAGCAGCCCGGCGAGCAGCCCGGCGAGCATGCCCCGGACCAGGAGTCTGGTGATCACGTGTGGCTCAGTGGCAGGGAACGCCGAGCAGGTGGCGTCCGTCGTGCATGAGCTCGTGGAGGTAGGTGCCGGCCTGCGAGATCGCGCCCTGGTCGAAGGCGGCCAGGTAGGCGACGAGCAGCAGGACCGGTACGGCGAGCAGCCAGCGGGTGAGCGAGGTCCACGGAACGGGCTGGGTCTGCGGAGCCGAGATCTGGCTCACGGCTACCTCCTTCAGGGATTTCGCGTCCCTCTCGTAGGTGGTGGCGGCCGAGTGACCTGGCTTCCGGCCCGCAAGGGCCGGTTACAGTGGCGCGACCGCACCGGAATCTCACCGGATTTCCCTCGCACCGCCACAAAACATCCGGAACCTATCCCGTAATCCTCTTCCCCGTCAATCTCCCACTCACCACAACAGACGGCATATCCGGAATATCCGGATAAACACCTCAGCACAGGCGGCTCCACGCGGGTCCCAGCGAATGGAGCCCGGGACCCTCCGGTCCCGGGCTCCACAGGCTCCGCGAGCTGCGTCGCGCTACTCGCCGGTGAGCGCGGTGACCAGCTCGGTGGCGGTCCGGCAGCGGTCGAACAGCTCGCCCACGTGGGCCTTGGTGCCGCGCAGCGGCTCCAGCGTCGGGACGCGCTGCAGCGACTCGCGGCCGGGCAGGTCGAAGATGACCGAGTCCCAGGAGGCCGCGGCGACCGAGTCGCTGTACTGGCTCAGGCAGCGGCCGCGGAAGTAGGCGCGGGTGTCGCTCGGCGGGACCTCGACGGCACGCTGCACCTCCTCCTCGCTCACCAGGCGCTGCATCCTGCCGCGGGCGACCAGCCGGTTGTACAGGCCGCGGTCGGGCCGGATGTCGGAGTACTGCAGGTCGACGAGCTGCAGGCGCGGGTGCGACCAGGGCAGCCCGTCACGGCTGCGGTATCCCTCGAGCAGCTCCAGCTTGGCGACCCAGTCGAGCTCCCCCGACAGCTGCATCGGGTCGTCGGCCAGGCGGGTCAGGACCGACTCCCAGCGGTCCAGGACGTCCTTGGTGGGCTCGTCCGCACCGTTGTCGCTGCGGGTCTCGGCGTACTTCCTGGCCAGTTCCAGGTACTCCATCTGGAGCTGGACCGCGGTGAGCCTGCGGCCGTCGCGCATCGGGATCTCGTAGCGGAGCGTGGGATCGTGGGAGACCGCGCGCAGCGCCTGCACCGGGTTCTCCACCGCGAGGTCGCGGGTGAAGAAGCCGTCCTCGATCATGGCGAGGACCAGGGCGGTGGAGCCGAGCTTCAGGTAGGTCGAGATCTCCGACATGTTGGCGTCGCCGATGATGACGTGCAGGCGGCGGTATTTCTCCGGGTCGGCGTGGGGCTCGTCCCGGGTGTTGATGATCGGCCGCTTGAGCGTCGTCTCCAGGCCCACCTCGACCTCGAAGAAGTCGGCCCGCTGGCTGATCTGGAAGCCCTCGCCGCGCGAGTCCTGCCCGATGCCGACCCGTCCGGCGCCGGTGACGACCTGCCGGGAGACGAAGAACGGCGTCAGGTGCCTGACGATGTCGGCGAACGGCGTGGCCCGCCGCATCAGGTAGTTCTCGTGGCAGCCGTAGGAGGCGCCCTTGTTGTCGGTGTTGTTCTTGTAGAGCTGGATGGGGGCGTTGCCCGGCATCGCCGAGGCGCGCACCGCGGCGTCGTGCATGACCCGCTCCCCCGCCTTGTCCCAGATCACCGCGGCCCGCGGGTTGGTGCACTCGGGCGTGGAGTATTCGGGATGGGCGTGGTCGACGTACAATCGCGCGCCGTTGGTGAGGATCACGTTGGCCAGGCCCAGATCCTCGTCGGTGAGCTGGCTCGCGTCCGCCACCTCCCTCGCGAGATCGAACCCGCGCGCGTCGCGCAGCGGGTTCTCCTCCTCGAAGTCCCACCGCGCCCGCCTCGCCCGCGCCGCCGAGGCGGCCAGGTAGGCGTTCACGACCTGGGAGGAGGTCACCATCGCGTTGGCCCCCGGCTGTCCGGGCACGGAGATGCCGTACTCGGTCTCTATGCCCATCACCCGCCGTACCGTCATGCGCACCCTCTCGCACCCTCTGCTCGTCCGGGGCTGTATCGTCCGCCGTCTATACCCCTGAGCCTAGACCTTTCACCATGCCTTGTGGCCAGACAGTTATGGCACCGAAGCCTTTTCGCCCAGGCTGTGCGGCGTCGCGAGGATCCGTTCCGGGGACGGCACCGGCTCCGAGGTGCGGCGGCGCCGCCTGGCCTTGACGAAATCCTGGACCGGCCGTTCGGCCAGCCGGTAGACCAGATAGGAGAAGACCGTTACCGCCAGGACGGTGACCACGGCGGTCAGCCAGGGGGGCAGCGTGTCGCGGAGCGCGGGGATGATGAGTACGGCCCCCGCCGTGTGGAACAGGTAGAGGGGGTAGGTGACGGCGCCCAGGACGACCAGGCCGCGCCAGCGCAGCCGGCCGAGCCAGCCCAGGGCGACCAGGGCCATGAGCGCGTAGAAGGCCACCACGGTGGCGACGACGGCCCAGTCGGGGACGGGCATGGCGGCGTAGCCGACCAGCTCCACCCGGCCGGCCACCCGGTCCAGGGCCGCGTTGACCGCGAGCCCCGCGCTGATCCCGGCCACGCACCACAGGACCAGCCGGGGACCGTACCTGGTCATCAGATAGAAGGCCATGCCGCCGACGAAGTAGGCCGCGTACCTGGGCATGATCAGCAGTTCGACCCAGTAGTCGTCGCTGCCCGCGAAGAACCCCGCCGCCAGCAGCCAGACGCCCATGAAGACCAGGCAGCGGCCGAGCGTCGCCCCGAAGATCACCAGGATGGAGATCAGCAGGTAGAAGCGGAGCTCGACCCAGAGCGACCAGTAGACGCCGTTGGCGTCGTGGACGCCGAACAGGCGCTGGAGCATGGTCAGGTTGACCGCGTAGCCGCCGGAGTCGAGCCTGGGGTCCAGGGCGGTGGCCGAGGTGAGGCCGTACAGGGCCGCGGTGACGCCGACACTGACCCAGTAGGCCGGGTAGAGCCGGACCACGCGGGAGAGCGCGAAGGCGCCCAGGCCCCGCCCCCAGATGCTCATCAGGATGACGAATCCGCTGATCATGAAGAACAGCTCGACGCCGAGGATGCCGAGACCGGAGATCGTGGAGATCGCCGGGAACAGCTCGGCGGGGGTCTCGCCCCACACCGAGCGGAAGGCGATGAAGTAGTGGAAGGCGAGTACCGCCACGGCGGCGACGAAACGCAGGAGATCCAGCTCGGCGAGGCGGCCGCCGTTCCCCGCCGCACCGCGAGACCCCGTGCCGGTCAACGGACGACCGCACCGAAATGTTCACGCACGTCCCTTTGACGGCGGACCGATCACCTGGGTTCCATGGGACGGCGTTCGACTTCTGTGACAGGCGGGAGGACATCGGCCCGGTCCGGGCCGCCGGACCGGGCCCGGACACGCGGGCGGCGCGGCCCCCTCCTGGGAGCCGCGCCGTCCGGGCGTGCTAGAGGTACTGGCCGGTGTTGGCCACCGTGTCGATGGAACGGCCGGCCTCGGCGCCCTGCTTCCCGGAGACCAGGGTGCGGATGTAGACGATCCGCTCGCCCTTCTTTCCGGAGATGCGGGCCCAGTCGTCGGGGTTGGTGGTGTTGGGCAGGTCCTCGTTCTCGGAGAACTCGTCCACGCAGGCGGTCAGCAGGTGGTTGATCCGCAGACCCTTCTGCCCGGTCTCGAGGAACTGCTTGATCGCCATCTTCTTGCCGCGGTCCACGATGTTCTGGATCATCGCGCCGGAGTTGAAGTCCTTGAAGTACAGGACCTCCTTGTCACCGTTGGCGTAGGTGACCTCCAGGAAGCGGTTCTCCTCGCTCTCGGTGTACATCCGCTCGACGACCCGCTGGATCATGCCCGCGATGGTGCCCTCCCGGCTGCCGCCGTTCTCGGCGATGTCGTCGGGGTGG
Source organism: Planobispora rosea (assembly GCF_014648175.1). GTDB lineage: Bacteria > Actinomycetota > Actinomycetes > Streptosporangiales > Streptosporangiaceae > Planobispora > Planobispora rosea. The sequence continues at coordinate 44,735 of NZ_BMQP01000005.1, forward strand.
AGCGGGAGCTCGGGGATGAGGTACTTCGAGAAGATGTCCTTGGCCGCCTCGGCGTCCGGCCGCTCAATCTTGATCTTGACGTCCAGGCGGCCGGGCCGCAGGATCGCCGGGTCGATCATGTCCTCGCGGTTGGAGGCGCCGATCACGATGACGTTCTCCAGGCCCTCGACACCGTCGATCTCGGACAGGAGCTGGGGGACGATCGTGTTCTCGACGTCGGAGGAGACGCCCGAGCCGCGGGTCCGGAAGATCGAGTCCATCTCGTCGAAGAACACGATCACCGGGGTGCCCTCGGAGGCCTTCTCGCGAGCCCGCTGGAAGACCAGGCGGATGTGCCGCTCGGTCTCACCGACGTACTTGTTGAGAAGCTCGGGACCCTTGATGTTGAGGAAGAAGCTCTTGCCCGATTGGCCGGTCTTCTCCGCGACCTGCTTGGCCAGGGAGTTGGCGACCGCCTTGGCGATGAGCGTCTTGCCGCAGCCGGGCGGGCCGTACAGCAGCACGCCCTTGGGCGGGCGGAGCTTGTGCTCGCGGAAGAGGTCGGCGTGCAGGTAGGGAAGCTCGATCGCGTCCCTGATCTGCTCGATCTGCCGCATGAGCCCGCCGATCTCCTCGTAGGAGATGTCGGGCACCTCCTCCAGGACGAGCTCCTCCACCTCGGACTTGGGGATGCGCTCGTAGACGTAGCCCGAACGCGGCTCCAGCAGCAGCGAGTCGCCGGCCCGGATCGGCTGGTCGAGCAGCGACTCGGCGAGCTTCACCACCCGCTCCTCGTCCGCGTGCGAGATCACCAGCGCCCGCCTGCCGTCCTCGAGGAGCTCCTTGAGCATCACGATCTCGCCGACGTCCTCGAAGCCGAGGGCCTCGACGACGTTGAGCGCCTCGTTGAGCATCACTTCCTGGCCGCGCTTGAGCGCCTCGACGTCCACCGCCGGGCTGACGTTCACGCGGAGCTTGCGGCCGCCGGTGAAGATCTCCACCGTGCCGTCTTCTCTGGCCTCCAGGAAGATGCCGAACCCGGACGGCGGCTGCGCCAGCCGGTCGACTTCTTCCTTGAGGGCGACAATCTGATCCCGGGCTTCCTTGAGGGTCGCCACCAGGCGTTCGTTCTGCGCGGTGACGGCCGCCAGATTCGCCTGCACCTCATGGAGACGCTCTTCAAGGACCCTGGCCTGCCGGGGAGACTCCGTCAATTTCCGCCGTAGCGCGGTGATCTCCTCCTGCAGGAAGGAGACCTGTGTTGTGAGGTCAGCGACCTCCCGTTCGCGCTGCGCGGCTCGAGCCTCAGCGTCGTCGCGAGCTGCCACGCCGTCACCTCCTTCCCAGTCGAGACCGACTACTCAAGACCCTACCCATCTGAGAGGTGTCCGTTACCTGACCGAGCAGTGTTCGTGTGGCTACTCTAAGTGTTCAGTGATTAATCCCTTATGGTGTGTTTAGCAGTGAGAGCAGGAGAACACGGTGTTCTGTTCCCGTGTCATACCCCTGAATATGTCGTGACCGAATCGTCATGCAGCAGCTGCCGCCGAACTGTTATACGACGGACGCCTGACCGGCGGATGCCGCAGACTCCTCGCCATACGCCCCCTTCGCCGGACGCCTGCGGCGGGGCGGGGGTGTCACCCCGTCCGCCATGCGCCGGGCGGTGACGAGGAAGCCGGTGTGGCCGACCATCCGGTGGTCGGGCCGTACGGCGAGCCCTTCGACATGCCAGTCGCGAATCAGGGTCTCCCACGCGTGGGGCTCGGTGAAACTCCCATGCTCGCGCAAAGTCTCGACCGTGCGGGACAACTGGGTCGTGGTCGCCACGTAACAGCAGATGACCCCGCCCGGGGTCAGCGCCTTGGCGGCGGCGTCCACGCACTCCCACGGGGCGAGCATGTCGAGGATGATCCGGTCGACGTCGACCTCGTCGAGCGCGTCCACGAAGTCGCCCACCACCAGGCGCCACTGGTCCATCGGACCGCCGTAGAACTTCTCCACGTTCTTGGTGGCGACCTCGGCGAAGTCCTCGCGGCGCTCGTAGGAGGTGACCTTCCCCTCCGGGCCGACGGCGCGCAGCAGGAAGCACGTCAGCGCGCCGGAGCCGACGCCGGCCTCCACGACGCGCGCGCCCGGGAAGACGTCCGCCATGGCGACGATCTGCGCCGAGTCCTTCGGGTAGATCACCGCCGCGCCGCGCGGCATGGACAACGTGTAGTCGGCCAGCAGGTGCCTGAACGCCAGGTACTGGGTGCCGCCGGAGGAGCGCACGACCGATCCCTCAGGCCTGCCGATCAGGTCGCTGTGCGGGATGAACCCCTTGTGCGTGTGGAAGACGCCGTCTTCCTTCAGCGTCACCGTGTGGCGCTTGTTCTTGGGGTCGGTGAGCTGAACCTGATCCCCGGCCTGAAACGGCCCATGCCTGCGAAAACCCATGCCCGCAAGGGTATCGGCGCGCGGATGCGCCCGGTCCGTTCCGCCGGGCGGGGACCGCCCGGGACGGGGAAGGGCGGAAGGGCCGGGGAAACGGCCGGGAGACGGGCTGGGAGACGGGCCGGGAAAGCGTTCGCCTCCTCCCCCGCCCGCTTGATACCACTGGGGCATGTTCCCCAGAGAGACCATCCCGGCGGGTCCCGTCGTGCTGCGCGGGCTCACCCCCGGCGATGCCGGCGCGATCGTCCGCGCCTGCGCCGATCCCGAGATCGTCAGGTTCGTCCCGGCCGTGCCGGTGCCGTACACCCGGGACGACGCGTCCGCCTTCCTGAAGTCCTCCGAGCGGGAGTGGGAGGCGGGGGGCGCGGTGTTCGCCGTCGCCGACCCGGACACCGGCGCGTGGCTGGGCAACATCGGGCTCAAGCCGCCCGGCCCGCGCGGCGCCGTCGAGATCGGTTATCTGATCGCGCCGTGGGCGCGGGGACGCGGAGCGGCCACCGCCGCCACCCGGGCGCTGACCGAGTGGGCCTTCTCGCACGGGACCCACCGGGTGGACCTGCTGGCCGGTGTGGAGAACCTGGCCAGTCAGCGGGTCGCCCTCGCCGCCGGGTTCACCCGGGAGGGCGTGCGGCGCGGGGACGAACCCCTGCGCGACGGCTCCCGGGGCGACCTGGTGTCCTTCGCCCGGTTGCGCACCGACTCCGGCGAGCGGATCCGGCCGTACCTGCCGCCGCTGCCCGGCGGGGCGCTGTCCGACGGCGTGGTACGGCTGACGCCGCTGACCGCCGCGGACGCCGCCGACCGCCTCGCCCTGGAGAGCCTGCCCGACGTCATGGCGCACCACGTCCCGCCGGGGGCCCCGGACCCGGCCGAGAACGAGGAGTTCTGCCGCGAGGCGGGCATGCTCTGGCTGGCGGGCTCCCGGGCCGAACTGGTGATCCGCGACGCGGCCGACGGCGCGTTCGCCGGGAGCATCCAGCTCGCCATGGTCATCCCCCCGCTGGGGCAGGCCATGACCGGCTACAGCCTGCGGCCGGAGTTCCGCGGCCGGGGCCTCGCCACCCGGGCGGTGAACCTCCTGGTGGAGTGGGCCTTCACCAGCACCGCCCTGGCCCGCGTCGTCGCCGGCACCGACCCGGGCAACACCGCCTCCCACCGGGTGCTGGAGCGGGCGGGCTTCACCCGCGACGCCGTCCTGCACGGGTTCCTGCCCGGTCCCGGGGGCACCCGGCGCGACGACCTCCAGTGGTACCGCCTCCGCCCCGGGGGTGGCCAAACCGGATTCTGAGGGTGATACTCCAAATCGCGCCACCCTCCGCCCGATGCCACCCCCCGGCCGGGCGCCCGATTCGACGGAAAGAGGGACTGGATGAGCATCACCCATCAGATCGGCCTGGGCTCCGGTGCCGCGCTCCGGTGCGGCGTACCGGGAGACTCCCTGGGAAGCCTGATCGAGACCTTCGCCGGGCACGATGCCGACGACCTGGTCGCACAGGTCGTCGCCGCGGCGGCGACGGTGTGCTCGACCGGCTACGCCGGGCTGGTGGAGGTCGATCCGGTGGAGGAGAGCGCCGTCCCGGTCCACGTGCACGCCCCGCCCGGCGACCCGCTGCGGGTACGGCGCTGGCTGCGTGACGGCACGGTGCTCAAGACCCTGGCGACCCGCTGCCGCCCCGTCCTCCTCCCCCGGGACTCCGCCCTGGGACATCCCGGCTTCCTGGCCGTCCCGGTGCCGCTGGCCACCATCGGCCAGGCGTACCTGTGGGTGGCCGGGCGCCTGTTCGACCACCGGGACGAGGACCTGCTGGTGCGCTTCGCCACCGCCGCCGGGCGGGCCCTGGAGGCGGCCCGCGGGTTCGAGGCCGCCACCCGGATCCTCCGGTCGATCCACGCGTTCAACGCACCCCGCCCCGGGCCGTGACGCCCGGGGCCCTCTCCCCGGTCGTCCCGCCCGGGCCCGGTCCGGCGGCCGGCCGTCCGGCGACCGCCGCTAGTCGGCCCCGAACTCGGCCCGCAGGCGGGCGAAGGCGGCGTCGGTGCCCTGCAGCGCCCGGTCGATGTCGTCGTCGGTGTGGGCGGCCGAGATGAACCAGTTGTGCCAGGGGTGGAGGTAGACGCCCTCCTCCAGGCAGGCCGCGGACCAGAACATGCCCTTCTCCAGGGTGGCGTCGCCCTCGAAGGAGAGCCAGGGGATCTGGACCGGGCCGGTCTGGCTGACCGTGAAGCCGTGGGCGGCGGCCTGCGCGGCGAGCCCCTGGCGCAGGCGGGTGCCCGCGCGCTCCATGAGGGCGACCCCGTCGATGGCGTGCAGCGTCTCGATGGTGGCCTTCGCCGCCGCCATCGCGGCGGCGTTGAACCAGAACGAGCCGGTGGAGTAGATCGTCTGAGCCGGGGCGCGCAGGGAGTCCACGCCGGTGACGGCGGCGATCGGGTGGCCGTTGGCCATGGCCTTGCTGAAGGCGTACAGGTCGGGGCGGACGCCCAGGGTCTCCCAGGAGCCGCCCAGGTCCAGGCGCCAGCCGCCGCGCACGTCGTCGATCACCAGGGCGGCGCCGATCCGGTCGGCCAGCGCGCGCAGCCCCCGGGCGAACTCGGGCGTGGCGAGCTCCTGGTCCTCGAAGGAGTCGTGCTTGAACGGCGTGACGATGATCGCCGCGACGTCCGACCCGCCCGGCCCCTCGGCCCCGGCCGCGGCGGCCTCGGCACCGGCCAGGTCGTTGTAGGTGAACTCGATCAGGTCGGCGCGCTCGCTGGGGGTGGTCCCGGCCAGGCTGGGCGTGCACCAGGGGTCGGCGCCGTGGTAGGAGCCGTGGGCCACCAGGACCTTGGTCCGGCCGGTGGCCGCGCGGGCGACCATGAGGGCCTGGGTGGTGGCGTCGGTGCCGTTCTTGGAGAACATCACCCAGTCGGCCTGCGGGATGGTCTCGACCATCAGCTCCGCGAGCTCCACGAAGACGGGGCCGGGGCCGTTGAGGCAGTCGCCGGTGGCGAGCTGGGCCGCGACGGCCTCCTCCACGGCCGGATGGCGGTGGCCGAGGATGATGGGTCCCCAGGAGCACATGAGGTCGACGTACTCGCGTCCGTCGGCGTCGAACTGACGGCAGCCCTCTCCGCGCGTGAAGAACTGGGGGTAGGCGGGACCGTGCAGGGCGGCGTTGAGGTGACCGTACATGCCGCCGGGAACGACCTTGGCGGCGCGGTCACGCAGACTCGCATCGATTGACATTTCTGGAATTACCACCTTTCGCGCTTGCCCCGCGACCGGGGCTGGACGCGCATCCGGACAGGAGGGCGGGCAGCGGCCGTTTTTCAGAGAAGGGAGCGGTCGAGGCCGTCCAGGCCCGCGTCGGAGCCGAGCCCTCCGGCGACGCGGGCCGCCACCGCGGTGCCGAGCCGTGCGGCGCCGAGCACGTCCTCGCCCCCGGTCAGACCGGCGATGAACCCGGCGCAGTAGGCGTCACCGCAGCCGGTCGTGTCGACCACCGGGACGTCGAGGGCGGGCACGCGGGTGCTCCCGGAGGCGGTCGCCACCAGGCTGCCCTCGCCGCCCAGCGTGACCAGCACGCCCCGCGGCCCCTCGGCCAGCAGTTTGGCCGCCGCCTCCTCGGCCCCCGCCGCCCCGCTCATCATCAGCGCCTGCTCCTCGTTGGGCAGGAGATAGTCGACATGCGGGAGAAAAGCCCGCGCTCCCTGCATCAGGTCGGGCATGTTGGACAGGAGGTCCATCGTGACGACCGTTCCGCCGGCCCGCGCCTCGTCCAGGAGGGCGAAGAACCCGGCATCGTGCAGCCCCCAGGTCACGTCCATGCCGCCCAGGTGCAGGACCTCCGCCGCCTTGATCCGGGCGGGGTCCAGGTCCGCCGGGGACAGGACGAGGTTGGCGCCGGGGACGTGGAAGGAGGGGCGGCCGCCGTCCGGCCTGATCGGCAGGATCGAGGCGGCGGTCTGCTCGCCGGGCTTGCGGACGATCCCGCCGACGTCCACCCCGTGGCGAGCCATGATCATGAGGAGGAAGTCGCCGAGCTCGTCGTCGCCGGCCGCCCCCGCCGAGGCGACCTCGACGCCGAGCTTCGCCAGGGCGACCGCGGTCCCGGCCGCCGCGCCCGCGGCGGTGATCCGGATCTGCTCCAGCAGATGGGTGTCCTGTCCGGCCGGGATCGACTCCACGGGCCGGGCGAGCACGTCCACGATGTGCACCCCCAGGGTGACGACGGTCATGGCGAGCCCTCCTCATGTCTTGACGGTCTTGAGCGGATAATAGACGGGCGTCCGAATACCATGTCAACGACTGCGCCGAGGAGGAAAGGGAAACGTGCCGAAGATCGTCAACCACCGGGAGCGCCGCGAGGAGGTCGTCGAGGCCGCTCGCCGCGTCATCCTCCGCGACGGCATCGAGGCCGCCACCACCAGGGCCATCGCCAGAGAGGCCGGCTACTCCAACGGCGTGCTCACGCACTACTTCGCCGACAAGGACGACATCATGTTGTCGGCGCTGCGCTCATCGCACCGGCGCATCGTGGAACGGCTGCGTGCCAAGCTCTCCGGCCGCGCCGGGCTGGCCGCGCTCCGCGAACTCCTCCTCGACAACCTGCCGCTGGACGACGAGCGCGTCCAGGAGAGCGGCCTGGAGGTGGGCTTCTGGAGCCGGAGCCTGACCAGCCCGGACCTGCTGGCGGCGCAGCGCGCCGAGGCCGGGCAACTGCGCTACCTGGTGCGGAGCCTGCTCGGCGCCGCCGCCGACACGGGTGAGATCACGACCGCCGAGGACCTCGACGACGTCACCGAGCGGCTGCTCGCCCTGGTCGACGGGCTCAGCCTGCACCATCTCCTCTATCCCGACCGGGCCGGCGCCGGGCGGCTGGAGCGGCTCCTCCACGCCGAGCTCGACCGGCTCCGCGACCCCGCCGCTCCCGCCGACGCCACCGCGACCGCCGGGAGCACGGGAACCCCCGCGACCGCCGGGAGCACGGGAACCCCCGGGACCGGGGACGGTCGCGCTCCCCGGGACGCCCCTCAGGACAACAACGCGTAGATCCGGTCGGCGACGCCCCGGGCCGTGGGCCGCTTCGCCACGTCGCCGATGCAGGCCCCGACCAGCTCGGCCAACTCCGGCTCCAGACCGGTGTGGACGGAGGGCGCGATGCTGTTGATCTTCCGCAGGGTCAGCAGCGGGTCGTGGACGGGGAGCTCGCCGTACAGGCCGGCGCCGCTCGCCGCCCAGTGCAGCGTCGCGCCGAGCGACCACACGTCCCCGGCCGGGGTGGGGGGCTCCCCCCGCAGCAGCGCCGGGTCGACGAACTCCACCGACCCGATCCCGCCCATGCCCGTCACCGTCGCCCCCGGCGTCAGCACCTGGGACAGGCCGAGGTCGGACAGCTTGCCCCCGGTCTCGGTGAGGAGCACGTTCCCGGGGTTGATGTCGCGGTGCACGATGCCCTCCTCGTGGAGCGCCTGCGCGGCGTGCGCGGCGCAGGCGACCGCCCGCATCGCCCTCTCCCGCGACACCGGCCCGGCGGGACGGCCCAGCGAGCCGCCCGGCAGGTACTCCATCGAGTAGTAGAAAACCCCGCCATGCCGTCCCGCGTCATAGAGCGTCACAAGGTACGGCGAGCGCACGGCGGCGAACGCCTTCAGCTCACGGGTGGCCCGGCGGAACGCGTCGGTCCCGGTGCCCCCGACGAGGACCTTCACCGCGACGAACTCGGCCTCCACCGGCAACCGCTCCGGTTTCCTGGCGAGGTAGAACTCCCCGTGGTTCCCCTCTCCCAGCGACCGGACGAACTCGTAGTCGGCGATGCCCTCCACCGGCGGTCTCCCTCCACATCTCAAGCTCCCTCGCGGCGGCTTCCCGCACACGGTAACGTCACCATGACCATTGTCGGGGGTTTCCTTCACTTCCGGGAGGCGTGCGCTCCGGTGCTCCACATGGACATCCTGCTGCTCGATCTGGTGATCGTGCTGGCGGCCGCCCGGCTGTTCGGGGCCGTCGCCAGGCGGCTCGGGCAGCCACCGGTCGTCGGCGAGATCCTCGCCGGCATCCTCCTCGGCCCCACCCTGCTGGGACCGCTGCTGGGCGACACGCTGTTCGGCGCGGAGATGAAGCCTCCGCTGCAGGCCCTGGCCAACGTCGGCCTGGTGCTGTTCATGTTCGTCGTCGGCCTGGAGCTGGACCAGAAACTGGTCCGCGGCAAGGGCCGGATCGCGGTGACCGTCGCGCTCGGCTCCACGGTGGTGCCGTTCGTGCTCGGCTGCGTGCTGGCGCTGTTCATCGCCGGCGAGCACGTCGGCGGGGACAAGACCCTGCCGTTCGTGCTGTTCATGGGGGCGGCCATGGCCGCCACCGCGTTCCCCGTGCTGGCCCGCATCCTCACCGACCGCGGCATGCAGCGCATCACCCTCGGCGGCCTGTCGCTGGCCGCCGCCGCGGTGATCGACGTGCTCGCCTGGACCGTGCTGGCGGTGGTGGTGGCCGTGGCCGGGGCCGGGGACGCCGAGGGGCAGTGGAAGGTCTTCCTGGCGCTGCCGTACGCGCTGGTGATGTTCCTGGTGGTACGGCCGCTGCTGGCCCGGCTGGTGCCCGCCTACGAGCGGGCCGGGCGGCTGACGCCGGGGCTGCTCTCGCTGGTGCTCACCGGCCTGATCGCCTCCGCCTGGGTGACCGAGTGGATGCATGTGCACTTCATCTTCGGCGCGTTCCTGTTCGGCGCGGTGATGCCCAGGGAGGGCGCCGAACGGCTCACCCACGAGATCCTGGAACGGCTGGAGCAACTGGCCGTCCTGCTGCTGCTGCCGATGTTCTTCGTGGTGGCGGGGCTCAACGTGAACCTGCGGGTGCTGGACCTGTCGAGTCTCGGCACGCTGGCCGCGATCCTGGCGGTGGCCATCGGCGGCAAGCTGCTGGGGTCCTACGCCGGCGCGCGGATCCAGCGCGTGCCCGCGCGGCAGTCATGGGCGCTGGCCGTCCTGCTGAACACCCGGGGGCTGACCGAGATCGTCATCCTCACCGTGGGACTGCAGAAGGGCGTGCTCGACAACGAGCTGTACTCCCTGATGGTCGTGATGGCCCTGGTCACCACCGGGATGACGGGTCCCCTGCTGCGGAGGATCTACCCCGACCGCCGGGTGGCCCGCGACATCGCCGAGGCCGAGCGGGCCGCGCTCGGCACGACCGCCGCCCACCGGGTGCTGGTCGTGGTCCCCGGACCGCCCGCGGGGCAGGGCCCGCTGGTGGATCTGGCCGCCACCCTGGCCCGTGCCGCCACTCCCTCCGAGGTCGCCCTCGTCCATCTGCGTCCCTACCCGCAGGGCCGGCTGGAGGTCGGCACCGGCCTGTCGTCCGAGCTCGCCGAGATGGCCGAGACGCTGCACGAGCTGGAGGTCCTCGCCGACACCGCCCGTGCCCAGGGCTCGCAGGCCCGGGTGGTGAGCCGGTTCGCCGGCGACGTCGCAGCCGAACTGCCCGAGGTGATCGCCGGGGCCGAGCCCGACCTGCTGGTGCTGCCGGCGGACGTGCCCGGCCACGCCGCGCTCCACGCGGCCGCCACCTGCCGCGTGGTGACCGTCCTGGCCCCCGAGCAGCCCGAGGCGGCCGACTTCGGGACCGGGCCCGTCGCGGTGCGGCACGGCTCCGACGCCGCCACGCACGTGGCGCTCATCATCGCGACGGTCCGGGAGCGGCCGCTGGTCATCACCGGCGGTGGCCGAGCCTCCTCCCTGGCCCAGCGGCTGGCCCGGCTCGGCGTGGAGGCCACCGCGGGTGAGGCCCCGGCCGGGGCGCTGGTCGTCGCGCCCGGCGACGGGACCGTACCGCCCGGAGCGCACCTGCTGGTCCGCGCCGAGCAGGACGCCGACCCGGTCGACTGGGCCGCGGCGGTCGCCGCCCTGCGGGTCCCCCATCAGGCGCCCGTGTCCCCGTCCTGACCCCGGAAGCCGACGGCCCGAGGCCGGAGCGGAGCCCGTCCCGGGCCCTGACCGAGGGCATGCCCGGCACGGCCGGACCCCGGGGTGCGGCGCGCGCCGCACCCCGCCGGACCCGGCTCAGCTGTTGCGGTGCGACTCGTAGCGCATCGTGCGCGAGACGCCGATCCGCACGGTCGTCCCGGGCATGATCGTGACCGGCTCGTTCGGCGGGATGTCGTAGAAGTTCTGGTCGCCGGGCGGCTGGATCTGGGTGCCGTTGACCGATCCCAGGTCGACCAGGTTGACGTCCCAGCCGTCCAGCGCCACCCGCAGGTGGCGGCGGGAGACCGAGCCGTCGGGGCTGGTGACCTTGGCCGGCCGGACCGAGCCCTCGGCCACCTCGGGGGCCCGCTCGGGGTCGCGGCCGAGCAGGTAGTCGGTGTCGAGGCGGAGCGTCATCCCGTCGTCCAGCAGGAGCACGCCCAGCGGCGGGCGCGGCCCCTTGTACGGTACGAGCGTGCGCTGCACCAGCGCGATGCCGCAGACCGCGCAGTAGGGCACCCGCGGGTCGTTGAAGTGGTCGTTCTTGCAGTCCACCCCGTAGACCAGGGGCCGCGATTCGGGCTCGGGCACGAGGTCGGGCGCGGTCTGCGAGGGACCGGGCGCGCCGGGGCCGAGCAGCTCGTACTCGAACGAGTCGTTGCGGGCGTCGATCGGGTCGCCGCCGATCCCGTTCGCCCGGGCCGTCTCCACGTCCTCGTGCGGCGTCACGACCGGGGCGGGACCGGACATCGGCCCGGGGGCCGCCGGCAGGGGCTCGGAGTTCCAGCCCTGCTGCGGGTAGGGGTTCGCGGGGCTGGAGGGTCCCAGCGGGTACGGCGGCGCGGGCGGCGCGTCCATCGCGTGCGCGGGCCGCTCCATCGGCGGCGGGCCGGGCTCCACCGGCGGCGGCGCCCAGTCGGGGACCTGCGGCGGGCCGGACGGGGCCGGCTGCTCCGCGGGCCGGTGCTGCTCGGGCGCGGGCGGCGCCGGCGGAGCGGACGGCACGGAAGGCAGGGAGGGCATCGAGGACGCGGGGGGCAGGGAGGGCGCGGGGGGCAGGGACGGCTCCGCCGCGTGCTGCGCCCGCTGCGCGGGGGCCTCGGCCGCGGGCCTCGACTGCGGCAGGGCCTCCCCCGCCTGGGACGGGTCGCACTCGACGCCGCCGCCGACGATCACGCCGCTGTCCAGCCGGGTCAGCCGGTTCGCCGCCCCGGTCTCGGGCAGGCGCAGTTCGACCCGGGTGACCGGGCCCGGCACCAGCCGGTCGGACCAGGTGAGGGCGTCACGCCCGGCGAGCCGGACCTCCCCGCCCGAGCCGGTGACCGACGCGAACGCCGGGCCGCTGACCAGCACGGCCACTCCCCCGGCCACAGGACCGGCGACGGCGCACGCCACGGGCTCGCCCATCATGGCCGCCAGCACCTGCGCGACGCGGCGGGCCAGCGCCCGTCCGTCCCCGCCCGAGGCCGCGGTCTCCCGCACCGCCCCCAGCAGGTCCTCCGCCACGGCCTCGGCCGCGTCGCACACCAGCAGCAGCCCGCCCACATGGGCGACCAGCCCGTTGCCCGGGATCGGACGCACCACCCCGAAGCCCTGGTCGGTCACAGAATTCTCCCTCCGCGGAAACGCCACCGGATGAACGGGACCCTCATCGGACCGTTCGCCACCAGCCACATCGATACCCAGACGACGGTGAAGTGCGTCCAGAAAGTGGCCGGTGAGATCGGATCGATGAAATCAACCGCACCGGACCGTAGCAAAAAGTACAGCAGAAGGCCTTCAGGAACGAGCGTCAGCAAACCGAACGAAGTCGGCCAGTCCTTCTCCCACCGGAACTGCATGAGGAAGTGGTAGAGCAGCTCCCAGCCGATTCCCAGCGCCCCCACCGCCACCAGGACCAGCAGGCCGGTGACGTAGCGGTCGCCGAGGGGCGCGCCGGTTCCCGGCACGAGGGGCATGACCAGCAGGGTCATGACCACGCCGACGGTGGCGAGCAGGAACAGCCGCGTCTGGATACGCCCGATCAGGGTCGGAACCATGGGAACGAACTCCTTACACCGGCGAGTTGAAGGCCCACTTGAACCACTGCGCGGTCGAGCGCAGCGGCCCCATCTTCCGTACGAACCCGCGCCTGGCCAGGTCGTCGGCGATCTCCTGGGCCGCGATCTGCAGTCCGAGGAAGGTGTCGACGCCCGGGAAGTAGCCGCCCAGGGTGGCCGAGCCGGAGGCGTAGAGCGCGCCGTCGCCGCTGGCGGTGCCCTTCACCTCGAAGTGGCGCTCCACCTCCAGCCGGCCGACCGGGTTGCGGTAGGCTCCGCCGTGCTGGAGCAGGTCCGCGAAGACGCGGTGCTCGGCGATGTCCGCCTCCAGCCCCGTGCAGTCGATGATGTAGTCGGCGACCGGCTCCCGTACGATGCCGTCGTTGCTGCGCACGTAACTGACCAGCCGCCCGTCGGGAGTGGGCTCCACCCGGTCCACCGTGCCCTGGACGGCGTGGTAGTAGCCGCCCGCGCGCCCGGCGCGCATCTGCTCCTGCCAGCGCCGCCGCTTGGGGGTGTTGGTGCCCCCCATCTCCTTGTACTTGGCCGCCCGCTCGGCGCCCTCCAGCTTGCGCATCTCCGCCTTCAGCTGGCCGCCCCAGACCGACTTGGGGTAGTTGAAGCCCTGGTAGGCCCAGCCGTCGCCGCCCTTGCGCCGGGCCCAGATGTGGGGGCCGTGGGAGCCTGTCACGAAGGTCCGGAAGATGTGGATGATCTGCGTCTTCAGCCCGTACTTCTCCCGGTCGTCGAACAGGCGCTGCAGCACCCGGGAGGCCACGATGCCGCCGCCCCGGATGACCACCGTGCCGGGCCGGGTCTTGAGGAACTCGTAGACCTGCTCGTGCGGCTCGTAGGCGTTGACGACGTGCTGGTAGTCAGAGTATTTCGTACGGAACTCCTGCAGGTCGGGCAGGAACTTCAGGCCCGGGTAGCCGACCGCGATGTGCACGAACCGGGAGCGGAAGACGATGCGCTTGGTGGGCGCGGCGCCCTCCGGCGGGGTGACCACGGTGAAGTAGCCGCCGCCGTTCCTCTTGCGCACCATCCGGACCTGGCCCTTGACCAGCATGTCCCAGTAGCGGATGCGCTTGGCCTCGCGCTCCAGGTTCTCGAAGACCGTCCCGGCCCGCGGCGTCCAGTAGTCGTTCAGGATCGGCTCGGTGAACAGCTGCCACAGGTAGACGGGGTTCTTGTCCTTCCACGCCTCTTCGAGGGCGTAGGAGGGGAAGCCCCAGATGTTGTCGGGACGGGAGGAGGAGTCGGAGCGGATCCGTTCCGAGCGGGGGATCTGCGAGCACCGGGTGAGGAACTCGTAGGTCTGCCAGGGGTGGTCGATGTTGGAGACGACCTTCATCTGCTCGGTGGGGACCCCGTATATCCTCAGGTAGTCGAGGGTCACGAAGGATCCGATGCCCCCTCCCACGGTGAGGAAGGGCACGTCGTACATGGGGATCCCGGCTGCGGCGACCATCTGGTCCGTCCACTGCGGGGTCCCGAGGAGTTCGGGTGTGAGATCGCCGGTCTCGACCGGCTTTCGGGGGGCTGCCACTGTTGATGAGTCCCTAACTGCAGGGCCAACCGGTTCGGTTGACCAGAACACTAGTCTCAAGAACGCCCCGGAGACGAGGGGGCGGACCGCATGGCCTTCCCCCCGTGCACCGGCGCGTCCCCGTCACTTCCCGTGCACCCGTTGAGACGCCCGAGAGCCCCGCCTGGTTCGCTCACACTCCGGTGAACAGCCGGTTCACATCCGCGGTGGCGAGCACGCCGAAGATCTCCCCCCCGCGCTCGACGAGGAGGTACTCCCCGGCGGGGGCCTCGCGCATGGCGTCGATCAGCGGCTCCCCCCTCAGGTCGGCGGCGAGCACCAGGGACGGTTCGAGGCTGCGCGCCAGCGAGCCGACCGCCACCCAGGGACGGCGTCCCTCGGGGGTGGCCTCCACCGCGATCTCGTTGACGATCCCGGTCGGGCGGCCCTCGTGGTCCACCACGACCACGGCCCCCGCCTGCGCCTCGTCCTTCCGGCGCAGCGCCTCGGCCAGCGGCACGTCGGCGGTGACCACGATGGCCCTGCGTGCCAGGGCCCGCGCGTCCACCTGGGGGATGCGGGCCCGCACCCGGGCCACGCGCAACGCCTGCGTGGCGCCGAACCAGATGAACGAGGCCAGCAGCATCGACCAGATGAGCGTCTCCCAGCTCGGATCCTGCCCGCTCATCAGCGCCAGCACGAGGGGCCAGGCGACCAGCAGGACGGCCAGGCCGCGGCCCGTCCAAGCCGCCGCGACCGTCCCGGATCCGGGGTTGCGGGTGAGCTTCCACACACCGGCGCGGAGCATGCGCCCGCCGTCGAGCGGCAGGCCGGGCAGCAGGTTGAAGATCCCGACGATCAGGTTGGCCAGCCAGAGCTGGAGGGTCAGGACACCCACGATGGTGTACGGGTCCATGAGCTGGTAGACCCCGAAACCGGCGCCGGCCAGCCCGAGGGAGAGCAGCGGCCCGACGAAGGCCACCATGAACTCCCGGCCCGGCGTGTCCGGCTCGCGCTCGATCTCCGAGACGCCCCCGAGCAGGTAGAGCGTGATGCGGCGGACCGGCAGGCCGTACATCTTCGCGACCACGCAGTGGGCCAGCTCGTGCAGGAGCACCGAGGCGTACAGCAGCACGGCGAAGGCGAGCGCCACGAGATACGACAGCGGCACGCTCAGCCCGGGCAGCTGGGAGGCGACCACGCGCTGGAAGGTGAAGGTGATGAACGCCGCCACGATGAACCAGGTCGGCGAGACGTAGACCGGGATGCCGAACGGCCGCCCCATGCGCAGGCCCGGATTGTCCCGGCGCGGGCTCTCGCTGCTCACCGCTGGCTCACCACTCCTCGACATGCTCGGCTTACCGGCCTCCGGGCCCTGAAGTCCTTCAGATCCCGGATCTCCGTCTTCCCGATCCCGATGCTACGCGCCCCCGTACCGGCTCGGCTGCGTCGTGCGGCCACTCCGGGCGCGAACTGTCGCCGGGGTGACCTACAGTGCGGACATGTCACTGACCGAGCCCACGATCATCGGAGCGCTGTCGCCGTCCCGCGCCGGTGACTTCATGACGTGCCCGCTGCTCTACCGGTTCCGGGTGATCGACCGGCTCCCCGAGCCGCCGTCGCCCGCCGCCGTGCGCGGCACGGTGGTCCACTCGGTCCTGGAGCGCCTCTACGACCTGCCCGCCCCGGCGCGCACCGTGGCCGCGGCCCTCGACCTGCTGGAACCCCAGTGGAACCGGCTCCTGGAGGAGGAGCCGGCCTACCGCGACATGTTCACCGGGGAGGAGGACCAGGCCGCGTGGCTGGCCCAGGCCCGCGGCATGCTGGAGCGCTACTTCATGCTGGAGGACCCCAGCCGCCTGGAGCCCGCCGAACGGGAGCTGTACGTCGAGGCGGTGCTCGACAGCGGCCTGATGCTGCGGGGCTACATCGACCGGCTGGACGTCGCGCCCACCGGCGAGGTCCGCGTGGTCGACTACAAGACCGGCAGCGCGCCCGGGCCCTCGTTCGAGGCCAAGGCCCTGTTCCAGATGAAGTTCTACGCGCTCGTGCTGTGGCGGCTGCGCGGTACGGTGCCCCGCCTGCTCCAGCTGATGTACCTCGGCGGCGGCGGCGAGATCCTCCGCTACGCCCCCGACGAGGCGGACCTGCGCGCCACCGAGCGCAAGGTGCAGGCCCTGTGGCGGGCCATCGAGCGCGCGCTGGACACCGGTGAGTGGGTGGCCCGCCCCAGCCGCCTGTGCGACTGGTGCAACTACAAGGAGCTGTGCCCGGAGTTCGGCGGCACGCCCCCGCCGCTGCCGGAGCGGCAGCCGGGCGACACGGTGCGCAGCACCCGGCGCACCCCCCGGGCCGCCACCGACGAGATCTGAGCCCCGGTCCGCCGCGGGGTCATCCCCCGGGAGGAGGAGGATTTCCCCCTTCAGCAGGGTGGTGCCGAGTACCGGACGCCTAAATTGATTGTGTGCGCAACACCCTCGGCGGCCTGCGACCCCGGCTCCGCGACCGTCCCATGATCACGGACGCGGTCCTCGCGACGCTGCTGACGGCCGCCGCGGTCCTGTTCGCCCACGGATCCGCCCCCGCCGGGGCCCCGCCGGGGCCGGGCGGGCCCACCGGGACGGCCCTGGCCCTGATCACGGCCGGGTGCCTGGCGACGGCGCTGCGCCGCCTCCGCCCGTTCCTCGTCCTGTGCCTCGTCGTCCTCCTCGACGTGGCGCTGGCCGGCCTGTCGCACAGCGGCTCGCTCTGGCTCGCCACCCTGCCGCTGATCTACACGACCGCCGCCCACCGCGGCCTCGCCCTCAGTCTGTGCGCGCTCGCGGTGACCTTCTGCGGGCGGATCGTCTCCGCGATGGTCAGAGGCGACCTCGGCGACTGGACCGCCCACCTGCTCATGGCCGCGCTCACCGTGACGCTGTGGTCGATCGGCCGGAGCCTGCGCCTGCGCAGGGCCTACCTGTCGGAACTGCGCGACCGCGCCGAGCGCATGGACCGGGCCCGCGAGGCCGACACCCGCGCGGCCAGGGCCGAGGAGCGCTCCCGCATCGCCCGGGAACTGCACGACGTGGTCGCCCACCACGTGAGCGTGATGACCGTCCAGGCCGCCGCGGCCCGGCGGGTGCTGGCCAGCAACCCCGACGGGGCCCGCGAGGCGCTGTCGGCCATCGAGGAGACCGGCCGGGCCGCGATGGCCGAGATGCGCAACATCGTGGGCGTGCTCCGGACCGGCCCCGCCGTACCCGCCGAGCGGGGGCCGCAGCCCGGCCTGCGGGAGATCGCGTCGCTGGCCGAGCAGATGCGCGAGGCGGGCCTGCCCACGTGCCTGCGGTTCGAGGGCGGCGGGAGCGCCGAGGCGACCCCGGACGGGGTTCCGCCGCTCCCGCCGGGCGTGGACCTGGCCGTCTACCGGCTGGTCCAGGAGGCGCTCACCAACAGCCTGCGGCACGCCGGGGAGGGCGCCAGCGCCTGGGTGACCGTACGGCACGAGCCCGGCGAGCTGACCGTCCACATCGAGGACGACGGCCGGGGCCCCCGTGCGGCCCGGGCCGCGGCGGCCCGGAACGAGGCCGTCCAGGGCGAGGCCGGCGGCGCCGCCGACCGCGGCCGGGCCGCCGCCGAACGGATCGGTCACGGATTGGTCGGCATTCGCGAACGGGTCGCCCTCTATGGTGGAATCCTGAGGATCGGCCCGCGTCCCGAGGGCGGATTCGAGGTAAAGGCCCGGTTCCCTCTCAAGGACTGACGCGATGACGATCAGAGTGCTGCTGGTGGACGACCAGCCACTGCTGCGCACCGGTTTCCGCCTCATCCTGGAGGCCGAGCCGGATATCACCGTGGTCGGCGAGGCCGGTGACGGCAAGGCCGCGCAGGACCAGTCCCGGGCGCTCCTCCCCGACGTGGTGCTGATGGACATCCGGATGCCCGGGGTGGACGGCATCGAGGCGACCCGCCGGATCGCGCGCGAGGCCGCCGCCGGCGCCCACGTGCCCCGCGTGCTGGTCCTGACGACCTTCGATCTGGACGAGTACATCGTCGAGGCCCTCCGCGCCGGGGCCAGCGGCTTCCTGCTGAAGGACGTCCCGCCGGACGAGCTGGTCCAGGCCATCCGGGTGGTCGCCGCGGGGGACGCCATCGTCGCCCCGAGCGTCACCCGGCGGCTGCTGGACAGGTTCAGCACCCGCCTGCCCGCGGCCAGCCCGCAGTCCGCCCCCGCCCGCCTGGACCGGCTCACCGAGCGCGAGCTGGAGGTGCTGCGGCTGATCGCCCGCGGCATGTCCAATGCGGAGATCGCCGCCGAGCTGGTGGTGAGCGAGACGACGGTCAAGACCCACGTGGGCAACGTGCTCACCAAGCTGGGCCTGCGCGACCGCGTCCAGGCCGTGGTCCTCGCCTACGAGACCGGCCTGATCACCCCCGGCGCCATCCCGTGACCCCGTTCCGGCGCGCCTGCGGCGCGTCGGCGCCGGATCCGGCACGGGCGCAAACCGTTGGCGCGGGGAGCGGACGGTCATCGAGAATCTCCGCACGGCGGAACCGCCGGAACGCTGATGACCTTTGGAGAACCGCGACGATGACGATCCGTGAGCTGACCCTTGACGACCTGGACGCCTGCCTGGACCTGGCGGGCGGTCGCGGTTGGGGACGGGAGGAGCGCAAGTGGCGGTTCCTGCTGGAGGGCGGGGAGGGCTACGGGATCACCGATCCCGCGGGCGGGCTGGCGGCCACGGTGATCCTGACCCGGTACGGCTCCGGTGCGGCGGCCATCAGCATGGTGCTGGTGTCCGAGCGGTACGGCAGGCAGGGGCTGGGCGGGCGGATCGTGCAGCACGCGGTGGAGCGGGCCGGCGGGGCGACCGTGTTCCTGAACGCGACCTCGATGGGGCGCCCGCTCTACGAGCGGCTCGGTTTCCGGGTGACGGGCGCGGCGGCCATGCACCTGGGCGTCTTCACCGGGCGGGCGGCCGGGGCCTCCCGCGTGGCCGTACCCGGGGATCTGAAGGAGATCATCGCTCTCGACGCGGAGGTCACGGGCGCGGACCGGTCGGAGACCCTGGCGAGGTACGCGGACTTCGCCGCGGAGATCCGGGTGATCGGCGACGGCCGTGAGATCACCGGCTACGCCGGGATGTGGCACAACCTCACCAACACGGTCATCGGACCGGTGATCGCCCCGGACACCGCCGCGGCCCGGGCGCTGATCTCCGATCTCGCGTCCCAGGTGGACCGCCCGGTCCGGGTGGAGGTCGGGGAGGACCGCCCGGAACTGGCGGCGTGGCTGGACGGCCACGGCGTGACGGCGGGCATGCGGACCTCGGACATGGTCCTGGGCGGCGGGCCGCTCCCGGGTGACCGGGGCCGCTTCTTCGCCCCGATCATGTCGGCGCTGGGCTGAAGACTCACACGATCGGCACCGGCGCCGGGCCGATGCGCGTGCGATCACAGCGGTATCCGCCGCGCGCACGCGGTCGCGCCGGTGCCGGGCTGAGACATACCGGCCGCGGGCAACCGTTCCGCAACCGTTCCGCTACCGGCTGTGCCACCCGCGGGTGATCCCATGGACCTCCCGTCGTACGAGTGCCCCGGCCTTCACAGCCGGTGGTCGCGGCACCGCCTGGACACGAGGCCATGAACCCTTCACTCACCCCACCCGCGCCCGCGCCCGTACCCGCGCGGGCACGTGCGCGACGACGCCGGCCTCCCGCATGGGTCTCCTGGCTCCTCATCGGCTCCGCCCTGTCCGGGCTGCACTTCGCGCTGCCGGCGCTGGGCGCGTCCAGCGTGTCGCAGGCGGTGGTGTACTGCCTGGCCAGCGCGGGCGGCGGGATCGCCATAGCGATCGGGATCCGGCTGTGGAGACCCCAGGCGGCCTCCGCCTGGTGGTTGTTCGCGGCGAGCCAGGCGATGTTCACCGGCGGCGACGTCTCCTACTACACGCTCACGCTGCTCGGCGAGGAAGCCGACTACTCACTGCTGCCCAACGTCCTCTATCTCCTGCAGTACCCCCTGCTGGGACTGGCCCTGATGGTGTTCTCCAGAAGGCGCACCCCCGGGCGCGACATCCCCGCCGTGATCGACGCGTCGATCATCACGGTCAGCGCCACCCTGCTGTACTGGATGTTCCTGATCGGCCCCATGATGTCCACCTCGGACATGCTCCCGATGGAACGGCTCGCCACGGTGGCGTTCCCGGTGATGGACCTGCTGGTGCTGACGGTGGCGCTGCGCCTGATGTTCGGCGGGGGCTCGCGCGGCTGCTCGTACTATCTGCTGCTCGGCTTCCTCTGGCTGGTCCTGCTGGCCGACAGCTTCTACGGGATGCAGACGCTGGTCGGCGACTACATCCCCGGCAGCTGGGTGGACGCGATCTGGCTGGCGGGCTACATATTGCTCGGCGCCGCCGGCCTGCACCCGTCGATGGCGCGGCTGGGTGAGCGGCCGCAGCGGCACCGGCCGGCGGACGCCACCGGTTACCGGCTGGTCCTCCTGGCGAGCGCGACCCTCGTGGCCCCCATGGTCCTGGTCGTGCAGTACTTCCAGCGGGGCGATCTGAACCTGCTGGTGGTGGCCTGCGCCTCGGCCGTCCTGTTCCTGCTGGTGGTGGCCCGCATGGCGGGGCTGCTGGCCGCCCAGCGGCGGCTGGCCGCGACCGACGTGGTCACCGGCCTGAGCACACGGCGCTCGTTGCAGGAACGGATGACGCGCGAGGCGTCCCGGATGTGCCGCCGCGGCGCCGCGCTGGGACTCCTGCTCGTCGACGTGGATCACTTCAAGCGGGTCAACGACACCTACGGGCATCCGGCTGGTGACGAGGTCCTCGCCGAGACGGCCCGGCGCATCAGTGCCTCCTGCCGCTCCCAGGACCTGCCGGCCCGTTTCGGCGGCGAGGAGTTCGCGGTCCTGGTCCCGCAGATCACGACCGAGGAGCTGGCCCGGCTCGCCGAGCGCATCCGCGCCGCGGTGGCGGCCGAGCCGGTGACCGTCGAGGGAGCCCTCCACGTGTCCGTCACCGTCTCCGTGGGCGGCGCGACCATGCCGCTGCACGCCCGGACGGTGGAGGGTCTCGTCCAGACGGCGGACGGCGCGCTGTACGCGGCCAAGCACTCGGGCCGGAACCGGGTCCTGATCGGCCACGTCACCGGTGGGACCGGTTCCGCGGACCGCCGGTTCCATCCGGCGGCCTGAGCCGTCCCGAACCACCTGAACCGGCCCGAACCACCTGAACCGGCCCGAGCCATCCCGAACCACCTGAACCGGCCTGAAATCGCCGGGGTATCCGGGAGCCCCGGGGCGACGGGTCCTCGGGACAGGTCAGGACGAGGGGGTGCCCACCTCGGTGGCGGTGGGGTCGTGGGCGCTCGCGGCGGCCCGGATGGTGCCCGCCGCGATCTCCTCTGCCCAGTGGCAGGCGACCTTGCGGCCGGGCCGCATCTCCCGCAGGTCGGGCGACTCCTCGGCGCACCGGGTGGGCTGGCGGAACGGGCAGCGGGTGTGGAAGCGGCAGCCGGGCGGGACGTCGACCGGGGACGGCAGGTCGCCGGTGAGCAGGATCCGCCGTCTGCGCTCCTCCACCTCGGGGTCCGGGATGGGGATCGCGGACATCAGCGCGATCGTGTACGGGTGCAGCGGCTGGGCGTACAGCTCGTCGGAGGGGGCCTCCTCCACCAGCGCGCCCAGGTACATCACCCCGATGACGTCGCTGACGTGCCGGACGACGGCCAGGTCGTGGGCCACGACGACGTAGGTGAGGCCGAGCTGGTCCTGCAGGTCCTCCAGGAGGTTGACGATCTGCGCCTGGATCGAGACGTCCAGCGCGGAGACGGGCTCGTCGGCGATGATCAGTTCGGGGTTGAGGGCGATCGCCCTGGCGATGCCGACACGCTGGCGCTGCCCTCCGGAGAACTCGTGCGGGTAACGGGCGGCCGCCCCGGCGGGCAGCCCCACCAGGTCGAGCAGTTCCCGCACCCGCCGGGAGCGGTTCCCGGCGAAGCCGTGGGTGCGCAGCGGCTCGGAGAGCACCGACTCCACGCTCTGGCGGGGGTTGAGGCTGGCGAGCGGATCCTGGAAGATCATCTGCATGTGCCGCCGGAGACGGCGCATGCTCTCCGGACTCTGCCCGCCGACGTCGGCGCCGTTGAACCGGACGGTACCGGCGGTGGGCTCCACCAGGCGCAGCACGGCCTTGCCGAGCGTGCTCTTGCCGCAGCCCGACTCCCCCACCAGGCCGTAGGTCATGCCGCGTCCCACGTCGAGATCGACGCCGTCCACGGCGCGCACGTGGCCGATGACGCGCTGGAGCAGCACTCCCTTGCGGATCGGGAAGTGCACCTTGAGCCCGCGGACGGACAGCAGCGGCTCGCCGGAAACCCCGGACCCGTCCGGGAAGGCCCCGGCGGAGGCCGTCTTCGGGGAGTCCGCCACGGCAGGGTCGGTCGGAGTGCTCACCGGGGTACCGCCTTCGTTTCCGGCCGGTCGGATCGGAGCGGGTTGACGCAGCGCAGGCCGTGGCGGTCACCCAGGAGGTCGGGGGCGACGGGGGTGCACTCCTCGATCCGGTTGGGGCAGCGGGGGGCGAACGCGCAGCCCGACGTCCACGGGATGGTGTCGCGCGGTGATCCCTCGATGGGCTCCAGGCGCGCCCCGCGCGGCTGGTCCAGACGGGGCACCGAGGCGAGCAGGCCGCCGGTGTAGGGGTGGCGGGGGTCGGCGAAGAGCTCGTGCCGGGGTGCCCGCTCGACGATCCGGCCGGCGTACATGACGTGGACGGTGTCGCACATTCCGGCGACCACTCCCAGGTCGTGGGTGATCAGGATGAGGGCGGTCCCCGACTCCGCCACCAGGGTCTTGAGCAGTTCCAGGATCTGCGCCTGGATGGTGACGTCCAGTGCCGTGGTGGGCTCGTCGGCGATGAGCAGCCGGGGCCGGCAGGCCAGCGCGGTGGCGATGAGCGCGCGCTGGCGCATGCCTCCGGAGAGCTGGTGGGGGTACTCTCTCAGCCGCCGGGACGGGTCCGGGATGCCGACCCGGCGCAGCAGGTCCGCGGCCTCCTCGCGGGCCTCGCCGTTGCCCAGGCCCCGGTGGCGTGTCAGCACCTCGGTCACCTGCGTCCCGATGGGGACCACGGGGTTGAGCGAGGTCATCGGATCCTGGAAGACGATGGCCAGGTCCCGGCCGCGCAGCAGGCGCAGCTTGTCGGCGGGCAGGGCCGGCAGTTCCGTGCCGTCGAAGGTGATCCTGCCCTCCACCCGCACTCCGCGTTTCGGGAGCAGACCCATGATCGCCAGGGAGGTGACGGACTTGCCGCAGCCCGACTCCCCCACCAGGCCGATGGTCTCGCCGGGGGAGACGGAGAAGCTGACGCCGTCGACGGCGCGCACGTCGGCGCGGCCCCGTTGCCGGAAGACGACGCTCAGGTCCTCGACGTCGAGGAGGCTCTCCCTTGTCATGGGGTTCACTGGTCACCGCCGGTACTTGGGGTCGAGGGCCTCGCGCAGCGACTCGCCCAGCAGCGTGAAGCCGAGCGCGGCGATGACGATGGCCAGGCCGGGGAAGACCGCCAGCAGCGGCGCGCTGGACAGGTAGCGCTGGGTGTCGGCGAGCATCCGGCCCCACTCGGGGATGCTGGGGTCGTTGCTGGACAGGCCGAGGAAGGCCAGCCCCGCCGCGTCCACGATCGCGGTGGCCAGGGTGAGGGTGCCCTGCACGATGACCGGGGTCAGCGAGTTGGGCAGGATGTGGCCGAACACGATCCGCCGCCGCCGTACCCCCACCGAGGTGGCGGCCAGCACGTAGTCGGAGCGGCGCTGGGCCAGCATCTGGCCGCGGAGCAGCCGGGCGAAGATCGGCACGTTCACCACCGCGATGGCGATCATCACCGCGTCCAGACCGGAGCCGAGCATCGCGGCGATGCCGATGGCGAACAGCAGGCCGGGTACCGAGAGCACCATGTCGACCAGGCGCATCACGACGCTGTCCACCCAGCCGCCGAAGGCCCCGGCGAGCAGGCCCAGCAGGAATCCGCCGGCCATGCCGAGCAGGAGCGACACCACCCCGATGATCAGCGACCAGCGGGCCCCCCACAACACCCGGGTGAACTCGTCGCGGCCCAGGTCGTCCAGGCCGAACCAGTGCTCGGCCGACGGCCCGGGGATGGAGGTGGGGGTGACCTGGCCGACGGGCTTGTCCGGCGGGTACGGCGCCAGCCAGGGAGCCAGCAGCGCCAGCGCGACGAACAGGACGACCAGTATCGCGCCCGCGATCGCGACCGGGTTGCGGCGCAGCCGCCGCCACGCCTCCCTGCCGAGGCTTCCCCCGGTCTCCTCCGGGACGACCGCGACCGTCTCCGCCTGGGACAGGCTCATGCGCCGCTCCTTCCCCGGCGGTCCTCCCGGCGACCCCGCCGGCAGCCGCTCACGCCGTCCTCACCCTCGGGTCGATGAGCCCGTAGGCGATGTCCACCAGCAGGTTGACCAGTACGAAGATCACCGCGGTGAACAGGATGAAGCCCTGCAGCACCGCGTAGTCCCTGGCCATGATCGAGTCGGCCATGAACTTGCCGAAGCCGGGGAAGGCGAAGACGGTCTCGGTCAGCACCGCCCCGCCCAGCAGCAGGCCGACCTGGAGCCCGATGATCGTGACCACCGGGAGCAGGGCGTTGCGCAGCACGTGCCGCCCGCGGATCGTGGCCGGGCGCAGGCCCTTGGCCTCGGCGGTGCGCACGTAGTCCTCGTGGAGCACGTCCAGGACCGACGCCCGGGTGATGCGGACCACGATCGCCAGCGGGATCGTGCCCAGCGCGACCCCGGGCAGGACCAGGTGCGTCAGCGCGTCCCAGGCGGCCTCCGGATTCCCGGTCACCAGGCCGTCCAGCACGTAGAAGCCGGTGGGGTGCTCGGCGTCCATCAGCGGGTCCTGACGCCCGTCGGTGGGCAGGATCCCCAGTTTCTCGGCGAAGACGAACTTGAGCATGTAGCCCAGGAAGAAGACCGGGATCGTGATGCCGAACAGCGAGCCGGCGACCGAGAGGTGGTCGAGCCAGGTGCCGTGGCGGCGGGCCGCGAAGTAGCCGAGCGGCACGCCCACCCCCACCGCGAAGATCATCGCGGTGAGGGCGAGCTCCACCGTGGCGGGGAAGGTGCGCAGCAGCTCCTCCAGGACCGGGTGCTGCGTCCTGCTGGAGACCCCGAGGTCGCCCCGGAAGACGTTCCCCACCCAGGTGAGGTACTGCTCGTACCAGGGGCGGTCGAGGCCGTAGAGCCTCTTGACCCGCGCCACGGCCTCGGGGGTGGCCCGCTCCCCGAGCAGGGCCTCGGCGGGCCCGCCCGGCAGTGCCCTGACCCACAGGAACAGCAGGATGGACAGCCCCACCAGGATCGGTACGAGCAGCGCCAGCCGCCTGACGACGAACCTCAGCATCGATCAGTTCAGCGAGATCGAGGCGAACTTGTCGTTGAGCACCGGGCTCGGCACCCAGCCCTGGACGTTCTTGGCCGCGGCCGAGAACGACGGGCTCTGCGCGTACGGCACACCCGGCACGAAGTCGGCGATCAGGGCGTTGGCCTGCTTGTACAACGCCTCCCGCTTGGCCTGGTCCGGTTCCTTCTCCGCGTCGCTCAGCGTCTTGAAGATCTCTTCGTTCCGGAACGACCACTGGTTGGAGAAGGACTGGAAGAACGTGCCGAGGAAGTTGTCCGGGTCACCGAAGTCGCCGTTCCAGCCAAGCAGGAAGAGCGGGCAGTCACCGGCCTGGGCGGTGTTGAGGTAGTCCGGGCTCCACGGCGAGGTCTTCGGCGTGACCTTGAAGCCCGCCGCCTCCAGATCGGCCTTCATCAGCTGGAAGTTGCCCGCCGGGTCGACCATGTAGGCACGGCTGACGCCGCTGGGGTAGCAGAACTCCAGCGTCGGGTTCGACACGCCGGACTCGGCGATGAGCTGCTTGGCCTTCTCGACGTTGTAGTCGTACTTGGCGAAGTCCTCGCTGTAGCTCCACAGGCTGTCCGGCATGAACGCGTTGGCGACCTTGGCGCCCGTGGCGTACTTGGTCTTCACGACGTTCTCGCGGTTGATCGCGTGGGCGATCGCCTGGCGGATCTTCTGGTTCTTCATGATCTCGGTCCTCTGGCTGAAGCCGAGGTAGCCCATGTTGAACGGCGCCCGCTCCAGGATCTGCACCCCGGCGCTCCTGAGCGGCTCGAGGTCGGCCGGGTCGGCGTAGTCGAAGGCGTGGACGGTGCCGGCGCGCAGCGCCTGGGCACGGTCGGCGGCCTTCTCGATGGGCCGGAATATGATCTTGCTGAGCTTGGCCTTCTCGCCCCAGTAGTCGTCGTTGCGGACGAGTTCCAGCTTGTCGCCGCGCGTCCAGCTGCCGAACTTGAACGGCCCGGTGCCGATCGGGTGCTCGGTGCCGAAGGTCCCGGTGAACTGCGGCGACTCGGCGGTCCCGCTCACCTCGTCGGCCTTGTAGTCCTTGAGCGCCTTCGGGCTGGCGATGCTGAAGGAGGACAACGTCAGCGCCGACAGCACCACGGCGGACGAGTCGGTGAGCTTCAGCTCGACCGTGCTGTCGTCCTTGGCCGTGCAGCCGCCGTACAGGCTCTCGCCGAGGGTGTCGGCCTCGTTCTTGGCGAAGCCCCGGAAGACCGTCACCCAGTAGTAGGAGACCGAGTCGGCCTGCGCCAGGCCGGTGAAGTTGTACCAGCGCTCGAAGTTGGCGCACACGGCCGCCGCGTTGAACGGCTCTCCGTCGTGGAACCTCACCCCCCGGCGGAGCTTGAAGGTGTAGGTCTTGGCGTCCTCGCTGACCTCCCAGCTCTCCGCCAGGCCGGGGGCGACGCCGGTGCCGCCCTCCTCGGTGGCCACGAGCGTCTCGAAGATCTGGTTGGTCACCCGGGAGGACTCGCCGTCGCTGTGGAAGGCCGGGTCGAGGATGGCCGGGTCCGCCGAGGAGGCGAAGATGAAGGTCGAGTCTCTCGCCGCCTCCGTCCCGCCGCCGGTCCCCGGGCTCTCCTCGTCTCCGCCACAGGCCGCCGCGGACAGGAGCAGGACAAGGCCCGCCGTCACCGCCGCCGTCCTGCGCAGGGGCATACCGTATCGTCGCATGCTGCACCTCATCGCCGTCTTACGGCCGGGTCCCGGCCGCCGTGCGGACCCCCCGTGATCGCAGGATCTACGGGGACGGCAGCGCTGACCACCCCCGGCGTGAGGCTGTGGCGCAAATGTGACAGTCGGTTGACCAGAACGGTAAACAGGCGTTTCAGACCGGTACGGCGCGCGCCGGTGAACCGGCGCGCGCCGTCGGGAAGGCGCGGGGCCCGGCGGACGCGCGGGGCGCCCCGCCGGGGCGTCGGCCGATCAGGCGACCGGCTTCTTCGGGTGCAGGGCGTCCTCCACGTTCTGCGCGATCTTCGCCGCGGCCGGGGCCGTCACCTTGTCCGCGTTCTCCGGGAAGTGGCAGGCGACCTGGTGGCCGGGGGCCAGCTCCGCCAGCGGCGGCTCCTCCGTCTTGCAGATCGCCTGGGCCTTCCAGCACCGGGTGTGGAAGCGGCAGGCGGGCGGCGGGTTGAGCGGGCTGGGCACGTCGCCCTGGAGGCGGATGCGCTCGCGGTCCTTGCGCCGGGCCGGGTCCGGGATCGGCACGGCCGACATCAGCGCGTTGGTGTACGGGTGCATGGGCGACTCGTACAGGCCCTTCCGGTCCGCCAGCTCGACGATCTTGCCGAGGTACATGACCGCGACCCGGTCGCTGATGTGCCGGATGACCGACAGGTCGTGCGCGACGATGACGTAGGTCAGGCCGAGCTCGTTCTGCAGGTCCTCCAGGAGGTTGACCACCTGGGCCTGGATCGACACGTCGAGCGCGGAGACGGGCTCGTCCGCGATGATCATCTTCGGCTTGAGCGCGAGCGTGCGGGCGATGCCGATGCGCTGGCGCTGACCGCCGGAGAACTCGTGCGGGTAGCGGTTGTAGTGCTCGGGGTTGAGGCCGACCAGCTCCAGGAGCTCCTGGACCGCCTTCTTGGTCCCCTGCTCGGTCTGGACGCCCTGGATGCGGAAGGGCGCGCCGACGATGGCGCCGACCGTGTGGCGCGGGTTCAGCGACGAGTAGGGGTCCTGGAAGATCATCTGGATGTCGCGGCGCAGCGGCCTGATCTTCGACTGCGACATGTGGGTGATGTCGTGGCCCTCGAAGAAGATCTTCCCACCGGTCGGCTCCATCAGGCGGGTGACCAGGCGGCCCGTGGTGCTCTTGCCGCAGCCGGACTCGCCCACCAGGCCGAGCGTCTCGCCCTTGCGCACGTCGAAGCTGACCCCGTCGACCGCCCTGACCGCGCCGACCTGACGCTTGAGCAGGCCCTTGGTCACCGGGAAGTGCTTTTGCAGGTTCTGGACGGACAGCAGCGCCTCGGGGGCGCTCACGCCCGCTCCCCCCTCGTCAGCCCTGTGACTCACTGCCCCTCCATCATCGGCTTGATCTCGTTCTCCCAGATGGCCCGCCGCTCCTCGCGCGGCATGTGGCAGCGGACCAGATGCCCGCCCTCGGTCTCCAGGAGCTGCGGCACCTCGGTGGTGGCCTTGCCACCGGTACGGTCCCGGTAGGGGCACCGCGGGTTGAAGGCGCAACCGGACGGCACGTTGATCAGCGAGGGCGGGGTGCCCTTGATCGGCAGCAGCCGCTCGGTGGGCTCGCGGTCCAGGCGCGGCATCGATCCCAGTAGACCCCACGTGTAGGGGTGCTCGGGACGGTAGAAGATGTCGTCCGCCGAGCCGTACTCGATGCACTTGCCGCCGTACATCACCAGGATGTCGTCCGACAGCTCGGCGACCACGCCGAGGTCGTGGGTGATGACGATCAGCGCGGAGTTGAACTCGCGCTGCAGGTCCAGCATGAGGTCCAGGATCTGCGCCTGGACCGTCACGTCGAGCGCGGTGGTCGGCTCGTCGGCGATCAGCAGCTCGGGGTCGCACGACAGGGCCATGGCGATCATGGCGCGCTGGCGCATGCCGCCGGAGAACTCGTGCGGGTAGCTGTCGACGCGCTTGTCGGGTTGGGGGATGCCGACCCGGCCGAGCATGTCGATCGCGTGCTTGCGGGCGACCGCCTTGCTGACGTCGTGGTGGATCCGGTACGCCTCGACGATCTGGGCGCCGACCGTGTAGAACGGGTGCATCGACGAGAGCGGATCCTGGAAGATCATCGCCATCTTCTTGCCGCGCAGCGTCCGCACGTGGTCCGGGCTGGCGCCGACGAGTTCCTCGCCGTCCAGCCAGATCTCGCCGGAGATCTTCGCCCGGCCGCCCTTGTGCAGGCCCAGGATGCCGAGGCTGGTCACGCTCTTGCCGGAGCCCGACTCGCCCACGATGCCCAGGGTCTTGCCCCGGTCCAGTTTGAAGGAGAGACCGTCGACGGACTTGACCAGTCCGTCCTCGGTGGGGAAGTGGATGCGCAGGTCGCGCAGTTCCAGGAAGGAGCTGGGCGCAGGAGAAGCGGACCCAGTGGTCATGAGAGCCTCACCCTCGGGTCGACCACCGCGTACAGGATGTCCACGATGAGGTTGGCCAGGACGATGAAGAACGCCGCGAACAGGGTGACGCCCAGCACGACGGGCAGGTCGTTGCCCCGGATCGCGTCGATGACCAGCTTGCCGATGCCGGGGATGGAGAAGGTGCTCTCGGTGAGCACCGCGCCGCCCAGCAGCAGGCCGAGGTCGAGGCCGAAGATGGTGAGGATGGGGGTGAGCGTGGCGCGCAGGGCGTGCTTGGTGACGACCGTGCGCTCCTTGAGGCCCTTGGCGCGGGCCGTGCGGATGTAGTCCTCGCCCATGGTCTCCAGCATGCCCGCCCGGGTGAGCCGGGCGTACAGGGCGGCGTAGAGGAAGGCCAGGGTGATCCAGGGCAGCACCAGCGCCTGGAACCACATCACCGGGTTCGTGGTGATGGGTGTGTAGCTGCCGCCGCCCGGGAAGATGCCCAGCGTGTAGGCGAACAGGGCGAGCGAGACCAGGCCGGTGAAGTAGATCGGCAGCGAGACTCCGGCGAGCGCCACCGTCATCGCCGCCCGGTCGAGCGCGCTGCCGCGTTTCAGCGCGGAGATGACGCCGATGGAGACGCCGGCCACGACCCAGATGACCGCCGCGCCTATGGCCAGCGAGATGGTCGCGGGGAGCCGGTCGAGCAGGGTGGGCCAGACCGGCTGGTTGTTGTTGAAGGAGAAGCCGAAGCAGGGCGCCGGGCACTCGGCCTTCCGCGGCCCGAGCGAGTAGTCCTGGCCCGCCACGATGCCCTTGGCGAACCGCCCGTACTGCACGATGAGCGGGTCGTCCAGGTGGAGCCGCTTGACGGCGCCCTGGATCGCCTCCGGCGTGGCGTCCCGCCCGACGTAACGCGACGCCATGCCCTCGGGGGTCTGTCCCAGGGCGCGCGGGATGAGGAAGAAGATCGCGAAGGTCGCCACACTGACGATGACGAGCATCAGCACGGCGGCGATCACGCGGCGGACGATGAAAGCGACCACGATCGTTCGGCCGGGGCGCCCGGGAGGATCGCTCCCGGGCGCCCTAGGCCTTCACCTGCCTTTGGCTAGCTAGAGAAGGACTACTGCTGGACGCCGAGCCACGTGTAGTCGTACATGCCGTAGGCCGGGTGCACGTACACGTTGGTCAGGCTGGACGGACGGAAGATGAGAGTCTTCTCGTAGACGAACGGCAGGAACGCCGCCGACTCCATGACCTTCTTGTCGACCTCGGCCCAGATCTTGTTGCGCTCCGCGGGGTCGGTGGTCTGGATGCCCTTGTCGAGCAGGTCGTTCACCGCCGGGTCGTTGAGCTCCATCATGTTGTAGTTGCCGGAGGGCTTGATGAAGCGACCGTCGACGATCTGCGACAGGAAGCCGAAGCCCGAGGGCCAGTCGGCGCCCCAGCCGGCGATCATGATGCCCAGCTTGTTCTGGTGCACGAAGTCCGGCTTGCCGGCGTACTGCGCGCTCCAGTCACCCGAGGGGTACTTCTTGATCGTGGCCTTGATGCCGACCCGGTCCAGCGAGGCCTGCAGGGCCTCGGCGACCTGGACCTCCTTGACCCGGTCACCGCGGACCGCGATGTTGGTCTCGAAGCCGTTCGGCTGGCCGCAGGCCGCCAGGTGCTCCTTGGCCTTGGCCAGGTCGCCCTTGTTGTCGGCGCCGTTCGGGAACAGGTCGTACTGCTGGTAGCCGACCGTGGTCGGGGTCATCAGGGTGCTGCCGATGTCACCGCCGAGCGGGCCGCCCCACGGCGCCTGGGTGGCGACCTGGTCGGTGGCGTACTGCACGGCCTTGCGGCAGTCGATGTTGTCGAACGGGGCGACCTTGGTCGACATCATCGCGTAGCGGTTGAAGGGGGTGTACGGGTTGTCCGTCGAGTCCTTCAGCTTGGGGTCCGCGACGATCTTCGCGCGGGCGGCCGGCTGCACGCCGGTGCCGCCGAGGTCGACGTGGACCTGGCCGGCCAGCAGACGCTGGTCGATGTCCTCGCCGCTCTGCTTCATCTGGACCTCGATGCGGTCCGGCAGCTGCTTGCGCGTGGTGTCGGTGGCCGGGTCCCAGTTCTCGTTCTTCACGAGGTTGAACTGCTTGCCGACCTCGTAGCTCTCGATCTTGTAGGGACCGGTCGAGGCGACGGTCTTCTCGTACTCCAGGCCGGTGTCCTTGGCCTGCGGCACCGGGGCCGACTGCGGGTTGGCGACCAGGAAGTCGAACTCGGAGAACGGCTTCTTCAGCTTGAAGACGACGGTGTAGTCGTCCGGGGTCTCGACGCCCTTGAAGTTGTCGAGGTTCTTGTCCTTGTAGGGACCCTTGTAGTCACCGGCGTCGAGGTACTCGGCGAAGTACTTCGGACCGTCGGTGAGCTCCTCGGTGAAGTTGCTCCGGGCGATGGCGTACTTGACGTCCG
The DNA here is from genome assembly GCF_014648175.1 of Planobispora rosea. Lineage (GTDB taxonomy): Bacteria > Actinomycetota > Actinomycetes > Streptosporangiales > Streptosporangiaceae > Planobispora > Planobispora rosea. Next base: position 76,579 of record NZ_BMQP01000005.1, read on the forward strand.
CCGCCTTGACCTCGGTGCCGTCGTCGTACTTGATGCCCTTCTTGATCTTGTACGTCCAGGTGAGGCCGTCCTCGCTGGCCTCGCCGAGACCCTCCGCCAGGTCCGGGACCAGCTTCAGGCCCGCCTCGCCCGGGGCGGCGGCGTAGGTCAGCAGCGGCCGGGCGTACAGACGCGTGAAGTTCCAGTTGAACGCGTAGTAGGTGTTGCCCGGGTCCATCGAGTCGGGCTCGTCGGAGTAGGCGAACTTGAGCGTTCCGCCCTTGGCGTCGGAGGGGTTGACGACCTTGGTGTATCCGTCGTTGTGCTTGGCGGCGGAGGTCCCGGTACCAGCAGTGTTGCCCGCCCCGGTGTTGTTGCCGCCGCCACCGGCGGTGCCGCCGCAGGCGGCGAGACCCATGGTGAGCGCAGTGCCCAGCGCGGCGAGCGCGAGGGCTTTGGTCTTCCTCATCGTGGTTGTACACCCCTTGTCATGAGTGACGGTGATATCGAGGGACGGAAGCGTTGCCGCTAACGGGCCCGGGGGTCGAGGGCGTCCCGGAGCCCGTCGCCCAGCAGGTTGAAGGCCATCACGGTGATGAAGATCGCAAGGCCCGGGACGAGCATGAAGTGCGGTGCGATCTGGTAGTAGTCCACCGCGCGGGTGAGCATGCCTCCCCAGGACGCCTGCGGCTCCGCCACACCCACGCCGAGGAACGACAGCGCGGCCTCGAAGAGGATGTTCGTGGGGATGAGCAGCGTGGAGTAGACCAGGATCGGCGCCGCGAGGTTGGGGAAGACCTCGCGGAAGATGATGTAGCGGTTGCCCGCGCCCAGCGACTTGGCGGCGTCGACGAACTCGCGCTCGCGCAGCGACAGGGTCTGGCCGCGCACGATACGCGCGATGTACGGCCAGTTGAAGAACCCGATGATGAACACGATCACCGCGACCCGCAGCGCGTTGCCCTTGAGGCCGAGTGCCTCGTCGGGGACCGCGCCGACGATGGCGATCGCGAACAGCAGCAGCGGGAAGGCGAGGAAGACGTCCATCAGGCGGCTGATGAGCGTGTCGACCCAGCCGCCGAAGTAACCCGCGACCACTCCCATCAGGGAGCCGATCACCACCGAGAGCAGCGTGGCGAGGAAGGCCACCAGCAGCGAGATCTGCGCGCCGGACAGGATGCGGGCGAACAGGTCACGACCGTTGACCGGTTCGAGACCGAGGGGGTGCTCCAGGCTGATACCGCCCCACGCGCCGATCGGCGCGCTGGTCATGGGATCGACGAGGTCGTTGTTGGGCACGTTCGGCGAGTCGCCGAAGAGCGCGATCAGCCCGCCGAACGGACGCTCGGCGAAGATGGCGATCAGCGTCAGGAACAGCACGACATAGAAGCCGATAAAGGCGGCCTTGTCGCGTTTCAGCCTCATCCATGCGATCTGACCGAGCGAACGGCCTTCGATGGCCTTTCCGCCCGCCCCTTCAAGCACGGCCTCCGGCTGGGCCTCCATGGCCTGCCCGGAGACATCGAGCGGTGCGGTCATACAGAAGCCCCCTGGATCCCAGACGACGTTGTCCGATGGACGCGTCCCCGGGTGGGGTGGCGCGCCCTGAGTCTACGGCCCTGTTTTCTCAGTTCCGTTCCGCAGAATCTATGGGCTGAACTGCACTTACCAGACCTTTGAGACCTTATGTGGCTTAACTGTGATTCACGTGAAATTCATTCGTTTTGATCTTGATCAGAATGTACCCACCAGGTTCCGCTTCTGTCTTGATTTTGTGACACAACCGTCACAGCCCCGGAGATCGGTCCGGTCCCGGCGTGTTGAGGAGCTCGCAGGGCGGCCCGATCCCGCGGCGCGCCGACGACCCCGCAGGTCACCCGATCCCGCGGCGCTTGAGGATCGCCTCGATGTCGGAGAAGTCGTCGTCGTCCGCGGGCTTCCTGGCCCCCGGCTTGAGCGCCCCCGGCTTGGGCGCGGCCCCGGGCGTGCGCTGCGGCAGCGGCTGGGTGACCGTGGTGCCCGCGCCCTGTCCGGCGGCTCCCCGTGCCGCGGGAGCCGTGGGGGCCGCCGGGGCCGTCGGTGCCGCCGAGGTCACGGCCCGGGCCGACGCCAGACGGCGGGCCCGCAGCACCCCCGAGACCAGGAACAGCACCACCGACAGGCCGGCCACCGCCACACCCGCCCACACCTTCGGATTGAACACCAGACCGGCGACGAAACCGGTGACCGCCGTGCCGATGTCCCACAGTGTCGGCAGCGCGTCCGTCAGATAGGCCGCCGTCGGCAGCAGCGACCACGCCGCCATCCGCAGCCCGGCCGCGGCCCCCCGGCGTCGTAGCATCAGGAAGCTCAGGACCAGTCCCACCCCGGTCAAACCGGCGCAGAGCGCCAGCCACGGGATGTCGGCGAACGTCATGCTGGAAACCCCCTCGTATCGATTGCCTGTTCTCCATCCTGGCACGCCGATTCGCGGATGTTCCTCCTCCTTTGGGAGGGGCGACCCCCTAAGGGCTCCGGGAGGGAGTGGAGTTGCCCCGGTTCGGTAGACCCCTCGATGTAGGCGAACACCGCCCGCTCGGCTTCCGACCCGGTACGGAAGCGCCCGGCCCTGATGCCGCCGACCGTCTTCCCGAGTCCATCATGCGGCTCTCCCAAGCCCAGGCCACGATGCCGACCCGGTTGCGGACGCCCAGCTTGGTCATGACGCCCGACACATACCCCTTGACCGTGCTCAGTGAAAGGAACAGTTCATCGGAGATCTCCTGGTTGGTCCGTCCCCGGGCGACCGCCTGGACGATCTCTACCTCCCGCGCGGTCAGGGGCTGCGCGGGTCGTCCGGCCTCGGCCCGGCCACCGCGGTCGACGAGGCCGCGCAGCAACCGCAGCGTGATCGCCGGTGATATGAGCGCGTCTCCTGCGTACGCGGCCCGTACGGCCTCGACCAGCAGGTGCGGGCCCGCGTCCTTCAGCACGAATCCGGCCGCGCCGCAGCGCAGCGCGCCATGGACGTACTCGTCCAGGTCGAACGTGGTGACCATGACCACCCGGGGCGGGGCCGCGGCCAGCGCGCGGGCGACCTCGATCCCGTCGAGGCGGGGCATCTGGACATCCACCAGGCACACGTCCGGGTTCGTCCTGCGGGCCTGCTCGATCGCCTCGACACCGTCGCCCGCCTCGGCGACCACGGTGATGTCGGGCTGATCCTCGAGGATGATCCGCAGGCTGGTCCGGATCATCGCCTGGTCGTCGGCGAGCAGCACCCGGATGGTCATCGTCCCTCCCCGGCGGGCACAGGCGGCGTCATCGGTGCTCCCCGGTGGGGATGACGGCGCGGACGGACCAGCCGTAGCCGGGGCGGGGACCGGCGGTCAGGGTGCCGCCGAGGGTGTCGAGGCGTTCGCGCATCCCGGTCAGGCCGTACCCGGCGCGTCGGTGGTGGCGGACGGGTGTCCGCGGGGCGTCGTCCTCGACCTCGACCGTGACCGCCCTCTCGTCCTGGGTGATACCGACGGTGACCGCGCGGGCCTGCGGGGCGTGCCGGGAGACGTTGGTCAGCGCCTCCCGCACGACCCGGTACACGGTGCCGCTCACGTGAGGTGGCCAACCGGACGGCTCGGCGTCCAGCCGCAGGTGCGCTCGGCGGCCGTGGCTCTCGAAACCCTCGATGAGCTCGCCGAGCCGTTCGCAGCCTTCGGCGGCGGGGGCGGCGTCGCGCAGGAGGCCGACCACGCGGCGGGTGGCGGCCAGGGCCCGCGCGCCGGCGGTCTCGATGTCGGCGAGGGACCCGGCTGTCCGCTCCGGATGCCTGGCGGTGACGAGCTGGGCGGCCTGAGCCTGCAGCACGATGCTGGTGATGTGGTGGGCGACGACGTCGTGCAGTTCCCTGGCCAGTTCGAGTCGTTCGGCATGCCGTACCCGCTCGGCGGCGGCACGGCGGCGGGCGGCCAGCAGCCGGGAGCCGAACCCGAGGGACAGGCCGGCGAGCCAGGCCAGACCGCCCAGCACCGGCACGGCCGAGCCGGGGGCGGTGAGGAGGCCGCCCGCCACCACGGCGGGCCCCGAGGCGGCCACGGCGCAGGCCGTACGGGCGGGCAGCGTCCTGACCGCGGAGGCGGTGAGCACCGCCAGGCCCAGGGACGCGGCGGGGCTGGGTTCGGCGGGCAGGTGGAGGAAGCGGGCGGCGGGGATGGCGAGCGCGGTCACGGCCAGGCCCGCGACGGCGGTCCCCAGCGGAGCGCGGCGACGCGCCAGGGCGAGCAGGCAGATCGAGGCCGCGACCACCGCGCCGAACGGCCAGTGACCGGCGCCCCAGCTGACGGCCACCTGGTACGCCTGGAAGGCCACGGCCGCCGCGAGCATGGCGCCGAGCCCGGCCTCGGCTGCCTCGACCCGATCGGGAACACGCACGGCGTTCAGCCTAGGAGAGGGATCCCGTCGGCCTGCACCGGCCGAAAGTACGGTCCCTGCCCTGCTTTCAGTTGATATGGAAGCGGGCCGGGGTTCGCAGGATCAGACCCATGTCACATGAAACGCTTCCCCCGGTGCCGGAAGCCGCCGGACCGGGACGACCCGAGACGACCTCTTCCGGCCGCCCGCGTCTGGCCGCCCTCGACGTGCTGTGCGGGTTCGCCCTGTGCGGGATCCTGATCGCGAACGTCAAGCCGATCGCCCACCTGGGCGGCACCGCACCGGTCACGCAGTCGGTGGTGGCCGGTCATGACGACGCCTGGCTGGGGCTCCTCGTCGACCAGCGCTTCTTCCCGATCTTCTCCCTGCTGTTCGGCGTCGGTTTCTCACTGCTGCTGGACTCCGCGGGACGCCGGGTCCCCGGACCGCGGGTGCTGCTGCTGCGCCGGCTCCTGGTCCTGCTCGCCGTGGGCCTGGGGCACATGTTCCTGCTGTGGCGGGGTGACATCCTGACCATCTACGCCATCGTCGGCCTGCTGGTGCTACTGCCTTCGACCTGGCTGCCGCGCCGGGCCGTCGCGGGACTCGCCGCGGTCCTCATCGCGGCGCCGCTGATCCTCGGCGGCAACGGAGTGCCGCTGGTGCCCGGACTGTTCCTGCTGGGCTCGGCGCTGACCCGGTACGGCGTGGTCGACCGGCTGGAGCACTCCGTCCGCGTCCCCGCCGTACTGGGCCTGATCCTCACGGCGGGGGCGGTGCCCGCCCTCTGGCTGCAGACCGGGACGCGGATCGGAGAGGGGGCCTTCAATCTCTGGTTCGCTCTGGCGGGGCTGCTGATCGCGGGCAGCTACGTGTGCGCCCTGCTGCTCCTGCTCAAGACGCCGCTCCGGCCGGTGCTGCAGACGGTCTTCGCACCGCTGGGCCGGATGGCGCTGACCAACTACCTGTCCGCCACAGTCCTGGTCCTGATGGTTACCCGCCTCGTCGGCGGCTCACCGGACGGCTGGTCCTCAGCGACGGTGCTCCTGGTCGCCGGGGCCGTCCTCATCCCCCAGTGGTTGGTGTCCACGCTCTGGCTGCGTCGCTACCGCCAGGGCCCGCTGGAATGGCTCTGGCGCTGGGCCACCTGGGCCCACCGCCCACCCTTGCGCCGTACTCCCGACGCGGAAGCAGGGGGCCCCGCCCCCGATGTGCGGACACCTTGAGTACCGGATGATGGAGATCCGGAGACAAAAAGTCCCACGCTGCGACGACCGCCAAGGCTCACCGGAGCGACCCGACCCCCACCCGGCCGGCCACCGTTCTCGCACTTCGCACGTCAGGACCCGCGCTGGGCCTCACCCTGATCCGAACCTCGAACAGCTCCTAAGGGCCTCCCCGGGAGCGCGGCCCCTACAACTCCCGCGCCGACAGTTCCCGCAGCGTCTCGACGCCGACCTCGCGCAGGGAGGACACGACGAGGCGGCCGGGGGCGTGCGGGATCGGCAGCAGGCTCGGCACCGCCACCACCCGGCAGCCCGCCGCGGTGGCCGCCGTCACCCCGTTCGGGGAGTCCTCCAGCGCCACGCAGCGGGCCGGGTCCACACCCAGCAGGGCGGCGGCCGTCAGGTAGGGCTCCGGGTCGGGCTTGGTCCGCGCCACGTCGTCGCCGGTCACCACGTGGTCGAAGTTGTGCCGGCCGATGACCCCCGACAGGCACGCCTCGGCGATCTCGCGGACCGAGGAGGTGACCAGGGCGGTGGGCAGGCCCGCCTGCCGTACGGCCGCCAGCAGCTCGGCGGCGCCCGGCATCATCTCCACCCCGTCGGAGAGCCTGGCGATCATGCCCTCCAGCATCCAGGCCGTCACGTCGGCCGGATCGGCGGGCGCCCCGGAGACCCGGAGCATGTAGGCCACGGTGGCCGGCATGGAGCCGCCCACCAGGTGCTCCTGGTCCTGCGGGCCCCAGTCGCCGCCGAGCCGCTCCATCACCTCGGTCTCGACCTGGAACCAGATCTTCTCGCTGTCCACGAGCAGCCCGTCCATGTCGAAGAGGACCGCGTCCATCCCCCGGAGATCCTCTCCCGGTCACGCGCCGGAGCAGTCACCGGACGCCGCGCCGTATCAGCCGTACACGAAGTACACAAAGTAGACGAAACAGAGAAAGAAGGCGAAGCAGCGGCAGTCAGGCGGTGGAGGGCTCAGACGTTGAAGTACTTGGCCTCGGGGTGGTGGACGATCAGGGCGGAGGTCGACTGCTCGGGGTGGAGCTGGAACTCCTCCGACAGCTTCACGCCGATCCGCTCCGGGCCGAGCAGCCCCATCAGCTGGACCTGGTCCTCCAGGTTGGGGCAGGCGGGGTAGCCGAAGGAGTAGCGGCAGCCGGCGATGTTGACCTTGAGCATGTCCTCCAGCGACTCGTCGCCGCCGATCCCCAGCTCGGAGCGGACGCGGGCGTGCCAGTACTCGGCCAGCGCCTCGGTGAGCTGCACCGACAGGCCGTGCAGCTCCAGGTAGTCGCGGTAGGCGTCCTTGGCGAACAGCTCGGCCGCGGCCTCGGAGACCTTGTTGCCCATCGTGACGACCTGGAAGGCGACCACGTCGACCTCGCCGGAGTCCTTCGAGCGGAAGAAGTCGGACAGGCACAGGTGCCGGTCGCGACGCTGGCGCGGGAAGGTGAACCGGGTGCGCTCGCCGCCCGCCTCGTCGAGGATGATCAGCGAGTCGCCGTCGCTGACGCACGGGAAGTATCCGTAGGCGACGGCCGCCTCCAGCAGGCCCTCGGTCTGCATGCGCTCCAGCCACATGCGCAGCCGCGGGCGGCCCTCGGTCTCGACCAGTTCCTCGCAGGAGGGCCCCTCGCCGCGGCGCGCGGCCTTCAGGCCCCACTGGCCCATGAAGGTCGCCCGCTCGTCCAGGAAGGCGGCGTAGTCGGCGAGCGGGACGCCCTTGATCACACGGTCGCCGAGGAAGGGCGCCACCGGGACCGGGTTGTCGGCGGCGACGTCGGAGCGGGCGGGCAGGTCCTCCACGGCGGTGCGCTCCAGGACCGCGCCGGTCGTGACCCGGCGCCGGCGCAGCGGCGGCAGGGAGGCGCCCTCCTCGCCGCGCTTGACCGCCATGAACGCGTCCATCAGGCGCAGTCCCTCGAAGGCGTCGCGGGCGTAGCGGACCTCGCCCCGGAACAGCTCGGCGAGGTCCTGCTCGACGTAGGCGCGGGTCAGCGCGGCCCCGCCGAGCAGCACGGGGAACCGGTCGGCGACGCCCCGGGCGTTCATCTCCTCCAGGTTCTCCTTCATGATCACCGTGGACTTGACGAGCAGCCCGGACATGCCGATGACGTCGGCCCGGTGCTCCTCGGCGGCGTCCAGGATCGCCGAGACCGGCTGCTTGATGCCGAGGTTGACGACCTCGTAGCCGTTGTTGGACAGGATGATGTCCACCAGGTTCTTGCCGATGTCGTGCACGTCGCCCTTGACGGTCGCCAGCACGATGCGGCCCTTGGTCTCGCCCTCGACCCGCTCCATGTGCGGCTCCAGGTAGGCCACGGCGGCCTTCATCACCTCGGCCGACTGGAGCACGAACGGCAGCTGCATCTCGCCGGAGCCGAACAGCTCGCCGACGGTCTTCATGCCGTCCAGCAGCACGTCGTTGACGATCTCCAGGGCGGGGCGCCGGGCGAGCGCCTCGTCCAGGTCGGCCTCCAGCCCCTTGCGCTCGCCGTCGATGATGCGGCGCTTGAGCCGCTCCCACAGCGGCAGCGCGGCCAGTTCCTCGGCCCTGCCGGCCTTCATCGCAGCCGCGTCGACGCCCTCGAACAGCTCCATGAACCGCTGCAGCGGGTCGTAGCCCTCGCGCCGCCGGTCATAGACCATGTCCAGGGCGACCTGGCGCTGCTCGTCGGGGATGCGCGCCATCGGCAGGATCTTGGAGGCGTGCGCGATCGCCGAGTCCAGCCCCGCGTTGACGCACTCGTTGAGGAACACGCTGTTGAGCACCATGCGGGCGGCCGGGTTGAGGCCGAAGGAGATGTTGGACAGCCCGAGCGTGGTCTGCACCGCCGGGTAACGGCGCTTGATCTCGGCGATGGCCTCGATCGTCTCCAGTCCGTCGCGCCGGGTCTCCTCCTGGCCGGTGGCGATCGGGAAGGTCAGGCAGTCGACGACGATGTCCTCGACCCGCATCCCCCAGTTCCTGGTCAGGTCCTCGATGAGGCGGGTGGCGATGCGGACCTTGTGCTCGGCGGTGCGCGCCTGGCCCTCCTCGTCGATGGTCAGCGCGACCACGGCGGCGCCGTGCTCCCGGACCAGCTTCATGATCTTGGTGAAGCGGGAGTCGGGGCCGTCGCCGTCCTCGTAGTTGACCGAGTTGACGATCGCGCGACCGCCGATCATCTCCAGGCCGGCCTCCAGCACCGCGGGCTCGGTGGAGTCGAGCATGATCGGCAGCGTGGAGGCGGTGGCGAAGCGGAACGCCAGTTCCCGCATGTCGCCCGCGCCGTCCCGGCCGACGTAGTCGACGCACAGGTCGAGCATGTGGGCGCCGTCGCGGGCCTGGGCCCGGGCGATCTCCACGCACTCCTCCCAGTTCCCGGCGAGCATGGCCTCGCGGAACGCCTTGGAGCCGTTGGCGTTGGTCCGCTCGCCGATGGCGAGGTAGGAGGTGTCCTGGCGGAAGGGCACGTGCTGGTAGAGCGAGGCGGCCCCGGCCTCGGGGCGGGGCCGGCGCGCGGCGACCTCCTGGCCGCGGACGCGCTCGACGACCTCGCGCAGGTGCTCGGGGGTGGTGCCGCAGCAGCCGCCGACGATCGACAGGCCGTAGTCGCGGGCGAAGGTCTCGTGCGCGTCGGCCAGCTCGCCCGGGCCGAGCGGGTAGTAGGCGCCGTCGGAGGTCAGCACGGGCAGGCCGGCGTTGGGCATGCAGGACAGCCGGACCCGCGCGTGACGGGCCAGGTAGCGCAGGTGCTCGCTCATCTCGGCCGGGCCGGTGGCGCAGTTGAGCCCGATGACGTCGACGCCGAGCGGCTCGATCGCGGTGAGCGCCGCGCCGATCTCCGAGCCGAGCAGCATCGCGCCGTTGGTCTCGATGGTGACCTGGGCGATGATCGGCACGTCGCGGCCCGCGTCGGCGATCGCCCGGCGCGCGCCGACGACCGCGGCCTTGACCTGGAGCAGGTCCTGGCAGGTCTCGATGATCAGTGCGTCGGCGCCGCCGGAGATCAGCCCGGCCGCGTTGTCGTAGTAGGCGTCGCGCAGCTCGGCGTACGGCTTGTGCCCGAGGGTGGGCAGCTTGGTCCCGGGTCCCATGGAGCCCAGCACGAAGCGGGGCCGCTCGGGAGTGGCCCAGTGGTCGGCCGCCTCGCGGGCGACCCGGGCGCCGGCCTCGGAGTAGGCGAAGACGCGGTCGGAGATGTCGTACTCGCCGAGCGCCGCGAGGTTGGCGCCGAAGGTGTTGGTCTCCACGCAGTCGACGCCGACCTCGAAGTAGGCGTCGTGCACGGCCCGCACGATGTCGGGGCGGGTGACGTTGAGGACCTCGTTGCAGCCCTCGTGCCCCTCGAAGTCGTCGAGGCTGACGTCGTGGGCCTGGAGCATCGTCCCCATGGCCCCGTCGGCGACCAGAACGCGCTCGGCCAGGACGTCACGGAAAGACGGTGCGTTTGTCATGGGGGGAATCTTACTGGGAACGGCCCGGGCGCTATCGTTCATGGTGTTAATTGCACTCCGGGTCCAATTAGCCTCGCGAGTGCCCCGTGCCCGACTCCCCTGCGAGGTTCCCGATGGCGTCCTACCGCACCGTCCTCGTCGGCACCGACGGCTCCGCCTCCTCCTTCCGCGCGGTCACGGCCGCCGCCTCCCTCGCCGCGGCGACCGGCGCCACCCTGGTCCTCGCCTGCGCCTATCTCCCCATGCGTGAGCGCGACCGCAGCGCCGCCGCCGACGTCCTGGGCGAGCTGTCCTACAAGGTGAGCGGATCCACCCCGGCCGACGACGCGCTGCGCGCCGCCCGGGAGCACGCGGTCGCCGCGGGCGCCCGGAAGATCGAGCTGGCCGCCGCGGAGGGGGACGCGGTCGACGCGCTGGTCTCCCTGGCCGCCGAGCACGGCGCCGATCTGCTGGTCGTCGGCAACCGGGGGCTCAACAGCCTCGCCGGGCGGCTGCTCGGCTCGGTGCCGTCGGCCGTCTCCCATCGCGCGGGCTGCGACGTGCTGATCGTTCACACCACTTCCGGGAGGTGACGCGAGAGCCCTCCGAACGCATAGGCTTAGCCGAAGGCGGAGCGAGGCGAATAGGGAGGTTGCGCGTGATCGAACTCGAAGGTCTACCCGAGCTCGTCGACCCCGTGCTGATCGCCGCGTTCGAGGGGTGGAACGACGCAGGCGAGGCCTCGAGCGGCGTGATCGCGCACCTCGAAGCCGAGTGGAAGGCCACCGAACTGGCCTCCTTCGACCCCGAGGAGTACTACGACTTCCAGGTCACCCGGCCGATCATCGAGATGGGCGAGGGCCTGACCCGGTCGATCATCTGGCCCACCACGAGGCTCCTGGTGGCCCGGCCCCCGGGCGCCGGGCGCGATGTGGTCCTGCTGCGCGGCATCGAGCCCAACATGCGCTGGCGCTCGTTCTGCGCGGAGATCGTCGCGCTCTGCCGGAAGCTGGGCGTGGAGATGGCGGTGCTGCTGGGCGCGCTGCTCAACGACTCCCCCCACACCCGGCCGGTGCCGATCGTCGGCTCGGCGACCGACGAGAACCTCGCCCAGGCGATCAACCTGGAGCTGAGCCGCTACGAGGGCCAGACCGGCATCGTCGGCGTGCTGCAGCAGGCCTTCGCCGCGGCGGACATCCCGGCGGTCTCGCTGTGGGCGTCGGTGCCGCACTACGTGGCCCAGCCGCCCAGCCCCAAGGCGACGCTGGCCCTGCTGCGGCGGCTGGACGACCTGCTCAAGATCCACATGCCGCTGGGCGAGCTGGCCGAGGAGTCCAGGGCCTGGGAGCACGGCGTGGACGAGCTGGCCGCCCAGGACAGCGAGGTGGCCGACTACGTCAGGGAGCTGGAGGAGCGCAAGGACGCCACCGAGCTTCCGGAGGCGAGCGGCGACGCCATCGCCGCGGAGTTCGAGCGCTACCTGCGCCGCCGCGACCACGACGGGGACAACTGACCCACGGCGGGCGGGACGGCCGGGCCCGTCACGGAGACGGGCGAAACACACAGCGCATAGTTACCATCATTTACCCCATTTCTCCTGCGTTTCGGGTAATAATCGGTCTCTCACCCGTTCCGACCCGATCGCACCGAGTTGGAACCCCCGCTGGCAACAGTTCCATCATCAGGAGAAAAACGGCTCGGTAAACATCACTGAATGGCGCCATCACCACGCCGACCCTTGTCCATGTGACTGCGCACGTAAGGGCAACCATGGCGACTCCCCAGCTCGACCCGTACCAGAAAGCACAGGAGACGCGACGCCGCGTTCTTGAGATGGCCGTATTCATGAAACGTCAGGACGGCGAGGCCGTCCCCTATTCGGGCCTGCGGGGGCCGACGACCCCGGGACAGGCCGTCGACATGTTCCTCGCCCTGCTCCAGGACAGGCTCCCGCTCTGGCTGAAGATCCTGGACGACCTCATGCACCTGGTCGGCAAGGGCCGGGTCAGCGACAACCTGCTGCCCATCGCCCGGGCGGGCATCGACTACTACGCGGAGGTGCAGTCCGCGGCACTGCCGGCCTTCACCTCCCCCTCGGTCACGGTCCGCTTCCGCGAGGCCATGAAGGACACCGAGCTCGGCCCGACGTCGGAGGTCGTCCCGCTGACCGAGTACCTGGCGGCCGAGCAGCGGGAGGGACGCGTCTCCCCCCTGGTGGACCCGGTCGCCAGTGCCCGGCTGCTGCTCGCGGGGTGCTTCCGGCACGCCTACTACGAGCTGTTCGTCGGCACCGACTTCGTCCCCTCCCGGGACGAGAGCGCCGAGGAGATCGTCAGAGAGCTGCGGCTGGAACCTCCCGCTCGCACGCCAGGCGGTAGCCCCGTTTGACGACCGTCTCGACGATGCCCGCCGGCCCGAGGGCGCGGCGCAGCCGGGTGATCGCCATCTCGACCGCGTGCTCGGCCGGGTCGCGGGACGGGCCGCCGGGCAGGACGGTCCGCAGCTCGGAGCGGGCCACCACGTGGCCCGGCTTGTCGGCCAGGCGCTTGAGCACCGCCATCGGGGCGGGCGGCAGCGGCTTGAGCTCGCCGTCCACGACGGCGGCGTGCCCGCGGATCTCCAGCTCGTGGCCGCCCGCGACCAGGCGGGTGACGCCGTGGGCGGGCAGGTGCCGGGCGATGGTCCGGGCCAGTGCGCCGAGCCGGGAGCGTTCCGGCTGCACGACCGGCACGCCGCGCTCCTGAAGGGGCGCGGCGGTGACCGGGCCCACGCACGCCGCGACGACCGGGCCCGCGAAGGCCGCCAGCAACGCCTCCTCCAGGCCCTCCGCGCGGGCCGCGTTCAGCATCGCCAGGACCGCCGGGGCGCTGGTGAACGCCACCGCGTCCACACCCCCGGAGACCGCCTGGCTGATCAGGCGGCGCAGCGGCGAGGGATCGCGGTAGGGCAGCCACCGGTAGACCGGCACCTCGATGACCTCCGCGCCGGCCTCGCGCAGCGCGGCCACGAAGCCGGTCAGCGGCTCCCCGTGCAGCTGCACCGCGATCCGGCGGCCCCGCAGGTCCTGGGCGAGCAGGTACTGCTTGACCTCCTCGCACGACTCGGTCGCCGGGGTCCAGTGGTCGTTCAGCCCGGCCGCCCTGACCGCGCCTCGCGCCTTGGGGCCCCGGGTCAGCAGCCGGGCGGCGGTCAGGTGCCGCATCAGATCCGCGGACAGGCCCCACCCCTCGGCCGCTGCCACCCAGCCCCGGAAGCCCACCCCGGTGGTGACCACCACGTCGTCGACCGGGCCCGCCAGGGCCTCCCTGGTCGCGGCCAGCAGGTCGGCGTCCTCGGCCAGCGGCACCAGCCGGATCGCCGGGGCCCGCACCACCCGCGCGCCCCGCCGCTCCAGCAGGGCGCAGAACTCCTCACGCCGCCGGGTCGCGGTGACACCGATCGTGAACCCCGCCAGCGCGTCGGGCGCCGTCTCGGGGCTCTCCCGCAAGCCCGCAGGGAGAGCCCCGGAGGTGACAGAACTCACGCGCCCTCCTCCGCCGGCCGCGTCCAGCGCGCCGCCGCGTCCATGACCCGCCCGCTCACGCGAGGCTCACCTCCACCGCGCCGCCGGCGACGCGGACCCGGTAGGTCGGCACGGACACCCCGGGATCGTCCAGGCACACGCCGGTCACCAGCGAGAAGACCTCCTTGTGCATGGGCGAGGCCACGGTCGGCTCCTCTGCCCGAGTGCCCACGATACCCCGCGAGAGAACGTAGGCCCCGCTGAAGGGGTCGCGGTTGCCGATCGCGTACAGGCCGCCGTCGAAGGTGCGGAACACCGCGATCTGGTGCCCGTCCACCAGGGCGCAGACACCGCGCTCGGGCATCAGGTCGGCGTAGGCGCAGACCCGGGTCCAGCCGGTCTCCTCCAGTCCTGCGCTCAGGTCTTCGCTCAGCACTGTCATGGGGCAGAGCCCTCCTTTTCAGGTCGGATCGGATCGGTTACGTCAGATCGGGACGGGGCCGGTCGGGAGCCGCCGGGGCGGGGCGGCTCCGTCCGGGGCGGGGCGGCTCGGTCCGGGGCGGTCAGGACCGCACCGCCTCCAGCGGGATCAGGACCGGCTTGACCTGGTCGCGCTCGGGCTCGAAGGCGATCGACGGGTCCGGGGTGCCGGGGGCGTTGACGAAGGAGACGAAGCGCCGCAGCCGGTCCTGGTCCTCCAGGACCGCGCGCCACTCGTCGGCGTACCCGGCGACGTGCCGCTCCATCTGCGCCTCCAGCTCGGCGCAGATGCCCAGGGAGTCCTCCAGGACGACTTCCTTGACGTAGTCCAGGCCCTGGTTCTCCAGCCACACCGAGGTACGCTGGAGCCGGTCGGCCGTACGGATGTAGAACATCAGGAACCGGTCGATGGTCCGGATCAGCTCGTCGGTGGACAGGTCGGAGGCGAACAGGTCGGCGTGCCGGGGGGTGAAGCCTCCGTTGCCGCCCACGTAGAGGTTCCAGCCCTGCTCGGTGGCGATGATCCCGAAGTCCTTGCCGCGGGCCTCGGCGCACTCGCGGGCGCAGCCGGAGACGGCCGACTTCAGCTTGTGCGGCGAGCGCAGGCCCCGGTAGCGCAGCTCCAGCGCGACCGCCAGGCCCACCGAGTCCTGCACGCCGTAGCGGCACCAGGTCGAGCCGACACAGGACTTCACCGTGCGCAGCGCCTTGCCGTACGCGTGCCCGGACTCGAAGCCCGCGTCGACCAGGCGCTTCCAGATCAGCGGGAGCTGCTCCACCCGCGCCCCGAACAGGTCGATCCGCTGCCCGCCGGTGATCTTCGTGTAGAGGCCGAAGTCGCGGGCGACCTCGCCGATCACGATGAGCTTGTCGGGGGTGATCTCCCCGCCGGGGATGCGCGGGACCACCGAGTAGGTGCCGTTGCGCTGGATGTTGGCCAGGAAGTGGTCGTTGGTGTCCTGCAGGGCGGCCTGCTCGCCGTCCAGGATGTGGCCGTTGCCGAGGGAGGCCAGGATCGAGGCGACGGTGGGCTTGCACACGTCGCAGCCGCGCCCGGTGCCGTGCTCGGTGATGAGCTGGGAGAAGGTCGTGATGCCCCGGACCCGGACGATGTCGAACAGCTCGGCCCGGCTGTGGGCGAAGTGCTCGCACAGAGCCTTGGACACCTCGACGCCGGACTTGATCAGGATCTGCTTGAGCATCGGCACGCAGCTGCCGCAGGCGGTTCCCGCGCGGGTGCACGCCTTGATCCCCGCGACGTCGGTGAGGCCCTTGTCCGCGATGGCCGAGCAGATCTGGCCCTTGGTCACGTTGTTGCAGGAGCAGACCTGCGCGTCGTCGGGCAGTTCCATGTTCGACGGGCCGCCGGTGAACAGCAGCTCGCTCGGCGCGCCCGGCAGCTCGCGGCCGACGAAGGGCTTGAGCGTGTTGTACGGCGTGGCGTCGCCGACGCAGATCCCGCCGAGCAGCGTCCGGGCGTCGTCGCTGACGAACAGTTTCTGGTAGACGCCGGTGACCGGGTCCATGAAGGTCACGTCCAGGGCGCCGTCCATCGCGCCGAACTGCGCCACCTCCACGCCCAGCAGCTTGAGCTTGGTGGACATGTCCGCGCGGGCGAAGGCCCCCTCGCCGCCGAGGATGCGGTCGGCGGCGACCTCGGCCATGGTGAAGCACGGCCCGACGAGGCCGTACACCATGCCGTCGTGCAGGACGCACTCGCCGATCGCGTAGATCGCCGGGTCGCTGGTGCGCATGCCGTCGTCCACGACGATGCCGCCGCGCTCGCCGACCGCCAGCCCGCTGGACCTGGCCAGCTCGTCGCGGGGCCGCACGCCCGCGGAGAAGACGACGACCTGCGCCTCGATCGTCTCCCCGTCCGGCTTGACCAGGCCGGTCACCCGGCCCTGCGGCCCGGCGACGATCTCCTTGACCCCGGCGCCGGTGTGCACGCCCAGGCCCAGCGCCTCGATGTGGCCGCGCAGCACCGCTCCGCCGCCCTCGTCGACCTGCCGGGGCATGAGCCAGCCGCCCATCTCCACCACGTGCGTCTGCAGGCCGAGGCCGCGCAGCGCATCGGCCGCCTCCAGGCCGAGCAGCCCGCCGCCGATGACCACGCCGGCGGTGGCGCCCCGCGAGGCCTCCCGGATCGCGTCCAGGTCGTCGATGGTCCGGTAGACGAAGCATCCGTCGAGGTCCTTGCCCGGCACCGGCGGAACGAACGGGCTCGACCCGGTGGCCAGCACGAGGACGTCGTACGGCTCGGTGTGCCCGTCGGCCGTCGTGACGACCCTGCTCTCCCGGTCGATCCCGGTCACCCGGGCGTTCAGGCGCAGCGTGATGCCGTCGGGCACCGGATAGGTCAGGTCCTCGGCGCTCTTGCCGGTCAGGTAGGAGGTCAGCGCCACCCGGTCGTACGCGGCCCGGGGCTCCTCCCCCAGCACCGTGATGCTCCCGCCGAAGCCCCGGTCCACCAGGGTCTCGATCAGCCGGTAGGCCGTCGGCCCGTGCCCCACCACAACCAGCCGTGCCATAGTCGCGCCCACGTTTCCTTCACTCACGCCGAGACACCTTCCTGTTCGCAGAGCCAGCCGACGATGCCCTCGACCGCGTCGAGGCAGCCGCCGCAGCCGGTGGTGGCCCGGGTCGCCGCGGCCACGGCCGCCACGTCGCGGGCCCCGGACTCCCAGCAGGCCCGGATCTGCCCCTTGGTCACGTTGTTGCACTGGCAGACCTTCGCCGCGTCCGGCATCCGGACCGGGCTGTCGGCGACCGCCGCCCCGGCCAGGCCGGGGAAGAGCAGGCCCGCCCGGTCGCCGGGCACCGGCCCGCCGCGGTCGAACAGCTGGGTGACCGTGCCCACCGCCGCCGTCTCGCCGAGCAGGATGGCGCCGACCAGGCGGCCGTCGCGGATCACGAGCTTGCGGTAGGTCCCGCGGGCCCGGTGGCTGAAGCGCACCACCTCGGCCGAGGCGTCGGACGCCTCGTCCACGTGGGTCTCGCCCATCGCCGCCAGTTCCACGCTCTTGGCCTTCAACCGGGTCACCAGCCGCGACCCGTGGTAGCGCGCCTCCTTGTCGGCCCCGGTCAGCAGGTCGGCGACCACGGTGGCCTGCTCCCAGGCGGGGGCGACCAGGCCGTAGACGGTGCCCCGGTGCTCGGCGCACTCGCCGATCGCGTAGACGGCCGGGTCACTCGTGCGCATCTCGTCGTCGACGACGATCCCGCGCGCCACCTCCAGCCCCGTCTCGCGGGCCAGGCCGGTCACCGGGCGGACGCCGCAGGCGAGCACCACCAGGTCGGCCTCGACCGTCTCGCCGCCCGCCAGCCGTACCCCGCCGTCCGTGATCTCCTCGACCACGACGCCGGTCCGGGTCTGCACGCCCAGCCCCGCCAGGGTCTCCCCCAGCACCACGCCCGCCTCGGGATCGAGCTGGCGCTCCATCAGGTGACCGGCCAGGTGCAGCAGGGTCACCGGGAGCCCGCGTCCGGCCAGCCCGCGCGCCGCCTCGATGCCGAGCAGCCCGCCGCCGACCACCACCGCGCGCCGCGCCGTACCGGCCGCCTCCAGGATCGCCTGGCAGTCGTCCAGCGTCCGGAACGCGATGGCCCGCTCCGCGCCCGCCACCGGCGGCACGACGGCCTCGCTCCCGGTCGCCAGCACGAGCACGTCGTACGGCTCCCGCTCGCCGTCGGCCGTGACCACGGCCTGCGCCCGGCGGTCGATCGCCGTCACCGCGACGCCCGGCCTGGCCGTCACCCCGTGGTCGGCGTACCAGGAGGGGTCCAGCAACCGCACCTGGTCGGGCAGCATGGTCCCGGCCACCACGTTCGACAGGAGCACCCTGTTGTACGGCTGCCACGTCTCGGCGCCGAACACGGTGATCTCGATGTCCTTGTCACGGGCACGGACCTCGTTCACCAGGCGGGCGCCCGCCATACCGTTGCCCACCACAACCAGCCGGGTCATCCCACACGCTCCAGTCTCACGGCGCACACCTTGAACTCCGGCATCCTCGACACCGGATCGAGCTCGGGATTGGTCAGCAGGTTCGCCCCGGCCCAGTGGAACGGCATGAACACCGTGTCCGCCCGGATCGCCGGGTTGACCCTGGCCACGCCCTCGGTCCGGCCTCTGCGGCTGACCACCCGCAGCGTCTCCCCCGCCGACACCTCCAGCCGCTCGGCCAGGTCCGGATGGAGCTCCACGAAGGTCTCGGCGACCACCGCGTTGAGGGCGTCGATCCTGCGGGTCTGGGCACCGCTCTGGTAGTGGGCCAGGACCCGGCCGGTCGTCAGGTACAGCGGGTACTCCTCGTCGACGTCCTCGCCCGGCGGGCGGTGCTCGACGGGGACGAACCGGGCCCGGCCGTCGGGGGTGGCGAAGCGGTCCAGGAAGGGCCGGGGGGTGCCGGGGTGACCGGTGTCCGGGCAGGGCCAGAAGACGCCGGTCTCGGCGGCGATGCGCTCGTAGGTGATGCCCGCGTAGTCGGCGACGCCCCCGGCGCTCGCCCGGCGCAGCTCGTCGAAGACCTCGCGCGGCTCGGTGGGGAAGGCCCGCACCATGTCCGGCCCGCCGGGGGCGGTGCTCCCGGGGGCGGTGCTCCCGGGGGTGGCGCCGCCGTCCCCGGCGGGGGCCGGTTCGCGCAGCCGCACGGCCAGCGCCTGGAGGATCTCCAGATCGCTCCGGACCCCGGACGGCGGGGTCAGTGCCCGGCGGCGCAGCAGGACCCGGCCCTCGAGGTTGGTCATCGTGCCCTGCTCCTCGGCCCACTGGGTGGACGGGAGGACGACGTCGGCCAGGGCCGCGGTCTCCGAGAGCACGAAGTCGGAGACCACCAGCAGGTCCAGGGAGCGCAGCCGCTCGGCCACGTGGCCGGCGCGGGGCGCGGAGATCACCGGGTTGGAGCCGAACAGCAGCAGCCCGCGCGGCCCGGCGTCGGTGCCGAGGACGTCGAGCAGCTCGTAGGCCGAGCGCCCGGGACCCGGGATGTCGTCCGGGTCGATCCCCCAGACCCGCGCGACGTGCTCGCGCGCGGCGGGGTCGTCGATCTTCCGGTATCCCGGGAGCTGGTCGGCCTTCTGGCCGTGCTCGCGCCCGCCCTGACCGTTGCCCTGGCCGGTGATGCACCCGTAACCGGATCCCGGGCGGCCGGGCAGTCCCAGGGCGAGCGCCAGGTTGATGAACGCGGTCACCGTGTCGGTGCCCTTGGCGTGCTGCTCGACGCCGCGCCCGGTGAGGACCGCCGCCCGCCGCGCGTTGCCGAGGATCGCCACGGCCCGGCGCATCTGGGAGACCGGGACCCCGGTGATCCGCTCCACCCTCTCGGGCCACCAGGCCGCCACCGAGGTGCGGACCGCGTCGAAGCCGTTCGTGCGCCCGGCCACGTAGGCCTCGTCCACGTATCCCTCGGCGATGGCCAGGTGGAGCAGGCCGAGGGCGAGCGCCAGGTCCGTGCCGGGGGTCGGCTGCAGGTGCAGGTCGGCCTGGCGGGCGGTGGCGGTGAGGCGGGGGTCGGCGACGATGAGGCTGCCGCCGTTCTGGCGCATCGCGGTCAGGTGGCGGACGAAGGGGGGCATGGTCTCGGCCACGTTCCCGCCCGCCAGGAGCACCGCGTCCGCCGCGGCGAGGTCGGTGATCGGGAAGGGCAGGCCGCGGTCCATGCCGAAGGCCCGGTTGCTCGCGGCGGCGGCCGACGACATGCAGAACCGGCCGTTGTAGTCGATCTGGCTGGTCCGCAGGACCATCCGGGCGAACTTGCCCAGCAGGTAGGCCTTCTCGTTGGTGAGCCCGCCCCCACCGAACACGGCCACGCCGTCGGGGCCGTGTTCCGCCTGCAGGGCGCGGACCCGGGCCGCGACGAAGCCGAGTGCCTCGTCCCAGCTCGCGGGCTCACCGTGCAGAAGCGGGGTGGTGAGCCGGTGCCCGCCGGTGAGCAGCTCACCGGCGGTCCAGCCCTTCTGGCAGAGGCCGCCGGCGTTGGCCGGGACGTCCTCCCGCGGAGTGATCGTCACCATCCCGTCCGCGCCCTCCTCCGTGACCCCCGCGGCGACGTTCATGCCGCACTGCAGAGCGCAGTACGGGCAGTGCGTCGCCGCCGGCGCCTTCACAGGCGTGGGAGCGGAAAGTGAGATCGGCATGCGTCCGATGGTGCTTTCAAGCGGTTTCACCGCTGGGTCCCTTCTGTTACCGCTGTGCTACAAGCAGCCAACCGGGTTCACATTCGCCGTCAGACTGCGGTGAACCCGATGGCGGGCTCAGACCCGGGCGGCGGCCAGGCTCGGCGCCGAGCCGACCGTCCGCAGGTAGCAGGCCCAGGTCAGCACCGCGCACAGCGCGTAGAAGGCGCCGAAGGCGGCCAGCGCGGCGCCCGCTCCCCCGGTCGCCGCGATGGAGCTGCCGAACCCGCGGTTGATGAAGAACCCGCCGAAGGCACCGACCGCGGAGATGATCCCGACCGCGGCGGAGGCGTCGCGCTTGCCGACGGCCAGAGCCTGCTCGTAGGCCGGGGTGCCGGGGGCGATCCCGGCCGTGGCCTTGGCACGGAAGATCGCTGGGACCATCCGGTAGGTCGAGCCGTTGCCGATGCCGGTCGTGGCGATCAGCAGCATGTAGGCGCAGAAGAACAGGGCGAAGGAGTGCTGGGCCAGGCCCTGCCAGACCAGCGCCGCCGCGCCCGCCATCGCGCCGAAGTTGACGAGCGTCACCCGCGCCCCGCCGACCCGGTCGGCGAACCAGCCGCCGACCGGGCGGATCAGCGAGCCGACGAGCGGGCCGAGGAAGGCGAGGGTGACCAGCGACGCCTGCTCGGGGAACTGGCTCTTGATGAGCAGCGGGAAGGCGGTGGAGTAGCCGATGAAGGAGCCGAAGGTGCCGATGTACAGCACCGCCATGATCCAGGTCTGGGCCCGTCCGGCGATCTTCAGCTGCTCCCGGGGGTTGGCCCGGGCCACGGTCAGGTTGTCCATGAAGCAGTAGGCGCCGACGGCGGCGGCCAGGATGAACGGGATCCAGAACAGGCCGGCGGCGGCCAGCCCGAACGCGCCGATGACCAGCGGCATGACCAGCTGGACGGAGCTGACGCCGATGTTGCCGCCCGCGGCGTTGAGGCCGAGCGCGGAGCCCTGCTTGGCCTGCGGGTAGAAGTAGGTGATGTTGGCCATGCTGGAGGCGAAGTTCCCCCCGCCCAGGCCCGCGGTGGCCGCGATCACGAGGAACACCCAGTACGGCGTCGCCGGGTCGCTGACCGCCACCGCCAGCAGCACGGCCGGGACCAGCAGCATCAGGGCGCTGAACACCGTGAAGTTCCGGCCGCCGAACTTGGCCGGGCCGAACGTGTACGGAATGCGCAGGGCCGAGCCGATCAGGTTGGGCAGGGACACGATCCAGAAGAGCTGGTCGGTGGAGAACTTGTAGTCGCCCATCTTGACGGTCACGATGCTCCACACCGTCCAGAGCGTGAACCCGAGGTGCTCCGCGAAGATCGAGAAGATCAGGTTCCGCCGGGCGACCTTCCTGCCCTCGCTCTCCCAGAAGCCGGCGTCATCGGGTCGCCACTCGCTGATCCAGCGCTTCGCCATCGTTCCTCCTGCAACGGTTTCCGGGGGTCGTCCGGAAATCTAGGAGTCAGGCGTTACGCACGTTCACGCATAGTGATGGTGCGGGGTTACGTGGGCCTAACCGCTGTAATGAGCGCTGCACACGTCGCACAGGCGCAACATGACGGAAACATGACCGAATACCAAGGCGGGGTTGACGAGGGACGATAACGGGAATCATGCGCACACCATTACGTCACCTCGGGGAGTGCGCGTGACCGTGCAGACGATCCGCCCGTTCGACGATCCTTCGCTACGCACCGTAGCCGAGCCCGTGACCGCCTTCGACCGCGACCTGCGGAGGCTGGTCAAGTCGCTGCAGATCACGATGCGGGCCGGCATCGGCCGCGCGGGGCTCGCGGCCCCTCAGATCGGCGTCCCTCTGCGGGTCGTCGTCTACGAGTTCGACGGCAAGTCCGGCCACCTGGTCAACCCCCGGCTCGAACTGTCCGAGCGCAGGGTCGTGGCCGACGAGGCCTGCCTGTCCGCCCCGGGCCTGTGGTGGCCGCTGGAGCGTTCGTACATGGTGACCGCCCGGGGCCGCGACATGTTCGGCAAGCCCGTCACCGTCCGCGCCCTCGGCACCCTGGCCCGGATCCTGCAGCACGAGGCCGATCACCTCGACGGCGTGCTGCTCTCCGACCGCCTCCCCGAGGAGGAACGCGAGCGGTTCCTGCGGGAGGCCGCGCCAGAGGCACTGGATTCGCCATACCGCTCATACAGCGGGTAGGATGGTAGGGCTGCCGCTGCAGGGCCGGGAAAGACCTGAGCGTCTCCGTGATGCGGGACACCCGCGCCACGGGGCACCGCGGCAGCGGACGTTACGATTTTCTTCGGTTGGTTCCGCGGATGCGTAGTAGTGTCCGCAGTGCAGCCCCGCATCGCCGACCTGGCGGTGCGGTGAGGCTCCCAATGAGGAGAAAAAGTCTTGTCTGAAGGCACCGTCAAGTGGTTCAACGCCGAAAAGGGCTTCGGGTTCATCGCTCCGGATGACGGCAGTGCCGACGTGTTCGTGCACTTCTCGGCCATCAACTCCAGCGGCTACCGCAGCCTGGAGGAGAACCAGCGGGTCAGCTTCGTCACCACCCAGGGTCAGAAGGGTCCGCAGGCCGAGCAGGTCCAGCCCCTCTGACACCCCGTTAGAGGCGTCATCCGATAGAGGCGTCATCTGAGCCCGCACCGCTCCGGCGGTGCGGGCTCAGCCCTTTCCCGAGGTCCCCGGCTCTTTCCCGGGCGCGCCTCAGTTCCTCCCGATCCCCGGGCCGTTCCCGGAGCGCCCCGGGCCGTTCCGGGGCGCCCTTCCGGTCAGAGCCCGACGCCGAGCAGCGCGTCGGCGATGTCCTTGACCAGGGCGGGCGCCTGCGGATCGGTGCCGCCCGACGACAGCGCCCGCTCAGCCCAGGCGTCGACGACGGCCAGGGCCCCGGGGGCGTCCAGGTCGTCGGACATCCGGGCGCGGACCTCCCGCAGGACGGCCTCCGCGTCGGGGCCGGTCTGCAGGCCGGTCGCCGAGCGCCAGCGGGCCAGCCGTACCTCGGCGGAGGCCAGTTGGTCCGGGGTCCACTCCCAGTCGGTCCGGTAGTGGTGCGCGAGCAGGGCCAGCCGGATGGCCATGGGGTCGGCCTCCCGGCGGAGCCGGGAGACGAAGACCAGGTTGCCCTTGGACTTCGACATCTTCTCCCCGTCGAGGGCGACCATGCCGGCATGGACGTAGGCCTTCGCGAAGGGCCACTCACCGGTGGCGACGTGCCCCTCGTGGGCACCGCACTCGTGGTGCGGGAAGATCAGGTCGGAACCGCCGCCGGCGACGTCCAACCCGCTGCCGAGGTTGGCCAGCGCGATCGCGGTGCACTCGACGTGCCAGCCGGGCCGGCCCGATCCGAACGGCGAGGGCCAGGACGGCTCGCCGGGGCGCTCGGCGCGCCAGAGCAGCCAGTCGAGCGGGTGCTTCTTGCCCGCCCTGCCGGGGTCGCCGCCGCGCTCGCCGAACAGGGCGAGCATCCGCTCCTCGGGGTATCCGGAGACGGCGCCGAACTTGGGAGCGGCGGTGACGTCGAAGTAGACGTCGCCGTCGAGATCGTAGGTGGCGCCCTTGTCGCGCAGCCGCTCGATCAGCGCGGCGACCTGATCGACCACCTCGGTGACGCCGACGTACTCGCGCGGCGGGAGGATCCGCAACGCCTCCATGTCGGTACGGAAGAGCTCGATCTCGCGCTCGGCGAGTTCCCGCCAGTCCTGCCCGGTCTGCTCGGCCCGTTCCAGCAGCGGGTCGTCGACGTCCGTGGCGTTCTGCGTGAAGTGCACCTCGTGGCCGGCGTCCCGCCAGGCGCGGCCGACCAGGTCGAAGGCGAGGTAGGTGTTGGCGTGGCCCAGGTGGGTGGCGTCGTAGGGGGTGATGCCGCAGACGTACAGCCGCGCGGTGGGGCCGGGCTGGGTGGGGACGACCCCTCCGGCGGCGGTGTCGAACAGCCGCAGCGGAGTACCGGCACCGGGGAGCCGAGGGACCTTCGGCGCAGACCACGATCTCATGTGACGAGCCTATCCAGCAGACAGACCGCTCGGATCATCCCGGGGCGGTCGATAGAGGGGCATTCACCACAACCTCCGGGTCGGTCCCGGTCATTCCTGCGGGAGCGGGACGCGCTGGAACGCCTGCGGATCGCGGGGGTCGCCGGTGAAGTCGTAGCGGATCCCGGCCGGCGTCAGGGCGAGCAGGGTGACCGACAGGGAGGCGAAGACCCTGCCGTCGGGGAGTTCCCGGCGGATGACCATCGCCCGGGGATCCTCGGGCGGCAGGCCCGCGCCGGTGGCGAGGAAGGCCCACTCCCCCCAGGGTCCCTCGGTCGTCCGGGGGCGTGCGGCCTTGGCGAACAGGGGGCGGAAGAACGCCACCCGCTCGTTCTCCTCGCCTTCCTCCCAGCCGCTGTTGACCACCATGTGGGTGCCGGGCGGGAACTCCACCGTCCGCGGTTCGACGCCGTCCCAGCTCCACATGCGCGCTCCCCCGGGGTCGCCCAGGATGAGGTGGAAGGGGTCGTAGCGGCTCAGGTCCAGATCGGGCAGGCGCCCCTGGGACGCCGCCAGCAGCGGCAGGTCGCCCCGGGACCGGCGGCGTTCCTCCCCGGCGGGTACGCCGTGGCCGTTGAGCAGTGCCCCGGCCCGTCCGGAGGCCGGGTCGACCGCCAGCCAGGTCCCGCCCGCCCGCAGATCGCGCCCGCCGACCAGGCCGGGCCAGTGCTCGGCCGGGGGGACCCACGGGCGGCCGGTGAACTCGTCGCGGACTCCGACCATGATCAGGGGGATCGCGGCGTCCGGCTCGATGCTGAGGGCAACCGTGCACATGCCCGGCAGGGTACGCCCGGCCGGCGGGCGCGCCGGAGGAGGGGTCCCGGCAACGCGGGAGGACGGGGAGGGGGACGGCGGGAAGGAGGGGGCCGGGGAGCGGGCGGGGACGGGACCGGGCGGGGACGGGGTCAGATGGGGGGCCAGGGGATGGCGGGCCAGTCCTGGGAGGGACGGGGGTGCAGGCCGGTGTCGAGGAGCCGGCGGACCCGTGCCCAGGTCGCCTCGACCTCGGCCAGGGTGACGAGCTCCCGCAGGCGGCGGCCGAGGCGGCCGTTCTCGAGTTCGCGTTCGAGGCGGGCCAGGACGTTCATGGCCTCCCGGGGCAGGGGCTTGCCCCGCCACTGCCACAACACGGTGCGGAGCTTGTCCTCGGCGGAGAAGCAGACGCCGTGGTCCACCCCGTAGACGTGGCCGTCGGCGAGCGGGAGGAGGTGGCCGCCCTTGCGGTCGGCGTTGTTGACCACGGCGTCGAAGACGGCCATCCGCCGCAGCGCGGGCTGCCGGCTGCGGATCAGGGCCATCAGGTCGGCCTCGGGATCGGCCTCGACCCACAACTGGCACATCCCCGGGCCGAAGGGGCCGTCCCGGTAGACCGTCGGGGGGACGATCCGCCAGCCGGTCGCGACCGAGACCTCGAAGGCGGCCACCTCGCGGGCGGCGAGGGTGCCGTCGGGGAAGTCCCAGAGCGGGCGTTCCCCCCGTACCGGCTTGTAGACGCAGGCGGCCGCGAGCCCGCCCAGCCGGATCGAGCAGTAGAGGGTCATGTTCGTCGCCTCGACCAGCCGGCCCGCGACCTCGATGTGGCCCTCGCGGAGCAGACGCAGGGCAGTCTCGTCATCCAGTCCCACCGTGGGGACCGCACTCAGCGTCGGATCGCTTTCCGCGCTCATTCGCCTCCTTCAGCAGATGAAGCGCTTCTACCCCGGTAACCGTTGAGCCGCACACAGATATGCCCCTCGGCGTCGAGCGGTTGCCCGCACAGCGGGCACGGAGGGCGCCCGGCGGCGACGAGGGCCAGGGCACGCCTGCTGAAGGCCCTGGCCGCGGCGGGGCTGATGCGGACCCGCAGCACCGCGCGCTCGGTGAGGGGGGACGGGTCGAACACCTCGTCGTCCTCCGGAGCGATCTCCTCCGCCTCGATCACCACCTGGGCGGTGACGTCGTCCCAGGCGAGCGCCATCGTGCCGACCCGGAAGTCCTCGGTGATCGGCGTCTCGAGAGGAGCGGTATCGGCGGGCCCCACGGGGACGGCGGGAACCTCGGCGCCGCCGCTGCGCACCACCTCGTCGAGCAGGTCGTCGAGGCGGTCCGCGAGCGCGGCCACCTGGAACTTCTCCAGCCCGACGGTGGTGAGGCGGCCCTGTCCCCGTGCCTGCAGGAAGAAGGTCCGTGACCCCGGCTGCCCCACGGCACCGGCGACGAACCTCTCAGGTGGGTCGTAGTCGAACACCGGCATGTCCCGACCTTACGTGGTCCCGGATCCGCCGCCGACCGCGGCGTCGCTCCCGGTGATGTTTTCTCCCCCGTCCGTCCCGTCCGAACCCTCCGCAGGACTCAGACCGGTAACGTCTCCGCCCAGGTCGTTGAGCCTGAGGACGAAGGGGCGCATGGGGGTGTAGCGGATGACGGTGAGCGAGGCGGGGTCGGCCGCTATGCGCTGGAACTGGTCCAGATGGAGTCCCATGGCGTCGGCCACGAGCGCCTTGATGAGATCCCCGTGGGTGCAGACGAGATAGACGGCCCCGGGCCCCAGGCGGTCGTTCCACTCGCGGACGGCGGTCACCGCGCGGTGCTGCACCGCGGACAGGGACTCGCCCCCGGGGAAGGTCACCGCGCTCGGATGGTTCTGGACGATGGGCCAGAGCGGATCCTTCGCCAGGTCGGCGAGGGGGCGGCCGGTCCAGTCGCCGTAGCGGCACTCCCCGAAGCGGTCGTCGGTCAGCAGTTCCGTGGCGCGGCCGTCGGCGATCGCCCCGGCGGTCTCCCGGCAGCGTTCCAGGGGGCTGGAGATGATCGCGTCCAGCCTCAGGGGGGCCAGCCGCGCGGCGAGGGCCCTCGCCTGGGCCTGTCCCGCCTCGTTGAGGTGGACACCGGGGGTCCAGCCGGCGAGCACCGGGCCGGTGAGGGGGGTCAGACCATGTCGTGCCAGGAGGAGCGTTGTCACGGCACCAAGTCTTGCAGCAGTTGCTCCCTCATTTTTAACCCCCCTGACGGTAATCTGGCCGGATCATGGAGCATCGCTATGTCGGCCGGAGCGGCCTGTCGGTGTCCCGCCTGGGGCTGGGGACGATGACCTGGGGGCGGGACACCGGTGCCGAGGAGGCCGCGGCGCAGCTTCGCGCCTTCGCCGAGGCCGGGGGCACCCTGATCGACACCGCCGACGTCTACACGGCCGGGGAGGCCGAGCGGCTGCTGGGGCGGCTGATCCGCGACACGGTTCCGCGCTCGGAACTGGTGCTGTCGACCAAGGCCGTGCTCACCCCGGCCGGGCGGCGGCCGCGCGACGCCTCCAGGAAGCACCTGATCTCCGCCATCGACGCCTCCCTGTCCCGCCTCGGGGTCAACGAGGTGGACCTGTGGCAGCTGCACGCCTTCGACCCGGACGTCCCGCTTGAGGAGACCATGGCCGCGGTGGACGCGATCGTGTCGTCCGGGCGGGCGGCCTACGCCGGGGTCTGCGACTTCACCGGGTGGCAGCTCGCGGCGGCGGCCGTCGGACAGCTGACGGTCCCCGGCCGGACGCCGCTCGTCGCCGCCCAGGTCGAGTACTCCCTGCTGGCCCGGGAGCCCGAACGCGACCTGCTGCCCGCGGCCGAGCACGTCGGCGCCGGGGTGCTGGCCTGGTCGCCGCTGGGCCGGGGAGTGCTCACCGGCAAATACCGTACGGGCATCCCCGCCGACTCCCGGGCCGCGACCCCGCATTTCGCCGACTTCGTCACGCCCTACCTGGACGAGCGGTGCCGCCGGGTCGTGGAGTCGGTGACGACCGCGGCCGAGGGCCTCGGCGTCTCACCGCTGTCGGTGGCGCTGTCGTGGGTCCGGGACCAGCCGGGGGTGTCGGCGGCCATCGTGGGGGCGCGCACCCGTGCCCAGCTGTCCGGAATCCTCGAGGCCGAGGACCTGGCGCTGCCGGTGGCGATCCGGGAGGCGCTCGACGACGTGTCGGCGGACTGAGACGCGGGGCCGGCGGGCGGACACGCCGTCCGGCGGATGAGGGTGCAATTCATGGCGGGTGGGAATGGGCAACCGGACCGAAATGAATAAGAGTTTTTCTCACGTGTCACTAGTCGATACCGAATCGCAACTTTCTGTGGAAAAGCCTGGCCTTCACACAAAACTGTCATTCAGGTGACAGGAGGGGTCAGCCGGGTAACGGCGAGGTTCCGTCATTGATGTGCGGAGGGGGAAGGGTGCGATCTGCGATCTCAGCCGGCGCGCTGGCACTGGCCCTGGGGGGAGGTTCTCCCATGGTGGCCGCGGGTGTGCTCCAGCCGGACGACTGCCGGCAGGGGGACGGGCTGCTGGGCGGGCTCACCGGCGGGGTCTGCCAGGTCGTGGACGACGTCACCGATGTCGTGGACGGGCTGACCGGCGACTCCCTGAGCCCGGTGACGGAGAGCGTGGACGACACGGCGGACAGGACACTGGGAGGCGTCGGCGAGGTCCTGCCCACCAGGAAACCGGCGCCCGGCGCCACGACGCCCCCCTCCGCGACGGCCTCGCCCCGCTCCACCGCCACCCAGCGGCCCGGGAAGGGCGGCGGCCTGCTGCCCACCGTCCTCAGCACCTGCCTGCCCCTGGTGGCCTCACCGGAGTGCGGCGCCGAGGAGGACGCGTCGCCGGGCGACAGGCCGCGGCCGTTCGCCTCCCCCGGCCCTTCCCAGAGCGCCGGGTCCGCAAAGGGGAGGGAACGGTCCACGTCGGACAGGGACCGGCGGAGAGACGGGGTGGCGGTGGCGGTCTCGCCCGCCGAACCTCCGCACCGGCCGGAGACCCGGGTGCACACCACGGAGGTGAGCGACCCGGTGCTCCCCGAACCGGCCGTGGTCGACATCGAGGCGCCCCGGCTGGAACCGCTCTGGCCGGGAGCGCTCGTGGAGGAGCTCCAGCGGCGGATGCCGGGCAGGCAGACCGTCGCGGCGACCCGTCGTTCCGACCCGCTGGGCACCGCTCTCACCACCGCCCTGCTGGTGGCGGCGATCCTCGCGGTGCGCATGATGTACGGCAAGCGGGGCGCCGAGGAGTCGATCCCGCTCGAACCGGTCCGGGTGGGGCGGCACCGTACGGCATAGCGACCGGACGGCGCCGCACGACACCGCACGACACCGCACGACGTGGCGGCCGGACGGCGCCGTCCGGCATGGCGGCCCGGAGCACCCGGGCCGCCCCGGGGTCAGGCGCCGATGGCGTGCACGCCGCCGTCGACGTGCACGATCTCCCCGGTCGTGGCCGGGAACCAGTCCGACATCAGGGCGAGGCACGCCTTGGCCGCCGGCACGGTGTCGGCCAGGTCCCAGCCGAGCGGCGCCTTCTCCGGCCAGCTGTCCTCGAACTCCTGGAAGCCGGGGATGCTCTTGGCCGCCATCGTGCGCAGCGGCCCGGCCGCCACCAGGTTCACCCGGATGCCGTGCTTGCCGAGGTCGCGGGCGAGGTAGCGGGCGCAGGACTCCAGGCCCGCCTTGGCCACGCCCATCCAGTCGTAGACCGGCCAGGCCTTGGTCGCGTCGAAGTCGAGGCCGACGATCGCGCCGCCCTCCTTCATCAGGGGCAGGCAGGCGACGGCCAGCGACTTGAACGAGTAGGTCGAGACGTGCAGCGCGGTGGCGACGTCCTCCCACGGGGTGTTCAGGAAGTTGCCGCCGAGGCAGCTCTGCGGGGCGAAGCCGATGGAGTGCACCACGCCGTCGAGGCCGTCCAGGTGCTCGCCGACCCGGTCGGCCAGCGAGTCCAGGTGGGCGGTGTCCTGCACGTCCAGCTCGATCACCGGGGGCGGCTCGGGGAGCCGCCTGGCGATGCGCTCGACCAGGCTGAGCCGGCCGTAGCCGGTCAGCACGACCGTGGCGCCCTCCTCCTGGGCCAGCTTGGCCACCGAGAAGGCGATCGAGGCGTCGGTCAGGACACCGGTGACCAGGAGTCGCTTGCCTTCGAGAATTCCCATCGTTCTCCCTGGAGTGTGTCCACCGGGGCAATCGCCTCCCCGATGCGGTGCTTGCGTGCGGTCAGTGGCCCATGCCCAGGCCGCCGTCCACGGGGATCACGGCGCCGGTGATGTAGGCGGCGTCCGGGCCCGCCACGAACGCGACCACCTTCGCGATCTCCTCGGGGGTGGCCTGCCGTCCCAGCGGGATGTTCTTGCGGATCTGCTCCTGGTAGGCCTCGTCCAGCGCGGCCGTCATGTCGGTCTCCACGAAACCGGGGGCGACGACGTTGACGGTGATGCCGCGCGAGCCCAGCTCCCGGGCGGCCGAGCGGGCGAAGCCGATCATCCCGGCCTTGGAGGCGGCGTAGTTGGTCTGCCCGGCCGAGCCGAGCATCGCCACCACCGAGGAGATGAGCACGATCCGGCCGCGCTTGAGCCGCAGCATGCCGCGGGTGGCGCGCTTGGCCACCCGGTAGGCGCCGGTCAGGTTGGCGTCGATGACGTCGGTGAAGGTCTCCTCCTTCATCATCGGCAGCAGCGTGTCCTTGGTGATGCCGGCGTTGGCCACGAGCACCTCGACCGGGCCGTGCTCGGCCTCGACCTTCTCGAACGCGGCGTCGACGTCGGCCGTGCTGGTCACATCGCAGCGCACGCCGAACAGCCCCGCGGGGGGCTCTCCGGAGCGGTAGGTCACGGCGACGGCGTCACCGGCCTGGGCGAGTTCGCGGGCGATCGCGAGGCCGATGCCGCGATTGCCGCCGGTTACGAGAACAGAACGGGACATGGAGCCGACGCTATCGGCTACCCGGCGGTACACGTCTTGTCCGTGAGGGACAAGATCACAGGGTTAGGATCGTTGACATGCGCCAGATCGATTCCGACTTCCTCGCCCTGCCCATGAGGCGGATGGCGGACGCGGCCCTGCAGCGTGCCCGTGACCTCGGTGCCGAGCATGCCGACTTCCGGCTCGAACGCATCCGCGCGGAGACCCTGCGTCTGTCGGACGCCAAACTGGAGGGCTCCATCGACGCCGACGACCTCGGCTACGCCGTACGGGTCGTCAAGAACGGGACCTGGGGCTTCGCCGCGGGGATCGAGCTCACCCCCGAGGCCGCGGTCCGGGTGGCCGAGCAGGCGGTGGAGGTCGCCGTCGTCTCGGCGGCGGTCAACCGCGAGCCCATCGAACTGGCGCCCGAGCCGGTCCACTCCGACGTCACCTGGGTGTCGTCCTACGAGGTCGACCCGTTCGACGTGCCGCTGCCCGACAAGGTCGCGCTGCTGGCCGAGTGGTCGGCGGGCCTGCTGAAGGACCCGCGGGTCGACCACGTCCAGGCCTCGCTGATGCAGGTCAAGGAGCAGAAGTTCTACGCCGACACGGCCGGCACCTCGACCACCCAGCAGCGGGTGCGCCTGCACCCGGAGCTGGAGGCCATGCGGGTCGAGGGCGGGCTCTACGACTCGATGCGCACGATCGCCCCGCCGGTCGGCCGGGGGTACGAGTACCTCACCGGCACCGGCTGGGACTTCCCCGCCGAGCTCGCCGCCCTCCCCGAGCTGCTAGCCGAGAAGCTCAAGGCCCCCTCCGTCGAGGCGGGCGTCTACGACCTGGTCATCGACCCGTCCAACCTCTGGCTGACGATCCACGAGTCGATCGGGCACGCCACGGAGCTGGACCGCGCCCTCGGCTACGAGGCCGCCTACGCCGGGACCAGCTTCGCCACCTTCGACCAGCTGGGCGAGCTGGTGTACGGCTCGCCGGTGATGAACGTGACCGGCGACCGCACGGTCGAGCACGGCCTGTCCACCATCGGATACGACGACGAGGGCGTGGCCACCCGGCAGTTCGACATCGTCTCCGGCGGCATCCTGACCGGCTACCAGCTCGACCGGCGCATGGCCCTGATGAAGGGCCTGGGGGCGTCCAACGGCTGCGCCTTCGCCGACTCCCCCGGGCACATGCCGATCCAGCGCATGGCCAACGTCTCGCTCCAGCCCGCGCCGGACGGTCCCTCGACCGAGGAGCTCGTCTCCCGGGTCGAGCGCGGCGTCTACATCGTGGGCGACAAGAGCTGGTCCATCGACATGCAGCGCTACAACTTCCAGTTCACCGGGCAGCGGTTCTACCGCATCGAGAACGGCCGGCTGGCCGGGCAGCTGCGCGACGTCGCCTACCAGGCGACCACGACCGACTTCTGGCGTTCGATGGAGGCCGTCGGCGGCCCCCAGACCTACGTTCTGGGCGGCGCGTTCAACTGCGGCAAGGGCCAGCCGGGCCAGGTCGCGCCGGTCAGTCACGGCTGCCCGTCGGCGCTCTTCCGCGGCGTCCGCGTCCTCAACACCGTTCAGGAGGGTGGGAAGTGATGGGCGGCGAGCGAACCGATGAGCACGGCACCGCGGCGGGCGCCGCGACGAGCCACCGGACGGGGAGTGCAATGAGTCCTCAGGAGATGGTCGAGAAGGCGCTGGCGCTCTCGACGGCCGACGACACCATCGTCATCGTGGACGAGACGTCCAGCGCGAACCTGCGTTTCGCGGGCAACACCCTCACCACCAACGGTGTCGCCCGGTCGTCCCAGCTGACCGTGATCTCGATCGCCGGCCGGAGCGTGGGCGTGGTCTCGCGGGCCGCGGTCCGCCCCGACCAGCTGGCCGACGTCGTGGCCGCGGCCGACCGCGCCGCCGAGGACGCGCAGCCGTCCGAGGACGCCCGCCCGCTGGTCGACGGGGCGGTCTCGGCCGACTGGGACACCCCGGCCGAGCCCACCACGATCGGCGTCTTCGGCTCCTTCGCCCCCGCTCTGGGCGAGGCCTTCGCCGCCGCCGAGGCGGGCGGGCGCAAGCTGTACGGCTTCGCCGAGCACATCGTCACCACGACCTTCGTGGGCACCTCCGCCGGGGCGCGGCTCCGGCACACCCAGCCCACCGGGCGTCTGGAGCTCAACGCCAAGTCCCCCGACATGAAGCGCTCGGCGTGGACCGGCGTGGCCACGCGCGACTTCACGGACGTGGACGTGACGGCGCTGGACGCCTCGCTGGCCCGGCGGCTGGAGTGGGCCAAGAACCGGATCGACCTGCCCGCGGGCCGCTACGAGACGCTGCTCCCGCCGTCCGCGGTGGCCGACCTGATGATCTACATGTACTGGACGTCCGGCGCCCGGGACGCCCTGGACGGCCGTACGGTCTTCTCCAAGCCCGGCGGCGGCACCCGCGTCGGGGAGACCCTCTCCCCCGTCCCGCTCCGGCTCTACAGCGACCCGGCCCGCCCCGGCATCGAGACGACGCCGTTCGTGGTCGCGCACGCCTCCAGCCGGCAGAGCTCGGTGTTCGACAACGGCATGCCGCTGTCGTCCACCGACTGGATCGCCGACGGCACGCTGGCGCGTCTGCTCCAGACCCGGCACTCGGCCGAGCTGACGGCGATGCCCGTGACCCCGCCGATCGACAACCTGATCCTGGAGGGGCCGGCCGGCGGCAGGTCGCTGGAGGAGATGATCGCCTCCACCGAGCGGGGCCTGCTGCTCACCTGCCTGTGGTACATCCGCGAGGTCGACCCGCAGACCCTGCTGCTGACCGGCCTGACCAGGGACGGCGTCTACCTGGTGGAGAACGGCGAGGTGGTCGGGGAGGTCAACAACTTCCGCTTCAACGAGAGCCCGGTGGACCTGCTCGGCCGCATCGCCGAGGTCGGCGCGAGCGAGCAGACCCTGCCCCGCGAGTGGAACGACTACTTCACCCGCACGGTCATGCCCGCCCTGCGGGTGCCGGACTTCAACATGTCGACGGTCAGCCAGGCGAGCTGACGGCCCGCCGTACGGGGACGGCTCCCGTACGGGACCGCCGTACGGGAGCGGCCCGCGCCGGGAAGGCGCGGGCCGTTCGCGTGCGGGGCCGTCCCCCGCGGGACGGCGGTGAGCGGCCGGTTACCGGATCGTCACACCGGCGGGGTTGACGGAGCCGTGGGCGGGGCGAACCATCACGATCAAGTATTTATGGTCCGGCCGCAGACCATTGGCCGGCCCACGCCCGGAGGTGACAACGTGGCCGAGAACAGACGGCATGTCCGCGGAGCCGACTACGAGCGGGTGTCCACCGACTATCTGGCCAAGAGGCAGCTCCGGCGGGGCGCGGCCGGATGGGTCCTGCTCGCCGGCCTCGGCGTCGCCTACGTCATCTCCGGAGACTTCGCGGGCTGGAACTTCGGCCTCGCCGAGGGCGGCTGGGGAGGGCTGCTCATCGCCACGGCCCTGATGGCGATCATGTACACCTGCATGGTGTTCGGGCTCGCCGAGATGTCCTCCGGCATCCCGGTCGCCGGGGCGGGGTACGGCTTCGCCCGGCGCGCCCTGGGCCCGCTGGGCGGCTTCGCCACCGGCATGGCGATCCTGATCGAGTACGCCGTCGCCCCGGCCGCGATCGCCGTCTTCATCGGCGGTTACGTGGAGGCGCTGGGCCTGTTCGGGCTCACCGGCGGGTGGCCGGTGTTCCTCGTCGCCTACGCCGTCTTCGTCGGCCTGCACCTGTGGGGCGTCGGCGAGGCGCTCCGGGTGATGTTCGTGATCACCGGTATCGCGATGGTGGCCCTGGTCGCCTTCATCGTCGGGATGATCCCGCAGTTCGACGCGGGCAGGCTCCTCGACATCCCGGCCACCGACGCGTTCGGCGCCAGTTCCTTCCTGCCCTTCGGGATCTTCGGGGTCTGGAGCGCGCTGGTCTACGCGATCTGGTTCTTCCTGGCCATCGAGGGCGTGCCGCTCGCCGCGGAGGAGGCGCGGGACCCGAGGAAGGACCTGCCCAAGGGGATCATCGCCGGCATGATGGTCCTGCTGGTCACCGCCACGCTGATCCTGCTCACCGCTCCGGGCGGGGCGGGCTCACGGGCGATCATGGAATCGGACAACCCGCTGCCCGAGTCGCTCCGGCTGGCCTACGGCGGCGACACCTTCCTGGCCGACTTCGTCAACTACGTCGGCCTGGCCGGCCTGATCGCGAGCTTCTTCTCCATCATCTACGCCTACTCCCGGCAGTTGTTCGCCCTCTCCCGGGCCGGCTACCTGCCCCGCTGGCTCTCGGTGACCAACCGCCGGCACACGCCGCACCTCGCGCTGATCGTGCCCGGCACCGTCGGCTTCCTACTCGCCGCGTTCACCCAGGCCGGCGACCTGATGATCCAGATCGCGGTGTTCGGCGCGACCGTCTCGTACGTGCTGATGATGGTCTCGCACATCGTCCTGCGCCGGCGCGAGCCGGACATGGAGCGGCCCTACCGGACCCCCGGCGGCGTCGTGACCACCGGTGTGGCGCTGGTGCTCGCGCTCGCGGCGGTGGTGGCGACCTTCCTGGTGGACGTGACCGCGGCGCTCATCACCGCCGGGGTCTTCGTCGTGGCGCTGGCCTACTTCTGGTTCTACAGCCGCCACCGCCTGGTGGCCGACGCGCCGGAGGAGGAGTTCGAGGCGATCACCCGGGCGGAGTCGGAGCTCTCCTGACCGGCCTCACCCGCTCCCGGCGAGCGGGACGGTGTGCACCCGCTCCCAGCGTTTGCCCGTCGCCACCCGGGCGGTGCCGTCGGTCATGTCGTAGACGACCGACCAGCGGGTGTGCCCCTGGGCCACCCGCCGGAGCAGGTCCATCCCGTCCCGCCAGGTCCGCGCGCCGGGAAGCCCCTCGTCGAGCGCGCGGTAGCGGGCGTCGTCCGCGCGCTCCGCCTTCCCGGTCCCGCTCATGGCGAAGTTGGTCAACACGCGGTCCTCGATGACCTTCATCCCGTCCTCGGTGTACTCGACGACGGCCGATCTCCCGGTGGCGTCGGCGATCAGGTAGTGGAGCTGGGGGTCGGGGGCGAACTGGACGTCGTAGCGGCGCATGACCGCCACCGCCTCGTCCACGGTGGCGGCCCGGTCGAGCATCAGCCGGATGATCCGCACGCTCCCGACGTCCGGCCGGTCGGCCGCGGCCGGCGGGACCCCGACGTCGGGCATCTGGGCCATGCCGACGGCCAGCCCCTTCTCGTTGACCCCGTCGAAGGGCAGGAGCACGGCGTGGGCCATCCGGCGGCGGGTGGCCGGGTCGGCGGGGTCGGGCGGGGCCGCGCTGTCGAGCACGTAGAACAGGTCCGTCATGGAGACCGAGGCGTAGCCGCCGGGCGGGTCGGCGTGCACCACCATCGCCGGGTGGGGGCCCCAGTCGAAGTTCCGGCCGAACAGCGGCCGGTCTCCCGGCCGGGTCGCGGGCAGGAAGAACAGCGAGCACGCCCACTCGTCGACCCGGGAGGTGAGCGCCTCGTCGGTGAGCGGCGCCTCCGGATCGTAGGACCCGTGGAAGGTCATCTCGTACAGCGGGAGGTCGTCCAGGCGGCGCATGCTCCCGATCGTCCGCCGGATGTCGGCGGCGCTCTGCGTGAGGGGCGGCCGGTCCGGTGCGGAAGGACTCGCGGAGGGATTCCCGGCCGGTGCGGTCCGCGCGGGCGCGGCGTCACGCGCACCGGGCGCGGAGCAGCCGCCGGCCAGCAGTACGGCCACCGCCACGGGTACGACCCACGTCTTCCGCTGAGAACCGCCCATGCGGCCCAGTCTGCCCGCCGGGCGGCGCGCCGTACAGACCGAAGATCTTCTGCCGGCCGGGCGGCGCGCCGGTCCGGGTCAGGAATCGTCCTCCAAACGGAAGCCGACCTTCAGTCCGACCTGGAAGTGGGCCACCTCGCCGTCGACGATGTGGCCGCGGACCTCCGTCACCTCGAACCAGTCGAGATGGCGCAGGGTCTGGGAGGCACGCCGGATGCCGTTGCGGATGGCCGCCTCCAGGCCTTCCCCCGACGTGCCGACAATCTCTGTCACCCGATACGTTCGATCCGTCACCTCCCTCCCTTACCCGAAAGCCATGATCATATGACCGTTCGCACCCGGTCGATCCGAGGTCTACGGTGGGAAGAGTGAAGGGATGGCACAGGAGCCCGCAGGTCCATCAGGTCACCGACGCCCGGCCCTCGCTGAGCGAGGACATCGGGCGGCGGGAGAGGAACTACCTGATCAAGATGGGGATCAGGCTGATCTGCCTGGTCCTCGCCTTCACCGTGCCCGCTCCCATGCCCGTGAAGATCCTTCTCTTCGCCGGTGCCATCTTTTTGCCGTACGTTGCCGTGATCGGGGCCAACGCCCCGAGACCCACCCCTCCGGCCGGCTCGGACATGGCCGAACCGGGGCAGAACGAGATCCCACGGCACCGACGCGAGATCGGGTCGTGACTAAGTCTTGACGCATTTCAGGGGGAGGAGGTGTACGCTTTAGCCAAGTGCCCTGGTCCCCCGTCGGGGCACTGGTGCCGGCGTTCCGGGCCCCCGTCGGAACGCCGATGACGCGGCGCCGGGTGGTTTGCCCCCGTAACCACCCGGCGTCGCCCTTTTCCCGGGCCTTCCTCTCACCCGGCCCCTTCCCGGCTTTCCCCTCAGCGCCAAAGCCCTTACTCCCGTTACGCCTCGCCCATCGTCTCGACGCTCGCCCGCTCCCAGTCGCCGGCCATCCTGACCAGCCGCTCCACCGCGTCGGGCGGCGCCGTCCCCGCCCCCTGGGCCAGACCCAGCAGGTAGGCCGTCAGCGGCGCGGCCGGACGGGCCACGCCGTGCGCGACCTCCTTCGTCAGGTCGAGCAGCACGTCCCGGTCGACCCTCTCCGGATCGACGCCCAGTTCCGCGCAGACCAGCGCGGTCCACTCCGCCAGCACGTTCAACTCCCGCTCCTCACATGCTCCAGATCATCCAGCGTGTCGCAATCGAACCACGGTTCCCCGGCGAGGCGGACCTGGACCGGCTCCAGCGGGGCGAGGAGACCGCGCAGCGACCGCCCCTCGTAGGCGGCGAGCGCCTCGGCGAGCACCGCCGTACGCCAGACTCCGGCCAGCCACTGCCGCCGCCCCTCGTCGTCCACGAGCACCGCGCCGCCCGGCCCGTGATGTCCCGGCCCGAGCGCTCCGGCCGCGCCGTCCTCCGAACGGTCCGCACCGCCGCTCGTGCCGTCACCCGCTCCCGCCGCGCCGAACAGCGCCGAGACGTGCTCACCCGTCAGGAGTGGCAGGTCGGCGGCGAGCAGCGCCACCCACGGGGCGGTCACCTCCGTCAGCCCCGCCCGGAGCGCCGGGACCGGCCCGCCGCCCGGCGGGTCCTCCCGCCGGAAGATCGCCCGGCCGAGACCGGGGCGTGGCGGCCCCACCACGATGAGCCGGGACGCGTCGGCCACGGCCGTCGCGACCCGCTCGATCATCGGTATCCCACCGACCACCATGCCGGGTTTGTCCCTCCCGCCGAGCCGGGAGGCCCGCCCGCCGGCGAGGACCAGCGCGTCGTAGCCGTTCATGGTCCCGAGGCTAACCGACGCCGCACGCCGGGGCCGTACGGCGGCTACAGCGGCTACAGCGGCCCTGCGAACGTCTCCTCGGGGGTGCGGGACCAGCCCAGCACCGTCAGCAGGCGCTGCACGTAGGGGGGTGTGTTGCGCAGGTGCGTCCAGCACGGCGACGACTCCCTGGAGGTCACCAGGGCGCGCAGCCCGGAGACGTCGACGAAGGTCACCCGGCCGATGTCGACGACGGCGCCGTCTCCGTCCGCGCCGGCCAGGATCCGGGCCAGCGCGGCGCTGTTGGCCGCGTCGATCTGTCCGCTGACCTGCAGCATACGGCCGGCGGACTGGTCGCACCGGACGACCCGGAGCTGGTGGTCCTGGTAGAGGACCAGCTCCGCGGGCCTGGTGCCGCCGGATCCGGGCAACCTGCCGGCGGGGATCCCCGTCTCTCCGTCCACCGGTGTCACACCCGGTAGGATCCTGACGGGAAAACCGGCGACGGCACGGCGCGGAAGACAGTCGTCATGGCGGATGCGTCACCTCTGACTTCCTCGGTGTGGTGACCGAGCCACCACCCTCCCAACCGTAACCCCGAACCACATTACCTGAAATACTGTTCGCCAAAGATCTCTGAAAGCGTGAACATCACATGTGTTCCCGCTCACAGGATGAACCTTCGAGCAGTGGGCTTCGGGATGAGATCATGAGCAGTTCCGACAGCGGCCGGTCTCCCGCCCGGTGGACGTTCCTCACCAATCACGCCCGGGT
Organism: Planobispora rosea; assembly: GCF_014648175.1. Taxonomy (GTDB): domain Bacteria; phylum Actinomycetota; class Actinomycetes; order Streptosporangiales; family Streptosporangiaceae; genus Planobispora; species Planobispora rosea. The sequence continues at coordinate 115,750 of NZ_BMQP01000005.1, forward strand.
GCTGCTGATGGTCGCCCGGGATCCGCAGGTGCGGCTGCGCGACGTGGCCGCCGGAATCGGGATCACCGAGCGGGCCGCCCAGGCGATCGTCTCCGACCTGGAGGAGGCCGGCTATCTCACGCGCACCCGCGTGGGGCGGCGCAACCGCTACAGCGTCGACCCCACCCGGCGGTTCCGGCATCCGGCCGAGGCCGGGGTGCGCATCGAGAGCCTGCTCGACATCTTCACCCACCGGGAGGACACGACGTCGGCCGATCCGGGCCGTGCCCAGCGGGAGCGGCCGGAACGGGCGTGATCCCGGCGGTACGGCGGCGCACGCGGTGCCGCCGGAGCCGTACCGCGGGGATCCGGATCAGCCTCCGATGGCGGACATCGGACGGGACGGCTGCAGGAACGAGGGGTCGTCGATGCCGTGCCCGGCCTTCTTCGTCCGCACCGCCGCCGTCCAGCGCTCGGCGAGCTCGTCGTCGGAGGCCCCCGAGCGCATCGCCGCCCGCAGGTCGGACTCCTCGGTGGCGAACAGGCAGTTGCGGATCTGGCCGTCGGCGGTGAGGCGCACCCGGTCGCACGCGCCGCAGAACGGCCGGGTGACCGAGCCGATCACGCCGACCCGGGCCGGGCCGCCGTCGACGAGGAACAGCTCGGCGGGGGCGCTGCCGCGCTCGACCGGGTCGTCCTCGGTGAGGTCGAAGGACTCCTTCAGCATCGCGAGGATCTCATCGGCTGTGATCATGTTCTCCCGGCGCCAGCCGTGCTGCGCGTCCAGGGGCATCTGCTCGATGAAGCGGAGCTCGTATCCCCGCTCCAGGCAGTAGCGGAGCAGCCCGGCGGCCTCGTGCTCGTTGATCCCGCGCATCAGCACCGCGTTGACCTTGACCGGCCGGAGCCCGGCGGCCTCGGCCGCGGCCAGTCCGGCGAGGACGTCGGCCAGCCGGTCGCGGTGGGCGAGCTTGACGAACGTCTCGCGGTCGAGGGTGTCGAGCGAGACGTTGACGCGGTGCAGGCCGGCCTCGGCGAGCGGGGCGGCCAGCCGGGCCAGCCCGATGCCGTTGGTGGTCAGCGAGACCTGGGGCGCGGGCGTGAGGGCGACCGTGCGGGCGACGATCTCGACGAGCTCGCGGCGGAGCAGCGGCTCGCCGCCGGTGTAGCGGACCTCGGTGATGCCCAGGCGCTCCACCCCGATGGTCACCAGCCGGACGATCTCCTCGGCGGTCAGCAGCTCCGGCTTGGGCAGCCAGTCGAGCCCCTCCGGAGGCATGCAGTACGAGCAGCGCAGATTGCACCGGTCGGTGAGGGACACCCGGAGGTCGGTCGCCACCCGTCCGAACGAGTCCTGCAACACGGGGCGTCGCCTCCATCCGTCACGGCCGAACAGGGAGACAGCCTAGAGCCGCCTCCCTGCCTTGCCCAAACATACGTTCCATCCGCTGACAACAGCCGCTCCGGGCGGATGATTCCTCGGAGGATCGTCCGAATCCGGGCCGTGGGACGTCACCGGACCACTCCGCGCCGGGACCGGCGGCGTGGTGCGGCTACTCCGGACGGCTGAGCGCGGCGGCCGGCACCGGGATGGCGGGGAAGGGGTTGTCCGGCAGCAGGATCACCCGGCGCGCCCGGTCCGGCTGCATGGCGGTGTCCAGGTGCAGCAGCGCCGCGCCGATGCCGGCCGCGCCGACCATGTAACCGGTGTCGGCCGAGACCTCGCCCGGCCGGAGCCGCCGGTAGGCCTGGTACCAGCGCAGCCCCCGGCCGTCGGGGTCGGTCGCGCCGCCGATCAGGTCCTCGGCGAGGGCGCGGGCGAACTCCCGGTACGGCTCCCGCCCGGTCGCCGCCCACAGCCCGACGAACAGCTCCAGCAGCCCGGCGGTACCGCAGCACTGGCAGGCCGTGTTCCAGAGCCCGGCCGTGCGCCGCCGCGGGGCGCCGCTGCGCACGATGCCGTGCGCCAGCCGCTCGGCCCAGTCCAGGTCGCCCGGGTCGCCGGCCACCCGGTACAGCTCGTAGAACATCCGCGCCACCCCGGCCGAGCCGGAGCAGAACCCCAGGTAGTGCAGGCTCCTGGCCTGCGGGACGTGGTGCGGGACGACCGCGCACCGGTCGGTGACGACGCTGACCCCCCGGACGAATCCGGCCCCACGGCGCGCGGCCGCCAGGAAGTGCGGTTCGCCGGTGACGCCGTACAGCCGGGCCAGCAGGAAGGCGGTGCCCGCCGTACCGGGCAGGAACCCCGGGGTGACCGCGTCGGCGGGCAGGTCGAGGCAGTCGCCGAAACGGTGGCCGGGCACGGCCAGCTCGGCGATGCGCTCACCGGCCTCCAGCGCGACCTGCTCGTAGGCGGGCACGCCGAACGCGGCGGCGGCCCGCAGCAGCCCGAGCACGATCCCGCCGTCACCGCGCTGCGCGGGATCCGCCGACCAGCCGAGGCCGCCGCCCACCGCGCGCGCGGAGCGGACGATCCGGTCGGCGGCGGCCAGCGCCTCCGCCTCGAACCTCTCCTCCCCCAGCGCCCATCCCGCCTCGGCGAGCGCGACGACCGTGCCGGTCAGACCGTGGTACAGGGACAGGTCGGCCTGGTCCCGCCAGGTCGCGGCGAGGTAGCGGGCCCCCGCGCGGGCGTCCTCCAGGTACGCCTCATGGCCGGTCGCCGCGGCGAGTTCCAGGAAGAACAGCACGATGCCCGCCGCCCCGGCGTAGAGCGAGGCGGGCTCCGGAGTCACCGCCGACCCGCCGCGGGGGTCGGGGTTGGCGCGCCAGTGCCGCCCGCGCTCGTCGTCGACGGCCGCAGAGCGGACCCAGCGGCCCGCGGCGACGGCGGCGGTCAGGGGCGTCTCAGCGCACTCACCCGGTGAGTGGATCCAGTCCAGGCCCATATCCGAAGTATCCCACACATCTAGTAGGAAAATAGGGTTTTCGCGGAACCGGCACCTCCTCCGAATCCTTCCGCACCGCGCGCCTCCCGGGAATCCGCGCGGTTCACAACAGAGCATGCCCGGCACACGCCCCGACCGGACATGGCCCCGGCGATAGACATCCGACCGGCCCAAGGTCCGCCCTCAACGGCATCTCACCAGTCATGAGGCGGTGGCGTCCCGCATGAGACGGTGACGCGCCACACCGCCGCGGCCCTCGCCCGTATCACCGCACCCCGCGCCCCACCGGCGCTACCGGCGGGTCCCCGTACGGTCCTCGTCCAGGACGCCCCGGTAGACGGCGAGCGTCTCCTCCACGGTCCGGTCCCAGCTCAGCTGTTTCCGGACGAACCGTTCCCCCTCGGCGGCGAGCGACTCCCGCGCCGCCGGATCCTCCATGAGCTCGATCACGGCCCTGGCGATGTCGTCCGAATCGTCTCCGCGGACGAAGCGCGCCGCGGGGCGGGCCGGGTCGCCCAGGAAGATCCGGGAGAAGCCGTGACCGAGGATCGTCGGCTTCCCCATCGCCATCGCCTCGGTCGCCACCAGTCCGAACGGTTCGAAGAGCGAGGGGAAGACGCAGGCGTCGGCCATCTCGTAGTACTCCAGCAGTTCCTCGCCTCCGACCCATCCACCGGAGGTGCGGACGTGCCCGGCCAGCCCCGCCCCGGTGACGATCCGCCACACCCCGTCCTCGTCGCCCTCGCCGACGATCACCAGGCGCAGGCCGGGCACCGCGGCGGTGATCTGCGGCATGGCCGCCAGCAGCGGGTAGATCCCCTTCTGCCTCTCGATCCTGCCGACGAACAGCAGAACCGTGTCACCGGGCCCGATGCCGAGCCGCGCGCGCAGACCGCCGGCCCGCGCCCGCAGCGCCTGTGTGTCCGGCCCGCCCGCGGCGAGCAGCCGCTCGAACGTGCCGCCCAGGCAGACCACCTCGATCGACGAACGGTCCCAGCCGGCGGCGGCGAGCTGGTCGCGCACCTCCGGGGTGGGGACCACGATCCGGCGGGCGACCCGGGCCAGCCACCGCTCGACGGCGGCGAGCAGGCCCTTCGCCCCCGCGGTGCCGTGGCGGCGGTTGACCCCGTACTCGGTGGTGTGCACGTGGAAGACGACGGGGAGCCGGAGCAGGTGGTGGCAGAGCAGCCCGGCGAGGAAGTTGGTCGAGTCGTGCACCGCCACCAGGTCGGGCCGTGCCTTGCGCCCGGTGGAGAGCAGGCGCAGGAAGTACCGCCAGTTGCTGGTCACGACGTTCAGCGTGAGCAGGGCGAAGTCGAGCCTGCGGGTGCGGTTGAGCCGCCGCCGGCGGCTGATCGCGGCGAATATCCGTCCCCGGGGACGGTGGACGGTCACGCCCCCGGCGCGTTCGACGGCCGGCAGGCGGCCGTCGTTGAGCGTGAAGACGCTCAGCCGGTGCCCCTCGGCCATGCGGGGGGCGATCTCCGCGATGTAGCGGCCCAGCCCGGCGGTGACGTTCGGCGGGAACTGGTTGATGATGTGAGCGATCTTCATCGCCGCACCTCCGGTCGGCGGACGCTCGGCGCCTCGGCCCCCGGCCGGTACACCCGGGCGGAGACGACGACCACGGCCGCGATGAGAACGAGATTGCACAGGATGAACGCCACCAGCCCGCCGACCAGGCCCTGCCAGGCGATGAGGGCGGCCTGGCAGGCGAGTACGAGCGGTGTCGCGGCGGCCTGGGCGGCGATGAGCGCCCTGGCTCCCCGCACCCCGTCCATCGACAGGGCCGCCGAGTAGAGGTTGAAGACCGTGTGGACGCCGATGCCCAGGGCCGCCAGGGCCATGAGGCCGAACGAGTACGGATACTCGTCCCGGAGGAGGAGGAAGAACACCGCGCTCGCCGCCAGCGACAGCAGGGCCGCCGCCGCGAAGACGGCCGGGGAGAGCCGCCCGATGCGGCGCAGCGCCGTGGAGGTGTCCGTGACGGCCAGCGTGGGCAGCAGCACCAGGCCGATGCCGTCGGCGAACACCACCCCCAGGAGCCGCTTGGGGAAGTTGTTGTAGATCGAGTAAACGCCGACCTCGGTCTGGCTCGCCCAGTGGTTGAGGAAGATCACATCCACGCCGAAGATCACGGCGCTGAGGCCGCCGAGGACGGTGAGGTAGGCGCCGTGCCGGTACAGCGAACGGGCGAGCGAGCGCGACCAGGAGCGCGGGTCGATCCGGAAGCCGACCGCGGAGACGAGGGCGAAGAGCAGGTTCGTGCCGATCAGCGCCAGCAGGTACCCGTCGACGTTCCTGATGTCCAGCACCAACAGGCAGTAGGCCGAGACGCCCAGGTAGACGAAGGCGATGACGATCTTGAGTCCGGAGGTGAGGCCGTACTTCCGCCGGCCTCGCAGGAAGCTCTCGGTGAGGTGGTTCACCGCCATCGACAGGGCGAGGGCCAGCGCGAGGCAGAGGGTGCGCGGGTCCACTCCGAGCAGCGCGGTCAGCAGGGGGGCGGCCAGCACCCCCGCCAGGGCCAGAGCCGTGCCCAGCACGAGGGTGGACAGCAGGGCCGTCGTGATCAGGGCCCGGTGCTCCTCCGGCCGGGATCGCGGGAGCTCCTGGTACATGACGAAGTGCAGGCTCATCACCATGCCGACGGTGACGATCAGCGCGATCGACAGGACCAGGGTGAAGCGCCCGAACTCGGCGGCGCTGACCCCCCAGGCCACCAGCAGCGTGGTCGAGGCCGAGACGCCGCTGGCGATCGCGTTGACGGCCATCGGGGTCGCGACGGCCCAGCGCCGCCCGCCGGGGCGGAGGGACACGCGGGAGGACGTCCCATCGCCCCGGCGCCGGAGGGTCACCGCGCCGCTCCGGCCCCGGGGGGCCGTCGCGCCGCCTCGGCGTAGGCGGCCAGGGTCTGCTCGGCCGTCCGGAACCAGCTGTAGCGCTCCCGCACGTACGCGGCGCCGCGGGCGGCGAGCCGCGCGGCCTCCGCGGGGTCGTCGAGGCAGCGCGACAACGCGGCGGACAGCTCCTCGGGGCAGTCGCGCGCGCACCGCAGCGCCCCGTCCCCCACGACCTCGGGAGAGTAGCCCGGACCGACGAGCACCGGCCGGGCCAGCGCCATGGCCTCCACCGCCACCAGCCCGAACGGCTCGTACACCGACGGGAAGACGCACACGTCGGCGGCGAGGAAGTGCGCGAAGAGCTCGGCCGGGTCGAGGAACCGGTACTCGGCGACGACGTGCCCGCCGACGCCGGCCTCCTCGATCAGCCGCGCGACGACCGCGTTGTCGTCGGTCTGCGGCAGCTGCGCGCCGATGATCACGACCCGCAGGTCGCCGTACCGCCTCACCAGCCGCGGCACCGCCCGGATCAGGGTGTGCACGCCCTTGTGCGGGGACAGGCGCCCGGCGAAGACCACCAGCCGGCCCTCACCGCCCGGCAGATAGCGGCTCCGTACCCGCGAGGCGACGTGTGCGCGCTCGTCGCCGGGCAGCGCGGCCAGGCGCAGCAGTTCCGGCTCCTCGAAGCCGTGCGGCAGGACCCGCAGCCGCTCCCCCGGCCACCCGCGGGCCGCGAGATCCTCGCGGACGCCCGCACTGGGCACGATGATCAGGTCCGCCAGGCGGGCCTGCGCCGTCTCCACCGCGTCGAGGCAGGCCGCGAGGAGGGAGCGGGCTCCGGACGGGGCGGCGTTGAGCTCCCGGGTGTGCACGTGGAAGACCACCGGCAGGCGGCCGAGCAGGCGGCACAGGATGCCCGCCGGGGCGCCCATCCAGTCGTGCACGGCGACGACCGCCCCGGACCGCCCGGTCCCGGACCTCCCAGCTCCGGACCGCCCGGCCCCGGACTGCTCAGTCCCCGACCGGCCGTGTCCGGACCGCGCCGCCCGGGACCGGCCCGCCTCGGCGCGGAGGATGCGGCCGGCGACGCGCACGTTGAAGGCGAGCAACCCGGCGATCTTGGCCGCCCGCCGGAGCACCTGCGGCGTGCGTGAGTTCCTCGCGTGGTCGCTGCTCGCCGTCGCCAGCCGGTGCAGCGTGACGTCGCCCCGGCGTTCGATCCGGGGCGAGCGGCCCCGGCGGGCCGTGCCGTACACCGTGACGGGGACTCCGCCGCCGCGCAGGGCGTCCATCATCCGCTCGGCGTACCGGCCGAGCCCGCCCACGACGTCGGGAGGGATCTCCGAGCAGACGACGTGGACCCGGCCGGGCAGCCCGGGACCGGGGATCAGCTCGTCCATCGCAGATACGCCCTCCGGGTGAACTCCAGATCGTCGGGGGTGTTGATGCCGCGGGCCTCGTCGGGGTCGGCGACCGGCACCACCGTGGTCCGCCAGCCGAGCTTCCGCGACAGGTACGGCAGGAACGGCAGGAAGTTGACCTCTCCGGTGACCGTCCCGGTGCGGGCCGCGGCCAGGTAGCGCGGCCAGGCCCGGGGCAGCCCGTCCACGCTGAGGCAGAAGACGCCGACGTCGCTGAGCCCGCCGGGGCGGCACTCCTCCCCCTCCCTGGACATGCGCACCCGCAGCAGGGTCGAGGAGTCCGCGTCGTATTCGTACTCGACGTAGGGATCGGCCATCGCGACCAGCGGGAGGGTGAGCCCCCGGCCGCCCCCGGCGACGCTCTCCCGGTGGGCCCGCACCACCTCGCCGACCGTCCGCGAGGACAGGTTCGCCTGGTCGCCCCAGACGACCAGGATCGCGTCGTGGCCCGCCCAGTACGGCACGGCGGCCCCGAAGACGGCGTCGCCCATGCCCGTCGGCTCCTCCTGGACGCTGACGGAGACCTCTCCCCGCCCGATCGCCTCGGCGGCCAGCCGCTGGAAGGGAGCCTTCCCCGCCGGAGAGAGCACCACGTGGACGTGCTCCACCCACGGCGCGAGGCGGCGGCGCAGCAGGTCCCACACCGTGACGCCGTCGGCTATCTCCAGCATGATCTTCGGGACGCCGAGGCCGAGCCTGGAGCCCTGTCCCGCCGCGGGGATCACCGCGCAGACACGTTCGTCACCCAACGGGGTTCCCCTCCATGTCCAGAGCCTCCGTGTCCAGAGCCTCCGTGTTCAGAGCCTTCACGCCCGGGGCCTTCACGCCCGGGGCCTCCGTGTCGTCCGGCCCGGCCGCCTCGTCGATCCCGCCGGCTTCGAGGAGGGAGACGATCTCTTCCAGATCCCGTACCGGCACCGCCCCGGCCGCCGGAGCACCCCCGTGCACCTGGAGCGTGAGCAGGCCCGCACCGACGGCGGAGGCCACCCCGTGGGAGGAGTCCTCCAGCACGACGGCGCGGGCGGGGTCGACGGCCCAGGTCCGGCACGCCTGCCGGTAGAAGCCCGGGTCGGGTTTGCTGCACGACACGTCGTCGGCGGTCAGCACGCCGCGGAAGTATCCGGTCAGCGCGCAGGCGTCCAGGACGCGGGTGACCGAGTCGCGGCTTCCACTGGTGACGAGGTAGGCCGCGCACCCCCGGTCGGCCAGGAGCGCCAGCAGCCGGTGCGCCCCGGGCAGGACCGCCACCGCCCCGCCCCGGACGTAGGCCCGGTACAGCTGCTGTTTGCGCCCGGCCACCCGCTCGACGAGAGCCGGGTCCACTCCCAGGTCCTCCACCACCTGCCGGGTGCTCGCCCCGGTGTGGGCGCCGTAGTCGAAGGAGCCGAGCGACCCGGGGGAGATCTCGGCGAGCGCGGCGCGGAAGGCGGCCTCGTGGGCGGGGGCGGAGTCGACGAGGGTGCCGTCCAGGTCGCACAACCAGGCACGCCGCCCGGCGAGCGCCGCGGCCGTGCGGCGGGTGAGCGGGCTCATCCGGCGCCCAGCAGGGAGGTCTCACCGACGATGCGGGCCAGCGCGGCCACCGTGCGGTCTCCGGAGTGCGCGCCGGGCCGCCGCGGATCCTCCAGGTCGGCCGTCACCCATCGCGCGCCCGTCCCGGAGCCGTCCCCGGGGTCCCCGGGGTCCCCGGGGTCTTCGGAATCCGCGGTCGCGACCGGTCCCGCCCCCGCGGGTCCGCCGTGGCACAGGACGTGGGTGACCGTGCGCCGCTCGTTGCGGGGGTCGCCGAGGTAGTGCAGGGTGCGGCCGACCAGGGCGCGGGCGTCGAGTCCCTGGACGTCGTGGTCGTCCTTGATGTTGACGACGAACACCTTGGCGACGGCGCGGGCGGCGGCGATCGCGTCGGCGACTCCGGGGGTGAGGTAGCTCGGCAGCAACGACGAGTGCGGCGTGCCGGGTCCGTACACGATCAGGTCGGCGTGCATGATGGCGTCCCTGGCCTCCGGGTTGAGGGAGATCTCGGCTCCGCCGCGGGCCAGTGCGCGCCGCCGGTGCTCGTCGGGGAGCGCTTCGAGTACGGCCCGCCGCTGCGGGGTGAGCGGCCTGTCGAGGAGGAACAGGTCGGAGATGGCGACCGCGTCCTGCGGGGCGACGATGTCGGCCTCGTCCGCCAGGATCCGGCCGTCCTTCTTGAGCGCCACCAGGAAGGCGTTCTCCCCGCCCGTCACGTTGACGAGCCGTACCGGTGACTCGAACACCTCGGCGCAGGAACGGACCGCGGCGTTGAAGTCCCGGCCCAACCGCAGGTACGCCCCCGCGAACACGAGGTTGCCGAGGGCGCAGTCCCCCAGTTCGAGCCCGGGCCGGGCGTCGAGCGCGCCCGTCAGGACGGAGAGGTCGCGCACCACCGCGGCCCTCGCACGGGGCGGCAGCATCCCGTACACCTTCCCGCGGGCCAGCCCGTCCACGAGGTCGTCGAGATCCCTCCGGGTGGCCCGGACGGGCAACCGGTGATCGAGCACGCCCTTCAGCGCCGCGTGACGCGGATCGTCTCCGTGCAGGTGCAGCAGGAGGTTCTTGCGGAAGTCCGAGGGGCCGAGCATTTCCGGCAGGTAGCGGCGGAGCGCCCCGGTGGACTGCCCGTTGTCGTATCCGTTGATCACCACGGACAGGTCGACGTCCGGCACGCGCAGGAGGCTGCGGGCGATGCCGGCCCCGCCTCGCCCCCCGCTGAACAGGACCACCGACGCCCGGCCGAGATGCGGCGTGGTCATCGGACCTCCAGAGGCGGGCGGGCGGGCTCGCCTGAGGCGGCGGGCGGGGCCGGGGACCGCAGCACACCCAGGCGGAGCAGCCAGCGCCGGTATCCGAGATACCCCACGAACAGGGCCCGGTCGCGCGCCCCTCGCAGGAACCGCCATCCCCGGCTGCCGCCGCCGCGCTCCCGGTGTTCGATCGGGATCTCGATCCAGTCGTGGCCGACCTCGACGACCCGGGCGGTGATCTCGGTCGAGCAGTTCATCCCGCCGGATTCCAGCGGCAGGGCGCGGAAGAGCGGGCCGTACACCACCTTGAAGATCGAGTTGAAGTCGCGGTACCGGGTGCGGTGGAGCAGGTTTCCGACGGCGCCGCTGAGCGCCGACCCCCATCGGTACGGCAGGCCGTCCGCCTTGCGGATCCTGGCCCCGGAGAAGGCCGGCCCCTCGCCGCCGCGGATGCGGTCGAGGAACCCGTCCAGATTGGCGATGGGGAACTGGCCGTCGGAGTCGAGCAGCACGACCCAGTCCAGGCGGGTGGCGGCGATCGCGGCGGCGATCGCGGCGCCCGCGCCGCGGTTGCGCTCGAAACCCACCACGACGAGCCCGGGACACTCCTGGCTCAGTTCCTCCAGGATCTCCCGGGTGGCGTCGGTGCTGCCGTCGTCGCAGACGACGATCTCCCACTCACCGATCGCCGGGTGCCCCTCCAGGTACTTCCGCCACTCCCCCACCGCCGCCGCGATGTTCTCGGCCTCGTTGAAGGCGGGCGCCGCGACCGAGAGAGCGACCGTCCGGGAGACGGCCGGGACTTCCGGCATGTGCTCGTCTCCCCCGGTCACTTCGGGCCGCCGACCGGTGCGACGCCGAGCAGACGATCGATCCAGCGATCTAATGGGAGCGCTCCCAAAGCGATGATGACGGGGATGTGCACCAGGGTGAACAGGACGGTCGCCCCGTAGGAGATCGGCCCGCCCGTGAAAATCGAGATGTGCGGCGCGTCGATGACCGCGGGCAGCTCGACCGGGTTGACCAGGAACCACATCAGGTCGAGGAAGCCGGAGAACACGATGACGATGCCGTTCACCGCGATCTTCAGGCAGCTGCCCGGGCTCCCTCCCCCCAGCCGGTAGGCGGCCGCGACGGTGAGCACGATCCCGGGGTAGAGGAGCAGGTAGACATGGGTGTAGAAGCTGTCGCCCTCGGCGCGCGCGACGTCCCCGTAGTAGAAGTAGCTGATCCGCGGGATCACATATCCGGTGAAGAAGACGAAGGGGACGTACAGCAGCCAGTGGAGACGCGGGAACGACCACGGGAAGAAGGCGATCGCCGCGCACAGGCAGGCGAACGCGACCAGCTTGACGCCGAGTTCCCACACCGCCTCTATCTCTCTGCCGTGCGGTGTGGCCAGCCAGACGAACGCGGCTCCGGCGCCGCCGACGGCCAGGGCGATCCACCACAGGTGCCGCGCCCACACCCGTTCCGATCTCAGGACGGGGCTCTCAGAACGCCGCGGATGTCCGGTGACCGGAGCGCCGTCGTCGAGGAGTCCGGAGGGTTCCGGAGTTCCCCTCACTACTTTCATGGCTTCAGCACCTTTCTTCCGCCGCCGACGCTCTGACACCCGTCCGGATCCGGCACGCGGGCACCTGCCGGGGCCCGATGGAAGACCATGTCCGTGGTTTCGGCGGCTGGGGTGCCGGGTGAGGCGGGGGCGGGGGATGTTCGGCGTCGGGCCCTCTCGGGAAGGGCCCAGGTGGGGAGTGGGATACGAGGGAGTACGGGACGATCACATGCCTCACCCGCACCCCCGCGAGAAAGTTGCCGCAAAGGATCATAGTACTTTCAGCAACTTTCAGAAAGGTCTATCAATCCACAATGCTGCTGGAATGTATCTTTCCGCAACTCCACAATGATGTCTGCTGATTTGGGGCGACTCCCCCAAATCAGGGTGACCCTCCCGGATGAGGGCGGAAGGATGCCGCGGCGGGACGCGGGCACCGCCCGGCGGCTTGCGGACCGTGCCGCGGGGTGAAGGGCCTGGACCGCTCCACAGGGGATCACGATAAGTTGACGGCCATGACAACGCGTATCGCTGACATCGCGGCCCACTCCGGGGTCAGCGAGGCAACCGTGAGCCGTGTCCTGAACGGTAAACCCGGTGTCTCGCCGGCCAGCCGCCAGGCCGTTCTCAGCGCCCTCGACGTGCTCGGCTACGAGCGCCCCGCCCGGCTCCGCCAGCAGCGGGCCGGGCTCGTCGGCCTGATCGTGCCCGAGCTCTCCAACCCCATCTTCCCGGCGTTCACGGGGATCATCGAGGGCGCGCTGGCGATGCGCGGTTACACCGCCGTGTTGTGCACCCAGGCACCCGGGGGCATGCGCGAAGACGACTACATCGAACTGCTGATGGAGCGGGGGGTGAGCGGGATCATCTTCGTCAGCGGCCTGCACGCCGACTCCACAGCCGACCGGACCCGCTACGTCCGGCTCCTCGAGAGCAGGCTGCCGATCGTCATGATCAACGGCTACCGCGCGGACATCGAGGCGCCGCACATCTCCAACGACGACGTGACGGCGATGGAGATGGCCGTCGACCACCTGGCGGCGCTGGGCCACCGGCGCATCGGTCTGGCCGTCGGCCAGGACCGCTTCGTGCCCTCGATCCGCAAGACGGAGGGGTTCCGCCGCGGCCTCTCCCGGCACTTCGGCGACGACGTCCCCGACGAGCTGATCGTGAACACGCTGTTCACGATCGAGGGAGGTCAGGCGGCGGCCCAGCTGCTGCTGGAGCAGGGATGCACCGCCATCTGCTGCGGCAGCGACGTCATGGCGATCGGCGTGATCCGGGCCGTCCGCCAGCGCGGGCTCCGCGTCCCCCAGGACATCTCCGTGGTCGGCTTCGACGACTCGTTGTTCACCGCGTACCTCGACCCGCCCCTCACCACGATCCGGCAGCCCGTACGCGAGATGAGCCTCGCCGCGGTCGGCGCCCTGCTGGACGAGATCGGCGGCACCCCGAGCCCCCGCACCGAACTGCTCCACCGTCCCGAGCTCGTCGTGCGCAGCAGCACGGCCCCGGCTCCGGCTCCGCCTCCGGCCCCGGCGTCCCTGCCCACGGTGGCCACGGCCTGACCGGGTCCGCGCGGCGCCCGTACGGCCGTCCGTACGGCATCCTGCGGCGTCCCCGGCCGGGCCGCGGCCGCATCCGCCGAGAGGCCCGACTCCCCGACGGGGGTCAGCCGTCTCCCGGGGTGACGAGGGGGACCATGGTGCGGTCGCCGAAGTCGGTCATGAAGGCGAGCGGTCTCACCGAGGCGCCGACGAACGCGGCCAGCGCCGGTCTGCCCGCGGCCCTGGCCAGACCGGGCCCCAGCGCGGCCATCATCGCGGTGAGCGCGGGCAGCGGCCGGATCCACACGGTGACCTCCTCGATCAGGCCGTCATCGCCGAGGCGGACCAGGGCGGACTCCTCCAGCTCGTGGCGGCCGAGGCGGGCGGTGGCGGCGAGCATGCGGGTGCGGTCGTCGCCGACGTCGGTGTGGTAGCGCAGGTCCCGCAGTGCGTCGAGGGCGACGCCGAAAAGCCGGCGGACCTGGGCGTGCCCGGCGAAGCCGGCCCTGGCGCTGAGCGGAGAGCGGAAGACGACCGCGGGGGCGAGCGTGGACATCAGCGCGTCGATGTCCTTCGTCTCGCCGGCCTCGCGGTAGCGCCGGGTGGTGGCGTTCATCGGGCCTCCAGTGAGTCCTGAAAGTGAACTTTATAGGGTTCACTTTATCAACTGACTATCCTGGGGTCATGAACAGGTTCGGGGAGATGCACTGCTCGATCGCGCAGGCCGTCGGCGTGGTCGCCGAGCCGTGGACGCCGCTGATCCTGCGGGATCTGTTCCTCGGGCTGCGCCGCTTCGACCAGCTGAGCGAGGATCTCGGGATCTCGCGGAACCTGCTCACCCAGCGCCTGGACCGCCTGCAGGCGGCGGGGGTGGTGGAGAAGGTGGCCTACCGGGAACGGCCGGTCCGCTACGAATACCACCTGACCGAGGCGGGACGTGACGTCGTACCCGCGCTGATCACGCTGATGGCCTGGGGCGACCGGTGGTCCACGCCGCCCGGCGGGCCGCCCGCCCTGCTGATCCACTCCTGCGGCGAGCAGTTCACTCCCGTGGTGACGTGCCCGCACTGCGGCGGCCCCGCCGACGCGGACACGATCACGATGGTCGGAGGCCCCGGCGCCGCCCAGGGGCCGGGGACGATGGTTCTGGCCAGACCCGGCTGACGCCCGCGCCGGGGCCGTACGCCATGACCCGGAGACCGGTCATCGCGCAGGGAAGGTCGCCCTGATCGGGGATGCCCGCCGCTTCGCTTGCCGTACTGGCAAATTATTTTGCCAGCGTTTCCGGCCGGCTGCATCGTGGACCAGTGCAAGGGAGTCCTCGGAAGAGGCGTACGACGTGATCGTGGTGCGCGGCCGGGGCCTCCACAGACCTGGTACGGCGCGAGCCGCTGCGGACGGAGTTCACGGTGAAGTCGATTATCGCCGGCGGAGATGGGCGAACAGCCGGAGAAGAGGTCCCGGCGTCTTCGGCCCGGTGGGCTCTCACCGGACTGTCGCTGTCCATGTTGTTGTCCTCACTCGGCACCAGCATCGCCAACGTCGCGCTGCCGACGCTGGCGCAGGCGTTCACCGCCTCCTTCCAGGAGGTCCAGTGGGTCGTCCTCGCCTATCTGCTCACCATCACCACCCTGATCGTCGGCGTCGGACGGCTCGGCGACGTCATCGGCCGCCGGCGACTGCTCCTGGCGGGCATCCTCCTGTTCACGGCAGCCTCGGTCCTGTGCGGCGTCGCGCCCGCGTTCTGGACGCTGATCGCCGCCCGCGCGGCGCAGGGGCTCGGAGCGGCCATCATGATGGCCCTCACCATGGCGTTCGTCGGCGAGATCGTTCCCAAGGCGAAAACCGGCACTGCCATGGGGCTGCTCGGAACGATGTCCGCGATCGGCACCGCTCTCGGCCCGTCGCTCGGCGGCATCCTGATCTCCGGACCCGGCTGGCGGGCGATCTTCCTCATCAACGTGCCGCTGGGCGTCCTGGCCCTCCTTCTCGCCCGCCGTCACCTGCCCGCCGACCGCCGGGCGACGGAGGCCGCCCGGCCCCGCTTCGACATCGCGGGCACGCTGCTGCTCGCGCTGACCCTCGCGGCCTACGCGCTCGCGATGACGATCGGACGCGGCGGCTTCGGCCCGCTCAACCTGGCCCTGCTGCTGGCCGCCGCCGTCGGGACCGGCCTCTTCGTCCTCACCGAGGCGAGAACGGCGTCACCGCTGGTGCGACTGGCGATGTTCCGCAGCCCGGCGCTGAGCGCGAGTCTCGTCATGAGTGCCCTCGTCTCGACGGTGATGATGGCGACGCTGGTCGTCGGGCCGTTCTATCTCTCCCGCACGCTCGGGCTCGGCGCGGCCCTCGTCGGGATCGCCATGTCGGCCGGTCCGATCGTCTCCGCGCTGACCGGCGTGCCGGCCGGTCGCGTCGTGGACCGTCTCGGCACACACTCCACGACCGTCGCCGGGCTCGCCGGTACGGCGGCCGGATCCCTCGCCCTCTCCATGATGCCCGCGGCGTCCGGCGTCGCCGGCTACGTCGTCCCCCTCGTCGTCACCACCGCCGGGTACGCGCTGTTCCAGGCGGCCAACAACACCGCCGTCATGAAAGACGTCCTCCCGGACCGGCGGGGCCTCGTCTCCGGCCTGCTCAACCTGTCGCGCAATCTGGGGCTCGTCACCGGCGCGTCCGTCATGGGCGCCGTGTTCGCGCTCGCGGCGGCGACGACCGACATGACCACGGCCTCCCCCGAGGCCGTCGCCACCGGCATGCGGACCACGTTCGCGGTCGCGGCGGCTCTGATCGTCGTCGCGCTCGCCGTCGCACTCGCCCTCGCGGCCGGAAACCGCGCCCTCGCCCGCCGTTCTCCGCAGACGTGACAGCACCGGGATCCGCGGCCGCACCGCCCGTCACCATGAGCCGAGTGCGCCGCCCCGGCCCGCCTTGCTCGCCAGCAACGGGGAGTGCTTCCGCAGCCGGGTGATCTGCCACCCCAGGTCCGGCGGTGCGCCGGTGCGGCCGGCGGCGCCGTAGTGGGCGGCGAGCAGGTCTTTGACCCCGATGAACAACCACGCCCAGAACACCGGTCGCACCAGGTGCCATTCGAGGTCGGACAGGGCGCGCACCTCGTCATAGCCCCGCAGGACGCCGTCCTGGTACCCGCGCCAGGACAGTGCGAAGTCGGCCACCTGGAAGGTGTGGTGCGTCGCCTCGAAGTCGAGCACGCCGGTCAGCCGCCCGTCGTCGAACAGCAGGTTCCAGGGGGCGAAGTCGCCGTGGATCACGCTGCGGGGGGCATCCGGGACGGGGTTGTCGGCGAACCATCCCACCGCCGCGTCACGGCAGGCCCGCAGCATCCGCCCCTCGGCCGGACAGGCCAGCTCGTGCGCCCGCAGCCAGTGCTCCAGCTCCGGGTCCGCCACCCGCTCCGCGGGACCGGTGAAACCACCCCGCTGGTCGGCGATGCCGGTGTCCGCCGCGGCCTCGTGGAACTCGGCGAGCAACCGGCCGCGGGCGTGCTCCTCGGCCGGCCTGTCCGCATCGGCCGGCCGTACGGACTCGCCGGGCAACCGGTGGAACAGCACCCACACGCCGTCAGGCCCGGCCAGCGGCTCCTCCACCGGTTCGGGAGTCGGCCAGCCCTGCGCCCGCAGCGCCGCCGCGACACGCAACGGGTAACGCCAGTCGGGAAAGGCCGCCGCGCCGAAGTACTTCACCACGCACGCCGCGCCGCCCCGCGTCGCCTCCCATGTGCCGGCCGCCCGGTCGCCCAGCACCCGGCCGGGCGTCAGCCGCCAGCGTGAGCACACCTCGGGATCGATCCCGCGCCCCACCGGCGTCCACGCCCCACCGGCCGCCCCGGCCTCCACCGCGTCAGTCACCCGTCACGCTCCCCGCTTACGGTTCCTCCCCGGTGGTCCCCCGCGGCCTCACCGCCCCTGCTCGGCCGGGACAAGGCCCCGATCATGCCGCAGGATCACAGGCCGATGCCGGAAAACATGCTCAAGCTTATGACCTGACCTCACACTGGCGCGGTGTCCCAAACCGAGCTCAGCGAGATCGAATTCTCCGCCACATCGAGCATCTGGCGCGCACGATCGTCGACACGGCAGCCGGTGAAGGATGGCTCACCCTCGCCGACGTCTCCCGTGAAACCAGCCCTCTTCAGCGAGCAGTGATCGAAACCGCCCGTCACAGGTCTACCCGGTCACTCCGCTGCCGGCCCAAGTGGTCTTGACCCGCCGGGGATGGCTCACCCCCATGACCCTGCCCCCCGCCAGTGCCCGGAGACTGGGGGCGACTCGACCCACCTACCAAACGCTCCCCAGGAATCCTGATGCCTCCGGCAGGAGCACTCCACCCGCGGAATGATCGAACGACTCCGGGCCGTCCCCGCCGAGTCCCTTGCTGGGATGATCCATGAAGAAGCTGCATGTCCCTTCGGAGAAGACGCCCATATGGATCACATGGAGATCACCATCGGTCGGAACGAGCAGTCCGATCATGTTCTGAACAGCCGGAACCCCGGCGAGCAGCAGAGCGAACGGCCCTGAACGAGCCTGGAGGCCGTTCGGGGGCCTACGGAGCGTCAGAAAGCCATGTCGTATGCGGCAGACTCGCCATTGTGACGACGTTCCCAGACCCGGCCGATCTCTATCCCGATGTGGCAGCTAAGGGAAGTCTGGCCGCAGCCCTTCAGGAAGTGGCTGAGGAGCATGGATTCGTACTCGGTGCTGCGGCGGCCGACGACACGCAGCCACTGCTCTATGCCAGCGTTCCCGGCGCGACGCCGCTTCGCGAAGACCTCGGTGTCAGTGCCGGCCGCATCAGTCGATATTGGCTGATCAATGGCTGGGGCCAAGGCACACCTTTGATCTCCGGCCAGACGTGGGAGCTGTCTGAGGTTGCCAAGGTCGCACGGGAGTGGCGAAACGGGACGCCACTACGCGATATTCAACAATCGGCATCCTTCGTCGAACTAACCTATCTGGCCGAGGCCGCCGAGCAGGGGCCGGCGCAACTGGTGTCGGCGCAGTGGGAGTGGGTGCGGCAGGATGCGGAAGAGGCACCATGGCCCGAATACCGCACGCTGGTCGAAGCTGCCTACGCCGAGCCCAGGCTACGGCAGTTGTTTCCGTACGTGAGCCACTGGTTACTGCGATTCTCGACGACCACGGGGGCACCGTTCTCACCCGACGTGGTGTGTCTGCACGTCGGCAAGGGCGGCTACGTCGTCAAGGCGTCTTCGTATGGACCGTCACTAGGGGAAACCGCCAGCCCTGAGGAGGCGGTAGCGCTGGCTGCCAGGCACCTGCCGGCCGACATCGGGCCAGCCGTGGCCGGAGCGTATGGGAAGTAGTGCGCCATTCCACGGCAAAGGTATCGATATCCGACGGTCACGGGTTCGGGCGCTGCGGGGAGTGCGATCACATGAGTTTCGTCCGGCCCCCATCACCTCGCAGAGCAAGACCAAGGCATGTTCAGGGCACATGGCGTCGTGGTCGCGTACGGGGTGGCGAGAAGCGCCGAGAGCCCGCGCCGCAGGTCAGCGGGGGTTCCGCTGCTGCGGCGCGGGCTCTCTGAGCGGATCAGCCCTTGATGCAGATGAGCTGGCGCAGGTGGGCGACGACCTCGACCAGGTCGGACTGGGCCGCCATGACCGACTCGATGTCCTTGTAGGCGGCGGGGATCTCGTCGATCACCCCGGTGTCCTTACGGCACTCGACACCCGCGGTCTGGGCCTTGAAGTCGTCCAGGCTGAAGGTCTTCCGCGCCTTGTTCCGGCTCATCCGGCGACCGGCACCGTGCGAGGCGGAGTTGAACGCCGCGGCGTTCCCCAGGCCCTTCACGATGTAGGTGCCGGTCGCCATCGAGCCGGGGATGATGCCGAACTCGCCGGAACCCGCGCGGATCGCGCCCTTGCGGGTGACGAGCACATCCACGTCGTCGTAGCGCTCCTCGGCCACGTAGTTGTGGTGGCAGGAGATCGGCTGCTCGAAGGTGATGTTCGGGAGGTGGCGCCGGAGCACGTCGCAGACCAGGGCCATCATGACGGCCCGGTTGCGGCGCGCGTAGTCCTGCGCCCAGAACAGGTCCCGCCGGTAGGCGTCCATCTGCGGCGTGCCCCCGAGGAACACCGCGAGGTCCCGGTCCGGCAGATCCTGGTTGTGCGGCAGGCCCCGTGCCACCTCGATGTGACGGTCGGCCAGTTCCTTGCCGATGTTGCGCGACCCGGAGTGCAGCACCACCCAGACCACGCCCTCGTCGTCGGCGCAGACCTCCAGGAAGTGGTTGCCGCCCCCGAGGGTGCCCATCTGCACCGCGGCCTTCTCCCGCTTGCCGTGTACGGACGGGTCCAGCGCGTCGAAGCCCTTCCAGAACTCCGTCCAGCCGGCGCTCTTGAGCCCGTGCAGCTTCGCCGGATCGACCGGCAGCTTGTGGTGCCCGAATCCGACCGGAACCGCCTGCTCCAGCTTGGAGCGCAGGTAGCGCAGGTTGTCGGGCAGGTTCTCGACCTTGTAGGAGGTCCTCACCGCGGTCATTCCGCAGCCGATGTCCACGCCCACCGCCGCCGGCGAGACCGCGTCCCGCATGGCGATGACCGAGCCGACCGTGGCGCCCTTGCCGTGGTGCACGTCCGGCATCACCGCGACGCCGTGCACCCACGGCATCCCGGCCACGTTGCGCAGCTGCTGCATGACGTTCGGCTCGACCTCGTCGGGGTCGGCCCACATGCGGATTGGCGCCCGGCCACCTGTCACCTCGTTGTACGTCATCCCTGCGTCGCCTCCCCTCCGGTCGATCAGTTGCGAACGCGCTCAATGACGCCAGAAACCCCACAGACCACGCAACCGAATTACGTACCCCCAGTTCAGGTGAACAGCCACGGCGCCGCGAACCTTCCCGTACGGCCGGCGTCCCCGTACGGCCGCACCGGGCCCGGCCGTACGGCCGTTCACCCTCCGGTTCGGGGGTCCGTCTGCAGCGACAGGGACATGGGAACGAATCCCCGTGCCCGGTAGAAACGGATGGCACCGGAATTCGCGGCGTATGCCGACACGACGGCCCGGTTCGCGCCCTTTTCCCTGGCCCAGTCGAGAAACCGGTCCGCGAGCCGCTCGCCCACTCCCCGGCCCCGCCATTCCTCCGCCACCCGCATGCTCACGAGATCGGCCACCACCGCCTCCGGGCGCACCGCGTCGGGCGCCCTCATCTGGCCGGTGAGATGGCCGATCAGAAGCCCGTCGGGCGTTCCGAGACGCGCCGTGAGCGCCAGGCGTCCGGGGTCGTCCACCATCATTGTGTAGTAATCCCGGCCGTCCCGTTCCGGCCATTCCACGTCCACGAACGGATCTCGCCTTCCACCGTCCTCCCGGAACAGCGCGCCAGCGGAAAGCATCAGGCCGGGAACGTCTTCTGCGGTCGCGGCCGAAATGAAGAACTCCATAAACCCGATGCTATTCTCCGCAATTAATCATGTAAATTTATTAATTAATCGGGGACCGATGAGGCCGGGATCCGGGAGGCGTTCCGCCCACGGACAATGCGGACGGCGTCCCGCCCACGTCGACGTGGGCGGGACGCCGTCCCGGCCCTCTCGGCTGCTCGGGCGCGGATCACGCAGATGCCGGCGCCCTTGGCCGTTCAGCGGAGAGGGGCTCCGAACTGCCCGGCCGCCTGCGGGGTGGCCGGGCGCTGGAGGGTCAGGTTGGAGTCGGGGTCGAGACCGCCGGGGCCGATGATCGGGTCCTTGCCGTAGACGACGTTGACCTGGCCGTGGTCGGCTCCGGTGGCGCCGCTGACGTTCTCCCCCGGCACCCCGGCCGCCAGGTCGGCCTCACCGTTGTCGTCGTAGTCACCGGCGGCGAGGGCGGCACCGAACCGGTCACCCTGCTCGGCGTTGGCTCCCAGGGAGATCTGAACGAAGAACTGCTGGCGGTCCACCCCGAGCGCGGGGTCGTCGGGAGAGTTCTGGCCGTCGTTCTCGCCGTACAGGACGTTGACTCCGCCGACGTCGGCACGGTTGTCCACCTCGCGGTCCTCTTCGGGCACGCCGATGGCCAGGTCGTCCTGGTTGTCGCTGTTGAAGTCCCCGGCCGCCAGCGCGGCGCCGAAGTGGTCGCCCGGATCGGACGCCTCCGAGACGCCGGGTGAGTTCTGGCTCCACAACTGGGTGCGGGCGATGTTCAGCCCGCCGGAGGTCCCGTAGAGGACGTGGACCACGCCCGAGCCGCCGTTCTCACCGGGGGCGCCGATGGCCAGGTCGTCGGGGCCGCCGTCGAAGTCGCCGACCGCCAGCGCGGTGCCGACGGCGTCCTCGGCCTCCCGCCCTCCGGGCAGCGTGCCCTGGGCCCACAGCTGGTCGTCGGCTCCGGTCAGCGGGATGGGGGTACCGCCGTAGAAGACGTTCACCTCACCACCGGGGTCGACGCTGCCCGGCTGGTCCGCCGGGGCTCCCACGGCCAGGTCGTCGAAGCTGTCGCCGTCGAAGTTGCCCGTCGCCACGGCGGTCCCGAAGCGGTCGAAGGCGGCCGCGGTGCCCTCGACCAGGCTCTCGTCCTGGTGCAGGCGGCGCGTGTTGTCCAGCACGCCGCCCTCGAAGTGGAGCACGTCGACCGCGCCCGCGTCGACCACGGTGAGGTCCTCCCCCGGGCCGCCCACCGCGAGGTCGGAGCCGGAGCGGCCGAATCGCCCGACCCCGAGCGCCGCACCCCACCGGTCCCCGGCCTCGACCTCGGCCAGTCCCAGCTGCGCGCCGACCGGGTCCAGGGTGATCGCGGCGTTGAGGTTGAGGAGGGTGCCCGTGCCGCCGATCAGGATGTGGACCATCCCGGAGTCGGCCTGGTCACCGGCGATCTCGTCGTCGTCCTCGAAGGGGACCCCGATCACCAGTTCCGATCCGGCCCCGGACAGGAAGTCCCCCACGGCCAGGGAGGCGCCGAAGCGGTCTCCCGCCTCGGCGGCGCTGCCGAGGTTCCCGGAGTTCTGGGTGATGGTCTGCACCCCGCCGGAGCCCGGACCGTCCGGGCCTCCGTAGAAGATCCGTACCACTCCGGCGTCCGGGACGCCCCCCAGGTCCTCCAGCGGGGAGGCCACGACGAGGTCGGCGAACCCGTCGAAGTCGAAGTCGCCGACACCGCGAACGGCGTCGGCGGCGGCTGGGCCGGGGACGGTGAGCGCGGATACCGCGAGGGATGCGGCCGCGAGCGCGGCCGTGCATCGGGCAGAGAACATGCGTACCTCCGATGGCAGATGTCCCGGGCCCCGCGCCATCCCACCAACCGGCCGGGCCCGCCTCCAGGTCCTTGTGCGCACACCGGGCGAGCGGAAATGCCTTGCGGAATCCCCCGCGGCCTCTCTCACGCCGGAAAACGCACATGTCGTACGGCACACGTGACGGACAGTGCACGTACTGGACACTCAACGTATACGAGTCGATACTCTCCGTATCAGAGGGGGTGTCCCATATCGGGGCGAACGTTCGGCGCGGTGTCAGGAGGCGGCGACGCCGGTGCCCTGGGCGAGCAGGAGGACGACGTCGAGCCCGGCCACGGCGACGGCGACGGCGAACGGGACCCGGGGCGAGCGGCGCCCCAGGGACAGGCCCGCGAGGGCGATCACGCAGGCGGCGGCCAGGGCGGCCCAGCCTCCTGCGGCGGGCGGGCCCGGAGGGGCGAGGACGAGCAGGCCGGTCGCCAGCAGGAGCGGGAGCGGGACCAGCGCGCGGACCCGGCCGGGGCCGAGCCGCTGCGGCCAGCCGCGTACTCCGGTGGCGAGGTCGTCGGAGATGTCGGGCAGCACGTTGGCCAGGTGCGCCCCGCAGCCGAGCAGCGCCCCGGCCAGGACGGCCCACCAGGCGGGCCAGGGCTGTCCGGGCAGGCCGAGCGCGACGAACGCGGGAAGCGAACCGAACCCCACCGCGTACGGGGCCCAGGACAGGGCGGTCGCCTTCAGGCCGAGGTCGTAGGCCCACGCGGCGGCGACGCCGACCAGGTGGACGGTCCCGGCCGCCGTGCCGGAGGCGAAGGAGAGCGGCACGCAGAGCACCAGGGCGACGACCGCGGCGGTCCACACCGTCCGCGCGCTCACCGCGCCACCGACGATCGGTTTGTCCGTCCGCTCGGCCGTACGGTCCCGCCCGGCGTCCACGGCGTCGTTGCACCAGCCGACGGAGAGCTGCCCGGTCAGCACGGCGGCGGCCACCAGGACGCACCCCGCCGCGTCACGCCCGCTCGCCACGGCCAGGGCGGTCGTCAGGACGGTGACCGCGGCGGTCGGCCCGGGGTGGCAGGCTCGCACCAGCCCGAGGATCGCCGTCGCTCCGGGAAGAGTACGGCGGGGAGACCCGCTCGTCGTCACAGAGCCGATCATAGAGCGCCGTACGGCGGCGCCGGAGAACCCCCGTGCGCCCCTCGCCGTACCGGCGCCGCCGGATGTGCGGCGAGGGGCGGAGAGGATGGGGGCGGGGAGGCATGAGGCCCGGCCGGAGGGGCACAGAGCGGGTGTTCCGTCGTCCGTGATCAGGGAGTGTCCAGATGAGCCGTATCGCCGCGGTCCGGGGGGCGCTCCCGCCCAACCGCCACACCCAGGAAGAGATCGCGGACGCGTTCGCCCGGATGTGCCTGCCCGAGGGGGCCGATCGGAGGCTGCTCGACCGGCTGTACGCGAGCGCGCAGGTCGGGTACCGGCACCTGAGCCTGCCACTCGACCGGTACGACAAGCTGGACGGCTTCGGAGCGGCCAACGACGCCTTCATCGAAGCAGGCGTCGAGCTGGGGGCGGAGGCCGTCACGAGCGCGCTGGAGGCGGCGGGGCTGGCGCCGCACGACGTGGACATGATCATGTGCACGTCCGTGACGGGCATCGCCGCGCCCTCGCTGGAGGCCCGGCTGGCCGGGCGGATCGGGCTGCGTCCCGATGTCAAGCGGGTGCCGGTGTTCGGGCTGGGATGCGTGGCGGGGGCCGCCGGGATCGCCCGGGTCCATGACTACCTGCGTGGCTGGCCGGACCACGTGGCCGTGCTGCTCTCGGTCGAGCTGTGCTCCCTGACCCTGCAGCGCGAGGACGCCTCCGTCGCCAACATGGTGGCGGGGGCGCTGTTCGGCGACGGTGCCGCCGCCGTGGTGCTCTGCGGCGAAGAGCGGCGCCCGCGGGAGCGGGGATTACCCGGCGCCCCGGGGCCGGTCGTGGTGGCGACCCGCAGTCACCTGTACCCCGGCTCCGGGCAGATGATGGGCTGGGAGGTGGGCGACACCGGCTTCCGGGTGGTGCTCGACGCGGGCGTCCCCGATGTCGTGCGCACCTATCTCGCCGACGACGTGCACGGTTTCCTCGCCGACCACGGCCTGACCGCCGCCGACGTCACGGCCTGGGTCTGCCACCCCGGCGGCCCGAAGGTGCTGGAGGCGGTCGCCGAGACGCTGGAGCTGCCGCCCGGCGCGCTGGACGTCACCTGGCGCTCGCTGGCCGAGGTGGGCAACCTCTCCTCCGCGTCGGTGCTGCACGTCCTGCGGGACACACTCGCCCTCCGGCCGCCGCCGGGGACACCGGGCCTGATCATCGCGATGGGCCCGGGCTTCTGCTCCGAACTCGTGCTGCTGCGCTGGTAGGGGGTCGCCATGCCGTGGTATCCGCTGCTCGTCCTCCTGATCGCCGTGGAGCGCCTGGCCGAGCTGGTCGTCTCCCGCCGCAACACGCGCTGGAGCCTGGCCCGCGGCGGTGTGGTCGCCGGGCGCGGGCACTACCCGTGGATGGTGGCCCTGCACACCGGGCTGCTCGCGGGCTGCCTGGCCGAGGTGTACCTGGCCGGACGGCCCTTCGTCCCGGCGCTGGGCTGGCCGATGCTCGTCCTCGTGGCCGCCTCGCAGGCGCTGCGCTGGTGGTGCATCACAACACTGGGACGGCAGTGGAACACCGAGGTGATCGTGGTTCCCGGTCTGCCGCGGGTGGAGGCGGGACCGTACCGGCTGCGCTGGCTCCGTCACCCGAACTACGTCGCGGTGGCCGTCGAGGGCGCGGCGCTGCCCCTGGTGCACAGCGCGTGGATCACCGCGGCGGTCTTCACGGTCTGCAACGCCGTGCTGATGGTGGTACGGATCCGGTGCGAGAACGCCGCGCTGGCCGAGCTCGCCCCACCGGCGGAGCGGCCGGACGGCCGGGCCGGGGATCCGGCGGCCGGGGACCGGTCCGGGCACGCGACCCGCAGGCGGACCGGGGCCGCGCCCGACGGCTCCGCCGGGAACCGGACCCCGGCGTGATCGACGTGCTGGTCGCCGGGGGCGGCCCGGCGGGGCTGGCCACGGCGATCCACGCGGCGGCGGCCGGGATGGAGGCGGTCGTGGTCGAGCCGCGGCCCGGGCCGGTGGACAAGGCGTGCGGCGAGGGCCTGATGCCCACCGGGGCCGCCGCGCTGCGGTCGATGGGCGTCGAGCCGGACGGCTGGCCGCTGCGCGGCATCCGCTACCTGGACGGCCGGCACGAGGCGCAGGCCGCCTTCCGCGACGGCCGCGGGCTCGGCGTTCGCCGTACCACGCTGCACGCCGCGCTGTCCCGGCGCGCGGCCGAGCTGGGGGTGCGGGTCGTCCCGGGCAAGGTCACGGAGGTACGGCAGGACTCCGGCGGCGTCGAGGCGGCCGGGTTCCGGGCCCGCTGGCTGGTGGCCGCCGACGGGCTGCACTCTCCGGTGCGGTCCATGCTCGGGCTCGACCTGCCCGTCCGCGGGCAGCGCCGGTACGGCCTGCGGCAGCACTACCCGGTCGCCCCCTGGACGGACTTCGTCGAGGTCCACTGGGCCCCCGACGGGGAGGCGTACGTGACGCCGGTGGCCCGGGACCTGGTGGGCGTGGCGGTGCTGACCTCCCGGCGCGGCGGCTACCCGGAGCGGCTGGCGGCGTTCCCCGCGCTCCTGGACCGGCTGAACGGGCCGCCCGTGACCCAGGTGCGCGGCGCCGGTCCGCTGCGCCAGCGGGTCCGCGCCCGGGTCGCGGGACGGGTGCTGCTGGTCGGCGACGCCGCCGGGTACGTCGACGCGCTCACCGGTGAGGGCGTCGCGCTGGCGCTGCTGTCGGCGGGCGCCCTGGTCCGCTGCCTGCGCGCGGGCGCCCCGCAGGACTACGAGACCGCCTGGCTCCGGCTGTCACGGCGCCACCGGTTGCTCACCGGGGCGCTCCTGTCGGCCCGGAGGAACCCGGCGTCGGCCCGGCTGATCGTTCCCGCGGCGCACCGTCTGCCCGCGGTGTTCGAGGCGGCGGTGCGTGCGCTCGCCTGACGCCGGGCCCTGGCACACCTCACCTGGTCTCACCGGCTTACCGGGCTTACCGGGCTCAGCGGGCCGCCCCCGGCCGCACCGGGTCGGCCGAGGACGGGTCCAGCCCTCAGTCGGCCCGGTGGACGGCGCTCAGCGAGGGGGCGTAGTGGCTCGTGCCGGGGAAACGCGCCCGCCACTGCCCACCCCGGTATCCCCGTATCTTCCGGGCGAAGCGCCCGTGGTCGTCCGTGACGGTGACCGCCACCGTCGTCCATTCCCGGCGGGTCCCGGACCGGTGCAGGATCTCCACGGACCGCTCGGCGAAGGGGGCGTAGTCCAGGAGTCCCCGCGGATCGACCCGGTTCAGCGCGCCGCTGACGCGCACCGCCCGTCCTCGCCTCTCCGCGTCGACGGCGCTGAACGTGGTCTCGCGCTTCAGCCAGAACTCGGCGTACCGGGTGGCCGTGGTCCCGCCGGCTCCCCGGGCGGTGGCGACGATGGTCCACAGACCGGCGGGATACCAGCGGTTCAGGCGCGTCTCGGGCAGGAACCGCCAGGTCTCCCAGTTCTGACCGGCACTGTCCTGGGCCGCGCCGTCCTGGGCCGCACCGTCCTGGGCCGCGCCGTCCCGGGATGCGCTCTCCTGGACCGTGCTCTCCCCGACTGCGCCATCCCGCCCGATCCGCTGTGAGGGCTCCATCTCGGCGGAGCCGGACGGCGACGAGCCCGTCGGCGGCACGTGCGGGGCGGGTGACGGGGCCGGGCCGGACGTCGGCTCGGCGGAGAGGGACGGGACCGGGGCCGGCGAGGGCCAGGCGGAGAAGGATGGAGCCGGGTCCGGCGGCGGCTCGGCGAGCGGTGCCGTGGACGGCGACACGGCCGGCGGCTCGGCGGACGGCGACACGGCCGGCGGTTCGGCCGGTGACGCGGTGGACGATGACGCGAACGACGACGGGGTGGGAGCGGGCGCCGGGGCGGTCACCGGCGGGGCGACCACGGGGGGCCTGGGAGCGGTCGGATCCTCGGACTCCGGCCGGGAGATCTCCCCGGGTTCGACCCGGATCGTCACGCCCTCGGACCCCGACACTCCGCGCGCCACCACGTCGATCACCAGGCGTACGGCGTTGTCCGGGCGGACCACCGGCGCCGCGGGGCGGATCGTGATCGAGCGGATCGCCGGGCCGCCGGCCGCGGGCTGCGCCGTGGCCGCTGCGGGCACCGCGCAGATCCCGGCCGCCACAGACGCGAGAAGAACTCTAACCCTCATGATCACGACGCTAGGAAGCGGTCGGTAATGGCCGTTGGACGACACCCGCCCGGTTGGGCAAAACACGTGGGCGCCCGCTCCCGGGCGGGGAACGGGCGCCCCACCAAACCTCAGGAAACTTCTGGAACCTCGCGCATCGGGCTCAGCTCTCGTACATCGCGGCGATGACCTCGGCGTACTTGGCGTGGATGACCCGGCGCTTGAGCTTCAGGCTCGGGGTGAGCTCCTCGGTCTCGGCCGTCCACTCCACCGGGAGCAGGCGCCAGCGCTTGACCTGCTGGACCCGGGCGAGCTTCTCGTTGGCCGCCCCGACCGCCGCCTCCACGGCCTTGAGGACGTCGGGGTGCTCGGCGAGTTCGGCGAGAGTGGTGAACGCGATGCCGTTGGCCTGGGCCCAGCCGGGGGCGACCTCTCCGTCGAGGGTGAGGATCGCCACCGGGTACGGCCTGCCGTCGCCGAAGGCGAGGGCCTGGCCGATGATGGGGTGCTCCTTGAGGTAGCTCTCGATGTTGGCCGGGGAGATGTTCTCACCGCCGGCGGTGATGATGATCTCCTTCTTCCGGTCGACGATCCTGACGAAGCCGTCCTCGTCGATGGAGCCCACGTCCCCGGTGTGCAGCCAGCCGTCGGCGTCCAGCAGCTCCTCGGTGGCCTCCGGCCGGTTCAGGTACCCCTTGGTGTTGAGCGGGCTGCGGGTGAGGATCTCGCCGTCCTCGGCGATGCGGACCTCGACGCCGGGCTCGGCCCGGCCGACGGTTCCGAGCTTGTAGTGCTCGGGCGTGTTGCCGGTGAAGGCGCCCGTCGTCTCGGTCATGCCGTACACGTCGAGGAGCTTCATGCCCAGGCCGGCGAAGAAGCGCTGAACCTCCAGCGGCATGGGCGCCGCCGCGGTGGCCAGCCAGCG
Organism: Planobispora rosea; assembly: GCF_014648175.1. Lineage (GTDB taxonomy): Bacteria > Actinomycetota > Actinomycetes > Streptosporangiales > Streptosporangiaceae > Planobispora > Planobispora rosea. The sequence continues at coordinate 144,156 of NZ_BMQP01000005.1, forward strand.
GGCGTTGTCGAAGCCGATCATGGATCGGATGATCGACAGGAGCGCGGCGTCGGCCTGCTCGTAGGCCTGCTGGATCTCCGGGGTCACGGTCTGGCCGTACTGGCCGGCCTCGACGTAGGCGAGCCCGGCGGCCATGGCCTTGCGGACGTTCTCCTGCTGCTCCTCCGGCTGGGTCGCCAGCAGGGCCTGCAGGCGGGCCATCATCTTCTCCCACACGCGGGGGACGCCGAAGAACAGGACGGGCTTGACCTTGCCGAGCGTCGCGCCCAGGTTCGCCAGGTCGGTGCAGAAGTGCACGTGGGAGACCTTGAACAGCGGCAGGTACAGGCTGAGCACCCGCTCGGCGATGTGCGCGTAGGTGAGGTAGGAGATCTGGGTGCCGTGGGTGGGCAGCGAGGTCATCCGGTCGGTGGCGCCCACCTCGTAGAGCACGTTGGCGTGGGTGAGCGGCACTCCCTTGGGGTTGCCGGTGGTCCCGGAGGTGTACAGGACCGTCAGCACGTCGTCTGCCTTGACCGCCCGCCAGCGGGCCTCGACGGCGGCGGGGTCCTCGGCCAGGCGCTCACGCCCCAGGGCAAGGAAGTCGTCCCAGGAGATGAACCGGTCGTCCGCCGGGGCGCCCTCGAGCATCACGATCTTCGTGAGCCCGGTCAGCTCGCCGAGGATCGGTTCCCAGCGGGCCAGCTCGGCCGGGCCGCCCAGCACCGCCACCTTGGCGCCGACGTTGCTCGCGACGAAGGCGATCTGGTCCGGGGCGAAGGTGGAGTAGACCGAGCACGGCACGGCCCCGGCGTGCACGGCGCCGAGGTCGGCGAGCACGTGCTCGCTCCGGTTGACCATCATGAGGGCGACGGCGTTCCCCGGTCCGGCGCCGAGGGCGGCGAACCCCGCCGCGATCTCCAGGACGCGCCGCCGGGCCTCGGCGTAGGTCAGGGTGATCCAGCCCTCCCCGTCCGGATCGGAGTAGGCCGGCGCGTCGGGATCGCTCTCGGCTGTCTGTTCCAGCTGCTCGCATACCGTACGGCCCGCGATCGTCTCCTGGATCGACATGCGTTCCGCAAGGACATCGGCCATGACGCGCCTCCAGAAAGTGCTTACTTGCACGATGGGATGCATCGCACCACAACGGGTCATCACAGACAAGACCCACGGGGCAGGAATCGCTCCCGCCCGCTCGCTGGGACCACCGATATCCTGCTGTCCCCGCCCACGTGAGCGCCGGGGAGGGCGGCCCGGGAACAGGGGACGGCCGCTCCGATATAGGGCCCATCATGGGATGATTCTTCTGTGAACCAGGTGCTCGATCTCGTCGGGATCTTCGTCTTCGCGCTCTCCGGCGCCCTCGTCGGCGTCCGCAGGAAGCTGGACGTGGTCGGCATGGCCGTCCTGGCCGCGGTGACCGCCCTGGGCGGCGGGATCCTGCGGGACCTGATCCTCAACGTGCCGCCCGCGGCCTTCTTCAGCGTCGGCTACGTCGTCACCCCGCTGATCGCCGCGGCCATCGTGTTCTTCTGGCACCCGCAGGTGGAGCGGGTGATGCCCGTGGTGAACGTGTTCGACGCGGCCGGCCTGGGCCTGTTCTGCGCGGTCGGCACCGAGAAGGCGATGGACTACGGCCTGAGCCCGCTGCACGCGACCCTGCTCGGGGTGACCACGGCGGTCGGCGGCGGCGTGCTGCGCGACATGCTGGCCGGGCAGATCCCCGTGCTCCTCTACGACCGCCAGCTCTACGCGGTCCCCGCGCTGCTCGGCTCGGCGGTGATGGCCGTGCTCTACGTCCTCGACCTGCACGGCTGGCCCGCCACCCTCGCGGCGGCCGTCCTGACCTTCGCGCTGCGGATCGCGGCCGTGCGCTTCCGCTTCCAGGCGCCCCTCGCCCGGGGCGTCACCGCCGACGAGTGACCGCCCTCCGGCCTCCGCGCGGCCCCGCGCCTCACAGCGCCGGGGTGAGCGGCTCGGCCGGGCGGGCGCCGTACGGGCCCCTGGTCCTGGCGTCGAGGATGCGTTCCACCGCCTCCGTGACGACCTGGGGCGGCTGGGTGAACGGCAGCCGGAGGCGGCCCTCCAGCGTGCCGTCCACGCCGAACCAGGCGCCCGGCGCGAGCCGTACCCCGTGGCAGGCCGCGCTGTCGGCGAGGGAGGCCGCGACGGGCGCGTCCAGCTGGACCCAGAGCGATCCGCCGCCCCGGGGAACCGTGAACGTCCATTCGGGGACCCGCTCCCGCAACGCGGCCGCCAGGGCGTCCCTGGACGCTCCCAGAGCGCGCCGCCGCTCGGCCCTGGTCTCCTCGATGCCCTCGAACAGCCGGGTCACGACCAGCTGCTCGAACAGCGGGCTGGCGATGTCCACGGCCGCGCGGAGCACGGCCAGGCGGCGGACCGTGGCAGCGGTGGCGCGGATCCAGCCGATGCGCAGGCCGCCCCACCACAGCTTGGAGGCCGACCCGATGCTGATCACCCGGTTGTCGACGTCGAACGCGCCCAGCGGCGCGGTCCGGGGGACGTCCTCGTCGATCGCCAGCTCGCACCAGGTCTCGTCCACCACCAGCGTGGTGTCGTTCCTGCGGGCCGCGCCGACCAGCCCGGCCCGCGTGGAGTCGTCCATCAGGTGCCCGGTCGGGTTCTGGAAGTCGGGGATCACGTAGGCCAGGCGCGGGGCCGACTGGCGCATCGCGCTGGCGAGCAGGTCCAGGTCCCACCCCTCCTGCGGGACGCCGACCGGGACGAGCCTCGCCCCGCGCATCCTGGCCAGGTCGATCGCGTGCGGGTACGTCGGCGACTCGATCATCATCGCGTCGCCCGGCGAGAGCACCATCATGATCACCAGGTGGATCGCCTGCTGGGCGCCGGTGGTGACGAGGATCTGCTCGGGCAGGGTGGCCAGGCCCCGGGCGGTGTAGCGGGCCGCGATCGCCTCGCGCAGCGGCGCGATGCCGACCGGGTCGTAGCCCATGCCGAGCCCGTAGCGCGGGTAGTGCTCGCTCGCGTAGGCGATCGCCTCCGGGAGCGCGGCGGTGGCGTGCGGCGCGGCGCAGTGCAGCGGGAGCAGGCCGTCGTCACCCGCCGCGATCCACGGGTTCTCGGTTCCCAGCGCCCCGGGGTCGGGAAGCGCGGTCCAGCTCCCCGCGCCCTGCCTGCTCTCCAGGTAGCCCTGCTCGCGGAGGCGGTCGTAGGCGGCGGTCACGGTGGTACGGCTGACGCCCAGGGCCTCGGCGAGGTGGCGCTCGGCCGGCACGCGCACCCGGACGGGGAGCCGCCCGTCGAGGATCAGCGACCGCACGGCCCCGGCCAGCACCCGGTAGTACGGCCGCGCGCCGGGGTCGATCGCGACGAGGCGGGCCAGCTGGTGGCCACTCAGGTACCGATCCATACGGCACAGCATAAGGCCATTTATGTTGATTGGACCTTTTGTTCGCGCAACCCTCCCCCGAGGATGGACGCGTTATGAGCGAACTCTCCCTGCCCACCCTCGGCTCCCTCCCCAACCGCCTCGTCCGCCTCTACGCGGGCCTGCTGCTCTACGGCGTCGGCATCGGCCTGCAGATCGAGTCCCACCTCGGCAACGACCCCTGGGACGTGTTCCACCAGGGCCTGTCGGTCCGCTTCGGCCTGTCGATCGGGACCTGGATCATCATCGTGGGCGCCGCCGCGATGCTGCTGTGGGTCCCGCTGCGGCAGAAGCCCGGCGTCGGCACCCTCAGCAACGTCGTCTTCCTCGGGCTCTTCGCCGACGCGACCATCTGGCTGGCCCCCACACCGGACGCGCTCGCCCTCCGGTGGGCGTACCTGCTGTTCGCCGTCGTGGCCATCGCCGCGGCGACGGCGCTGTACATCGGCGCGGGCCTGGGCCCCGGCCCCCGGGACGGCATCATGACCGGCCTGGTCCGGCTGGGCCTGTCGATCCGCCTGGCCCGCACCCTCATCGAGGTGACCGTGCTGGCGGCCGGCTGGCTGCTCGGCGGCACCGTGGGCGTGGGCACCCTGGTCTTCGCCGTCGCCATCGGGCCGCTCACCCAGTTCTTCATGCCGCGGCTGCGCTTCGCCGGCGCGCCGCATCCGGTCGCGGGACCGGACGGCCACGAGCCGAAGGACTGACGGCCCGCTCCGCGGGTATTAGCTTCGGATCATGCGGATCGAGGATTACGCCCTCATTGGCGACATGCAATCGGCCGCCCTGGTCGGCCGGGACGGTTCCATCGACTGGCTCTGCCTTCCCCGGTTCGACTCCCCCTCGTGCTTCGGGGCGCTCCTCGGCGACGAGGAGCACGGGCAGTGGTGGCTCGGCCCGGCCGGCGCCGGCCGGCGCCCCGCCGACCGGCGGTGTTACCGGGGGGACACCCTGGTGCTGGAGAGCGAGTGGGACACCCCCGACGGCACCGTCCGGGTCATCGACTTCATGCCGCCCCGGCAGGACAACCCCGACCTGGTCAGGATCGTCGAAGGCGTGTCGGGGACGGTGGAGATGGCCACCGAGATCCACATCCGGTTCGACTACGGCCGCACCGTGCCCTGGGTGCGGCGCACCGGCGACCTGCTGCACGCCATCGGCGGCCCCGACTCGGTCTGGCTGCACTCCCCCGTGCCGCTGCACAGCGACGGGTTCTCGCACGAGGGCTCCTTCCGCGTCTCGGCGGGCGAGCGCGTGGCGTTCGTCTTCACCTGGCACCCGTCCCACGAGGAGCGGCCCGTCGAGATCGACCCCTTCGAGCAGCTGGACGAGACCGAGTCCCTGTGGCTGGAGTGGGTCGGGCAGTGCTCCTACAAGGGTCCGTGGCGGGACGCCGTGATCCGCTCCCTCATCACGCTCAAGGCGCTCACCTACTCCCCCACCGGCGGCATCGTCGCCGCCCCCACCACCTCCCTGCCCGAGGACCTGGGAGGGGTCCGCAACTGGGACTACCGCTTCTGCTGGCTGCGCGACGCCACCATGATCCTGGACGCCCTGCTCGGCGCGGGTTACCTGCAGGAGGCCCGCGACTGGCGCGCGTGGCTGCTGCGCGCCATCGCCGGCCGGGCCGAGGACCTGCAGATCATGTACGGCGTCGCCGGGGAACGCCGCCTGCCGGAGCTGGAGATCGGCTGGCTGCCCGGCTACGAGGGCTCCCGGCCGGTCCGGATCGGCAACGGCGCGGTCAACCAGCTCCAGCTCGACGTCTACGGCGAGGTGATCGGCTCGCTGTACCTGGCGCGCACCTCCGGGATGGAGGCCGACGACCGCGCCTGGACCATCCAGCGGCAGCTGATCGACTACGTCGAGGCCCACTGGGACGAGCCCGACGAGGGCCTGTGGGAGGTCCGCGGCCCCCGCCGCCACTTCACGCACTCCAAGGTGATGTGCTGGGTCGCCATGGACCGCGCGATCAAGTACGCGGAGGTCTTCGGCCGCGAAGGACCGGTGGAGCGCTGGCGGGAGGTGCGCGACCGGATCCACGCCGAGATCTGCGAGAAGGCCTATGACCCGGTGCGCAACACCTTCACCCAGTCGTACGGCTCCCACGAGCTGGACGCCGCCCTGCTGCTCATCCCGATCGTCGGTTTCCTCCCGCCGGACGACCCGCGCGTGGTCGGGACCGTCGAGGCGGTCCAGCGCGAGCTGATGGTGGACGGGTTCATGCTGCGCTACCCGGTGGCCAAGGACAACGACGTGGACGGCCTGCCCGGCGGCGAGGGCGCGTTCCTGGCGTGCAGCTTCTGGCTCGCCGAGGCCCTGGTGATGATCGGCCGCAGGGACGAGGCGACCGAGCTGTTCGAGCGCCTGCTGGCCCTGCGCAACGACGTCGGCCTGCTCTCCGAGGAGTTCGACCCGCGCTACGACCGCCTGGTCGGCAACTTCCCCCAGGCGTTCAGCCACGTCCCGCTGATCCACGCGGCCCGCGCGCTCGGCTGAGCCCGCCCTTGAGGCGGGGACGGCCGGTCAGCCGGGCGGGGCAACCGGTCGACCGGGCGGGACGGCCGTTCAGGGCTCCGCATCCGGCGGGATGCCCATGGCGGCCAGCCCGGCGCGGCCCGGCACCAGATCGGCGAAGACCACCCCGAACGGGAACGACGATGCGGCCGTCTCGGCGGTCACCGCGGCCGGGCGGCGGCGTGTCACCGGCCGCCGATCTGAGCGTTCGGCAGTCGCAGGCCCAGCAGGGCCAGGACCTCGGCCTCACGGGCCGACACCTCCACGGGACGCGTCTGATCCACCGCCTCATGATGACCCACTTCTGATCGTTTTCGCGGGGGTGTTCCGGGAGCCCGGCACGTGGTGACCCCGTAGTGGACACGTGGTCGCCACGGATGACCGCGCCCCCGTCACCGAGGCATGATCAATGCAGACAGACCGACACGGACCGGCGAGCCCCCGGCGGCCCCTGCGAAAGGACCGGAGCATGTCCGAGAACACCCAGAACACCGAATTCCAGATGCCGACCCCCGACCCCGCCCTCAAGGAGCTGGACTTCCTGGTCGGCAGGTGGGACCTGAAGGGTTCCACGGTGGAGGGCCCCATGGGCCCGGCCACCGAGATCACCGGATGGGAGACCTTCGAGTGGCTGCAGGGCGGCTTCTTCCTCGTCCACCGCTGGGAGAGCAACTTCACGGTCGAGGGTGTCGAGGTCGTCGACGCCGGTTACGAGTTCTTCGACTACGACCCGGAGGGCGGCCGGTACCGCACGCACTTCTTCAACAGCCTGGGCCCCTACGACCACGAGGGCAGCAAGTACCACGGCGGCTTCGAGGGCGAGGCCCTGGTGGTGACCGGCCCGGCCCGCATCACCCGCACCCCCCACCCCGGCGGCACCGTCATCGTCGACTCCGAGGTGCCGGCCGGGGACGACGAGTGGGCGCCGATCATGAAGTACACCCTCACCAGGACCCGGTGAGGATCCCGCCGGGGTCCGGTGCGGGCCCGCATCGGAACCCCGGGAGAGGTTTCAGAAAAATCTTGGAACCCGCTGTAACAATCCCCCGGGTTCGCCTCTCTTACCTAACGAAACCGGCACGAGAGGAACGGACCCCGATATGAGCGAGTTCGACGTCACCACCACCGACTACTACGACACCGACGGCGACGGCGGCACCGACGTGCAGCTCATCGACACCGACGGCGACTACGTGGCCGACGAGGAGCGCTACGACACCGACGGCGACGGCGTCACCGACGTCGTCTACCTCGACCACGACGGCGACGGCTACACCGACGAGATCCGCGTCGACCTCAACGGCGACGGCGTCTCCGACTACACCGAGTACCAGGGTCCGTTCCCGACCGCCTGACCACACCAACCGGCATGAGCCCGTGCGCCCCGGACAGGGGACCCCGGTCCCGGGGCGTGCGGGCCGCCGACGAGGAAGGCCACCGATGAGAGACCGACGCGCGCTCCTTTCCCTGCTGCTCCTGGGCTGTCTGGCCCTGGCCGCGTGCGGCCGGGCGGAGGGACTCGGCGGAGACGCGGCGGGTCCGGGCGGAGAGGCGGTCACCGCCGCTCCGCCGTCGGCGTCCGCCGGGAAGGGCGAGGACGTGCAGCGTCTGCGTCCCAGGGAGCAGGGGCAGGACCGGCCCGGCGCGGCGAGGACGCCGGGCGGGGCCGGGGCGGCCGGGGCCTCGGGAGGGTCCGGCACGGAGAACGGGCCCGGCGGGGGGGACGGGTCCGGCACGGGGGATGCGCCGGGCCTGTTCGGGCCGGTCCCCCTGACGCTCGCGCTGGTGGCGGGGGCCCTGCTCATGATCATGGCGGGAGTGCTGCTGTGGCTGCGCAACCGCCGGACGGTGTCCGCCCCGGCCACCCAGCCGGATGGTCCCGGCCCCGTGGGAGCGCCGGGCGGTCCCGGCCCCGTGGGAGCGCCCGGCCCGGTGGCCCCGCTCCCCGCCGCGTCACCGGCGGCATCGCCGGCCGCACCGACCTCACCGGCCTCACCGGCCGGCCCGTCGACCGGGCCGGTCTCGCACCGTGGACTGGAGGAGACGACCGTGCACGCAAGCGCCGTGCCGACCGGCCCCGCGGCGACACCCGCCGCTCCGTCCGGACCGGCCGTTCCGCCGTCCGCGCCGGTCGGGTCGTCCGGGCCGTTCCCGGTGCCCGCCGCACCGTCCGGACCCCCCGCGGCACCCGCCGTACCCTCCGGGCAGGCCGCGTCCGGCCCGCTGGAGGACGCTCTGGCCGAGGTCGCCGGGAGCGGGATCAGCCAGGCGCTCACCCAGCAGGTGGAGCGCCTCTTCGCCGGTGGCCGCCCGGGGCGGCAGGCCCTGGTCGAGGCGTGCATCGGCTACCGGGACCAGATCGCCGAACGGCATCCCCAGCTGGCCGGCACGCTGCTGGACGGGCTGCACCGGGCCGGGGTCCGGGAGATCGTCGCCGACGGGCGGCCCTTCGACCCGCGCCTGCACGAGGCGTTCGGCACCGAGCCGACCGACCGGCCGGAACTGCACGACATCGTCGCGGAGACCATCAAGCAGGGGTACACCGACGGGGACCACGTGATCCGTGTGCCGCAGGTCGCCGTCTACCGGTACGAACCGGCGGCCCCCGAACAGCCGGAGGCCCGCGGGCCGGCCGGAGGCCGCCAGCAGCCCGGGACCGGGGACGCGCCGTGAGCGGCTCCGTTCAGGGCGCGGTCCTGGTCTTGCCCGAGGGGGCCGGGGTCCGCGGGTCAGGCGAGGCCGGGCTCCGCGAGTTCGGTCTGGAGCTTCTTCCTGGCACGGTGGATCCAGACCTTCACCGTGTTGAGGGGCACCCCGATCGAGGCCGCCACCTGCTCGTAGGTCAGGCCGCCCGCCCACAGCAGGAGCGCCTCCCGATGGGAGCCGGGCAGGGTGGACATGGCCCGGCGCAGGTCGGTCAGCTCGGCGACGGTGTCCTCGAAGGGGTCGGTGACCACCGAGTCCTCCGTCATCTCGTCGAAGATCCCGCCCGCCGGGGAGCGGCGCCGTATCACCGCCAGGGCGGCGTTGCGCGCGATGGCCAGGACCCAGGCCCGGAAGGGGGCCTTGCCCTCGAAGGCGGCCAGGCCCTTCCAGGCCGCGAGCTGGGTGTCCTGCAGCGCGTCGAGCGCGTCCGCCCGGTTCTCGGTCAGGTGGTAGCAGACGCCGAAGGCCGGACGCTGCGCCGTGGCCCACAGCGCGGCGAAGGCGGTCTCGTCACCCGCCCTCGCTGCGACGACGAGCAGGCTCTCGTCGTCAACGGCACCGCTCAGGGACCCACTCGTCATCGGTCGCCATCCTCCCGAGGTGGAAAATCAGCCAATGACATCACGCCGCACGTTTCGCCCGGTATGAGGTAGCCACCCATGATATTGGACCGTAACAATACAGAGTTCGGCTCGGCCTCCGAGGAGGCAGACGACCTGGCTGAGCTGCGTCGACTTCTTTTCGACACGGTACCCGCGCCCACCGGGGAGGAGAGCGCGGACATGCTCGCGCAGACGTTCTCCTCGGACGACGCCGACCTCTCCCTGCTGCCGGACTCCGACGTCTTCTCCGGCGCCGGGCCGGACTCCTCGTCCTACGACGAGCCCGGCCCGTTCGACGCGGACGGCCCGTTCGGCACGGAGGACCACACCGGGGACCACACGGGGGACCACGCCGGTGACCGCTGGGACGCCCTGGGCTCCGATCCCGGTGATCCCGGTGACGCCGGCCACCACGAGGACCTCCACGCGGCGGACGACGCCCACGGCACCTGGGACCCGCTCTTCGGCGGTGACGTGTGACGGCCGTGGCGGCCGGGCCCGCGGAGCTGCTGCGCCGCCTGTGTGACGCCACGTCCGCCCGGCTGGCCGGGGCGGAACTGCGCGAGCGGGTGGCGCGGGTCCGCGCCGACCTCGACGCGCCGCTGCGGGTGGCGGTGGCCGGCGCGGTCAGCAGCGGGAAGTCCACTCTGGTGAACGCGCTGCTCGGGCTCCCGGTCGCCCCGGTGGACGCGGGCGAGTGCACCTTCGTGGTCACCCAGTATGAGTACGGCGAGGACGACGGCCGCATCACGATCGAGCTGACCGACGGCGGCGTGGTCCACTCCCGGCTGCTGCCCGGCCACCGGCTCCCGGACGAGCTCGGCGTGGAGGTGTCCCGGATCCGGCGGCTGCGCGTCGCGCTGAACCTGCCGGCGCTCCGTACGGTCACCATCATCGACACCCCCGGCATGAACACGGTGACGGCCGTCAACGAGCGGGCCGCCCGGAGCATGCTGTTCGGCTCGGGCGAGGAGGACGACCGCGCACAGGCCATGATCTACGTGCTGCGCTACGTCCAGAAATTCGACGACACCACCCTCGCCGAGTTCCGGGGCCTCACCGACGCGTGCGGCATGAGCTGCGTCAACACCCTGGCCGTGCTCGGCCAGATCGACCGGCGCGGCGACGAGGACGACCCCTGGCCGACCGCCCGGCGGCTGGCCGCCGGCGGCTACCAGGACCTGCGCACCTCGGTCTTCGACGTGGTCCCGGTGATCGGCCTGCTGGCCGAGACCGCCCGGGCCCGTCCGCTGGGCGACGACGAGGTCGCCGCCCTGGTCCGCCTGGCCGCGATGGACGAGGACGACCTGGAGGACTACCTCCTGGACCTGGAGGACTTCCGTACCGCCCCGGACCTCCCCGTCCCGGCGGAGGTACGGCACCGCCTGGTGGAGCGGCTGCACCGCTACGGCATCCGCGCCGCGGTGGAGGCGCTGCGCCGGGGTGAGGCGTCCGACGCCGTCTCGCTCGCCGACCACCTGCTCCGCTGCTCGGGGTACGCCTCGGCGGGCCGGGCCGTGACCGGCTCCGTGGCCGCGGGCCTGGCCCACTTCGCCCGCCGCGCCGACCAGCTGAAGGCGCTGGACGCCCTGACCCGGCTCCGCAAGCTCGCCCGTTCGCCCGCGCTGGGCTCGGACCGCGCCACCCTGGACGCGCTGGCGGCCCAGCTCGACGAGAACAAGCCGATCGCGACCGCCCTGGGCGGCCTGCGGATCTTCGCCGCGGCCGAGGCGCTCGGCCGCGGCACGCTGGTGCTGAACGAGGAGATGACCGCCGAGCTGCTGCGGCTGTCCCGCCACGACGACCCGGCCGAACAGCTCGGCCTGGTCGCGGGGGCGAGCCGGGAGGAGATCGCCGCCTCGGCCACGGCGGCCTCCACCCGCTGGCGCACGCTCGCCATGATGAACGAGGGCCGTACCGCCGGCCACCGGGCCAGGGACGTGCTGACCGTCCTGGAGGACATGGCCATCGCGGCCCTGGAGGAGCCCTCGCAATCGTCCCCGGGGGGCGGCCGGCCCCTTCCCCCGGTCCGGATCGACCCCGCCGCGATCGAGACGCTGCGCGCCGCCCCGATGGTGCCCGCCGGTGACAAGCGGGCGCTGGAGCTGCTGCTCGCCGGGACCGAGCTGGCGGCCCAGCTCGGCGCCCCGCCCGGGGCCCCGCGCGCCGAGATCGCCGGTTACGCCGCCGCCCTGAGCGCCCGGTTCCGCGTCCTGACCCACCGGCCGCTCTCGCTGCGGCAGCGGCGGGCGGCGGAGACCCTCTGCGACGCCTACGAGGCCATCTGGTCGCAGCACCACCAGGACGGCTCCCGCCCCCGGTGACCGGTCGCCCCGGCGCTCCACCCCGACATCCCGAATATCCCAGGCATCCCAGACATCCCGACAGGAGAGACGACGACCATGACGGCCCCTGACCCCAACGGCCCGGTGGCCCGGCTGCTGCGCTACGCCAACGAGGTCCACTCGCTGGCAGGCCGGTGCGGCAGGGCGGATCTGGCGGAAGTGCTGGCCGCCGCGGCGGCCCGGTGGAAGGACGAGTGCACCGACATCGTGGTCGCCGGGGCGCAGAAGCGCGGCAAGAGCCGGCTGATCAACACCCTGGTGGGCCACCCCGACCTGGTCCCCGTCGACGCCGACGTGGCGACCAACTGCTTCCTGTCCCTGCGCCGCGGCCCCAAGCTGGCCGCCGTCGTCCACCGGAGCACCGACGCCGGTCTGGTCCAGACGCCGATCACCGTCGAGTCGATCCCCGACTACGCCTCGATGCGCGGCGACGCCGGCAAGCGCCGCGACGTCGTCAGCGTGGACATCACCCTCGACAACCCCCTCCTCGACGGCCTGCGGCTGCTCGACACCCCCGGGGTGGACAGCCTGACCGTCGGGCACCGGCAGGTGACCGTGGCCATGCTCCAGCGGGCCGACGCCCTGCTGTTCACGCTCAGCGCGCAGGACCAGCCGGTGCTCCGGCACGAGCTGGAGTTCCTGGCCGAGGCCGCCGAACGGGTCCAGGCGATCGCGTTCGTGCTGACCAAGGTCGAGGACTCCGCCAACTGGCGGACCCTGATGGAGGAGAACCAGGCCCGCCTGAAGACCTTCGTCACCGAGGCCGTCGCGGAGAACCCGGCCCGGTCGGCGACGCTGACCCCGCTGCTGTCGGCGCCGTGGATCCCGGTGAGCTCCAAGCTCGCCGAGGCCGCCGAGGCCAAGCGCCGGGAGGGACGGCAGGAGCGCGCGGACGCCCTGCGCTCGCGCAGCGGCATGGACGTGCTGGAGCGGCATCTGCGGGGGTTCGCCGACGGCCGGGAGTTCGCGCGCGGCGCCACCGTGGTCAACGCCGCCCTGTCGGTCCTGGGCTCGCTGGGCACCGGGGCCAAGGACGACGTCGCCGCGGGCTCCGACGACGAGAACGACGTGGCCGCCCGGATGGCCCAGGTGGAGGCCGGGCTGGAGGAGCTGAACGAGCTGGCCGCCCGCCGCCGGGCGGGCGCGGTGGCCAACACCTTCCTCGGGCGCGAGGTGGCGGGCATCGTCGCGGCGCGGACGGCCGAGATCCGCCAGCCGTACGAGAACGCGATCGCCACGCTGAAGAAGCAGGACCAGATCGACCGGTACATGGCGGAGCTGCCGATGAGCGTGCAGCGCTCGCTGGAGGCCGCCTGGTCGCAGATCGTCTACGACGTGGAGATGCTGGCGCGGACCACTCTGGACGCCTTCGCCCGCGACCTCGGCCTGGACCCGGTGGACCTGGCCGCCGACCGGCGGATGATGCCGAACTTCTCTCAGGTCCAGGTCAGGAACGACTCCGGGCCCGAGGCCCCGGAGCAGGTGGACATGGTCCGGGACGTGCTGCCGTCGGCCTCGATCGGGCTCTCCCTGGGCGGCTTCGCCGCGACGCTGCTCGGCCCGGTGGGCTTCATCCTGGTCGCCCCGGCGATCGGCGCGGCCATCTTCATGGGACGCCGTTCGATGGAGAAGGTCCAGCGCAACCAGGCGGCGCTGCGCACCGCGCTCCGCGACCAGTTCTCGCTGGTCTCCCGGGAGATGACCCTGGACCTGGAGCGGATGGTCGCCACCTGGCGGGTGAACGTGGAGCAGGCCGCGGACGAGAGCCTGATGCGGCGGCGCAAGGAGCTGGAGACCCGGCGCGCCGAGCTGAAGGCCGCCTCCGCGCGCTCGGCCGAGGAGCGCAAGAAGGCCCGGCAGTCCGGCCAGGACCGGATGGCCTCGATCGACACCCTCACCGCCCGCGGCCTGGAGCTCCGCAAGGAGCTCGCCGCCGCGGTGGCCGCCCTGGGCCGCTGAGCCGCGGCTCGCGCAGCGCACGGGGTACGGCCGCGGGACGCGGCCGGGACCGGGGCCGGGACGCAGCCGGCGTCCCGGCCCCGGCCGGTTCGGGCCTCGGTTCGCGCGGTCCTGCCCGCCGTCCCGTCACCGTCGGTCGACGTGTTCTTCCTCGGCGGCCGCGGCGTAGGCGGCGTCGAGGCGCTCGAGCGGGCCTGGACCGTCGTGCGGCTTCGGCGGGGCGCCGAGGTGGCGGACGCGCAGCTCGTCCATGAGCTCCTCGATGAACGCCGGGCCCTCATCGCGCATGAGCTGCTGCCGGCTGCGGAGCTCGGCGCTGCCCTGGCACCAGTCGAGGCCCCAGTTGCCGAGGGCGTAGATGATCGGAAGAGTCTGGATGCCGGCCTCGGTGAGGCTGAAGCGCGCGCGCTGCCCGCGGGCCGCGGTGCCGCGGGTGAGGATCCCCGCGTCGATGAGCCGTTTGAGGCGGTCGGCGAGGATGTTCGAGGCGATGCCCTCGATCGACCCGGTGAGTAGCGCGCGGAAGTGGCGGCGGTCGCCGAAGATGACGTCGCGCAGCACCAGCAGCGACCAGCGATCTCCGAGCACCTCGACGGCGGCGTTGACCGGACACCCGGACCGTGGTTCCACGATTCCTCCTTGACAGGCATTTCGCCCCCCACAATAGTGATTGCAAAATGCAAGCACTAGAGGGGAAGGAGGACCGATGGGCCGCTTCGTCTATTCGATGCAGGTCTCCCTCGACCTGCGGATCGAGCAGGTCCCGGGGGACAACGGCGCAGGCGAGTGGCTGCGCATCGGCGAGGAACTGCACCGCGAGGCCAACGCGCGGACACAGGCGCTCGCGCTCATCGTCCACGGCCGGGTCTATTACGAGGTCATGGAGGAGTACTGGCCACGGGCGCGCGAGGACGCGTCGCTGCCGGATTTCATGCGTGAGTACGGCGAGATCTGGACCGCCAAGCCCAAGGTGCTCGTCTCCCGCACCCGCCGCAGCGCCGATCACAACACCCGGATCATCGGCGGAGACGACGCGATCGGGCAGCTCGCCGCCCTGCGGGCCGAAACCGACGGCACCATCGGGGTCGGCGGCGCGGCGCTCGCCACGCAGCTGCTCCGGGCCGGGCTCCTCGACGAGCTGCTGCTCTTCACCCACCCCGCGATCCTCGGCTTCGGCAGGCCGCTGTTCGACGACTACGACCTGCCGATCGACCTCGGCCTGCTGGAGCAGCGATCGTTCGAGCAGGGCGTCACGATGCACCGCTACGCCGTCCGGGACGCGAAGGGGGCGGGCTCATGCTGAGACAGGTCGCCGAGGGTGTGCTGGTCCACCAGAGCGAGTTCGTGCGGAGCAACGCCGTTGTCGTGCGGGGCCGGGCCGGTGTGCTGCTCATCGACCCCGGGGTGACCGGCTCCGAGATCGACTGCCTCGCGGACGACCTGTCCGATTTGGGGCAACCCGTCGTCGCGGGGTTCTCCACGCACCCGGACTGGGACCACCTGCTCTGGCACGCCCGGCTCGGCGAGGCGCCCCGTTACGGCACGGCGCGCTGCGCGGCCGCCGTCCGGGATCAGCTGTCGGACGCGGATGCGAAGGCCCGCATCGCCGAGCACCTGCTCGAGACGGAGATCGCCGGGCGGGTACCGCTGGACCTGCTCGGTCTCATCACCGGCCTGCCCGCCGAGGTGACGCGGATCCCCTGGGACGGCCCCGAGGTCCGGATCCTCGAGCACCAGGCGCACGCCCCGGGCCACGCTGCGCTGCTGATCGGGGAACACGGGGTCCTCGTCGCCGGCGACATGCTCTCCGACGTCCTGATCCCGATGCTCGACTGGGACGGCGCCGACCCGATCGAGGACTACCTCGCCGCGCTGCGGCTGCTGGAGGGCGTGGCGGGTGACGTCGACGCCGTCGTGCCGGGCCACGGTTCCGTCGGCGGAGCCGGCGAGGTGCAGGCCCGGATCGACCGGGATCGGGCGTACGTGCTCGCGTTGCGGGACGGCCGGGCCCCCGCCGATCCACGGATCGGCCCGTCGGCCGAGCCCGGCTGGGAGTGGGTGGGCGACGTGCATGAGGGACAGCTCCGCAGCCTCGTCCGGAGAAGCGGGCGCGACGGGACGCCCCGCTAGCGATCAGGTCGCGCCACCGGGTGGAGGCGTCGGCCCCTCCGCGCCGTCAGAGCGGTAGATGCACCAGGGTGGCGGGCTGGTCGCGGGCGGTCCCGGCCGCGTCGTCGGGGTGGTGCAGGCACAGCAGGCCCGTGGGGATCCGGGCGACCGGCTCGAACGTCCCCGGGGTGCGGTGCACCTCCCGCGCGCCCGCGGGGGTGACGTGCAGCAGCCGGCTCCTCCCGGCGTCCCGCATGGTCATCCACATGGAGTCGCCGTCAGCGATCATCCGCGGACGCTCCCAGCGGTGCCGGGAGGTGAGGTGGCCCGACAGGGCCGCCGACTGCTTGCCCATCAGGAAGTCCACCGCGTGGGTCCGCTCGTTGAAGACCCCGACCGACCAACCCCTGGCGGGGCTCACCTGGTCGGCGCTGATCGCGTAGATGTGGTTGCCCGCCGGGAACCAGCGCAGCGCGCCGCCACGCGGGCGCGGCATGACCAGGGTGGTCCGCCCGTCGGCGGTGTCGGCCTCCAGCCCCGCCGAGCTGGCCGTGAACCATCGCCCCTTGTGCAGGACCACCTGGTGGAGCCAGCTGCGTCCGGGCTCGCGCACGGTCGGGCGCACGATGCCGCCCGGATCGATCAGGCAGAGCACCTGCCACGGCCGGAAGCCCTCGTGGCGGTTGGCGAACAGCGGCTTGTTGCTGCCGAACTGGCCGAGCACCACGGTGCAGCCCGGCGCGCCCACCGAGGGCGCGGGCTCGGTGCCGCTGGGCCCCTCCTGGTCGATCAGGCGCCGCGTCCGGTTGTCCTCGTTGACGAACCACTGGGCGTAGGGGCCGAGGTCGCGGGGGACGGCCTCCGGGAAGAACCCGCCGCCCAGGTTGAGCTCGATCATCGCCAGGTGACCGGTCTCCCCCCAGGGCAGGCCCACCGTGCCGTCCACCGCGATGACCTGCCGGGGCTGGTAGAAGACCCACGCGACCGGGCCGTGGGCCAGGACCGTCGGGTTGCCCCACATCTGCAGCGGCTGCGTGGTCCGTACGGTCAGCTCCGGGGTGAGCGTGCGGACCAGCACCTGCGCCGGTCCCACCTGCTCCACCGTGGCCACGCCCTCGCCCGTGGCGGCCCACTCCACCAGCCTGCCGAAGGGGAGCTCCCGGTCGTAGCGCCCGCCCAGCCCGTCCAGCCTGCGCAGGAAGTGGCCGCCGGGGAACGCCTGGTGGACGAAGATCCGGCCGCCTTCGGCACGGGCCTCCAGCACCCCGTCCATCACCTTCTCGATCCCCTGGACCGCGGGGCCGTCCGCCCCGGCGGCCCGGGAGGCCGGGGCCGCGGCGTGACCGGCCGCCGGGGCGGGCAGGGGGTGGCCTCCGGTGTGCCCGCCGGCGGGGGCGGCCGGGAGCGGGTGCCCGCCCGTGTGCACGGGCAGGGGGTGACCTCCCGTGCTCGCGGGCAGGGAGTGGCCTCCGGTGGACCGGCTGGGGTCGACCTTGAGCTTCCAGGCGAGCTGGGCGGCGCCGTACGCGACGACGATCTTCGGGTCGTCATAGGTCCGCACCAGCTCACCGTGGCGCTCGCGCACCACGTGCTGGACCAGCGGCATCCGGCTGGCGCCCCCGGTCATGAACACCGCGCCCAGCTCGTGGGCGCCGATCCCGGCGCTGCGGATGGTGTCGTCCAGGATGTCGACCGTCTTGACGATCTCGTCCCCGATGAGCCGCTCCAGGTCGTCCCTGGTGATGTGCACGTCCTCGTTGATGCCGACGACGTAGTGGGAGGAGGTGTCGAACTTCGACAGGGCCTCCTTGGCCTCCCGGGCCATCTTGAACAGGTCGGCGGCATAGCTCGCGTAGCGGCGCTCCGGGTTGGTCGTCACCTGCGTCCACCACTCGGCGTCGAAGCGCTCGATCTGCTCTCCGAGGAAGGCGAACACCCGCTCGTCGAAGCCCTCGCCGCCGATCTCGTCGCTGCCGCCCGGCTCGCCGACGACCTTGAAGTCGCTCCCGTCCACGGTGAGCACGGCGGCGTCGAACGTGCCGCCGCCCAGGTCGTAGACGGCCAGGTGCGAGCCGGCCGCCACCCGCCCGGCGGAGGCGAAGTAGCGCGCCGAGGCCACGGGCTCGTCGATGAGGACGATCCGCACGCCGCGCACGACCTTCTTGGCCGCCGCCACCAGCACCGCCTTGCGCTCCTCGCTCCAGGCGACCGGGTGGGTCAGCGCGATGCAGTCCGGGGTCGCCCCGTCGAAGCGCCGCCGCCCCTCGCTCACGAACAGCTCCAGCAGCGCCGCCATGGCGTCGACGACGTCCACCGGGACCCCGCCGAGCAGCATCTTCCCGCGGCCGACGTACCGTTTGGGGTTGCGCTCGACGCGCTCGGGGCTGATCGCGATCCCCCGCTGGGCGATCCGGCCCGCCACGAGGTTCCCGCGCTCGTCAAGCATGACCGCGGAGGGGATGCGCCTCTCCCCCTCCACCTCCAGGATGTCGAAGCGCCCCTCGGCGGCTATCACCCCGGCGGAGAAACTCGTCCCGAGGTCGACACCGAGGCACCACTGCGCCATTTCTCACTCCTCGTCGATGCGAACCCGATCATCCCGCATCCACCGGCCGGGGCCCTTCGCGGGGGGGCGGGGACCCAGGGAACGGTCCAGGGTGTGCGAAAGGGGCATCGGAGTGGATCCGGAACAGCAACCATCTTCCTACGACCCACCGAGAGCTCAGGATGTTTCCGCTTTTGGCTGGTTTTTTCAGTCTCCGGTGGTTCCGCTGTCGGGGCGGGCGGCCAGAGCCGCCAGGACGCGGGCGAACTCCGGCGGCGGGGCCACCACCAGCCGGGTCTGCCCCTCCTGGCTGACCAGGTCGGCCCGGATCAGGGTCAACCGGCCGCCGTGCCACCAGTAGACGTACGGGCTGAGCGGGTCGTCGCCCCGCTCGAACTCCTGCAGGGCGAGCAGCCGCAGCCGCTCGATCGCCCGGACGACGCCGATGCCCTCGATCGGGTGCACGACCAGGGTCGCCGGGTCGGGCAGGACGACCAGCACACCGTCGGCCGGCACGGACAGGTAGTCGTCCAGGCGGCGCAGGTGGGCGGTGGCGCAGGCGGTGGGTCCGGTCAGCCGCCGGACCGGCACGCCGCCGAGGTCCTCCTCGGTCACCGTGAGCCGCTCGTCCTGGCGGGCGTTGTCCAGGGCCAGGTCCAGCGCCTGGGCGGCCGTCACCGGCCAGCAGCGGACCTCCTCCGGCCGGACGGGGCGTCCGCCGGTGCCGTACCCGACCGTCAGCACCTCGACCAGGTCGGCGGTGAGGTGGCGGCCGACCACCCGGGCCGAGGCCAGGTCGTCGTCGGGCTGGATGCGGGTCCGCAGCAACGGGCGGACCTGGGACAGGTCGCAGGCGTCCAGCGGCTCGTCCAGCGTGGCCAGGGTGTGCGCCAGGTGTTCGGAGACGAGCATCGGCCAGTCCTCGCGGGAGCGGCGGCCCGCCTCGGCGCGCAGTCCGGTCAGCCGTACCGTGATCTCGCGCGGGCCGGACAGGGTGAGCGTGCCGCCGTCGGGGGCGAAGGAGCAGCCGTAGCCGAGGGAGTCGGCGACCAGTCCCAGCAGGGAGTCGAGGTCGACGTCCTCGATCCGACGCGGGGGCGTCTCGGCCCTCCGGTCGCGACGCCGCCGGAACAGCCTCACGCGTCAATCCCCTCTGCCGGTTTCCTTCCGCCCGTATCTTCTAGCCTGCCCCCTCACGATTGCGGATCGACCAGGTCAGAGAGCACGATTCAGCATCAATAACACCAAGAGCCCCCATTGGCAGCGTGAACTGGGGCGTTCCATGCCCAACGGGTAGCCCGCCGATGACCGGGACCCCGAGCGGCCCGAGCCGTTCCTCCAGCACCGGATAGGGGTCGTCGCACTCCACCCACGAGCCCAGCGCGAACCCCGCCGCCCCGTCCAGCGCGCCCGCCTGGAGCAGCTGGGTGAGCATGCGGTCGATCCGGTAGGGCGCCTCGCAGACGTCCTCCAGCAGCACGATCCGCCCCCGGGCGTCCAGCTGGTACGGCGTGCCGCACAGCGCCGCCAGCAACGACAGGTTCCCTCCGGTGATGGGCGCCTCGACGGCGCCCGCGACGATCACCCTGTCGCCGGTGACGGGCGGGGCGTCGCCGAACAGGGCCGCGGTGAAGTGCGTGAAGGTGCGGGGCTCGGGTCCGTCCGGGTCGCTGATCGTGGCGCAGGCCGGCATGGGCCCGAACCAGGTCACGACGCCGAGCTCGACGTCGAACGCCCGGTGCAGGGCGGTGACGTCGCTGGACCCGGCCAGGATCTTCGGTCCCGCGGCCCGCATGGCGTCCCAGTCGATCAGGTCCAGGATCCGGGTGGCGCCGTAACCGCCCCGCGCGCACAGCACGGCCGCGACCGCGGGATCGCACCAGGCGTCCTGGAGGTCGGCCGCCCGCCCCGCGTCGGACCCGGCCAGGTAGCGGTCGCGCTCCAGCACGTGCGCGCCCGTGACGACCTTCAGGCCGAGATCGCGCAGCACCCGGACACCGCGCGCCAGCCGCACGGGGTCGGGCGGCCCGCACGGGGCGACCACCGCGACGGTGTCCCCGGAGCTCAGGGCGGCAGGAACGCTCGCCTGATTGGGCGTGGCCGGTTCGTTCATCCGGCAAACGGTGCCACACTGGGGGTCAGATATGCGACCTCCGACCCACATCCTCGTGGTCAACGGCATCAAGGTCCGCAGGCCGGTGTTCGTGCTCGCCGCCCCACACTCCGGCGCGGACCTGCTCGCCCGCGCCCTCAAGCGGTCTCCCGGCTTCCACCTCACCATGGGCCGCGCCGCGGTGGCCCACGTCGTCTACGCCTTCGCCCGCCGCCCCTCCATCACCCGCCGCGGACTGGGCGCCACCCGCGTGCTCCGCGACGCCATGGCCGAGGCCTGGCAGATCCTGCCGGGCGCGTGCCGGCAGTGCCCCGACCCCTGCCGCGAGGCGGGCGGCGTGACGGGAGCCGGCCCGTGCGCCGTCGCCGGGACCGTCGCCCGGTTCGGCGACGCCAGCCCGGACCTGCTCTACAGCGCCCCGGTGCTGCTCCAGGCCTTCCCCGACGCCCGCTTCGTCCAGCTCATCCGGGACGGCCGCGACGTGGCCGCCGACATGCTGGCCGACCCGGCGGCGCTGTCCTGGTTCAAGCCCGCGATGCTCACCGACGAAACCGAGTTCCCCAACCCCTTCCTCGGGATCAACTCCGGCAGGCACGCCGACCGGTGGAAGGCGATGCCCACGGCCGGCAAGTGCGCGCTGCGCTGGCGCGGAGCCGTCCGGCTCTCGGCCGCCCTCCGCCAGGAGTTCCCCCGCGAGCAGCTGCTGACCCTGCGCTACGAGGACGTGGTGGCCGCCCCCGGCGAGGCGGTGGAGCAGCTCTCCGAGTTCCTTGAGACCCGCGTGTCCAAGATCGCCCTGTACGGCGGGAACGCCCCCAGGGTCGGCGGCTGGCAGACCCGGCTCCGTCCCGAGGACGCCAAGCTGGTGGAGAAGGTCGCCCGCGAGGAGCTCTCCCGCCTGGGCTACCGCTGAGGGCCCGCCTGGGCTACCGTCGACAGCCCCCCCCCGGGCGAGGCGGATCCGGTCAGCGCTCCCGGCTGAACTGGGTCCGGTAGAGCTCGGCGTAGACGGCGCCCTTGGCCAGCAGCTCCTCGTGGCGGCCGCGCTCGACGATCCGGCCGTCGGAGACCACCAGGATCTGGTCGGCCTCGCGGATCGTGGACAGCCGGTGCGCGATGACCAGCGAGGTCCGCCCGGCCAGCGCGGTCTTCAGCGCCCGCTGGACAGCGGCCTCCGACTCCGAGTCCAGGTGGGCGGTGGCCTCGTCGAGCACCACCACCCGGGGCGCCTTGAGCAGCAGCCTGGCCAGGGCCAGGCGCTGCTTCTCGCCGCCGGACAGCCGGTACCCCCGGTCGCCCACCACCGTCTCCAGCCCCTCCGGCAGCGACTCGACCAGGTCGGCGATCTGCGCGGCCCGCAGGGCCTCCCAGATCTCCTCCTCGCCGGCGTCCGGCCGGGCGTAGCGCAGGTTGGCCCCGATGGTGTCGTGGAACAGGTGGGCGTCCTGCATGACCACGCCCACGGTCTCGCGGAGCGAGGCGAGGGTGGCCTCGCGCACGTCCAGGCCGTTGATCCGGACCGCGCCGTCGTTGACGTCGTACAGCCGCGAGACCAGCGAGGTGATGGTCGTCTTGCCCGCGCCCGAGGGGCCGACCAGCGCCACCAGCTCGCCGGGACGGGCGGTGAAGCCGACCCCGCGCAGCACCTCGTGGCTCTGCCCGGTGTCGGGCCTGGCCACCGACTCCAGCGAGGCCAGCGACACCTCCGAGGCGGCCGGGTAGCGGAAGACCACGTCGTCGAACTCCACCGTGGCGGGCCCCTCCGGGACGGGCTCCGCCCCGGGCTTCTCAGCGACCATCGGCTCCAGGTCGAGCACCTCGAAGACGCGGTCGAAGCTGACCAGCGCGGTCATCACGTCCACGTGCACGTTGGACAGGCTCGTCAGCGGGCCGTACAGGCGCATCAGGAGCGCGGCGAGGGCGACCAGGGTGCCGACCTCGAACGCGCCGTTCACGGCCAGCACGCCGCCCGCGCCGTAGACCAGGGCGGTGGCGAGCGCGGCCACCAGCCCCAGGGCGACGCGGAACACCGTCCCGTACATGGCGACGGTGACGCCGACGTCCCGGACCCGCCCGGCCCGGCCGCCGAAGACGGCCGCCTCCTCGTCGGGGCGGCCGTACAGCTTGGTGACCATGGCGCCGGCGACGTTGAAGCGCTCGGTCATCATCGAGCTCATCTCGGCGTCGAGCTCCATCTGCTCGCGGGTGAGCCCGGACATCTTCCTCCCGACCCACTTGGCCGGGAAGATGAAGATCGGCAGAAGGACCAGGGCGACCGCCGTGATCTGCCAGGACAGGGCCAGCATGGCGCCGAGCACCAGCACCAGCATGACCACGTTGGACACGACCGACGACAACGTGCTGGTCAGGGCCCGCTGGGCGCCGATCACGTCGGTGTTCAGCCGGGAGACCAGGGCGCCGGTCTGGGTCCGCATGAAGAACGCCACCGGCATGCGCTGCACGTGGTCGAAGACCTCGGTGCGCAGGTTGTAGATCAGGCCCTCGCCGACGCGGGCGGAGAACCAGCGCTGGGCCAGGCCGAGCCCGGCGTCCACGAGCGCGAGCGCGGCGATCGCCAGCGCGAGCCAGACGACGAGGGCGGCGTCCTTGCCGGCGATGCCCTCGTCGATGATCGCCTTCATCAGCAGCGGGTTGGCGATCACGATGACCGAGCCGAGCACCACCAGCGCGAGGAAGGCGGCGATGTGCCGGGAGAACGGCCGCGCGTACCGCGCGATCCGCTTCACCGTGCCCGGTGCGAGCCGCTCCTTCGTCACGGAGCTGTCACGTCGCAGCGAGCGCATCGCCTGAGGGCCGAAGCCCCCTCCCATCATCGCCATTCGATCTCCTCCCCCGGTGAGAGCACCGGGAGAGGCTACGCGATTCCCCCGTCAGCTCCGGGCGAACAGCGCCCGGATCCGGGCCATCTGTTCCTGGCGCTCGGCCGCGCACTGTTCCTCCAGTGTGCGCCCCGGGGCGCCCTGGAGCAGCCGCTTGGTCGCCGCCGCGGCGTCCCGGTTCGTCGCCAGCAACGCGGCCGACAGGTCCTGTACGGCCCGCGTCAGCTCGCCGGGGGCGACGACCAGCTCGGCAAGGCCGATCCTGGCCGCCTCCTCCGCCCCCACGAACCGCGCCGTCAGGCAGATCTCGACGGCGCGGGACACGCCGACGAGATCGACCAGCGGCTTGGTCCCGGTCAGGTCGGGAACCAGTCCGAGCGCGGGTTCCTTCATGCACAGCCTGGCGTCGTCCGCCAGGATGCGCAGGTCGCAGGCGAGCGCCAGCTGGAAGCCGGCGCCCACGGCGTGTCCCTGCACGGCCGCGATCGAGACGATGTCCGGCCGCCGCAACCACAGGAACCCCTGCTGCGCCTGTGCGATCCGCCCCTCGAACGTCGTGGCGTCGAGGGTCGCGGTGCTCGCGAAGGAACCCTGACCGGGCACCCCTTCGGGGGTGAACATCCGCAGGTCGATGCCTGCCGAGAAGGACGGCCCCTCACCACGGACCACGACGATTCTCACCTGCTGCGGCAGGTTCTCACCGATTCGAGCCAGCGCCGACCAGGTGGCGAACGTCTGTGCGTTCCGCTTCTCCGGCCGGTCCAGCGTGATCGTCGCGATCTCACCGTCCACCTCGTAGCGCAGACCGGCCTCCGCGTAGGAGGCCTGCTCCGCACTCCCCCCAGGTGCTGCTTCCGCCATCGCCCGTCCTTCCATGTGAGCCGTCCGTCCCGCCCGAGCCTATCGACTCTCCAGAATGAGGTTCTACAGACCCGGACGGGCAGCTGACTGGACGAGCGGCTGCGGTCGCACGTTCCGAGGCGGGGTCAGCGCTTGGACTTGCCTCGGGTAGCGCCGCCGCGCCCGCGCAGAGTCACGCCGGACTCGCTCAGGATGCGGTGGATGAACCCGTATGACCGGCCGGTCGAAGCGGCCAGAGCGCGGATGCTCTCACCCGAGCTGTAGCGCTTCTTGAGATCGGCGGCCAGTTTTTCACGGTCGGCCCCGGTCACCCGGGTGCCCTTCTTCAGAGTCTCGGCCACGAGTACCTCCTGTAGTGCCAGACTTCCGCAGCGTTACTCCGCCATGATCAGTCATTTCTGCGGGATCGGCTACCTACTCCTAGGGAAAAGATCCGTACCCGCTCAAATTAAGATCAGGCAAGTGCCACAAGATCGGAAAATTCGTCGCTCCACGCGTCTTCGACTCCGTCCGGTAGCAAGATCACCCTATCGGGCTGCAGGGCGTCCACAGCACCCTCATCGTGCGTAACAAGAACAATCGCCCCAGAATAGGATCTCAGTGCGGAAAGCACCTGCTCCCGGCTGGCCGGATCGAGGTTGTTCGTCGGCTCGTCGAGGAGCAGCACGTTGGCCGCCGAGAGCACCAGCGTGGCCAGGGCCAGACGCGTCTTCTCCCCGCCGGAGAGCACGCCCGCAGGCTTGTCCACGTCGTCGCCGGTGAACAGGAACGACCCCAGCACCTTGCGCAGCTCGACGTCGGGGAGCTCGCCCCCGGCCGAGCGCATGTTCTCCAGCACGGTGCGCTCCGGGTCGATCGTCTCGTGCTCCTGGGCATAGTAGCCCAGCTTGAGGCCGTGACCCGGCCTCACCTCGCCGGTGTCGGGCTTCTCGATGCCGGCCAGGATGCGCAGCAGGGTGGTCTTGCCCGCGCCGTTCAGGCCCAGGATGACGACCCTCGTCCCCCGGTCCACCGCGGCGTTGACGTCGGTGAAGACCTCCAGCGAACCGTACGACTTCGACAGCTCGGTCGCCGTGATCGGGGTGCGCCCGCACGGGGCGGGCTGCGGGAAGCGGAGCTTGGCGACCTTGTCGCCGCGCCGCTCCACCTCCAGGCCGGACAGCAGGCGCTCGGCACGGCGCTGCATGTCCTGCGCGGCCTTGGCCTTGGTGGCCTTGGCCCGCATCTTGTCCGCCTGCGACAGCAGCGCCGAGGCCTGCTTCTCGGCGTTGGCGCGCTCGCGCTTGCGGCGCTTCTCGTCGGTCTCCCGCTGGGCCAGGTAGGCCTTCCAGCCGACGTTGTAGGTGTCGATCACGGCGCGGTTGGCGTCCAGGTGCAGGACCCTGTTTACCGTCGCTTCAAGGAGGCCGACATCGTGACTGATAATGATCAAGCCACCTTGATGTGATCGTAAAAAATCACGGAGCCAGCTGATCGAGTCCGCGTCGAGGTGGTTTGTGGGCTCGTCGAGCAGGAGAGTCTCGGCCCCGCTGAACAGGATCCGGGCGAGCTCGACACGCCGCCGCTGGCCTCCGGAGAGGGTCTCCAGCGGCTGCGTCAGCACCCGGTCCGGCAGCCCGAGGCTGGAGGCGATCGACGCGGCCTCCGACTCGGCGGCGTATCCGCCCAGGACGTGCAGACGGTCCTCCAGCCGCCCGTAGGCGCGCACCGCGCGGTCCCTGGTGCGCTGGTCCGCCGAGGACATGCCCAGCTCGGCCTCGCGCAGCTCGCGCAGGACCTCGTCCAGCCCGCGCGCGGACAGGATGCGGTCGCGGGCGATCACCTGCAGGTCGCCGGTGCGCGGGTCCTGCGGCAGGTAGCCCACCGAGCCCGTGATGGTGACCGTGCCCGCGGCCGGGATGCCCTCGCCCGCCAGCACCTTGGTCAGCGTGGTCTTGCCCGCGCCGTTGCGCCCGACGAGACCGATCTTGTCGCCGGGGTTCACCCGGAACGAGGCGCCCTCGATGAGCAGGCGCGCCCCGGCGCGCAGTTCGATGTCAGAAGCAATGATCATGGCTGGAGAACACTCCCGGGGTGGGGATACACAGGCTCACTGGGTCGCGTGGCCGAACCCGCCGCGCCCTGTGTCTCCCGGCTCTCGGCTCGGCCGTCCCGCCTCGTCGCGGGCGGCGCATCAGGCTTTCAGCCGGGAGTGCGCACACGATCAGTGTACGGCGCGCGCACGCCTGCCCTTCCCACGATGACGAGGACCTTCCCGGCCGGTCCGGGCCGGCTCCCCCGCTCAGCCCGGATCCACGACCCTGATCCGCACCGCGCGGAACTGCGCGGGCGTGCCGGTGAGCACCGCGAGCCGGGGGTCGGGGACGGTCAGGAAGGGGTCGGCCTCCAGCGCGAAGATCGGGGCCAGCCTGCGATCGGGCCGCAGCGCGTCCACCGCGCGCCGGTCGCCGCCCAGGATCACCGCCTCCAGTCCGGCCACGTGCGGCCCGAGGACGCGCAGCGCCACCTCTGCCGCCGCGTCGTGCGCCTGGCTCGCCTGCTTCTCCCTGCGCCGGGCGAAGCGCTGCTGCGACCAGCCGCCCGCCGCGCTGCGGCCGTGCACCAGCCGCGACCCGACCTTGGAGGCGACGAGCGTCTCCCCCTGGAACACCCCGGCCGCGTACCCGCCGAGGCGGACCAGCAGCACGCCGACCCGGCGCTCCCTGCGCGCGTGGGTGGTCAGCCGGGCCAGCGGTCCCCCGCCCTGCGCCGTCAGCGGCGGGAAGGGCACCACGCACTCGGCCACCGCCCCGTCCGCGCCCTCGATCCGCACGACCTCGTCGGCGGCGGTCACCTCGATCGGGCCGTGCCGCCCGGCGAACCCGTCGATCCAGCGGCCGAGCCGCTCCGGCCCCACCGAGACCCAGCGCCCTCCCCCCGCGGCCGGTCGTGACGTCATGCCCCGGACCCTACCCGTTCCCGGGCCCGTCTCCGCAGGCCCGGTCCGCACGCCGCCGCGAGAACCCTGCTCCGGGCCGCCCCCGCGGGCGCCTCCGGGAACGTTCCCGCCTTCCCCGTCGAACGAGGGAAGAAGAGTCGATGAACAACGATGAACGGTACTTATGTGATGGAAGAGAGTGTTTCATCCTTTCTCCGTGTCGACTAATGCGCAGCTCCTCTCGCCGGCGACCGCAGCGGCCACCGCAGCGGCCCCTCCGGTCTCCGCAGCGGGTATCGCTCCGATCGTCGACCTCGACACCGGGGGCGTCATCGCGCTCCAGGCGATCGGCGGCGACCTGGGGGACGGCGGCTCAGGCCACGGAGACGTCGTCGCCCTCGCCAGGCTCGTCCTCGACATCTCCCGCAATGAGGCCCTGCTCCCCCTCCCGCTGGTCCTCACCCTGCCCACGGCCGCGGTCGTCAGCGGCTCCGCCGCGCTGGCACCGCTCCACGAGGCCCTGCGCGTGTCCGGGAGGCGCCCCCGCGAGGTCATCCTCATGCTCAAGGGCGGCTTCTCCGAGTACGACCGCCGCGCCCTGGTCGTGGGGGCGGAGGGACTGCGCGCCGTCGGCTACCTGATCGCGGTGGGAGAGCTGGGCACCGCGCACGTCCCGCTGGACCTGCTCACCGATGTCTCGCCGTACCTGGCGGTGCTCTCCCCCGATCTCATCGCCCGGACCCCGCGCGACCAGCGCCGCGCGGCGCTGGCCGAGTCCCTGGCCGCCCTCGCCAGGAACGTGGGCGCCCACGTGCTCGCCCCCGGCGTGTCGACGGAGGCCCAGCTGGCGGCCGTCCGGAGCTGGGGGGTACGGCTGGCGCAGGGGTCGCTGCTGATCCCCGGCCCGTCCGGGCGAATCCACGTGCCGCTCCCGGTCGCCGCGCCGGAACCCGCCCAGATCCTGCTGGGCCCGCGCGTCCAGGAGTTCCTGCTGCCCGCCGTGACGCTCCCCGAGGAGGCCACCTCCGAGGAGATCGTGGAGATCTTCAGTAGCGAGCCGTCCATCACCAGCGTGATCCTGGTGGACGAGTACCAGCGTCCGAAGGGCAGCCTGGACCGCAGCCGCTTCCTGCTCTCCATCGCCAGCCGTTTCGGCCACGCGCTGCACGGCAAGAAGCCCGCGATCCGTCTGGCGGACAGCGTCCGGGCGGTCCCCAGGACCACGCCCGCCATCGCCGCCATGCAGGTCGCCGGACGCGACAGCGAGCGCGTCTACGACGACCTGGTGGTCACCGACGAGGTCGGCCGCTGCATGGGCATCGTCCGCATCTCCGACCTGATCCGCCAGGTGGCCGCGATGCGGGGCTGAGGGCCGGGCGAAGACGCCGACGCCTTTACAATGTAGATTTCAAGGATGGCGCCGCACGATGGCAGATCGACCCGCTGGGCGCCCCCAGCCGGGCCGCGATGGCCGCGACCGTCACCGCCGCCTGCCCGCCCTCCGCGGCGAGCTCGGCCGCGGCGTCGAGGATCTGGTCGTTGCCGAACTTCGCTGGTCGTCCCACCTGACGCACGGTAGCGCCCGGACGCACGGCGCCACATCGCCCACGGCGCGCCGGTCAACGGCTCCCGCCGGTTGAAGCCGTATGCTACAACTTAGGTATGCCTAATATTAGGCATACCTAAGTTGATCTCACGGGAGTGGCGTATGGCAGAGGGCAGGCGCCCGCGGAAGGTGACCCGGGGCGAGGTGCTCCGCACGGAGAGGCTCACCCCGCACATGATCCGGGTGGTGCTCGGCGGTGAAGGGCTGCGCGACTTCTCCGCCGGCGAGTTCACCGACCACTACGTGAAGCTGCTGTTCCCCCCGGCGGGGGTGACCTACCCTCGGCCGTTCGACCTGGAGGCGATCCAGCGCGACCTGCCGCGCGAGCAGTGGCCCACCACCCGCACCTACACCGTCCGCGCGTGGGACTCCGAGGCCGCCGAGCTGACGCTCGACTTCGTCCACCACGGCGACAGCGGCCTCGCCGGCCCGTGGGCCGCCCGGGTCCAGCCGGGCGAGGAGATCCACTTCTTCGGCCCCGGCGGCGCCTACGCCCCCTCCCCCGATGCCGACTGGCACCTCATGGCCGGTGACGAGAGCGCGCTGCCCGCCATCGCCGCCTCCCTGGAGCGCCTGCCCGCCGGCGCCCCGGCCCACGTGTTCGTCGAGGTCGCCGGCCCCGAGGAGGAGCTGCCACTGAACTCCTCCGGCGACGTGAAGCTCGTCTGGCTGCACCGCGGCGACGCGCCGATCGGCCAGGCCCTGGTCACCGCCGTCCGCGAGCTCGGCTTCCCCGAGGGGACCCTGCACGCGTTCGTCCACGGCGAGGCGAACTTCGTCAGGGCCCTCCGCCGTCATCTGCGCACCGAGCGCGGCATCCCCCTCTCGCAGCTGTCCATCTCCGGCTACTGGCGCCTGGGTCGCGACGAGGACGGCTGGCAGTCCACCAAGCGCGAGTGGAACCAGCAGATCGAGGAGGAGGAGGCCGCCGCCCTCTCCTCCTGAACCGGCCTGGCCGTGCGGGCCGGGTGTGCCCCCGCACGGGGCTGCCGGGACGCCGCGGCGGTCACCGGTCAGATCGTCCATACGGCGCGCCGCGGCGGTCACCCGCCGAGTTGCCCGTGCAGCGCGCGGGCCGCGCGGACGTAGCCGCTCGTCGCCCTGCGCGCGGCGATCTGCCCGACCTCCGGGATCGGGCCGCGCGCGCCCGCCCGGCGGGCGGCCTCGGCGGCGAAGGCGAGCGCCCGGCTGTGGGCGGAATGCGCCCGCTCCCCCGGCCCCGGCAGGTAGACGGGGAGCAGACCGGTCATGATCTCCCAGACCTCCCGGTGCGCCCCCTTCCTCGCGCACTCCTCCAGCGACGACAGCGCGTCGTTCAGCTTGGCCCACGTCCTGCGCAGCACCAGGCCGAGCTGGCGGCCGCACTCCGCGGCGGGCAGGCACCCGGCGGCGACCGCCCGCAGGAACAGCTCCTGGCCGCGCTCGGCCGACTGGTACCAGCCACGATCGGCCAGCAGGTAGGCGACCAGCAGCGCCAGCCCCTCACCCGCCGGTCCGTCCTGGTGGAACAGCCCGGCGACGTACCGGTGGAAGTAACCGGGCCGGTTCCAGCCGTCGAGCAGGTGCGGCAGCAGGTGCATGGCCACCGCCTCCCGGTCGGAGGGCAGCAGCAGCCGCCAGGAGTCCATATGGGCGCCGTAGTCGTCGGGCCGGTAGGGGGGCGGGTCGGCCAGGAGCACGCCGAGCAGGGGCTGCCCGGCGGGTTCCAGCCGGATGCGGGGGTGCAGCCGGGGATGGTGCTCGCCCGGCTGCCGGTCGTGGGTGTATTCGACGTCACCGTGGGACCAGTCCACGCGCGTCACCGGCTCGGGCCGTTCCTCCAGCCATCGCGCCAGCATGACGCCCGCCTCGGAGACCAGCCTCCCCGCGCGCTCCGCGACGTCCGGATCGACCTCGCGCGGCAGGCGCAGCAGCGCCTGCCGCAGATCGGCGGGGAGGGCCGTCGCGCCCGCCCGCTCGTAGCCCTCCAGGCGGGCGACCAGCTCGGCGGGGTCGATGTGGCCTGAGGTCAGGGTCGGCGTGGCCAGCAGGTACGGCGGGAGCGCCCCGGCCTTCAGCGCGGCGTGGACCTCGGCGCAGCGCAGCAGCATGGCCTGGTGGGGCGGCGAGACGGAGTCCGGGCCGGGCAGCCGGTCACGCGGTTCCTCCGGCTCCTCCTCCGGGCGCCTCCAGTTCCCCGACGACATCATGGAGATGCCGAGGATCTCCCCTTCGATCGGGGGCCCCTCTTCGAAATGCCCGAGGTTGCCCAGGGGGATGCCCTGCTCTGCGAGAGCGGCGGCGATGTTCTCGCGCGTCTCGACGGGCAGCCGGCCGAAATCGGTCTCCACGTCGGTCTCCACACCGCCCTCGGCGATGCGCACGCGGAGAACGTGATGGGCGTAGGCGGGGGCGCGCTCGGGCGCGGGGACGGGCGGCTCGGCGCCGGGGGCGGCGGCCTCCCGCAGCAGCGCCTCAGCCCACTGCTCGGGCCGGGTCCAGTGGCGGTGGCCGTAGAGCGTGGTCTGCCCCGGCAGCGGCTCCCCGGCCGTCCTCGCCTCCGGTGAGCGCACGAAGCCGTCGAGCCAGCGCTCGAACTCGATGCCGTCGTGGACCCGGGTGTACGTTCCGGTCAGGTCACCGAGTGCCGGGGGGAACGGCTCGCGGGCGGGCGCCTCGAACGACGGGAGCGGAACCGGCCGGAAGTCGTCGGTCTCCTCCGCCGGTGCGGAGTCCACCTCGCCGTACGCCGCGGACAGCCGTGCCGCCAGGTCCGGGGGCAGGGTGCTCGCCGCCTCGCGCACGGCCTCGGCGCCGACCGGGGAGAAACGCCCGGCGTGCCGGACGGCCAGCCGTACCGCGCGCTCCCGGACCTCGTACGACTCGCTCAGGAACGCCGAGGCCAGCGCGGGCGCCAGGTGGTCGAGGCCGCCGCCGGCGTCGCGGGCCGCCTGGTCGAGCAGGGTCAGGCCGGCGCGGACCAGCTTGCCCTCGGCGCGGAACAGCAGCGCCTCCACCGCCTCGGCGATCTCCTCGCCGCTCAGCCCGCCGGTCCCCCCGCCCAGGGCACCGGCGCGGCGCAGCTCCCGCAGCGCCAGCTCGGCCACCGGTCCCGGCGCGGCGGACAGCAGCCGCAGGTGGTCGCGGGCGCGTTCCCGGCTCGGGGCGGGGGCGAGCAGGTCGTGCAGGCGCACGAAGAAGCGCAGGTCGGCGGCGTCCCCGCCGAGCAGGAAGCGCCGGACGCAGCCGTCGACCAGCTGGTCGCGGTCGACGCGGCCCGCGTCGGCCAGATCGCGCAGCGAGCGCAGCCAGGAGTGCCGCTCCCGGGCCCACTCGGGCGGCTCGACCCGGTCCTCGCGCAGCGCCCGGCCCACGCCCTGGGCCTCGAAGATCCGCGGGAGCAGATGCCCGGTCAGCGGGTCGTCCTCCAGGTCGGGCGGCGTGGACACCCAGGCGACCACGAGCGGGTCGTGGTCGGGCGGGACGGCTCCGGTACGACGCAGCATCTCCAGCGCCAGCGGCGCGCCGTCGTCCCTGGCCCGCCCCCGGGTGACGCGCAGCCGCAGGGCAAGACGGACGGCCAGGTCGGCCTGCCACTCCGGAGGGCGGGAGGCGATCGCCCGCAGCAGCGGGCCGGTGTCGCCGTTCCACCGCCAGCGGGTGAAGTCGCGCCGGTAGAGCCAGGTGGCGACGGCCGCCGCCGTACTGAGCGTGCCCGCCCCGGCGACCCGCATGGACTCGATCCAGTCGTCCCGCTCGGCCCAGTCGACCCCGTGTCCGGGTGCGTGCTGGAAGCGGCCCCAGGTCCACCACGACTCATGCGCCTCGTCGATGGAGCGGCCCCGGGCGGTCTCGGCCCGGACGTACTCCTGCCTGGCCTGTTCCTCGGCAGCCTCGGCCGCGGCCTGGCGGCGGGCGTGGCGCTCGTGGGCGGCGTCCCTGGCGGCGGCGATGTGGCCGGGCAGCTCGCGGGCCACCTCCTTGCGCCCCGCCTCGTCGAGCCGGAGCACCTCGGCCGCCACCCGGGAGGCGTCACCTGTGCCGATGGCCTCCCGTACGCTCTCCCAGGCGCTCAAGCGGCCGCCCCCGCCGTGATCGGTTTCGTGCACCGCAGTCGTCATGCGGCACACGTTAGAGATCACCTCTGACAGAACCCGCCCGGGGAACGGCGGACCCCGCCTCCCCCGCCCGGCGGGTTCCCCGCAACGGCGTCAGAGGCGGCAGGCGTAGATGGCGGTGACCAGGATGGCCTTGGCGCCGATCTCCCAGAGCTGGTCCATGACCTGCTGGTGGCCCTTGCGCGGAACCATGGCCCGGACCGCGACCCAGCCCTCCCGGTGCAGCGGGGAGACCGTGGGGCCCTCCATGCCCGGGGTGAGCGCGATGGCCTCCTCGATCCGCTCGGCCCGGATGTCGTAGTCCATCATCACGTAGTCGCGGGCGACCAGCACGCCCTGCAGGCGGCGGACGAGCTGCCTGACGCCCTGGTCCTCCTCGGTGTCCACCCGCTTGATCAGCACGGCCTCGGAGTGCGCGATCGGCTCGCCGAACACCTCCAGGCCCATGTTGCGCAGGGTGGTCCCGGTCTCCACGACGTCGGCGACCGCGTCGGCCACGCCCAGCCGGACCGCGGTCTCGACCGCCCCGTCCAGCTTGATCACCCGCGCCTCGACGCCCTGCTCGGCCAGGTAGCCCTCCAGCAGTCCGGCGTAGGCGGTGGCGATCCGCCTGCCCTTCAGGTCGGCGACGGAGGCGAAGCCGTCCGGGGGCGCGGCGAAGCGGAAGGTGGAGCGGCCGAAACCGAGCGGCAGGATCTCCTCGACCAGGGCGCCGGAGTCGTGGAGCATGTCGCGGCCGGTGATCCCGGCGTCCAGGGTGCCCTCGCCGACGTAGACGGCGATGTCCTTGGGACGCAGGAAGAACAGCTCGCAGGAGTTCTCGGGGTCGACGACCACGAGCTCCTTGCTGTCCCGGCGCGGGCGGTATCCGGCTTCCTTGAGGATCGTCTGGGCGCCCTCGGAGAGGGCTCCCTTGTTGGGGACGGCGAGACGCAGCATGGCGGGAGGATTCCTTACGTGAACGGGTCGGGTCTCGTGCGCGCAAAGGGCCGGGCTGACCGGCTCACAGATGCTTGTAGACCTCGTCCAGCCCGATCCCCTTGGCGATCATGAGGACCTGGACGTGGTACAGGAGCTGGGAGATCTCCTCCGCGGCCCGCTCGTTCGACTCGTGCTCGGCCGCCATCCAGCTCTCGGCGGCCTCCTCCACGACCTTCTTTCCGATGGCATGGACCCCGGCGTCCAGCGCGGCCACGGTCCCCGACCCCGCGGGCCGGGTACGCGCCTTGTCGGACAGCTCGGCGAACAGCTCTTCGAAGGTCTTCATGGTCTCTCTCGGCGTCGTCGGATGTGCCAGCCCAGCCTAACGGGCTCCGGCGGTACGCGTGCGCGCGTCCAGCGTGCGAGACCCTCGGCGGTGAGCCCGTCCCGGGGGGACTGCCGGAGGGGATATGGAGCGTTCCACAATGGAGGGAGGGCGCGGGCGGCGGAGGCCGGGAAGACGACCGGGACGTACGGGGCACGGGGAGGGACCGGCATGGCGGACAACAGGAAAGACGAGACGTTCCCGCCCCCCTTCGTGCACCACGCCGGGACCACTGCCTCCGCCTGGCGGGAAGGAGCGCTGACCCGCATCCACGAGCTGGAGTCCCTGTGCACGTGGGTGGAGGAGAGAGCCGCTCCCTCCCATCCCGCGCCCGCCTGCCTGACCGGCGCCGCGCGCAGGCATCTCGCCTCGGCCAAGCACGCCGCGCAGAAGGAGCGCGGATGGTGGCGGTGGCGGTCGATCAGCGGCGCCGCCTTCGAGCGGGTCAGCGGCAACTGCGACGCGGCCGAGGCGGACCTGCTGCGCGGGGCCCCGGACGACTACCTCTACGGGCAGCTGCCCAACTTCCTCGCGCACACGGAGCGTCACCTGGACCGCGACGACACGCGGCTGCGGAGCTTCGCCGCCCTGGCCGAGAGACTGGGCGAGAGGCTGAGCCGGCCCTTCCGCGACGCGGATCCCCCGGACCGCCAGGACTGCCCGGAAGGCCCGGCCGTTCCGCCGATCACCGATGCGGAGCGCACGCAGATCGTCGCGGCCGTCCGGGCCGCGAGCTCCGAGGCGGGCCGGGAGCAGATGCGCGTACGGAGCTTCCGCAACGTCCTCGTCGTCACCACCGCGGTGATGTCCGTCCTCGTCGTCGGCATCGCCATCGGCGGCCTCCTGAGCTGGGAGACGGTCCCGCTGTGCTTCACGCCCCAAGTCGCCCAGGGGTATCTCGTGGTGTGCCCGACCGGGCAGACGCCGGTGCCCGGATCTCCCGGCTACGGCTGGGTCCTGTACACCGCGAATCCGCCGGACATTCTGACGGTGGAGCTCATCGGGCTCGTCGCGGCGGCCCTCGCCGCCGCCCTCTCCCTGCGGAATCTGCGCGGGAGCAACGTGCCGTTCGGGCTGCCGGTCGCCCTGGCCCTGCTGAAACTCCCCACCGGCGCCCTGACCGCCCTGCTCGGTCTGATATTCATGCGCGGGGAGTTCGTCCCCGGTCTGAGCGCGCTCGACTCCCCGGCCCAGATCCTCGCCTGGGCCGCCCTGTTCGGCTACGCCCAGCAGTTGCTCACCCGGCTCGTCGACCAGCAGGCACAGAACGTGCTCAACAGCGTGCGAAAGGCCGACGAGCTCGAAGAGGAGAGAGACAGGCAGATGTGCCGCCGGCCTGTCGCCCCGCGCGGCCGTGCCTCCGCGCGTCCCGCCTGACGACCGCCGCGGCACGGACCCCGGGGGGACGCCCCGGGGCCGCGCCGGGCTCCGCCGGAGCGTCCGCCGATCGGATCGGCCTCCTGCCCGGCGTCTTCCGCGGTCGCATACCCGAAGGGCCGGTACGGTGATGCCGTACCGGCCCTTCGGGGTCGTCAGAGGTGATCAGCGGCCGTAACGGGGGCCGCCGTGCGACCTGCCGCCGCTGCGGTAGCCGCCGCCCTGGCGCTCGCCGCCCCGCGACTCGCCCCAGGAACCGGAGGAACGGCCCTCGGAGCGGTAACCACCGCGGTCGTCGCCGAAGGAACGCTCACCGCTGCGGTAGCCGCCCTGCCGGTCACCGCGGTAACCGCCCTGGTAGCGGTCACCCTGCCGGTCACCGCGGAAGGAACCGCGCTCACCCGCCGGACGCTCGGCCCGGTAGCCGCCCTGGCGCTCGCCGCCCCGCGACTCGCCCCAGGAGCCGGAGGAACGGCCCTCGGAGCGGTGACCACCGCGGTCGTCGCCGAAGGAACGCTCACCGCTGCGGTAGCCGCCCTGCCGGTCACCGCGGAAGGAACCGCGCTCACCGGCCGGACGCTCGGCCCGGTACTGGCCGCGCAGGTCGTTCACGCTGCCGCCGTTGCCGCGCTCCTCGCCGCGGAACCCGTCCCGGCGGCCGCCGCCGCGGCTCTCGTCGGAGGAGCGCTCGCCGCGGTAGCCCTCGCCGTGACCGGGACGGTCCCGGAAGCGGCGCGGGCCGCGGCCTCCGCCGCCGAAGCCCTCACGACGCTGGCGCTGCTTGGCGGCCGGGGCCGAGGGCTCCCAGACCGGGATCGCCTCGCCGCTGGGCGTGCGGGCGCCGGCGACCTCCTCCAGGCGCGGGTGGCCCGGGGTGGCCTTGAGGCGGAACGGCTTGATGCCCGCGCGGCGGGTCATCGCGTCGGTGGAGCGGCGCTCGTTGGGGAGCACCAGCGTCATGACGGTGCCCTTCTCCCCGGCGCGGGCGGTACGGCCGCCGCGGTGCAGGTAGCTCTTGTGGTCCTGCGGCGGGTCCACGTGCAGCACCAGGCTGATGTTGTCCACGTGGATGCCGCGGGCCGCGACGTCGGTGCAGACCAGGACGTTGATCGCGCCTTCCTTGAACTCCGCCAGGATGCGGGTCCGCTGGTTCTGGCGCTTGCCGCCGTGCAGGCCGCCGGCCTTGACGCCGACCTGGGCGAGCTGCTTGCACAGGCGGTCCACGCCGTGCTGGGTCCGGACGAAGATGATCGTCCGGCCCTCGCGGTTGGCGATCTCGGCGGTCACCGGGAACTTGTCGTCGCGGTGCACCTCCAGGACGTGGTGCTCCATGGTGTCCACCGGGGAGGTGGCCGGGGCCAGGGAGTGCGTCACCGGGTCGGTGAGGAAGCGCTTGACGAGCTTGTCCACGTCACCGTCGAGGGTGGCGGAGAACAGCAGACGCTGACTGCCCGCCGGCGTCTGCTGGAGCAGGGCGCTCACGACCGGGAAGAAGCCGAGGTCGCACATGTGGTCGGCCTCGTCCAGGACGGTCACCTGGACGTCCTCCAGCGAGCACTCGCCCTGCTGGATGAGGTCGGTGAGACGGCCCGGGGTGGCCACGACGATCTCGACGCCGCGGCGCAGCGCCTCGATCTGGCGGCCCATGGACATGCCGCCGACGACGGTCTTCATGCGCAGGGACAGGCCGCGGCCCAGCGGCTCGAGCGCGTCGGTGACCTGCATGGCCAGCTCGCGGGTCGGGACCAGGATGACCGCGCGGGGGCGGCCGGGGGCCGCCTTGACGCCGGCGACACGGGACATGGTGGGCAGGCCGAAGGCCAGCGTCTTGCCGGAGCCGGTCTGGCCGCGGCCGAGCACGTCGATCCCGGCGAGGACGTCGGGGATCGCGATGCGCTGGATGGGGAAGGGGTTGTCGATGCCCTGGCGGGAAAGCCCGGCCACGAGCGGCTTGGGGAGGCCGAGCGCGGCGAAGTCGAGCGCGTCCTCGGCGGTCTCGGCGGTGCCGCCGAACTCGTGGAGCTCACTGAGCTCATCGAACTCGCCGTTCTCGGGCAGGACAGCGTCAAGCATGGTCACGAAGGTTCGTGCCTTTCGATAGAAGTACGGGGCACGTCACTTCTGCGAAAGGACGAGCCTGGGCGCGCGGCAGGGGGCCGCGCTCGATCGACGCCCACGGAGAAGGGCGGTGGTGCGGTGCATGTCGAGGCGCACCGCACGGGGCGGGTGAATCCTACCCGCACGCAGTCAGACCACGATCAAGCATTCCCGGCGTTCGCAGTGCCGGGCCGGTCGGGGCGCCCGCGTCATGGGGCGGGCGCTTGTCCGTCGATTGGAGACAACGCTCCGAGCCGGGCTTTTCTTCCCGGCAGGGGGCATCCTCTCACACATTCCGGTACGGCTCACAACTCGCGAGTCGTGAACCGTACCGGAAAAGGCGTCTCAGACGTTGAACCCGAGCATCCTGAGCTGGTCGCGTCCCTCATCAGTGATCTTGTCCGGGCCCCACGGCGGGAGCCAGACCCAGTTGATCTTCACGTCGGAGACCATGCCGTCCAGCGCGGAGTGCGCCTGCTCCTCGATGACGTCGGTCAGCGGGCAGGCCGCGCTGGTCAGCGTCATGTCGATGGTCGCGATCGGCGCGGCTCCGGCCTCGGCGGGGTCGAGGTTGACCCCGTAGACCAGGCCGAGGTCCACGACGTTGATGCCGAGTTCGGGGTCCACGACGTCCTTGAGGGCCTCCATGACCTCGTCAAGGGTCGTCTCCCCGTCGTACGCCGAGGTCGGCGTCTCCACGGGCTTGCTCATCTGGCCTCCTTCGCCGGTGTCCGGGCGGGCCGGCTCCCGGTGTTCACAGCTCGCTCGTTCACGACGCGCTCCTGGCGAGCGCGTCCTTGTAGGCCATCCACGCCAGCAGCGCGCACTTGACCCGCGCCGGGAACTTGGCGACCCCGGCGAACGCGACGGCGTCGCCGAGCACGTCCTCGTCCGGTTCCACCTGACCCCTGCCCTGCATGAGCCGGGTGAACTCCTCCACCACCGCGAGCGTCTCCCCCACGGTCGAGCCGGTGGCGAGCTCGTGCAGGACGGAGGCCGCGGCCTGGCTGATCGAGCAGCCCTGGCCGTCGTAGGAGACGTCCTCGACCTTGTCCCCGTCCCCCAGCTTCACCCGCATGGTGATCTCGTCGCCGCAGGTGGGGTTCACGTGGTGGACCTCGGCGTCGAAGGGGTCGCGCAGGCCGCGTCCCTGGGGGTGCTTGTAGTGCTCCAGGATCAGCTCCTGGTACATCGACTCGGCGATCATAGGCTTGCGCTCACTCGTGGCTCGGCCGCTCGGTCATCGCTACGCGAAGACCTTGCGCACGTGGTGGAGGCCGCGGACCAGGGCGTCGATCTCGGCCGGGGTGTTGTAGAGGTAGAAGGAGGCCCGCGTGGTGGCGGGGATCCCGAACCTCAGGTGGAGCGGGCGCGCGCAGTGGTGTCCCACGCGCACGGCCACGCCGAACTCGTCGTCCATGATCTGGCCGACGTCGTGCGGGTGGATCCCCTCCAGGGTGAACGACACCGTACCGCCGCGGTCCTGCAGGTCCGTCGGGCCCACCACCCTCAGGCCGGGCACCTCGCCCAGCGCCTCCAGCGCGTAGCGGGTCAGCTCGCGCTCGTGGGCGGCGATGGCGTCCATGCCGACCGAGGACAGGTAGTCCACCGCCGCGCCCAGGCCGACGGCCTCGACGATCGGCGGGGTGCCCGCCTCGAACTTGTGCGGCGCGGGCGCGTAGGTCGAGCGGTCCATCCAGACCGCCTCGATCATCTCGCCGCCGCCCAGGAACGGGGGCATGGCGTCCAGCAGTTCGGCGCGGGCCCACAGCACGCCGATCCCGGAGGGACCGACGGCCTTGTGCCCGGTGAACGCCAGGAAGTCCACGTCCAGCGCGGTCACGTCCACCGGCTTGTGCGGGACCGACTGCGAGGCGTCGAGCATCATCAGCGCGCCTGCCTGGCGGACCCGTTCCAGCACCCGGGCGACCGGGTTGACGGTGCCGAGCACGTTCGACTGGTGCGCGATCGAAACGATCTTCGTGCGCTCGGTGACCAGCTCGTCGAGGTTCGACAGGTCCAGCCGGCCCTCGTCGGTGACCGAGAACCACTTCAGCGTGGCGCCGGTACGGCGGGCCAGCAGCTGCCACGGCACGATGTTGGAGTGGTGCTCCATCTCGGAGATGACGATCTCGTCGCCGGGCCCCATCGTGAACCGGGGATCCTCGTTGATGGGGTTGCCGAAGGCGTAGGCCACCAGGTTGAGCGCCTCGGAGGCGTTCTTGGTGAAGACGATCTCGTCACGGCTCGGCGCGCCCACGAAGGCCGCGACCTTCTCCCGCGCCGCCTCGTAGGCCTCGGTGGACTCCGCGCCCAGCACGTGCATGGCCCGGCCGACGTTGGCGTAGTGCACGGCCAGGTGCTCGCGCATGGTCTCGATCACCTGGACGGGCTTCTGCGAGGAGTTGCCCGAGTCGAGGTAGACCAGCGGCCTGCCGCCGGGCAGCTCGCGGGAGAGGACCGGGAAGTCCTTCCTGATCCTCTCCACGTCGAACGCTGTATCCATGGGTCGCTTACCGCTCCTCATTCGCTGCGCGGCCGCCCTCGTACCTCGGCCGGCCGCTCCGCTCACCGCGTCGGGCCCGCTCCGAGGCCGTGGGTCGCTCACCGCTCACCACTGGCGTCTCACTCCTCGAACTCACGCAGAGGCCTTGGTGTAGGCCTCGTAGCCCTCGGCCTCCAGCCTGTCGGCGAGCTCGGGGCCGCCCTCCTCCACGATCCGGCCGCCGGCGAAGACGTGGACGAAGTCCGGCTTCACGTAACGCAGGATGCGGGTGTAGTGGGTGATGAGCAGGACGCCGGTCTCGCCGGAGGCGCGGAAGCGGTTGACGCCCTCGGAGACCACGCGCAGGGCGTCGACGTCCAGGCCGGAGTCGGTCTCGTCGAGCACCGCGATCTTCGGCTTGAGCAGCTCCAGCTGGAGGATCTCGTGGCGCTTCTTCTCACCGCCGGAGAAGCCCTCGTTCAGGTTGCGCTGCGCGAAGGAGGCGTCGATGGACAGGGCGTCCATGCCGGCCTTGAGGTCCTTGGCGAACTCGCGGAGCTTGGGGGCCTCGCCGCGCACGGCGGTGACCGCCGAGCGCAGGAAGTTGGAGACGCTGACGCCGGGGACCTCGACCGGGTACTGCATCGCGAGGAACAGGCCGGCGCGGGCGCGCTCGTCGACCGAGAGCTCCAGCAGGTCGACGCCGTCCAGCAGCACCTGGCCACCGGTGATGGTGTACTTCGGGTGGCCGGCGACGGCGTAGGCGAGGGTGGACTTGCCCGAGCCGTTGGGGCCCATGATGGCGTGGGTCTCGCCGGCCTTCACGGTCAGGTTGACGCCGCGCAGGATCTGCTTGTCCTCGACGGCGACCTGGAGGTCACGGATCTCAAGCGTTGACACTATGACTCCTTCGAGAGCGAGACGAGAACGTCGTCGCCGTCGATCTTGACTCGGTAAACGGGAACGGGCTTGATGGCGGGCGGGCCGGTGGGCTTGCCGGAGCGCAGGTCGAAGCACGAGCCGTGCAGCCAGCACTCCAGGGTGTCGCCGTAGACCTCGCCCTCGCTGAGCTTGACCTCGGCGTGGGAGCACACGTCGTGCAGGGCGTGGACCTCCTCCCCCTTGCGGACGAGGGCGACCGGGGTCTCCCCCACGTCGAGGCCGATCACGCCCCCGTCGGGGATGTCGGCGACCTTGCAGACCTTCTCGAACGTCATCCGGCGAGCTCCGCCTCGACCTTGCTCATCACCCGGTCGCGGAGCTCCTCGACCTCGATCTTCTCGATGAGCTGGCCGAAGAAGCCCCGGATGACCAGGCGGCGGGCCTCGTCGAACGGGATGCCGCGGGCCTGCAGGTAGAAGATGTGCTCGTCGTCCAGGCGGCCCGAGGCGCTGGCGTGGCCCGCCCCGGCGACCTCACCGGTGAGGATCTCCAGGTTCGGCACCGAGTCGGCGCGGGCGCCGTCGGTGAGCAGGAGGTTCCGGTTGAGCTCGTAGGTGTCGGTGCCCTCGGCCTCGACCTGGATGATCACGTCGCCGATCCAGACCGCGTGGGCGCCGTCGCCCTGCAGCGCGCCCTTGTAGACCACGTTGCTGCGGCAGTTGGGCTGCGAGTGGTCCACCAGCAGGCGGTGCTCCAGGTGCTGGCCGGCGTCCACGAAGTACAGGCCGGTCAGGTCGGCGTCGCCGCCCGGGGCGGTGTAGGAGACCGACGGCGAGAGCCGTACCAGGTCGCCGCCCAGGGTCACCACGAAGCTCCGGAACGTCGCGTCCTTGCCGAGCTGGGCGTGGTGATGGGAGACGTGGACCGCGTCGTCGGCCCAGTCCTGCAGGCTGACGACCTTGAGCGTGGCGCCGTCGCCCACGACGAACTCGACGTTGTCGGCGTAGACCGCGCTGCCCCGGTGGTCGAGGACGACGACGGCCTCGGCCATCGCCTCCAGCTTGACGAGGGTGTGGCCGTAGGCGACGCCGTCGCCGGCACCGGTGAGCGTGATCGTCGTCGGCGTGGAGGCGACGGCCTCGCGCGGGACCGTGACGACGGTAGCCTTCTCGAAGGCGGCGTAGGCCTGGGCGCTGATCCGGTCGGCGGGCACGTAGGCCTTGCCGAGGCGTTCGTCGTCGCGGCCCACGGTCTCCACGGTGACCTCGGGGGCGGCCTCCACCGTGACGTTCACCCCGCCGGAGGCGGCGGCGGTGCCGTCGTGCAGGCCCTTGAGCCGGGACAGCGGGGTGAAGCGCCACTCCTCCTCGCGGCCTGTCGGGACCGCGAAGTCGGCCAGCTCGTAGGAGGCCTTCTCGTGGAGCGTCGACAGCGGCTTCTCGTTCAGGCCCATCAGCCGACGGCCCCTTCCATCTGCAGTTCGATCAGGCGGTTGAGCTCCAGGGCGTACTCCATCGGGAGCTCGCGGGCGATCGGCTCGACGAAGCCGCGCACGATCATCGCCATCGCCTCGTCCTCGTCCAGGCCCCGGCTCATCAGGTAGAACAGCTGGTCCTCGGAGACCTTGGAGACCGTGGCCTCGTGGCCCATCGACACGTCGTCCTCGCGGACGTCCACGTAGGGGTAGGTGTCGGAGCGGCTGATCTGGTCGACCAGGAGCGCGTCGCACTTGACGGTGCTGGCGCTGCCGTGGGCGCCCTCCTCGATCTGGACCAGGCCGCGGTAGGAGGTGCGGCCGCCGCCGCGGGCGACGGACTTGGAGATGACGGTGGAGCTGGTGTTCGGCGCGAGGTGCACCATCTTGGCGCCGGCGTCCTGGTGCTGGCCCTCGCCGGCGAAGGCGACGCTCAGCGTCTCGCCCTTGGCGTGCTCGCCCATGAGGTAGACGGCCGGGTACTTCATCGTGACCTTGGAGCCGATGTTGCCGTCGATCCACTCCATGGTCGCGCCCTCGTAGGCCACGGCGCGCTTGGTGACCAGGTTGTAGACGTTGTTCGACCAGTTCTGGATGGTCGTGTAACGGCAGCGGGCGCCCTTCTTCACGATGATCTCCACGACCGCGGAGTGCAGCGAGTCGGAGGAGTAGATCGGCGCGGTGCAGCCCTCGACGTAGTGGACGTAGGAGTTCTCGTCCACGATGATCAGGGTCCGCTCGAACTGGCCCATGTTCTCGGTGTTGATCCGGAAGTAGGCCTGGAGCGGGATCTCCACGGTGACGTTCGGCGGCACGTAGATGAAGGAGCCGCCGGACCAGGTCGCGGTGTTGAGCGCGGCGAACTTGTTGTCGCCGACCGGGATGACCGAGCCGAAGTACTCCTTGAAGAGCTCCTCGTGCTCGCGCAGGCCGGTGTCGGTGTCGACGAAGATGACACCCTTCTCCTCAAGGTCCTCGCGGATCTTGTGGTAGACGACCTCGGACTCGTACTGGGCGGCGACGCCGGCGATGAGCCGCTGCTTCTCCGCCTCGGGGATGCCGAGCTTGTCGTAGGTGTTCTTGATGTCCTCGGGCAGCTCCTCCCAGGACGTGGCCTGCTTCTCGGTGGAGCGCACGAAGTACTTGATGTTGTCGAAGTCGATGCCGGAGAGGTCGGAACCCCAGGTCGGCATGGGCTTCTTACCGAAGAGGCGCAGGCCCTTCAGGCGCAGGTCCAGCATCCACTCCGGCTCGTTCTTGAGCGCGGAGATGTTACGGACGACCTCC
Source organism: Planobispora rosea (assembly GCF_014648175.1). Classification (GTDB taxonomy): domain Bacteria; phylum Actinomycetota; class Actinomycetes; order Streptosporangiales; family Streptosporangiaceae; genus Planobispora; species Planobispora rosea. Next base: position 187,669 of record NZ_BMQP01000005.1, read on the forward strand.
TCGGACAGGCCACGCTTGGCGGCGGCGCCCGCCGCGTCCGAGTCGGCCCAGCCGAACTTGTAATTCCCGAGGCCTTCCAGCTCCGGGCGGTCGGTGACAGTCACCTTCCGGTCTCCTTGCTCGATTCGTCGATCGTTCTATGACGGGGCGGGCTCACGTGGGTGGTGCACACCCCGTCGCCGTGGGCGATGGTCGCGAGCCGCTGCACTGGCGTGCCGAGGATCTGCGCGAACGCCTCCGTCTCGGCCTCGCACAGCTGCGGGAACTCCGCGGCCACGTGCGCCACCGGGCAGTGGTGCTGGCACAGCTGCTCGCCACCGAGAGCGGCCTTGCTCGCCGAGGCGGCGTAGCCGTCGGCCGAGAGTGCCTCGGCCAGGACGCGCACCCGCTGGTCGGCGGGGACGCCGTCCATCTCGGAGCGCAGGCGGCCGACCAGGCCGGCCACCTGCTCGCGGGCGAACTCGGCCACGGCTTCCTCGCCCACGCGCTCGGCGAGGAAGCGCAGCGCGCTGCCCGCGAGACCGTCGTAGGCGTGTTCGAAGGCGCTCCGCCCGGCATCGGTGATGGCGAACAGTTTGGCCGGTCGCCCGCGTCCGCGCTGGCCGCGCGGGCGCGCCGTACGGGGTTCGATCATCCCGTCGGCGAGCAGCGCGTCCAGGTGGCGGCGGACGGCGGCGGGGGTGAGCCCGAGCCGTTCGCCGAGGGCGGCGGCCGTGATGGGTCCGTGTTCCAGGATGAGCCGGGCGACACGCGCGCGCGTACCGCTCTCGGCGGGCACGGCGGAGGGCCGCGCGACGGCGGTCTCCTTGGTGCCTGACATCCCGGTCACGTATTTCACAACATCAGTGTGGCGTAATTACTTCCCCAGCGCCAAACCGGTGCGGGCTTTCCGGGAAATGACATCCATCACTCAGGTAAGCCTTACCTAAGCTGGGCAAACGCCGGATCGGGCGGGCCGGGACAGGCCGCGCGGCGGCATCGGTCTCCCCGTGGGTCACCGTGGGTCACCGGCTTCCGCGGGCGTCGCCCGGTTCCGGCGGTGTCACCGGATTCCGCGGGGCGCCGCCCGGTTCAACGCCGCGGCGGCGGGAATCTGTTCCCGCGCGCCGGCGGTCCCGCCTGGCGGGACCCCGGCAACGCCTCAGCGAGGCCCCGGTGACGCCTCAGCGGCCCTTCGGCGCCACCCCGGCGACCCCAGCGACGCCCCAGGGACCCTTCGGCGCCGGGACCTCCTACCCGGACTCGCGCAACGCGATGACGGCGAAGGGGGCGAACTGCGGGTCGGCCACCACCGCCACCGGGCCGGCGTGGGTGTTCACCGGCTCACTGAAGACCTTGCCGCCCAGCTGCCGGACCCTCGCCACGGTGGCGTCCGCGTCCTCCACCACGAAGTAGGTCCTCCAGTGCGACGGCACCTCCGGCGGGACGTTCGGCCCCATGGGCGCCATCCCCGCCACACGACGGCCGTGCGCCTGCCACTCGACGTACTCGACGCCCCCGGTACCGGTGTCCTCGGCCCCCCAGCCGAACACCCGCGCGTAGAAGGTCTTCGCCACGGCCGTGTCGCGGGCCGACAGCTCGGTCCAGCCGAAGGTGCCGGGTTCTCCGGCGAGCTGGGCCCCGTGGTCCTCACCCGCCTGCCAGACCGCGAAGAAGGCCCCCGAGGGATCATGGAAGGCGGCCAGCACGCCCCGCTCCATGATCTTCACCGGCTCCGCGACGACCGTCCCCCCGGCGGCGCGCACCCGATCGGCCGCGGCGGCGGCGTCGTCGACGGCCACATACGTGTGCCACATCGCCTGCACGCCGCGGCCGAACCGCGGCTCGAGACCGGCCACGAACCTGCCGCGCAGGGTGAACCGGCCGTAGCCGCCCTGCCGCGGCTCCTCGTCGAACACCGCGTCCCAGCCGAAGAGCTCCCGGTAGAAGCGGGCCGAGGCGGCGGCGTCGGGGCTCGCCAGCTCGACCCAGCACGGGACGCCGGGCCGGTAGCCGCTCCGCTCGGACATGCCTGGCCTCCTTGCGCCGCCTCCCGCCTGACGCGCCCGTATCAGGGCGCGCCGCACAACCCGGGACGCGCCCAGCGTCACACACGCGGATGAGGGTCCCCGGCACGCGGCCGGGGACTTGGCGGGATCGTCCCGAAGCCTTTTACCAGGCATGGGAGGCGCCGGAGGCGAGGTCGCGAACGGGACCGGGCCGCAGAGTCCTTAGACTCGTGGCCATGGACTCCCCAGCCGTCGAGATCATCGATCTGGTCAAGCGATACGGCCCGACGACCGCGATCGACGGCCTGTCCCTGCGCGCCGCCCGTGGCGCGGTCACCGCGATCCTCGGCCCCAACGGCGCGGGCAAGACCTCCACGATCGAGATCTGCGAGGGCTTCCGGCGGGCCGACGGCGGCACCGTCAGCGTGCTCGGGCTCGACCCGTCGCGGCCGGAGCTGCGGCCCAGGGTGGGCGTGATGCTCCAGGCCGGGGGCGTGCCCCCGGCGATGCGCTGCGGAGAGTGGCTCCGGCTGGTGGCCCGCTTCCACGCCCGTCCGCTCGATCCGGAGGCGCTGCTGGACCGGCTCGGGCTGGTCGAGCACGCCCGCACGCCGTACCGCAGGCTCTCCGGCGGCCAGCAGCAGCGCGTCTCGCTGGCCGCGGCCGTCATCGGCCGCCCCGAGCTGGTCTTCCTCGACGAGCCGACCGCCGGGCTGGACCCGCAGGCCCGGCACGCCTGCTGGGACCTGGTGGGCGAGCTGCGGGCCGCCGGGGTCTCGGTGGTGCTCACCACGCACCACATGGACGAGGCCGAGAAGCTCTCGGACCACGTGGTGATCATCGACCGCGGGACGGTGGTGGCCGAGGGCACGCCGGCCGCGCTCACCGGCGCCGAGCGGCAGCTGCGCTTCCGCGCCCGGCCCGCGCTCACCCTGGACGAGCTGCTCAACGCCCTGCCCGCGGGGAGCTCGGCCAAGGAGTCCCCGGCGGGGCACTACATCATCGAGGGTCAGGTCGGGCCCGAGCTGCTGGCGACCGTGACGGCCTGGTGCGCCGCCGAGGGTGTGACCGCCGACGACCTCAGCATCGAGCGCCGCACCCTGGAAGACGTCTTTCTCGAACTGACCGGCCGGGAGCTGCGATGACCACGGCGAACGACAGGCCCGCGGGCACCGCGCTGGACCTCACCCCGGCCCCGGGCGCCGCCCCCCTGCCCCGGATGGTCCTGGCGCAGGCCGGCGCGGAGATCCGGGCGATGCTCCGCAACGGCGAGCAGCTGCTGCTCACGATGATCATCCCCGTGCTGCTGCTCGTCGGGTTCTCCGCCGCGCCGCTGGTGAACGTGGGCGACGGTCCCCGGGTGGACTTCATGGCCCCCGGCGTGCTGGCGCTGGCCGTGATGTCCACGGCCTTCACCGGGCAGGCCATCGCCACGGGCTTCGAGCGGCGGTACGGCGTGCTGAAGCGGCTGGGCGCGACCCCGCTGTCCCGGGGCGGGCTGATGCTGGCCAAGACGCTCGCGGTGATCGCGGTCGAGGCCGTCCAGGTCGTCATCATCATCGGGGTGGCGCTCGCGCTGGGCTGGCGGCCCGGCGGCTCCCCGCTCGCGGCGCTGGTCCTGCTCCTGCTCGGCACCGCCGCCTTCAGCGGGCTCGGCCTGCTGATGGCCGGCACCCTGCGCGCGGAGGCCACGCTCGCCGGGGCGAACCTCGTCTACCTGCTCATGCTCGGCTGCGGCGGGGTCGTCTTCCCGGTGTCGACCTTCCCCGACGCGATGGAGCGGGTCCTGGAGCTCCTGCCGATCTCCGCCCTGACCGGCGGGCTCCGCTCCGTCCTGGCCGACGGCGCCGGGCCGCCGGTGGCGGCGATGACGGTCCTGGCCGCCTGGGCCGCGGTCTCGCTCCTGGCCGCCTCGCGGACCTTCCGCTGGGAGTGATCCCCCCGCCCGCGGGCGGCTCCCGGATCACGGACGTGACGGGCCGGGGGCTCCCCGCCGGGCGTCACTGGTCCTGTCGGGCGTCACTAGTAAGGTGCGTAGAACCGAGTAGCCCCTGAGGAGCCCGATGACCGCCGACGCCCTTCCGGGACCCGCCGAGCCGTACCAGCCGGGTACGACCCGGCCGGGATCCCTGCTCAAGGCCGCCTCCGACGCCATCCCGCCCTCCGGCCTGGTCCTGCTGGCCATTCTCTCGGTCCAGCTCGGCGCGGGTTTCGCCAAGGACCTGTTCAGCCAGTTGCCGCCGAGCGCGACGGTGCTGCTGCGGATCGCGATGAGCGCGCTGATCCTGGGCGTGGTCGCCCGTCCCCGCTTGAAGGGGCTGACCCGGGCGGACCTGGGGGTGGGCGTGGCGTTCGGCGCGACGCTCGGCCTGATGAACCTGTCGTTCTACGAGGCGCTGGCCCGGCTGCCCATGGGGATCGCGGTGGCGATCGAGTTCCTCGGCCCGCTCGGGGTGGCGGTCGCCGCCTCCCGGCGCCGGCTGGACCTGCTCTGGGTGGTGCTGGCCGCCTCCGGCATCGCGCTGCTCGCGCCGTGGGGCCAGGCCACCGGCCTCAGCTGGGCCGGGATCGGCTTCGCGCTGGTCGCCGGGGCCTGCTGGGCGGCCTACATCCTGCTGTCGGCCGCCGTCGGGCAGCGCTTCCCCGGCACCGGGGGCGTCTCGTTCGCGATGATCGTGGCCTTCCTCGTGATCGCGCCCGTCGGGATCGGCACGGGCGGGACCGACCTGCTCCGGCCCGAGCTGCTCCTGGTCGGCCTGGGCGTCGGGCTGCTGTCGTCGGTCATCCCCTACACGATCGAGCTGGAGGCCCTGCGCCGGATGCCCAAGCGGGTGTTCGGCATCCTGATGAGCCTGGAGCCCGCCGCGGCGGCGCTGGTCGGCCTGGTCGTCCTGGGCGAGGTGCTGAACGCGCGCGAGTGGGCCGCCATCGGCTGCGTGGTCATCGCGAGCGTGGGGGCGACCCGCAGCTCCCGCTGACGGCGCCGCCCGGCCGCGGTCACTCCGGGCGGCTGGCCCAGATGCCCCGCACGTGCCGGATGTGGTCGCGCATCAGCCGTTCGGCTCCACCGGCGTCGCCCTCGACCAGCAGGTCGAGAAGACCGAGGTGCTCGCGCGCGGAGTCGGCCAGCAGGCCCCGCTCGCGCAGGGACGCCAGGCCGTACAGGCGGGCCCGGTTGCGCAGGTCGCGCACCACCTCGACGAGGCGGGCGTTGCCCGCCAGCGCCAGGAGGCCGACGTGGAAGCGGATGTCGGCGTCCACGTAGGCGAGCAGGTCGCCGTCCTCGGCCGCCGCGACGATCCGCGCGGCGAGCGGGCGCAGCGCCTCGAAGCTCTCCGCCCGGGAGGCGCCGGCCAGCCGCGCCACCGTGGGGACCTCGATGAGCCGCCGGATCTCGGTGAGCTCGTCCAGGTCGCGCTCGGACAGTTCGGTGACCCGGAAGCCCTTGTTCCGCACCGCCTCGACCAGACCCTCCTTGGTCAGGTCGAGCATCGCCTCGCGGACGGGGGTGGCGGAGACGCCGAACTGGGCGGCCAGCGCCGGAGCGGAGTAGACCACGCCGGGGCGCATCTCCCCGGTGATCAGAGCGGCCCGGAGCGCGTGCGCCACCTGCTCCCGCAGGCTCTGCCGCTCGCCCACGACCGGAAGGTCGAGCCCGTCCGGTGCCGAAGGAGCCATCCCAGCGCCTCTCATCTCGCTCGTTTCCGCACCTCGCGGGCGGCGGCCCATTGTCTCAGACCTGCTGCGGGCCCCGCGGCGGGTGCGGCCTCAGACCCCGCCCAGGTACGCCTCCACCACCCGGGCGTCCTCGCGCAGCCCGGCGGCGGGGCCGTCGAGCACGCACGCGCCGTTCTCGATCACGTATCCGCGGTGGGCGACGCGCAGCGCCGCGACCGCGTTCTGCTCGACGAGCAGGACCGAGGTGCCCTCGGCGTTGATGCCGGCGACGAGTTCCATGACGGAGGCGACCACCAGCGGGGCCAGGCCCATGGAGGGCTCGTCGAGCAGGAGCAGCCGGGGACCGGTGACCAGCGCCCGGCCGATGGCGAGCATCTGCTGCTCGCCGCCCGACAGGGTGCCGCCCCGCTGCCGGCGCCGCTCGGCCAGGCGGGGCAGCAGGTCGTAGACGCGCTCGATCCGGCGGCGGATCTCGGCCTGGTCCCGGACCAGGTAGCCGCCGAGCTGGAGGTTCTCGTGGACGGTGAGGGCGCTGAAGACCCTCCTGCCCTCGGGGACGTGCACCAGCCCGCGGGCGGTGATCCGGTGCGGCGGTTCGCGGGTGATGTCGGCGCCCTCGAAGAGGATCGAGCCGCCGCTGGGCCGCAGGAGGCCGGAGACCGCCGAGAGCGTGGTGGTCTTGCCCGCGCCGTTGTTGCCGAGCAGGGCCACGACCTCCCCCGCGGCGACGGTCAGCGACAGGCCGCGCAGCGCGTGCACGCCGCCGTAGTGCACGTCGAGCCCGCGGATCTCAAGCATCCGGCTCACCTCCCAGGTATGCCTCGATGACGGCCGGGTCGCGCCGGACCTCCTCGGGCCGGCCCTCGGCGATCTCCCTGCCGAAGTTGAGCACGACCACCCGCTCGGAGACCTCCATGACCAGGCCCATGTCGTGCTCGATGAGCATGATCGCGACGCCGAGGTCCCGGATGCGCCGGATCAGGTCCACCATCCCGGCCTTCTCCCCGTGGTTGAGCCCGGCGGCGGGCTCGTCCAGCAGGAGCAGGCCGGGGCGGCGGGCCAGCGCTCTGGCGATCTCGGCACGGCGCTGCTCTCCGTACGGCAACGCCCGGGCGGGGCCGTACCGGTCGCCGCGCAGGCCGACGAAGTCCAGCCAGTGGTGGGCCTGCTCGGTGCACTCGTGCTCGGAGCGGCGGTAGCGCGGGGTGTGCAGCAGGGCGTCCAGGACGCTCTGCCGGAGCCACAGATGGGTCCCCGCGCGGACGTTGTCCAGGACCGACAGCTCACCGAACAGGCGCAGGTTCTGGAAGGTCCGCGCAACGCCCAGGCCCGCGACCGCGGAGGGCCGCAGTCCCCGCAGGTCCCGGCCGCGCAGTGTGATCCGCCCCGCGGTGGGCCGGTAGAAACCGGTGACGCAGTTGAAGACCGAGGTCTTGCCCGCGCCGTTGGGCCCGATGAGCGAGACGATCTCCCCTTCCCGCACGGAGAGGCTCAGCCCGTCGACGGCCAGCAGCCCGCCGAAGGACAGCCGCAGCTCCGTCACGTCCAGCAGGGTCACCTGAGAGCCTCCTCGGATCTGAGGGCCTCCTTGGAGCGGGCGGGCCACAGCCCCTGCGGGCGCAGGAGCATGAAGCCGATGAGCAGGACCCCGAAGAGGAAGAAGCGGTAGTCGGCGAGGTCGCGCAGGACCTCGGGGAGGAGGCTGATCACGATGGCGCCGAGCACGACGCCCGGGACGGATCCCATGCCGCCCAGGACCACGGCCATCAGCACCAGCGCCGACTGGAGGAAGGTGAAGCTGGCCGGGGAGACGGCCGACAGGTGGGCGGCGAACAGCACCCCGGCCAGCCCGCCCCAGATCGCCCCGGCGATGTAGGCGGCGAGCTTGACGCGGTAGGTGTTGACGCCGGTGGCCTCGGCGGCGTCCTCGTCCTCGCGGACGAACCGCCAGGCCCGGCCGAGGCGGGAGCGGCCCAGCCGGGCGGCGCCGAGGACGGCCAGGGAGACGACGGCCACGGTCAGGTAGTAGAACGCCACCGGGCCGTCGGCCAGATGCGGGATGCCGTAGATCCCGGAGGGGCCGCCGGTGACGTCCAGGTTGTTGGCGGTGATCCGGATGATCTCGCCGAAGCCCAGGGTGACGATGGCGAGATAGTCGCTGCGCAGGCGCAGCGTCGGCGCGCCGATGACGATCCCGGCCAGCACGGTGACCACCAGGACGGCGGGCACGGTGGCGAGCAGCGGCAGGTCGAAGCGGGTGGCCAGCACGCCGCTGGTGTACGCGCCGACCGCGAGGAAGGCGGCGTAGCCCAGGTCGAGCAGGCCGCAGTAGCCGACCACGATGTTCAGCCCGGCGGCCAGCATCACGAAGATCGCCGCGCTGGTCATGATCGAGAGCGCGTACGGCGTGGCGTTCACGAAGGGCGCCAGGAGCGCGACGAGCAGCCCCGCCGCCCCCGCCCACCGGTTCTGCAGCAGCCGCGACGTCCGGGTCGGGGGCCTGCGCGTGCCCCGCAGACGGACCTTCGGCGCGTCCGCGCGGTCCGGCCCGGGGCTCCCGGGATCCGCGCCGGGGCGCGCGGCACCGGGCTCGGGGGAGGCGGGGCCCGGCTCGGGGGACGCGGGGCCCGGCTCGGGGGAGGCGGGGCCCGGCTCGGGGGACGCGGGGCCCGCGCCGGGGCCCTTCACACCCGCTCCGTGACGCGCTCGCCGAGCAGGCCGGTGGGCCGCACGGTCAGGAACAGGATCAGCACCCCGAAGGCGAACACGTCGCGCCACTCCCCGCCCAGCCAGAACGTGCCGAACGACTCCAGCAGCCCGAGCAGCAGCCCGCCGAGCATGGTGCCGGGGATGTTGCCGATCCCGCCGATGACCGCCGCGGTGAACGCCTTGAGCCCGATGAGGAAGCCCATCAGAAAGTCGATCTTCCCGTAGTAGGCCCCGGCCATCACTCCGGCGGCCCCGGCCAGGGCCGAGCCGAGGAAGAACGTCCGGGAGATCACCGCGTTGACGTCGACGCCCATGAGCGCGCTGGTGCGCGGGTCCAGCGCGATGGCCCGCATGGCCCGGCCCTCGCGGGTCCGGGTGACCAGCAGGTTCAGCCCGATCATGAGCACCACGGCCACCGCGGTCAGCACCAGCTGCTGCAGGGTCAGCCGGGCGCCGAGCACCTCCAGCGGGGTGCCGCCGAGCCGTACCGGGTAGACCCGCGGGTCGGCCCCGGCGACGGCGCGCGTGCCGTACTCCAGAGCGAAGGACGCGCCGACGGCGGTGATCAGCAGGGAGAGGCGGGGGGCGCCGCGCAGCGGCCGGTAGGCGACCCGCTCCAGCACGACCCCGGCCAGGCCGGTGATCACCATGGTCGCCAGCAGCACGGCCAGCAGCAGCGGCAGCGCCGCCGCCGACGTCACCCCTCCGGCCGCGCCCAGGACGGCGAAGCCGGTGAACGCGCCGAGCATGTACAGGTCGCCGTGGGCGAAGTTGAGCAGCTTGATGATCCCGTAGACCATGCTGTAGCCCAGCGCCACCAGGGCGTAGAACGAGCCGACGAACAGACCGTTCCAGACGAGCTGCGTCATGCGGCCCCCCGCGCCGCGGCGACGCGGGAGGACCCGGCCGGCCTCACTGGAGGGGGTCCTGCAGGGTGAACGCGCCGTCCTTGACCACGAGGATCTGGAAGCCGCCGTTGGCCAGGGTGTGCTCGGGGGTGAACCTCAGCGGCCCGGAGAACATCGGGAAGCCGTCGACCGCCTCCAGCGCGGCGATGATCTTGGTCCCGTCGGTGCCGCCCGCCTTGGCGATCGCCTCGGCGGCCAGCCGTACCGCGTCGTAGGACTGGTTGGAGTAGGGGCCGGGATCGGCGTTGTACTTCTTCTTGTAGGCCGCGATCCAGTTCTCGGCGCCCCGGAGGGTCTCCGGGGTCTGGGTCATGGTGGCGTAGACGCCCTCGGCGGCCTCGTCCCCGGCGATCTCGGCGAGCTTCGGCGAGACGGCGCCGTCGGCGACCATGATCGCGCCCTCGTACCCGGCCTGGCGGAGCTGGCGCGCGATCAGCCCGCCCTCCTGGAAGTACCCGGTCCAGTAGACGAAGTCGGGCTTCTTGGCGAGCACGTTGGTGATGTTGGCGCTGTAGTCGCTCTCCTTGGGCGTGACCGCCTCGGTGATCACGACCTGATCGCCGAGCAGTCCCTGGGCGCGCACGGCGATGTCCTTGGAGTAGCTGGTGTTGTCGTGCATGAGCGCGACGCTCTTCGCACCCTGCTTGGCGATCCACTTCTGGGCGGCCTCGGCCTGCTGGGAGCCGGTGCCGTTGATCAGGAAGACGTGCTTGAGCTTCTGGTCGACCAGTTCCTGGGAGTTGGCCGCCGGGATGATCATCGGGATGTTCGCCCGGCCGAAGATGGGCAGGGTGGGAAGCGTGGCACCCGAGCAGTAGCCGCCCACCGAGACGTGCACGCCCTCGGTGACGAGCTTGTTGGCCGCGGCCGAGGCCGACTGCGGGTCGCAGGCGTCGTCGGCGGTCTTCAGCTGCAGGGTGCGGCCGAGCACTCCGCCCTTGGCGTTGATCTCGTCGACGGCGAGCTGCGCCGCGTTGCTCATGTAGGGGCCGATGGCCGCCTCGCTGCCCGACTGCGGGATGAGCATGCCCAGGACGATCGGGCCCTCTCCGGTGGCGGCCTCGTCCCCGCCGCCGAGCAGGCCCTGGCCGCACCCGGCGAGCAGGAGGACGGCGAGGGTGAGTGACGCGAGGGATTTCAGGGGGGTGGCGCGCATGGGGTGGCTCCTCACATCGAGTGATGTGTGACATTGCACGCGCGCCGGATGCTCCCGTCAAGAGGCGGGGCCGAAGCGCCGGGTCACGGCTCCTCCGGTCCCTTCCCGCGTGTCATGACGTCCGGATCCGTCCCGCGGCGATGACCAGTACACCGCCGAGGACCGACAGGGTGAGATTGGCGAAGATCTCGTAACCGGTCAGGAAGCCCACGTTCGGGATCACGAAGCGGTTGAAGGCGTTGAGGAACACGCCCAGGAAGGGCTGGACGGCCAGGTGGTCGACGGTCCCGCTGATACCCGCGGCGACCAGGTAGAGCCCGAGGAACTGGACGGCTTTGCGCATGCCATCACGGTACGGATCCGGCCCCCGCGGGCGGATCCGTCGTGGGCATCTCCGGCCGCGTCCAAAGTCGCCGCTCCGGCGCACCGCGATCGACCAAAGTATCGGCCGCCTCCCGGGACCCGGTCGACGCACCGGCCGCCGCCTCCCGGGAGCCCGGTCACGGCGCCGGGCGATGTCGCGGGCCCGGCAGGACGGCGCGCCGTCAGGGCCGTCCGGGGCCCGGCGGCAGCAGGGCCCGGAGGGCGGCGCGGACGGCCTCGAGGTCCACCGCCTCGGGAGCGACCCGCCACTGGGCGTGCACGCCGATGACGGCCCCCACCATCAGGATCGTGAACGCCTCCGGAGTGGTTCCCTGCGGGAGCGCACCGGCCGGTATCCGGGCCCGCACCCCCTGCCGGAGCGCCGCGTGCAGCCGCGCGTAGTGCTCGCGGATCGGCGAGTCCACCTCCACGGCCTCGGCGAGCAGGGTGATGAACAGGCGCGTGCCCGGCAGGCGGATGAAGTCCATGACCTGGTCGAGCGGGTCGGCGGGGCGTTCCCCCGCGGGCGGTGTGAGACCGGTCAGCACGGCCTGGAGCCGGTCGTCGACCACCGCCTCCAGCAGGCCCAGCTTGTTGCCGAAGTGCCAGGGGATGGAGCCGCGGCTGATGCCGGCCCGCTCGGCGATGTCGATGAAGCTCGTCTGCCGGTATCCCTTCTCGGCGAAGAGCTCGGCGGCGGCCGCGACCAGCAGCCGGCGGCTCTCCTGCGTCCTCTCGATGCGTCGCGTGGCCATGCGGTCCATCTAATCAGGTATGCCGGATGACAGAGCAAATGCTGATCAATATAGCCTGTGTCAATCAGCATAGAAACGAGGAGGTTCTCCATGCGCTGGGTGACCTACGCCACGGACGCCGGAGACCGCGTCGGCGTGATCGGCCAGGACCGGATCCATCCCGTCGCGCCGGACGTCGATCTGGTCGAGCTCATCGGCCGGGGCGCCGAGGAACTGCGGGCGATCGGCGAGACGGCCCTGGCCTCGACGGCACGGACGGTGCCGCTGGCCGGGACCAGGCTGCGCGCGCCGATCCCGCGCCCGCCCTCGGTCCGCGACTGCCTGTGCTTCCTGGACCACATACGCAGCTGCCGGCAGGTCACCGGCCAGCCGCGCACGCTCGACAACGCCTGGTACGAGATCCCGGCCTTCTACTTCGCCTGCCCCGCCACGATCGTCGGCCCGTACGACGAGGTGGCCGTCCCGCCCGGCAGCGCCTGGTTCGACTTCGAGCTGGAGATCGCCGCGGTCATCGGGCCCGGCGGCCGGGATCTCACCCCGGAGCAGGCCGAGGAGCACATCATCGGCTACACCGTCTACAACGACTGGTCGGCACGGGATCTGCAGCTGCGCGAGAGCCCGCTGGCCATCGGCCAGGCCAAGGGCAAGGACGGCGCGACCACTCTCGGACCGTACCTGGTCACCCCGGACGAGCTGGAGCCCCACCGCCGCGACGGCAGGCTGGCCCTGCGGGTCGAGGCCGCCGTCAACGGCCGGACCATCGGCTCGGGCCGCACCGACGCCATGGACTGGAGCTTCGGCGAGGTCGTCTCCTACGCCTCGCGCGGCGTCGACCTGCTGCCCGGCGACGTGTTCGGCTCGGGCACCGTACCCGGCTGCTGCCTCATCGAGCACCTGTCCATCGCCGACCCGGCGGCCTTCCCCGGATGGTTGCGGGACGGCGACGTCGTGGAGCTGACGGTCGAGGGGCTGGGCCGTACCCGCCAGACCGTCCGCGCCTCCGGTGCGCCGTACCCGCTGGCCCGCAGGCGCAACCCCGACGAGAAGCCGCGGCTGCCGCGCGTCAACCGCGCCCCGGCGAAGCTGCCCTACACGCGCGGGCTGCACGAGATCGGCACGGGCGTGTGGGCCTGGCTGCTGCCCGACGGCGGGTACGGCTGGAGCAACGCGGGCCTGGTCGCGGGCGAAGGGGCCTCCCTCCTGGTCGACACCCTGTTCGACCTGCCGCTGACCGCCGAGATGCTCGACGCCGTGCGCCCGATCACCGACCGCCACCGGCGCGCACACGATCGTCCCCGGCCACGGCCCGGTCACCGACCCCGACGGGATCCGCGCGGTGCGCGGCTACCTCGCCCACGGGGTCGAGCAGGCGGACGCCGCCCACTCCCGCGGCCTGTCCTTCTCCGAGGCGATCGGGGCGGTGGACCTGGACGAGTACGCCACCTGGCTGGACTCCGAGCGGATCGTGGTCAACGTCCACCGCCGCTACCGCGAGCTCGACCCCGCCACACCCGAACTGGACCAGCTGACGCTCATGGCCATGATGGCCGAAAGGGGACTCTCGTGAAACTGCCCGAGACCGCGCACACCTCCCGCCCGTGGCGCGTCCACGAACTCACCTCCGACTTCTCGATCGAGGACGTGTGGTCGTTCCGCACCCCCGGAGCCGGGCCCGGCGACTTCCCGGCGATGCTCGCGGCGATGCGGACCGCCGGGGGCCTCGCCGGGCAGACCGGGCCGTCGCGGTTCCTGTTCGCCCTCCGGTGGAAGCTCGGCGCCCTCTTCGGCTGGGACACGCCGTCGGCGGGCGTCGGCGCGCGGGTGGCCTCGCTCCGCGACCGCCTGCCCGCCGACCTCCGCGACGCACCCCGCGGCCCGGACAGCGAGAGCATGCCGCTCAAAGCCGTCTACGAGCTCGACACGGAGGCCGCGCGCGAGCTGGCGAACAAGACCGTGCACACCGTGATGCACCTCGGCTGGGTCCGGGGGGCCGACGGCGACCACGAGCTGCGGATGGCCGTCCTCGTCAAGCCCAACGGCTGGTTCGGGCGGCTCTACATGGCCGCCATCGCGCCCTTCCGGTACCTCGTCGTCTACCCGGCCCTGACCCGGCAGTGGGAGCGCGCCTGGCGCGAGCGCGGCCGCGACCAGGACCGCCCGGGTCACGGGTGAGCGCCCGTCCGCCGGGATCCGGCTTCCTCCGTGCCGCCGGTGAACTCCCGGGCCCGGCTACAGGAGGAAGCCCTCGGGGAAGGGGTCGCGGGGGTCGAGGAAGTACTGGGCGGTGCCGGTCACCCACGCCCGCCCGGTGATCCGGGGGATCACCGCGGGCAGCCCGGCCACGGACGTCTCCCCGGCGAGCCTGCCGGTGAACCGGGTGCCGATGAACGACTCGTTGACGAAGCTCTCGCCCAGGGCCAGCTCACCGCGGGCGTGCAGCTGGGCCATCCGGGCACTGGTGCCCGTGCCGCACGGCGAGCGGTCGAACCAGCCGGGGTGGATGGCCATGGCGTGCCGGGAGTGCCGGGCGTCCGAGCCGGGGGCGGCGAGATAGACGTGGTGGCAGCCCCGCACCCGGCCGTCCAGCGGGTGCACCGGCTCGTCCTCCTCGTTGATCGCCTCCATGATCGCCAGTCCGGCCTCCAGGAGCCGCTGCCCGTACGCGCGGTCGTAGGGCAGGCCGAGCGCCTCCAGCCGCACGATCGCGTAGAAGTTGCCGCCGTAGGCCAGGTCGTAGCCGACCTCGCCGAAGCCCGGCACCTCGACCACCCGGTCCAGGCCGGCGCTGTAGGAGGCCACGTTCGTGAGGGTCACCTCCACGGCGGCGCCGTCCTCCACCCGCACCTCGGCCGTCACCAGGCCCGCCGGGGTGTCCAGGCGGACGACGGTGACCGGCTCGGCCACCTCGACCATCCCGGTCTCCACCAGGACGGTGGCCACGCCGATGGTGCCGTGCCCGCACATCGGCAGGCATCCGGAGACCTCGATGTACAGGACCCCGTAATCGGCGTCGGGCCGGGTCGGCGGCTGCAGGATGGCCCCGCTCATCGCCGCGTGGCCGCGCGGCTCGTACATGAGCAGGGTGCGGACGTGGTCCAGGTGCCTGACGAAGTACTCCCGCCGCTCCGCCATGGTCGCGCCGGGGACGACTCCCACCCCACCGGTGATCACCCGGGTCGGCATGCCCTCGGTGTGGGAGTCCACCGCGTGGAAAACCCTTCTCGTCCTCATTCTTCTCCTTCCGGAGGCGTTCTCAGCGCAGGCCCGAGGCGAGGGCCTTCTCCGTGGCGGCGCGGACGACCGCCCCGTCCCCCGGGTCCAGCGGGAGCCGGGGCGGGCGGCACGGGCCGCCGCGGCGTCCGGCCAGGTCCATGGAGAGCTTGATGGCCTGGACGAAGCGCGGGCGGGAGTCCCAGCGCAGCAGCGGGTGCAGCGCCCGGTAGAGCGGGAGCGCGGCCGTCAGGTCCCCGGCGACGGCGGCCAGGTAGAGCGCCACGCAGGACTCGGGGAGCGCGTTGGGGTAACCCGCCACCCACCCCACGGCCCCGGCCACCGCCAGCTCCAGCAGCACGTCGTCGGCCCCGGCCAGCAGATCCAGGCCGGGCGCGAGCTCGGCGATCTCATAAGCCCGCCGGGCGTCCCCGCTGAACTCCTTGACCGCCGCGACCAGGCCCTCGGCGTGCAGCCGGGCCAGCAGCGCCGGGGTCAGGTCCACCCGGGTGTCGAAGGGGTTGTTGTAGGCCACCACCGGCAGGCCCGCCCGCGCCACCTCCCGGTAGTGCTCGATCACGGTCCGCTCGTCGGCCGGGTAGGCGTTCGGCGGGAGCAGCATCACCGCGCCGCAGCCGGCGTCCCGGGCCTGCTCGGCCCAGCGGCGGGCCTCCCGCGCGCCGTACGCGGCGACCCCGGGCATGACCCGGTCCCCGCCGACGGCCGCCACCGCGGTCTCCACCACCCCGGCCCGCTCCTCCGGCGTCAGGGTCTGGTACTCGCCCAGCGAGCCGTTCGGCACCACGCCGTCGCAGCCGCTGTCCACCAGCCACCGGCAGTGCTCGGCGTAGGCGCCGTGGTCGACGGACAGATCGTCGCCGAACGGCAGCGCGGTCGCCACCATCACGCCGTGCCAGGGCTTCGCGCGGGTCGCCGTCTCCGGGATCGCCGTCTCCGGGATCGCTGTCATCGGGATCACCCTTCCGTGGGGGGACGGGGCGCCTCGGCGGGAGCGCCGGGCGGGCCGGGAGGGGGCGCCTCGGCGGCCATCCCGGCGAGGTCGCCGAGCCGGACGGGCTGGGCGATCGGACGGTGGAACGCCGCAGGGCCCGCGCCGGGCCGGGCCTGCCCGCCGTCCCGGGAGTCACCGGCCGCGGCGCCGCCCGCCAGGCGGGAGACCGCGTAGCCGCACATCCGGCCCTGGCACCAGCCCATCCCGGCGCGGGACAGCGACTTGACCGAGCGCGCGTCGGTGGCGCCCAGCTCCACGGCCTCACGCACGGCCGACAGCGGCACCTCCTCGCACCGGCAGATCAGGGTGTCGTCGCGCAGCCAGCCCCGCCAGCCGGGCCGTACCGGGTACGCCTCCCCCAGCGCCCGGGCGAAGGCGGCCAGGCGGTCCCGCCGCCGGGACAGGACCGGGTCCGGCGGGACGCGGCGGCCCAGGTCGGCGGCGACGGCCCGGCCCGCGATCCGTCCCTCGGCCTCGGCCAGTACGGCGCCGCCGACGCCGGTGGTCTCCCCGGCCGCGTAGACACCGGGCACGCTGGTGCGCATCCCCGCGTCCACGGTGACGGCGAGGTCGCCGTAGGGGTCGGCGCGCAGGGCGCAGCCGAGCTGGACGGGCAGGTCGAGCTGGGCGACGAAGCCGTAGCCGCAGGCGAGGGTGTCGCACGCGACCGTGCGGGTCGCGACCGGACGCCAGTCCCGGTCGAGGTCCGCGATCGTGACGTGGGTCAGGGCGTCGCCGCCGTGCGCCTCGATCACGGCCTGACGGCCGCGGTAGGGCACCCGGTGGCGGGCCAGGCGCGCGCCGTACCCGAACGCCTCGGCGAGCTTGCCCGCGGCCAGGAACGGATGCCGGGTCAGGCCGCCCCGGCCGCCCGCCTCGTGCACGCCGAGCACGCGGGCGCCCGCGGCGGCCAGCCCGGCGGCGACCGGGAGCAGGAACGGCCCGGTCCCGGCGACCACCACCCGGCGGCCCGCGACGACGAGGTCCCCCTTGAGCAGCGCCTGGGCGGCGCCCGGGGTGAGCACGCCCGGCAGGTCCCAGCCGGGGAACGGCAGCGGCCGGTCGTGCGCGCCGGTGGCGATCAGCAGCCGCCGCGCGGTGACCGTGCGGGGCCGTTCCTCCCGATCCCCCGCCAGGCAGCGTACGGTCACCGTCCCGCCGTCCCGTCCGACCGCCCAGACGCGGTGGCCGGTCAGCACGTCCGCCCGCCCGGCGAGGTCGTCGCACTGCCGGGTGAAGCGGTCGAGGCCGCGGTGGAGCGCGCCGGGCCGCGCGGCGCGGAAGCCGGGGGCCGGGCGGCGGAAGTACTGGCCGCCGAGGCGCGGGGCGGCGTCGAGGAGGACCACGCCGAGCCCGGCCAGCGCGCCGGTCAGCGCGCCGGCCACCCCGGCGGGCCCACCGCCGATCACCGCGAGGTCGTAGTCCGGGGTCATCGGCCCGCCTCTCCCGGCCCGTCACCGCCGGGAGACCGCGTCCCCTCCCGCCGTCCACCGGAAGATCGTTCCGGTGGACGGGCGGGCGCGTCCCCCGTGGCGACCCGGTCGCCGGGGCGGGCCTCGGTCAGGCAGGCGCGCAGGGAGGGCACGCCGTTGACCGTGACCAGGCAGTCGAAGCAGACGCCGATGCCGCAGAACAGCCCGCGCGGGCGGCCACCGGACCGGGTGGCCCGCCAGGAGCGGATGCCCGCGCCGTACAGGGCGGCGCCGATGGTCTGGCCGGGGACCACCGGCACGGTCCCGCCGTCCGTCTCGATCGTGAACCCCGGCTCCGGGCGCGCCCGCACCAGCCGGCGCGCCCGGGACGGGGCCGGTTCCGGGGACGGGCCGGAGGATGGCGCGGGCGTCATGGGTGCTCCTCCCCGAAGCGGTCCGGGCGGAAGGGGGCGAGGTCCAGATCCGGGCGGTGCCCGGCCAGGAGCTGGGCGATCAGGTGGCCGGTGGCCGGGGCCAGGCCGATGCCCGCGCCCTCGTGACCGCAGGCGTGGTAGAGGCCCGGGGCCCGGGGGTCCTCGCCGATCACCGGGAGATGGTCCGGGCAGTAGGGGCGGAAGCCGCAGTAGGCCCGGATCACCCGCCGCCCCGCCAGGGCCGGGAAGAGCGCGACGGCCTGCGCCGCGAGCCTGCCGAGAACCGGCACGGACAGGGCCCGGTCGAACCCGGCCCGCTCGCGGCTGGCGCCGATGAGCACGGTCCCCGCGGGTGTGCCCTCCACCACGGCGGAGGTCTCCAGTCCCGCGGAGTCGCTGGCCACGGCGGTGACGTAGGCGGCGGTGTAGACCTTGTGCCGGACCAGCGGCCGGTCGAGCGGCTCGGTGACCAGGACGAAGCCGCGCCGGGGTAGGACGGGCACCCGTACCCCGGCCAGCGCCGCGAGCTCGCCGCCCCAGGTCCCGGCGGCGTTGACGACGGCCCCGGCGAGGATGTCGCCGCGGTCGGTCCGCACACCCGTCACGCGGTCGCCGTCGCGCAGGAACCCGGTGACGGTGACGCCGGTGCGCACGGCCAGGGCGCCGGCGCCGAAGCTCCCGGCGCCCCGGCGGAGCAGTCTCGCAGCCGCGAGCATGGGATGGACCTGGGCGTCCTGCGGGTAGAGCACGCCTCCCGCCAGGCCCTCCGCCAGATGGGGCTCGTAGTCGCTCAGCTCGTCCGCGGTGACCGTGACGTGCTCGACACCCCGCTTCCCGGTGAGGGCCGCGGCGGCGGTGAGCCCTCGCAGCGTCTCCGCGGTCTCGGCGACCACCAGGCCGCCCTTGGCCTCGAACTCGAACCCGCCCACGTGATCCGCCAGGTCGCGCCAGAGGCGGTTGGACAGGAGCGCGAGATCGAGTTCCGGGCCGGGCTCCTTGTCGGAGACGAGGACGTTGCCCTCTCCCGCGCCGGTCGTGCCGCCCGCCACGGGTCCCCGGTCCACGACCTCCACGTCCAGCCCGGCCCGTGCCGCGTGGTAGGCGCACGCCGCGCCGACGATCCCGGCGCCGACCACCACGATGTCCGGCACGGTCCACCTCGATTCCGCAACGCCGCCCTCTGTAAAATGTCACATACTTCTGTATGGATCAATGGCCCGGTCACGGCATGGCAGGGCGACGGCGGGACCACCACTCCCGCCACCTACGATGAGAGCCGTGACGCAGCTCCTCGACCGTTCCCGCAACCCCTTCGCGAACCTGCTCCGGAGCGTGTGGTCGCCCACGGCGGCCACCATGCGGCGGTGGGCCCTGACCGCGATCGTCGTCAACGCCGGGATCACGGTGACGGGCGCGATCGTGCGGGTGACCGGTTCGGGGCTGGGCTGCCCGACCTGGCCGCGGTGCACCCCGGACAGCTTCGTCCCGGCCGCCCACGAGGGGATCTCGCCGGTCAACACGGTGATCGAGTTCGGCAACCGGCTCCTGACCTTCCTGGTCCTGGTCGTGGCGGTGGCCTGCGTGGTCGCCGCGCGGCGGCTGCCGGTCCGCCGCCGCGGCCTGGTCCGCCTGGCCTGGATCCAGCCGTACGGCGTGGCCGTCCAGGGACTCTGGGGCGGCGTGGTGGTGCACACCCTGCTCAACCCGGTCACCGTGAGCATGCATTTCCTGTTCTCCGTCGGCATGACCGCCGCGGCCTGCGCGCTGTACGCCCGCGCCGGGGAGGGGGACGCCCCGCCGCAGCGGCTGGTCCACCGCGACCTGCGCACCCTCGGATACGTCCTGGTCGGCGCGGTGCTCCTGCTCATCGTCGCGGGGATGGTGGTGACCGGCACCGGCCCCCACTCCGGCGACGAGCTGGCCTCCCGTCTCCCCTTCGACATCGAGACCGTGGCCAGGATCCACGCCGACGTCGCCTACCTGGTGGTCGGCCTGACGTTCGCGCTGCTGTTCGCACTGCACGTGACCGACGTGCCGGGACCGGCCCGGCGGGCGGCGCTGACGCTGCTGGGCGTGGAACTGGCCCAGGGGGTCGTCGGCTACGTCCAGTACTTCCTGGCGGTGCCCGCCTTCCTCGTCGGCCTGCACGTGCTGGGCTCGACGCTCGTGTGGATCTGCACGCTGCGGGTGGTGTTCGCGATGCGGATCAGGGGCCCGGTCGGGAAGCCGGCCGAGAACTCGGACAAACTAGACATAGTTCCGGCGTAGCGGCCACACTGATCCGATGCCCCCACTCTTCCGGAAGAGACCGTCCCGGAGAACCCTGCGGCGCTCCTACCAGGCGGCGGTGCTCCTGAGCGTTCTGGCGATCTCCCCGCTCACCTGGGCCTGGCTGTCCAGCAGCGGGCACCGTACGGTCGCCGGCTCCTCCCCCGACTGGATCTCCGAGGTCCCCGGGGCCCCGGCGGCGCTCGTGTTCGGCGCCGGCGTCCGCGGTACCCATCCCAGCTCCATGCTGGCCCGGCGATTGGACGTCTCCGCCCAGTTGTACCGGGCGGGCAAGGTCCGCGCGATCCTGCTCTCGGGCGACAACAGCAGGAAGGACTACGACGAGCCGACCGTGATGCGGGACTACCTGATCGCGCGCGGCGTCCCCGCCCGGACACTGGTCCTGGACCACGCGGGCTTCGACACCTGGGACTCCTGCGTCCGCGCCCGCGACGTGTTCGGGGCCACCCGGGTGACCGTCGTCACCCAGGTCTTCCACCTGCCCCGGGCCGTGGCGCTGTGCCGCGCCGCGGGCCTGGAGGCCTTCGGCGTGGGCGACGACTCCAGCAGGCAGTGGGCCGCGGCCACCTACGGCTACGCGGCCCGCGAGTTCGTCGCCTCGGCGAAGGGGCTCATGGACTCCCTCGTGAACTCCGCCCCCGTCTTCCCCGGCCCCCGCGAGACCACCCTCGACGCCGCCCTCCGGTCCGGGTGACGCTGGGACCGTACGTCGATGTACGGGCGGGCGGTGCTCAGCCGGGGGAACGGGTGCTCTGGCCCGGGGCGGGGAAGTTGCGGCGGGCCTCGGCCATGCATGCCAGCAGGGCGTGCTGCTCGTCGTTGAACGTGCGTTCGTCGATCACGTGCCGGGCGGCGCGTTCGTGGAGCAGGCCGAGTTCGGTGGCGGCCAGCTGGTAGTCGCTCATCGCCCGCAGGCCGGGCCGCCCGCCGTGCGCCATGGCCCACTTGCGGGCCTGCCGCCGGCCGGGAAGCGAGGAGAGCATGTGGAGGTCGTACGGCGCGACCAGGCCGGTGGGCTGGTAGGCGGGCAGGTAGGCGTGGATCAGGCCGACGATGCGGCGGCGGTCCTGGATGATGATCCCGATCAGTGAGAACAGCACGATCATCAGCAGCAGGTAGGCGGCGGCCAGTCCGGGGAAGCCCGCGTAGGAGGCGAAGCCGTTCCAGATGCCGTGCAGCAGCATCGCGCCGGCCCAGCCAGCCGCGATCACACCGGCCCGTCCGGGGCCGTGCCGCTGCGCGGTGTAGGCCACCGCGATGCCGATCATCGAGGTGAACAGGGGGTGCGCGAACGGCGACAGGACCCCTCGCAGCACGACGGTCACCGCCAGTCCCTGGGCGCCCATCTCGTCGAGCGCGGCCACGTAGTAGCTGACGTTCTCGCTCATCGCGAAGCCGAGGCCGACCATGCTCGCGTAGATGATGCCGTCGGTGGGGCCGTCCAGCTCCGCCCGCCGGAACCGGAGCAGGCCGAGCAGGACCAGCCCTTTCATCGTCTCCTCGACCACCGGGGCGCCGAAGGTCGCGGCGACGTTGCGCGCGTCGGCCTGGCCGATCAGGTCGGCCTGCCCGAGATAGATCAGGTTGAGCGTGTTGATGACGCCCGCCACCAGGACGGCCACGCCCGCGCCCCAGCCGAAGGCGAAGATCAGGTTGCTGCGCGGCTCGGGCTCCATGCGGTCCAGCGCGAGTACCGCCGCCAGCAGCACCGGGACCGGGGCGAGTGCCAGCGCCAGCGCGATGAAGAAGAACACCGGGTCGCCGTTGAGCACGTCGAAGGAGAACGACACCAGCGCGCACAGCCCGGTCACGACGAGCCCGGAGATCAGCGCGACGGAGGGGCGGTCCTTGAACACCCACCGGGGATCACGGCTCGACATGGAGAAACCGTAACCGATCGTCGTCCGGGTGTCCCCTCGCCCCGCTCCCCCGGGAGCCGGAGCGCTCCGGGGAGCGGGTGCCCGGGGCTCAGCGGAACAGCCCGCCGGGAGGAACGGCTCAGACGAACATGGAGTCGATCGCCACGGCGAGGAAGAGCAGCGCCAGGTAGGCGTTCGACCAGTGGAAGAAGCGCATGGGGCGCAGGTCGACGCCGGTCTTGCCGGCGTTGAGGCGGGTCAGCAGCGCGTGGGCCTCCCACAGGCAGACCGCGCCGAGGACGGCGGCCACCGCCGGGTAGATCGGCGTGGTGCCCGCGACGGGCCACAGCAGCAGCGAGCAGGCCACGGTCGCCCAGGTGTAGGCGATGCTCTCCAGCACCACGCGGCGCTCGGTGGCGACCACCGGGAGCATGGGGACCTTCGCCGCGGCGTAGTCCTCCTTGTAGCGCATGGCCAGGGTCCAGGTGTGCGGGGGCGTCCAGAAGAACACCACGCCGAACAGCACCACGGGGGCCCAGTCGAGGCTGCCGGTGACGCCGGCCCAGCCGATCAGGACCGGCATGCAGCCGGCGAGCCCGCCCCACACGATGTTCTGGGCGGTGCGCCGCTTGAGGATCATCGAGTAGACGAGGACGTAGAACAGGTTGGCGGCCAGCGAGAGGCCGGCGGCGAGCCAGTTGACCGTGAGCCCGAGGCCGAGGGTCGACAGCACCCCGAGGATGAGGCCGAAGATCAGCGCGTTGCCCGGCGGGACCTGCGCGCGCGCCAGCGGGCGGCGGCGGGTGCGGCGCATCGTCGCGTCGATGTCGCGGTCGACGTAGCAGTTCAGCGCGTTCGCGCTGCCCGCCGAGAGGGTGCCGAAAACCAGCGTGTTGACGGCGGTCCACAGCGGCGGCAGTCCCTTGGCCGCCAGGAACATCACCGGCAGCGTCGTGATCAGCAGCAGCTCGATGATCCGCGGTTTGGTCAGGGCGACGTAGGCCTTCACGACCTCGCCGAAGGAGCGCGGCGCGGCGTTCGCCGCCGCGTCCTCCTCAGGCCTCGCGAACGGGACCTTCGGCTGCTCGGCCGTCGCTTGCTTGTCGGTCAGCACCATCTAGGGCGCTTCCTGCACGTGCGGGGTCAACGCGTAACCTCTGATCAGACGGGTGCGGGATGCGAGCGTATGCGGGCGTCATCCGGCTCCATGGTCGGCATTCGTGGTCCTCACTGTAGTTGCACCTGTGGCCGGTCCCGGCACGGGGGCACGGACCGCCCGGCACGTCACCCCATATGGGGTAGTTCGTCCACTCTCTTCTGACTCCTGATGACTCCTGGCGACTCGCCTACCGGACCTTGCGCCACGGTGACCGGGCCGAACCGTTAGGGTCCGATGTGGGCGGGAAATGCCACAGCAACGGCACCATCACAACTAGATCCGGAGATCGAGCACTTGAGCAGCGAACTCGTGCCAGCCCTCGAATGGAGCGACCTGGACCGACAGGCGGTCGACGTCGTGCGGGCCCTGGCGATGGACGCGGTAGAGAAGGCGGGATCGGGACACCCCGGTACCGCGATGAGCCTGGCCCCCGCCGCATATCTGCTTTTCCAGCGCACGATGCGGCACGACCCCTCCGACCCCACGTGGGTGGGCAGAGATCGTTTCGTGTTGTCCTGCGGGCACACCAGCCTGACCCTCTACATCCAGCTCTACCTGTCGGGGTACGGCCTCACCCTGCACGACCTGGAGATGCTGCGGCAGTGGGACAGCCTGACCCCGGGACATCCGGAGCACGGCCACACCGCCGGCGTGGAGACCACCACCGGCCCGCTCGGCCAGGGCATCGGCAACGCGGTCGGCATGGCGATGGCCGCCCGCCGCGAGCGCGGCCTGTTCGACCCGGACGCCGAGCCCGGCACCAGTCCGTTCGACCACATGATCTGGTGCATCGCCTCCGAGGGTGACATCGAGGAGGGCATCAGCCACGAGGTCAGCGCCCTGGCCGGCCACCAGAAGCTGGGCAACCTGGTCGTCCTCTTCGACAGCAACCACATCTCCATCGAGGACGACACCCAGATCGCGCTGAGCGAGGACGTCGTCAAGCGCTACGAGGCGTACGGCTGGCACGTCCAGACGGTCGACTGGACCCAGACCGGCGAGTACGTCGAGGACGTCCAGGCGCTGAACGAGGCTCTGGAGGCCGCCCGCCGGGTGACCGACAAGCCGTCGTTCATCCGGCTGCGCACCGTCATCGGCTGGCCCGCGCCGAACAAGCAGAACACCGGCAAGATCCACGGTGCGGCGCTGGGCGAGGCGGAGATCGCCGCGACCAAGAAGATCCTGGGCATGGACCCGGAGAAGTCCTTCAACGTCCCGGACGCGGTGCTGGAGCACGCGCGCCAGGTCGTCCAGCGGGGCCGTGCCGCCCGCGCCGAGTGGGAAACCGTCTACGAGCGCTGGCGGGCCGCCAACCCCGACCGCGCCGCCGCGTTCGACCGGATCTCCCGGCGGGAGTTCCCCGAGGGCTGGTGCAAGGCGCTGCCGACCTTCGAGACGGGATCGTCCATCGCCACCCGCAAGGCCTCCGGCGAGGTGCTCAACGCGCTCGCGCCGGTCCTGCCCGAGCTGTGGGGCGGCTCGGCCGACCTGGCCGAGTCCAACAACACCACGATGAAGGGCGAGCCGTCCTTCATCCCCGAGGAGTTCCAGACCAAGGAGTTCCCCGGCGGGCCGTACGGCCGGACGCTGCACTTCGGCATCCGCGAGCACGGCATGGGGGCGATCCTCAACGGCATCGCCCTGCACGGCGGCACCCGCCCCTACGGCGGCACGTTCCTGGTCTTCAGTGACTACATGCGCCCCGCCGTACGGCTCGCGGCGCTGATGAAGCTGCCGGTCACCTACGTGTGGACGCACGACTCGATCGGCCTGGGCGAGGACGGACCCACCCACCAGCCGGTGGAGCACCTGTGGGCGCTGCGCGCCATCCCCGGGCTGGACGTCGTCCGCCCGGCCGACGCCAACGAGACCGCCGCCGCCTGGCGGGCCGTGCTGGAGCACACCGACCGCCCCGCCGCGCTGGCGCTGACCCGGCAGAACCTGCCGGTCTACGAGGGCACCGCCGACCACTGCAAGGTCGCCAAGGGCGGCTACGTCCTGCAGGACGCCTCCGACGGCCAGCCCAGGGTGGTCCTGATCGGCACCGGCTCGGAGGTCGAGCTGGCCGTCAAGGCCCGCGAGATCCTGGAGGCCGAGGGCATCCCCACGCGGGTCGTGTCGATGCCGTGCGTCGAGTGGTTCCAGGCCCAGGACTCCGCCTACCGGCAGACCGTGCTGCCCCCCGCGGTGCGGGCGCGCGTGGCCGTCGAGGCGGGAATCGCACTGGGCTGGCGGGAGTTCGTCGGGGACGAGGGGGTAGTGGTGAGCCTGGAGCACTTCGGCGCGTCGGCTCCCTACAAGACCCTTTTCGAACAGTTCGGCCTCACCGCCGAGCGGGTGGTCGCCGCGGCCAAGGGCAGCCTGGCCAAGACCGGGGCCGACAAGGGCGAGACGACGGGAAACTGAGCATGAGCGAGATCATCAAGAACCTTTCCGGGCACGGCGTGTCCGTCTGGCTGGACGACATCAGCCGCGAGCGCCTGCGTACGGGCAATCTGGAGACCCTGATCCGCGAGAAGGGCGTGGTCGGCGTCACCTCCAACCCGACGATCTTCGCCTCGGCGCTGAGCAAGGGCGACGCCTACACCCCCCAGCTGCACGACCTGTCCATCCGCGGCGTCGACGTGGAGGAGGCCGTCCGCGCCATCACCACCTACGACATCCGCTGGGCCGCCGACGTGCTGCGGCCGGTCTACGACGCCACCGGCGGCGTCGACGGCCGGGTCTCCCTGGAGGTGGACCCCCGCCTGGCGCGGGAGACCGACAAGACGATCGCCGAGGCCCGCGCGCTCTGGTGGATGGTCGACCGGCCCAACCTGATGATCAAGATTCCGGCGACCGTCGAGGGGCTGGCGGCGATCACTCAGGCCCTGGCGGAGGGCATCAGCGTCAACGTCACGCTGATCTTCTCCCTGGAGCGCTACCGCGCCGTCATGGACGCCTGGCTGGCCGGTCTGGAGCAGGCCAAGGCCGCCGGCCTGGACCTGTCGTCGATCGAGTCGGTGGCGTCCTTCTTCGTCAGCCGCGTGGACACCGAGATCGACAAGCGCCTGGACAAGATCGGCTCCCCGGAGGCCGCGGCGCTCAAGGGCAAGGCCGCGGTCGCCAACGCGCAGCTGGCCTACGCCGCCTTCGAGGAGGTCATGAACTCGCCGCGCTGGCAGGCGCTGCGCGACGCCGGGGCCCGTCCCCAGCGCCCGCTGTGGGCCTCCACCGGCACCAAGGATCCCAGCTACCCCGACACCCTCTACGTCGACGAGCTGGTCGCCCCCGGCACGGTCAACACCATGCCGGAGAAGACCCTCGACGCCGTCGCCGACCACGGGAAGATCACCGGCGACACCGTCCGCGGCTCCTACGAGCGGGCCTGGAACAGCATGGCCGCGCTCAAGGAGATCGGCATCGACTACGACGACGTGGTGCGCGCGCTGGAGGAGGAGGGCGTGGAGAAGTTCGAGGCGTCCTGGAACGAGCTCCTGGCCACCGTCACCGCCGAGCTCCGGAAGGCGTGAGACATGGCTGCGACGCCCACGTATGTGACGATCGCCGAAGAACGCCTGGCCGAGCAGACCGCGGAGACGATCCAGCGGCTCGTCTCGGAGGGGGTCCACGAGGCCCTGGCGAACGGCGACCCGACGCTGTGGGGCGAGGACGCGCAGGCCGAGGCGGCCGTCCGCCTCGGCTGGCTCAGCCTCCCGCTCACCAGCCGGGAGCTGCTCCCGGAGATCGGCAAGCTGGTCGAGCGGGCCCGCGCCGAGGGCCTGGACCACGTGGTCCTGGCCGGCATGGGCGGCTCGTCCCTCGCCCCCGAGGTCATCTGCAACACCGCCGACGTGCCGCTGACCGTGCTCGACACCACCGACCCCCACCAGGTCCGCCGCGCCCTGGCCGACCGGCTCGACCGGACCGTCGTCGTGGTGGCCAGCAAGAGCGGCGGCACCGTCGAGACCGACAGCCACCGGCGGGTCTACGAGAAGGCCTTCCGCGACGCCGGGATCGACCCGGCCGGCCGGATCGTCGTGGTCACCGACCCCGGCTCGCCGCTGGAGCAGGCCGCCATCGAGGCCGGCTACCCGGTCATCCTGGCCGACCCCAACGTCGGCGGCCGCTACAGCGCCCTGTCGGCGTTCGGCCTGGTGCCCAGCGCGCTGGCCGGGGCCGACGTCGAGAAGCTCCTCGACGACGCCGCCGAGGTGCGCCCGCTGCTGGCCCGGGCCGAGGGCAACCCCGGCCTGGACCTGGGCGCCGCCCTGGGCGCCGCCGCGCTCGCCGGGCGCGACAAGCTCGTCCTCGAGGACAGCATGTCGGAGATCAACGGCCTGCCCGACTGGATCGAGCAGCTGGTCGCCGAGTCCACCGGCAAGTCCGCCAAGGGCATCCTGCCGGTCGTCGGGGCCGACCCGAACGAGACCGACGACGAGCTGGTCGCCGGGATCGAGTCCGGGGGCGCCGTGACGGTCAGCGGCCCGCTGGGCGCCCAGTTCCTCATCTGGGAGTACGCCACGGCGATCGCCGGCCGGGTCCTCGGCATCGACCCCTTCAACCAGCCGAACGTGACCGAGTCCAAGGAGAACACCGGCGCGCTGCTGGCCGCCGGCGAGCTGCCCGCCGACACGCCCGCCCTGGTCGAGGGGCCCGTCGAGGTGTACGGCGCCGAGGCCGAGGGCGCCAAGGACCTGCGGGAGGTGCTCACCAGGCTGCTGCAGGCCATCCCCGAGAACGGCTACATGGCGATCATGGCCTATCTCGACCGGGAGGCGGCCTTCGACGCCCCCGTGGCCGACGGCGCCTCCTTCGACGACATGACCGACGCCTGGAGCGCGGCCGACCCGCTCACCCTGCGGGGCCTGCTCGCGGCCAGGACCGACCGGCCCGTCACCTTCGGGTGGGGCCCCCGGTTCCTGCACTCCACCGGCCAGTACCACAAGGGCGGGCCGCAGAACGGCGTGTTCCTGCAGATCACCGGGGCCAACGAGGGCGACCTGGAGGTCCCCGGCAAGCCGTACACCCTGGGCCGGCTCCAGCTCGCCCAGGCGCTCGGTGACCAGGGCGCCCTGGTCAAGCGCGGCCGTCCGGCCGTACGGCTGCACCTGACCGACCGCGCGGCCGGGGTCGCGCACCTGCTCGCGGCGGCGCGGGAGCTGTGATGACCGAGGGAAGCCCGGGGACGGGAAGTCCGGAGAAGACGGGGAGCCCGGGGAAGACGCGCATCGGGGGGACCGCGGTCACCACGGTCACCGGTGCCACCGAGGAGTCGGTGGCCGCCGCCGTCGCGGCGGCGACCACCGCCACCACCGAGGCGGCCGTGTCCGCCAACCCGCTGCGCGACCCGCGGGACAAGCGCCTGCCCCGCGTGGCGGGGCCGTGCGTGCTGGTGCTGTTCGGCGTGACGGGTGACCTGGCGCGCAAGAAGCTGCTTCCGGCGATCTACGATCTGGCCAACCGGGGGCTGCTGCCCCCGGGCTTCTCTCTGGTCGGTTTCGCCCGCCGCGAATGGCGCGACCAGGACTTCGCGCAGCTCACGCATGACGCGGTCAAGCAGCACGCGCGTACGCCGTTCCGCGAGGAGGTCTGGAAGCAGCTGTCGGAGGGCATCTTCTTCTGCCCCGGGGAGTTCACCGACGACGGCGCGTTCGACGCGCTGGCGATGATGCTCAAGGAGATCGACGAGACCCGGGGCACCGGCGGCAACTACGGCTTCTACCTGTCGGTGCCGCCGAAGTTCTTCCCGGTCGTGGTCGAGCAGCTCAAGCGGACCGACCTGGCGCACGGCCCGGAGGGGGCCTGGCGGCGCGTGGTGATCGAGAAGCCGTTCGGGCACAACCTGAAGAGCGCCCACGAGCTCAACGCGATCACCAGCGCGGTCTTCCCGGAGAGCTCGGTGTTCCGCATCGACCACTATCTGGGCAAGGAGACCGTCCAGAACATCATGGCGCTGCGGTTCGCCAACAACCTGTTCGAGCCGATCTGGAACCGCGGGTACGTCGACCACGTCCAGATCACGATGGCCGAGGACATCGGCATCGGCGGCCGGGCCGGTTACTACGACGGCATCGGCGCGGCCCGCGACGTGATCCAGAACCACCTGCTCCAGTTGCTGGCGCTGGTGGCGATGGAGGATCCGACCTCCTTCGACGCCGACTCGCTGCGCCGGGAGAAGGAGAAGGTCCTCAAGGCGGTGCAGCTCCCGCAGGACCTGGCGCGCTCCACGGCGCGCGGGCGCTACGCGGCGGGCTGGCAGGGCGGCCAGCAGGTCGTCGGCTACGCCCAGGAGGAGGGCATCCCCTCCGACTCCATCACCGAGACCTACGCCGCGATCAAGCTGGAGATCGCCAACCGCCGCTGGGCCGGGGTCCCGTTCTACCTGCGCACCGGCAAGCGGCTGGGCCGCCGGGTGACCGAGGTCGCCGTGGTGTTCCAGAAGGCGCCGCACCTGCCGTTCAGCAAGGACGACACCGAGATCCTCGGGCACAACGCGCTGGTGATCCGGGTCCAGCCGGACGAGGGCATCACGGTGCGCTTCGGCTCCAAGGTGCCGGGCACCGCGATGGAGGTCAGGGACGTCTCGATGGACTTCGCCTACGGCGAGTCGTTCATGGAGTCCTCCCCGGAGGCGTACGAGCGGCTCCTGCTGGACGTGCTGATCGGCGACCCGCCGCTCTTCCCGCACCAGCGGGAGGTGGAGCTCTCCTGGAAGATCCTCGACCCGATCGAGGAGTTCTGGGCCTCCCAGGGCGTGCCGGAGGACTACCCCGCCGGCAGCTGGGGTCCCGCCTCGGCGGACGAGATGATGGCCCGTGACGGGCGCGTCTGGAGGAGGCTGTGATGACGGGCTTCACGCCCAGCGGAGGGGCACGGCGATGACGAGCTTCATGCTCAGCGACACGACCGCCTCGAAGATCTCCGCGCAGCTCACCCATCTGCGTCACCAGATGGGCAGTCCGGCGGTCGGCATGGTGCTGACGCTGGTGGTGGTCTGCGACGAGGGCGAGCAGTACGACGCGGTGCGCGCCGCGACCGAGGCCGCCCGGGAGCACCCCTCCCGGATCCTGGTCGTCATCGCCCGCGACCCGGCCGAGCCCAACCGGCTCGACGCCGAGCTGCGCGTCGGCGAGTCCACGCCCGGCGAGGTCATCCTGCTCCGCCTGTACGGCGAGCTCACCGAGCACGCCGACTCGGTGGTCAGCCCGCTGCTGCTCACCGACACGCCCGTGGTGGCCTGGTGGCCGAGGCACTCCCCGGACATCCCCGCCAAGGACTCCGTCGGGATGCTCGCCCAGCGCCGGATCGTCGACGCCCGCCCGGCGGCCGAACCGGTGAAGGCGATCGCGAGCCGGGCCCGGGCCTACGTCCCCGGCGACACCGACCTGGCCTGGACCCGGCTGACCCCGTGGCGGAGCCTGCTGGCCGCCGCGTTCGACCAGCCGGTGGGCAAGGTCAAGAAGGGCGTCGTGGAGGCCGCGGCCGACCACCCCAGCGCCCCGCTGCTGGCCGCCTGGCTCAGCGAGCGGCTCGGCGCGCCGGTGAAGGTCGCCGACTCCGCCGGGCCCGGCCTGACCAGGGTGACGCTCTCCACGGCCGCCGGCGACGTCACGATCACCCGTTCGGACGCCCGGCTGGCCACGCTGTCGCGCCCGGGCCAGCCGGACCGCCAGGTCGCCCTGACCCGCCGCCCGACCTCGGAGCTGATCGCCGAGGAGCTGCGCCGGCTGGACCCGGACGAGGTCTACGAGGCCGCGATCCGCCGGGTGGCCCGCAGTCACAAGGGATGATCGCGAGAGTGCCCCGCGGGCCGTCCCCCAGGGCACTCTCCTCCCCCGAACCCCACGATTCGAGAGAGAACGCGCTGTGAGTGTTCCCAACGTCGTCGTCCACCGCGACGCCGACATGCTCGCCAAGGCCGTCGCCGCCCGGGTGATCACCCGCCTCGTCGACGTCCAGTCGGCCAAGGGCTCGGCCTCGCTGGTCCTGACCGGCGGGAGCGTGGGCGTCGCCACGCTGGCCGAGATCGCCGCCAGCCCGGCCCGTGACGCCGTCGACTGGCGCAACCTGGACATCTGGTGGGGCGACGAGCGTTTCCTGCCCTCCGGTGACGCCGAGCGCAACGAGACCGGCGCCCGCAAGGCCCTGCTCGACCACGTCGACCTCGACCCGGCGCGCGTGCACGTGATGCGCGGTCCCGACTCCGGGATGACGGCCGAGGAGTCCGCCGAGGCCTACGCCGAGGAGCTGCGCCGCGCGGCCCGCCCCGAGGACCACGGCCCGGCGCCCTCCTTCGACGTGCTGCTGCTGGGCATGGGCCCGGACGCCCACATCGCGTCGCTGTTCCCGGAGATGCCCGCCCTGTACGACACCCGCCCGGTGGTGGCGGTGCACGGCTCCCCCAAGCCTCCGCCCACCCGGATCTCGCTGACGCTGCCGGTGATCCAGGCCGCGCGCGAGGTGTGGGTGGTCGCGGCGGGCGAGGACAAGGCGGGCGCCGTACGGCTGGCCCTGTCGGACTCCGGCCCGGTGCAGGTCCCGGCGGCGGGCGCCCGCGGCCGTCAGCGCACGCTGTTCCTGCTGGACCGCGGCTCCGCCGCCAAGATCCCGGCCTCCCTCGGCCGGATCTCCTCCCCCTGATCCGCAGGCGGCTCCGCGAGGGCGGATCAGGGGGAGAGGTCAGCAGCCGGCGAGGGCGGCGGTGACGGCGTCGGTCAGGTGGTGCTCGGCGTCGCGGGCGCTCATGCCGCGGTCGACGGTGAGCTGCTCCCAGACGGGGACGGAGGTCATCGCCCAGGCGAGGTCGGCGGCGGTCTCCGGATCCAGGCCGGGCCGGAGCAGGCCGGAGGCGCGGAGCCTGCGGGTGGCCGCCAGGAAGCCCGTGCGGAGCTCGTCCATCCGGTCCTCCCAGGCCGCGGCGGTGTCGGAGTCGTCGTGGCGGGAAGCCAGCAGGGCCGAGGCGACGGGACGGATCCTGTCCGCGTAGCGGAGCCAGGCGCGCAGGAAGGCGCGCAGCGCCTCGACGGGGTCGGGCGCGGCCAGAGCCCGCTCGCAGCGCGGGCGGATCCCGTCGGTGTCGTCCATGTGCCGCACGACGGCCATGAACAGGCTCGCCCGCGAGGCGAAGTGGAGGTAGACCGCCTGACGGGAGACGCCGCTCTCGCGGGCCACATCGGCCATCGTGAACCCGGTGCCCCGGCCGGCGATGAGCCGTTGGGCGGCCCCGAGGATGCGCAGTCGCGTGCTTGACACGTGTCAAGCATAACCGTAGCTTGACACGCGTCAAGCACGCGACCCTGCGGAGGATGACTATGAGCGGCACCCACCCGGCGGCCGTCGCCGCGCTCGCCGCGATGGAGGCGGTCGGCGCCGGCGACCGGGACGCCTGGCTCGCCTGTTACGCCCCGGACGCCGTACTCCACGACCCGGTCGGCGGCTCACCGCTGGACCCCGGAGGGACCGGGCTGAGAGGGCTGGAGGCGCTCGAACGGTTCTGGGAGCTCACCGTCGCCCCCAACGACGTCCGGTTCGACGTCGCCGCCGTGCATCCCGCGGGCGACGAGGCCGCGGTCGTCGCCTCGGTCGCGATCCGCTTTCCCGGCGGCGCGCGGGTGGACTACGACGGCGTCTTCGTCTACCGGATCGGTGACGACGGGCGGATCGTCGCGGTGCGCGCCTACTGGGACCTGCGGCGGGTGCTGTCCGCGCTCGGCCTCTGATCCGCGCTCGGCCTATGACAGGGCGTCGATCTCGGCGAGGAGGGTCCGCCTGGCCTGGGGATCGAGGTAGGAGGCGGTGACGGCGTTGCGGGCCAGGGCGGTCAGGGCGGCGCGGTCGAGGCCGAGGACGTCGGCGGCCACGCGGTACTCGTCGGTCAGCGTGGTGGCGAACATGGGCGGGTCGTCGCTGTTGAGGGTGACGAACAGGCCCTCCTGGAGCAGGCGCGGGAGCGGGTGCTCCTTGATGTCGGCGACCTGGCCGGTGCACACGTTGGAGGTGGGGCAGACCTCCAGCGGGATCTGCCTCTCGCGCAGGTGCGCCATCAGGCGGGGGTCGTGCAGGCAGGAGATGCCGTGGCCGATGCGCTCGGCGCCGAGGTGGTCGACGACCTCCCAGACGGTTTCAGGGCCGGTCATCTCCCCCGCGTGCGGGACGCTGTGCAGGCCGGCGGCCGTGGCGGCGCGGAAGGCGTCCCGGAAGGCGTCGCGGTGGTGCACGCGCTCCTGTTCGATCCCGGCCAGGCCGAAAGCTACCAATGCCTGGGGAGGTTCCTGGAGAGCGTGGTCCAGGGTGATCCGGGCGGCCTCGGCGCCGTACTCGCCCGGGATGTCGAAGATGTAGCCGACCCGGACGCCGTGCTCGTCGAGCGAGCGCCGGGCGGCGATGTCCAGTGCCTCGGTGACGGCCCTCATCGGCATTCCGACGACGTGGTGGGCGTACGGCGTGACCGTCACCTCGACGTAGCGCCCGTTCTGCCCGGCCAGGTCCCTGGCCAGGCCCGTCACCAGGGTCGCCACGTCCTCGGGCTCGCGGACCAGCGCGTTGACCGCCTGGTAGACCCGGGCGAAGTCGGCGAAGTCCCGGAAGACGTAGAACCCCCGCAGTTCCTCCTCCGTGGTCGGCACGCGGCTGCCGGGGTGGCGGCGGGACAGCTCCAGCACGGTCGGCACGGAGGCGGAGCCGATGAGGTGGACGTGGAGCTCGACCTTGGGGAGGGCGTCGATGAACGCGTGGATCGTCATGCCGCCGACCCTAGGCATCCCTTTCCAGCAATGACAGAGATTCGCGCTGAATTTAACATCAAAATGTAAGCCTTGCCTGTGCTCTTCGAGTCAGGGACGACCCGCACCGGCCGGCGACGAAGCCCGGCGCGGCGAGAACCGTGCGCGGTCTTCGAGTACCGCCGCGATCTCCGCCGCGGCGAGGCCCGCCCGAGCCGGCGAGAGCCGGCCGTACCCGATGACCAGGGAGGGCCGGAGGCGGCGGCGGGCGTAGCGCGACAGGGGCATCACGAGCACCCCCCGGCGCTCCAGGCGGTCGGCGACCTCGCGGTCGTCGTGCCCGGGCGGCAGCGGGAGCACCAGGTGCAGCCCCGCGGCGATCCCTTCGACGGGACCGGCGTCGCGGATGACGGAATGGCCGCGCAGGGCCGTGAGCACCGCTTCCCGGCGCTCGCGGTACAACGCGCGGGCGCGGCGCAGGTGCCTGTCGTAGTCGCCGGCGTCGATGAGCCGGGCGAGCGCCAGCTGGTCGAACACGCCGGGGCCCGCGCCGGACCTTTCGAGAGCCTCGATCACCGGGTCTCTCAGGCGCGCGGGGGGAACCATCCATCCCATCCGCAGGCCCGGGTGCAGGGTCTTGCTCGCGGAGCCGAGGTAGGCGATGTTGTCCCGGTCGAGGGCCGCCAGCGCCCCGATCGGCTTGCGGTCGTACCGGAACTCGGCGTCGTAGTCGTCCTCCAGCACGACGGCCGAGCGCTCGGCCGCCCACGCCAGCAGCGCCCGCCGCCGTCCGGCCGACAGCGCCGCGCCGGTGGGGAACTGGTGGGCGGGCGAGCAGAGCACCGCGTCCGGGTCCGTTCGCCGCAGCCGCCCGACGTCGATGCCCTCGCGGTCGACGGCCACCGGCTCGATCGCCAGCCCCGCGTGGACGGCCGCATCGTCGAACCGCCTCCAGCCGGGATCCTCCACCGCCAGCAGCGACGCGGAGCGCCGGGCCAGAACACCCGCCAGCAGTCCCACCGCGTGGGTGGTGCCGCAGGTGATGACCACCTCCTCGGGCGAGACCGTCACCCCTCGGGTCCGTCCCAGGTAGCCGGATACGACCTCGCGCAACCGCCGCACACCCTCGGCCGGGGGGAACACGTCCGAGCCCCCGCCGGCCATGAGGACGTGATGCGTCGCCCGGTTCCAGGCCGCGGCGGGAAAGCGCGCCACGTCGGGTGCTCCCGGCCGCAGATCGGCCACGACCGGAGAAGGTGCCCGCACGGGGGGTACGGCCGGCGGGACGGCCGATCGCGCCGGCACGTCCGGTGCCACCCGCGTGCCCGAACCCTGCCGCGCCGTGAGGTGCCCTTCGGCGACGAGCTGTCCGTACGCCTCGTTGACGACCCACCGCGAGCAGCTCAGCTCCTGCGCGAGCGCCCGGCTCGGGGGAAGCGCGTCGCCGGGGCTGAGACGGCCCGCCAGGATGGCGCCTCTGATCGCGGCCGTCAGGCGCTCGTGCAGCGCCCGTCCGTCGTCGGGCACGTCAAGGAGAAGGCCGGTGATGCGATTGGTCCGGTTTAGCGGCATGCAAGTGGACTGTATCACCGGACCAGTCCGCCCTAACCTCTGGATCGGCCCTGTTCCAGGGCTCGTCCCCCTGAGGATCCCCGAGGGTCACTGAAGATCCCCGAGGGTCACTGAAGACCACTGAGAATCACCGAGGAGCTCTCCATGACATCGACGGACTCCCCCCTGACCGTCATCGCGCGGATGCGCGCGAAGGACGGCCGGGAGGCCGCCCTGCGCGACGCCTTG
Organism: Planobispora rosea; assembly: GCF_014648175.1. Lineage (GTDB taxonomy): Bacteria > Actinomycetota > Actinomycetes > Streptosporangiales > Streptosporangiaceae > Planobispora > Planobispora rosea. The sequence continues at coordinate 223,104 of NZ_BMQP01000005.1, forward strand.
ACCGCCCTGGTCGAACCGACCCGCCGGGCACCGGGCTGCCTGGCCTACGACCTCCACACCGAGGTGGGAGAGCCCGCCCGGTTCTGGTTCTACGAGGTGTGGCGCCGCCCAGAGGACCACGCCGAGAACCTGAGGTCCCCGCACATCACGGGGTTCATCGCCCGGACCGCCGACCTGCTCGACGGCGGTCTCGAGGTTCACTTCCTCGACTGACGGAGGCCGGCTCAGGGGGCGATCGGCGGCTGCCGCTTGTGCTCGGTGAGCCGGTAGCGGCGGACGATGACCTCGAAGGCGGCCTCGTCGACCGGCTTGCCCTCCAGGAAGTCGTCGATGTCGTCGTAGGTGACGCCGAGCGCCTCCTCGTCGGGCCTGCCCGGGTTCAGCGTCTCCAGGTCCGCGGTCGGGGTCTTGCCGACCAGCGTGGACGGTGCGCCCAGCGCCTGCGCCACGGCCCGTACGCGCCGCTTGGTGAGGCCGGTGAGCGGCACCACGTCGGCCGCGCCGTCGCCGAACTTGGTGAAGAAGCCGGAGACCGCCTCGGCGGCGTGGTCGGTGCCCACGACCAGACCGTCGTTCGCGCCCGCCACCGCGAACTGGGCGATCATGCGCTGCCGGGCCTTGATGTTGCCGTGTGTGAAGTCCTGGTGGTGCGCGTCGCGGAAGACCATGCCGCCGGCCAGGAGCGTCTCCAGCGCGGCGTCGCTGGCGGGCTTCACGTCGACGGTCAGGACCCGGTCGGGCCGGATGAACTCCAGCGCCAGCTGCGCGTCCTTCTCGTCGGCCTGGGTGCCGTACGGCAACCGCATCGCGAAGAACACCGCTTCCCGCCCGGTGGCGCGGACCCGCTCGACGGCGAGCTGGCACAGCCGGCCCGTGGTCGTGGAGTCCACGCCGCCGCTGATGCCCAGCACCAGCGAGCGCAGGCCCGTGGAGACCAGCCGGTCGGCGAGGAAGGCCACCCGGCGCTCGATCTCCCGCTCCGCGTCGAAGGACGCGCTCACCTGGAGATCCCGGGCGATCTCCTGCTGCAGGGACATGGTCGCCGGGTCGGTCACTGTCGCTCCTCGGTCGGGCGCACGGGCAGGACCTGCGCACCGCCGGGCCGGGAGCGCGGGCGCGCGCAGGGGACGGGAGCACTTTAGCCGGAGGCCGCCACGTCCCGATCCAAGGGTGGGCGGCTCGGTCGCCGCCGCCTCCAGGGCCCCGCAGAGGAGACAGATGGGATTATCTGGCGATCTGTCTTCCCAATGGCCAGGCAGGCAGGCGCATAGTGGGTGAAAGGGCAACCGATCCCTCACGGAGGCTCCCCCGTGTTCGAGCGTTTCACCAACCGTGCCCGTCGCGTCGTGGTCCTGGCCCAGGAGGAGGCCCGCCGGCTCAAACACAACTACATCGGCACCGAGCACCTCCTGCTCGGGCTGATCGGCGAGGAGGAGGGCACCGCCGCCCTCGCGCTGCAGGCCTTCGAGGTCAGCCTGGAGCAGGTGCGCCGCGATGTCGAGGAGATCATCGGCCAGGGGTCCAGCCCGCCGGGCGACCACATCCCGTTCACCCCGCGCGCCAAGAAGGTGCTGGAGCTGTCGTTGCGGGAGGCGCTCCACCTGCACCACACCTACATCGGCACCGAGCACATCCTGCTCGGCCTGGTCCGCGAGGAGGAGGGCGTCGCGGCCCAGGTGCTCACCCGGCAGGGGGTGGGGCTGGAGGCCGTACGGGCCCAGGTGATCGACCTGCTCCGGAGCGAGCGCCGGGAGCGGGCCTCGGCCGGGCAGGAGGCGTTCGTCTCCGTGAGGTCGTCGCTCGCCACGCGGCTGGAGCGGATCCAGGAGAGCCTGGACCGGATCGAGCGGCGCCTGGACGCCATGGGCGCCCCGCCGGACCCGGGCGCGCCGGGTGAGGACCCTCCGGAGAAGGAGTGATCCCGGAAGTACCCGCACCGGAGTGCCCGAGGGCCCGGAGGATTCCGGAACGAGGGTCTCCGGAAACGAGCGAAACGAGTGATCCGCCGATCCGGGAGCCCCTGAGCTCTCCCGGATCGGCGGAGCGAGTGATGGGTCAGCTCGGGGACGCCGCCGCCATCACGCCTATCGCCAGCCTGGCTTCCACCACGCCGGGGTCCTCGGTGTAGCTCAGGGTCGCGCCGAGCGAGAGCAGCAGTCTGCGCATGCGCGCGTTGTCCGAGAGCAGGGTCGCCTTCACCTCGGCGAAGCCCAGGTCGCGGGCCTCGGCGATGATCATCCTGGCCAGCGCCGTGCCCAGCCCCATGCCCTGCCAGCGGTCCTCGACGAGGAAGGCCATCTCGGCGATCCCCGGGTCGGGGGTGAACATCAGGTTGGCCAGCGCGATCACCTGCCCGTCGTACCCGGCGACCAGGGAGTGGCCGCGGGTGCGGTCGCAGAGCCGGTCGAAGACGCGGTCCGGCAGCGCGGGCATCGACGTGAAGTAGCGGAAGCGGCGGGTCCCGGGTGAGCAGCGGTCGTGCAGATCGCGCACGGCCTCGCGGTAGAGCCGGGTGAGCGGCCTGACCTGCGTCTCGGTGCCGTCGGGCAGTTTGACCGCGCGCTCGGTGGAGCCCGCCGGGTCGGCCGGGGGCTGCGCCAGCCGGACGAACGAGGCGGCCCGGGCGGCCTCGGTCAGCGTGAAGGGCAGCTCGGCCCGGCGCAGCCGGATCGCCCGGCGGGGGGCGACGGGCACGGTCAGCAGGGTCGGGTCGGGCAGGTCGCTCATGTCGGAACCGTAGACCCAGCGGGCGTCGTCGGCGCGCAGCAGCTCCTTCAGAAGCTCGGGCAGCCGCCAGGGCGTGGTCCGCAGCCGGGAGGCGAGCAGCAGGACGCGGGTGGGCTCGTCGGTCAGCTCGTGCGCGGTGGCCGGGACGACCTGCACCCGGCGCCCGCCGGCCGCCTCCAGCGCCTCGCGTACGGCCTCCGGGCCGGCCGGGATCTCCGCGACGAACTCGTCCACGGTGCCGTCGGTGTCCGGCTGGACACTCAGGCCGAGGATGTTGCCGCCCTTCTCAGCGAGCGCGGCGGCCAGCGACGCCAGCCGTCCCGGTCGCTCGTCCACCGTCGTACGAATCCTGAGGAATCCCATCAGAACGCTCCCTCCGTCACGGACAAACCTGCCAGGACGCTGTTACAGCACCGCTACGTGAGGATGAGGCCGCCGTTACGTCCGCAAAGATCACTCATGACGCGGTTGTACAACGGTTTTCGTGGGACACTATGGCCGAATTGACGGATATAGCAGGATATGTGGGCATGAGTACGCGTGTTCCCCTGTCCGACGGCTTTGTTAACGGAGACGTCTCCTTCTGGTTCCGCTCGTCCGGCCTCCCCCCGGCGGGCGTCCCCCTCGACGGCGATCTCGAGACCGATGTGGTGATCGTCGGCGCCGGGTACACCGGCCTGTGGACCGCGTACTACCTGAAGAAGGCCGCCCCGGCCCTGCGCGTCGTGGTGCTGGAGAAGGAGTTCGCCGGGTACGGCGCGTCCGGGCGCAACGGCGGCTGGCTGGTCGGCGAGCTGGCCGGGACCCCCGAGCGCTACGCGAAGACCCACGGGGTGGAGGCGGCCAGGCGTTTCCAGCGGGTGATGTTCGAGGCGATCGACGAGGTCGTCGCCGTCGCCGGAAACGAGGGGATCGACGCCGACATCGTCAAGGGCGGCGTCACCACGGTCGCCACCAACGCCGCCCAGGACCGGCGGCTGCGCGGGGTGGTGTCCCACGCCCGCCGCTGGGGCTGGACCGAGGACGACCTGCGGCTGCTGGAGCCCGCCGAGCGGGAGGAGCGCCTGCGGGTCAGCGGGGCGGTGAACGCGGCCTGGAGCCCGCACTGCGCCCGGGTCCAGCCGGCCAAGCTGGTGCGGGGGCTGGCGGAGGCCGTACGGAAGCTGGGGGTGGAGATCTACGAGCGGACCCCGGTCACCGAGATCGCCCCGCGCACGGCGCGCACGCCGTACGGAACGGTCCGGGCGGAGCACGTCATCCGCGCCACCGAGGGCTTCACCGCCGGGCTGCGGCAGTACCACCGCGCCTGGCTCCCGATGAACAGCTCCATGATCGTCACCGAGCCGCTGGGCGAGCTGTGGGACGCCATCGGCTGGGAGGGCTGCGAGCTGCTGGGCGACATGGCCCACTACTACATGTACGCCCAGCGGACCGCCGACGGCCGCATCGCCTTCGGCGGTCGCGGCAAGCCCTACCTGTACGGCTCCCGCCTGGACGACCGGGGCCGCACGCACGAGTGGACGATCGAGGCGCTGTGGGACCTGCTGACCGGGATGTTCCCGGCGGCCCGGGAGTCCCGGGTCGCGCACGCGTGGTCCGGGGTGCTGGGCGTGCCGCGCGACTGGTGCGCCACCGTGCACCTGGACCCCGCCACCGGGATCGGCTGGGCGGGCGGCTACACCGGCCACGGGGTGACCACCGCCAACCTCGCCGGCCGTACCCTGCGCGACCTGATCCTGGGCGAGGACACCGAGCTGACCTCGCTGCCCTGGGTGGGCAGGAAGGTGCGCAACTGGGAGGTCGAGCCGCTGCGCTGGATCGGCGTGCACACCATGTACGACCTGTACCGCCGGGCCGACGCCCGGGAGAGGGCCGGACTCGGCCGCACCTCGGTGCTGGCCCGGCTGGCCGACTCCATCACCGGCCGCTGATCGGCCATCGGACTCAGACATCGGGCTCAGATACCGGGCTCAGATACCGGACAATGGAGACTATGACCATGGGCATGACGGACCTGCTGTTCCGCGGCGGACGGGCGTTCCTGGCCGCCGGCGCCTTCGCCGAGGCCGTACTGGTCCGCGACGGCCGGATCGCCGCCGCCGGCGCCGAGGCCGACGTGGCACGGCTGGCCGCCCCCGGCTGCGAGACCGTGGACCTGAACGGCGGCCTGCTGATCCCGGGCGTCACCGACGCCCACATGCACCCGGTCCAGGCCGGGCTGGAGCGGGCCAAGTGCGACCTGTCGGAGGTCTACGGGCTGGACGCGTACATCGCGAGAATCCACGAGTACGCGGCATCCCACCCGGGCCACGAGTGGATCGACGGCGGCGGCTGGGACATGTCCGCCTTCCCCGGCGGCCTCCCGCACCGCTCCCAGCTCGACTCCCTCGACCGGCCCGTCTACCTGATCCAGCGCGACCACCACGCCGCCTGGGTCAACACCCGGGCCCTGGAGCTCGCCGGGATCACCCGGGACACCCCGGACCCGGCCGACGGCCGGATCGAGCGCGACGCCGACGGCACCCCGAGCGGGGTGCTGCACGAGGGCGCGATGGACCTGGTGGGCCTGCTCACCCCGCGCCCGACCGAGCGGGACCTGATGGACGCGCTGATGGACGCCCAGCGGCACCTGTTCTCCCTGGGCATCACCGGCTGGCAGGACGCCATCGTCGGCTCCTACGCGGGCTCGGACGACCAGCTGCCCACCTACGTCGCGGCGGCGGCCTCGGGGAGGCTGAAGGCCCGGGTCGTGGGCGCGCTCTGGTGGGACCGGGCGCGCGGCGCCGAGCAGATCCCCGAGCTGATCGAACGCCGGAAGTCCGCCGAAGGACTGGAGACCTTCCGCGCCACCTCGGTCAAGATCATGCAGGACGGCATCACCGAGAACTTCACCGCCGCGGTGATCGAGCCCTACTGCCGCTGCGGCGGGACCGGGCTGTCCTATGTGGACCCCGTCCTGCTGAAGGAGTACGTCGCCGAGCTGGACCGCCACGGTTTCCAGGTGCACTTCCACGCCATCGGCGAGCGGGCCGTCCGCGAGACGCTCGACAGCCTGGAGGGCACCGACCCCGCCAACCGGCACCACATCGCGCACCTGCAGATCGTCGAGCCGTCCGACGTGCCGCGCTTCGCCCGGCTCGGAGTGACCGCCAACCTGCAGCCGCTGTGGGCCACCCACCACGCCCAGATGGACGAGCTGACCATCCCGTTCCTGGGCGAGGAGCGCTCGGCGTGGCAGTACCCGTTCGCGGACCTGCTGCGGGCGGGCACCCGCTTCTGCGCGGGCAGCGACTGGCCGGTGTCGAACGCCGACCCGATCCAGGGCATGCACGTCGCGGTCAACCGCACCGAACCGGGCGGTTCCGTGCACGCGGACTACCCGACGGCCCAGACGCCGTTCCTGCCGGGACAGCGCCTGGACCTGGACACGGCGCTGACGGCGTACACCGCCGGTTCCGCCTGGATCAACCACGACGACGAGGCGGGCGCCATCGCCGCCGGCAACCGCGCCGACCTCGTCGTCCTGGACCGCGACCCGTTCGCCGAGCCGCAGGCCGACATCTGGCGGGCGAAGGTCGCCATGACCTTCGTCGGCGGGGAGCCGGTCTACCAGGCGTGACGGCGAAGGTGCCGGCGAACATCGAGACGACCATCGCCGGCGCCGTGGAGGAGCAGAGCGCCACCACCGGGGAGATGAGCCGCAACGTCGCGGAGGCGGCCGCCGGCTCCGCCGACATCGCGTACACGATCGGCGAGGTCACCGGAGCGGTGCAGGCCACCACCGCCGGCAGCGGCGCGACCGAGCAGGCCGCCCGGGAGCTGTCCGTCCTTGCGGGCGAGTTCGAGTCGCTGGTGGGGCGCTTCCGGTTCTGCTCTGTGAGTCCCCTTCCCCGATCTGCCTCATGCCCGGGGAAGGGGGACTCGCGGAATCTCCCGGTGCGGGACGCGGATCCGCGGGACCGACCCGGCCCTCCCGGCCCGCCCGGCTCAGCCGCGCCGCCTCCTGCGCCTGCGGAGGGTCATCCGCACGATCGCGCGGGCGGTGAGCAGCAGCACGATGCCCACGATCTGGCCGCCCAGGACGATCCGGTTGACGTCGACCGCGGGCTGCCAGCGGACGTCGCCGTCCTTGATGACGAACACCCCGGCCGGGGTCGCGCTGAAGCCGTACCCTCCGCCGGACCCCTCCCCGGGGCGTTCGCCGCCCTCCTGCTTGCCCCTGCCGCCTCCCCCGCCGCTGGCGACCTTGGCGACCGGGACGACCGTCACTCCCTCACGGGTGATCGGCTCACCGAAGACGCGGCTGACCACGGCGTCGTCCTTCGCCTTGTCGATCACGTCCATGATGTCCATCGCGACTCCCTCGGGTGTCTCCGGCATGGTGTCCCCCTCCGCTGCACACGCTAACCAACGGTTCACCCGCCGGACAGACGTGCGCGGAACAAAAGATCGAACAGGCGGGCCGGCAGGACATGTCAGCGGGCCGCGACGCGGGTCAGGCCACGACCAGCGCCTGCGGGGCCGCCTGCTTCATCCGGCTGCTCAGCCACTCCATCTGCGTGGCGGTCTCGCCCTCGCAGCGGCCGACGACCTCCAGCAGCCCGGTGTCCCTGGCGCCCTGCGCGGCCTGCCCGATCAGCGTCCAGGCCATGTCGCACTCGGCGGCCATCAGGTACAGGTCGTGCAGGTCGCGCAGGAGGCCGATGGGGCCCGAGCGGGTCCCGGAGAAGAGCGCGGAGTGCAGCCGCTCCGGCTCGTCCACGGCCTCCTCGGAGTAGCGCCGGACGAACGGGTCCAGCAGCCGGACGTGCTCGGTGCACTGCGCGGCCAGCCGCTCGCAGACGTGGTGGATGTCGGGCTCGTCGGCGTGGGCCCGTCCCACCTCGCAGAACGCGCCGGCCAGCTCGTTCTGGGAACGGTGCAGCAGCCCCAGGTAGTGGGCCAGATGCATGTCAGTCCTCCTCGAACCACCGTGTCGCCTGGGATCTCTCCGATGTCTCGGACCGGCTCCGGGTCCAGGGCCGTTCCCCGGCCGCTCCCGGGCCTTCCCACGGCCCGGACCGGTCCGCCCGCTCCGCGTGCCCGTCCGCCTCGATCCACTCCCGCGCCTCGGCCTGCGGCCCGCCGGCCGTGACGGGCACCCGCGGATCGTGCGGGGAGGCGGCGCCGGTGGTGGGCGCGCTGGAGAGCGTGCCCCCCGCGTCGGCCGCCTTGCTCACCCGGACCGCCGAGATCTTGTAGTACGGCTGCTTGGACACCGGGTCCCAGCCGGTGGCGGTCAGCTCGTTGGCGGCGCGCGGCGTCCCGTCCCCCGGGCCGGAGCCGTCGCGGTCCCAGTAGCCGTAGTGGAACGGGACGAACACCACGCCCGGCCGCGTCCCGCACACCCGTGCCCTGGCCTCCAGCGCCCCGCGGGGTGACTCGACGCGCACCACGTCGCCCTCGGCCACACCCAGCGCGGAGGCGTCACCCGGGCTGAGCTCCACCCAGGGGTCCGGCGCGGCGGCGTTCAGCTGGGCGGCCCGGCCGGTCTTGGTGCGGGTGTGGAAGTGGTAGACGGTGCGGCCGGTGGTCAGCAGCATCGGGTGGTCCCCGCCCGCGGTCTCGGGCGGCGGCTGGTACGGCGCCGCGTGCAGGAAGGCCCGTCCCCGGGGCTCCCCGGCGCGGTACTGCTCCTCGGTGCGCCCGGCACCGGTGAGCAGGTCGTGGCCGTAGGTCTCGCAGTAGTCCGGGTCGGTGTTGAACCGCCCCCCGGCGTACAGGCGCTCGGTCCCGCGCGGCGATCCCGGGGTGCAGGGCCACTGGACGCCGCCGCGGCGCAGCATGCCGTAGGTGATGCCGGTGTAGTCGCACGGGCGCCCCGCCGAGCAGGCCTTCCACGCCTCGAACGCCGACTCCGGGTCGTGCCATTTGATCAGCGGCGCGCCGTCCTTGTCGCGGAAGTCCATCCGGCGCGCGTAGTCGAGGAAGATGTCCAGGTCGGAGCGGGCCTGTCCGGGCGGGTCGACCGCCTTCTCGGAGAGGTGGACCGTACGGTCGGCGTTGGTGAAGGTCCCCCGCTTCTCCCCCCAGGTGGCGGCGGGCAGGACCACGTCGGCCAGCTGGGCGGTCTCGGTCGGGAAGATGTCCTGGACGACCACGAACAGGTCCTCCTTGGCCAGGGTGCGGCGGATCCGGGCCAGGTCCGGCAGGGAGACCGCCGGGTTGGTCGCCGAGATCCACAGCAGCTTGACCGAGCCCTGCTCGGCGTAGCGGAAGATCTGCATGGCGTGGGTCGGCGGCGCCCAGTGCGGGATGACCGAGGGCTCGACGTTCCACAGCTCGGCCAGCTGGCGGATGTGTTCGGGGTTGTCCCAGTTGCGCAGGCCCGGCAGGTCGCCGTCGGCCCCGGCCTCGCGGGTGTTCTGCGCGGTGGGCTGGCCGTTCATCTGCAGCACGCCCGCGCCCGGGCGGCCGATCATGCCGCGCAGCAGGTGGATGTTGTTGACCTGGCAGGCCGCGGCGGTCGCCTGGTGCGACTGGTAGAAGCCCTGCAGCACGGTCGAGAGCAGCCGATCGCAGGATCCGAGGATCTCCACGGCCTGCTCGATCCGGCTCGCGGGCACGTCGCAGATCTCCGCCGCCCACCGGGGCGTGCAGTCCGCCACGGTCCGCCGGAGCTCCTCGAAGCCGGTCGTGCGGGAGCGGACGTACCTCTCGTCGTACCGGCCCTCGCCGATCAGCACGTGGAGCAGGGCGTTCATCAGCGCCATGTTCGTGCCGGGCCGTACGGCCAGGTGCACGTCGGCCTCCCGCGCCACCGGCGTCTCCCGCGGATCGACGACGATCATCGCCGGCGGCCTCGGCCCGCGGCGGCGGTCGAGCATGCGCGCCCACAGCACGGTCTGCGTCTCGGCCGCGTTGTGCCCCCACAGCGCGATCGCGTCGCAGTGGTCGACGTCGGTGTAGGAGCCGGGCTGCCCGTCGGTGCCGAAGCTCAGTTTGAGCGCGGCGGCGGCCGTCGCCGTGCACAGGCGGGTGTTGCCGTCCATGTGGGGCGTGCCGATGCCCGCCTTGCCGATCACGCCGAGCGTGTAGTACTCCTCCAGGAGCAGCTGGCCGCTGGTGTAGAAGGCGAAGTTCCCCCACCCGCCCGGCCCGTCGAGCAGCGCCTTGGAGCGCGTCACGATCAGGTCCATCGCGGTGTCCCAGTCGGTCTCGGCCAGTTCCCCGCCGCGGCCCCGGATCAGGGGGCGGGTCAGCCGGTCGGGGCTGTTGTTCGCCTGCCAGCCGTACAGGTCCTTGGGACCGAGCCGCCCGTGGTTGACCCGGTCGGCGGCCCGGCCGCGCACGCCCACGATGCGGCCGCCGGAGACGGCGATGTCCATCGCGTCGCCGTTGGAGTGCAGGATCGACGCCGACGGCACCCAGGCGTCGACGTCGTCCTCGGTGACCCCCTCGGCCAGGAAGGTGTCCACCCGAACCGGCCAGGGGCTGCGGCGGCCGAGATCGCCGGGCAGGATGTCCCTGAGGCGGCCGGGCAGGGCCGCGGCGAACCGTTCCACGGCGGCGGGCGGGCCGTACGGCGTGCGGCTCCCCCACGGGTCGGCGATCCGGTCCGGCATGTCGGCTGCTCCTTCCCGGCGGGCTTCCCCACAGATCTCCCGCGGGCTTCCCGGCGCGTGTACGGCGCCGACCGGCGGCCTACCCTGCCGGGATTCCTTCACACGCGCCCGGTGGATAGGTCGCGACGAGGCGGGTATGCGGGCCGCCGGGAGGAAAACAACCATGGCCAAGACACTGAATCCGATAGAGCTCCAGAAGCACCTGTCCGGCGTCGACTACCCGGCCAGCCGCGACGAGCTGGTGGACACGGCCCGCGAGCAGGGCGCCGACGAGGACATCATCAGGGCGCTGGAGAGCATTCCCGACCGGGAGTACGACGGCCCCAACGCCGTCAGCAAGGCCGCCGCCGGGAACGGCTAACGGAAGATCGCACGGTGTGCCGCGCGGGGCCGGGCCCCGCGCGGCCTTCCCGTGTGCCGGCCACCGTCGCGCCGACGGGGCGAGGACTCCTTGCGCGTCCTCGCGCAAGGCCTGTGCCGGTTCCGGCGCGGGGCACGGGTCAGGAGTCTTCGACGCGCACGCCGAGGGCGGCGGCCTCCGGTTCCAGGAAGCGCAGGAGTTCCTCGCCCTCCGACGTCAGGGCGGAGACCGCCTGCTTCGGGAGCGGCTCGAAGGCGGTCATCCGCAGGACGGCGGCCCCGCGCTTGAGCTCCGTCCGCCAGGTGCCGCGCACCCGGCCGTCCCAGAGGAACGTGGCGCGCACCCGCAGGTTCTTGGTGGTGACCTGCCCGCGGTACTCCTCGTCCATCAGGCGGGTACGGTCGGCGTGCGCGAGGACGAGGTTGTCGAAGTCGGGCAGGAAGCGCGCGGGGGCGGGGACGTCCTCGTCCGGGCGTGGGGCGTCGGGCAGGTCGAACAGCTCCCGGCCCTTCTCGTCGCGGAAGACGGCCAGCTTCGGGCGCAGGCCGTCCAGTACGGCGCGCAGCCCCTTCAGACCCGACCAGGTCTGCGCGTCGGCGGCGGTGGCCGGGCCGTAGGCCGCCAGGTAGCGCAGCACCAGTTCCTCCACTTCCTGCAGTTCCTTCACCGGATCACCCGTCGGCTCCCCGTTCTCCTTCCCCAGCCAGCTCTCCGCCAGGGTGAAGTCCGCCGCCTGGGGGAAGGACCAGCGGTCCTCGGTCGGGACCATGACCAGCGGCAGCCGGGTCCGTACGGCATAACCCAGCGCCCGGTCGTCGGCCTCGGGGAACCTCTCCTGGAGCAGGGCGCGCAGCGCGGTGAAGTCACGCGGTCCCTGCGCGAGGATCTCGCGGGCGACCGGGAGGAGCGCCTCCAGGTCCAGCCCGGCGGTCAGCGAGCCGCGCCCGCTCAGGGCGGAGGCGAGCACGGGGTCCAGCGCGGGGCGGAACCTCGTGTAGTCGGCCGCGCTCACCAGGTGCAGCGTGGCCCGCATCATCATGGCCCGGACGACGGACCGGTCGTGCGCCGCCCGGTGCAGGTCCTCCCGGCGAAAGCCCTCGACCCGGGTCCACAGCCCGGTGAAAGGGTGCCTGGCCTCCTGCGCCTGCATGCCGGCGAGCCGTTCCACCGCGGTCACGACGTCGGTCTTCTCCCGGGCGAGCAACATCTGCCGGGCCAGCGTCGCGCGGTTGAGCCGCCGTGCCGTCAAGGTCTCCATGCGATCCATCATGTCGGTCGTACCTGACAGCCGACGGCAGGTATGACGGGCGGGACCGTGCGTTCCATCCCGCGAGACCACGCCTCGGGAACGTCACGTCCCCGGGTGGGAGGGGGCCGGTGACCCGCCGAGGGCGTTTCTCAGCCGTACGGCGGCGGCCACCGCGGGCCACAGGCGGGTGGCCAGGTTCCGCGTCAGGATGCCGCCTCGTGTCGCGGGGACCATGAGTGCCGCGGCCCGCCCGATGTTCCGCTGCTTGGGGTCCACCAGGCGCCGGTGCGCGGCCTCGTACCGGCGGAAGGCCGTCCGCGGGTCGTCCGGGGCGGCGGCCAGTTCCCCGGCGAGGGTGAACGCCCCCGCCATGGCCAGGGTGGAGCCGTCCCCGAACAGCGACACGCAGGATGCGGCGTCGCCGAGGAGCGCGACCCGGCCGTTCCACCAGCGGGGCAGGCGCACCTGGCTGACCGAGTCGAAGTAGAGCTCCTCGGCGGCGCGCACGCGTTCCAGCAGCTCGGGCGCCCGCCAGGACACGCCGGCGAATGCCCTGGTCAGCAGCCGTTTGTGCTGGTCGGTGTCGCGGTGGTCGAAGCCGGGCTCGGCCGCGCTGCGGTAGAGGAAGAAGGCGATGTCACCGCCGGGCGAGGGGCTGACGGCGACCGCCCTGCCGGGTGTGTTGTGCATGAGGACGTCGCGTCCGGCCCCGTGCCCGCCGCCGATCGGGGCCGTCGCGACGTAGAGGCCCATGTGCCGGACGAGCCCGTTCTCCTGCCCGAACGCCAGCCGCCGCGTCGTCGAGTGCAGGCCGTCGGCCCCGATCACCAGACCGAAACGGCGCGGCCCGGCGCGCTCGAAGGTGACCTCGACCCCCTGCCCGTCCTGGTCGAGTGTCGCGACGGAGTCGCCGAAGAGGTACTCGGCACGGTCGCGGCCCGCCTCGTACAGGATCGAGGCGAGGTCGCCGCGCGGCAGTTCGACCTCGCCGGCCCGCTGCGCGGCGCGCATGTCCATCCGGCCGAGGCGCCTGCCCGCCGCGTCGACGAAGGCGAGTCCCGTCGTGCCGGTGGCGGTCTCGCGCAGCCGGGGCAGGACGCCCATCCGCCGGGCGACCTCCACCGCGGGCCCTCTGACGTCCACCGGGTTCCCGCTGGAACGCTGTCTCGCGGCACGTTCGACGACGGTGACGTGGAAGCCGTACTCGGCCAGCCAGTAGGCCAGCACGGGCCCGCCGACGCCGGCTCCGGAGATCAGCACTGTCCGCTCGCTCATACGACACCCCTCGCTAACCGGATGATTTTCCTCCGCTTATGTACGCTATCCTAAGCGGAGGGAAATCGTCCAGTTGTCCGATCGAGGTGCCAGTGGGTAAGGAGAAGTCCCAGGAGACGGCGGGACTGCGCGCCGACGCGCGGCGCAACCGGGATCTGATCGTCGCGGCCGCCCGGCGGCTCCTCCTGGAGCAGGGCGCCGACGTGCCGATGGAGGAGGTGGCGCGCCGGGCGGGCGTCGGGATCGGTACCCTGTACCGCCGCTTCCCCGACCGGGACGCCCTGCTGCACGCCGTCGGCGAGGAGAGCCTCCGCCGCCTGCTGGATCTGGCGGAGACCGCCTGGCGCGAGGAGCCCGACGCCTGGCACGCGCTCCGCCGCTTCCTGCGCACCAGCGGCGAGCTGCGGCTGGGCGCCCTGCCGGCGAAACTCGAACCGCACCTGTTCCAGCGCCTCCGGACCGGCCGCGACCTGCACGAGCTACGGCAGAGGGTGATCGCTCTCGTCCTGCGGATGACCGAGCGGGCACAGGCGGACGGCGCGCTGCGCGCCGACATCGGCCCCGGCGACATCGCCCTGCTGATGACGCTGAACGTCTACACGCCACCGGGCGCTCCCGACGAGCAGGCGATGGCCCGCGTGATGGAGATCATGCTGGATGGCCTGCGCGCCGGCCCGGCGGCTCCGGCGCCCCCCCTTCCAGGAGCCCCGTTCACCGGCGACGACCTGCGCCGCCACACCGCCGTGGCACCCACCGCGGAACCCACCGCGGAACCCGCCGCCGAGCCCGATCCCTCGCCCGAGAGCGAACATCATCGCGGGCCGTCCGGCGGAAACATAGATTGCCCACCATGAGCAGCACCTGGGATCCGCAGGCGCCGGGCGTAGTGCGCCTGCCGTCGGGCCGCCTCGTCCGCGGACGCGGCCTGGCGCGCCCCCTGCCGGACGGCCCCGAACCGGAGTTCGCCCTCTACCTGCTCGGCCGCCCGCCGGAGGCCGTCACCTGGACGGCCCGCTGGGTCCGGTGGCCGGACTTCCGCCTCCCGGCGGACCGGGCCGACGCGGCCGACGCGCTGCGCGAGGCGTGGCGGCGGGCCGAGGCCGAACGGGTCGAGGTCGCCTGCGCGGGCGGGAAGGGCCGTACCGGCACGGCGCTGGCCTGCCTGGCGGTCCTCGACGGCGTCCCGGCCGCGCAGGCCGTGCGCTACGTCCGGGAGCACTACGACCCCCGGGCGGTGGAGACGCCCTGGCAGAAGCGGTACGTCCGCCGCTTCCCTCCCGCCTGAGACCCGAGGCCCACGGCGCAGAGCGGCGGCCCGAGGCGCCGGGCGAAGAGCGGCGGCCCGCACGATTCGGCCGCGCCGGCCGGGCCTGAGCGACCGGCCGGCCCCGGCGCTCAGGCCGCCGCCACCACCTCGATCTCCACCAGCCAATCGTCCGCGAGCGTCTGCGCCACGATGGCCGTCGTGGGCACCCGCCGCCCGCCCAGGGCCGCCACCCGGGCCGCGGCGTTCGCTCCGGCGTAGGAGGGATCACGCAGGTAACTCGTGAGCCGCACGATGTTGTCCGTGCTCATCCCCGCCTCCGCGAGGATCGCCCGGAGATTCCCCCAGATGAGCTCCAGCTGCCCTTCGAGCGTCGCCGCCGGGACAGCGCCGCAATCCAGTCCCATGGTCCCCGCGACGAACAGGAACCGGGACGGACTCCGTACCTCGATCGCGTGCACGTAGTCATCGGTGGCGGCGTAGACACCCTCGGCAGGGTTGTGAACGATCATCTCCATGGGGTCACCTTCACCCCCCCGCAGGGCCCGCCTCAAGCGCCAATCCGGCGCGATTGGCCCTCACCGCGACGACGGGATCCCCGACATCAGGTTCGGATGAGGTTTCGCCGGGGAGGGGGTCCAGGTTCACCGTCCGGTGTCTCCGAAACGCGCCGGTCTGCTCCCGGGCGAACTCACGAGGTCCCGCGTCATTCCACGCTGACGTCCAGGAAGATCGGTTTCTTCCCGGCGAACAGCGGGGTCCCGTCCTCACTGGTCATCTTCCAGAAGATCTTGCATCTGGCCGGAGCGGCGGCGGCGCGGACGCGCACCGCTATGTCGACCGCCTGACCGGGGGCGGTCGACTCGATCGCGACCCGCTCGGGGGCGCGGCACGGCGTGTCGTTGATCCGGGTGAGATACCGTCCCTCCCAGGGGACGGTCCCGGCGTTGCGGATCCGCCACACCTTGGTGAAGTGCGTCTTCCTGCGCACCGTGCTGCCGTCCGGGTAGGTGACGTCCCCCTCGAAGACCGAGTCGTCACGCGGCTCCGCCCATGTCGACGATTCGTGCGGCGCGGCCCGCTCCCCCGCGCTCTCGCCGTCGAACGGCGAGAACAGGGTGACCAGCGCGCCGGCGCCGCCCGCGAGGACGGCGGACACCATGCTCAGGATGACCGGCCTGCCGACGCGGAACGGCCGCGCGGCCGGGGCGGGCCCGTTCCCCACCGGCTCGTTCCCGGCCGGGACGCTCTCCGCCGTGGAGGAGATCGGCTGGCTCTCGCTCCTGGCCTGCTCCCAGTACGCCCGCCACTCCCGCTCGGTCTCCCGCTCGTCCCGCCCCAGCCGGCCGACCGCGAGGACCCGGACGAACTCCCACGTCGTCTCCCAGCTCGGGAGCGTCTGCCCCCGGGCGGCCGCCGCCAGCGACGACTTCGAGGCCGCCGCTCCCAGCCGGGAGGACATCTCCGCGAAAGACGGGTCGCCCGCGCGCTCCTTGAGCTCCCAGAGCCGGTGCGCGAGCAGCGCCACCGGGCCGGACTCCGGATCGGGCCGGGCGGGCCGCCGTCCCCGGCGTGGCCCCGGCTTCTCCGGGAGCGAATCTGGTGACCTGTGCACATCCGGTGACTCCGGCATCCCCCACCCGTTCCGGTCGGCACCGCCATCCGTCCGCACCTGCGGATCCGGCGCGACCATCTGCGGCAACACGCTTCCGAACCGGATAGATTACCGGAAGTCATCGGGATGTTGATCAATACGGCGGAGGGGTACGGCGCACGCCGCGCCGTACCCCTCAGGACCGATCGCGCGGGATCAGGCGCGGCCCCCGTCGGTGATGGACACGATCGAGGCGGTCTGGAACTTCTTGTGACCCTTCCCGTCGGCCCCGACGACCGCCGTGTACGACTTGGTGGTCCAGCCCAGACTGTACTTGATCTTCAGCTTGCGCTTGTTGTCGCACCGGTTGTGCCAGTACACCGTCACGGAGGTGTTGCCGTCCCCCCACGACCAGGCGAAGCAGCCGGCGACGCCGCGGTGGACGTCCGCCGACGCGGGGGCCGCGACGCCGACGCCGAGACCGGCGGCGGTGAGGGAGGCGGCCACGACGACGGCGACGCGGGTGCGCAGGTTCGTCCCGCGAGAACGCACAGACATGAAGGTCTCCTTATCCGGTGAAGGTGGTCGTCCGAAGTGATCATCCGAAGTGATCGTCCGAATGCGGTCGGCTGCATGCGCCCGCCGTACCGGGACGGCGCAGCGGCCCGTCCGGCCGGCCGGCGGATTCACGCCGGCGCAGGCGCTAGCAGCTGGCGGGCAGCGTCACCTTGTTGGGCATGCTGTGATCGATCTTCTTGCTGCCCTTGCTCTTGGCGCCGACGGTGAAGCACTTGTAGAAGATCGTGCCGTTCTCCCGGACGAACTGCAGCTTGACGGCCCGCTTCTGGTTGCAGTGGTTGTTGTAGTACACGGTGGTGGTCACGTTGCCGTCGCCCCAGGAGACGTTGATCTTCTCTCCGCGGGGCGACGCGCACGCGGCGGACTTGCGGTGGACGTCGGCAGAGGTCTGCGCGGTTCCGGCGAGGGCGGCGGACGGGACGCACAGCACGGCGAGAGCGGCCGCGGCGGGCACCAGTTTCTTGTAGTTCATGTGGCTTCCTTCGTTTTCTGACATGGCTCCGCCAGCCGATGACTGGCATGGGGGAGGGCGCGGTCGCGGCGGGGAGCCGCGGGCGCCGGGATCTCCGCCAGCTTGCCCGCCGTCCCCCGTCCAGCCAAGAGATCTCTGTCCAGAGCTGCGGCTTTGGACATTGGACAAATGGGAAGCCGCCCCGGACCTCGCCGGGAACCAGGTCAGTCGTTCTGGAGGAGGCCCATCCCGGGCGGGAACCCGGCGCTCTCCGCCTGCCCGGCCGGGGACGCGCGGTACCCGGCGGCGAAGGCGGAGTCGAAGCCCTCCGGCCCGAGCCTGTCGCGCAGCGCGGCGGGCAGCCCGAGATCGGGGACCAGGACGTCCCGGGACGCGGGGTCGAGCCGCTCGGCGGCGCCGAGCAGGGCGGCGGCGCGCTCGAAACGGCCGGTCGCGTGATCGGCCCCGGCGAGCAGGCGCAGGCCGAGCGCGGTGATGCGCACGTCACCGAGGCCGACGGCGATCCGGGTGCCCTCGGTGAAGTGCCGCCACGCGCCTTCGTGGTCGCCGTGGGCGGACGCGGCGCGGCCCAGGCCGAGCAGGCAGCGGACCGCGCAGCGCAGGTCGCCGATCCGCCGGAACTCGGCGAGCAGGCCGATGAGGCGGGCCCGCGTGATGACGTGCTCCCCCCGGTGCTGGTCGAAGGTGGCCTGGTGGAGCTCCGCGTGCAGCCGTTCGTGGTCGTTGCCGCCGGTCCGGGCCAGGTGCGCGGATTCGGCCAGCCAGCCGGGCACGTCGTCCAGGCGGGTCCGGCTCTCGATCGCCCGGATGGCCATCTGGTTGAGGCAGTTGGCGCGCTTGACGTGGTCGCCGAGGCGGCCGAACAGCTCCGCGGCGTGGGCCAGCCGGGCCATGGTGGCGTCGACGTCCCCGGCGAACACGTAGCCGGACAGCGCCATGGCGCGGTGCCAGTCGTCGCCCAGCCGAGCGAAGGTCTCCGCCGCCCGGGTCAGGTGCCCGGGCGAGTCCGCGCGCCGCTCGCCGTACCGCATCGTCCAGCCGAGGGCGAGCAGCGCGAGCGCCCGGTCGTGGTCGGTGCCGCCGGCCGCCATCCGGTACGCCCGCTCGGCGCACTCCCGCGCGCGTTCCGCGTCCTGGTAGCACAGCACGACGGCACAGGCGATCGCGGCCCGGAAACCCAGGTCACCGTCCGGCAGGGGCCGTTGGAGCAGCCTGTCGAGCCAGTCGAATATCTCGCCGTTGCACCCGACGTCCTCCCACGCCGTACCGATGCCGGCGATGAACTCCCAGGCCGCCGTGGTGTCGTCCCGGTCGAGGGCCCAGCGCAGCGCGGCTCTCAGGTCCGCCGAGCGGTGGTCGATCCAGCGCAGCGCGGCGGCCTGGTTCCGGCCGCGCAGGTCCGGCGCTCCGGCCACGGCACGGCGCAGATGGTGGCGGGCGTGCTGCTCACGCGCCGTCTCCGCGGCGCCGCGCGCGAGCAGCCGCCGGTACGCGAACTGCCGGACGCTGTCCAGCAGGCGGTATTCGGTGGTCTCGTCCCGGCGCCGGGAGGAGACCAGCGACCGGTCCAGCAGCCGGGAGAAGATCCGGATCAGGTCGGCCGAGTCCAGCGGCGGGTAGGCGAGGACCTGGGCCGCGGTGTCGTAGTCGAACGCGCCCGGGAACACCGAGCAACGCTCCAGCAGCAGCCGTTCGTCCTCGCCCAGCAGCTCGTAGCTCCAGGTGAGGGCCTCCTCCAGGGTACGGTGCCGGTTCGGGGAGCCGCGCGCCCCGTCGGTCAGCAGGGTGAAGCGGTCGTCCAGCCGGGTCAGCAGCTCGGCGGGCGTGAAGAACCGGGTCCGGGCGGCGGCGAGTTCGATGGCCAGCGGCAGCCCGTCCAGCCGGTCGCAGATCATCGCGACCTGCCGGGCGTTGCCGGCGGTGATCTCGAAGCCCGGTGAGGCCGTGGCCGCCCGGTCGGCGAAGAGCCGGCCGGCGCCGGAGTCCAGCACGGCGGCCGGGCCGCCGAGTTCGGCGGGCAGCGGCAGCGGCGGGATCTCGTAGACGACCTCCCCCGCCAGGTGCAGCGCCTCGTGGCTGGTGGCCAGCACGTGCAGGTGATCGGTGACGGCCAGCAGATCGGCCAGGAGCGCCGCCGCGGGGCCGGTCACGTGCTCGCAGTTGTCCACCACGAGCCAGTGCCGGCCCTCGGCGAGGGTCTCGCGGATCAGGGCGCGCAGCCGGGGTTCTTCTCCCGCGACCCTCAGGGCGTCGGCGAACGCCCGTTCCACCGGGTCGCCGGGGGCCACGGGTGCGAGATCGACCAGGACGGCCGGGGGCAGCGTGGTCACCGTGTGGGCCAGGTGCAGCGCCAGGCGGGTCTTGCCGGTGCCGGCGGGGCCGGTCAGCGTCACCAGCCGGTGCGTCCCGAGCAGCCGGCGCAGGTCGCCGATCTCGCGGGTCCGGCCCACGAACGACGACAGCGGCCTGGGCAGGACGCCGCGGGGCTCGCGACCGGCGCGGAAGCGGGCCGCCGCGTCGACCAGGGCCAGCCGGTTGCTCCCGCCGAGCTTGCGCAGCAGCGACGACACGTGGCTCTCCACGGTCCGTTCCGACAGCCGCAGCCTGGCGGCGATCTCCTGGTTCTGCAGGCGGTCGCCCACCAGCCACAGGACCTCCACCTCACGCGGTGTCACGCCGGACTACCGCAGATCGGGGAAAACGTCCGAGCCCATGAACCCGAGTATGTCGCCATCCGGACGGATGTACATGTCCGGTACTGAGCGTGTTCTCCGTAGGAGATTTCCGTACTGAGCACGGATGTGAGGGACATACGGCGCGCGATGGAATGACGGCGTTCGTCACAGGGCTTCCCGCACGCCGGAAACACATGATCCGCAACGGACCGGCGTGCACCTGTGACGCGGGCGACGTGCTTGGCACGTTCCACGGAATCCGGCGAAACGAGTGAAGGAGAAACCCATGGCAGGCAAGGCTGTCATCAGTCTGACCACCGGCATGGAGGACCCCGAGCGGGTCACGGTGGCGTTCCTGGTCGCGCTCGGCGCGGCCGAGCAGGGCCGGCCGACGCTGATGTTCCTCACCAAGGAGGCCACCCGGCTGGCCCTGGAGGGCGTCGCGACCGGAGTCGCGTGCGACGGCTGCCCGCCGCTGGCGGACCTGCTGGCGCGGTACGTCAAGGCGGGCGGGACCTACCTGGTCTGCCCCCTCTGCTTCGACTCCCGCAAGCTCGACAAGAGCGGGCTGATCGAGGGAGCGGAACTGGGCGGCACCGTGCCGATGTGGCAGTGGATCGGCGACGAGGGGGCCACCACCTTCAGTTATTGAGGCCGTTAAGCGGTTGTCAAGCCGGCGCATACCGGGGCGGCGCATCGTTGGAGGCTGCAGCCGGGCAGGGGAACCAGGGGCCCGGCGCAGCTGGGGGGATGTCTGTGACCACCGCGTACCACCTGGAAGAACGCCCGGACGCCCACGGGGACGTCGAGTCGTCTCTCACGGCGGCCGAACGCGCCCTGTACGCCGAGGGCGACCTGCACACCGCCCGATGGTGGTTCGACCTGGCCTACAGCGCGGCCGAGCAACTGGGCGACGGCCCGGCGATGGCACGGGCCGCCCTGGGACTGGGCGGGGTGTGGGTGCACGAGCACCGCACCGCCGCGGAGGCCGCCACGGTGCGGGCGCGCCAGCGCCGCGCCCTGGCGGCCGTCGCCCCGGACACGCCTCTGGCGGTACGGCTGCGCGTCAGGCTGTGCGCCGAGGAGGACTACCGCCGCGGCACGCACGGCACCGTCCTGCGGGCGCTGGCCGAGGCCAGGAGCAGCGGTGACGCGGTGGCGACGGCGGAGGCGCTGAGCCTGGCCCACCACTGCCTGATGGATCCCCGCCACCGCGAGCTCCGGCTGGAGCTGGCGCAGGATCTGATCGGCCAGGCGGCCTGGACCGGCCGCCGGAGTGACCTGCTCATGGGGCTGCTGTGGCGCGGCGTCGATCTGTTCCTGGCCGGTGACGCGCACGCCGAACGGTCCCTGCGCGAGCTGCGCGAACTGCTGGCGGTGGAGGACCATCTGGCGGTCGGGTTCGTGGTGGACGCGATCGAGGTCATGCTCGCCATCCGCGCGGGGCGCCTCGCCCACGCCGAGACGCTGGCGGCCTCCTGCGCCGAACGGGGTCACACCGCCGGCGACGACGACGCCGTCGGCTGGTACGGCGCCCAGATCGCCGTGATCCGCTGGTACCAGGGCCGTATCGGCGAGCTCGTCCCGGCCCTGGAGAAACTGGTGCGCACGCCCGCGCTGGGCTCGGCCGACTACGCGTATTTCGCGGTCCTGGCGGTGGCCGCCGCCGCCGCCGGAGACCGGCATCTGGCCCGGGGGATGCTGGCCCGGCTGCGCGGAACCGGGCTGGCGGACCTGCCCCGCGGCAAGAGCTGGCTGGCGGCGATGCACGGCGTGGTGGAGGCGGCCCGGCTGCTCGACGACGCCGACACCGCCGCCCAGGCCTACGACCTGCTCACGCCGTTCGCCGATCTCCCGATGATCGCCAGCCTGGGTGTGGCCTGTTTCGGCTCCACCCACCTGGCCCTGGGCACGGCCGCGCTCACCGCCGGCCGGATCGACCGCGCCGTGGAGCACTTCGGGCAGGCCGTCGAGGCCAACCTGGCGCTGGGCCACTGGCCGGCCGTGGCCCTGTCCCGCTGGCGGCTGGGCCACGCGCTGATGTCGCGGCGCGGGGCACGGGACGAGGCGGCGCGCGGGGAACTGGCCCTGGCCGAGCGGGAGGCCGACCGGCTGGGCATGGTGCTGCCCGCGTGGACGGCGCCCCATACGGTAGGGCCGGGCGCCGGATCGAGCGCTGGACCGGCCGTCGGACCGGCCACCGGACCGGCCACCGTGGTGTGCCGCCGCCATGGCCGCCAGTGGCGGCTGGAGCTGGCCGGCCGGAGCGTCCTGGTCGACGACAGCGTGGGCATGCGGCACCTGGCGGTCCTGATCGCCAACCCGGGCCGGGAGATCCGCGCCGCCGACCTGGCCGCGGGCCCGGCCCTCCCCGCCGAGGAGTCCTCCCGCGACGAGTCCGTCTCGGCCCAGCCGCTCCTGGACGAGCAGGCCAGGCACGCCTACCGGGAGCGGCTGGCCCAGCTGGAGGCGGAGATCGAGGAGTTCGAGTCGCTCAACGACATCCGCCGTGCCGAGGCCCTGCGCGCCGAGCGCGACTGGCTGATCACCGAACTGGCCGCCGCCACCGGCCTGGGCGGGCGGACGCGCCGGTTCACCGACGGCCAGGAACGGGCCAGGATCGCGGTGGGCAAGGCCGTCCGGCGCGCGCTGACCCGCATCGCCGCGTCCGATCCGGTGATCGGCGAGGAGTTGCGCGCCACCGTCCACACCGGCCTGCGCTGCTCCTACCACCCCCGGTGACCTCCCCGTACGGTCTGCCCGGCCGTCAGAGCCCCGGCGGCCGCGCGGACGGAACGGGCGGGGGACGCGATCGCCTGGTAGAACCGACCCACCTGATCGACCGTCCGGAAAGGACCCCTCATGGCCGGATCCCTCTCCCCCGCCGTGCCGTACGGCTCCCGCGTCCGGGGCTGCCTGATCGGCGGGGCCGTCGGTGACGCGCTCGGCAACCCCGTGGAGTTCATGTCGCTGAGTGAGATCCGCTCACGTTTCGGCCCGTCAGGGCTCACGGAGATGATCGAGACCGAGATCACCGACGACACCCAGATGACGCTGTTCACCGCCGAGGGCCTGACCCGTGCCCGGCTGCACGGCGGTGACGCCCTGACCGCCGTGCGGGACGCCTACCTGCGCTGGCTCGACACCCAGATGCACCGGGCGCCGCTCCCCGAGGACGGCGGTTTCCGCACCGGCTGGCTGCGTGCCCAGCAATGGCTGTACGCCCGCCGCGCGCCA
Organism: Planobispora rosea; assembly: GCF_014648175.1. GTDB lineage: Bacteria > Actinomycetota > Actinomycetes > Streptosporangiales > Streptosporangiaceae > Planobispora > Planobispora rosea. The sequence continues at coordinate 246,141 of NZ_BMQP01000005.1, forward strand.
GGCAACGCCTGCCTGTCCGGCCTGGACTCCGGCATCGTCCCTCCCCCGCCCGCGTCTCCCCTGGACCGCGGGCCCGTCAACCCCGGGTCCAAGGGGTGCGGCACGGTGATGCGCGCGGCCCCGTTCGGTCTCCTCCCGGACACGCATGGCCCGGACCCGGCCGCGCGGAGCGGCGACGGGACGGCCCCGGAGCCCGGACCGGTCGGCGACCCCGTCGCGCTGGCCGTCGCCACCGCCCGTATCACCCACGGCCATCCCACCGCCGCGATCTCTTCCGGTGCCCTGGCGCGTCTCATCGGTCGGCTCGTCTGCGGCGACCCCCTGCCCAGGGCCGTCGCGATGACCGAGGGCTGGTTGTCCGCCTTCGACGGCCAGGACGCCGAGCAGCGGGAGACCGGTCTGGCCCTGCGTACCGCCCGGCGGCTCGCCGCCAAGGGCGATCCCGCCCCGGAGAAGGTGGAGAGCCTGGGCGGCGGCTGGGTCGCCGAGGAGGCCCTGGCCATCGCCGTCTACTGCGCCCTGGCCGAGCCCGATCCCCGCCGGGCCCTGCTGCTGGCGGTCAACCACTCCGGCGACGCCGACTCCACCGGCGCGATCTGCGGGAACATCCTCGGCGCGGCGTACGGCGAGCACGCCCTGCCCGGCGACTGGGCGCGCGCGGTCGAGGGACGCGACACCGTCCTCCGGGTCGCCGACGACTTCACCGCCGCCTTCACCGCCGCCTTCACCGCCGATTCCGCCCCGGCCGGCGACCTCGCCGCCCGCTACCCGTCGAACTGACGGACCGAGGCGGGGCGGATCAGGGCGGATCAGGGCGTGAGGATCAGGCGGACGGGGTTGCCCTCCTTGCGGTCCAGGCGTTCCACCGCCGCGGCGGCCTCGGCCAGGGGCAGGGTGCCGCTGATGGACCGGCCCAGGTCGAGACGGTGGTGACGGGTCAGGTCGACGAGCTGGGTGACGTGCTCGGGCGCGGACCCGTAGTGGCCGAGGATCTGCTGGCCGAAGTAGGAGAACGGGATGCTCTGGGTGATCGTCAGCGGGGCGGGGGTCAGGCCGACCAGCACGAGCCGCCCGCCCGGGGCCAGACACGAGACGGCCTGCTCCCGTACGGCGGGCGCCCCGGCCATGTCGAGGGCCAGCTCCAGTCCCCGCCCGCCGGTGGCCTCCAGGAGCCGGTCCCGCAGGTCGGGCGCGGCGGAGTCCAGGGCGAGGTCGGCGCCCAGGGCGAGGGCGCGCTCGCGGGCGGCCCCGATCGGATCGACCGCGATGATCGGGGCGGCCCCGACCAGGTGGAGCAGCTGGACGGCGTGCGCGCCCAGCCCTCCGACGCCCCAGACCCCGGCCGGGCGCGCGGGCGCCGCCCTGCCGGTGGAGACGATCGCGGCCCAGGGGGTGGAGACGGCGTCGGGGATGATGGCCGCCTGCTCGAACGGCAGGCCGTCGGGGATGGCGACGAGGGTGTGCGGGGCGGCCAGGGCGTACTCGGCCCAGCCCCCGTCGTAGTCGACGCCGCGGGTGAGGACCTGCAGGCACGGCTCGACGAACCGGACGCAGTTCGCACAGCGCCCGCAGCGTTCCCCGGCCTGGAGCAGCACCCGCTGCCCGGCCGTCCAGGACGCGGGGACGTCCGGGCCGAGGGCGTCGATGACCCCGGAGACCTCGTGGCCGAGGGTGACCTTGTCGGAGGCGAGGAAGAGCGGGTTCAGGGTGCCGTCGATCAGGTGGACGTCCGACAGGCACACGCCTGCCGCCCTCACCTTGATCCTCACCTGGCCCGGACCGGGCTCGGGGACGGGGACTTCCTCGACGGCGAAGGTCTTGTTCCGGACGTCGAGCCGCCCGGCGAGCATGGTGTCGGTCATCGGACCTTCCTGGTACGCGAGTGGAACCGGCGACGGTGGGCCACCGGTCTCCCCTTACCCGCAGGTCGCCGGAAGGAGCACGGCGCCTCATGATCGGGCCATGGCGGCACATGGCGGCACATCGCGGCGCGTGACGGCACCCTGTCCGCCCGGTGCCCACCGCATCCATCCGGTCTCACGGTTCCGCCGTCGATATCCGGGCAGGAAGCGAGGGACCAGACCGTGTCCGTACATACGACACGGACAGGGACACGACAGATAAGGGGGCGGTCCATGCCTCTCGTCAACCGAGATTGCGTCCGGAAGCTGCTGGAGTCCTCGGACCCCGGCGCCACTCTGGTGTTCGTCCGTGGCGACTGCGTGGTCCTGCCGGAGCAGGAGATCGACGACGCCCACCGGGGGCTGGTCGTCATGAGCCGCAAGGATCTGACCAGGCTCCTTCCCGGCGGCGGCACGATCACCGAGCAGCAGCTCGACACACTGGCCGACCGGCTCGACAACATCGTCCGGGATCTGGGCGCCTGACCGCGGCCGCCGGGGTCCGGGCCCGCCGACGGTCGCGGACCCGGACCCGGGGGTCAGTCCTGCGCCATCATCCTGACGAACTCCTCGAAGGAGAACCGTCCGTCGCCGTCGGCGTCGGCGTCCCGGCGCAGCGAGCCGATCGCCTCCGCGGGGAGGTCCGGGAAGTGCCGGACGAGCTCCTTCTCCGTGATGAAGCCGTCACCGTCGCCGTCGATGGCGGTGAACGTCTCCCGCAGCTCGGTCAGCCGCTCCTGCGACATGTGCCCTGCCTTCCGTAGTACGAGTCGGCAGACAACATACGGGATGCCGGAACCGGCGGGGAGTCTGGTCCGGATCCGGTCATGTTCCGAAATCCGCCGCATACGACGGATGAGACGGTGCTTTGAGGGCTCACAGTGGAGTTTTGTGCAATGCACAATGTTGTTCTGCACATGTGACAAGCGATCCCGGTTCCGTCTACGTTGACCGGCGTGTTCGACGTGCTCATCCATGGCGGCCGGGTGGTCGACGGCACCGGCGCCGCGCCGTACCCCGCCGACGTCGGCGTCCGCGACGGCCGTGTCGCGGCGGTCGGCGACCTGTCCCCGGCCGATGTCACCGGCGCGGTCCGCGTCGACGCCGCCGGCAGGCTGGTGGTCCCCGGTTTCATCGACGTCCACGTGCACGGCGACGCCACCGTGCTGGACCCGGGCATCCAGCTGGCGGCGTTGCGGCAGGGCGTCACCACGTTCGTGCTCGGGCAGGACGGGCTGTCCTTCGCGCCATCTTCGCCGCAGACGCTGCGCTTCGTCACCCGCTACTTCTCCGCGATCAACGGTGCCCATCCGGGATTGGACGGCGGACCGGTGAGCGTGGCGGAGCTGCTGGCCACCTACGACCGGACCACCGCCCTCAACACCGTCTACCTGGTCCCGCACGGCACGGTCCGGCACGCCGCCGCGGCCGACCCGGCCGCGATGCTGCGCATGGTGGAGCGGGGCCTGGAGGAGGGCGCGGCGGGGCTGTCCAGCGGCCTGGAGTACATCCCCGGCCGGTACGGCGACGCCGACGAGCTCGCCGCGCTGTGCGTGCCCGTCGCGCGGGCCGGCCTGCCGTACGTCACCCACATGCGCGGCTACGAGGAGAGGGCGGCCGCGGGCATGGCCGAGGCCCGGCTGATCGCCGAGAGGTCCGGGGCGGCGCTGCACGTCTCGCACTACCACGGCCCCGGCGCGGAGCTGGCGGGGATGATCGACGACGCCCTCGCGGCGGGCCTGGACGTCACCTTCGACAGCTACCCGTACCTCAGCGGGTTCAGCATCCTGGCGATGGTCGCCCTCCCGCGTGACCTCGACGACCCGGATCTCGACCGCATCGTGGAACGCCTGCACGATCCGGAGGTACGGCGCCGCCTGGCCCGCGAGACCGACCCCGCCCTCTGGCACCGCGCCGTGCTGGCGCACGTGCCCGATCCCGGTCTGTCCTGGGCCGAGGGCCGGAGCATCGCCGCGGCCGCGGCCGAGGCCGGGCGGGAGCCCGCCGCGTTCTGCGCGGACCTGCTGGTCGCGACGCGGCTGGCCGCGAGCTGCGTGTTCGCCCAGCCGCCGGGCAACGACGACGCCTCCATGCGCCTGCTGCTGCGCCACCCGGCCCAGCTGGGCGGCTCCGACGCCATCCACATCGGCGGCCACCCGCACCCGCGGGCCTTCGGGACATTCGCCCGTTTCCTCGGCCGCCACGTCCGCGAGCTGGGTGACTGGACCTGGCAGGAGGCGGTCGCGCACCTGGCCTCCGGCCCCGCCCGCCGCTTCGGCCTGGCGGACCGGGGCACGATCGGGCCGGGCACGGCGGCGGACCTGGTCGTGATCGATCCGGACCGGGTGACCGACACCGCCGACTACGCCCGGCCCCGTGTCCTGGCCCAGGGGATCGACGACGTGCTGGTCGGCGGCGTGCCCGTGCTGGCGGGCGGCGCCCTGACCGGCGCGCGGCCCGGACGTCCCCTGCGGCCCCGGGGAGCGCTGCGGTGAGCGCCCCGGAGTCCGGCCCCGGACGCAACCAGTCGGCCTCGCTCCGCCGGGCGCTGACCGTGCTGGAGTACGTGCGCGACCACACGAGCACCGGCCAGGGGTTGACGCTGTCCCGGCTGGCCGAGGCGCTCGGCCTGTCCAAGAGCACCGTGCTGCGGCTGGCCGTCCCCCTCGTCGAGGCCGGACTGCTGGACCGCGACCGCCGGAGCGGCGCCTACCGGCTCGGGCACGGCGCGCTCCGCCTCGGCCAGGCCTACCTGTCCACCCTCGATCTGCGCTCCGTGGCCGCGGAGGAGACCCGCGAGCTGATGCGCCAGGTCGACGAGACCGTGCACCTGGTCGTCTACGAGCCCCCGTACGTCGTCTACATCGACAAGGTCGAGAACGAGAGCAAGGTGCGCATGGCCTCCCGCGTCGGCAGCCGGGGACGCCTGTACTGCACCGCCGTCGGCAAGGCGATCCTCGCCTGGCAGCCGGAGGCGGTCGTGGAGGAGACCGTGGCCGCCGGGATGCCCGCCCTCACCCGGTACACGATCACCGATCCGGTACGGCTCCGCACCGAGCTGGCCCGGATCCGGCAGCGCGGTTACGCGGTCGACGACCGGGAGAACGAACCCGAGGTCCGCTGCGTGGCGGCGCCCATCTTCAACCACGACGACGCCGCCACCGCCGCCGTCTCCGTCTCGGGCCTGACCTCGCGGATCACCGCCGCGCGGGTGCGCGACCTGGGGCCGCTGGTGGCGCGGGCCGCCCTGGGCATCTCCAGGAAGCTGGGATCGTCCCGATGACCGCGTTCCCGCTCCCCCGTCCCTCCGGCCTTCCTTCCCGTCTTTTTCCGTCCCTTCCGACAGAACCGGAGCCCGTTCGATGACTGACCTGGTGACGCTCGGCGAGACCATGGCCCTGTTCACCGCCCGGCGCGTCGGCGCGCTCCGGCACGCGCGCGACTTCGACCTCGGCGTGGGCGGCGCGGAGTCGAACGTGGCGATCGGCGTCACCCGCCTGGGCCTGCGGGCCTGCTGGATCGGCCGGGTGGGGGCCGACGAGTTCGGCGAGCTGGTCCGTTCCACCCTGGCCGGGGAGCACGTGGACGTCTCCCGGGCCGTCGTCGACCCGGACGCGCCCACCGGGCTGATGGTCAAGGGCCGGCGCACCGCCGAGCTGGTGGACGTGCACTACTACCGGGCGGCGAGCGCGGGTTCCCGGCTCCGCCCGGCGGACCTGGACACCGGCCTGATCCGCTCGGCCCGGGTCCTGCACGTCACCGGGATCACCCCCGCGCTGTCGGCCACCGCGCTGGAGGCGGTCCGCGCCGCGGTGGCCGAGGCGCGCGCCGCCGGGGTGCCCGTCTCGATGGACGTCAACTACCGCCGTGCCCTGTGGGCGCCCGACCGTGCGGCCGCCGTGCTGGGTGAGATCGTCAAGAGCTGCGACGTGCTGTTCGTCACCGAGGCGGAGGGGCGGTTGCTGACCGGGGACGGCGATCCCGCCGTACCGGCTCCGGGCGGGGTCCCCGCGGCGCCGCCCGCGCCCGGCGGCCCCGCCGGGCTGGCCGCGGCCCTGGCCGCCCTGGGCCCCCGTCACGTGCTCGTCAAGCTCGGGGCGCACGGCGCGGTGGAGTTGTCGGAGGGCGAGGTACGGCACGGCGCGCCCTACCGGGTCACCGAGCTGGACCCGGTCGGCGCCGGGGACGCCTTCGCCGCCGGGTGGCTGGCCGGCTGGCTGGCCGGGGCGGACCCGGAGCGGCGGCTGGCCACGGCCTGCGCCGCCGGGGCGTTCGCGGTGACCGCGTGCGGCGACTGGGAGAGCCTCCCCCGGCGTGCGGATCTGGAGTCGCTGGTCCTGGGGGTCACGGGCGACGCGGTGCGCCGGTAGCCGTACCTCCGACGGGGCGCCCGTAACGGAGGACCCCGCAACGGAGAAGGACCCCCGTGACGTCACGGGGGTCCTTCCATGTCCGGGCGGATCGGCCCCGGGAGGGGGCCGGCCACAGCGGCCTTTAGTAGATCCTTTAGTAGATCGGGCGCGAGGAGGAGCGCAGCCGCTCCAGGGCCTCGGCCAGGATCTGGGCGCCGTCCTTGTCGCTGCGACGCTCCTTCACGTAGGCGAGGTGCGTCTTGTAGGGCTCGTTGCGCGGAGGCGCGGGCGGGTTGGCCTGGTCCTGACCGGCCGGGAGACCGCAGCGCGGGCAGTCCCAGAACTCGGGGACGGCCGCGTCGCTGGCGAAGCTGGGGCGCGTCTCATGCATGTTCGCGCACCAGAACGGGACCCTCACACGGGGAGCCGCCTCGCCACGCTCAGCCTCTCCCATCGGGCCGGCGCCGACGCGGCTGCCACGGATCGCGTTGCCACTACCCACGGATGAACTCCTCGCTCGATGGCCCCGCCGCTCGGGATACGGGGGGCTTAACCACTGTCACGCTTCCGGCGGGCCCGGATCGGGCCCGGCGCTTGCCTAGGGCCTAAGGAGCAGTCCCAGGGCGATGATGCACACGAACCAGACCACCCCGGTGATGATGGTGAGCCGGTCAAGGTTGCGCTCCACCACGGAGGAACCACCGAACGACGACGAGAACCCGCCACCGAACAGATCCGACAGACCGCCGCCCTTGCCCTTGTGGAGCAGGACGAGCAAGATCATCAGCATGCTCGACAGGATGAGGGCGATGGAGATTCCGATTGTCACCGTTGGACCTGTTTCCTTATTGCGCGCGACCCGCGTCCGGGGCGCGACCCCTTTTGTATGACGCCGTACGGCGTGACGATTCAAACTTGCTCTAAGAGGGTACGACCTGTTGTCAAGTCGTACCCTCCGAATGGCCCAGTCAGCCCGACATTTCGCCGAACCGGCAGATCTTGACGAACTCTCCCGGATCGAGGCTCGCGCCACCGACCAGGGCCCCGTCGACGTCCTCCTGGGCCATGATGCCGGAAATATTGTCCGACTTGACCGAGCCGCCGTAAAGGATGCGGACCTTGGCGGCCACCTCGCCGTCGTACAGCTCGGCGAGCCGGGCCCGCAGCGCCCCGCAGACCTCCTGCGCGTCGGCCGGGGTCGCCACCTCGCCGGTGCCGATCGCCCAGACCGGCTCGTAGGCCAGCACGATCGAGGCTACCTGCTCGGCGGGGATGTCGCGGAGCGCCCCGTCGAGCTGCGCGACGCTGTGCGCCACGTGACCGCCGGACCGACGGACCTCCAGGCCCTCCCCCACGCACAGGATCGGCGTGAGCGAGTTCCGGTGGGCGGCCTTCACCTTCGCGTTGACCAGCGCGTCGTCCTCGCGGTGGTACTGCCGCCGCTCGGAGTGGCCGATCACGACGAAGGTGCACCCGAGCTTGGCGAGCATGGCGCCGGAGATCTCCCCGGTGTACGCGCCGCCGTCGAAGGGCGACAGGTCCTGCGCGCCGTACACGATCCGCAGCCTGTCGCCGTCCACCAGCGTCTGCACGCTGCGCAGGTCGGTGTACGGCGGCAGCACGGCGACCTCGACCTTGTCGAAGTCCTTGTCGTTCAGCCCGAAGGCCAGCTTCTGGACGGTGGCGATGGCCTCCAGGTGATTGAGGTTCATCTTCCAGTTGCCGGCGATGAGGGGTTTGCGCCCTGCGGTCATCTGCTATCCCTCCAGCGCGGCGAGTCCGGGCAGGGTCTTGCCCTCCAGGTATTCGAGGCTGGCCCCGCCACCGGTGGAGATGTGCGAGAACCCGTCCTCGGGCAGGCCGAGGCGGCGCACGGCCGCGGCCGAGTCGCCACCGCCGACGACGGTGAACGCCTGCGCCCGGACCAACGCCTCGGCGACCGCGCGGGTTCCCCCGGAGAACGCCTCGAACTCGAAGACGCCCATCGGGCCGTTCCAGAACACGGTCTTGGCGTCGGCCAGCTTGCCCGCGAACAGCTCGCGGCTGCGCGGGCCGATGTCCAGCCCCTGCCGGTCGGCCGGGATCGCGGTGGCGTCGACCACCTCGTACTCGGCGTCCTCGGCGAACTCGACGGCCGCCAGCACGTCGACGGGGAGGACGAGCTCCACGCCGCGCTCGTCGGCCTCACGCAGGAAGCCGCGCACCTGGTCGAGCTGGTCCTCCTGGAGCAGCGACTGACCCACCTCGAAGCCCTGGGCCTTCAGGAAGGTGTAGGCCATGCCGCCGCCGATGAGCAGCCGGTCGACCTTGGTGAGCAGGTTGGCGATGACGCCGAGCTTGTCGGAGACCTTCGCGCCGCCGAGCACCACGGCGTACGGCCGGGCGGGGTCCTCGGTCAGGCGCCTGAGCACCTCGACTTCGGTGACGACCAGCCCGCCCGCCGCGTGCGGCAGGATCCTCGGCACGTCGTAGACGCTGGCGTGCCTGCGGTGCACCGCGCCGAAGCCGTCGCCGACGTACAGCTCGGCGAGGCCGGCCAGCTTCTGGGCGAACTCCCCGCGCAGGGCGTCGTCCTTGGACTCCTCGCCCGCCTCGAAGCGCAGGTTCTCCAGCAGGGCCACCTGGCCCTCGCCCAGGCCCGCCACGACGGACCGGGCCGACTCACCGACCACGTCGCCCGCGAAGGCCACATCGGCCTCCAGGAGCTCGCTCAGCCGGCGCGCCACCGGGGCCAGGGAGTACTTCGGGTTCACCGAGCCCTTCGGGCGGCCCAGGTGGGCGCAGACGATCACCTTGGCGCCGCGGCCGGCCAGGTCCCTGATGGTCGGCAGCGAGGCGCGGATGCGGCCGTCGTCGGTGATGACGTCCCCCTCCAGGGGGACGTTGAGGTCGGCGCGCACGAGCACGCGCCGGCCCTTCACGTCGAGCTGGGACAGGTCCTTCATCAGAGGTTGGCACCCACGAGCTCGATGAGGTCGCCCAGGCGGTTGGAGTAACCCCACTCGTTGTCGTACCAGCCGACGACCTTGACCTGGTTGCCGATGACCTTGGTCAGCGGGGCGTCGAAGATGCAGGAGGCCGGGTCGGTGACGATGTCGGCCGAGACGATCGGGTCCTCGTTGTAGCTGAGGAAGCCCTTGAGCGGGCCCTCGGCGGCGGCCTTGAGCGCGGCGTTGACCTCCTCGACGGTGGTCTCGCGGCCGACCTCGACGGTGAGGTCGGTGGCCGAGCCGGTGGGGATCGGCACGCGCAGCGCGTAGCCGTCCAGCTTGCCCTTGAGCTCGGGCAGGACCAGGCCGATCGCCTTGGCGGCGCCGGTGGAGGTCGGGACGATGTTCAGCGCGGCGGCGCGGGCGCGGCGCAGGTCCTTGTGCGGGGCGTCCTGCAGGTTCTGGTCCTGCGTGTAGGCGTGGATGGTGGTCATCAGGCCCTTGGTGATGCCGAAGGTGTCGTGGATGACCTTGGCCATCGGCGCCAGGCAGTTGGTGGTGCAGGAGGCGTTGGAGATGACCGTGTGGTTGGCCGGGTCGTACTGGTCATGGTTGACGCCCATGACGATGGTGACGTCCTCGTTCTTGGCCGGAGCCGAGATGATGACCTTCTTGGCGCCGTTCTCGGCGTGGACACGGGCCTTCTCGGCGTCGGTGAAGAAACCGGTGGACTCCACGACGACGTCCACGCCCAGGTCGCCCCAGGGCAGCTTGGCGGGGTCGCGCTCGGCGAAGGCCTTGATCGCCTTGCCGTCCACGATGATCTCGTCGGCGGTGCTCTTCACCTCGTACGGCAGGCGGCCGAGGATGCTGTCGTACTTGAGCAGGTGGGCGAGCGTGGCGTTGTCGGTCAGGTCGTTGACCGCAACGATCTCGATGTCCTTGCCGCTGGCAGCGACCGCGCGCCAGAAGTTGCGGCCGATGCGGCCGAATCCGTTGACGCCTACGCGGATGCTCACGGTGCCGATCTCCTCGTACGTCGGTGCGCCGGCCGGGTGGACCGGCGACTTGGGCGGGCTGATACCTCATCACGAACCCTAGCGGAACCCGATTGGTTTAGACCATTGGTGGTCCCCCCTTGGCCCGGGCCCGCATTTCGCATGAATTCCGGGCCCTTACCGGACTTTTCCAGTAGAGTCCCGCACTCGTCATAACCGTGCGGCGATCGCCGGACAGTGCCGATCGCCGCACGGACCCCTCAACCGCACAGAAAGCCGCGATGACAGACATGACCCCCCAACCCCGTAGCGGCCTGGTACCCGGCATCGTCGTCGGGCTCCTCGCCGCCGTCCTGGGCGCCGCCGCCTACGGCGCGTTCATCACCGTCACCGAGCTCGAACTGGGCCTCGTCGCCGTCGGCGTCGGCGTCCTGGTCGGCCTGGCCATGATGGCCGTCAAGCCGACCAGCCCGGTGCTGCCCGCGCTGGCCGCCCTGTTCTCCCTCGCCGGAGCCGCCCTGGGGACCTTCCTCGGCGGCGTCGGCCTGGTGGTGAAGGCCGCCGGTGACACCGTCTCCTACGGCCAGGCTGTGAGCCTGGTCGCCGAGGTCTTCCCCGAGGCCATTCAGGAGGACCCCAAGACCCTGTTGTTCTGGGTGATCGCCGCCGCCGCCGGCTTCGCCTTCGTGAACAAGCGCGTCAAGGCCGCCCGCGAGGCCCTGGCCTCCGCCTCCTTCCCGCAGCAGGAGAGCGGGCAGCCGGTGGACAACTTCAAGCCCAACAGCCAGGGCTGAGCGGTACGGCAGCCGCCGGCGGCCGGGCCCGGCCGACTCCGTCTCCGCCGGGCCCGGCCGCGGCCTGCGGCATACGGGCGGCGGCCCGGTCACCGTCTACGAGGTGAGCATGTCCACCGTGAGGTTGGCCTCGGTGTTGGGGATGCCGATGTCCTGGGCGCGCTTGTCGGCCATGGCCAGCAGGCGGCGGATGCGCCCGGCGATGGCGTCCTTGGTCAGCGGCGGGTCGGCGAGCTGGCCGAGCTCCTCCAGCGAGGCCTGCTTGTGCTCCACCCGGAGCCGTCCGGCGATCACCAGGTGCTCGGGGGCGTCGTCGCCGAGGATCTCCAGGGCGCGCTGGACCCGGGCTCCGGCGGCGACCGCGGCGCGGGCCGAGCGGCGGAGGTTGGCGTCGTCGAAGTTGGCCAGGCGGTTGGCCGTGGCGCGCACCTCGCGGCGCATGCGGCGCTCCTCCCAGGCCAGCACGCTGTCGTGGGCGCCCAGCCGGGTCAGCAGCGCGCTGATCGCGTCGCCGTCGCGGACCACGACCCGGTCGACGCCGCGCACCTCGCGGGCCTTGGCGTGGATCTTCAGGCGCCGGGCGGACCCGACGAGCGCGAGCGCCGCCTCCGGCCCCGGGCAGGTGATCTCCAGCGACATGGACCGGCCGGGCTCGGTCAGGGAGCCGTGCGCCAGGAACGCGCCCCGCCAGGCGGCCTCGGCGTCGCAGGTCGCGCCCGCGACCACCTGACGCGGCAGGCCCCGGACCGGGCGGCCGTGGTTGTCGATCAGGCCGGTCTGGCGTGCCAGGGCCTCCCCGTCGCGGTAGACCCGCACCAGGTAGCGGGAGCCCTTGCGCAGCCCCGCCGGAGCCAGGACCAGCACCTCGGCCCGGTGCCCGAACACCTCGCCGATGTCCTTGATGAGCCGGCGGGCCGTGACGTTGGTGTCCAGCTCCGCCTCGATCACGATCCGCCCGCCCACGAGGTGCAGTCCGCTCGCGAACCGCAGCAGCGTCGAGACCTCGGCCTTACGGCAGCAGGGCTTGAGGACCGGGAGCCTGCTCAGCTCGTCCTTCACCACACCTGTCATCGCCATGCGCGTTCGTCCTCCCCCATGTGAACCCCTGCGGCCCGGGATACACCAGGCTCACAGAAGTTTCTCGCACTCGCGAGCCGCACCGGCCAGGATCACCGCTTCTCGTGGAAAATCTCGTTCAGGACCGAGGCAAGACGTCGTGGATCGTGCCTCGGAGAGCCGTCCGGGACCGCGACGTCGGCCAGGACGAGCCTGCCTCCCATCCCGGTCACGGCCTTCTCCAGCCCGTCGGGATCGTCGACCACGCCGGTGTCGGCCAGCACGACGTCGATCTCCAGGCCGGGCGCGTGCCGGCACAGCACCTCCAGGTGCTGCTGGGGGGAGAAGTCGTCGGTCTCCCCCGCCTGGGGTGCCAGGTTCAGCGTGACCAGGCGCCGGGCGCGGGTGGTGTGCAGGGCCTCGGCGAGCTGGGGCACCTTCAGGTGCGGCAGCACGCTGGTGAACCACGACCCGGGGCCGAAGACGACCCACTCGGCGTCCAGGACCGCCCGGACCGCCTCGGGACAGGCCGGGGGGTCCTCGGGAACGAGCGAGATGGCCTGGACCCGGCCGGGGGTGAGGGCGCAGGCCACCTGGCCGCGCACCGTGCTCACCTCGCCGTCCAGCTCGACCTCGGCGGCGATGTCGAGCGGGACCGAGGACATCGGCAGCACCCGGCCGTGCGCGCCGAGCAGCCGTCCCAGCCAGTCGAGCCCGGCGACGGTGTCGCCGAGCTTCTCCCACAGCGCCACGATGAGCAGGTTGCCGACCGCGTGGCCGTGCAGCTCACCCTCGCTGAGGAAGCGGTGCTGGACGACCTCGCTCCAGGTCCTCCCCCACTCGTCGTCACCGCACAGCGCGGCCAGCGCCATGCGCAGGTCGCCGGGGGGCACCACGCCCAGCTCGCGGCGGAGCCGGCCGCTCGACCCCCCGTCGTCGGCCACGGTGACCACCGCCGTCAGCTCGCCGGTGACCCGGCGCAGCGCGGACAGCGAGGCGTACAGCCCGTGCCCGCCGCCGAGCGCGACGACCCTGGGCCCCTCGCCCGGCCGCGGTGAACCGCCGCGGACGGCCGTCCCCCCGCTCTTCGCGCCACCCACTCCCGCGTTCGCCGCCCCGCTCACTCCCTGCCCACATCCCGATGGCTGACCTGCACGTCCATGCCGCCCCGGTCGCGCAGGCGGGCGGCGATCTGCTCGGCCATGGCCACGCTGCGGTGCTTGCCTCCCGTGCAGCCGACGGCGAGCGTGGCGTATCCCTTGCCCTCCCGGGTGTATCCGGCGGCGATGATGCCGAGCACCTCCTCATAGGCGTCGAGGAGCTCCTTGGCGCCCGTCTGGTTGAGGACGTAGTCGCGCACGGGGGCGTCGAGCCCGTTCATCGGACGCAGCTCCGGGACCCAGTGCGGGTTGGGCAGGAACCGGCAGTCGACGACCAGATCGGCATCGACCGGCAGACCGTACTTGAAACCGAAGGAGACCACGTTGACCCGCAGGCCCGGGCGGTTCTCCCCGCCGAAGAAGGCGACGATCTTGCCGCGGAGCTCGTGGACGTTCAGGTTCGAGGTGTCGATGACCAGATCGGCGTTGGCCCGGACCTCGCGCAGGATGCCGCGCTCACGGGCGATGCCGTCGACCAGGCGGCCGTCCCCCTGCAGCGGGTGGGGCCGCCGGACGTTCTCGAACCTGCGGACCAGTTCCTCGTCGCTGGCCTCCAGGAACACCACCCGTACGGCGACGCCGCGCCCGTCCAGCTCCTCGATCGCGGCGTTGAGGTCGGTGGTGAAGGCCAGGCTGCGCACATCGACCACCGCGGCCACCTTGTCGGCGGCGAGCTTGACCCGGCCGGCCTCCTCGGCCATCGCGAACAGCAGCCCCGGCGGCAGGTTGTCGATGACGAACCAGCCCAGATCCTCCAGGGCCTTGGCCGCCGTGCTCCGCCCCGCACCGGACATACCGGTGACGACGACGAACGCGGGCTCCCTCTCACTCACGCCGCCTCCTCCGTCGGCCGCGTTCGCGACACTGCTGTGCCCATGGCTCGCTCGCTCCGCTCGCTCACGCTGGGTTCTCCCCCTTCAACGCCGACACGATCGTCTCGGCCGTTGCGGGGCCGATCCCGGGAACCTGGCATATCTCGGCCGCGGTCGCCTCGCGCAGCCGCTTCACCGATCCGAAATGCTTGATCAGAGCCTGCCTCCGGGCCGGACCGAGCCCGGGCACGTCGTCCAGGGCACTCTCCCGCACGCTCTTGGAGCGTTTGGAACGATGGTAGGCGATCGCGAAGCGATGCGCTTCGTCACGGACCCGCTGCAGGAGGTAAAGGGCCTCGCTGGAGCGGGGAAGGATGACCGGGAGGTCCTCACCGGGCAGCCACACCTCCTCCAGCCGCTTGGCCAGCCCGCAGACCGCGACGTCGTCCACTCCCAGCTCGTCCAGGGCCCGCTGGGCGGCCGCCGCCTGGGCCGGGCCGCCGTCCACGACGATCAGCTGGGGTGAGTAGGCGAACTTGCGCGGCCGTCCCGTCTCCGGATCGATGCCCGGCCCGGTGGATCCCGGAGCCCCCTCCCCCTCCCCCGCCTCCGCGCCGAGCTCCGCGAGCTCTCCGGTGGCCACGCGCTCCTCCAGGTGACGCTTGAACCGGCGGGAGATCACCTCGTGGATGGACGCGACGTCGCCCTCGGTGGAGCGGATGGAGAACCTGCGGTACTCGCTCTTGCGGGCCAGGCCGTCCTCGAACACCACCATCGACGCCACCACGTTGGTGCCCTGCAGGTGGGAGACGTCGTAGCACTCGATGCGCAGCGGCGCCCGGTCCAGATCCAGCGCGTCGGCGAGCTCCTGCAGCGCCTTGCTCCTGGAGGTCAGGTCACTGGACCGCTTGAGCTTGTGCTGGGCCAGGGATTCCTTGGCGTTGCGCTCGACGGTCTCCATCAGCGATCGTTTGTCGCCCCGCTGCGGCACGCGGATCTCCACCCGCGCCCCGCGCTGCTCGCCGAGAAGCTCGGCGACGGCGCCCGCGTCGGGCGGGAGCACCGGCACCAGCACCTCCCTGGGCAGCGTCTCGGGGGCGGCCTCGCCGTACATCTGCAGCAGGAAGTGCTCGACCAGCGCGGCGGGGCCGGCCTCCTCGACCTTGTCGACCACCCAGCCCTGCTGGCCGCGGATCCGCCCGCCGCGCACGTAGAACACCTGGACGGCCGCCTCCAGGGCGTCCTCGGCCAGCGCGATCACGTCGCAGTCGGTGTTGTCGCCCAGCACCACGGCCTGCTTCTCCAGCGCCCGCCGCAGCGCCTCGACGTCGTCGCGGAGCCGGGCCGCCCGCTCGTACTCCTGCTCGGCGGCGGCCTGGCGCATCTCGCCCTCCAGCCGCTTGATGAACCGGCCGGTGTTGCCCGCCATGAAGTCGCAGAAGTCCTCGGCGAGCGCGCGGTGCTCGGCCGCGGTGACGCGGGAGACGCACGGCGCCGAGCACTTGTCGATGTAACCCAGCAGGCAGGGCCGCCCGATCTGCGCGGCCCGCCGGAACACCCCGGCCGAGCAGCTCCTGATCGGGAACACCCGCAGCAGCAGGTCGACGGTCTCCCTGATCGCCCAGGCGTGCGAGTAGGGGCCGAAGTAGCGGGTGCCCTCGCGCTTGGCGCCGCGCAGCACCTGCACGCGGGGGAACTCCTCGCCCATGGTGACCGCGAGGTAGGGATACGACTTGTCGTCGCGGTACTTGACGTTGAACCGCGGGTCGTACTCCTTGATCCAGGAGTATTCGAGCTGGAGCGCCTCGACCTCGGTGCCGACGACCGTCCAGTCGACGGCAACGGCGGTCGTGAGCATGGTCTGGGTGCGCGGGTGCAGCCCCGCGAAGTCGGCGAAGTAGGAGTTGAGCCGCTGGCGCAGGCTCTTGGCCTTGCCGACATAGATGACCCGGCCCTCGGGGTCCTTGAACCGGTAGACGCCGGGAGACTCGGGGATCGACCCCGGACTCGGCCGGAAGCTCGCCGGGCCGCCTGCAGATCTCGCCACGGAAGAAGCCTATCGGCCTTCGCCGACAGTATCCCGGCCCGTGTTCGCGCTCCCCGGCCCCCGGACGCCGTGCCGCCGGGAGCCCTCGCCCCGGCGGTACGGCGTCCGCGGCGATCAGGCCAGGGTGATCGACTCGCCGTCGACCTTGATGGTCTTCTCCGGGAGGGGCTTCTTGGCCGGGCCGTCGGTGACGGACCCGTCGGCGATGCTGAACTTGCTGCCGTGGCAGGGGCAGTTGATGGTGCCGCCCTCGACCGCGTCGACGTCGCATCCCTGGTGGGTGCAGACGGAGCTGAAGCACTTGAACTCCCCCGCCGTCGGCTGGGTCACCACGACCTTCTCGGCCTTGAAGACCTTGCCGCCGCCCTCGGGGATGTCACCGGTCTTGGCCAGGGCGTTGGCCGCGGAGTCCCCGCTGCCGGACCCCGAGGCGGTCTCGGGCGCGGACGAGGGGGCGGGCTCGGCGGAGGTCGTCTCCTCCGCGGCCGGCTGGCCGTACCCCGAGCAGGCCGTCAGCGCGGCGGCGAGCCCCACACCGCCCGCACCGAGCATCACCGCACGCCGTGTCGTCGTCTCTGACATGGTCACCCTCCCAGGAGCCTCTTTCTGTTCGGTACGGCTCGCGTCCCGATGACGGTTCAGCATGCCGCACCGAGCGTCAGGAGACTGTGAAGATTTACACCCTCGGCTCATTCGTGTCCGGCTTTTAAGTAGTCCTAGGTTATGCCCTAGAAACTCCCTTAATGCCCGACTTTTCCTGACCCCTCAGAGCATGACGATGCCGTCGCCCTCGACCTTCAGCGGGAACTCCACCAGCGGGGCCCCCGCCGGCCCCTTGAGGCACTTGCCGGAGGTGGCGTCGAACTCGCTGCCGTGACAGGGGCAGCGGATGAGCCCGTCGGCCGGGCGGCTGACCGCGCAGCCCCGGTGCGGGCAGCTGGCGCTGAACGCCTTGAACACCCCCGAGGTCGGCTGGGCGATCACGATCTTCCACTTGTGGATCACCGTGCCGCCGCCCACCGGCACGTCGGCGACCTTGGCGATGACCTGGCCCTTGACGCCGGGCGGCACGCTGGCCGGGGCGGGCTCGCCCGTACCGCATCCGGCCAGCGCCGCGCCGCACGCCACCGCGCCCGCGGCGCCGATCACGTTCCTTCGCGTGGGCGTACTTCTTGCGGGCATGGTGAAACCGTCGCTGTCGCTCATCGCGGCCCTTCTCGCAATGTCCCCCGTGAAACCGGGCTCGGCGTCAAGAGTATTGACGGGTGAGCCCGGTCCCGAATCCGGGCGGTCCGCGGGGCCGCGGGACCGCCTCGGACCTCGATCAGGTGCCGAGGATCTTGCGCAGGAAGCGGCCGGTGTGGCTGGCCTCCACCAGCGCGACCTCCTCGGGCGTGCCGGTGGCGACCACGGTGCCGCCCCGGGAACCGCCCTCGGGACCCATGTCGATGATCCAGTCGGCGGTCTTGATCACATCGAGGTTGTGCTCGATGACGATGACCGTGTTCCCGCCGTCCACGAGCTTGCCGAGCACGCCCAGCAACCGGCGGATGTCCTCGAAGTGCAGACCGGTGGTCGGCTCGTCCAGGACGTAGATCGTCCGCCCGGTGGAGCGGCGCTGCAGCTCCGAGGCGAGCTTGACGCGCTGGGCCTCGCCGCCGGACAGGGTCGTGGCGGGCTGGCCGAGCCGGACGTAGCCCAGGCCGACGTCGTTCAGCGTCTTGAGGTAGCGCTTGATCGAGGGGATGGCGTCGAAGAAGTCGAGCGCCTCCTCGATCGGCATGTCGAGCACCTCGGAGATCGTCTTGCCCTTGTAGTGGACCTCCAGGGTCTCCCGGTTGTAGCGCGCGCCGTGGCAGACCTCGCACGGCACGTACACGTCGGGCAGGAAGTTCATCTCGATCTTGATGGTGCCGTCGCCGGAGCACGCCTCGCAGCGCCCGCCCTTGACGTTGAAGCTGAAGCGGCCCTTGGCGTAGCCGCGGACCTTCGCCTCGGTGGTCTGCGCGAACAGGTCGCGGACCTTGTCGAAGACACCGGTGTAGGTCGCCGGGTTCGAGCGGGGGGTGCGGCCGATGGGCGACTGGTCGACGTGCACGACCTTGTCGACCAGGTCGATGCCGTTGATGCGCGAGTGCCGGCCGGGCACCGTGCGCGCGCCGTTGAGGTCCTTGGCCAGGGAGTTGTAGAGGATGTCGTTGACCAGGGTGGACTTGCCGGACCCGGAGACACCGGTGACCGCGGTGAACACCCCGAGGGGGAACTCCACGTCCACGCCCTTGAGGTTGTGCTCGCGGGCGCCCTTGACCGTGATCTGCCGCTTGCGGTCGCGCTTGCGGCGCTCGGCGGGGATCGCGATGGTCTTGCGCCCGGACAGGTAGGCGCCGGTCATCGACTCCTCGCAGGCCAGCAGCTCCGGGACCGTGCCGGAGACGACGACCTGGCCGCCGTGCTCGCCCGCGCCGGGACCGATGTCGACCACCCAGTCGGCGGCGGCGATGGTGTCCTCGTCGTGCTCGACCACGATGAGCGTGTTGCCCATGTCGCGCAGCCGGATCAGCGTCTCCAGCAGCCGCTGGTTGTCGCGCTGGTGCAGGCCGATGGACGGCTCGTCGAGCACGTAGAGCACGCCGACCAGGCCCGACCCGATCTGGGTGGCCAGCCGGATGCGCTGCGCCTCACCGCCCGCGAGGGTGCCCGCCGCCCGGTCCATGGTGAGGTAGTCGAGGCCGACGTCGAGCAGGAAGCCCATCCGGGCGTTGATCTCCTTGACCACCCGCTCGGCGATCTGCATGTCGCGGTCGGACAGCTTCAGCCCGGCCAGGAACGTCGCGCACTCGCCGATCGACATGGACGAGACCTCGGCGATGGAGCGCCCGTCCACCGTGACGGCCAGCGAGACCGGCTTGAGCCTGGCCCCCTTGCACGCCGGGCAGGGGATCTCCCGCATGTAGCCTTCGAACTTCTCCCGCATGCCGTCGCTCTCGGACTCGGCGTGCCGGCGCTGCACCCAGGGGATCACCCCCTCGAAGGTGGTGTAGTAGGAGCGCTGGCGGCCGTAGCGGTTGCTGTAGCGGACGTGCACCTGCTCGTCGTGGCCGTGCAGCAGCGCCTTCTGCGCCTGCTTCGACAGCCGCTCCCAGGGGGTGTCGAGGTTGAACCCCATGGCCTTGCCCAGGGCCTCGACCAGGCGCTCGAAGTAGTCGCTGGTGTGGCCTCCCGACCAGGGGGCCAGGGCGCCCTCGCCCAGGGTCGCCTCCGGGTCGGGCACGACCAGCTCCGGATCGACCTCCATCCGGGTGCCCAGACCGGTGCACTCCGGGCAGGCGCCGAAGGGCGAGTTGAAGGAGAACGACCGCGGTTCCAGCTCCTCGAACGACAGGTCGTCGTAGGGGCAGTAGAGATGCTCGGAGTAGAAGCGCTCGCGGTTCGGGTCGCCCTCCGGGAGGTCGACGAACTCCAGCGTGATCGTGCCGCCCGACAGCTGCAGGGCGGTCTCCACCGAGCCGGTCAGGCGGCTGCGCGCGCTCTCCTTGACCGCGAGCCGGTCGACGATGACCTCGATGTCGTGCTTCTCGTACTTCTTCAGCTTCGGCGGATCGTCCAGCCGGACCACCACGCCGTCGACCCGGGCCCGGGCGTACCCCTTGGCCTGGAGCTGCCCGAACAGCTCGGTGTATTCGCCCTTGCGGCCCCGGATCACCGGGGCGAGCACCTGGAAGCGGGTGCCCTCCTGCAGCTCCATGACCCGGTCGACGATCTGCTCCGGGCTCTGCCGGGCGATCGCGCGGCCGCACTGCGGGCAGTGGGGCTTGCCGATGCGTGCCCAGAGCAGGCGCAGGTAGTCGTAGACCTCGGTGATCGTCCCGACGGTCGAACGGGGGTTACGGCTGGTCGACTTCTGGTCGATCGACACCGCGGGCGACAGGCCCTCGATGAAGTCGACGTCGGGCTTGTCCATCTGCCCGAGGAACTGCCGCGCGTAGGCGGAGAGGGATTCGACATAGCGCCGCTGGCCCTCGGCGAAGATGGTGTCGAAGGCCAGGCTGGACTTGCCCGATCCGGACAGTCCGGTGAAGACGATCAGCGAGTCTCGCGGCAGGTCCAGCGAGACGTCCTTGAGATTGTGTTCACGTGCGCCACGCACGATGAGACGGTCAGCCACAGCAGTCCCGACGTCGGTTAGAGGGTTGGAAGCGGTCGCGGGAAGACTAGCGACGGGGTCCGACAATTTCGCGGAGCACCGTCCGCGGACGGACTTCTCCGTCTCCTCACGAGGACGGCGTCTCCCACCTGTTCCAGAGTACGGCCTCCCCCGGACCCGGCGGGTCGCTTCTCACCCGATCTGTCCCGCCGTGACACCCGGCGGATCGTTTCCCGCCCGGGCCGTCCCGCCGTGACACCAGGCGGGGGCGTCTCCCCTTCACATCGCCCCGCCGTACGGCCCCGCCGCGGGAACTTCCCCTTTCCTTCCGCCGGCGCTCCTGGCCGGCCGAACTTCCCCGTTCCCTCCCTGGAACGGCCTCCGCCGCGGTGGTGGAGTAGGAGAATGGATGTCCTAGACGCGCTCCAGTCCGAACTCGCCGCCTCGACCGACCGCCTCCTCGCCACCGTGGCCGGGCTGTCCGACGCCGATCTGGCGGCGCCCTCCCGGCTGCCCGGCTGGACCCGCGGCCACCTGGTCACCCACGTCGCCCGCAACGCCGACAGCCTGGTCAACCTCACGGAATGGGCCAGAACGGGCGTCGAGACCCCGCAGTACGCCAGCGTGGAGAGCCGCGACGCCGCCATCGCGGCGGGAGCCGCACGGCCCGTCAAGCAACAGCTCGCCGACCTGGAGGAGAGCGCGGCACGGCTCGCGGCGGCCTTCCGCGGCCTGCCCCCGCAGGCGTGGTCGGCGATGGTCGGCGGGATGCGACCGCCCCCGCACCCCGCCTGGTATCTGCTGGTCCGGCGGCTACGCGAGACCGAGTTCCACCACGTGGACCTCGGCGCCGGATACGACTGCTCCGCCTGGCCGGACGCCTTCGTCCGGCGCGAACTGCACGACACGATGGTCTGCTGGCCCCGCGAGCTGAGCCCGGTCAGCGAGATCGTGGTGGAGGAGGTCAAGGACGACCACAAGCACCGCCAGGTCTGGCGCGGGCTCGGTTCCGGGCCCGTCGTCCAGGGAGACGCGCGGACGTTGCTGGCCTGGCTGAGCGGACGCTCGGCCGGGGCGGGCCTTAGGGTGATGCGGGAGGGGGCCACGGGCAACGAGCCAGCCGCCGGGCCGCTACCCGCGCCGCCGCCGTGGCTGACCATGACCGCCGCCCCCGGCCTTCCCGCGACACCTCCGGAGGACTATCCATGAGCTACACCGGCGACGTGCAGGTCGGCGGCCCCGCCGACGTCCGCGAGCTGCCCGCCGTGACGATCTCGAAGCTGGCGGTCGGGCCGTTCGACAACAACGCCTACCTGATCCGGTGCAACGACACCGGCGACGGGCTGCTGATCGACGCCGCCGCCGAGGCCGACCGGCTGCTGGACCTCATCGGCGGCATGCCGATCGGCAGGATCGTCACGACCCACCAGCACGGCGACCACTGGCAGGCCCTGGAGGAGGTCGCCCGGGCCACCGGCGCCCTGGTGATCGCCCATCCGCTGGACGCCCCGGCGCTGCCCGTCCCCGTCGGCCTGACGGTCGAGCACGGCGACAAGGTCACCGTCGGCGTGGTCGACCTGGAGGTCATCCACCTGCGCGGGCACACGCCCGGTTCCATCGCCCTGCACTACAACGGCCACCTGTTCACCGGCGACTCGCTCTTCCCCGGCGGGGTCGGCAACACCAACAAGGACCCCGAGCGCTTCGCCCAGCTGTTCGCGGACGTGTCCGAGCGGATCTTCGACCGCTTCCCCGACGAGACCTGGGTCTACCCGGGCCACGGCAGGGACACCACGCTCGGCGCCGAGCGCCCGTCCCTGCCGGAGTGGCGGGAGCGCGGCTGGTAGAGGCGTCCGGCCGGACGCCCGCCCGGCCCACGGGCGGCACCCCGGGACACAGGCGGCACGCCGGGGCACGGGAACGGGATCGGCCCGGCCGGATCACTCCGGCCGGGCCGATCCCGTCGTGTCGCCACCGGGCGCGTCAGCCGACGCGCCCGGTCTCCTTGCGCTCCTTGCGCTTCTCGTGCTTGAACATCAGGATGCGCAGCGGGATCGCGGCCACGATCGCCACCTGCATGACGGCGCCCACCTGGATGAGCCGGTCGCCCCCGGCCAGGCCCGCGGCCCAGATGGTCAGGCAGGCGACGTTGATCATCATCCAGGCGAGCACGCCGGCGGCCAGGTTGCCCTTGGGCTTGGGGTACTCGATCCGGCTGACCATCAGGTAGGCGATGCCGAAGATGGGCAGCACGGCCCAGATCGACGGCGGGAACAGCAGGACGATCGAGACCACGGTCATGGCGCCCATCGGGATGGGCAGGCCCATGAAGTCGCCGCTCTTGGTCTTCACGCAGGCGAAGCGCGCGAGCCGGATGACCCCGGCCAGCAGCACCGACGCCGCCGCGACCATCACCAGGACGAACGGCACCTTCGGGTTGAAGCCCGCCCAGATGACGACCATGAACGCGGGGGCGAAGCCGAAGCTGATCACGTCCGCGAGGTTGTCGAGCTCCGCGCCCATCGCCGAGGCGCGGAACTTACGGGCCACCAGGCCGTCGAACAGGTCGCACGTCGCGCCGAGCAGCAGCAGCACCACCGCGGTCCCGAAGAACCGGGGGTCGGCCGAGAACTTGCCGGTCTGCTGGAGGGAGGTGATGGCCGACCAGGCCAGGACGCAGACGGCGAGGAAGCCGCAGAGCGCGTTGCCCAGGGACAGGGAGTCGGCGGCCGAGAGCCGGAACGCCTTGCCGACGGGTCCTCTGGGCTCGTCGTCCGCCTCTTCCAGAGGCCAGCCCGCGTCAGCCGTGGTCAAGGCCGGTCACCCCCGCGACGGTCTTCTGGCCGACGGACACCGCGGGGGTGACGCCTTCCGGCAGGTAGACGTCCACCCGCGAGCCGAACCGGATCAGCCCGATGCGTTCGGCCCTGTCCACCTTGGCGCCCGCCCGCACGTAGGGCACGATGCGGCGGGCGACCGCGCCCGCGATCTGGACGAACTCGATGTCGCCGAGCGCGGTGTCCAGGTGCCACACGACCCGCTCGTTCAGGTCGCTGTCCTTGTTGAAGGCCGGCACGAACCCCCCGGGGACGTGCTCCACCGAGGTGACCGTACCGGCCAGCGGCGCGCGGTTGACGTGCACGTTGAGCGGGCTCATGAAGATCGCAACCCGGGTACGGCCGTCCGGCCACGGATCGATGCTCTGCACCACGCCGTCGGCGGGCGACAGGATCCGCGCGTCGCCCGGCACGCGCTCCGGATCGCGGAAGAACCAGAGCATGGCGCCGGTGAGCGCGGACAGCGGGACCGCCGCCAGCGCCCAGCGGGGGTCGCGGCGGCTGAGCAGCGAGGTGGCGGCGGTCGCGGCCACCGTCGGCAACAGCCACGGGGAGACGCCACGCGCCAACCGGACGCGGCCTGGCCGATGGCTTACTGAATCGTGGGACACAGGGAACCTTTTGTGATGTCTTGCGGCTATAGACCGGTATGTCTACCCGCCCTGGGGGAGGATGCTACCGATCCCACTGCCCTTTTACGGCGCAACGAGACAAGCAAAGCGCCTCCCCTGCCAATCCGCTAGCCCTGCTTGGCCTCCGCGGAGGTGGTGATTTCGTTGCCTTTGCGGGTGTCACGCCGGGACTTGACGAGGCTCAGCACAGTGGTGATCACCATGGTGACGCCGATGACGGACAGCGAGACCGCGATCGGGATCTCAGGCGCCCAGGAGACGTGGCTGGAGTGCAGCGCCTCGAGGATCAGCTTAACCCCGATGAACCCGAGGATGAACGCCAGGCCGTAGCTGAGGTAGACCAGGCGCTGGAGCAGGCCGCCCAGCAGGAAGTAGAGCTGGCGCAGGCCCATCAGCGCGAACGCGTTGGCGGTGAAGACGATGAACGGGTCGGTGGTGAGACCGAAGATCGCCGGGATCGAGTCGAGCGCGAAGAGCAGGTCGGTGGTGCCGATGGCGATCATGACGATCAGCATCGGGGTGACGAACCGCTTGCCGTTGATCTTGACGGTGACCTTGGATCCCACGTAGTCGTCGGTGTGCGGCAGCGCCCGGCGGGCCCAGCGCAGGACCGCGTTCTCGGGGACGTCGTCCTCCTGGCCGTGCTGGCGGACGAGCTGCACCGCGGTGTAGATCAGGAAGAGCCCGAAGACGTAGAACAGCCAGCTGAAGTTCGCCAGGGCGGCGGCCCCGACGGCGATGAAGATGCCGCGCATGACCAGGGCCATCAGGATGCCGACCAGCAGGACCTTGTGCTGGTACATCCTGGGCACCGCGAAGCGGGTCATGATGATGTAGAAGACGAAGAGGTTGTCGACGCTCAGGCTGTATTCGGTGATGTAGCCGGCGAAGAACTCACCTGCCGAGGTCGGTCCCGCGGTGGCCCACAACACGATGCCGAAGACGACGGCGAGCGTGACATAGAAGCCGACCCAGAAGCTGGCCTGCCGCATCGAGAACTCCCGGGGCTCGCCCCGGTCGACGATCCACAGGTCGAAGGCGAGAACCAGGAGCAGACCGACGATGACGGCGGCCCATGCCCAGGCAGGTATGATCATGGTTTGACAACCCTCCGGCGCGCATGACTGAATGCCGGAGGTCTCTCCCGCCCAGCGAAGATCGCGTGCGGACCGACAGCCCCGGGGGCCTCGTGGATTGAGGCGGCACCGTGATGACGAGACTGTCGCGAAGGGATACTCCCCCCCTAACCAAGCCAGTATAGGGATTGAGCTTGGCGGCGCCTAATTCAACCCGCGGGAGCCCCCGCTTGTTCCCGTCTTCGGCCGACGTCGTCAAACTTCCGCAAATCCCCCTAGATCAGCTTTTCTCGGAGGTCAGTCCCCGGAGTGCCCGCCCGATCGAGTCCGGCGTAGACCGCCAGGACGGCCTCCAGCGCCTCCCGCTCCCCGGGCAGTTCCCCGCCCCGCCTGCCGGCCTCCCGCGCCAGCTCCCGGGCGAACTCGTCGTCGGTGAGAATCCTGCGGACCGCCTCGCTCATGGCGGCGGCGTCGCCGTACGGCACCAGCACCCCGCCGCGTCCCACCATCGGGGGGATGCCCCCGACGGCGGTGGCCACGACCGGCGTCCCGGAGCGCAGCGCCTCCTGCACGCTCAGCGGCTGCCCCTCCCAGCGGCTCGGCACCACCAGCGCCCGCGCCACCGCCAGCAGGTCACCGACGTCACGCCGGTCGCCCAGCAGCCGCACCGGCAGCCCCTCCGCGTCGATCCGCCGCTGCAGCTCCCCCCGGAGTGGCCCGTCCCCCGCGACGAGGAACAGCGCCCTCCTCTCCGGCGCCGAACCGGGGGCGAAGGAGGCCGCCGCATCGAGGAGGGTCTCCAGGCCCTTCTGCTGGGCGAGCCGGGCCACGGTCAGCAGGATCGGCCGATCCGCGCCCCCGGGTTCCCCGCGCTCCGCCGGCTCCGGCTCTGCCGACTCCCCGGATTCCGGGGATTCCCCGGGTTCCGCCGGCCCCACGGCCTCCACGGAGCTCAGCAGCTCCGCGCGGACCTCCTCCGGGCTCCGCCCCGACGCGGCCAGTTCGGGCGCGGGAACGACGGCGGCCTCGACGTGCCCGGCGCCCAGGGCGGTCATCCGGTCGCCGAGATCGGGCGAGACGACCAGGATCCGGTCGGCGCGGCGGGCGACGATCCGCTCCAGGACCCCGTAGATCGCACCGACGACTCCCCCCGCCGTGGCGGCGTTGTGCAGGGTCACCACCAGCCCGGTCCGGGTCCCGGTCAGGGCGAGGGCCGCCAGCGCCCCGGCACGCAGCCCGTGCGCGTGTACGGCGTCCGCCCCGCGCAGCCCTCGCAGCACCCGGACCGCCCGCAGGTCACCGCCCGGACGCGGCCGGTCGGAGATGGGGACGGGGACGAACCGGGCGCCGTGCCGGGTGAAGCCGAAGGTCTCCTCGGTGCTCGGCGGCCCGGCCACCACCACGCGGTGTCCGCGCCGTACCAGCCCGGCGGCCAGCATGGCCACGTGCCGCCCGACCCCGCCCGCGCTGGTCCCCAGCACGAACGCCACCCGCGGTCCGGTCTCCGCCATCCGTGGTCCCTTCCCCGCCTCCGGCGATCCGGTCTCCGCCATCCGTGGTCCCTTCCCCGCCTCCGGCGGTCCCGTCTCAGCCACCGGTGACTCCATCCCTGTCCGCGGCCCCGTCCCCGCCCGTGCTCCCGCCCCCGGCGTCTGCGGCCTCGGCCCCGCCCCGCGCCTTCCCGGCGTCCGCGGCCCCGCCGTTCCCTGTGCCGCCGCCCCGGCGCAGCGGGACCCGCCGCAGCAGCACGCGGGCGTCCGGCCCGTCGAGCACCGCGGCCACCGCCGAGAACGCCACCGCTCCCACCACGGCGGCGCCCGCCCCGACCGGCACGCACATCAACTTGGACACCTCGCCGAAGGCCGTCACGACGGCCAGCCCGGCCCCGTACGCGGCGGCCCCACCGGCCGCGGAGGCGAGCAGCGCCCGCCAGACCCCCGCCAGGGCCCCCCTCCCCCGGGCCCGCAGCACCGCCAGGACCAGCAGGATGCCGCCCACGGTCATCCCGACCGTGCTGCCCAGCGCCAGCCGCCCCACCACGCCCTCCGGGCTCCCGGTGGCCGACGCGAGCACGATCTGCGCTCCCAGCGCCACACCCCATCCCGCCACGGAGGCCAGGGCCGCCGAACGTCCCCGGCCGCAGGCGTACAGCACCCGGGCGAGGTGCGTCATCAGCGCGTATCCGACCAGCCCCGGGGCGAACAGCGTGACGCCCGCGGCCATCTCCGCGGGGACGCCGCCGTCGGTGCCCTCCAGGAACACGCGCGCCACGGGGGTGGCGACCGCCGCCATCACCCCCGCCGCCAGTCCCATGGCCAGCAGGACCACCCGCGTGGTCGAGGCGGCCAGGCCGTCGAAGCCCTCCCGGTCCCCCTCGGCCGCGCGGGTGGACAGCGTGGGGAAGGAAGTGGTCGCGATCGGGACCGCCAGCACCGCGAAGGGCAGCTGGTACAGCGCCCAGGCGTAGGTGTAGACGCCGACGGCTCCGTCCCCGCCGATGTCGTTGGTCAGCATGACCACCGTGGTCAGCGCGATCTGCTGGGCGACGAGGACGGCGAGGCCCGCCACGGCGAGCTGCCGGGCCCGCGCTCCCACCCCCGGCGGGAAGGACAGCGACGGACGGAGCCGGAGGCGGAGCCGGGACACCGGGCCGATCACGGTCACGACCATGGCGGCGGCGGCGACCGTCGCCCCGAGGGACAGGATCAGCTCCCCGGTGTCGGTCAGCGCGCCCAGGTCACCGGCCGCCTCGCCGTTCGCCGCCTCGAAGGCCAGGTGGGAAGCGACGATCAGCAGGCTGGAGACCAGCGGGGCCAGGGCCGGGCCCAGGAACCTCCGGTGCGCCTGGAGCACGCCGTACAGGACCACGGCGAGCCCGAAGAAAATCATCCGGGGGGCGAAGACGACCAGCATGTCCGCCCCGACCCCGATCACCTGGGCGACGTCGCCGCACCGGCCGGTTCCCGTGGCACCGCCCATGTCGCCGACCAGCAGCGCGACGATCGGCCCGGCGAAGAGCGCGATCAGCAGGGTCAGCGGGACCAGAGCCAGCAGCGTCCAGGTGAGCAGCGCCGAGGTGATCCACCCCACCTCGTCCTTCGCCCGCGGGTCGTCGGCGGAACGCGAGGCCGCTGCGGCGAGCACCGGGACCGCCATCCCGGCCAGCGCGCCCCCCGCGACCAGCTCGAAGATGATGTTCGGTACGTAGTTGGCGGTGTTGTAGGCGGTGCTGAGGCAGGAGTTGGCGACGGTCTGCGACTGGACGTAGTACCGGCCGAAGCCGACGAGCCGGGCCGCGACGGTCACGATCCCGATGAGGAGCGCCGCTCCCGCGACCCCCTGACCGATCTTTTTGATCATCAGTGGGCGGGTGCCTGCTCCACGGGACGGCGGCCGAGCATGTCGATCCGGTTGAGCACGCGGTTGCCCGCGATGACCCGGGTGAAGCTGATCTTCTCGGAGGCGGCGGTCAGCGCGACCACGGTGCCGAGCACCGCCAGGCGGCCGGGACGGCCGAGAGTGGCGGTGGCGGCCAGGCCGAGCAGCGCGCCCAGCGCGTTGGCTCCGGCATCGCCCAGCATCGACCGCTCGCCCAGGTCCTCGGGCAGGAGCGCCGCCGCGGCGCCGAGGGTTCCGGCGACCAGCGCCGCCGGAACGGGGGCGTCCCGCAGGACCGCGGCGGCCAGCAGCGGCGCGCCGCCGAGCAGGCCGACCTTGATCGCGCGGCCGGGGCGCAGGTCGAAGAGGTTGGCCAGGTTCGCGCTCCCGGCGACCAGCGCGCCGTTGACCAGGGTGTCGGCCGGGCCGGGCGAGGTCAGGGCGGCGGCGGCCAGGCCGGTCGCGCCGATGCCGAGGATCTTCACGGCGCCGCTGGTGACCTGTCCCTTGGACAGCGCGCCCAGGTGACCGCGGAATCCCTTGGAGGTCGTCACGCCGTACAGGTCGTCGTAGGCGCCCAGGACCCCGCTGCCCGCCACGGCCAGCAGCGCGGCCGCGCGCGTCCCGGCGGGCAGGCCGGGGGCCGCCGCGGCCGCCGCGGCCGCGCCCGCGACCAGGGCCGGGCCTTCGAGCAGGGTGATCGGCTCGCCCCGGTGGTTGGTCCGGTTCCACGTCTCGGCGTCGCCGACCGGCGGCCTGCGGGTGAAGGCGGCGTAGGCGGCGCGGGCGGCCACCGCGCCGAGCGCGGCGCCGGCGAGAGCGCCGAGAAGGGCGCGACGGGCCATCGGAATCACCCTCCAGAGGTGGCCGTGGACGGCGGGGACGGAGTGGCCTCCGGCGACGGGGACAGGGTGGCCTCCGGCGACGGCGGGCTCGGCTCGAAGGCCGGAGCGCCCGGGCCGATGCCGTACTGACCGGTGTTCCCGGACAGTTGCTCCCGCAGAGCGTAGACCACCACGACCCGTCCCGCGGGCATATCGGCGGTGTCCACCCCGGAGACCTTCTCCGCCGCGGCGCCCTCGCGGAGGGCGGTGACGACGCCGCCGGTCGTGGCGGAGGACGCCGGACCGGCCAGCACGGTGCCCCGGGAGCCCTCGTCCAGGCCGAGCGCGAGCGAGACGAGCGCGCCCGCCTGGGTCGCGGCGTTCTCCCCGGCGTACGGGTCCGCGGGGGTGATCACCACGGCCGTGCCCGCCCTGGCGATGTGCTCGGTCTCGGCGGATCCGCCCGCGGTCACGGTGAGCAGTTCAGCGCGCTGGAAGGCGTCGATGACGCCGCCGGCGGCCGGGTTCTCCTTGCCCGCCTGGTCGGGGGCCACGGTCACGAGCGCGCTGGCGAGCACCGCGGCGGCCTTGTCGTAGGGGCCGTCCTCGGCGGGGAAGACCAGGTCGGCCGGCTTGATCCCGGTGGCCAGCCGGTCGATCAGGACGGACTGGGCGGGGTCCAGGTATTTGTCGGCGAGGGTGACCTGGGCGGTCACGGTCGCCCCGGCCTGCTCGAGCACCTGCCGTACGGCGTCGGTCATGCCCGCCGCGACGGCGGGGGCCTCCACGATCACGACGGTCTCCCCGGCCAGGCTGCCCCGGACGAGTTCGGGGGTGTGCGCGGCGACGAAGGACTCCTGGCCCGTCTTCGTGTCGAGCAGGACCTCGTTCTGGGCGCGGAGCTTGCCGTTCTCGTCGCCGAGCGCGCTGGCGACCGCCTCGGTGGCCTGCAGGGTCGGCTCCTCGAGCAGGGTCGTGCCCAGCACGATGCCGACCGAGAGCGCGACGAAGATCGCGATGATGGAGACGAGGTGATAACGGAAATCGATCACGAGAAGAGTCCGACCAACCAGAAGACGAAGGCGTTCCAGGCGTCACCCAGCCAGATGCTGCCCACCGGGGTGGAGAAGACCGCCACCCCCATGGTGACCAGGGCGGTGACGACGAGCACGAGCAGGGAGGGGGTGGAGATCCGGCTCCGGTAGAGCCGGCTGACGCCCTTGGCGTCGATGAGCTTGCTGCCCACCCGCAGGCGGGTCAGCCAGGTGCTGGCCGCGCCCGAGCGGCCCTTGTCGAGGAACTCCTCCAGGGTCCAGTGGGTGCCGACCGCGACGATCAGCTCGGCGCCCTTGTCGTCGGCCAGCAGCATCGCGATGTCCTCGCTGGTGCCCGTCGACGGGAAGAGCACCGCGGTGAGACCGAGCTGCTCCACCCGCTCCAGCCCCGGCGCGCGGCCGTCCCGGTAGGCGTGCACGATCAGCTCGGCGCCGCAGGTCAGCGCCTTGGTGGAGACCGAGTCGAAGTCCCCCACGATCACGTCGGGCGTGTAACCGGCCTCCAGCAGGGCGTCGGCGCCGCCGTCCACCGCGATCATGACCGGGCGGTACTCCCGGATGTAGGGGCGCAGGGCGGCGATGTCCTCCTTGTAGTGGTAGCCGCGCACCACGATGAGAACGTGCCTGCCCTCCATGGCGGTACGGACGTCGGGCACGCCGACCCCGTCGATGAGCAGGTCGCTCTCGCGCCGGACGTACTCCATCGTGTTGATGGCGAACGCCTCGATCTGCACGGCCAGCCCGGCGCGCGCCTCGGCCATCGCCGCCCCGATGGTGTCGGCCGTCTGCGCCTCGCCCTTGCCGACGATCTCGTCACCGAGGTAGACGACGCCTTCGTGCAGGCGGACCAGGTCACCGTCCCGGACACGCTCGAACAGCTCGGGGGTGGCGTTGTCGACGAACGGCACGCCGGCCTCGACGATGATCTGCGGCCCCAGGTTGGGGTAGCGTCCGCTGATGCCCGCGGCAACGTTGACAACGCCCGCCGCGCCACACGCGACAAGCGCCTCCGCGCTCACCCGGTCGACGTCGACGTGATCGATAATCGCGATCTCTCCGGGCTTGAGGCGCTTGGTCAGCCTCTTGGTCCGCCGGTCGATCCTCGCCACTGCCGTCACCCCGGGAAGGTCGTCGACCTTCCTGCGGCGGAGGTAACCCGTGAGCCTGCGGTGAAGCTCGTCAGTCGGCACCTTCATCATGACCATCCTGCCAGAGGAAACGAGCAGGTGAGCCAAGTACCCGGACGTGTGTCAACCTTGTCACAGTAGATCGTCTGGCCGGAGCGGAAACCCGGAGCGCTCATCCCTTGTCGGCGGCGGCTATCGCGAGGAGTTCCTCGGCGTGCGCCCGGCCGAGCTCGGAGTCCTCCAGACCGGCCAGCATGCGGGAGAGCTCGCGGGTCCGGCCGTCCCTGTCGAGGGCGACCACGCCGCTGCGCACGACGCTGCCGTCGCTGTCCTTCTCCACCACCAGGTGCTGGTCGGCGAAGGCCGCGACCTGGGGCAGGTGGGTGACCACAATCACCTGCGCGGTACGGGCGAGACGGGCGAGCCGCCGCCCGATCTCGACCGCGGCCTTACCGCCGACGCCCGCGTCGACCTCGTCGAACACGAACGTCGGCACCGGGTCGGCACCGGCGAACACCACCTCGATGGCGAGCATGACACGGCTCAGCTCGCCTCCGGAGGCGCCCTTGTTCAGCGGCAGCGGCGGCGCGGCCGGGTGCGGGGACATGCGCAGCTCGACCTCGTCCAGGCCGTGCGGGCCGAACTCGGCGGCCTGGGTGATGACGACCACGACGCGGGCGTGCGGCATCGCCAGGGCGGTGAGCTCCTCGGTGACGGCCTGACCGAACCGCTCGGCCGCGGCCGTACGGACCCTCGTGAGCTCGGCGGCCAGCTCGGTGAGACGGCCGGTGAGCTCCTCGTGCTCGCGGGTGAGGTCGGCGATCCGGTCGTCGTCCCCCTCCAGCTCGGTCAGGCGGATCGCGGCCCGCTCGGCCCAGCCGAGCACCGCCGCGGTGTCCTCGCCGTACTTGCGGATGAGGTGGGTGAGCACGGACCGGCGCTCCTGCACGGCCGCCAGGCGCGCCGGGTCGGCCTCCACCGACTCGGAGTAGGCGGCCAGCTCGGTGGCGACGTCGGACAGCAGGTAACCGGCCTCGGCGAGCCGGTCGGCGATCCCGGCCAGCGCGGGGTCGACGTCGCGGACCGCCTCGACGGCGGCGCGGGCCTGCCCGACCAGGGAGACGGCGTCCTGGATCTGCTCGCCGGCCATCGGGTCGCCGAGCAGCGCCGCGTGGGCGGTCTCCGCCGCGCTCCTGAGCGCGTCGGCGTGGGAGAGCCGTTCCTCCTCCTCGCGGAGCGCGACGTCCTCGCCGGCCTTGGGATCGGTCTTCTCGACCTCCTCCAGCCCGAACCTGAGCAGATCGGCCTCCTGGGCGCGCTCCCTGGCCCGGGCGGTCAGCTCGTCCAGTTGCTCGGCGACCTGCCGGTGGCGCTTGTAGGCCTGCTCGTAGGCGCGCAGCGGCTTGACGAGGTCGTCGCCCGCATAGCGGTCGAGCGCGGCGCGCTGGCGGCCCGGCTGGAGCAGCCGCTGCTGGTCCATCTGCCCGTGCACGGCCACCAGGTCGTCGGCGAGGTAGGTGAGCGTGCCCACCGGGACGCTCCGCCCGCCCAGCCAGGCCCGGCTGCGGCCCTCGACGGAGACGGTGCGCGAGATGATCAGCTCGCCGTCCTCCAGCACCCCGCCGGTGTCCTCCACCTGCTGGGCCACCCGGCTGGCGGGGTCGATCACAAGTGTGCCCTCGACGGTGGCCCGGTCGGCGCCGGGACGGACCCGGGCGGGGTCGGCCCGGCCGCCGAACAGCAGCCCCAGACCGGTCACCACCATGGTCTTGCCCGCGCCGGTCTCACCCGTGACCACGGTGAATCCCGGTGATAGCTCCAGGACCGCCTCGTCGATCACGCCGAGTCCCTGGATGCGGACCTCCTCGACCCTGGGTCGCACGGGTCCCTCCTGTCACATCGAATCCACCCGAACACCAGTGCGGTTCGCGGGCACGATCCTACGCGCTCGAAGCCGCGACCGCCCGGACAGATTATGACCGCACCCGGTCGTCTCGCCCCCGGGCAGGACCATCAGACTACGGCCGCATCCGGCCGCGCCACCCCTGAACGGGGAGATCGAACTTGGCCACCAGCCGGTCGGTGAACGGCGCCCCGGTGTCCTCCACCCCGTGCAGCCGCGCAAGCCGTACGGGGAGCTCTCCCCTGCGGACCTCGACCCGCGCGCCCGCGGGCAGGTCGAACCGGCGGCGGCCGTCGCACCACAGCACCGCGCCCGCCGTCTGGGGCTGGATCTCCAGCGCCAGCGCGGAGCGGGGCGAGACCACCAGCGGCCGGGCGAACAGCGCGTGCGCGCTGATCGGCACCAGCAGCAGGGCCTCCACCTCGGGCCAGACCACGGGACCGCCCGCGGAGAACGCGTAGGCGGTGGAGCCGGTCGGCGTGGCGCAGATGACCCCGTCGCAGCCCCAGCGGGACAGCGGGCGCCCGTCGATCTCGGCGACCACTTCGAGCATGCGCTCCCGCTTCTCCACGGTCGCCTCGTTGAGCGCCCACGTGTCGGCCAGCAGCTGCCCGTTGAGGCGGGCGGTGACCTCGACGGTCATCCGCTCCTCCACGTCGTAGCGGCCCTCCACCACGCAGTCGACCGCGCTCGCCAGGTCCTCCACCTCCGCCTCGGCCAGGAAGCCGACATGCCCGAGGTTGACGCCGAGCAACGGCACCCCGGCCGGGCGGGCCAGTTCCGCGGCGCGCAGCAGGCTGCCGTCCCCGCCGAGCACGATCATCATCTCGGCGTCCTGGACGGCGGCCAGTCCCGCGGGAACCGTGTGGGCCCCCGCACAGGCCACGGCCTCCGCCTCCGCGCTGAGCACACGGACGGCCACGCCGGCCTCCACGAGACGGCTGATCACCAGCCGAGCGCTGTCGACTGCCGCCTTCCGCCCGGTGTGGGCGGTGACCAGCACGGTGCGCCTGGTTGTCATGTTCCACTCTTTCGGGGGGATCGCCACTATTGGGGGCCTTCGGCCACCGCTCGTCCGATCTCGGTCGCGACATCCGGAACCGGCGGGGCGCCCTCTCCCTTGCCCAGCCAGATCACGTACTCGACGTTGCCCGACGGGCCCGGCAGAGGGCTCGCGGTGACGCCCCGCACGGTCAGGCCGAGCGACTGCGCGGCCTCCGCCACATCCTGCACCGCCTCGGCGCGCAACGCGGGGTCTCTGACGACCCCGCCCGCGCCGACGCGTTCCCTCCCCACCTCGAACTGCGGCTTGACCAGCATCGCGAAGTCGGACTCCGGAGCCGCGCAGGCGATCAGAGCGGGGAGTACGAGCCGCAGGGAGATGAACGACAGGTCGCCGACGATCAGCGTGGGAGGCTCACCGACCATGCCGGGGGTCAGGTCCCTGACGTTGACCCGTTCCATGACGGTGACCCGCTCGTCGGTCCGCAGCGACCAGGCGAGCTGGCCGTACCCCACGTCGACGGCGAGCACGTGCGCCGCGCCGTTGCGCAGCAGCACGTCGGTGAAGCCGCCGGTGGAGGCCCCGGCGTCCAGGCAGCGCCGCCCCTCGACGGTCAGGCCCCTCGGGCCGAACGCCTCCAGGGCGCCGACGAGTTTGTGCGCCCCCCGCGAGACGTAGTCGGGACCCTCCGCCGCCTCGGCGACCGTGATCGCCGAGGCGGTGTCGACCTGGGTGGCGGGCTTGGCCGCCGTCCGCCCGCCGACGGCGACCCGCCCCGCCTCGATGAGCTGGGCCGCGTGCTCCCGGGAACGGGCCAGCTTCCGGCGGACGAGCTCGCTGTCGAGGCGCGCCCGGCGGCTCACTGCGGCTGGTCCGGAGTGTCGTCCGCCGTACCGTCCGTGGCGCCCGTGCTGTCCGTGGCGCCGTCGGCTGCCGTGGGCATCGTGCCGCCGGCCGTGCCGTCAGCCGTGGCCGGCCCCGTGCCGTCCGCGGCGGCGAGCGCCCGCTCCAGCCCGGCGAACACCTCCTCGAACACACCCGGGTGCGCCGCGACGGGCAGCTCACCGAGTACGGCGAGGCCGCCCAGTGCCGCGTCCACCCGCTCGTCACCGGTCCCTTCCGGCAGGTCCGTCATGCGCCCCCTCCGGAGCTGCTCGTCGTCTTCCTGGTCCTACGGGCGCGCGGCGTTCCGGCCGTCTCGCCCGTGAGCTCCTCGACCGTATCGGAACCACCGGCCTCCGTCGTCCCGGCGGTGGCCGCGGCGAGGGCCCCTCCGGCCTTCCGCGTGCCCTTCGCCGCCGTCCTCCCCGTCCCGGCGGTGGCGGCCGTCTTCCCGGTACCGGTGCCCGAGGCGCCCGCTGTCACCGTCTTCCTCGCCCTGGTCGTCGTGGCGGCCTTCGCGGTGGCGGCCTTGGCGGTGGCAGTCTTCGCGGCGGGCTTCTCCGCGGCCGCCTTCGTGTCTTTCCCCGCAGCGGCCTTCGTTGCAGAGGTCTTCGTTGCAGAGGTCTTCGCCGTGGAGGTCTTTCCTCCGGCCGTCTTCGCGGCAGTCCTGGAGGCGCTCCCCGCCCCGGTGGTCCCCGCGGCGGTCGGCGCGTCCCCGGCGCCCAGCGCGTCGTCGACGGCTTCCTTGGCCGGGCTGGTCACCAGCCCGCTCTCCGCGGTCCTCCGCGCCGCGCCGGTCGCCGGAACGACCTCCAGTGCCTCCTTCTCGGCAGGCGCCGTGGCGGCGGTACGGCCGCCCCGCGTGGTCGCGGCCCTCTCCCCGGACGCGGCCTTCTCCCCTGCCGTACGGCCCCGCGTGGCCGCCGTCCTGCCCGCCGACGCACCCGCCGCGGCGGCCCGGGGCGGCCGGGCGGCCGTCCCGGCGGTCTTCAGGGGCTTGGCGGCCCTGGCCACGGGCGCCTTGCCCTCCGTGGCCGCCTTGATCGCCGCCGCCGTCCCCGCTGCGGACCCGGCGGCGGCCTTGGTCCCGGTGGTCTTGGTCCCGGTGGTCCTGGACGCGCTCGCCCTGGACGTGGTGGCCTTGGCCGTGGACGCCTTCCCGGACTCGGCGAGTCTGGCCTCCAGGTCCGCGACCTGACTCCTGAGCCGGTCGAGGTCCTCGGTGCGGGCCAGGTCGAGTACGCCGAGCAAGCGGTCGACCTCGTTCCTGACCACCTCGTTGAGCTGGTCGCGGTTGGCCTTGCCCGTCGCGACGAGTTCCTTGGCCAGCTTGTCGACCTGGCCCGACATCTGGAACAGTCCCGCCTCCCCAGAGGCGATCAGGTCGCGAACTATCACGCGGGCCTTGCTCGTTGTCATCTCGGTAAGGCCGGTGGCTCCCTGGACATACCCCCGCAGTGCTTCGAACACCATGGCAGCAGCCTCCTTTCCAGCACACCCCCGCGTGCTGGATCGCGCATTGTGTCTATGTGGAACGCTACCGTCCGTAGATAAAGGAATTCGGACCGGTCCGGAATGAAAGGAGCGCCACTCGATGGCGACCGTCGACGAGTGCCGGGTGGCACTGCGGAAACTCGGCGAGCAGTTCGACGAGGTTGACCAGGAGAGCCGCGCCAAGCACGTGGTCGAGCGCTCCATCAGCTGCCACATCAGCGATCTCGGAGTGACTTTCTACGGCCGTATCCACCACGGCGGTCTCGGCCCGTTCGACGAACACCCACCGGCCGACGGCGCACCCGCCGAAGTGAAACTGACCCTCGCCAGTGACGACCTGGTCGCCCTGGTCAACGGGGAGCTCGACATGGGACGCGCGGTGTTCGGCGGCCGCGTCAAGGTCGACGCCAGCCTCGGAGACCTTTTCCGCCTGCGCAAACTCCTCTGACGGGCCCGTCCGGAGGACCGGCTCCCTCTCACCCGGCTTTCCTGTCTCCGCCTGCGCGGGCTCTCCCCCGGAGCACCCCCGTGCCGACGTTCCCTCACCCACGTTCTCCGCCTGCGCAGGCTCCTCTTCGCCGCGGCGCTGGAGGGGCGGGCGGCCGGGCCGTACCCCGTCCGGCCCGGCCGATCAGTGTGATCTTCCGCCCGGCGTGTTCCCCAGGGCCGGCGTCTCAAGGACGGCCTTCACCGCGTCCTCGTCGGCCGCTCCGTCACCGGCGGCCTGCCAGGCCGCGGCGCAGGCGGCCCTGAGACCGTCGACGGGATCTCCATCGCCTGCGTTCGCCCGCGCCTCGAGACGGAGTCCCTCACCGGCCGTCCAGCGGGCGCTCCACCCGCCGCAGAGCCACTCCTCCCCGTCGCGACGCGGGTGAGGGTACGGCCGGTGCAGGGCGGACAGGTCGGCGGCGATGTAGGTGGGCCGGTGCCGAGGAGCGGCTGTCAGCAGGTCGAGCGGGCCCGCCACGCCGGTGAGCACCAGCAGGCTGTCCGTCCCGGCGTTGGCCGCCCCCTCGATGTCGGTGTCGAGCCTGTCGCCGACCACCAGCGGCCGTCGGGCGCCGGTGCGCAGGATCGACTCGCGGTGCAGTGGCGGCTCCGGCTTGCCCGCGACGATCGGCTCCACCCCGGTCGCGGTGGCGATCACCCGCGTCATGGCGCCGTTGCCGGGAAGTTCGCCTCTCCCGGTCGGCATGGTCGAGTCCCCGTTCGCCGCCACGAACAGGGCGCCCCGCCGTACGGCCAGCGTGCCCTCCGCCAGGAGCCCGTAGGAGAGGTCGGGAGCGATGCCCTGCGCCACTGCCACCGGTTCGTCCAGCGCGGTGCTGACCGGACGCAGCCCGTGGGCCCGCAGCGCGCCGCGCAGGCCCATGCCTCCGACGACCAGGACCGCCGCCCCCGGCCCGAACCGCTCGGCGATCAGCCGGGCGGCCGCCTGGGCGGAGGTGACGATGTCCTCGGGGGTCGCGGGGGCACCGAGCCCGCTGAGATGCTGGGCGATGGCTCCGGGGGTCCGGGAGGCGTTGTTGGTGACGTAGGCGAGCCGTACCCCCCGGTCCTTCGCCCGTTGCAGCGCCTCCGGAGCGCCCGGTACGGCGTTGCGGCCGAGGTACACCACTCCGTCCAGGTCCAGCAGGAGGGTGTCGTAGCCGTCGGCCAGCGTCTTTGCGTGCACCCGTTCATTCCTTGACGTCTTCCCCGCGGATGGGTCCGGGGCCCCGACCCTGAGGTCGGTGACTGGGGTCGGTGAGGTGGCCGGCGTTTCGGGGACCGCCCGCCGCTGAGGGCCCCACGCCCTGCCGCCGCCGGTCCGGCGGTGAGTTCCCGCGATCGCCGCGAACGCCAAGACCATATCAAGGGGTGGGCTCATCCTCCGGGTGGACCCGACGCCGGAGGACGGGCCGGACGCCGAAGGATGGGCCGGCCCTCTGGACGGTTCGGAGGCCACGCCCACGGTCTCCGGTCAACTCCGGAAGGAGGTCCTCCTCCCGTGAGGGGACGCCTCCGGACGCGTATCCGTACTGCTCCAGAGTCCGCGAAGCCCCGCCGTCGTGGAGGAGGAACCGTACCCCCGTATCACTCCGCGGGGGGTGTCCATTCGCTCCAGGATCCCTCCGGGTCATCCTTGCGGGCCTGCAGCGTGGCGCGGACGCTTCTCAGCGCCGAGACGTAGTGCCGCTGATCGGGTCTCATCGCGGCGGCGATGGCGAGCGGTTCCTGAGCCGCTTCCATGTCGCCGGTCCGCCACAGGGAGAGGCCCAGCCCGAAATAAGCGTAATCTTCGGTCGGATTGGTGTTGACGATCCAGCGGAAACTGTCGGCCGCGTCGGCGTACTGGCGGGAGTTGAACTGGGCGCGAGCCAGTGCCTCGCGGATGCTCCGTGACTCGGGTTCGGCGTCGGCGGCGCGTTCCAGCAGCGCGGCGGCGGCCGCGGGGCTCCCCTCCGACAGGAGCTTCATCCCACGCTGGAACCAGTCGTAGACTCCCCCCGCCGGCGTGCCTTCCTCGGAACCGGGGGAATCAGACGCGTGATCACGTCCTTGGACCATTATGTGAGGCCTCCTTCATCGACAGACGGAAGATCTGACCGATCCCCTGACCGACCTGGCAGCACCGCGTTCGCGAGGCAGCACCCGGGCGTTTCGGGCCTTTATGGCAGCATGCCCTCTATGGTGAATCCTGAACTGCCGGTGCCTGACGGACTGGTGCTACGTCCGTTCCGCGGCGTGCGATTCGCCGTCGACGACCTGGCCGACGTGATTTCTCCCCCCTATGACCTCATCGGCGAGACCGGTATCAGGGACCTGCTCGACACCCACCCCAACAACGTGGTCAGGCTGATCCTTCCGGGCGCCGACGGCCACCGCTACGCCGAGGCCCGCGAGACCCTGCGCGCCTGGCTCTCCTCGGGGATCCTGGTCGCCGACGACGCTCCCGCGGTGTACGTCTATGAGCAGAGCGGCTCAGGGATCCTGCAGCGGGGGCTCATCGGCGACGTGGGCCTGACCTCCCCCGAGCGGCGCACGATCCTGCCGCACGAGGACGTCATGCCCGGTCCCGTGGCTGATCGCCTGGCGCTCATGCGCACCACCGAGGCGAATCTGGAGCCCATCTTCCTGCTCTACGAGGGCCGCGGCGGCCCCGCCACCCGTCTCGTCGACGAGGTCGCCACCGTCCGGCCGCCGCTGGCCGAGGCGCAGACCCGGGACGGGATCAGGCACCGCCTGTGGGCCATCACCGACCCCGGTGAACTCGCCGCCCTCAACGCGGATCTCCGCCCGCGCCAGGCT
The DNA here is from genome assembly GCF_014648175.1 of Planobispora rosea. Lineage (GTDB taxonomy): Bacteria > Actinomycetota > Actinomycetes > Streptosporangiales > Streptosporangiaceae > Planobispora > Planobispora rosea. Next base: position 285,837 of record NZ_BMQP01000005.1, read on the forward strand.
CTCATCGCCGACGGCCACCATCGCTACGCCACCTATCTCGCGCTCCAGGCCGAACACCACGCCACCATGTGCGAAGGCACGGATTCCCGCGCGACCGGCGGAAACCCCGACACCGCCGACAGGAACCCCAGCGAGACCGACAGGAAGCCCGGCCCGACCGACGGGAACCCCGCCGTGGTCGCGGCGCCAGGCCCCGGCCCGTGGGATTTCGGCCTGGCGCTCCTGGTGGACTCCGACTCGTACCCCCCGGACCTGAAAGCCATCCATCGGGTCATTCCCAATCTGCCCCTCGACGAGGCGGTGGCCAAGGCGAAGGGCTCCTGGCAGGTTCACGAGCACGTGACCCTGGCGGAGGGACTCAGCGCACTGGGGAGGGCCTCCGAACCGGCGTTCCTGCTGACGGACGAGAACACGGCGTACCTGATCACCGATCCCGATCCGGAGCAGGTGGAGCATGCGATGCCCGCCGACCGGTCGCCCCGGTGGCGTTCCCTGAACACCTCCATCCTCGCGGAGTTCCTCCTGCCCAAGGTGTGGGGAATGCGCGACGACGAGCACTCGGTGCGCGTCGTGCACCACGACTCCCGGGCCGCGGCACGTCTCGCCCGGGACACCGGAGGAACCGCCGTACTGATGAACCCGCTCGCGGTCGATGACGTGCTCGCGGTCGCGGCCCAGGGGGAGCGGGTGCCGCGCAAGTCCACATCATTCGGGCCCAAACCCCGGACCGGCCTGCTGATGCGTCTGCTCACGCTTGAGTGACGCCGCCTCCAGGTGGGACATCCGGAGCAGTCACGGCGTGATCCGGCACGGGATCTTCAGGAATCGCCCGGGGGCCGGGCCCGGCCTTCGGGGGGCGTTGAACGGGAACCGTGTTCACAAGGGAGTGGAGCGGCCGTGGCGGTGCGGGAAGCGCTGCCGTGGCGGCGCCCATGATCGAGCCCACAACGGGGCCTGAGGTTCGATCCGTGGCTTGGCCCGGGGACCGATCCGCGGCCTGACCCGAGCTTCGGTCCGTGGCTGAACCCGAGGCTGGATCCGTGGCTGAGCCTGTGGCCGGATCCACTGCTCGGCCCCAGGCCAGGTCCGGAGTCGGGGGTGGGCTCTCGGAAAGTTCACCGTCTCCGGTGAGCACGGTCGTGACCCGGCGTTCGAGGCGCTTCACCGAGCGGACCTCGACCTCGTAGCCGGACGCCTTGGAGTCCTGACTCCCCCACCATCTGCGGCGCAGTGAACCCACCACCTCCACCACGTCGTCGGGGAGCCACTCCGTGACGCTACGGACGACTTCGGGCTCGAACGACACGCACGGGATGGTGTCCACCCGGGTGCCGCGTCCGCGGTTCCGCCGCCGGACGATCAGCCGCCAGGTGCCGAAACGGGTGCCGCTCTGCAAGGTCTTGATCTGCGCCAGGTCAGGCAGGCGACCTGCGAGGATGACTTCATTGCGGTCCATCGAACCCTCCTTCGATCTTTGCCGATCGAGGACGACTCTTTACGATGTGAGCCGTACCGGAATGGCCCGAATGCTGTTCTGGGGACTCCGGTTCCGACCCTGAGGTGGCCTGTGGACAACATCACGGCTCTTGGCGGAGACGTCTATGAGATCGACACGCGGATGGCCGGGTTCTCCGGCATCACGGCGGGATATCTGATCCTGGGAGACCGTCCCTGCCTGGTGGAGACAGGCACGTCCACTTCCGCCCCCGTGGTCCGGGACGCCCTGACCTCCCTGGGAGTCGGCCCCCGCGATCTCGCCACAGTCGTCGTCACCCATATCCACCTGGACCATGCGGGAGGAGTCGGGGACATCGCCGGGTTCTATCCGGAAGCGGAGATCGTGGTGCACGAGAAGGGCGCCCGGCACCTCGCCGACCCATCGCGTCTGATGGCCAGTGCCCGCATGGTCTGGGGCGACCGGATGGACACCTTGTTCGGTGAACTGGCTCCCACGGAGGCCTCACGGATCCGCGCACTCGGCGACACCGGGGCCATCGACCTCGGCAACGGCCGGACACTGAGCAGTCACTACTCTCCCGGCCACGCCAAACACCACGTGGGATTGATCGACTCCGGCACCGGCGATCTCTACGTCGGCGACGCCGCCGGCGTCTACCTCCCGCAGACCGGCGATCTGCGGCCCGCCACGCCGCCCCCGGACTTCGACCTGCGCACCGCATTGGACTCGATCGCCCTGTTCCAGGCCCTGGGTCCGCAGCGGCTGCTGTTCAGCCACTACGGGCCGGTAACGGACGTCCAGGAGACGCTGGAACGCTCGGCCGAGGAACTGCGTGTCTGGGTCGACCTGACCCGACAGGCCCATTCGGAGGGCATGGATCTGGACCACGCGGTGGCCATGGTCAGGGACCGTACACGGGAGCGGTACGCGGCGTTGAAAGCCGACGATGCGACCGCCGAGCAGTTCGAGCTGCTCAGCGGCGCACCCTCGAACGTCGCCGGGATCATGCACTGGCTGGACCGGGTCCAGCCCTGAAAGGTCTGGCCCGTCCCGGGCGGAAGGACCGGCCTACCCGGGACGGATCAGCGGTCACTTCTTGTCGTGCTTACCGGCGTCCGGACCGTCAGCCTCGTCGGTGTCGTCGACGTCGTCCAGGATGTCGCCGAAGTTCGGCTCGATGAAGGCGGGACCGACACCGGTCTCGACCTTCTCCGTCCCGGCTGCGGCGTCTCCGTCCTCCGTACGCTTGCGCGCGGCGGTGGACGGTTCGTCGCCCCCCTCGAGCTCATCGACGGCCGGTTCGCCGGCCTCCTCGGCATCGAGATCATCCTCGATGACGTCGAGATCATCATCGTCGATCTCGTCCTCGTAATCCTCGTCGATCTCGGCGTCGATCTCGTCCTCGTCCTCGGAGACGAGTCCGTCGCCCTCCTCGCCCGACTCGTCCTGAAGGTCCTCGTCACCATCCGGTTCGTCTTCGAGGTCCTCTTCAAGGTCTTCGATGACCGTACCGGTCAGCGCCGCGTACCGCTCGGCCGCGTCGGTTTCGCCGTCCTCGTCGAAGGCCATCGCCCGGCCGAACCACTCGACGGCCGCGCCTTCGTGGCCCGCGTCTGCCAGAGCGTCGGCATAGGCGAAAGCCAGCCGTGCCGACCAGGGCTGCGGGCGAGGGTCACGCAGTTCGGGCAGGCGCTGCAGAGTGACGACCGCCGCGTCCTTCTGATCGAGGTCCCGACGGGCACCGGACTCCACGATCGCCAGCTCGATCTTGCCCATCCGGTCGAGACGCTCAGCCTCCTTGGACCGGACAAGGTCGAGAGCCCGCTCCGGACGGCCGAGACCGCGTTCGCAGTCAGCCATGATCGGCAAAAACGCGTCCGAGCCCGTTATCCGGCGGGCCGCACGCAGGTCGCTGAGTGCTTCGGCGAAATGCCCGGCGTGGTAAGCGGCGACACCGACGGCCTCACGCACCACACCGATCCGCGCGGCGAAACGGCGGGCGACCTTCGTGTGCTCGTAGGCCTGCTCAGCCTCACCCTCGCCGAGGGCCCGCTCTGCCGCCACGAGATGGCGGGAGATCAGATCTGCGAGATCGAGCGGGAGTGAACGCAGTTCCTCACGGACCTCCTTGTCGAGTTCCTCCGCGGTGATGTCGGGAGCGAGCGGAGGCATCTGCTCGTGCTCTCGCGCCGACGTCTCATCACCACGACGGCCCGGCTGGTCCTCGCGGCCGTAACGAGTCCGGGAGCCGCCACTCTCGCTCTGGAAATCCGTGGGGCGGTTTCCGAAGGGACGGCCGCCCGGACGATCGTCCCGGCTGAACGGACGACGCTCACCACCACGGTCATCCCGATCCCGGAACCCACCGCGCGGACGGTCATCGCGATCCCGGAAACCCCCGCCCGAACGATCGTCCCGGCTGAACGGACGACGCTCACCGGCACCACGCGGACCATACTGGCCACGCGCCTGATCCCGGTCACCGTAGGAGCGACGCTCACCACCACGGTCATCCCGATCCCGGAACCCACCGCCCGGACGATCGTCCCGGCTGAACGGACGACGCTCACCGCCACGGTCATCGCGATCCCGGAGGCCACCGCCCGAACGGTCATCGCGATCCCGGGAACCGTACCGACTCCGCGCCTGATCCCGGTCACCGTAGGACCGGCGCTCACCACCACGGTCATCCCGATCCCGGAACCCACCGCCCGGACGGTCATCGCGATCCCGGAAACCCCCGCCCGGACGATCGTCTCGACTGAACGGACGACGCTCACCGGCACCACGCGGACCATACTGGCCACGCGCCTGATCCCGGTCACCGTAGGAGCGACGCTCACCACCACGGTCATCCCGATCCCGGAACCCACCGCGCGGACGGTCATCGCGATCCCGGAAACCCCCGCCCGGACGATCGTCCCGGCTGAACGGACGACGCTCACCGGCACCACGCGGACCATACTGGCCACGCGCCTGATCCCGGTCACCGTAGGAGCGACGCTCACCACCACGGTCATCCCGATCCCGGAACCCACCGCCCGGACGATCGTCTCGACTGAACGGACGACGCTCACCACCACGGTCATCGCGATCCCGGCCGAACGACGGGCGCTCGCCCTGACTCCGGGAGCCGTACCGACTCCGCGCCTGGTCCCGGTCACCGTAGGACCGGCGCTCACCACCACGATCATCACGGTCACGGGAACCGTAAGAGCCGCGCGACCGGTCGCGATCGCCGTAAGAACGCTGACCGCCGCCCTCTCGGCCGGACGGCCGGTCCCCACGGTCACGAGAGCCGTACGAACCTCCAGAACGTCCTTCGCGACGTTCTCCGTATCGAGGACCGTCCCCCGGCCGGCCCCGGCCGCCGCTTCCCCGATAGTCTCCCTGACCGCCTGATCCGCGGTTCTCGCCCTCTTCGCGGCGGCCTGCGCCGTCACGCCCGTTGTCACTGTTCACTTCTGGTCCATTTCGTATTGCTCACGCCGCGAGCACGCCCCATCTTCCCGTAAGGCGATCCGCTGTGCGGGCGGTCTCCGGTCGCGGGATGCGACCCGTTCGCTATCGCTGCCCCGCCCTATCGTGGTGTGGCGCGACGAAGGCCACCCGATCGTAGGGGGTGGCCCGGCCTTCTCAGCCTAGCAAGCCCCTCAAAGTCCCTAAGCCGACATCCCACACTTGGACACCGGCCGGTGGAGAACAGAGAAGGAAGATCGCTATCGAGCCTCCCAGCTCTCGGGACCGTGACATCAAAGGATCATCTCGTGCCGAGGACATCCGACGATCGACAACAGTCCTTAGTCCTTGAACCCGAAAAGCCCTGTAAACGCGAAGAGGCCCCCGCAACGCGGGGGCCTCTTCGAAACGATTGTCCGGCGGCGACCTACTCTCCCACACCCTCCCGAGTGCAGTACCATC
>NZ_BMQP01000006.1 GCF_014648175.1 Planobispora rosea
TCGCGGCCGACGATCGGGCTGTAGTCGAACAGGGCATTCTCCATTGCGTGTCCTCTCATCAGGCTGCGACGGCCCCGTCTTGGGTCCTGTCTGGCTCGACGATAGGGATCACTGGTGTCCGACAGGAGGGCCGCAAGCGTCACCGAGAGGGCCGAACGCGCCATCGTGACGGGCGCTACGTGCTGAGGGGGCCTGGCACCTGCGTTCCGTAGCTCCGAGCCGATCTGCCCTGCGGCGGCGGTTGCACGTCAGGTCATAACGATCATCAGGCCTCTCGTCGTCAAGGTGCTCGGCAAGCCGCTGGCGCTCGTACCATCGGCCGGTTACGCTGAGCCGCTCGCGCGGATCGCCGCCGGGCCGTGTCCGTACCAGCGGTGGACGGCGCGCCGCAGCGACCTGGAGTCGGTGAAGCCGACCCGCGCGGCGATGGAATCCACGCTGAGCGAGGTCTCCCGCAGCAGGTGTTGCACCCGGCGCTGTCTGAGCTCCTCCAGCTCTGCTCGCCAGGTCGTGCCCTCCTCGCGCAGGCGCCGCTGAAGGGTCCGAGGGCTCATGGCCAGGCGGCCGGCCACCTCGTCAAGTCCCGGCGGGCCCTCGGCGACTGCGGACTCAAGGGCGGCATGGAACCGGTCCAGCCACTTCCACACCGGTCGGGCGGCCACCGTGGAAAGACGCGCGTGGTCTTCCAGGATCGCGGCCAGCGCAGGGTCGGCGCGCGGCAGAGAGACGTCGGTGTCCGCCGCGGCGAAAGTGATCGACGGATGGTCGGCCTCGAACTCGACCTTTGTGGTGTTGTACAGCTCGGCGACGCGCTGAGATGCGGTTGACGCGCGCTGTGGCAACCGCACGCGTACCGGCGTCAGCCGTCGCCCCGTTGCCGAGCTCGCCAGTACGAGCAGCATGTGCGGCACCAATTCTCCAATGAGCGGATACTGCGGGTGGTCACGGTAGGGCCCCTGATACGTGACCGTCACCCCGTCGCCATCGCGGACGGTGAGAAACCGGTCGGCGGGATCGGCGATGGCCGTGAGATGGCGGCTGGCGGCGTCCAGCGCGTGGCCGAGAGTGCCGGAGACGCAAAACAGGTAGTCCCACACGCCCAGCGCACCCGGCCGCCACAGCTCCATGACCCGCTTGCTGCCGCCTGCCTCCCAGGCAGGACCGGAGACGAGCTCCCAGACCCGCATGATGGTGGCGGTGGGGATACGGATCCCGTTTTGATTCAGCACGCCCAGGTCGGGGACACCGGCCAGGCGTGACCGGTCCAGGCCCGCCGCGAGGCCGGCGCGAACCAGTAGGCGGGTCAGGTGCGGCGAGACGGTGCCCTTTACGGTGTCCGCTTCCGTGCCATCCCACATCACGCTGCTCACCATCGGAATGCCTCCCGGGATGAGAATGCCCCTGCGGTCGACGTGTCGCCGTCCCAAGCGATCATTGGATTCCCCCATCTGCACGCGCAAGGGCCGCTGATGCCCGGCTCGTCCACCGGTACTCGGCGCCCTCGTTGTTTCTTGCGCCCATCGTTGCTTTCCTTGCAGGAATGTGGCCACGGCGTAAAGAGCCGGTGGCGAGGAGAGCCACGCACCATGGCCGGCGCACGCCGGGCTCTCGATGCTGAATCACGGGCTCTGGCCCCACATCGGCGGGCGCGTGCCGCAGGGGAATCCCGCCATGCACCGCAACGAGCCGAGTGTGGAAGGCGAGGTGCGCCACCTTCTCAGCGCCGGTGACCGCCCGCAGCACGGCCTGCCTGAGGCGGTCACCCTCGCCGATGACGACGGCCGCGACGCGAGCAGGTCGCAGCCCCGACGACCAGCCGGACGCTGCCGGCACACCGGCGTATCCACCGCCGATCACAATCGCCTTGATGCTCTTGATCATGGTGTGCCCTTCATCTCCCGGGTTCGGACCTAAGACGTAACCCGAGCGAAGGTTGTGACAGGGTGTGAGGCACACCACTCTTCATCGATCAATCTGTGTGGAGGCTCTCGCCCGTAGGTGGGCGTTGAACAATCACTGATCTCGGGCAGGCGCGGTGACGTGCAGTGATGGTGACCGCGATCAGGATCGGTAATGGCGGGCGGCGGTGCCGGCGCTGACGCCTAGCCGCCCCTCTATCCATGCGCTGACCGTGCCTTTCTTCATGCTCCAGCCGTACGGGGCGTGCGCCAGCCGTACGGGGCCGGAAGCCCCGGAGCCCCTCGCCGCATCGCGGCGGGGGGCTTCTCTTGTACTCGGTCGCGACCACGACTTTTGTTGAAATCAGCGAAAGTCTGTCGGAAGAGAGATAAAAGGTCTTCACAATCCGGCAGAACGGGGTTAGCTTCTGCATCACCAGCTCCGAACCTGGACGGTGCGAGACGGAGGTCCCGTGTCCGCAGAGGCCCCCTTGCTGCTCATGCGGGGGATCGTGAAGCAGTTCCCCGGTGTCCGCGCTCTCGACGGGGTCGACCTGGAGGTCCGACGCGGAGAGGTGCACTGCCTGCTGGGCCAGAACGGCGCCGGCAAGTCCACGCTCATCAAGATCCTGGCGGGGGCGCACCAGCCCGACGAGGGCGTCATCGCCTTCGACGGGCGGGAGGTCCGCCTGACCAGCCCGACCGCCGCCATCCGGCAGGGCATCTCCACGATCTACCAGGAGCTCGACCTGGTCGACGGGCTGAGCGTGGCCGAGAACGTCTTCCTGGGCCACGAGCGGGCCAGGTTCGGCTTCGTCCGCTCCGGCGAGGACAACCGGGCCACCCGCGAGTTGCTCGCCCGGCTCGGGCACCCCGAGATCCGCCCGTCCACCGAGGTCGGCCGCCTCTCGCCCGCCGCCAAGCAGGTCGTCAGCATGGCCCGAGCCCTCTCCCACGACACACGCCTGATCATCATGGACGAGCCGTCGGCGGCCCTGGCCCACGACGAGGTCGCCAACCTCTTCCGGATCGTGCGGGAGCTGACCGCCCAGGGAGTCGCGGTCGTCTACATCTCCCACCGGCTGGAGGAGATCCGCGAGATCGGCGACCGGGTCACCGTACTGAAGGACGGCCGCGCCGCCGCCGTGGGCCTCCCGGCGAAGAGCACGGCCACCTCGGAGATCGTCTCCCTGATGACCGGCCGCAACGTCGAGTACGTCTTCCCGCCCCGTCGCGAGCGTCCCGGGTCCGGGCCCGAGGTGCTGCGGGTGGAGGGGCTGACCGTGCCGGGAGTCTTCGCCGACGTCTCCTTCACGGTCGGGGCGGGAGAGATCGTCGGCCTGGCCGGGCTGGTCGGCTCGGGACGCTCGGAGATCATCGAGGCGGTGTACGGCGCGCGCCGGGCCTCGGGCACCGTCACCCTGGAAGGCCGCCCGGTACGGCGGGGCGGCGCCGCGGCCACCGTCAAGCTCGGCATGGGCCTGGCGCCGGAGGAGCGCAAGGCCCAGGCGCTGCTGCTGGACCAGAGCGTCGCCGCCAACATCACGCTGGCCGGGCTCGACGGATACTCCCGGTTCGGCTGGATCGACCGCCGTCGCGAGAGCGCCCGGGCGCGGGATCTGATCGAGACCCTCGACATCCGGCCCGGTGATCCGGAACGGCCGATCAGGACCCTGTCCGGCGGCAACCAGCAGAAGGCGGTGCTGGCCCGATGGCTGGTCGGCACGCGGCGGCTGCTCCTGCTGGACGAACCCACCCGCGGGGTGGACGTCGGGGCCCGCGCGGAGCTGTACGCCGTCATCCGGCGGCTCGCCGACGAGGGGATCGGCGTGCTGCTGGTCTCCAGCGAGGTGCCCGAGGTCCTCGGCCTGGCCGACCGGGTGCTGGTGATCCGCGAGGGCCGGATCATCCACCGGTCAGACGCCCGTGACCTGGACGAACACCAGGTCCTCGACATGATCATGGAAGGGAGTGCGCTGTGACCGACTCCCGCGGTCCGCAGGCCGAGAAGGCGCCGCCTGCCGATGAGCACGTGCGGGTCGAGGCGCAGGCCCGCAAGCCCGCCGCGAGGACGGGACCGCTGGCCCGGTTCGGGGAGGCCCGGCACCTCGGCCTGCTGGTGGCGCTGGCGCTGCTGGTGGTCGTGGGCCTGGTGACCCGTCCGGAGAACTTCGCCACCACCTCCAACCTGGTCAGCGTCCTGTCGCTGGCCGCCACCATCGGTGTGATCACCGTCGGCATGACGTTCGTGATCATCGGTGGGGGCATCGACCTGTCCGTCGGCGCGATCATGGCGCTGGCCTCGGTCTGGGCCACGACGCTGGCCACGCAGTCGTACGGGCCGTTCGTGATGATCCTCTGCGCGGTCCTGGTCGGCACCGGGGCGGGACTGGTCAACGGCCTGCTGATCTCCTACGGGCGGGTGGTGCCGTTCATCGCCACGCTGGCCATGCTGGTCGCCGCGCGCGGCCTGGCCCAGCGCATGTCGGACCGGAAGACCCAGCTGGTGCAGCAGGGCAACGAGACGATCGTGGAGCTGTCCACCACCCGGGTGCTCGGGCTGCCGCTGCTGGTGTACATCTTCGCCCTGGTGGTGCTGGCGGGCTGGATCCTGCTCAACCGCACCACCTTCGGCCGCCGCACCTACGCGGTCGGCGGCAACCCCGAGGCGGCCCGGCTGGCCGGCATCGACGTGCGGCGGCACACCCTGCTGCTGTACGCGCTGTCCGGACTGTGCTGCGGCATCGCCGCCGTGCTCATCATGGCCAGGACCACCACCGGCTCCTCCACCCACGGAGACCTCTACGAGCTGGACGCGATCGCCGCCGTCATCATCGGCGGCACGCTCCTCACCGGCGGGCGCGGCACGATCATCGGCTCGATCCTCGGCCTGATGATCTTCACTCTGATCACCAACCTCTTCATCCTCAACGGCCTCAACACCAGCGACCAGCTGATCGCCAAGGGCCTGATCATCGTCGTGGCGGTGCTGCTCCAGCGGCGCGGCCTCGAATCCCGGACGTGAGAGTAAGGAGCACGGTCATGTCCAACCCACTCGCCCGCCGGGGCTTCCTCGTGGGCGGGGCCGTCATCGGGGCGGGAGCCCTGGCCACCGCCTGCACGAGCAACGAGCCCGCCGCCCAGCCCAGCCCCGCCGCGGCCCAGCCCACGAACGCCCCGGCCGGCGGCAACGACCAGCCGGGCAAGCAGATCACCATGGGTTTCTCCGCCCCGGCGGCCGACCACGGCTGGATCGCCGCGATCGCCAAGAACGCCCAGGCGACCGCCGGGCAGTACAGCGACGTGGAGTTCAAGCCGGTCGAGCCGACCAACGACATCAACGCGCAGATCTCGGCGGTCGAGTCGTTGATCGCCGCCAAGGTCTCCGTGCTGGTGCTCCTGCCCAACGACGGCCAGCAGCTCAACCAGGTCGCCCGCCAGGCCACCGACGCGGGCATCCCGGTGGTCAACCTCGACCGGATCTTCCCCGACAAGCTCTCCTACCGGACCTGGATCGGCGGGGACAACTACGGCATGGGAGTCGCGGCGGGGCACTACATCGGCAGGAAACTCAAGGACAAGGGCGTGGCGGACCCGGTGATCCTGGAGATCCAGGGCATCGCGACGCTCCCGCTCACCCAGGAGCGGAGCAAGGGCTTCGCCGAGGCGCTGAAGACGTACGGCTTCAGCGTGACGGCCCAGCAGGACGCCCAGTTCAAGGTGGAGAACGGCAACGCGGTCGCCACGAACCTGCTCCAGGCGCACAAGAAGGTCGACGCGATCTGGAACCACGATGACGACCAGGGCGTCGGCGTGCTGGCCGCGATCAAGGAGGCGGGCCGGAACGAGTTCTTCATGGTCGGCGGCGCGGGCTCGGCCAACGCGATGCGCGAGATCCAGTCCGGCACCAGCGTGCTGGAGGCCACGGTGACCTACAGCCCGACGATGGCCTCCTCGGCGATCAAGCTGGCCCGGCTCATCGCGCAGGGCAAGGGCATGAGCGACCTGGTGGAGAACCAGGTGCCGCAGTCGATCACCCTGGCCTCGGAGACCATCACCAAGGAGAACGTCGCCCGGTACCTGCCCCTGGGGTTCGAATCGTGAAGCCGGTCATCGGGGTCGGCATGGTCGGGCACGCGTTCATGGGACGCGCGCACTCCCAGGCCTGGCGGAGCGTCGCCGCGTTCTTCGACCTGCCCGCCGTGCCGTCCATGGCGGTGCTGTGCGGGCGCTCTGCGGAACGTACGGCGGCCGCCGCCGAAGAGCTCGGCTGGGCCGCCGTCGAGACGGACTGGAAACAGCTCGTCAAACGGGACGACGTGCAGATCGTGGACATCTGCACGCCCGGTGACTCGCACGCCGAGATCGCGATCGCCGCACTGACCGCGGGCAAGCACGTGCTGTGCGAGAAGCCGCTGGCCAACAGCGTCGCCGAGGCCGAGGCGATGGCCGCGGCGGCGCGCGAGGCGGCGACGCGGGGCGTGCGGTCCATGGTCGCCTTCAACTACCGCCGGGTCCCGGCGATCGCGCTCGCCCGGCGCCTGGTGGCCGAGGGGCGGCTGGGGGAGCTGCGCCACGTGCGGGCCCAGTACCTCCAGGACTGGATCGTGGACCCGGACTTCCCGCTGGTCTGGCGGCTGCAGAAGGAGCGCGCGGGCTCGGGCGCGCTGGGCGACATCGGGGCGCACATCATCGACACCGCCCAGTTCGTCACCGGGCGGAACCTGACGGGCGTCTCGGCCCTCACCGAGACCTTCGTCAAGGAGCGCCCCCTGGCGGAGGGGTCGGAGGGGCTCGCGGGCGGGAGCCGTACCGGGGCGACGGGGACGGTGGACGTCGACGACGCCGCGCTGTTCATCGGGCGGCTGGAGGGCGGGGCGCTGGCCTCCTTCGAGGCCACCCGGTTCGCCGCGGGGCGCAAGAACGCCCTGCGGATCGAGGTCAACGGCTCCGAGGGGAGCCTGGCCTTCGACTTCGAGGCGATGAACGAGCTGTGGTTCCACGACCACACGCTCGCCGGGGCCGAGGCGGGCTTCCGGCGGATCGTGGTCACCGAGCCGGACCACCCGTATGCGGGGGCCTGGTGGCCGCCGGGGCACGGACTGGGCTACGAGCACACGTTCACCCACGAGGTGAGGGACTTCCTGCAGGCGATCACCGACGGGACCGACCCGGAGCCGTCCTTCGACGACGGCCTGCGGGTGCAGCGGGTCCTGGCGGCGGTCGAGGCGAGCGCGGCCGGTGAGAGCCGCTGGACGGCGGTGGAGTGATGCGGCGCGGTGGAGTGACGTGCCGGCGGAGTGACGTGCCGGCGGAGTGAAGGGACGGTGGCGAGATGAGCAGGCCGGTCACGTTGTTCACGGGCCAGTGGGCCGACCTCCCGTTCGAGGAGGTCTGCCGGCTGGCGGCGGAGTGGGGCTACGACGGCCTGGAGATCGCCTGCTGGGGCGACCACTTCGAGGTGGACAAGGCCCTGGCCGACGACTCCTACGTCGAGCGGAAGCTGGAGGTGCTGGCCAAGCACAACCTGAAGGTGTGGACGATCTCCAACCACCTCGTCGGGCAGGCGGTCTGCGACCATCCGATCGACGAGCGGCACAAGGCGATCCTGCCCGCGCGGATCTGGGGTTCGGGGAATCCCGAGGAGGTACGGCGGGCCGCGGCCGAGGAGATGAAGGACACCGCGCGGGCCGCGGCGAAGCTCGGCGTGCGCACGGTCGTGGGCTTCACCGGGTCGTCGATCTGGCACACGGTCGCGATGTTCCCGCCGGTGCCCGCGTCGATGGTCGAGGCGGGCTACCGCGACTTCGCCGACCGGTGGAACCCGATCCTCGACGTGTTCGACGAGGTCGGGGTGAAGTTCGCGCACGAGGTGCACCCGAGCGAGATCGCCTACGACTACCACACGACGGCGCGGACGCTGGAGGCGATCGGGCGCAGGGAGGCGTTCGGGCTGAACTGGGACCCCTCCCACATGGTCTGGCAGGACCTCGACCCGGTGGGGTTCATCCTCGACTTCGCCGACCGGATCTACCACGTGGACTGCAAGGACGCCAAGGTCAGGTGCGGAGACGGGCGACGAGGGCGGCTCGCCTCCCACCTGCCCTGGGCGGACATGCGGCGCGGCTGGGACTTCGTCTCGACCGGTCACGGCGACGTGCCGTGGGAGGACTGCTTCCGGGCGCTGAACTCCATCGGCTACGACGGCCCGATCTCCATCGAGTGGGAGGACGCGGGCATGGACCGCCTCGACGGCGCCCCGGAGGCACTGGGGTTCGTCAGGAGGCTGAACGCCATCACACCGCCGGCCGCCGCCTTCGACGCGGCGTTCGGCGGAGAGTGACCCGGGGGGACGGGAGGGGGCGGGGCGGCGGCCGCCGTGCCGGCTGACCGTGCCGTCGCCCCGCCGCCTGCGGGACGGCACGGTCCGTCGGACGCGCCGCCGCCCCGCCGCTCCACCCGCGGGGACGGCGTGATCCACCGGAGGCGCCGCCCCGCGGTTCACGGCGCCACGCTGTCGTCAGCGCGGCGGGATCGGCACCGGGCCCGTCATACGCGCTGCCACAGGGCCGGGACGTTCGGCGGCTCCCAGCCGGCCGCGGCCGTGTGCGCCTGCAGGCACCGGTAGGTCGCGCCGCCGTAGGTGACCTGGGCCCCGGCCGCGTAGTAGGTACCGGCCTGCCAGGTGCCGCCGCCCGTGGGCGTCACGGTCGGGGTCGGGGTCGGCGAGCTCGTGCCGGCGACGTTGAGCACGAAGTCGAACGTCGCCTCCCGTCCCGAGCCGACCGTGCGCACGTTCATCAGCAGCGACGGATCGTAGATCGTGTCGGTGTTGTTGCGCGGCTCGCCCGGGAAGTAGAGCTGCGTGGTCAGGATCTGCGGCTGGCCCGGGGCCTGGAGCTTGACGTGGATGTGCCGGGTCCGGCCGGGGTAGAGGCCCGGGACGATCGTGGTCAGCCGGTAGACCCCGTTGGCGTCGGTGTACAGGTGGCCGCGGAGCCGGTAGCCGGTGTTGTCGTAGGCGCCCATGGTGTCGGCCTGCCAGAAGTCCAGCAGCACCCGGCTGAGAGGCTGGCAGGCGCGGTTGAAGACGTGGCCGGTGACGACCAGGCGGGTGCCGGACACTCCGCCGGTGAGGTCGTCGCGCTGGGGGGAGTTGGGCTTGAAGTAGGGCCCCTCCATCTGCGCGATGGTCGTCCTGCCGGGGGTGCAGGCCAGCAGCTCGTTCTCCGGCGGGGCCGAGGCGGCGCCCGCGGCGGCGGCGGCCCCCACCACGGCCGGGACGGTCAGGGCGCCCACGCCGACCGCGGTGATGAACTGCTTACGGCTGAGGCCGGACTCCTCTCCGGCTGTCTTGTCTCCGGCTGTCTTGTCTCCGGCCGTCTTATCTCTGGGCACGTGAGGGTTCTCGGACATGGGTGTGCTCTCCTTCGGACAGCGGCGGCCGGCCGCGCTGGGGGGTCGGCACGGCCCGTTCCGTCCTGACGTGTATATCCACGCCCCCGGCCGGAGATCTGACCGTGCGTGCCAGGCAGCCGGCGGAGAGCGCCAGGCTGCCCGCCGTACGGCGGCGCCGGGGGAGCAGGCACGGCGGGCATAACACGGTGCTGGAGCGGTGATGGGATTTCCGCCCGGCCGGGCGGGAGGGGAAGGCTGGGGCCGCCACTGTGACGAGGAGACGGCCATGCCCATGTTCGTCAGCACCGCCGGGCAGCCGGTCGAGGACCAGGCCGCGTTCTGGCGCTACACCGTCTCCCAGGCGTTCGGTCCGCTGGAGATGCAGACCGACGCCCGGGAGGGGTTCGACGGCCGGATCGTCGGCCGCACGTTCGGCCCGGTCCAGATGAGCGACGTGCGCGCGGTCGCCCACGTGGTCAGCCGCGCCGGGCGGCATGTCCTGCGGGGCGGGCCCGACCACTACAAGTTCTCCCTGCTGCTGCGCGGTTCGGGAGTGGTCGAGCAGGCGGGCAGGTACGTCGTGGTCACCCCGGGCGACCTGGTCCTCTACGACCTGGCGCGGCCGGTCCGGTTCGCGCTGGACAGTCACCATCTGCTGGCGCTCACCGTCCCCCGGTCGGCGATCCCGCTGCCGCCGACCCATGTGGCGAGTCTGTTCGGCACGCTGCTGGCCAGCCGGAGCGGGCCGGGACGGGTGGCCGTCTCGTTGCTGACCGCGCTGGCCGCAGACGGCGACGCGGCGGAGGGACCGTACGGCATGCATGTCGGGGAGGCCCTGGTGAACGTGGTGACCGGCGCGATACGGGAGCGCCTGGACGACGCGCTCCCGCCGGGAGGCGCGCACGCCGAGCTGTTCGAGCGGATCACGGAGTGGATCGAGCGGAACCTGCACCGGCCCGGCCTGTCCCCGGAGGCCGTGGCCCGGGCCCACCACGTCTCACTGCGCCAGCTCCACCGGATCTTCCAGGCGGCGGGTACCACGGTGGCCGCGCACATCCGGGCCCGCCGTCTGGACCATTGCCGCCGTGAGCTGGCGTCCGGGGAGCCGGGGGCCGACCGGGTGAGCGTGATCGCCGCCCGCTGGGGGTTCTCCGACCCGACTTCCTTCAGCCGGGCCTTCCGCCGGGCCTACGGCGTCGCGCCGCGCGACTACCGGAGCCGGCCACCGGGCTGACGGGGAAGGGCGGAGCGAGGGAGGACAGACCGAGGGAGTACGGACGGGGGGAGTACGGCCGGCCGGCCGGATGGGGCGGGTGCGGCGGCCGGGCGAGCGGCCCGCGGTGTTCCGGCGCAGGCCGGGAGGCCGTGGGCCGTGCCCGTTCACGGCGGTGCTGTCGGTGTCGCGCTCATGTCGTGTCGCGCTCATGTCGTGTCGCGCTCATGTCGTGTCGCGCTCATGTCGCCCCGTGCCGCCGTGACGGCTCACTCAGTCCATGACGACGACCTGGCGCAGGACCTCGCCGCCCCGCAGCGCCGCCACGGCGTCGTTGAGGTCGGTGAGCTTGATCCGGGCGCTGATCATGCTCTCCAGGTCGAGCTTGCCCGCCTTGTAGAGCCCGGCGAAGAACGGGAAGTCCCGGCGGACGTCGGATCCTCCGTACAGCGAGCTGAGGATGTTCTTGCCCTCGAAGAGCAGGTTGAACGCGGTCAGCGGGACGGTGTCGTCCATCGCGCCCGCGCCCACGACGATCACGTCGCCGCCGCGCCGGGTCGCCTGCCAGGCGGTCATGATGGCGGCGGACTTGCCGACGGCCTCGAAGCCGTAGTCGAAGCCCTGGCCGCCGGTCAGCGTGCCGAGCGCGTCCGGGAGCTGGTCGGGTGTGATCGCGTGGGTGGCGCCGACCTTCTTGGCCAGCTCGTGCTTGGACTCCAGCGGATCGATCGCCAGGATCGTGGTCGCGCCGGAGATCCGGGCGCCCTGGATGATCGAGAGGCCGATGCCGCCGGCGCCGACCACGGCCACGGTCGATCCCGCGCGCACCTTGGCGGTGTTGAGCGCCGCGCCGACGCCGGTGGTGATGCCGCAGCCGATCAGCGCCGCCGCCTCGAACGGCACCTCCGGATCGACCTTGATCGCACCCTGCCAGGGCACGATGATCTCCTCGGACCAGGTGCCGCACCCGGCCATGCCGAAGGCGGGGGTGTCACCGCCGTAACGGAATCGGGCGTTGACGAAGCTGTCCATGACGTAGGTCATGCACAGGAACGGCTGGCCGACCAGGCAGTTGGGGCAGCCGCCGCAGGCCGGGGTCCAGTTGACGATGACATGGTCGCCGGGCTGGAGGCCGGTCACGTGGTCCCCGACCTCCACGACCTCACCCGCGCCTTCGTGGCCGGGGATGACCGGGAGCGGCATGGGCAGCACGCCGCTGATCACCGACAGGTCGGAGTGGCAGACACCGGTCGCCCTGACCTTGATCCGGACGTCCGTGGGGCCCATCGGGGCGAGGGTGAAATCG
The DNA here is from genome assembly GCF_014648175.1 of Planobispora rosea. Taxonomy (GTDB): domain Bacteria; phylum Actinomycetota; class Actinomycetes; order Streptosporangiales; family Streptosporangiaceae; genus Planobispora; species Planobispora rosea. Next base: position 11,816 of record NZ_BMQP01000006.1, read on the forward strand.
TCGCGGATGTCGAGCTTGTCGTCGCCGACGGTATGCAGAAGCGCACCACGCATGGGGGACCTCCTCGTTACTCCTCTAGGGAGAGGGCGGCTTTGGGACAGGACCGCACGGCGTGCCGGACGCGGTCCATCATCTCCGGCGGCGGCTCAGGCAGCAGCAGGTGCAGCTGGTCGTCGTCGTCGAGTTCGAAGACCTCCGGGGCGAGTCCCGTGCAGACGGCGTTGGCCTCGCAGACCAGATAGTCGACTTTGACCTTCATGGGAGCCTCCTCAACCGGGCTGTGCCGCTCGACCGTGCTATACCGCGGTGGCGAGCTTACGGTGATCCCAGGAGATCACCCGGGTCGGCTCCACCACGAAGGCGATACGTTTGCGGCCGGTGTAGGCGACGTACTCCGTCAGGAGCTCCTCGGCCTCCGGCATCCCGGCCATCCGCCTGGCCACGTTCATGCCGACGTCGAGGATGCCCTCGGGCTCGTCGATCCTGCGGGCCACGCCGTACACCAGGACTCCACGCAGGTCGGAGTATTCCTCTCCGGCCTCGATCAGGCAGCTCACCCGGGCGTCCCGCTCGATGTTCCGCGTCTTCTGGGCCTTGCCGTAGGTCCAGAAGGAGATCTTCCCGTCGGTCAGCCCGTAGAACATGGTCACCAGGTGCGGTGTGCCGTCCGGATTGATCGTGCCGAGCTGGAGCTTGCGTGACTCGGCGATGAAGGCGGTGACCTCGTCGTCGGACATCACGATGCGGGCGCGCTGGTTCACGGTGCAAAGTAGAACACGTTCCATGGAGGTGGGCAAGAGCCCAACGGAATGTCGTTCTGGTTGTGCGCTTCGCCCTTCCTCCCGGTCTGTGTACCCTGCTCCGATGAGCACCACCACTCCGCCCTCCATGCCCCCCGACCTGCTGGGCGCCGCGCAGCGCGCCAAGGGGTTCATGCCGCACGCCGAGGGCCTCGCCCTGTTCGAGACCGCGGTCGCCTACGGCCCGCTCGGACCGATCTGCGAGATCGGCACCTACTGCGGCAAGTCCGCGGTCTACCTCGGCGCGGGCGCCCGTCAGGCGGGCTCCGTCGTCCTGACCGTGGACCACCACCGTGGCTCGGAGGAGATCCAGCCGGGCTGGGCGCACCACGACCCCACCCTGGTGGACCCGCGCTTCGGCAAGATGGACTCGCTGCCCACCTTCCGCGCCACGATCGCCTCCGCCGGGCTGGAGGAGGAGGTCATCGCGATCGTCGGCAGGTCCGAGCGGGTCGCCGCGCTCTGGAACACCCCGCTGGCGATGCTGTTCATCGACGGCGGCCACTCGGAGGAGCCGGTGACCGCGGACTACGAGGGCTGGGCGCCGCACGTCATGATCGGTGGCGCGCTGGCCTTCCACGACGTCTACCCCGACCCGGCCGACGGCGGGCAGGCGCCGTACCGGGTCTACCAGCGGGTTCTCGCCTCCGGCGCGTTCAAGGAGGTCCGGCACGAGGGCTCGCTCCGGGTGCTGGAGCGCACCGGCCCCGGCATCGGCTGACGCCCGCGCGAGTCACGCCTCCCGGCTGCGTGGGTCAGGCTTCCCGGCCGCGGCGGGACCAGGCCTTGCGGACTCCCGCGCGCCAGGCCTGGTAGTGCTCGCCGCTGTAGGCGTTGTGGCCCAGCGCGATGAGCGCGGTGTCGGTCCATCCGGCGGCCTCGTCCACCTCGGCGCCGCACAGTACGGGCGCCGCCGCGGCGGTGTGCCCGGGGACGGCGCCGGAGATCAGCCGGGCCGCGCAGGCGAACGCGGCGCCCTGGGCGAGATGGGCGTGGAAACCGGCCTCGGCCGCCGCCCCGGCCAGGCGTTCCAGATCGTCCGGGGCCGCGCCCCCGGCGTACGCGGCGGCCATGCCGATGCCGCTCCACAGGTCGGCACGGCGGCCCGCGGGGAACTCGGCCAGGCGCAGCACGACGTCATCGGCCCCGGCGCACTCGTGGAACCAGAGCGCCCGGCCTAGACCCTGATCGAAGATCGCCCATCGGGTCCGGTCCATCAGCCGGGGTGTGCGCCGCCGTCCCACGGTCCGGTCGGCGGCGAACAGGCCGCGGTGGAAGCCGAAGCCGTCGAAGGCCAGCCAGCGCAGCAGCGGATGGACCGCGCGGACACCCCACGTCGGGCGCAACCGCAACCGGGCGTAGGCGCAGCCCGCGCCAGAGTGGATCATGTGCGGGTACCGTACCCCCTGCCCGCTGAGCAGCGCCCGGAGCCGGCGGCCGCCGGTCAGCGTGAGAACGTCGAGCGTCGCGCAGGCCATGCCCGCGCCCTCGTAGGCGAACCCGCGCACCTCCTCGCCGAGATCGTCGATCCGTTCCGCTTCTCCCGCGATCACAGCGTTGAACCCGGTCAGGAAGGACAGGACGGCGGCCTCCAGATGCCCGCGTGCCGGGCCCAGGCGGAAGCGGAGCCTGCCGAAGTCCCCCCGGCCCGGATCCTGGCGGAGCGGCCCTCTCAACGCCCGCAGGGCCTCCGTCCGGCCCGCTGCGGGGGCCTCCGGCGCGCTCTGGCGTGGCGCGCTCTCGGACGGCACGGCCTCGGACGGCATGGCCTCGGATGGCGCGGTTCTGGACGGCGCGGTCCCGGACGGCCGGTGACCCGGCCCGGGCGGCGCGTGCTCCACCTCGGACGGCCGGGGCGGTGCGTGCTCGGGCGCGGATGCGGTGTGCCCCGGACCGGGGGCGTCCGGCGCCCACGTGCCGTCGTCGCACCGAGCGACTGTCTGGATGCCCTCCGCGTTGCTCACGGGCCGACCGTAGCCAGCCGGGATCCGCCCCTCAAGCACCGGACCCGGCCGTCCGGGCAAAGAAAGGGTCAGCGCAAGCCGTGCGAGTGGCCTACGGAGCCGTACCGGCCGGTCGGCGGGGACCGCACGGAAGGGTCAGCGGGAGCGGGCGTGGCTGCAGCCGCAGGCGGCCGTGGGACGGTCCGTCGCGTGCGCGCCCGCGTCGCGGAAGACGCCCGCGCCCCCGGTACGGCCGAGCAGCGCGTCGGCGGCGAGCACGACGGCGGCCGCGGTGTAGGCCGAGCGCTCGTGCGGGAACCACTTCTCGTTCACGAACTGCCAGCCGGTCCAGTAGGAACCGTCGTCGTGCCGCAGGTGCTGCATGTCGGCGAAGAGCTTCAGCGCCCGCTCCCGATCTCCCAGGGCGTCCAGCGCCAGCACCAGCTCGCACGACTCCGCGCCGGTCACCCAGGGCTGGTCGGAGACGCAGCGGATGCCCAGGCCCGGCTCGACGAACGTCTCCCACTCCTCGGCCAGCCGGGCGTGGGCCGCCGGGCCGCGCAGCGCGCCGCCGAGGATCGGGTAGTACCAGTCCATGGAGAAGCGGCTCTTGTCGGCGAACGCCTCCGGGTGGGCGGCCAGCACGTGGCCGAGCTGGTCGGCGGCGAGCTCCCAGTCGGGCTGGGGGTCACCGAGGTGCTCGCCGAGCAGCACGCCGCAGCGCAGCCCCTGGTAGACCGAGGAGCAACCGGTCAGCAGAGCGTACGGCGCCGGCCTGCCGTCGGCCGCGCGCTCCCAGACGATCTCACCCCGGGTGGTCTGCAGTCCGACCACGAAGTCCAGGGCGGACCGCACGACGGGCCACATCTCCCGGGCGAACTCCTCGTCCCCGGTGACCCGCAGCTCGTGCCAGACGCCGACCGCGACGTAGGCCGCGTGGTTGGACTCCCCGCCCTTCTCGACGGCCTCGCCCTTGACGATCTTCATCGGCCAGGACCCGTCGGCCCGCTGGGTGCACGCCAGCCAGTCGTAGCCCTTGCGCGCGGGCCCGGTCAGTCCGGCCACGGTCATCGCCATCAGGCACTCGACGTGGTTCCAGGCGTCCACGTGCCCCTCCGGCCAGGGCACGCCGCCGTCGGGCTCCTGCACGGCCGCGATGCTCCGGGCGGTCTCGACGACCTGCCCCCATTCCAGCGGGAAGTCCGCTTCCGCCGGGAAGCCCGCGCCGTCTCCCTCCCCGGCCGTGCTCGTGGCGTCGCCGTGCCGGGGGACCTGCTCGGTCACGAGGGCTTCCGGACGTAGAGCACCACGCTCTTGCCGATGATCGGATTGAGCAGGGACTCGGCGATGCGGGTGACGGCCGGGCGCTTCATGATGTCCCAGACCAGGATCTCGTGGTACGCCTTGGCCAGCGGGTGCTCGTCGTTGTTGACGCCGACCGCGCACTTGATCCACCAGTACGGCGCGTGCAGGCCGTGGGCGTGGTGGTGCGGGCCGATCCGGAAGCCGGTGGCCTTCAGCTTGGCGCTGAGCTCGGCGAGCGTGTAGATCCGCACGTGCCCGCCCGGAGCGGTGTGGTAGTCCTCGTCGAGGGCCCAGCAGATCCGTTCGGGCAGGAAGCTCGGCACCGTGATCGCGGCGTGACCGCCGGGCTTGAGCACCCGGAAGATCTCCCGCATCGCCGCCATGTCGTCGGGGATGTGCTCCAGCACCTCGGCGGCGATCACCCGGTCGAAGCTGGCGTCCTCGAACGGCATGTCCAGCGCGTCACCGGTCACGGTCTCGGACGTCGCGCCCGGGGGGACCTCACCGGCCTTGTCCATGGCGGCGAACATGCTCGCCACGCCTTCCAGCTCCGCCGCGTCCATGTCGAAGGCGACCACGTCGGCGCCGCGGCGCAGCACCTCGAACGCGTGCCGCCCGCCGCCGCAGCCCAGGTCGAGAACTCGGGTGCCGGGCCCGACGGGCAACCGGTCGAAGTCGACAGTCAGCACTTGCCGCTCCTTGCAGAGGATTGATGGTTACTTCGCGCGCCGGGCCGAGATGGCCTCGCGGTAGGCCTCCACGGTCCGCTGCGCGACGACGTTCCAGGTGAAGCGCTCCATGACCCGGTCGTAGCCCTTCCGGCCGACCGCCGCCCGCTCCTCGGGGGAGTCGTGCAGGCGGCGCAGCACGGCGGCCAGCTCCTCCGGGTCGCCCGGGGCGACCTGGATGGCCGCGTCGCCGACGACCTCGGGCAGCGCGCCGGTCCGCGAGGCGACCAGCGGGGTCCCGCAGGCCATGTGCTCGACGGCCGGGAGCGAGAAACCCTCGTAGAGCGAGGGGACGACCGAGATCTCCGAGGTGGCGATCAGCTCGCCCAGCTCGTCATCGGAGATGCCGTGCACGAACGTGACCCGGTCCTGCAGGGAGAGCTCGGCGACGAGCTTCTCGGTGGGGCCGCCCGGGGTCGGCTTGCTGACCACGGTCAGGTTCACGTCGCGCTCGGTGGAGAGCTTGGCCACCGCGCGCAGCAGCGTCGCGACGCCCTTCATCGGGGAGTCGGCACTGGCCACCGCGACGATCGAGCCGGGCCGCTTGGGCAGCTCCGGGCGCGGGTGGAAGTAGCGGGTGTCCACGCCCAGCGGGATGAGCCGCATGTTGGCCTGGGGCACGTTGAAGTCACGGTGGATGTCGGCGAGGGAGGACTCGCTGACGGTCAGGATCGGGTTCAGCCGGGGGGCGACCTTGGCCTGCATCCGCACGAAGCCGTACCACCGCCGCATCGAGAACTGCTTGCGCAGCGGCGCGGCCTTCAGCTCGATCCGCCGGTCCACGCTGATCGGGTGGTGGATGGTGCCGACCACCGGGAACAGCTTCTGGATGTCGAGCAGGCCGTACCCGAGCGTCTGGTTGTCCTGGACCACGTCGAAGTCGCCGACGCGCTTGGCCAGCTCGCGGCGGGCGCGCAGGGTGAAGGTCAGCGGCTCGGGGAACCCGGCCGTCCACATGGTCGCGACCTCGAGCACGTCGATCCAGTCGCGGAACTCGCTCGGCCTGGGCGTGCGGAAGGGATCGTCGTCGCGGTACAGGTCCAGGCTGGGGACCTTGTTGAGGATGACGCCCTCGTCCAGCTCGGGGTACGGCTGGCCGGAGAAGACCTCGACGTGATGCCCGAGGGCGACGAGTTCACGGCTGAGATGACGCAGGTAGACACCCTGGCCACCGCAGGTCGGCTTGCTGCGGTAGGACAACAGCGCGACCCGCAGCGAATCACCACCCGGCACGGCAACCCCTTCCTCACCCTGTCCGAGTGAGGACAGGTACCGTGAAAGATGACCTTAGACCTCGGACCCTACCATTCGGTAGTCCTCATCCAGCTAATGTGGAATTGTGTCCAATAACACCTCCACCAGGGACAAGCTGCGATGTTAGCCTGACCGAATCCGGCTCAGTGGAACGTGTTCTAGGGGCGATGTGATCGATGGCGTGCTCACATCGGGACAGAGCGGTACATTCGCCAGTCAACACCACACTGTTCGGGCGAGACACGGTCCGGGCGAGAGCCCTGCCCGACGAGCAAGGAGGACGCGTTGGCCAGGCGCGCGCTGATCACCGGCATCACCGGTCAGGACGGTTCCTACCTGGCCGAGCATCTGCTCAGTGAGGGCTACGAGGTCTGGGGGCTCGTCCGCGGCCAGGCCAACCCGCGCGTCTCCCGGGTGCGCAAGCTCCTGCAGGACGTCCAGCTCGTCCGGGGCGACCTGCTCGACCAGGGTTCGCTGATCTCCGCCGTGGAGAAGGTCCGGCCGGACGAGGTCTACAACCTGGGGGCCATCTCGTTCGTGCCGATGTCGTGGGAGCAGGCCGAGCTCACCGCCGAGGTCACCGGCATGGGCGTGCTGCGCATGCTGGAGGCCATCCGGGTCTGCTCCGGCATCTCCTCCCGGACCGCCGCGGGATCGGACCAGATCCGCTTCTACCAGGCGTCGTCCTCGGAGATGTTCGGCCAGGTCCGCGAGACCCCGCAGGCCGAGACGACCCCCTTCCACCCGCGCTCGCCGTACGGCGTGGCCAAGGCCTACGGCCACTTCCTGACCCAGAACTACCGCGAGTCCTACGGCATGTTCGCCGTCTCCGGCATCCTGTTCAACCACGAGTCCCCGCGCCGCGGCGCCGAGTTCGTCACCCGGAAGGTCTCCCTCGGGGTGGCCCGCATCAAGCTCGGCCTCGCCTCCGAGCTGCGCCTGGGCAACCTGGAGGCCCGCCGCGACTGGGGCTACGCGGGCGACTACGTCCGCGCGATGCACATGATGCTCCAGGCCGCGACCCCCGAGGACTACGTGATCGGCACCGGCCGCACCCAGTCGGTGCGCGAGCTGGTCGAGGCGGCCTTCAGCGCCGCCGGCCTCGACTGGGAGCAGTACGTGGTCTGCGACCAGGCCCTGCACCGCCCCGCCGAGGTCGACCTGCTCTGCGCCGACCCGAAGAAGGCCCGCGTCCAGCTCGGCTGGGAGCCGTCGGTCTCCTTCGAGGAGCTGGTGGCGATGATGGTCGAGGCCGACATCAAACTCCTGTCCGAGGGCGGCGACCCCGACCAGGACTCCTCCTGGCCCTGACTCCGTCGGGAGCCGGACCCGTTCGATCACCGGGGGAGCGGCCGGGAAGCCTCCGCCAGCTCGGTGAGGAGCCGGGTCTCCTGATCGTGGAGGCCCCGGTTCAGCCGGGAGACGGCGATCATGACGGCTGCCGCCCGGCACCACCCCATGAGCCGGTCGGGGTCCAGAGCCGGGACCAGGGCGGCGAGACGGGTGACGTTCCCCTCCACCTCGTCTACCTCCGTGGCGCGCGCGAGGACCCAGTCGACGGCGTCGAACGCGGGGTCACCGATGCTGGGCCGCGGATCGATCACGACGAGACCGTGACGGTCGCCGACGAGGACGTTGCCGGGGTGCAGGTCTCCGTGGACCAGCCCGGCCGGGCCGTCCGAGGCCAGCGTGAGCGCGGCGGACCGGCAACGCTCGATGAGACCGGGATCGAGGTGCTCCTGCGCCGGGCCGTTCCGCCACCGGTCGACCGTCAGCTCGAAGAGGAAGCCGATGCGCCGCCTGAGCGTGGGAAGCGCACCCTCGGGGATCTCCGCCAGGCGGAGGTGGCGGAGGAGCGTCGCGGCGTCCTCGATCGGGAGCCGTCCGACCCGGTCGCCGGGTTCCACCGCCTCCAGCAGCAGCGCCCCCGACTCACCGTCCGAGTCGATCAAAGAGACCACGTGGGCGTTTCCCGCCCACGCCCGGAGCGCGGTCGCCTCGGTGACGCCGATCTCCGGATCGGGAGTGAGCTTGAGTACGGCAGCGCCGCCGGCCCGCCGTACGTGGAAGGCACGCGAGGTGCCACCCGCTGCGACGGAGGCGACGACCTCCAGATCCCAGCGCCGGGAGAGCCTCTCCAGAAGCCCGGGCAGCGCGGCGGACCAGTCGTGGAAACCGGGACCGAACCGATTGACGAGCCTGGCCTCGGTCACGGGATCAAGGGTCAGATCGATCATGCGGCAGTGTCGCACACGGCACCGGACCGCCCGCTGGGCACGGGGCAGCCGACGGACTCATGGCTCGGTGAGGACGTAGAGCAGGGCGGCCACGCTGGTGCCGCCGACGATGTCGCCCTTGGCGATCAGGTCGCGGACACCGCTGAGTGGTACCCACTCGATGCGCTCGGCCTCCCACGGGTCGGTGGGCGGGCCGATGCGGACGGCGGTCCCGGCGCGGAAGATGTGGTGGACGGAGTCGGAGATGCCGTTGGTCGGCTGGACGCGCAGCAGCGGGCGCAGCGGCCCGGGCCGCCAGCCGGTCTCCTCCTCGACCTCGCGGGCGGCGGCCGCCATCGGCTCCTCCCCATCGTCGATCTTGCCGATGGGGATCTCCCAGCCCCAGGTGTCGGTGATGAAGCGGTGCCGCCAGATCAGCAGCACCCGGCGCCGATCGTCGGTGACGACGGCTCCGGCTCCCGGAGCGGTCCGGATCACGCGGTGATCCAGACGCCTGCCGTCGGGGAACTCCACGTCCGCGACCCGGACCTTCAGCCACGGGTCGGTGAAGAGAGGCTTTTCGGAGTTGACCTGCCAGCGCATGCGGCGTGCTCAGCTGACCTTGAGCTGTTCGTCGCCGAAGTCGGCGATCAGCTTGAGCGTGCCACCGAGCGCGGCGACGTAGCGGTCCAGGACTTCACGGGTCGACACGTCACCTTGTTCGATCTGGGACACTCGGGCTACCGAGATGCCCATGCGCTCGGCTACCTGTGCCTGGTTGAGGCCTCGGCGTCGGCGCATCTCGCTCAGCCGCCACCCTTGTGTCTGGGCACGTAGCTGCTGCATCTCGTTCTCAAACTGCTCGGGGCCACCCGCGGTTTCGATCGCCTTCTCCAGATGGCCGCTCTCACGCCACCTGCGATAGCTGCTCACTGGCCCATCTCCTTCCGCCGTTCCACCAGATAGAGCTCGTACAACCGCTCAGCTCGCGGGATCGCTGTCCGGTACCAACGTTCCCAATTACCTGCCTTATCACCGGCTATCAGCAATATGGCAGCTCTCCAAGGGTCGAAGATGAACAGGATGCGGATCTCGCTACGGCCGGTGGAACCCGGCCGTAGTTCCTTCATGTTGGAGATCTTGGAGCCCGCGATGGTGTCCACAAGCGGGCGGCCCTCTGCGGGGCCGTTGCGTTCCAACATCAAGATGGCCTGGTTGACCAGCATGTGGGAAGTGGGGTCGGTCTCACTCAGGGCGTCGAGGAATTCTTCCACCTCGTCAGTGAAGAAGATCTCCCACTCGTCCACTGTGGTCTCCTCGAGAGGGGCACCATGATTAAGAATATTCTAAATATCCTCAGCTCTGAAGGCCGCGGAATGGAGGGAGTCCTCGGATTGAGATTCGTTGCCTGAGGCGCCATGGCTTGTACGGGGCGTGGATCAGGAGCCGAGGAGCAGGCCGGTGCAGGAGGTCAGGAGGGACAGGGCCGACACCGCGAACGCACCGATCACCGAGGCTCTGCGGCCGCGCCGGATGCCGAAGCCGTACAGCACCATCGTGGGGATGAAGGCCACGCAGAGCGGGACGAGGGCGAGCAGGCCGACCGAGGCCCACACGCCCCGCTCGCCCGTGGGCACGACCCGGTCGCCCTCCGGGGTGAGGGCGGCGGGGAAGGTCTCGCCCGCCTCCGCGTCCGGGACGGTGTCGATGACGATCGGCTCCCGCGCCGGGTCGTCGAAGGTGAACCGGGCGTCGCAGTCGTAGCGCCCGCTGCCGAGGTCCTCGCACGACAGGACCTCGGCGGTGCCCGGTGTGCCCCTGCCGCCGAGCGCGATCTCCAGGTCGGGGCGGGTGGTGGCGACGACGGTGTAGGCCAGGAGCAGCATCAGGCCGATCAGGAAGAGCATCGTCGCCGGTCCGGCGACCTGTCCCGTGAGCCCGCGCGGTTTCCGCCCGGGAGCACCCTTGCCGGAGGGGGACGCGCCGGGCCGGTTCCCTCCGCCAGCGCCGGTCCCGGCGGGTGCGTGACCGGAGGGCCGCCGGGCGGATCTCTTCCCGGAGCGGGGCTTCTGTCTGGCGTCTGGCATGCGCGTCATATCCCTGACCGTGGCGGATGACCCTCAAGGGCCGCCTGCAGTTTATTCGCGGGGCGGCGATGCCCCAGGCAGGGACGGGCTCTCAGCGTCCGCTCAGCATGACTCAGCGTCGGCACAGCATGATCGGGGCAGTGTGGGGGCGATCTCTCGCAATGCCTGATCCCCCGGTGAAGGTCCTCTCCTGGAGGAGTCGATCATGCTGATCCATGCCACACATACGGAACATCCGGAAGAGCTTCTCGCCGGCCCGGCCATCTCCGCCGGGCTGAACCGGGTGGAGAAGCGCCTGAACCGGCTGAGCACCTCCTCCCGCCTGCCGCTCATCAACCGCGCCGCCGGGCGGATCACCGGCGCGGGCGGCAAGCGGCTGCGTCCCGCACTGACCCTGGCGTCCGCGCTCGCGCTGGGCGGGCGGATCGACCGGCGGACGGTGACCGCGGCGGCGTGCGTGGAGCTGATCCACGCGGGGTCGCTGGTCCACGACGATCTGATGGACAACGCGGCGGAGCGGCGCGGCGTACGGACCGTCAACGCCGAGCTGGGTAACGGCGGGGCGCTGGTCGTGGGTGACTTCATGGTGGCCAGAGCCTGGCTCGCCGCGTTGTCGTCGACCTCCAGGGCGGTGGCCGAGACGCTGGCCACCACGCTGGTCGAGCTGGCCGAGGGCCAGTTCCAGGAGACCGCCGCCCTCTTCGACGCCGGCCGTACCCCGGCGGACGCCCTGGAGTCGGTCCGCCGCAAGACCGCCTCCCTGTTCCGGACGAGCTGCGTGGTCGCGCACCGGGACGGACGGGCCATGGCGGAGTACGGCGAGCGGTTCGGGATGTTGTTCCAGATCCTCGACGACCTGCTCGACCTGGCCTCCACCGCCGGGCGGCTCGGCAAGCCGGTGGGCAACGACCTGCGGCAGGGCGTCTACAGCTTCCCGCTGCTGACCGCGCTGGGGCGCGACTGCGGGGACCTCCGCCCCTTCCTCGGGCGGAGGCTGACCGAGGACGAGATCACGGCCGTCCTCACCCGGCTCAGGGAGAGCTCCATGGCCGAGGAGACGGTCGGATACTGCCGTGCCCTGGCCGCCGAGGCGGTCGCCGCGCTCCCCGACGTCACGGACCCGGAGGCCGCCGCCGTCCTGCGCGGACTCCCGCCCGCCTACGTCGACCGGGCGGAGGCGTTGCTCGTCAGGTGAGCGCGACCGGCAGCTCCTTGATGCCGTTGATGAAGTAGGAACGCAGGCGGCGGGCCGGACCGGCCTGGGAGATCTTGGGCAGCCGGTCGGCCAGGACCTCCAGCATCACCCGGAGTTCGAGCTTGGCCAGGTGGTTGCCGAGGCAGAAGTGGGCCCCGCCGCCGCCGAAGCCGATGTGCGGGTTGGGGGTGCGGCCGATGTCGAAGACGCCGGGCGAGTCGAACACGTCCTCGTCGCGGTTGGCCGAGCTGTAGAACACCACGATCTTGTCGCCCTCGCGCACCGGCTGGTCGCCGACCACCGTGTCGGCGGTCGCCGTACGGCGGAAGAGGTTGACCGGGGAGACCCAGCGGACGATCTCGTCGGCCGCGGTGCCGGCCAGGGAGGGGTCGGCCACCAGCCGGGCCCACTGGTCGGGGTGCTCGAAGAGGGCGAGCATGCCGCCGGAGGCCCCGTTGCGGGTGGTCTCGTTGCCCGCGACGAGCAGCAGCAGCACGAACAGGTCGAACTCGTCCTCACTGAGGGCCTCGCCGTCCTCGGCGGGCTGCAGGAGCTTGGTGATGATGTCGTCGCGGGGCTCCGCGCGCCGCTGGGCGGCCAGCTCGTTGGCGTAGGCGTAGACCTCCATGGCGGCGGCGTGCCCCTCGGCCGGGTCGGCGGCGTAGTCGGGGTCCTCGGAGCCGATCATCCGGTTGGACCAGGTGAAGATCTTCTCCCGGTCCTCGACGGGCGCGCCGAGCAGCTCGCAGATCACGTACAGCGGCAGCGGGGCGGCGATGTCCCGGACGAAGTCGGCCGAGGGACGGCCCTTGGCCTCGTCCACCAGGTCGTGGCAGATGTCGCGGATGTGCTGCTCCAGCTGCCCGATGATCCGAGGCGTGAAGCCCCGGTTGACCAGGGAGCGGCGCCGGGTGTGCTCCGGCGGGTCCTGGTTGAGCATCATCATCCGCTGCATCTCGCGCTCCGCCTCGGGGATCTCGTTGAAGAGGGCGAGCTTGCGGCTGGAGGAGAAGAGGTCGGAGCGGCGGGAGACGTGGACCACGTCGGCGTGCTTGGTCACGGCCCAGAACGGGGGCCAGTCGCGCGCCTCGTCGCCACGGTGGAGGTGGACCGGGGAGTTGGCCCGCAACCAGGCGAGCTGCTCGTGCGGTGGCCCGTGCTGCGCGTAGAAGTCCTGGTCGACGAGGTCGATCTCCATGTGCCCTCCTGGAGGGGGTGCGCACGTGCCGGGAACCGCGGCCCATGCGGGCACGGCTCGACGCCAGGCACTTGATCAAGCGCTTGGTCGCGTATTTCTGAAACGTGTTCTATTACGCGTGGAAGGAGGAGTCAAGTGCGGTGCCGGGTAGACCCTCCTGACCCGCCTCCGGAGAACCCCCTGCCCGTTCCCGCGCGGAGCGCACATGCGAGTTGCGGCGAGGACGGTCGTGGCTGTCGCGCGGGCTCGACGGCGGCGACCTCACGCGGTGGGCAGGGTGAAGAAGAAGGTGGTGCCCCCTTCGGGGGAGGACTCGACCCAGATGCGGCCGCGGTGCCGGGTGACGATGCGCTGCACCAGGCTCAGACCCATGCCGACGCTCTGGTAGGTGCCGGTGCGGCGCAGCCGCTGGAAGGGGGTGAACACCTCCTTCAGCTGGTCGGCGTCGAGCCCGGTGCCGTCGTCGTGGATCCGGTAGGTGACGAAGCCCTCCGGTCCGGCCTGGTAGCCGACCTCGATGCGGGCGGTCGGCCGGTCGCGGGTGGATTCGATGGCGTTGTCCAGCAGGGTGGCCAGCGCCTGCCGCAGCAGCTCGGAGTCGCCCCGGCAGGGCGGCAGGTCGGCGCGCTCGAAGCGGATGTCGCGCTCGTCCCGGTGCTTGGCCAGCCCCTCCCACACCTGGTCGGTGAGCGCGGCCAGATCCACGCGCTGCAGGTCGATCTGATCGCGTTGCAGCTGGGAGAAGGCCAGCAGCGCGGTGATGAGATCGCCCATCCGGGCCGCGCTGGACCGGATCTTCTGCACGAACACGAGCGCCTCCTCGGTGGACATCTGGCCGGGGTAGTGCTCGGACAGGACCTCGGCGGATGTGCTCATCGCGGTCAGCGGGGTGCGCAGGTCGTGGGAGATGCTGGCGGCGAACAGCTCCAGCTCGGCATGGAAGGCGCGCAGCCTGGCGTCCTGCCGCAGCAGCTGCTGCTGTCCCTGCCAGCGCCGGTGCGCGATGTAGGTGATCGTCGCGGCGGCCGCCAGGCCGCACAGCCCGGAGACCAGCAGGACGATTCCGAAACGCCGGTGTTCCTCGTCGGGTTCGGCGTACAGCCTGCGGTGCGGGGCCACGACCACCAGCCGCCAGCTGTCCGGCCAGACCTGGGCGGAGGTGTAATGCCAGTCCTGGCCCGCCCGGTGGTAGTCGCCCTCCGGCCCCCGTCGCAGCGCCGCGGCCAGCTGCGGGGCGAACCGGGACAGCGAGATGACCTGCGCTCCCGGGTTCCTGGTGGTGGCCACGACGTCGCCGAACCGGTCGATCAGGTAGGCGTAGCCGCCGGGCGGGGCGATGGCCTCGCGCAGGTAGTTGCCCAGCGGGCTTTCAGCCACGATGAACCCGCCGGAGAAGATCCGCTGCCCGTGCGGGGTGGAGAACGGTACGGCGATCGCGATGAGGGACTGATTGGGCACCACCGCCGAGGTGAACACGTTGGAGACGACCATCCGGTCCTCCTGCAGGGCCAGCCGGACGTGCGGCTGGCTGCCGGTCAGGTCCTGGCCGATCAGCTCGGGCCGCGGCGGCCAGATGGCCAGGGCGCGCCCCCGGTGATCGAGCACGATCATGGAGGTGTAGCCGAGCCCGGCTCCGAACATCTCCAGCCGGCCGGCGCCGACGGTCCGGTCGGCCAGGGACTTGCTGGCGTCCTGCCGCTGCCGGGTCGCGATACCGGTCATGTAGGACCGGATGAAGTCGGCCGCCACCTGGGTGCGCTGAACCATTCCCTCCTTCTCGACGGTCCGCAGGAACGAGCCGGCCCACACCCACGTCCCCGCCGCGAGCGCCATCAGCAGCAACCACACCACCGGGCTGAGGAACACGGTCCACCGGCCGCCCAGCCTGCTCTCACTGTCGGCCTCGACCACGACCCCCCGGCTCTTTCCCGCCCTGATACTGTCCTGCTGCTCAGCGGACCCGGCGACTGGCTCGCCTCGGCAGGCGAGAGTCAACGGTGAGTGAGCATCGAATGACAACACGTCACTCAAAGGTACTAAGCGCTCTCAGCGATCAGGCATCGGCCCGAGGAAGACGGGAAACCTCCCCTCAGCGAGACCGCGAACGGCCGGTGCCCCGGCTGAGAGCATCCGAGGAGCATGCGGTGGACCTCAGCAGGTACGGCTTCGGCGCCGCCCCGATCGGCAACCTGTTCACCGCCGTGGACGACGCGACGGCGCGGGCGGCGGTGGACGCCGCCTACGACGCCGGGATCCGGCTGTTCGACACCGCGCCCCACTACGGGCTCGGCCTTTCGGAGCGGCGGCTGGGCGCCGCCCTGGCCGGCCGCCCCCGCGACTCCTACACGCTCTCCACCAAGGTCGGCCGCCTGCTCGTGCCGTCCACCCGGGGTTCCGCCGCAAGGGACGACGAGGGCTTCGACGTCCCCGCGGATCTGCGGCGGGTGCGGGACTACTCGCGCGAGGGGGTGCGGCGGTCGCTGGAGGAGAGCCTGGAACGGCTCGGCCTCGACCGGGTCGACATCGCGCTGATCCATGACCCGGACGACCACTGGGAACAGGCGGTCTCCGAGGCGTACCCGGCCCTGGCGGAACTGCGGGCGCAGGGCGTCGTCACGGCGATCGGGGCGGGTATGAACCAGTGGGAGATGCTGGCCCGCTTCGTCCGCGAGACCGACCTGGACGTGGTCATGCTCGCCGGCCGCCACACCCTGCTCGACCAGTCGGGGGCGCGCGAGCTGCTCCCGCTCTGCCGGGAGCGCGGCGTCCGCGTGCTGGCCGCCGGGGTGTTCAACAGCGGGCTACTGGCCACCCACGAGCCGTCCGGCACCTACGACTACGCGCCCGCTCCCGGCTCCCTGCTGGCCCGCGCCCGCGAGATCGCCGCCGTCTGCGAGCGCCACGGCGTCACCCTGCCCCAGGCCGCCCTGGCCTTCCCGCTGCGTCATCCGGCGGTCGCCTCCGTGGTCGCCGGGGCCCGCTCCGCGGCCGAGGTCACCCGCAACGCCGCCCTGGCCGCCCGTCCGGTCCCCGGGGAACTCTGGTCCGACCTCGCCGCCGAGGGCCTGATCTCCTGACCTCCTGGCCTTCCCGTCCCCGTCCGCCCGGACCGGCTCCGGCGGGTCCTCGTCCCAGCCCCGGTCAGCCCTCGCCGGACAGGGCCCTGCGCAGCCGCTCCTCGGCGTCGGCGATGTGCACGGTCGCCCAGGCGCGGGCGACTTCGGGGCGGCGGGAGGCGATCGCCTCGCAGATCGCGGCGTGCTGCTCGCGTGTCCTGTCCACGGGGTTCTCCCGGATGAGGCCCCGCCAGATGCGGGCGCGGGTGGTCGGGCCGGACACGCTCGCCAGCAGGGAGCAGAGCACCGCGTTCCCCGACCCCTCGGCGATGCGCCGGTGGAAACGCAGGTCGTTGTCGACGAGCTGTTCCACGCTCGGATCCTCGGGCAGTGATCCGAGGATCTCGCGCAGCTCGGCGATCCCCGAGCCGGTCATCTCCGTCGCGGCCAGGGCGGTGGCCTCGGGCTCCAGGATCCGGCGGACCTGGAAGAACTGGAGCACGGTGTCGTCCCGGTGGAAGTCGGTCACGAACGCCATGGCGTCCAGCAGCAGATCCGGCTTCAGGCTGGTCACGTAGGTGCCGTCGCCCTGACGCACGTCCAGCACGTTGATCAACGCCAGGGCGCGCACGGCCTCGCGCAGGGAGTTGCGGGACAGGCCCAGCCGTCCGGCGAGGTCCGCCTCCTTCGGGAGTCTGCTGCCCGGCGCGAGCTCGCCCGAGAGGATCATCTGCTTGATCTTGTCGATAGCGGCGTCGGTGACCGCCACGCTTCACCTTCCCGGGGATTCAGACATCCGATGTCCTGGAGTGTATGGCGAGCCGCGAGAGGTCGGAGCCGCCCGGAAGGGGCCGGTCCGGGGAGGCGGAAGGGCAGCTCAGGGGCCCAGGGGCCCGACTCAGGGACTCAGGGACTCAGGGCGAAGGGCGAACCGGACGGGGTCCGAACCCGCCGTACGGCTGATCACTCCGCGGACCTCCAGCGTCCGCAGGTGCGCGGCCGCCTCCCCGGCGGCCATGCCGCGCATCTGCGGGGACAGGTCCGCCCACGGGCGGTTCCAGGTCATCCGTCCGGCGATCTCCCAGATGGTGAGCGGTTCACGCTCCTCCGCCAGCAGGGCGGCGAGGGACAGCAGCTTCTCCTCGTGGTGCGCGTGGATCTCCATCGCCCGCTCCGCCGAGCCCGGGAAGGTCCATTCGTGCGCGGGCAGGGTCTCCAGCGCGCCCAGCTCCGCCACCTTCTCCAGGGAGAGCAGGAAGTCGCCGAGCGGGTCGACGTCGACGCGGTCGTAGGGGTAGACGCCGACGTGCGGGGTGATCCCCGGCAGCACGTGGTCCCCGGTGAAGAGCCGGTCGGCGTCCCGCAGGTGGAGGCAGACGTGGCCCGGGGTGTGCCCCGGCGTCCAGATCACCCGGAGCTCCCGTCCCGGAAGATCGACCAGGTCCCCGTCACGCAGCTCCCGGTCGGGCGGGGCGGGCGGCCGGGGCCGATGCGCGGTCACCTCCTCGACCTCGACCGCGTCGGCCCCCGCGCGCTTGAGCATGTCGGCGTGGAAGCTGCGGTGCTCCCGGTCCTGGAGCTCGTTCATGAGCCCGACCAGGGCGGCGTCGGCCTCGTGCATGGCGATCCACGCCCCGGACTCCTCCCGGACCTGCCCGGCGAGCCCGGCGTGGTCCGGATGGAAGTGGGTGACCACCACGCCCCGGACGTCGCGCACGTCCATGCCGGCCGAGCCGAGGCCGTCCCGGAGCGCCAGCCAGGCGTCGGGGTGGTTCCAGCCCGCGTCGACGAGGACCGGCCCGCGGGGGGACTCGATCGCGTAGACGAGCGTGTATCCGAGCGGGTTGCCCGGGATCGGCACCGGAACGCTCCAGACGCCACCGCCGAGGTCGGTCGGGCGCTGCTCGCTGTACGGCCTGCGGCGGGTCTTCAATACGGATGCTCCCGGTTCTGATGGTCGCTCGGGCGGTCCCGCGAGGGTTCCCACGGTAACCCCGGGGCGCTCCCGGCGGCGACGGGGAAAAGCCGTCCCCGGCTCCCGGGGGCCGTCAGAGGCGTTCCTCCCGGGGGGCCGTCAGAGGCGTTCGAGGATGGTGGCGGTGGCCAGGGCGCCGCCCGCGCACATCGACACCAGCGCGGTCGAGGAGTCCGACCGCTCCAGCTCGTGCAGGGCGCTGGTGACCAGCCGGGAGCCGGTGGCGCCGACGGGGTGGCCGATCGCGATGGCCCCGCCGTTGACGTTGACCCGGTCCATGTCCGGCTCGTGCACCGACGCCCAGGACAGGACGACCGAGGCGAACGCCTCGTTCACCTCGAAGCGATCGATGTCGCCGACGGTCATGCCGGCCGCGGCCAGCACCCTGGCGGTGGCGTCCACTGGGCCGTCCAGGTGGTAGTACGGCTCGGCGCCGACCAGCGCCTGGGCGAGGATCCTGGCGCGGGGACGCAGGCCGTGCCGGGCGGCGGCCTCCTCGCTCATCAGCAGCACCGCCGCGGCGCCGTCGGAGATCTGCGAGGAGGTGCCCGCGGTGTGCAGGCCGTTCTCGCCGAGCACCGGCCGGAGCGCGGACAGTCCCTCCACCGTGGTCTCGCGCAGCCCCTGGTCCCGGCCGACCGTACGGCTCTCGCCGGTGGGCTGCCCGTCCTCGCCGAGGACCGGCGCGGTCACCTTGACGACCTCCCGGTCGTAGCGCCCGTCGGCCCACGCCTTGGCGGCCAGCCGCTGGGACCGGGCGCCGAACCAGTCGAGCCGCTCGCGGGTCAGTCCGCGCCGCCGCGCGATCCGCTCGGCGGCGGTGAACTGGTCGGGCATGTCGATGGACCAGTCGTCAGGACGGGGACTGGCGGGCAGCACGTTGCTGCCGAGCGGCGCCCGGCTCATCACCTCCACGCCGCAGGCGACGCCGACCTCGATGACGCCCGCCTGGATGAGGGCCGCGGTCAGGTGCACGGCCTGCTGGGAGGAGCCGCACTGCGCGTCGACGGTGGTCACGCCCGTCTGGTACGGCAGGCCCGCGTAGAGCCACGCGTAGCGCCCGACGTGGCCGCCCTGCTCGCCCGCCTGGGTCACGCACCCGGTGAAGACCTGCTCGACGGCGGCCGGGTCGATCCCGGCCCGGTCCACCAGTCCCTTCAGCGCGGCGGCGAGCACCGCCTGCGGTTTCAGGCCGGCCAGGTGGCCGTTCCGCTTGCCGATCGGAGTGCGTACGGCCTCGACGATCACTGCACCCATCCGAGATCTCCTCGTCTGACGGCCCGGAACCCGTACCCGGCTCCAGAACAACGCTCCAGTCGCCTCGCATGCGACTGTAACGAGTTCTAGTTTCACGCGGAAGGCGTGACCGGGAAATCGGCGAGCAGGCGGGTGGCGGCGATCTCGACGCGACGCTGGATCTGTTCGTGGGTGCGGCGCCCGCGCAACATCTCCAGCAGTTCGTGCACCCATACGCTCGCGAGCGAGCTGGCGAGGGCGAACTGCTCCTCGGTGGCCGTCTCCGCGGTGAGCCCGTTCCCGGCGACCCGGAGCAGCAGGCCCGCCATGCGGTCGCCGAAGGGGGTGTCCACCTCGGCCATGATCAGCGAGCGGATGAGCGCGTCGGCCAGCTCGGGCTCGCGCATGAGGCCCCGGGTGGCGCGCATGAGGACGTCGACGGCGCGGCCGGGCGGTGTGGCGGCGCTGGGCGGGCGGCGCTCGATGCTGTTCTCCAGCAGGTCGATCTCCTCGCCGACGACGGCGACGACCAGGTCCATCTTGGAGGGGAAGTAGCGGTAGAGCGTGCCGAGCGCGACGCCCGCGCGCTCGGCGACGGTGCGCATCTGCATGGCCTCGACGCCGCCGCGCGAGGCGAGGGCGGCGGCGGCCTGCACGATCCGCTTGCGCCGCTGGTGCTGGCTTCTCGTGCGGACGCCGGTGGACGCCGGTTCGCTGGCCACGCCGGGGGCCCCCTTGCTCGTGGACGGTCCGGCGGTGCTCGGTGCGGAGGTGCCGGTGGCGCGCGAGGTGGGCGCCGCGGTCGCATGCGGAGTGCGCATAAGAACACGTTATCTGACTTCTGCGTACTCCGGCTGGTTACCGGCCAGTCACAAAGATGCCAGGGCTTACACGGCTTATGTCCTATAAGCGAATGTTGTGAATCCCCGTTATGGATGACCTCTGGACAATTAATAGAATCTGTTCTACTTTTCGAGCGGCTGCCTGAGCACCCTCCCGGGAGGCGCGATGTCAGGGGAAGCTGCCGGAGGAACACTGGCGGAGCTGCTGGAACGACGTGCCGGAGACGACCGGCCCGGCCTGCTCTTCGAGGACCGGGCCTGGAGCTGGCGGGAGTACGTCGCGGAGTGCCGGGCCCGCGCCGCCTGGATGGACGGGCGGGCGAGGGAACCGGGCCGGACGCGGGAGCCGGACCGGACGCGGGAGACGGGCCGGACGCGAGAGCCGGACCGGACGCGGGAGACGGGCGCCCGGAGGCGGCCCCTGCATGTGGGCGTCCTGTTCGACAACGTTCCGGAGATGCTGTTCCTGCTGGGCGGCGCGGCTCTGTCCGGCCACGTGGTCGTCGCCCTCAACCCGACCCGGGGCCCCGCCGAGCTGGCCGGGGACGCCGACGCCGCCGACGTCGGCCCGATCCTCCACGATCCCGCCTACGCCGACCTCGCCGCCCAGGTGACCGCCCTGCGTCAGGGCCCTCCCGGAACGGCCCGCGCGGCGCCCCTCTCCTCCTCGTCGTCGCCCCCGGGGCCGGACGGGCTGGTGATGCTGATCTTCACCTCGGGAACCTCGGGACGGCCCCGGGCGGTGCGCGTGACGCAGCGGAAGATAGCGGTGCCGGGGGTGAGCCTGGGGGCGCTGCTCTCGCCGCAGGACGTCGTCTACTGCGCGATGCCGCTGTTCCACTCGGGAGCGATCATGGCGGCCTACGCTCCCGCCCTGGCCTCCGGGGCCGCCCTGGCGCTGCGCCGGAAGTTCTCCGCCTCGGGTCTCATGGCCGACGTCAGACGGTACGGCGTGACCTATCTGCACTACGTCGGCAAGGCCCTCTCCTACGTCCTGGCCACCCCGGAGTCCCCGGACGACCGGGACAACCCCCTGAAGATCGCCTTCGGGAACGAGGGGAGCGCCACCGCCGTCCGCCGCTTCGGCGAGCGCTTCGGGTGCCACGTCATCGACGCCTTCGGGTCCACCGAGACCGCGATCGCGATCACCCCCGACCCGTCCGGCCCGCCCGGCAGCCTGGGCCGGCTCCCCGAGGGCGTCGAGATCCGCGACCCGGCGGGCCGGAGGTGCCCCCCGGCGATCATCGAGAACGGCCGGTTGCTCAACGCGGACGAGGCGATCGGGGAACTGGTCAACACCGGCGGACTGGGCCTGTTCGACGGCTACTACAACGACCCCGAGGCCGATCGCGAGCGTGTCCGCGACGGCGAGTTCTGGTCCGGGGACATGGCCTACGCCGACGAGAAGGGCTACGTGTTCTTCGCCGGGCGCGGCACCGAACGGCTCCGCGTCGACGGGGAGAACCTCGCGGTCGCCCCGATCGAGGCGGTCGTCCGCGAGTTCCCCGGCGTCGTCGAGGCGGCCGTCTACCCGGTTCCCGACGCCGCGGCGGGGGACCAGGTCATGGCCGCCCTCGTCATGGAGGGCCCCTTCGACCCCGGCGCCTTCGCGGACTTCCTGGCCGGACGTCCGGAGATCGGGGCCAAGGCCGTGCCCCGCTACGTCCGCACCGCCGCGGAGCTGCCGCAGACCCCGTCCAACAAGATCATCAAGCGGCTGCTCGCCGCGGAGGCGTGGCGGACCGGCGACCCCGTGTGGTGGCGCCCGCCCCGTGAACCGGGCTGGCGGCGGCTGACCCCGCAGGACGTCACGGAGATCGAGCAGGAATTCGCCCGGCACGGGCGAGAGCACCTTCTGGAGCGCTAGTGGACTTCAACCTTGACGAGACACAGGAAGACCTGCGCAAACTCGCCGCGGAACTGTTCGCCGGGGAGGCGACCACCTCCCGGATCGAGGCGCACGAGGCGAGCGGCGCGCCGTACGACGCGGGCCTGTGGCGCTCCCTCGCCCAGGCGGGCCTGCTCGGCGCGTGCCTGCCGGAGGAGGCGGGCGGCGCGGGGCTCGGGCCGGTGGAGATGGCGGTGATCCTGCGCGAGGCCGGCGCCCACGTCGCGCCCGTGCCCCTGCTGCAGAGTCTGGTCACGGCGCTGACCGTCACCCGGTACGGCTCCCGCGAGCAGCGCGAGGCCCTCGCCCCGCTGGCCGAGGGGGAGATCGTCCTGGCCGCGGCGCCGCGCGAGCCCGGTCGCGCCCTCGGCGCCGTCCCGGCCGTCGCGGCCCGGCAGGAGGACGGGGGCTGGGTCCTGAGCGGACGCACGGGCGCGGTGCCGTACGGGGCCGAGGCGGTGAAGATCCTGGTCCCCGCCGCGACCGGTGCGACGACCGGCGAGGGGACCGGTGCGGGGGCCGGGGACGGGATCGGGCTGTTCCTGATCTCGCCGGGGGCCGCCGCCGCGACGCCCGTGCCGCTGTCCACCGGTGAACCGGGGGTCGCGCTCACCCTTGAGGACGTCCCCGGTGAACCGGTCGGCGCCGCCGACGGCGCGGCGTTCGCCGGTCTCCGGCGGCTGACGACGGCCGGGGCCGTCGCCGCAGTCTCCGGCGTGCTGGCCGGGGCGCTGGCGCTGACCACCGGATACCTCAAGACCCGAAAGCAGTTCGGCCGGGCGCTGGCCGAGTTCCAGGCGGTGACCATGCAGATCGCCGACGTCTACATCGCCGGGCGGGCGCTGGACGTGGCAGTCTGGTCGGGCGCCTGGCGGCTGGCCGAGGGGCTGGAGCAGGAGGCGGACGCCGACCTGGCCGTCGCCGCGTTCACCGCCGCCGACGCCGCGGTCCGGGCGCTCTACACCTGCCAGCACCTGCACGGCGGGATCGGGGTGGACGTGAGCTACCCGCTGCACCGCTACTTCGCCTGGGCCAAGCACCACGCCCACCTGCTGGGCGGGGCGCAGGCCCAGCTCGACACGATCGGAGCCCTCGTCTGATGCTGATCGACCTGACCCCCGAGCAGAAACGGCTCCGCGACGAGCTGCGCGAGTACTTCCGGGGCTGCCTGACCGCCGAGGACCGCAGGAAGATCGCCGATGATCCGTTCGGCGAGGCCTACATGGAGCACTGCCGCAGGCTCGGCCGCGACGGCAAGCTCGGGATCGGCTGGCCCAAGGAGTACGGCGGCGGCGGGTACGGCCCGCTGGAGCAGCAGATCTTCGCCAACGAGATCGCCCGCGCCGAGGTTCCGTACCCGCTCATCACCGTGCAGACCGTCGGTCCGACCCTGATGCAGTACGGCACGCGGGCGCAGAAGGAGTCCTTCCTGCCCCGCATCCTCGCCGGGGAGTGCCACTTCGCGATCGGCTACTCCGAGCCGGAGGCGGGCACCGACCTGGCGTCCCTGCGCACCACGGCGGTCCTGGACGGCGACCACTACGTGGTGAACGGCCAGAAGATCTTCACCTCCGGCGCGCACTACGCCCAGTACATCTGGCTGGCCGTCCGCACCGACCCGGACGCCAGGAAGCACCGCGGCATCACGATGATGATCGCCGACTGCTCGGACCCCGGCTTCTCCTGGACCCCGATCGTCACCATGGACGGGCGGCACCACACCAACGCCACCTACTACTCGGACGTGCGCGTCCCGGTGGACATGGTCGTGGGCGAGGTGAACAAGGGCTGGGACCTGATCGTCAACCAGCTCAACCACGAGCGGGTCACGCTCGGCCCGGCGGGCAACATCGGGCACACCTACGACCGGTTCCTGCGCTGGGCGCGGAACACCGGGCTGATCGAGGAGCCCGAGGTACGGCGGGCGCTGGGCCGGGTGTACGCCTGCTTCCGCACCAACGAGCTGCTCAACTGGCAGGTCGCGGCCAACATGGGCCTGGGCTGGCTGGGCGCCCCCGACGCCTCCGCCACCAAGGTCTACGGCTCGGAGCGCACGCAGGAGATCGGCCGGATCGTCGGCGACGTCCTGGCCCGCTACGGCGACCCGGCCGACCCGGAGACGGCGGAGTTCCTCGACCGGCTCGACCACGGCGTCAAGGGCGCGCTCGTGCTCACCTTCGGCGGAGGCGTCAACGAGGTGCAGCGTGAGCTGATCGCCATGCTCGGCCTGAACCTGCCGAGGCCGCCGCGATGAGGCCGGACACCGTCCCCTGCGCCGAACCCGCCGACCTGCCGGAGCCGCCCCGATGACCGTGACCACCGACGCCGCCCTCCACGAGCGGCTCATGGCGCTGGCCGAGCGGCGGATCGCGGCCGGTGAGGTCCCCGGGCCCGCGGCGGCGGACCCGGTCAACCTCCCGATGATCCGGCACTGGACCGACGCCATGGGCGACGCCAACCCGGTCTACACCGATCCCGAGGCGGCCGCGGCGAGCCCGCACGGCGGGATCGTTGCGCCCCCGGCGATGATCCAGGTCTGGACCATGCCCGGCGTGAACCGCAAGGCCGGGCAGCGGCCCACCCCGGTCGACGACGTGCTGGCCATGCTCAACGACGAGGGCGGCTACACCGGCGTGGTCGCGACGAACTGCGAGCAGACCTACCACCGGTACGTCCGGCCCGGCGAGCGGCTGTTCCCGGCGACCCGCCTCACCGGGCTGGCGGGCCCGAAGCGTACGGCGCTCGGCGAGGGGTACTTCGTGACCTGGAACGTCACCTGGTACTCCGGCGACGAGGCCGTGGCGGAGATGCTCTTCCGGGTGCTGAAGTTCCGTCCCCGGAAGCCGGAGGGCCCGGTCGGGGACGGGAACGCGCAGGACGGTGCCGGCAGGGAGGACACGCGGGACCGTACCGGGGAGAACGCGCAGGACGGTGCCGGGGAGAACGGGCGGGACCGCACCCGGGGGCGCGCGCCGTACCCGCTGAGACCGGCGATCAACGGGGACACCGCCTTCTTCTGGGAGGGCGTCGCCCGGGGAGAGCTCCGCATCCAGCGGTGCGGCAGCTGCGGGGAACTGCGGCACCCGCCCGGCCCGATGTGCCCGTCGTGCCGTTCGACCGACCGCGGATACGTCGTGGCGAGCGGTGAGGGCGAGGTCTTCAGCTACGTCGTGCACCACAACCCCCCGGTCCCGGGACGCCGGACGCCTTTCGTGGTCGCTGTGGTCCAGCTGCCGGAAGGGGTGCGGATCGTGGGAAACGTGGTGGACTGCGCTCCTTCGGAAGTGGGTATCGGTATGCCGTTGCGTGTGACGTACCGCCAGATGGACGACGAGCTCACCCTGCCCCTGTGGGCCCCTCGGGAGGCGTGATGCGGACACTGACCGAGGACCAGATCGCGATCGGGACCGTCCTGCCCGACCTCGTCATCCCGCTGACCCCCACCATGATCATCTCAACCGCCCTGGCGACGATGGACTTCACCGCGGTCCACCACGACGTCGAGGGCGCCAGGGCGCAGGGATCGAAGGACATCTTCCTCAACATCCTGACGACCATGGGCCTGGTCGAGCGCTACGTCACCGACTGGGCCGGTCCCGGAGCACTGATCCGCGGGATCAACGTCAGGCTCGGCGTCCCCGCCTACGCGGGCGACACCCTGACCTTCACCGGAACCGTCGTCGGCCACGAGAACGGCGAGTTCACCGTCGAGGTCCGCGGCGAGGTCAGCCTCGGCGACCACGCCACCGGCACCGTCCGCTTCTCCCCGCCCGGCGAGTAGGGTCCGTCCACGCCCTGTCCGCGCCCGTCCATGCCCGTCCATGCCCGTCCATGCCCGTCCGCGCCCGGTCCGCGACTCATCGGCGACTCATCTCATCGACCACGAGAGGTTCAGCACGTGTCTTCCCTTTCCGGCCGTACGGCCGTCGCCGGCATCGGCGCGACCGAGTTCTCCAAGCAGTCCGGCCGGTCCGAGCTCCGGCTCGCCGCCGAGGCCGTGCTCGCGGCGCTGGACGACGCGGGCCTGACCCCGGCCGACGTGGACGGGATGGTAACCTACACCCAGGACACCAACCAGGAGATCGCCGTCGCCCGCGAGGCGGGCATCGGCGACCTGTCGTTCTTCTCCCGTGTCCACTACGGCGGCGGCGCGGCCTGCGGCACGGTGCTGCACGCCGCGATGGCGGTGGCCACCGGGGTCGCCGAGACCGTCGTCTGCTACCGGGCCTTCAACGAGCGCTCCGGGCGCAGGTTCGGCCAGCCCGACGCCCGCATCGGCGGGGAGCCGTCGTCCCAGGGCCTGGAGATGAGCTGGCACGTGCCGTACGGCCTCATGACCCCGGCCGCCTGGGTCGCCATGTTCGCCCGGCGCTACATGCACGTCTACGGCGTGACGTCGGAGGATTTCGGCAGGGTCGCGGTGGCCATGCGCCGGCACGCGGCCACCAACCCGGCCGCCTGGTTCCACCGGCGGCCGATCACGCTTCGGGAGCACCAGGAATCCAAGTGGATCGTGGAGCCGCTGCACCTGCTCGACTGCTGCCAGGAGAGCGACGGCGCGGTGGCCCTGGTGGTCACCTCGGCCGAGCGCGCCCGTCACCTGCGCCGCTCACCCGCGGTGATCAAGGCTGCCGCCCAGGGATCGGGCGCGGGCCAGATGATGATGACCAGCTACTACCGTGATGACATGACCGGTCTGCCGGAGATGGGCGTCGTCGGCCGGAGGCTCTGGGAGCAGGCCCGGCTCGGGCCCGCGGACGTGCAGACCGCGATCCTCTACGACCACTTCACCCCGTTCGTCCTCACCCAGCTGGAGGAACTCGGGTTCTGCGGGCGCGGCGAGGCGCGGGACTACGTGGCCGACGGCGGCATCGAGATCGACGGGCGCCTGCCGGTGAACCCGCACGGCGGGCAGCTCGGCGAGGCGTACATCCACGGTATGAACGGCATCGCCGAGGCCGTACGCCAGATCCGCGGCACGTCGGTCAACCAGGTGGCAGGCGTGCACAACGTCCTCGTCACGGCCGGGACGGGCGTTCCCACCAGCGGGCTGATCCTGTCGGCCGACTGACCGGCGGCACCCACGACCCCGGCGGCGCCCACGGCCCCGGCGGCGTCTCTAGCCGCCGGCGCCGCCGAGTTCCGCCGCGGCGGCCTCGACGCCGGGATACGAGCGGAGCGTCCGGTCCAGCCTCGTGACCTGCAGGAGCCGGGCGAACCGGCCGTGGACTCCGCTCAGGACCAGACGCCCGCCCTCGCGCTGCACCTCGTGGAGGGTCTTCACCATCAGGTTCAGTCCCGAGGAGTCGCAGAAATCGAGGTGCTGGACGTCGATGACCAGGAGCGGCGGGGAGATGAGACGCGTGGCCTCCGCGATCTGGGCGTGGAGACGGGGGGCCGTCGCCATGTCGAGCTCACCCGACAGCCGCACGATGACGACGTCCCCGCTGAGTCCCGTGCTCGCCGAGAAGGTGGCGATTCCGCCGTAGTCGATCAATCTCATCGCTCCGCCTCTGCTACGCGGTCCGAAGACGCGGCCATGACTCCGCTCTGCGGTCATCCGATTGCAAAGAGCCTTTCACGTTTATCATCGCACAGGGCAAGGAAATCGGCCGGAAGGCGCGAGGACCGTTGTCCCCGGCCGGATACCCAACTGTCTCCTGCCCGCCCACCTGTGTGAAGGATCGGCGTCGCATGCCTCAGGGGATGGAGATGCTCGGGACGGCGAAGAAGACGATCAGAGCGATGGCGACGCAGATGAGGAAGCCGACCAGTTCCCACATCCAGTCGTGGTGCTCCTCACGCCTGGCCTTGACCGGCTTGCGGCCCGGCTTGCCCCTGCGGAGGGTCCTTCCGTCTCCGGGGATCGGGCGGCTCTCGGCGGCTTCGCCGTTCCCGGGAGCCCCGCCGTCCTCGGGGGCCGCACCGCCGCTGGAGGTCCCGCCGGTCCCGGAGCCCTCGGCGGTCCCGGCGGTCCCGGCGGTCCCGGCGGTCCCGGAGTCCTCGACGGTCCCGGGAGCCCCGGCGGTTCCCCAGCCCACGAGGGCTCTCCACTCCTCGACGGCCTTGGATCTCCCGGCGGTCCCGGAGCCCTCGGCGGTTCCCTGAGCCTCGTCCGCGGTCCCGCGGGCCGTCTCGCCGTCCGCGGTCCCGCGCGGGGCCGAGGCGACCAGCTTGTCGGTGTAGGCCAGGGCCGCCCGCTGCTCCTTGCTGAGCGGGCGGAACAGGTTCTCCAGCGGGGGGTAGTCCAGCCGGGGCGGATTGCTCTCCAGGATGTCCGCCGGGATCGGGGCCGACAGCGGCATCTCCACCCGGGGCCGGGGGCGCTGCAGACGGGGGCGGCGGGGCGGCGGGGCCGCGTCGTCGAGGGCCGACAACACCGCCCCGCGCAGCTTGGGCATCGGCTCGGTGGTCGCCTCGTGGGCGGAGACGGCGTCCGGGTCCGGCGGGGAGAAGAGGTCGTCCCCGGCCGGAGACGGGAAGGAGGGCACCGAGGACGCCGGGGACGCCGGGGACGCCGGGGAGAGGAGATCGCCCCCGGCAGGCGTGCCGATCCCGGCCTGCGACAGCGGCCACCCGGGAGCGGTCGGCCAGAGCGGCCTGACCGGCAGGGACGCGCCCACCGCGGACGCGGGCCGCGGGGCGGGAGCCGTACCGGCGCCGGAGGAGGCGAGCACCGTGGCGCGCAGGGACTCGGGCGGGACGGCCCAGGGCGCGCGGGCGAGCACGTCGCGGATCGGGGCGACGGAGAGGGCGCCGAACGCCTCCTCCATGCGGGCCGGGACGCGGACCGAGGCCAGGGCCAGGGTCAGGGCCTGGGCGAAACGCCGGCAGGCGCTCACGGTCAGCTCGTCGGCGGTGTCGGCGGCCACGTCGAGCACCCAGGACATCTCGACGGTGTCCATCTCGCACACGCCCGACAGGAACAGCACCTCGCGCTGGTGCGGGCGCAGGTCGCGCAGGACCCGGTCGACGAACGCGGTGACCGGGTCGGCGCCGGGGAGGGACGGGGCGTAGACGACGTCCCGCCGGGCGAACTCACGGCGGGCGAGCGCGTAGAGGGCGGCGCGCGGGGGTTCCACGGACGACACGGCGGTCAGGACGGCCACCACGGTGGCGCCTGCGGTTCCGGAATCCCCGAGCTGGTCCCGGCAGTAGGCGAACAGGCCGGCGGCGTACCGGTCGTAGAGGTCGGCGATCAGCTCGCCGCGTGATCGCTGGGTGAGAAGCGGTGGGGTCACGGCGGGACCGGTTCTTCTGGGGTTGGGCGGGTGGTGTGAAGCGTGGGGCGTATGGGGCATGGGAGGGCTCATGTCCACGATATGGGCAATGATGCCAAGTCAGCGAGACCCTTCGCATTATTGGATACCTATTTGATGTAGAACACGTTTGACTGGGGGAGACGGGACGAGACGGAAGCCGCCGCCGTAGGCTGATCCGCGGCGGATCGTGGGGCAGTCGGGGCAGGGGGCCGCGGCTCCGCCGGGAGACCAGGGGTACGCATGATCACATTTGACGGTGTCACCAAGCGGTACCCGGACGGGACCGTCGCCGTGGACGAACTCAGCCTGGAGGCGCCGACCGGGGAGATCACCGTCCTGGTGGGACCGTCGGGTTGCGGTAAGACCACATCGCTCCGGATGATCAACCGGATGATCGACCCGTCGGCCGGGCGCATCCTGCTCGACGGGGCGGACGTGACGACCGTCGACCCGCCCACCCTGCGGCGCGGCATCGGCTACGTCATCCAGCAGGCCGGTCTCTTCCCGCACCGCAAGATCGTCGACAACGTGGCGACGGTGCCCTACCTGCTCGGCTGGGACCGGAAGAAGGCGCGGTCCCGGGCCATGGACCTGCTGGAGCTGGTGGGGCTCGACCCCGGGCTCGCCGGGCGCTATCCCTTCCAGCTCTCCGGCGGCCAGCAGCAGCGCGTCGGCGTGGCGCGCGCGCTCGCGGCGGACCCGCCGGTGCTGCTGATGGACGAGCCGTTCAGCGCGGTGGACCCGATCGTGCGCGCGAGCCTCCAGGACGAGCTGCTCCGGCTGCAGGCCGAGCTCAACAAGACCATCGTGTTCGTCACCCACGACATCGACGAGGCCGTCAAGCTGGGCGACCGGGTGGCCGTGCTCCGGGTCGGCGGGCGCCTGGCGCAGCTCGCCGCTCCGGCGGAGCTGCTGGCCGAGCCCGCCGACGACTTCGTCCGCGAGTTCCTCGGCCGCGACCGGGGCATCCGGCGGCTGTCGTTCATCCCCGCCGACGGCCTGAGCCTGCGCACCGACCTGGTCGTGCCGGTCTCCGCCGACGTCTCCTCGGTGCGCGGTACGGCGGAGGCCTGGCTGGCCGTGGTGGACGCCGAGGGCGGGCCGCTGGGCTGGATCGCCCCGAAGGACCTGCCGGACTCCGGCGGCACGCTGGCCGAGGTGCCCGCGGCGCCGTACGGGACGTTCGTGAGAGGCCGTGACTCGTTGCGCGCCGCGCTGGACGCGACGCTGCTGTCCCCGTCGGGGAACGCGCTCGCGGTGGACGGCTCCGGCCGGGTCGAGGGCGTGGTGACCCGCGAGGCGCTGGGCGAGGCGCTGACCCGGATCGCGGAGGACGCGCGTGGGTGAGGAACCGCTGATCCGCTGGGAGTGGATCGGGAACAACGGGCCGTTGATCCGTGAGCTGGTCGCCGACAACATCATCATGGCGCTGGTACCGGTCCTCGTCGGGCTGCTGGTCGCGCTCCCTCTCGGGCTGGCGGCGGTCCGCTGGCGCTGGCTCTACCAGCCCACGGCCGGCGTGGTGAACGTGGTCTACTCGCTGCCCTCGCTGGCCGTCTTCATCGTGCTGCTCCCTATCACCGGCCTGGCCACCCGGACGACCGTCATGGTGCCGCTCGCCTTCTACGCGCTGGCCGTGCTGCTCCCGGCCGTGGTGGACGGGCTCGACTCCGTCCCCGAGCACGTCCGGCAGTCGGCGGTGGCCATGGGCTTCACCCCGGCGCGGCGGCTGCTCGCGGTCGAGCTGCCGATCGCGGTGCCGGTCGTGCTCGCCGGGCTGCGGGTGGCGACGGTCTCCAGCGTCAGCCTGGTGAGCGTGGGCGCGCTGGTCGGCCGGGGCGGGCTCGGCCACCTGTTCACCGACGGCTGGCAGCGGCAGTTCCCCACCCCGATCGTGGTGGGAATCGTCCTGATCGTGCTTCTGGCGGTGATCGCCGATCTGCTGCTGGTCCTGATCCAGCGGTGGCTGACCCCGTGGTCGGTGGCGCGGACGGCGACCCGGAGGGTGACGCAGGGGGCGGCCCGCGCGACGGCGCGACCGGCGGCGCAGTCGGCGGGGCAGCTGGCGGGGCAGTCGGTGGCGGGGCCGGGGCGGGGGGACGCCGCGTGAACTTCCTGATCGACTTCTTCGGGGACCCGGCCAACTGGTCCGGTCCGGACGGCATCCCGCTCCGCTTCGCCGAGCACCTGCAGTACACCGGGCTCTCGCTGCTGATCGCCGCGCTGATCGCGGTGCCGCTCGGGTTGTGGATCGGGCACACCGGCCGGGGCGCGCTGGCGGTGGTGCTGAGCGCCAACGCGGCACGCGCCCTGCCGACGCTGGGCCTGCTCGTCCTCATCGTGCTGCTGATGGGCGTCGGATCGGACGCGCCGGTGCTGATCCCGCTGGTGGCGCTGGCCGTACCGCCGATCCTGGTCAACACCTACGAGGGCATCCGGGGCGTGGACCCGGACCTGCGCGACGCGGCGTACGGCATGGGCCTGCGCGGCGGCCAGGTCCTCGGCCGGGTGCTGGTGCCGGTCGCGCTCCCGCTGATCCTGCTGGGCCTGCGGACCGCCGCGATCCAGGTGGTGGCGACCGCGACCGTGGCCGCCTACGTGGGCCTGGGCGGTCTGGGCCGCTACATCATCGACGGTCTGGCGACCCAGAAGTACCCGCTCACGGTGGGCGGCGCCGTCCTCGTGGCGCTGCTGGCCCTGGCGGTCCAGGGGTTGTTCACCCTGATCCAGCGTGTCTGCGTCTCCCCGGGGGTGAGCGGGCGCCAGAAGACCCGCTAATCTAACAAATACCCCCCGGTTTAGAAGGGAAATTGTGATGAAGCGCTTGTTCGGCACCGCGGCCGTCGTGTTGTCCGCGATGCTCACTCTCGGCGCGTGCGGCGGCGGCGATCCGCTCACCAGCGCCTCGCCCGCCCCGGCGGGCTCCGGCTCCGCACCCGCGGCCGGGGGGAAGGTCGTCATCGGCTCGGCCGACTTCCCGGAGAACGTCCTGCTGGCCGAGATCTACTCCCAGGCTCTGGCCGCCAAGGGCGTGCAGGTCGAGGAGAAGCTCAACGTCGGCAGCCGCGAGGTCCTCTACGACCAGATCAAGAGCGGCGGCCTGACGATCCTGCCCGAGTACGTCGGCTCGCTGCTGGCCTACGTCGACAAGGAGGCCACGGCCAAGAGCAAGGACGACGTCGTCGCCGCGCTCAAGGAGAAGCTCCCGGCCGAGCTGGAGATCCTGGAGCCCGCGGCGGCCGAGGACAACAACTCGCTGACCGTCACCAAGGCCACCGCCGAGAAGGACGGGCTGACCACGATCGAGGACCTGGCCAAGGTCGCGAAGAACTACGTGGTGGGCGGCCCGCCGGAGTTCCAGAGCCGCCAGGAGCAGAACTTCAAGGACACCTACGGCCTGGAGTTCAAGGAGTGGAAGAAGACCGGCGCCGCCACCGCCGACGCCATCAAGGACGGCACCGTCCAGGTCGGCAACGTCTTCACCACCGACCCCAAGATCGTCGTCAACGACCTGGTCTCCCTCCAGGACAACAAGAACGCCTTCGCGGCCGAGAACATCACGCCGCTGGTGAACAAGGCCGGCGTCAACGACACCGTCCGCACCACCCTGAACGCGGTCTCCGCCAAGCTCGACACCGCCGGCCTCGTCGCACTGATGAAGCGCGTCGCGATCGACAAGGAGAACCCCGACGCGGTGGCCAAGGACTGGCTGACGCAGAACGGCCTGCTGTAGTCCGGGACGGTCGTGCCGCCCGGGAAGCCCCGGAAACCCGAGAAGCTCAGGAAGCCCAGGAAGCCCAGGAAGCCCAGGAAGCGCGGAAGGGCCCCGTCCCCACGGGGCCCTTCCTCATCCCATGCCACCGGAGGTCCCTCTGACCTGTCCAGGCTCCCTCAAACCTCCGAAGACGCGGTGGGGGTGGATTCGGGCCCGGCGGAGAACCCGTAGGGTTGCGGCGTGAGGTGCGGAGGGCGGGATGAGTGAGTTCACCGAGGCGATGGCGCAGGTCGCCGGGGCGGTCTCGGTCGTGACGGTGCGGGACGGCCGCGACGACGTGGGCACGACCGTGACCACCTTCACCTCCGTCTCCCTGGAGCCGCCCCTGGTGATGGTCAGCCTGGCCGGCGGCGGCTACCTCAACGAGCTGCTGCTCCGCCACGACCGCTGGGCGGTGAGCGTGCTGTCCGCGGAGCAGAAGGCGATCGCCAGCCGCTTCGCCACCCCCGGCCGTCCCGGCGCCCGACTCCTGCTCGCCGGGACCCCGCACCACCGGGGCGACCTGAGCCAGGCGCTGATCGTGGAGAAGGGCGTCACCGCCCTGGAGGCCGAGACCACCCAGGTCGTCCCCGCCGGGGACCACACCCTCTACCTCGCCCGGGTCCTGGCCGTCGGCTACGTCGACTCCGCGGCCTCCCCGCTGGTACGGCTCCGCGGCCGCTACCGCCCCATCGGCTGAGCCCGGACGCCCGCCGGCGGTCGCGCGGCCCCGGTGGCGACCGGCGTGACGACCAGGGTGCCGGTGATCTTGTCGGCGAAGGTCTGTCCCTTGGGGTCCCATAGCGGGAACAGGTAACCGATGCCGAGGGGGAGGGCGTCGACGATGTGGCAGAACGACCGGGCCATGGCCGTACCGGCGCCGACGAACAGGCCGCTCTCCTCCTGGACCAGCCAGATTCCCGCGACCCGCTTGCCCGGTGTCTGACCGTGGGCGCCTTCCTCAATCCTGATCAGGAGCCCCATCAGCACAATCACGACGAGGCTCAGGATCGGGAAGGTGAGGTCGGGGGAACGGAAGCGCATGGGCTGCAGGGAGAGGACGAGCACCGGGACGCAGGGGAAAAGACCGTCGACGACGAACGCTCCGGCCCGCGCGCCCCAGCCCGCCGGCCGAGCCGAGCCGCCCGGCAGCGGGTCGCCCACCGCGTGGCCGTTCTTCCGGATCCGGCCGTCGTCGGTGGAGAAGAGGGACCGGAAGAAGACCGCGAGCCAGGCGAGCCACAAGACGCTGAGCTCTCTGTGGATGATCAGGAAGAGCTGTTCGGGCGAGTCGGGCCTCAGCTCCGTACCATCTACGACGACGGCTATGGCGCTCAGGACGTAGAAGGCGATCGTGGCGAGACCGAGCACGTATGCCCCCCTCGATCTCCGCCAGAAGACGCCCGCGAGGAGGAGGAACCATACGGTCAGGGTGATTCGGGTTACCCATGCGAGCCATGGGACCGACCCGTCTGACGGCAGGAGCCAATTCAGCAGGACCGACACCGCCGTCGCGATCCCGGCGGTCAACGCCATGCTCTCCAGCGCGCGCCTCGGCCCGCTGGGCGCCGCCCAGGCCGCGAACGTCACCGACAGAAAGGCCAGGCACCACACCGCGGTGACGATGGAGTAGCCGAGGGATCCCGTGAAGACGGGGTAATTGAGGTTCACGATGAAGAGGACGCCCGCCAGAGCACCGGCGAGCATGCACAGCCGGAGCATCACTGTCATGGCCCTGCCGAAAGGGCTCGCCGGATGGGCGAGGCCGGCGGCCGACGTCCAGCCGCCGGATACGGCCTGCGGCGGTGCCTGTCCGGGCCGGGGGACGGCGGAAGCGGATCGCGTGGGCAGGACCGGCTCGACCAGGGTCGGCGAGGCCGGAGCGGCACCGGCCACGGAACCCGGGACGGGACTCGCGACGGAGCCCGTTCTTGCGAATCCAGCCGGGTCCTCCCGGCCCGCCCGGCCTTGGCCGGTCAGGTCCCGGAGCACCTCGGCCGCTGACGGCCGCCGCTCCGGCTGCTTGGCCAGGCAGCGGGCGGCGATGCCGCGCAGCGGCTCGGGCAGGGCGGACAGGTCGGGTTCGTGGTTCAGGATGCGGTTCATCACCGACGGAACGCTGTCGCTGCCGAAGGCGGCCTTCCCGGTCGCGGCGTAGACCATCGTCAGCGCCCAGGAGAAGACGTCCGAGGCCGGCCCGGCGGGCTCACCGGAGATCTGCTCAGGGGACATGTAGGCGGGGGTGCCGACGACCCCGCTGGTCATGGTGGCGGTGGCGTCCAGGGCCCTGGCGATGCCGAAGTCGATGACCCGGGGGCCGTCGATGGACAGCAGCACGTTGGTGGGCTTGAAGTCCCGGTGCACGATGCCCGCCCGGTGCACGGCGGCCAGCGCGGCGACGGTGCCGATGGCCAGCCGGTGCAGGCCGCCGGGGTCGCGCGGCCCGTCGCGGCGGATCAGGTCCTGCAGGGACTCACCGTCGACGTACTCGCTGACCACGTACGGGCGCGTGCCGATCAGTCCGGTGTCCAGCACCCGGGCGGTGCAGAACTCCTCGACGGCCCGGGCGGCGTCGACCTCTCTCAGGAAACGCCTGCGGGCCTGCTCGTCCCCGACCAGATGAGCATGGAGGACCTTGACCGCGACGCGGCCGCCGGACGGCGTCAGGCCCAGGTAGACGATTCCCTGGCCGCCCCGGCCCAGCACGGAGGCGATCCGGTAGTCGCCCACCTGCTCAGGATCTTCCGGGGACAGGGCGCGGTGATCCGTCATCGGCACTCCCCCTGTCGTGTGCACACGTGATCGAACCCGAACACTACGGGATAGATCACTTGTGCCGGAAGGCCTGGGATCCCGGCCTGCGGGGTCCGTCCCTCCGGCCCGCCGTACGACCGGCCGGAGGGGCGGGCGGGCCGTGCTAGCCGATCCGCCAGGTGCCGGGCAGGATCAGCGGGCCGTACGGCGACAGGCCGAGTTCGCCGGCGAGGGCGGCGATCGGGCCCCAGGCCTCGACGCGGACCCGGGCCAGCGCGGCGGCGCGGTCCTCGCTGGACTCCGGCGGGCGCAGCCGCTCCAGCGGGTGCAGCTTGGGGTAGGTCCGGATCGGGGCGTCGACCGGGAGCCCGGCCCGCTTGCGGGCCAGATCGAGGGCGTCCTCCAGCCCGCCGACCTCGTCCACCAGCCCGCCGTCGCGGGCGTCGGCGCCGGTCCAGACGCGGCCTCGGGCCAGCTCGTGGGCGCGCTCGCGGGTCAGCCCGCGGCCCTGGGCCGCCTTGCCGACGAAGTCGTCGTAGATCCGGTCCAGCCAGGCGTTGACCCGCGCCCACTGGGACTCGGAGAAGCCGTGCGCGGTCGAGAACATCGCGGCGTTGGCGCCCTCGCTCACCGTCTCCGAGGTCACACCGATCTTGTCCAGCAGCTCGCCGATGACGGGCTTGCCGCCGAACACGCCGATGGAGCCGGTGAGCGTGCCCGGCTGGGCGATGATCACATCCGCGGCCATCGAGACGAAGTACCCGCCGGAGGCGGCCACGTCGCCCATCGAGACGATCACCGGCTTGCCCGCCTCACGGGTGAGCACGACCTCGCGCCAGATGGAGTCGGAGGCGATGTAGGAGCCGCCGGGGCTGTCCACCCGGAAGACGATCGCCTTGACGTGGTCGTCGCGGCGGGCCGCGCGCAGGGCGGCGCAGATCGTGTCGGAGCCCATCGCGCCGCCGCCGCCGAGCGGGCTGCGGCCGCTCCGGCCGAGCTTGATCGGGCCGCTGCCCTGGACCAGCGCCACGACCTGCTCGCCGGGGTGCGGGAGCTTCCTGGCGACGCGGTGGCGGTGGTAGCGGGCGACGTAGAGCAGCATGGCGTCGTCGCCGGCGGAGCGCCTGGTCTCCTCGTAGACCTCGTCGCGGTAGGCCAGCTTGTCGACCAGGCCCGCGTCGACCGCCTCGGTCCCGATGAACGGGCCCTGGTCGACGAGCTCGCGGACCTTGGCCGGGTCGAGCCCGCGCCCGTCGGCGATGCCCGCGACGATCTGCTCGGTGACGGAGGCGGCCAGGCGGGTCACCGACTCGCGGTGCGGCTCGGTCATGCGGTCCTGGGTGAACATGTTCGCGGCGGTCTTGTACTCGTGGCGCTGGGCCAGCTCGTACTCCACGCCGAGCTTGCCGAGCGCGCCCCGGACGAAGCGCTGCTCCAGCGAGACGCCGGTCAGCCCGACGTCGCCCGAGGGCTGGAGGTAGACGCGCTCGAAGGCGCTGGCCAGGTAGTAGGGGACGGTGCCCGTGCCGAACTCGCCGAACGTCTCGGCGTACACCACCGTGAGCTTGCCCGCCGCCCGGAACCTGATGACCGCCTGACGCAGCTCCTGCACCATGGCCAGGCCCAGCGGGTTCGTGCCGATCCTGACGATCAGCGCCTTGACCCGGCTGTCCTGCCGGGCGCGCTTGAGCCCGGACAGCACGTCGGTCAGGCGGGCCTTGCGCATGGACGTGAGCGCGCTGAGCGGATCGGCCGGTGGCGCGTCGGTCAGTCCCTCGCTGAGGTCGAGCTCAAGGATCAGCGGGGCGGTCCGCCGCTGCCGGATCCGGTCGACAGTGTCGATGATCACCTTGGTCGCGTCCATGACTTCACCCTAAGCGACACGTTCGCGGCTCATGCGGGGCGGCGGGTGTTCACCTGCTTTCGCAGGGCCGAGGCCGCCTTGGACAGGGACAGGGCCGCCAGGCGCCGCTTCTCGGCGGAGGCGAGGGCGGCCTTGACCGTGCTCGTCCCGCCGGCCTTCGCGGTGAGGTTCACCGCGCCGTGCGCCCAGTTCAGCCAGGCGGCCAGCAACTCGCGGTCGAACGTGGCCTTCGCGGTCCGGGCGGTCTTCCCCGAGGGCTTGAGCACCCGGTGGGCCGTACCGGGGGTGGAGGCGCGCGTGATCTCCGGGAAGACCGCACTGGCCTTGGCGGCCAGGCGCAGGTAGCAGTCCAGGGTCTCGTCGGAGAGCTTGCCGGTGCGTTTGTGCATCTCCACGGCCCACTGGGCGGCGGTCAGGGTCGTCCTCCCCTTGCCCCGGGTGCACACCGCCGGAGCCGCGGCAGGGGGCGTGGCGGTCACGGTCACGGTCACGGTCACCGTCGGCAGCGGGACGGGGGCCGGGTCCGGGGTGTCGTCGGGTACGGGCTCCGGCTCCGGCCCGGAAGTGGGGTCCGGTGTCGGGGTATCGGACGGGTCGTCACCGGGACCGTCGGGCACGGGTTCCTGGGTGACGGGAGGCTGGGGGGTGCCGCCGAGGATCGCGACGCCCAGGTCGAGGCGGGGGACGGTCACCCCGCCGTAGACGATCGGGCGGCCCGCGGTCCTGAGCCTGCCGAGGAGCGCGTCCGGGGCGTCGTCGGTCTCCTTCTGCGCCATCAGGGCGAACGCGCCGGCGACGTGCGGGGTGGCCATGGAGGTCCCGCTGTAGACCTGGGTGCCGCCGCCCGGCACCGCGGAGTCGATCTCGACGCCGGGAGCGAACAGGTCGAGCGTGGAGCCGTGGTTGGACCAGTCGGCGACGTGGTCGTCGTTTCCGGTCGCGCCCACGGTCACCGCGGCGGAGAAGCATCCGGGCGCTCCGGCGCCCGGCGTGCCGTCGTTCCCGGCGGCGGCGACGACCGCCACGCCCTTGGCGCGCAGGGCCTCGACCTTCCCCCGCATCGCCTCAAGCCCGGTGACGTTGTCGCACGATCCCTCGAAGGGGAAGGTACCGAGGCTGAGGTTCACCGCGACGAGGCCGGGGGTGCTGTCCTTCAGCTTGGCGACGTGGTCGAGGGCGAGCAGGATCGAGGACTCGTAGGCGGTCAGGCAGACCTCACCGCTGCCGTCGCCGTAGCAGTCGTTGTCCCGGCTGAAGACCTGCACGGCCACGATGTCGGCGGCGGGGGCGACGGCGTGGGCGATCCCCGCCACGTGGGTGCCGTGGTCGCAGAGGTTGACGCCGTCGTGCACGCACGCGGCCGTCTCGGCGTCGGCGGAGGCGGGGTCGGTCGTCTGCCCGTTGGGGCAGAGGGTCTGCGAGGTGCCGTCCGCCGTGGAGAAGCACGCCTGGCCCACGACCTTGCCGCCGAAGGCCGGGTGGTCGGCGTCGATCCCGGTGTCGACGATCGCGATCGTCTGGCCGTCGCCCCGGACGTTCGCGTTGTGGACGGCCTCCGCCCCGATCACCTGCAGGTTCGGGGCCAGGGCGGAGGGGGAGTAGGTGCGGTCCCGCCGTACCGACACCACCCGGGGATCCTCGGCCAGCACGGCCAGGGACTCACCGGTGGCCTCGACCACGATGAAGGAGGTGTCCGGCGGCTGGAGGACGACCTCGGCGCCGGGCAGCGCCTGCGCCTGGTCCGCCACCGGAGCGGCCTCGGCGGGAGCGGTCACCTCGACGATGACCCGAGCCCCGTCCTCGTCGGCGGCGAGCCCCTCTTCGAGCTTCGGCGCGGGTGCCGGGGGAGACGGGTCTCCGGCGTCCGGGGCGGGACCGCCCTCAGGGGACGGGACCGGGGACGGCGTGACCGGTGCTGACGCGGCAGGGCTCTCGGCGGGAGCCGGATTCTCGGCGGCCACCGGGCTCTCGGCGACCGCCGGGGGCGGCGCGGGCGCGTTCTCGGCGAGTGCGGGCGCGGCCGGGATGATGGTGAGCACGATCGCCGTGGCCACGAGGGCTCGAAGTCGCACACGTCCTCCGGGGGATGAAACGGGCGATTCGGAGTCTAGGTAGTTGATCCCTCGTGGTGAATACCTTCGTCCCTATTGCGTGGATCTTCTCAGGAGATGTTCAGATTTCACCCGACCGCCGCGGGCCTTTCGCCGGAACCCCGCGGGTCCCGTACGCCATGGGCCCCCGTACGCCATGGGTCCCCGCCCGGATGGACCTGTCGTGGCCGTCGCCATTGGCCCTGTCCACCGGAGCGCCGTGACGGCAGGGTGAACGCATGACCTCAGCAACACGCCTCATGCACTTCCGGCACTCGGACGCGATCTGGTCGGAGTATCCGGAGCTCGTCGCCGGTACGGTCACCGTCACCGGGATCACCCCCGACGGTCCGGCCGAACCCCTGATCGAGAAGTTCACCGCCGTCGCCGAGGCACGGCTCGCGGCGGGTACGGAGGCGGAGTTCCCCGAGATCCAGGCATGGCGGCGCACCTTCTCCAGGATGGGGCTCAAGCCCACCCAGTACCGGTGCGCGTCGGAGTCCCTGCTGCGGCGCTTCCGGAAGGAACGGGTCCTCCCGCGGATCCACCCCCTGGTCGACCTCTGCAACGCGATCTCGCTCGCCTTCGCGATCCCGGTGGCGGTGTTCGACACCGCCATGATCTCCGGAGGGCTGGAGGTACGGCACGCGAACGGGGATGAGGACTACCTCGCCTTCTCCGGCGAGACGGAGCATCCCGACGCGCGAGAAGTGATCTTCACCGACGCCGCGGGACGGGCCCACGCCCGGCGGTGGACGAACCGGCAGAGCGGCCACTCGTCCGTCCGGGACACGACGGCGTCGGTCCTGATCGTCACCGAGGCGATGCACGACTCGGCGTCCGAGGACGTCCCGGAACTCGTGGCCGCGATCGCGGACGCGCTGGGCGACGTCTGGCGGGTATCGCCGGAGACCGCGATCCCGACCCGCTCCTCGCCACGCGTGGAGTTCACCTGTTGATGGCGACGCTGACGCGTCGCGGCTCGGGGGCCGGTAACCGGTGCCCCCTCGCGACATGGCTCGGCCCCCCGCGGCGTGACGCGCACGGAGGGCCGAGTGACGGAAATATTACTTGAGTCCGTTGGACATGGCGGTGATCAGTTCACCGTTGGCCGTGTCACCGCTGGTCTCCCAGAAGAAGGCGCCGCCCAGACCCTGGTTCTTGGCGTAGGTCATCTTGCTGGTGATGGTGGCCGGGGTGTCGTAGCTCCACCACTGGCCGTTGCAGAAGGCGTAGGCCGTGCCGCCGACGGTGCCGGTGGCGGGGCACTTGGTCTTGAGGACCTTGTAGTCCTCGATGCCGGCCTCGTAGGTGCCGGGGGCCGCGCCGGTGGCGGTGCCGCCCGGGGTCGACTGGGTCACGCCGGTCCAGCCGCGGCCGTAGAAACCGATGCCCAGCAGCAGCTTGCTCGCCGGGACGCCCTTGCTCTTCAGCTTCTGGATGGCGGCGTCGGAGTAGAAGCCGGCCTTCGGGATCCCGCTGTAGGAGGTCAGGGCCGAGTGCGGAGCGGTCGGGCCCTTCGCGTCCCAGGCGCCGAAGTAGTCGTAGGTCATCGGCATGAGCCAGTTGAGGTTCGAGATCGCGCCGGCGTAGTCGGCGGCGTCGATCTTGCCGCCGTCGGTGCCGTCGGCGGTGATCGCCGCGGTGATCAGAGCGCTCGAGCCGAACTTGGTCCGCAGCGCGGAGATCAGGTTCTTGAAGGCGGCCGGGCCGCTGGTGTCGCAGGTGAGGCCGCAGGCGTTGGGGTACTCCCAGTCGATGTCGATGCCGTCGAACACGTCGGCCCAGCGCGGGTCCTCGACGAGGTCGTAGCAGGACTGCGCGAACGCCGCCGGGTTGGCCGCCGCCTGGGTGAAGCCGCCGGACCAGGTCCAGCCGCCGAAGGACCAGATGACCTTGATGTGCGGGTAGGCCTTCTTCAGCTTGCGCAGCTGGTTGAAGTTGCCGCGCAGCGGCTGGTCCCAGGTGTCGGCGACGCCGTCGACGCTCTGGTCGGCGGTGTAGGCCTTGTCGTAGTCGGCGTAGGCGTCGCCGATGGTGCACTTGCCGCCGGTGGTGTTGCCGAAGGCGTACAGGATGTGGGTCAGCTTCGACGCGGAGCCGTTGGTGACCAGGTTCTTCACGTGGAAGTTACGGCCGTAGACGCCCCAGTTGGTGAAGTAGCCGACGACCTTCTTACCCGAGGGGTCGGGCTGGGTGGTCGTGGTGGGGGTGGGCGTCGGCGTCGTGGTGGGGGTGGGCGTGACCGTGGCGGTCGGCGTCGGCGTCGGCGTGGCCGTGGTGGTGGGCGTCGGGCTGGGGTTGCCGCCCGTACCGGAGCAGGGGGCGCCGTTGAGCGTGCAGTTCGTCAGGTTCTTCAGCCCGCCCGGCGCGCCGA
Organism: Planobispora rosea; assembly: GCF_014648175.1. Taxonomy (GTDB): domain Bacteria; phylum Actinomycetota; class Actinomycetes; order Streptosporangiales; family Streptosporangiaceae; genus Planobispora; species Planobispora rosea. The sequence goes on from NZ_BMQP01000006.1 coordinate 53,640, forward strand.
CGAAGCCGAAGCTGACCGAGGCGCCGGCGGCCAAGGCGCCGTTCCACGACTTGTTGACGAAGGTGTAGTGGTTGCCGCTCTTGGTCATGTCGGCGTCCCACGAGGAGGACAGGGAGGTGCCCGCGGGGAGGTCGAACTCGACCTTCCAGCTCTTCAGCGCTTCGCTGCCGGCCTTGACGGTCACCTGTCCCTGGAAACCGGAGCCCCAGTCGGAGGACGTCGCGTAGGTGGCGGTGGCGGGAGTGGCGGCGTTCGCTGCGCTGACGCCCAGGGGGACTAACAGAGCTGATGCCGCGAGGAGGGTGCCCAGGGTGATGCGTCGCAAGAGTCGCTCCAGATAAGAGAGGTACTGGCCCCCGTATTCATAGGAAAGTTTCCTATTAATTAAGGGAGGGTAGGTCGGCGTTCCCGCGATGGTCAACACCCGTTGAGGGCGATAAGGCGGCTATAAGGAGGATTTAAGGTTCACCGGGAGGCGGGCGGAACGAGGGCCGTACCGAAGGCCAGGCGGGGGCCGTACCGAGGGCTGTACCAAGGGCCGGGCGGGGGCCGAGCATGCAAGAAAGCCGGTCACGCATGGCGTGACCGGCCCGGATGCGAAAGGCCTTGCGGCCCGCGCCTTCCTGCGGTTCGGTACGGGTTCCGGCGAACCGTTTCCTGTGTCCTGTCCGCTACTTCGCCCGGTTGACGTTCTTGTTCAGGTAGACGGCGGCCTTGAGCAGCTGGGCGGAGGTGGCCTTCGGGTTGAGCCGGTGCCGCTCCGCGGTGCCGATGGCGCTCTTGAGCGTGGTCGTGCCCTTGATCTTGGCTCGGAGAGGGGTTCCTCCCTCTTCTCCCGGAGGGTGAATGGAGGTCCCCGAGTTCGAGGCGTATACGAGCAGGCTGGAACTCCGCGGTGAGATGAGTGAAGCCGAGATGCTCGACCGCTTCTTGCGCATGGCGGGCCGGGTAGTGGGCCGGTTCATCGACCCTGCCTGGTTCTCGTCAACGAGAACCCTTTGCCAGGTTCACCGAGAAGGGCGGGGCCGCTGATCACCAGCCTGATCGGATCCCATTCGAGCGGTCCCGCCCGGGCACGATCGGTGTCTGTGGATTCCTCGTGCCATGTTCACGGTGGAGGTTCGTCAGTGGTTCCCTTCGCCTGTCTCGCCGAACAGGTCGTGCACGGTCGGGGCGGTCACCGCGCGGCTCGCCCAAGCCTCCAGTTGCGCGAGGTCGGTGCAGGCGGTGATCCTGGTCCGCATCTCCTCGGGCACTGCCAGGCCCCGGGCCTCCAGCACCACCAGCACCATCCGGGCCGCTTCCTCGGCCCGGCCTTCCGCCTTGCCTTCCGCCTTGCCTTCCGCTCTGCCGACGGTCTTGCCTTCTTCCACGCCGCGGCCGTAGTGCTCGCGGGCGAAGGGGCTGTAGACGGGCCAGGTGGTGGACGTCATGATCTCCTCCAGGAGGATTCGTACCTCGGGCGCGGCCATGCTGAATGCGTATTCATAGTACTTCGGAGCGTGTTCGCCAGGCAGGTCCGCCAGCGCCGCGGTGAAGGCCTCCACCACCTTGCGCTCGCGGCGGCCATGCATCATCACCGCCAGAGTGGCCAGCTCCGGCTGGGCGGCGGCCTGCTGCGCGTCGGTGATGACCGGGATGTCATCCGGGCCCAGCACGTGCGCCTGCAGCCGACAACCGGTCAGCCCGAAGTCGATGGGCTTCGCGTAGTAGGCGGCGGTGGTGGTGTCGGGGCAGACGACCAGGACGGTGACGTCACAGCGCGACTGCAGCCAGAGAGCGACGGCGTAGCGGGCCAGCTGGCGGGGGTCTTTGGACTTGTCCTGCTGGATCTCGACGACGATGGCGTGCGCCGGTGCCTGGGGCGGGCCCAGCACCAGCACCAGATCGGCCTCGATGTCGTCGGAGGGCCGGGTGTTGAAGGTGGTGTTCTCCGGCCGGATCAGCGATGTGGCGGGCAAGTCCCGGCCGAGCAGGTCGCGTAGGAGCTCCACGGCCAGTTCGGGACGACCGCGGAAGAGCTGGATGAGGGAGTCGTGTCGAGGGGAAGGCACGTCGCTCATTGTGACATATCAATCACTCAAAGCGATCGCGTTTTCGAGAACTGATGGCCATGAAGCCCTGCTGTTCTGGGCTGCCGCTCTCGGGCGTACACCGTTCTATATCGCCCCTGGCACGCGAAGGGTTGGTCGCGCATGGCGTGTAACCGGCCCGGATCGCGGGGTAATCGACCGCGATAGGCCACGCTGTGCCGAATCCGGCATCCTGGACAGGAAGATCTGTGACTCGGTCGGGGCGAGGTGGGGCCTGGGACCCGATAATGCTTGCACCGACGCGCGGGGAGGTGTGGACGGGTCAGGCGACGGGCGTCATGATCTTCTTAGGAGACGCCGTACCTCGGGCCGGGATGGCGGGGGGTGAGCGGCGTGAGCGGGAGGACGTCTCGGATGAAGCGCTGGATCGCCGTACTGGTCGTCGTGCTGGCCGTTCCGGTCGCGGTTGCCGGGTCCGGTGCCTCCGCGAGCGCGGAACCGGCTCCGGCCGGCCCGGTCGACGCGCTCAGGCGGCAGCTTGTCGAGGGCCGGGGAGTGAAGATGGCGAAGACCTTCACCGCCACAAAGAATGGGGAGAAAGCGGATATCCGGGTCGCGGGCGTCGCCGAGTTCGGTGATGGAAAGGTCACGGCCACCGATATGACGCATCGCTCCGACTTCACAGGCATAGCGGGCTCTGTTCGGCATCTCACCTTCCCGGGGCGCGGCTATGTCCAGGACGGCGCCTCGTTCCAGGGGAAGAGCTGGCGTCTCCAGGAGAACAAGGAGATACGGCCCCGGCTGGACGCCGACTGGATTGAGCTCTCGGACCCGGCCATGCTGAAGGCGGTGCTGGCCACCGCCCGGGTCAAGCGTCCCGCGGGCGTCTACGACGGCACCCGAACCACGCTCTACCAGGGCACGATCACCCTCGGCGAGCTCTACAGGGCGGGCTCTGCCGGCTTCCCCTTCGGACGCGACGAGAAGCCCTCCAAAACGGAGGCGAAGGCCGCCGTCTCCTGGAAGCTCTGGCTCGGTGGGGACCAGCTGGTGCGCAGGGCCTGGGGGACGTGGGGCGAGCCGTTCTCCAGGAGTGGCGACATCCGCATCTCGTATGTCGTCGATGTGCGCCTGAGCGGCTGGGGCGCCAAGGTCGACGTCGTGCCGCCTCCCGCCGATGATGTGGCGCGCCTCTGAAGCGGAGTGACCGGAACGGCGACCGGGCTTCCCTCGCGGGGCGGGGGTGGTGGGGCGAGTTCGGCCACCTTGACGCAGTCGCCGTCTGGCCGTGACCGCTCCTCAAGGTGCAAGTCACAGAACTATACTTCTGGGAAGTACGATTCTGTGACTTGCACCTTGAGGAGAAGCTGACGGTGCGCAAGCCTGAGCGGATCTTCGGCCGGGTGCGGGAGTGGCAGGGGCTCGCCTCCTTCGCTTCCGCGCCCTCTGCGGAGACTCCCGCAGGCGCCTCCCTCGGCGTGATCAGCGGGCGGCGCAGACAGGGAAAGAGCTTTCTGCTCCAGGCCCTGGCCGAGGAGACGGACGGGATGTACTTCGCCGCCACGGAGGCCACCGAGGCGGAATCGCTCCGGCTGTTCACGGAGGCTCTCACTCGGCACACACGAGAGATACCGGAGCATCCCTTCCGGGACTGGAACGACGCGATCAGCTCCATGTTCCGAAGCTTCCGTGGGCGGCCGGTCCCCGTGGTCATCGACGGATTCCCCTTCCTGTCCCGGGTCACGCCCAGCCTGCCGTCCATCATCCAGCGGGAACTGGGGCCGGGCGGCAGCGGCAGAGAGAGTGACCTGCGCCTCCTGCTCTGCGGGTCGGCCATGTCCGTGATGGGCAGTCTTCTGGCGGGTCAGGCGCCCCTGCGGGGACGGGCGGGGCTCGAACTCGTCATCCACCCCTTCCGCTATCGGGACGCCGCCGAGTTCTGGGGCATCTCGGACCCGCGGCTGGCGGTCCTGGTCCATGCGATCGTCGGGGGCACCCCCGCCTACCGGCACGAGTTCACCCAGGGTGACGCGCCGGCGGATCTGGACGACTTCGATGCCTGGGTGGTCCGGACGGTCCTCAACCCGCAGAAACCGCTCTTCCGCGAGGCACGGTATCTCCTGGCGGAAGAATCCGACATCCGCGACCCGGCCCTCTACCACTCGGTGCTGGCCGCCATCGCCAGTGGCTGCACGACCAACGGCGGGATCGCCAACTACATCGGCCGCCGGTCCGACCAACTGACCCACCCGCTCAACGTGCTGGAGGACTGCGGCCTGATAGTCCGGGAATCCGATCTGTTCCGCTCCGGCCGCGCGCAATACCGCATCGTCGAGCCGCTGATCACATTCTACGGGGCGGTCATGCGGCGGCGCTGGTCCGAGCTGGAAATCTACCGGGCGGAGAGCGTCTGGCGGTCATCCCGCCCGGCCTTCCTGTCCCAGGTGGTCGGCCCGCACTTCGAGGCGCTGTGCCGGGACTTCGCCCGCGAGGCGGACGAGAGTCTGTACGGCGGCTTCCCCTCCGAGGTCGGCTCCGGAGTGATCGGCGACCCGGCCAACCGCACCCAGATCGAGATCGACGTGGTGGTCCTGGCCGCGCAGGAACCGGGCCGCTCCCGGCGGGTCCTGTCGTTGGGCGAGGCCAAGTGGGGCGAGATCATGAACGGCCGCCACGTCGAACGCCTGGGGAGAGCGCGCGACCTGCTCGCCGCCAAGGGTTACGACACGCGGGAAACGGTCCTGGCCTGCTACAGCGGTACGGGTTTCACCGAGGACCTGCGAGCCGAGGCCGCCAGGGACGGTCGCCTCCGCCTGATCGGCCTGGACGATCTCTACTGGACCCGCTGACGGCCCGGTGAGACCTCGGTCCCCTGCGGATCTCTGTTGTGAGACAACCGGTCACAGCAGGCGTCTCTGCACGACGTCGGCCATGACCGCGTTCACGACCCTGCCGACCGCCTCGGGATCCGGCGGGCCCGCCTCACGGTCGGCGAACAGCAGGTGCACGGCCCCGATCAGGGAGAACGCGAGCGCGTCCACGTCGGCGTCTGCGGCGATGCGCCCCATCTCGCACTCGTCTCTCAGATAGGCGCTGATCATGCCTGCGGCCTGCGTCAGCACCGGGACGCCGGGCGCGGGCCGGGTCTGGCGCAGCCGGGTGCGTAGTTCGTCGCGGAAGATGATGAGGCTGACGACCGCCGCGGTGACCGGGTCGAACAGATCGATCAGCGCCGCGGTGAGGTGGCCGGCGACGGTGCCGGTCCCGGCCGAGCCGCGCAGGTCGGCGGCTGAGACGTCGAGCCGGGCGATGCGTTCCCGCACCAGCTCGACCAGGAAATCGTCGAAGTCCGCGAAGTGCCGGTGCAGAACGCCTTTGGCGACGCCCGCCTCCTCCGTGACGGCCCGGCTGGTCAGCCCGTTCGCCCCGTCCCGGAGCAGGACACGTTCGGCGGCGTCGAACAGCTGCCGCCGCGCGTCCCGGAGGGCCACTCCCGTCGGCATCGCCCGTTCTCCCCTCCGCAGAACCTCCGCAGAACCTCCGCAGAACCTTCTCTCAACAGAGCCTTCGGCTCACCGCGAAACGTTATCCGGTTGGAAAGTGGGCATGTGCCCATTATGGTGGGCGCATGCCCACTACACCGCAGGAGTATCCCCGGTCCCCGGAGAACGCGCCCTATGAAGCCAGGCGGACAGCCGAATCGTTCGGCGTCGACGCCGAGCGCTACGACCGGGCCCGGCCCGAGTATCCCGATGCCCTGGTGCGGCGGATCACGGCTGCCGGCCCCGGCTCCGACATCGTCGACGTCGGCTGCGGCACCGGCATCGAAGCCCGGCAGTTCCTGGCGGCCGGCTGCACGGTGCTGGGGATCGAGCCGGACGCGCGGATGGCCGAGTTCGCCCGCCGTACCGGGGTCGAGGTCGAGGTGGCGACGTTCGAGGACTGGGACCCCGCCGGGCGCACGTTCGACGCAGTCGTCGCCGGCCAGTCCTGGCACTGGGTGGACCCGGTCGCGGGCCCGGCCAAGGCGGCCCGGGTGCTGCGTCCCGGCGGCCTGCTGGCGGTGTTCGCCCACGTGTACGACCCTCCGGCCCCGATCGCGGAGGCGCTGGCCACCGCACTGCGCCGGGTGGCGCCCGACTCGCCGTTCGGCGGCGGGCCGCCGCGACCGGCCCGGGAGATCTACCGGCAGATGTTCACCACGTTCGCCGACGGCATCCGGCAGGCGGCCGCGTTCGGTGAGCCGGAGCAGTGGCGATTCGACTGGCAGCGGCACTACACCCGCGATGAATGGCTCGACCTGCTGCCCACCACCGGCGGGCTCACCCGGCTCCCGCCGGACCGGCTGGCCGAAGTTCTGGAAGCCGTCGGGGCCGCCGTCGACGCGGCCGGAGGCGGTTTCACGATGTCCTACACGACCATGGCGGTCGTCGCGTCGCGGAAGGCCTGAGAGACGCCCCCTCACCGATCATGGCGAAAACGCAGGAAAGGCGGCGCTGATCCAGCGCTTCGCCATGATCGATGAGCCGTTCCCGGCGTCGGGCGACGACTCGGACCGGATCCCGCACCTTGCGACACGTCCCGTCAGTCGACCTCGTCCTCGGTCAGCATGGACTCCTGCGCCGGGGCCGTGTGGCGGAGCCAGAGGGTGCCCAACGGCGGGACGCGCAGGTGCACCGAGTACGGCAGGCCGTGGTGGGGCTCCTCCACCGCCTCCACCGCGCCCATGTTCCCGACCCCGCTGCCCGCGTAGTCGTAGGCGTCGGTGTTGACGACCTCCTCCCAGGTGCCGCCCATCGGCAGGCCCAGCCGGTAGTCCTCGTGCGGGCCGCCGGAGAAGTTGGCGACGCACGCCAGGGCCGAGCCGTCGGTGCCGTACCGCAGGAACGAGAAGACGTTGCCCGGGGCGTCGTCGGCGTCGATCCAGCGGAAGCCCTCGGGGGAGGTGTCCGCGCTCCACAGGGCCGGGGTGTCCCGGTAGACCCCGTTGAGGTCGCGCACCAGCCGCTGCACGCCCTTGTGCCCGTCGAAGTCGAGCACCCACCAGTCGAGGCCGCGCTCCTCCGACCACTCCGAGCCCTGGCCGAACTCGCCGCCCATGAACAGCAGCTGCTTGCCGGGGTGGGCCCACATGAACGCGAACAGCGCGCGCAGGTTGGCGAAGCGCTGCCACTCGTCGCCGGGCATCTTGCCCAGCAGGGAGCCCTTGCCGTGGACCACCTCGTCGTGGGAGAGCGGCAGCACGAAGTTCTCCGAGTAGGCGTACATCAGCGAGAACGTCATCTGGTGGTGGTGGTACTGCCGGAAGATCGGCTCGTGGCGCAGGTAGGAGAGCGTGTCGTGCATCCAGCCCATGTTCCACTTGAAGCCGAAGCCGAGACCGCCCAGGTAGGCGGGGCGGGACACGCCCGGCCAGGCGGTGGACTCCTCGGCGATCGTCACGATGCCCGGGGCCTCGCGGTAGCAGACGGCGTTCATCTCCTTGATGAACTCCACCGCGTCCAGGTTCTCCCGCCCGCCGTACTGGTTGGGCGTCCACTCGCCCTCGCGGCGCGAGTAGTCGAGGTAGAGCATCGAGGCGACCGCGTCCACCCGCAGCCCGTCGATGTGGAACTCGCGCAGCCAGTACAGGGCGTTGGCGACCAGGAAGTTACGCACCTCCCGGCGGCCGAAGTCGAAGATGTAGGTGCCCCACTCGGGGTGCTCGCCCCGCGCCGGGTCGGCGTGCTCGTACAGCGGGGTGCCGTCGAAGCGGGCCAGCGCCCAGTCGTCCATCGGGAAGTGCGCGGGCACCCAGTCGAGCAGCACCCCGATCCCGGCCTCGTGCAGCTTGTCCACCAGATAGCGGAAGTCGTCGGGTGAGCCGAAGCGGGCCGTGGGCGCGTAGTAGGACGTCACCTGGTAGCCCCACGAGCCGCCGAACGGGTGCTCGGCCACCGGGAGCAGCTCGACGTGGGTGAAGTTCATGTCCTTGACGTAGTCGACGAGTTCGGTGGCCAGCTCGCGGTAGGACAGGCCGGGCCGCCACGAGCCGAGGTGCACCTCGTAGGCGCTCATCGGCTCCTCCAGCGCCCTGCTCTGGGCCCGCCTGCGCATCCACTCCTCGTCCTGCCACTCGTAGGACGAGCGGTCGATCACCGACGCGGTCGCGGGCGGGCGTTCGGTACGGCGGGCCATCGGGTCGGCCTTCTCCCGCCACACCCCGTCCGCGCCGAGGATGGCGAACTTGTAGCGGTCACCCTCCGACAGGCCGGGGATGAACAGCTCCCACACCCCGGAGTGCCCCAGCGAGCGCATGGGGTGGCCGACGCCGTCCCAGTGGTTGAAGTCGCCGATCACCCGCACACCGCGCGCGTTGGGCGCCCAGACGGAGAAGGCCGTGCCCTCCACGTCCTCGTGCCGCATGATCCGCGCGCCGAGGACCTCCCAGAGCCGCTCGTGCCGTCCCTCGCCGATCAGGTGCAGGTCCACCTCGCCCAGCGTGGGCCAGTGCCGATAGGGGTCGGCCGCCTCGTACGGCTCCGACCCGTCGTAGGCGATCCTGAGCCGGTAGTCGGGGACCTTGTCCAGCCCGGGGATGGTGACCGCGAACACCCCGTGGGCGACGTGCTCCATGTCGTGCGCCTCGTCGCCGACGATCGCCTGTACCCGCTGCGCCAGTGGCCGCAGCGCTCTGATGGTCACACCGTCGGGGCCGGGATGCGCCCCGAGGATCGAGTGCGGGTCGTGGTGCGCCCCGCCGGCCAGCCGATCCAGGTCCAGATCCAGATGCACGCTCATGGGTCATTGACTCCCGTAGGTCGATATTCCCTAACCCTGCCCGCCTGTGGGCATTCAACCCACTCCACGCGGGGCATGCCAAGCAAGATCTTTGCTGGGAGTTTCGATCAGCGGGGGTTCTCGGCCATCGCGTCACGCGGGGTGATGCGGAAACCTTGCCAGTGGGTGGGCATGGGGTCGGCGTCCTCGTCGCGGGCGACGTGGTGGTAGCTCACGTTGACCCAGAGTACGGGGTCGGTGAGCCGCTGGCCGGTCACGTAGCGGTCGACGCTGGCGGCGCAGCCGGGCGCGGGGTTGGCGCTGGCCAGGCGCTCGCACGCGCGGTACTGGGTCACGTAGAGGTCGGCCCGGGTGAACGCCTCGTCGGCGGGGCCCCGGTACCGCGCGCTGTCGGAGTTGCCGATCTCCCAGGAGATCCGGTGCCCGTCGGCGTTGCGGCTCTCGGTGTCGACCACCCGCCACCACCGGGCCGGGGCGGTGACGGCCTTGGCCTCCTTGGTGAAGACGGTGCGGGAGAGCGTGCGCTTGGCCGTTCCGGAGCCGGGGAAGTCGTACTGCTCGACGACGTCGTTCTTGCGGCCGTCGACGTCGAAGTCGAGCCGCCAGAAGATGTTGTGGGTGTGGCTCTGCTCGATGTGCGTGTTGCCCGCCCTGGTCGGCCAGCCGTGCTCGGGGCCGGTGTCGAAGCCGGACAGCGAGCCGGTCGCGCCCACGCGCGGAGTGATCGCCCCGTCGTCGGAGAAGGCCCATTCGACCAGGTAGGTGTACCAGCCGATCTGGAAGGCGGAGTAGACGACCAGCTCGCGGCCCTGGGCGGAGAGGTTCGGCTCGCCGGGCCGCGACTTCAGGTAGCCGTGGCCGCGCGAGCGGGTGGTCACGCACACGAACCGTTCACGGCGCTCGCCGCCGGGGCAGTCGGCGGAGGCCAGCGTGACGGCGTTCTCGCCGAGGGTGCCGATGTCGTGGAAGCGCGGCTCGCCGCTGTCGTAGGGGACATGGATCTGGGCCAGCGCCGTGCTGCGGAGCACCTTGATCGGCCTGCCGCGGGGCGGGGTGTAGGTGACGCCGGTGAGGGTGAGGCCCTCGATGACGCGCATCTCCCAGCAGAGCCGCCAGCGCGCGCCGTTCGGCAGGACCTGGTCGATGAGGTACGGCGAGCCGCACGCGGGCTCGGGCGCGGCGGGGGCGGAGACTCCGGCGGATGTGAGGGCTCCGGCGGAGGTGGAGGTGGAGGCGGGGGCTCCGGCGGGCGTGAGGGCTCCGGCGGGAGCGGCGGCGCCGCAGGTGACGAGCAGGGCGCAGGACAACAGCGCGGCCGGGAACACGGAGAGCCGCACGGTCACCGTCCTTCCAGGGTGAGGATCTTCTCGGCGGACAGGTCGACGACGATCCGGGTGGTGTCCGGCCAGGTGGCGTCCGGCAGCCGGACCAGCAGCCGTACGCACCGGTGGGTCGCGCACGCCCCGGCGCCCCTGTGCGCCGGGCGCGGCGTGTAGACGAGGGCGCGCAGGCCCAGGTCGGACGCCGACCGCAGGGGCCTGCCCGCGGCCCGGGCGTAGGCGGCGCGGATCCGCCCGCCGTGCGCCCGGTCGGCCAGGAGCAGCTCGGCCGCGCGTTCCCCCTCCGCCCTCGACGGCGGCGGTTGCGCGCCCCGGCCCGCCCGTTCGGCGACCACCCTGCCCTCGGCGAGGTCCACGGTCCGCACGATGAACCGGTTGGCGGCGTAGTCGTAGATGTAGGCGTCGGCCCGGCGGCGGTCCTCGGCCGCCTTGTCGTCGCCGCGCTCGATGTAGAGGAGCTCGACCTGCCCGGTCGTCATGCGCCTGCGCAACGTCGCCGAGGCGATCTCGCTCGCCCGGGAGATCTCCTCGCCGGTCAGCGGGTCCGCCGGGGAGGGCGTCCGGAGCGGGGAGCGGGCCGCCTGCGGCCCCTGTTCCCCGGAGACCAGGAACAGCGAGCCCGCCAGGGCCATCGCGCCCGCTCCCGCGAGCACCATGACGATCCGTCCCCATCCCATACCCGCTCCTTACTCTTCGCTTGTTTTCGTAAGCGAAGAGTAGTAGTTTGTTGGGTACTCGGCGGGCAAATCAGGAATCGCGAGCGGTCGACGGAGGGCCGGACGCCACAGGGTCCAGCAGGGGAGGGAGAGGACCCGGCAGGGGGGCGGGCAGAGGCCAGGCGTCAGAGGTTCGCGGGTGCCCCGGGGTCGAAGGCGGAGAGCGGGATGGGCAGCCAGGAGGGCCGGTTGCGTGCCTCGTAGACCACCTCGTAGACCGCCTTGGCCAGTTCCAGGGCGCGCAGCAGTACGGCGTCCTCGCCGTGCAGGCGTCCGCCGCCCGCGGAGTAGCCCGCCAGGAAGGACGAACGGTTGAGCTCGGCCCACTCGACGGCGCGGGGCAGGAGCTGCTCGGCGTCGGGATGGTCGGCCAGCAGGTGGCGGGCCGCGTAGTCGAAGGAGCGGAGCATCCCGGCCACGTCGCGCAGCGGGGAGGCCAGGGCGCGGCGTTCGGCGAGGGGCTGGCCCGGTTCGCCCTCGAAGTCGAGGATGACCCAGTCCGTCGGGGTGCGCATCACCTGGCCGAGGTGATAGTCGCCGTGGACGCGCTGGACCGGGACCTTGTGGGCCACGTCGCAGACCCGCTGGTAGGCCTCCTCGATGACGGGGGCGTGCCGGGCGAGCTCGGGGACCTCGGCGACGGCCTGGGTCAGGCGGCGGCGCTGGTCCTCGACCAGATGCGTGATCTCCTGCGGTTCCATCACGCCGGTCGGGAACGCCGAGGCCAGCTCCTGGTGGACCTCCGCGGTGGCCGTGCCCAGGCGGAAGGACTCGGCGCTGAAGTCGCCGCCGGCGTCGGAGGCCGAGGCGTCCAGCGAGGCGTACAGGTCGCGGACGCTCGCCAGGGCCAGGGCCCAGCCGTCGTTGGAGTTGGACAGGAACTCCTGGGTCATCGCGAGCGTGGTGGTCTCGCCGTCGAGGTCCGTCTCGATCCAGCCGTACGGCTGCGCGATGTGGGCGGCCTTGCGCCGCGCCAGCGCGCTGACGATCTCCAGTTCGGGGTTGACTCCCGGGATCAGGCGGCGGAACAGCTTGCAGATGTAGGCGTCGCCGTACACCAGGGAGGTGTTGGACTGCTCGGCGCCCAGCACCAGGCTCCGCTGTCCGGTGTCGATGTGCACGTCCTCCAGGTGGCGGAAGCGCAGCGGGCCGATGTCGCGCCCGTCGGCCATCGCCTGCAGCAGGATGCCGGTGAGGTCGGCGTCGTGGGTCGCGTCGTACAGGCCCTCGCCGATCGTCGCGTGCCGGAGCTTGTCCGGCATGTCATATTCGCAGCAGCCAAGCAGGATCTGGTAGCGGTCGCGCGTCCCGGCCTGGTGAACGGAGACGATCAGGTGACGCAGGCCGGGGGCGAGCTCGACGTCCGAATCGATCGTGAGTCCGTCGACCGGGCGGCCCTTACCGGCGAACCAGCGCTGGTGCCCTATCCAACCGGTAAGGAGCTCGGTCAACATGGTTATCCCTCCTGGGTTGCGGGCGGCAGGGTGAACCAATAGAACCCATGCCCAGGAAGCGTCAAAAGATACGGAAGTTCACCAATTGGTGGAAAGGGGACCCCGCCCATGGTCTCGACCGGGACCGTTCCCTCGAAGCGGCGCAGGTCCAGCTCGACCGGCTGGGGGAAGCGCGAGAGGTTGTTGACGCACAGCATGCGGTCGTCGCCCAGCTCCCGCACGTAGGCCAGGACGCTGGGGTTGGAGGAGTTCAGCTCCGTGTAGTCGCCCAGGCCGAAGACCGGGTGGCGCTTGCGGATCTCGATCATCCTCTTGGTCCAGTGCAGCAGCGAGCCGCTGTTCTTCTGCTGGGCCTCGACGTTGAGCCCCTGGTAACCGTAGATCGGGTCCATGATGATCGGCAGGTAGAGCCGGCCGGGGTCGCAGTCGGAGAACCCGGCGTTGCGGTCGGGGTTCCACTGCATCGGGGTACGGACGCCGTCGCGGTCGCCGAGCCAGATGTTGTCGCCCATGCCGATCTCGTCGCCGTAGTAGAGCACCGGGGACCCCGGCAGCGAGAGCAGCAGCGCGGTGAACAGTTCGATCTGGTTGCGGTCGTTCTCCAGCAGCGGGGCCAGGCGCCGCCGGATGCCGACGTTGGCGCGCATGCGCGGGTCCTTGGCGTACTCGGAGTACATGTAGTCGCGCTCGTCGTCGGTCACCATCTCGAGCGTGAGCTCGTCGTGGTTGCGCAGGAAGATGCCCCACTGGCAGTTCTCGGGGATCTTCGGCGTCTGGGCCATGATCTCCGAGATCGGATAGCGGGACTCCCGGCGCACGGCCATGAAGATGCGCGGCATCAGCGGGAAGTGGAAGGCCATGTGGCACTCGTCCCCGCCGGTGGCCGGGTCGCCGAAGTACTCCACCACGTCGGCCGGCCACTGGTTGGCCTCGGCCAGCAGCACCCGGTCCGGGTAGAGCCGGTCCACCTCGGCCCGGACCCGCTTGAGGTACTCGTGCGTCCTGGGCAGGTTCTCGCAGTTGGTGCCCTCGGCCTCGAACAGGTAGGGGATGGCGTCCATCCGGAACCCGTCGATGCCCAGGTCCAGCCAGAAGCGCAGCACCTCCAGCATGGCGTTCTGCACGTCCGGGTTCTCGTAGTTGAGGTCCGGCTGGTGGTGGAAGAAGCGGTGCCAGTAGTACTGCTGGCGGACCGGGTCGTAGGTCCAGTTGGAGGTCTCGGTGTCGATGAAGATGATCCGGGCGTCCTGGTAGCGCTCGTCGGTGTCGGACCACACGTAGAAGTCGCCGAAGGGACCCTCGGGATCGTGCCGCGAGGCCTGGAACCAGGGGTGCTGGTCGCTGGTGTGGTTCATCACCAGGTCGGCGATGACGCGCATGCCCCGCTTGTGGGCCTCGTCCACCAGCCTGACGAAGTCTCCCAGGTCGCCGAAGTCCGGGAGGATCTTCATGAAGTCCGAGATGTCGTAGCCGCCGTCGCGCAGCGGCGACTCGTACAGCGGCAGCAGCCACAGGCAGTCCACACCGAGCCACTGGAGATAGTCCAGTTTCTGGATGAGACCGCGAATGTCCCCGGTACCGTCCCCGTTGGAGTCGGAGAACCCGCGGATCAGCACCTCGTAGAAGACCGCGCGCTTGAACCAGTACGGGTCGCGCGGCTCCGCCTCGTCGAAGGTGTTCGGGATGGGCTCGGACAGATGGCTCATGTGGACTCCCCGCCTGCTGTGCCTGGGGCCGGACCGCGTCCGGCCGGTTTACCTGTGGGTGGCCGCCGCCGTGCGCAGAGTGAAGATGTGCGCCGGATGGATGTGGGGATCGAGGCGCACGTAGTTCGACTGCCGCCAGCGGTACGACTCGCCGGACAGTTCGTCGTCGACGACGAACTCGGCGTTCCAGTCGAGACCGAGGGCGGGCATGTCGAGAGACACCGTGGCCTCGTGGGTGTGGTGCGGATCGAGATTGACGACTGCCAGAACGACGTCGCCCAGGCCGTGCCGTCGTGAGGCCGTGTCGTGGGAGCCGGGCAGGCGCTTGGAGAAGCAGACCATGTCCGGGTGGTCGACGCTGTGGAACCGTAGATTACGCAATTCCTGCAGCGCGGGGTGCGCTCTTCTGAACAAATTCAGCCGCGTGATGAGCGGCGCCAGGCTGCGCCCTTCTCGTTCCGCTTCGAGCCAGTTGCGTGGTCTGTACTGATATTTCTCACTATCGAGGTATTCTTCGCTGCCCGGACGGACCGGGATATTTTCCCCCAGCTCATACCCGGCGTACATGCCCCAGGTCGGCGACGTCAGGGTCGCGAGGATCGCCCGGATGCGGAATGCGGGAATTCCGCCGTGCTGGAGGTACTCATGAAGGATGTCGGGAGTATTGACGAAAAGGTTCGGCCGGAGGAAATGTGATGTCTCCTGGGAGAGCTCGCTCAGGTAGGTCTCGACGTCCTGCTTGGAGTTCTTCCACGTGTAGTACGTGTATGACTGGTGGAAGCCGATCTTGGCCAGCGTCTGCATCATCGCCGGACGGGTGAACGCCTCCGACAGGAACAGCACGTCCGGGTCGGTCCCGTGGATGTCGCCCAGCAGCCGCTCCCAGAACGCCACCGGTTTGGTGTGCGGGTTGTCCACCCGGAAGATCCGTACGCCGTGGTCCATCCAGACCTTCACCACCCGCTTGACCTCGGCGTAGATGCCCTCCGGGTCGTTGTCGAAGTTGAGCGGGTAGATGTCCTGGTACTTCTTCGGCGGGTTCTCCGCGTACGCGATCGAGCCGTCGGCGCGGATGTTGAACCACTCCGGGTGCTCCTTGACCCACGGATGATCGGGCGAGCACTGCAGGGCCAGGTCCAGGGCGACCTCCATACCCAGCTCGCGGGTCCTGGCCACGAAGGCGTCGAAGTCCTCGAAGGTGCCCAGGTCCGGGTGGATCGCGTCGTGCCCGCCGTCCTCCGAGCCGATCGCCCACGGCGAGCCCGGGTCGTCGGGCTCGGGGGTCAGCGTGTTGTTGCGCCCCTTGCGGAAGCTCTGCCCGATCGGGTGGATCGGCGGCAGGTAGACGACGTCGAAGCCCATCCGCGCCACGGCGGGCAGCCGTTCGGCCGCCGTGACGAACGTGCCGGACTTCGGGCTGGCGCCCGGCTCGACGACCGCGCCCTCCGAGCGGGGGAAGAACTCGTACCAGGACCCGAACAGCGCCCGGCGCCGGTGCACCAGGACCGTGTGCTTGGCCGACTTGGTCACCAGGTCGCGCAGCGGATGGGCGCGGAGCAGCTCGGCCGTCTCGGGCAGCTGGGCGACCGCGAACCGCGCCCGCGGGTCGAGGGAGTCGTCGCGGAGCTTGGCCGCCACGGCCTGGAAGGCCGCTCGGTGCCCGCACGGGCCGCCCGCGCCCCTGCGCCCCTCTGCGTTCCCGGGAGCGCTGTTCCCGGGAGCGCCGTTCCCGAGCGCGCCGCCCCCGGGGGCCTCGCCGTTCTCGTCCTCGTCGGCGTTGCCGTACCGGGCGGCGCAGTCTCCGGGCCGTACGGCCTTCGCCGCGCGCTCGAACAGCCGCGCGCCCTCCTCGCACATCAGGTCCGCGTCGATGTCGCGCGGGATCTTGATGCCCGCGTCGTGCAGCCAGGTGGCGATGGGATCGCTCCACGCCTCGATGCGGAAGTGCCACGTGCCCTCGGTGGGCAGGGTCACCTCCACGCCCCAGCGATCGGTTCCGGGAGCCAGCTCGCGCATGGGCAGCAGGGGGCCGCGTTTGCCGTCCGGGCCGATCAGCACGGCTCCGGCGGCCACCGCGTCGTGTCCCTCGCGGAACACGACGGCAGTGATCTCGAAGGTCTCACCCGCGGCGGCCTTGGCGGGACGGCGCCCGCAGTCGACGGTGGGGTGAATGTCCTGGATAGGGATTCGTCCGATCATCGCGTCTCACGGTAGCGACGGCACACCCGGTACCGCCGGGAGATTTGGGGCAAGAAAGACCCTTTGCTTCTTCAGCATCCCTTTGACCGACCTCCGGGCAAGGCGAAGCCCTGCCCCTGACGGAAGGCCTCCGGGGACAGAACGTGTGGCTCGTACGTTGGGTTGCCCCAATAGTCGCTCTTCATGCCCTCGCTTCGGAAGAGCCGCGGTCTTTCTGCCTCCGGAGTGTTGTTCTGTACCCGGACGCCCTCACGATGCCCCGCCACGTGGGTGATGTCGGCGTGCCGTGTTTGGAAGCGATCGATAGCGGTGAGGGGGAGACGCGTGAGCATTCTGGTCGCCGTCGTGGCGTTGAGTAACTAGGGTCTGACAGCGTGAGAGCTATCCGCAGGTTCACCGTCCGAACCGTCCTTCCTTCGGAGCTGGCCCCCCTCGGCGAGCTCATGCACAACCTCCGCTGGTCCTGGCATCCCGAGACACTCGACCTCTTCGCCGAGGTCGATCCCGACACCTGGGAACGGGTCGGGCACGACCCCGTGGCGCTGCTGGGCGCGGTGGAGCCCGAGCGGCTGCGCGAACTGGCCGGAGACCGCCGCTTCCTGCGGCGTCTCGCCGATGCCGCCGATGACCTGCGCGAGTACATGACCGCCCCGCGGTGGTACCAGTCCCTTCCGGACGCCGCGCGGGCCATCGCCTACTTCTCCCCCGAGTACGGCATCGCCGCCGCGCTCCCGCAGTACTCCGGAGGTCTCGGCATCCTCGCCGGCGACCACCTCAAGGCGGCCAGCGACCTCGGGGTGCCCATCCTCGCGGTCGGACTCCTCTACCGGCACGGTTACTTCACCCAGTCCCTCTCGCCCGAGGGCTGGCAGCTGGAGCACTACCCGTCGCTCGACCCGGGCGGCCTGCCGCTGACCCTCCTGAAGGAGGAGGACGGCTCCCCGGTCCGGGTCAAGATCGGCCTGCCCGAGCACCGCGTGCTCAACGCCCAGGTCTGGGTGGCCCAGGTCGGCCGGGTCCCGTTGCTCCTGCTCGACTCCGACGTGGCCGAGAACGACCCCTCCGCCCGCGACGTCACCGACCGCCTGTACGGCGGCGGCACCGAGCACCGCCTCAAGCAGGAGCTGCTGCTCGGCGTCGGCGGCGTGCGCGCCATCCGCGCCTACTGCCGCATCACCGGCCATCCCGAGCCCGAGGTGTTCCACACCAACGAGGGCCACGCCGGCTTCCTCGGCCTGGAGCGCATCCGTGAGCTCACCGAGGCCAGGCTCTCCTTCGAGGAGGCATTGGAGGCCGTACGCGCCGGGACCGTCTTCACCACCCACACCCCGGTCCCC
Organism: Planobispora rosea; assembly: GCF_014648175.1. Taxonomy (GTDB): domain Bacteria; phylum Actinomycetota; class Actinomycetes; order Streptosporangiales; family Streptosporangiaceae; genus Planobispora; species Planobispora rosea. Next base: position 71,205 of record NZ_BMQP01000006.1, read on the forward strand.
GCGGGGATCGACCGCTTCCCGACCGAGCTGATCGCCCGCCAGTTCGGCGGCGAGAACTCCTGGCCCACCGTCCCGGTGGACCGCATCCTCGCGCTCGGCGCCGAGGAGGAGCCGGGCAAGTTCAACATGGCCGCGATGGGCATGCGGCTGGCCCAGCGGGTCAACGGCGTCTCCGAGCTGCACGGCGAGGTCAGCCGGGAGATGTTCCAGGGACTCTGGCCGGGCTTCGACATCGCCGAGGTGCCGATCGGCTCGATCACCAACGGCGTGCACGCGCCCACCTGGGTCGGCCGGGAGATCATGGAACTGGCCGGGCGCGAGCTGCCCTCCCTCGTGGAGAAGGCCCAGGGCTGGGAGGGCGTGAACAAGATCTCCGACGAGGAGATCTGGGAGATCCGGGGCAGGCTCCGCGCCCGCCTCGTCGAGGCGGCCCGGGTCCGGCTCCGGCGGTCCTGGCTCGACCGCGGGGCGTCCACCGCCGAGCTGGGCTGGATCGACGACGCCCTGGATCCGGAGGTGCTGACCATCGGCTTCGCCCGCCGGGTGCCCTCCTACAAGCGCCTCACCCTGATGTTGTCCGACCCGGTACGGCTACGCGGGCTCCTGCTCGACCCCGACAAGCCGGTCCAGATCGTGATCGCGGGCAAGGCCCACCCGGCCGACGAGGGCGGCAAGAAGCTCATCCAGCAGATCGTGAAGTTCGCCGACCAGGAGAACGTGCGGCACCGCATCGTCTTCCTGCCCGACTACGACATGGCGCTGGGCCAGCTCATGGTCCAGGGCTGCGACGTGTGGATGAACAACCCGCTGCGGCCCCTGGAGGCCTGCGGGACCAGCGGCATGAAGGCCGCCCTGAACGGCGGGCTCAACCTGTCGATCCGGGACGGCTGGTGGGACGAGTGGTACGACGGCACCAACGGCTGGGCCATCCCCACCGCCGACGGCGTCGTCGATCCCGAGCGCCGCGACGAACTGGAGGCGAACGCGCTCTACGACCTGATCGACCACGAGGTGGCCGACCGGTTCTACGACCGTCCCGGAGGCGGCCTGCCCCGCCGCTGGCTGGAGATGGTCCGCCACACCCTGTCCTCGCTCGGCCCCAAGGTCCTGGCCGGCCGGATGCTCCGCGACTACGTCGTGGAGCTCTACCTTCCGGCGGCCACGTCCGCCCGCGCCCTGTCGGGCGGCGGCCACGAGCAGGCCAAGGGCTTCGCCTCCTGGAAGCTCCGGGTCAGCCGGGCCTGGCCGGGCGTGCGGGTCGAGCACGTCGAGGCCGCCGGGCTGGGCGACACCCCCGAGGTGGGAGCCGCGCTGGAGCTGCGGGCCACGGTCGCCCTGGGCGAGCTGGAGCCCGGCGACGTCGAGGTGCAGGCCGCCTACGGCCGGGTCGGGCTCCACGACGAGCTGCTCTCCCCGTCCTACACGTCCCTGTCCGTCGAGTCCCAGGGCGACGACGGCCGGGCGGTGTTCGTCGGCGCCATCCCGCTGCAGCGCACCGGGGCCTTCGGGTACACCGTCCGTGTCGTCCCGTCGCACTCGCTGCTGGCCTCCCCGGCCGAGCTGGGCCTGATCGCCGTCCCCGAGGAGCCAGCGGGCATGACCAACGGCACCCTGCGCTGACCCTCGCCGGGCTCCGGGTGAATCTGCGCCCACCCGGAGCCCGGGGGTCTCATCGCCGTCCGCGGTCGTGTCACAGCCCGGCCCGAGGAACGATCACCGTCACGCCCGGCACCGACCCGATCTCGGCCAGTGCCCTGCCCGCCTCCTCCAGGCCGATCGTCCGGGTGACGAGCCGGTCGGGCCGGAGCGCGCCCGAGCCGATGAGCTCCAGCATCGGCGGGTAGGCGTGCGCGGCCATGCCGTGGCTGCCCAGGACGCGGAGCTCGTAGGCGATCACCCGGTCCATCGGGACCGGCGTCCGGCCGCCCGGCAGGAGGCCCACCTGCACGTGACGGCCCCTGCGCCGCAGTCCCAGGACCGACGCCGCGCAGGTCGGCGCGCTGCCCAGCGCGTCGATCGAGACGTGGGCCCCGCCCCCGGTCAGCTCGATGACCTGCGCGGCGACGCCCCCGGCGTTCCCCGCAACGGTGTCTCCGGCGGTGTTCCCGGCCGCGGTGTTCCCGACAGTACTGTCCCCCGCGACGGTGTCTCTCGCGGTGTTCCCGGCAGCGGCGTCTCCCGCGGCGGCGTTGTTGATCACATTGGTGGCGCCCAGCTGCTCGGCCAGCCGCAACGCCCCGGCGTTCACATCGACCGCGACCACCCGCGCCCCGGCCGCCGCGGCGATCATCACGGCGGACAGGCCCACCCCGCCGCACCCGTGCACCGCCACCCACTCGCCGGGCCGTACCTCACCCACCTGGGCGACGGCCCGGAAGGCGGTGGCGAACCGGCACCCGAGGGACGCGGCCGTGGTGAAGGACATGCCGGGCGGCAGGGCGACCAGGTTGACGTCCGCGTTCTCCACGGCCACGTATTCGGCGAACGACCCCCAATGGGTGAAACCCGGCTGGGTCTGGCGTTCGCACACCTGCTGGTCACCGGTGGCGCACGCCGTACAGGAACCGCACGCGGCCACGAAGGGGACCGTCACCCTGTCTCCCGGGCGCCAGTCGCGGACCTCGGCGCCGACCGCTTCCAGCACGCCCGCCAGTTCGTGCCCCGGCACGTGCGGCAGGCGCGTGATGTCGGCGTCGTGGCCCTGCCAGCCGTGCCAGTCGCTGCGGCACAGTCCCGTCGCCTCCACGCGGATGACCGCACCGCGTGGAGAGACGGCGGGAACGGGCACCTCACGGACGTCGAGCGGACCACCAAAGCGGTCAAAAAGGACAGCGCGCATGGCATGAGGGTACGGCACGCCCCGGCCGGGCGATCTTCGGCACCGCCCCGGTGATCTTCTGTGGGAGCCGTACGGATCCCCGGCCCGCGGGAGTCGTCCGGCGGATAGGGTTGCCCGCGATGCGGGCGATGCGGGAAAGCGCTGATCTGGTGGTCCTGGGCGCCGGGCCCTCGGGACTGGCGGCGGCCTGGCGGGCCGCCCTGCGGGGGTTGTCCGTCGTGGTGCTGGAGCGGGCCGGCCACGTCGGCGGGTTGTCGGCGAGCTTCGAGGTCGCCGGCGTCCGGGTCGACCACGGCAGCCACCGGCTCCACCCGGCCACCCCGCCCCGCCTCCTGGCCGACCTGCGCGGGCTGCTCGGAGACGACCTGCAGACGCGCCCGCGCAACGGCCGTCTCCGGATCGCCGGGCGCTTCGTCGGGTTCCCGCTGCGGGCGGGCGAACTGGCCAGGAGCCTTCCCCCGGGGCTGCTGGCCGGGGTGGCGCGCGACGCGGCGACGGCGCCCCTGCGGGGCGGGAGGCACGCGGACACCTATGCCGGGACGCTGCGTGCGAGCCTGGGGCCGGCGCTCTACGACGCACTCTACGCCCCCTACGCGGTGAAGCTCTGGGGGCTGCCGGGCGAGGAGATCGACGGCGACCAGGCACGCAGGCGGGTCACGGCCGACAGTCCCTGGAAGATCGCCCGGCGGATCCTGCGCGGCCGGCCGGACGGCCAGGGGAAGATCTTCCACTACCCCCGGCGTGGGTTCGGCCAGATCGTCGAGGCGCTCGCCGAGGCCGCGACGGCCGCCGGGGCGGAGATCAGGCTCGGTGCGGCCTGCACCCGCATCGAACCCGCCGAGGAGTCCGTGACGCTGCACACGTCACGAGGATCCGGTACGGGGAACTCCGGAACCTCGCCGGGATCGGCTTCCCCGGGAGCCACCCCGACCGGCGCCGGGGGAGAGGCGGCGGACGGCCGGATCGAGGCCGGGCGGGTGTTCTCCACGATCCCGATGCCCGCGCTGGCCCGGCTGGTGGAGCCCGGTCCCCCCGCCGGGGTCGTGGAGGCGGCGGGGCGGCTGCGCTTCCGGGCCATGGTGCTGGTCTACGCGGTGCACGAGGGCGGGCGGTGGACGCCGTACGACGCCCACTACCTGCCCGGCCCCGAGACCCCGGTGACCCGGATCTCCGAGCCCGCCAACTACCGGACCGGCGCCGCCGACCCGGCGGACCGTACCGTGCTGTGCTTCGAGATCCCCTGCGCGGCCGGTGACGATCTGTGGACGGCGGAGGACTTCTCGGGCCTGATCCACGAGACCCTCGCCGCCTCCGGGCTGCCCCCGGTCAACCTGGCCGAGGTGGCCGTACGGCGGGTGCCGCACGTCTATCCCGTCTACGAGACGGGCTACGCCGCCCATCTCGCGGGTCTGGACGCCTGGGCCGGGACCGTCCCGGGCGTGACCACCTTCGGCCGCCTGGGCCTGTTCGCCCACGACAACACCCACCACGCCATGGCGATGGGCTACGACGCCGTCGACTCCCTCACCGATGCCGACACCGGCACCGGCACCGGCACCGGCACCGGCTGGGACACCGCGGCCTGGCGTGCCGCCCGCGCCCGGTTCGCCGAGCACGTCGTCGAGGACTGACGACTCCGGGCGCCGTTCCCCGTACGGTGGCGCGTTCCGGTGGATCGCCCTCTCCGGGCCCCTTTCTCCGCCTGATGGCTGTCTTTTCAAGGGGATTTGGGAGAAGCTGACTGCATGGCTGTTGAACGCGTTCAAAAACTGACGGTCGTCGGCAGGACGCTCCTCACGGGCCTGCTGGGCGGCGCGGCGGCCGGAGCGATCAGCGCTCCGCTCAGCCTCGCCGTGATCATCATCGTCGAGAGCATCTCCGGCCCCTACGTCGACCCCAGCCTCGGGACCACCTCCGGCGGCGACACCGCCTCCACCGATTCCACGGAATCCACCGCCGACACCGTCACCCTCGTCGTGGTCCAGGCGATCGGCGCCCTGCTGAACCTCGCGGTCGTGGGCGGCCTGGCCGGGATGGTCGCGGGGCTCGTCGTGGCCCTGCCCGTCGCGGCGGTCATGGCGCTCGCGGCCCCGTGGCTGGCCGGGCAGCCGGCCCCGGCGCGGCTGGTGTGCGCCTCCGCCTGCGTGACCGCGACGGTCGCGTTCGAGGCGGGAGTCGTGGCGGTGAGCGGGGGCTGGGAGGACTCGTTCTTCGGCGAGCCCCTGTTCCTGAGTCCTCCGCTGGTGATCGCGGCATTCGTGGGCTACCGGTACGGCCCCCGCCTGGTCGCCGCCCCCGCCCCGGAGTGACCGCCCGCCGCCCCGCAGGATGGAGCGAGACCGGCTGCGCTTTCGAGGTGATTACCGAGTGTCACCAGGGGTATCCGCGTGCCTCGGTGGACCCGCTGAGCGTCGATGAGGCATGGGGCTTCGTCCAGGACTGGCTGGATGCGGAGACCGCATGGATACCCGTGCCGACGACACGTCATGCCGAGGTGCTCAGAGATCTCCTGGTAAAGGGGGATCTCAGGGGAAACCTGGTTACCGACGCGCATCTCGCCGCACTTGCCATTGAGCACGGTGTGGCTGTCTGCTCGGTCGATTCCGACTTCGCCCGCTTCCCGAAGCTTGAGTGGGTGAATCCCCTGTTGAGTAGGTGATCAGGGGGAGTTGAGCTCGCGGTGGACGGCGGGGATGACCTTGCGGAGATAGCGGCCGAGCGTGATGAAGGACTCACCGGTGGCGCGGAAGGCGTAGCGGATCGGGACCTCCTGGTAGCGGTAGCCCTTGGCCAGCAGGTCGAGGGTGAGGACCTGGGCGTAGTTGTAGTCGTGGATCACCTCGGCCGCGCGGGCCGCGCCGGGGGAGAAGGCCCGATAGCCGCTCTGGCCGTCGGTGACGTCGTGCCGGGTCATCCAGCGCACCCACGCGGTCAGGACCCGGTTGCCGAGCCGGCGGTGCGGGAGCATGCGGTCGATGCTTCCGGTGAACCGGGAACCCACCACGTAGTCGGCCGCGCCGGACAGGATCGGGCCCGTGAGGAGCTCGATGTCCTCGGGGAAGTACTCCAGGTCGGCGTCCAGATAGACGACCGCCGCCGGGCCGAGCCGTACGGCCTCCGCCAGCCCGCGGCGTACGGCGGCGCCCAGGCCGAGGTTGTGCGGCTGGGAGATCACGGTGGCCCCGGCGTCGAGGGCGCGCCGGGCCGAGGCGTCGGAGGAGCCGTCGTCGATCACGATCGTGACCAGCGGGTGCCCGGCGACCTCGGCCGGGAGGCGTTCGACGACCTCCCCGACGGTCTCCTCCTCGTTGAAGACGGGGATGAACACGACGACCGGCGCGTCGGGCGGGACGGGGAACGGCTCCGGCCGGCCGGGGAGGACGCGGGGCAATCTGAGCCTGGTGGGAGTCACGAGGGCGACACCTCCGACGGTGAGGGAGTAGGCGGTCTTCAGCGCGTGGGTGAGCAGGGCGACCGCGAAGGCCGGGCCGGGGGCGGCACCGAGCGCGACCAGCGCGGCCGTGGCCGCGGCCTCGTAGGAGCCGAACCCGCCGGGGGTCACGGCCACGGTCTGGGCGGCGATCGTCACAGCGGTCACGGCCACCGCCTCGCCCGGTGTCAGCGCCAGCCCGGCCAGCCGTGCCACCTCGTACACCACCGCCGCCTCCAGCACCCACGCCACGACCGCCGCGACGAAGACCACGGGAAGCACGATCGCCGTTGCACGCTGTAGGCGGGTCAGCCAGAACGCGCCGGCGAGGGTGGCGAGGATCAGGACGGCGACGAGGGGGACGAGCCAGGGGCCCGTCAGGGCGGCGACCAGAGCGGGGGCGGCGACGAGGGCGAGCAGGGCGACGGCGGCGAGGTCGGCGGAGCGGAGGGTCACGGTGGAGGCGACCACCGGGGCGGGGGCCAGGCGGGTCCGGCGCAGGACGGTCGTCACCCGCAGCGCCTCGCCCAGGCGGAACGGCAGGACGTGGTTGCCGAGCAGGGACACGTGCAGGGCGGCCCAGGACTGGCCGGGGGACAGCCCGGGGAGCACCCGGCACCAGGACCACGCCCGCAGGACGAACGCGCAGCCGTACATCCCGAGCGCGACCAGCACGCCCAGCGGGTCGCGCAGCAGCGCGCGCCCGGCCGAGACCAGGTCCGGGCCGGAGACGACGCGGGTGAGGTAGACGACGGCGACGGCGAGGACCAGCAGGCCCGCGCCGCGCCGGATCAGCTTCGGCAGGGAACGGGGATGCCCTCCGGCCGGTCGGCGGGGACGGCGGAACCGGCCTGCTGCGGATCGGAGCAGGCCGCGGGGCGGACGGGAGACCCGCCCGGGCGGAGGCCGGTGAGGAGTGGGCACTCAAGGTCCTTCAAGGTTCCGCTTAGTGAGGTTAGGCTACCTTTAGTGATGACGAGAAGAGGGCACGGTGGCATCGATCGTGACCGGTTCCGCAGGATTCATCGGCCGAACGCTGGTTGAGACGCTCCTCTCCTCGGGAGAGAAGGTCGTCGGCATCGACCGGGTGGCCCAGCCGCCGCGACCCGGTCTCACCGTGCTCACCGCCGACCTGCTGTCCGGTGACGAACTCGTCCGGGCGGCTCTGCAGGACGCCGACGTCGTCTACCACCTGGCGGGGTGCCCGGGCGTCCGGGACCGCGGCCCCGACGTCGCCCTGCGGCGCCGCCGCGACAACGTGCTGGCCGGGGCCCACGTGCTCGCCACCGTCCCCCGGCGGGTGCCGGTGCTGGTCGCCTCCTCCAGTTCGGTGTACGGCGGGGCGCGTGCCTGCCGCCCCAGCCACGAGGCCGGTCCGCTGCGGCCCGTCGGCGGCTACGCCAGGAGCAAGGTCCTGCTGGAGCGGTTGTGCGCCGAGCGGCTGGCCCGCGGCGGCCGGACCACCGTGATCAGGCCGTTCACCGTGGCCGGCGAGGGTCAGCGGCCGGACATGGCGCTCGCGCTCTGGCTGGCGGCGGCCCGTGAGGGGCGCCCGCTGCGGGTGCTCGGCTCGCTCGACCGCACCCGTGACGTCACCGACGTCCGGCAGGCCGCCCGGGCCATGGCCGAGCTCGCCGCCGCGGGGGTCCAGGGCGTCGTGAACATCGGCACCGGCCGCGGCCAGACCCTCCGCGCGATGGCCGCCGCCGTCGCCGAGGCCCTGGACACCGAGGTCTCCTTCACCGTCGAGCAGGCCCCCGCGGCCGAGCCCGGAGCCTCCCTCGCCGACGTCCGCCGCCTGCGCTCCCTGATCGGCTGGTCCCCGGAGACCGACCTGCCCGGCCTCGTCCGGCGCCAGGCCGCCGCCCACGCCCTGGTGGAGGCGTCATGACCGGTGACCGGCCGCCGCGGCCAGGCCCGTCACCGGCGGCGACGGGCCTGGTGGCGGTGGTCGCGACGGTGGCGGCGCTGCTCGGGATCGGGGTGCGGGCGCGGTTCGGCGGGCACGTGGCCGTCGACGAGCCGCAGTACCTGCTCACCGCTCTCTCGATCTTCGAGGACTTCGATCTCGACATCACCGACGAACTGGAGCGGCGGCGCTGGACGCCCTGGGCGGGGACCGAGGCGCTGCCCGTGCAGACCGAGGTGCTCGCCGACGGCACGCAGATCAGCCCGCACGACCCGCTGCTCCCGATCATCCTGGCCGTCCCGATGGGCCTGGGCGGCTGGGTGGCCGCCAAGGCCGCGCTGGCGCTCATGGCGGGCGCGCTCGCCGCGCTGACCCTGTGGACGGCGGTACGGAGGTTCGCGGTCCCGCGCCGGCTCGCGACCGGCGGCGTGCTCCTCGCCTCGGCGAGCGCCCCCCTGGCCGTCTACGGCCAGCAGGTCTACCCGGAGCTCCCCGCGGCGCTCGCCGCCGTCGCCGCCCTCGCCATCGTGACCGGCCCCGCCTTCGGACGGCGGCGTGACCTCGCCGCCTTCGGGCTGGTGATCACCGCGCTGCCGTGGTTGTCGGTCAAGTACGTCCCGGTGGCCGCCGCGCTCGCGCTGCCCGGCCTGTGGCGGCTGCGCGCCGACCGGCGGGCCCTCGCCGCCCTGGCCGGGGGGTTGGCCGCGATGGGCGCCGTCTACCTGGTGGTCCACCGGCTGATCTGGGGCGGCTGGACGGTCTACGCCAGCGGCGACCACTTCCAGGAGTCCGGTGAGTTCGGCGTGATGGGGTTCGACCCCGACTTCACCGGGCGCGCGGTGCGGCTGGTCGGCCTGATGACCGACCGGGGGTACGGCCTGGCCGCCTGGCAACCGGCCTGGCTGCTGCTCCTGCCCGCCGTCGGCTACGGGCTCTGGCACCTGCGCCCGCGGAACCTCCCCACCGCCTCCCCCGACGACTCCTCCGACGGCTCCTCTGGTGCGCCTCTCCCCGCTCTCCCCGCTCCCCCCACCGCCTTCCGCAGCGCCGCGCTGCTGCTCCCGCTGGCCGCCGGGTGGCTCACCGCGACCTTCGTCGCGCTGACCATGAACGGCTACTGGTGGCCGGGCCGCCAGACCGTGGTGGTGCTCCCCCTCGCCCTCCTGCTGATCCTGGCCTTCCTCCGCGACCGGCCCCGGTGGCTCCACCGCACCGGCCTGGCGCTGGGCACCGCCGGGCCGGTCACCTACGCCTGGCTGCTCGCCGACGGGTACGCCGTCCGGATCACCTGGGTCAGCGGCTTCGAACGGGTCGGCTCGCCGCTCTACCAGGCGATCCGTCCCCTCCTGCCCGACTATCGGAGCGGCTGGGACGCCTTCTGGCCGCTCCACCTGACCTGGGCCCTCATCTCCCTCCTCCTCGTCGCGTACGGCACGCCGTACCTCATGAAAGGAAAATCACATGAAGTCGATCCCGATCCGGACGACCGCCGCGGTCCTGGCCCTGGTCGGCGCGCTGACCTTCGGCCTGACGGCCTGCGGCGGCGGTAACGAGGACGACGGCGGATCCGGCTCCTCCAGTTCCTCCGAATGATCGAGACCCCCGGTAAGGCCCGGTAAAGGAGGAACGACCGATGTCCCTGCGCAGGCTGGTCGCCGTCGCTCTGATCCCTGTGGCGCTGCTGGCGTCCGCCTGCGGCGGGGACGGGGAGAGCTTCGACGACGACTCCCTCGTCGTCTACTCCGGCCGCAACGAGAACCTCGTCGGCCCGCTGCTCGACAGGATGAAGGCCGCGACCGGCCTGGACGTCCAGGTCCGGTACGGCGACAGCGCCGAGCTGGCCGCGCAGATCCTCGAAGAGGGCGAGGAGACGCGGGCCGATGTGTTCTTCTCCCAGGACGCCGGGGCGCTCGGGGCGCTGAGCAGGCACCGGATGCTCGCCCCCATCCCCCAGGAGGCGCTGGCGAGGGTGCCGGCGGAGTACCGCGGCTCGGACGGCACCTGGGTGGGCGTCTCCGGCCGGTCCCGAGTGATCGTCTACGATCCGCGGACCGTCGCGGCCCCGCCCAAGAGCGTCTTCGAGCTGACCGACCCGAAATGGAAGGGCAAGGTGGGCTGGGCGCCGACGAACGCCTCCTTCCAGTCGTTCGTCACCGCGATGCGGGTGATCTCGGGCGAGGACAGGGCCCGGCAGTGGCTGGAGGAGATGAAGGCCAACGGCGCCCAGACCTTCTCCAGCAACGTCAACATCCTCAACGCCGTGGACGAGGGCAAGCTCCAGCTCGGGCTGATCAACCACTACTACTGGTACGAGAAGGTGGCCGAGAGAGGGCGGAACGGGGTGCCGTCCCGGCTGGCCTACCTGCCGGCCGGTGACCCGGGCGCGCTGGTCAACGTGGCGGGCGTGGGCATGCTGAAGGCGTCCAAGCACCCCGAGGCCGCCAGGAAGGCGGTGGACTTCCTCCTGGGCACCGAGGCGCAGAAGTACTTCGCCGAGACCACCAAGGAGTACCCGCTGATCTCCGGCGTCCCGGCCGCCTCCGGCCTGCCGCCGTTCGACTCGCTCAAGGGACCCGACGTCGACCTGGCCCGGCTCGACTCGATCGAGCAGACCGTCGCCCTGCTGCAAGACGTGGGCCTGGTCTGAGGATGGCCCTCCGCCGCGTCCCCGTCATCCCCGGGCGGACGGCCGCCGGCCGCGCGCGTCCGGGGACGGCCGCCCGCCGCATCCCCGCGGGGCTGCTGGCGCCGGCCGGGGTCACCGCGGCGCTGGCGCTGCTGCCGGTGGGCTATCTGGCGGTCCGCTCCGCCGAGGCAGGGGCGGACGCCGTGGCGCGGACCCTGCTGCGGAGCCGGACGCTGGAGCTGGCGGCGCGCAGCCTGGGGCTGGCGGCGGTGGTGACCGTGCTGTGCGTGGCCGTCGGGGTCACGCTGGCCTGGCTGGTCGTCCGGAGCGACCTGCCCGGCCGCCGGTTCTTCGGCGTGCTGGCGGCGCTGCCGCTGGCGGTGCCGTCCTATGTGGCCGCCTACACCTGGGTGGCCGCGACCGGGGTCGAGGGTTTCGGCGGGTCGGTCCTGGTGCTGACGCTGTGCAGCTATCCCTACGTCTACCTTCCGGTGGCCGCCGCGCTGCGCCGCATGGACCCGGCCATGGAGGAGGTCGCGCTCTCCCTGGGGCGGGGCAGGCGGGGCGTCGTGCTCCGGCAGCTGCGGCCCTCGGCCGCCGCCGGCGGGCTGCTGGTCGCCATGTACGTGCTCGCGGAGTTCGGCGCGGTGGCGATCATGCGGTTCGACGTGTTCACCACGCAGATCTACACCTCCTACCGGTCGGGCTTCAGCCGCACCCCGGCCGCGGTGCTCGGCCTGCTGCTGGTGGCGATCACACTGGTGATCGTGGTGGCGGAGTCCCGCACCCGGGGCCGGGCCGGCTACGCCACGCGCGGTGCCCCGGCCCGCAGGCCCCCGGCGGTCCGGCTGGGCGTCGCGGCCCGCGCGGGCGCGCTGGCCTGGTCCGCCGCGCTGGCCGGGCTGGCGGTCGGGTTCCCCCTGGCGGGCATCGGCTACTGGCTCGCGGACGGCTCCTCGGCCGGGGCGGACGCGGCCAGGCTCGCCGAGGCGGTGGCCGCCACGCTCGGCGTCGCGGCGGCGGGGGCGGTGCTCACCACCGCGCTGGCCGTACCGGTCGGGATCATCGCGGCCCGGTACCGGGGCCGTACGGCGACCCTCCTGGAGCAGTCGACCTACGTGGGACACTCGCTGCCCGGCATCGTCATGGCGCTGTCTCTGGTGTTCTTCGCGGTGCGCTACCTCCCGGCGGTCTACCAGCGCTGGCCGCTGCTGGTGATCGCCTACGCGGTGCTGTTCATGCCCGCGGCCGTCGGCGCGGTGCGGGCCTCGGTGCTCCAGTCGCCGCCGGTCCTGGAGGAGGTGGCCCGCTCGCTGGGCCGCGGCCCGTTGCGGGCCGTCGGCGAGGTCACCCTCCCGCTCGCCCTGCCCGGCGTGCTCGCCGGGGCGGCGCTGGTGTTCCTGACGGCCATGAAGGAGCTGCCCGCGACCCTGCTGCTGCGGCCCACGGGCATGGACACGCTCGCCACCCGGCTGTGGACGGAGACCGGTTCGGGAGCGTACGGCGCCGCCGCGCCGTACGCCGCCCTGCTGATGCTGCTCGCGGCCGTCCCCGGGTTCGTGCTCGGCCGCCGGTCCCTTGAGGAGGTCCCGTGAAGTCCGTGGAGGTCCCGTGAAGTCCGTGGAGGTCCCGTGAAGCTCACCGTCACGGACGTGCGCAAGTCCTTCGGCGCCACGGAGGTGCTGCGCGGGGCGTCGCTGACGGTCCGGGAGGGCGACCTCGCCGCGGTGCTCGGCCCGTCCGGCTGCGGCAAGACCACCCTGCTCCGGATCGTCGCGGGCTTCGAGAGCCCGGACGGCGGGTCGGTGCGGATCGGTGACCGGGAGGTGGCCGGCCTGCCGCCGGACAAGCGCGGGGTCGGGATCGTCCCGCAGGAGGCGGCGCTCTTCCCGCACCTGTCGGTGGCACGCAACGTCGGCTTCGGGCTGCCGCGCGGGTCGTCCGGGCGGACCGCGCGGATCGAGGAGTGCCTGGAGCTGGTCGGGCTGGCCGGGTACGGCGACCGCATGCCGCACCAGCTGTCCGGCGGGCAGCAGCAGCGGGTGGCCGTGGCCCGGGCGCTCGCGCCCCGGCCCGGGGTGGTGCTGCTGGACGAGCCGTTCAACGCGCTGGACCGTTCGCTCCGGGTGAGCGTGCGCGACGAGGTCCGGGCGGCGCTGAAGCGGGCCGGGGCGACCGCCGTGCTGGTCACCCACGACCAGGAGGAGGCGCTGTCCATGGCCGACGCCGTCGCCGTCATGCGGGAGGGCAGGATCGTCCAGGAGGGCACGCCCGCGTCGATCTACGCGGCCCCGTGCGACCTGGGGGTGGCGACGTTCGTGGGGGAGGCGGTGGTCCTGCCGGCGGTCCTGTCGGCCTCCCACGGCCGGGACACCGTCTCGTGTGAGCTCGGCGACCTGCTCCCGCGCCGCGACGGGGTCCCGGGAGCGGGGAACAGGACGGGCGGGGCGGGGAACGGGACGGTCGGGGCGGCGGACGGGAGGCCCGGGACACCGGGGGCGGACGTCACCGCCACCGCAGGGGCGGGCACGGTCGCGCTCCGGCCGGAGCAGTTCGTGCTCCGCGCGCCGGGGGAGGGCGTGGAAGGGCTGGTCGAGCGGGTGGAGTTCTTCGGGCACGACGCGGCGGTGACGGTCATGCTGGAGTCGGGGACCGTGATCCGGGCCCGCACGCGGGGCGACCTGCCGCACCGGCCGGGCGACCGGGTCGGCGTCGCCGTCGAGGGACCGGTGCTGTTCTTCACCGGCTGAACCGGCGCCGGGAAGAGGGTCTCCCCGTACCTGCGATATGTCCGGAGCCGCGGTAACCGCACGAGAACATGGGTAGCCTCGATTCGCGATGTCCTTGTGACATAACCGATGTGACTGATGTCTGACTGTTCTCGCTCCAGAATCAGAGGCTCTTCGTCGGCCAGCGGCCCCGCAGAAGGAGAGTTCCGGAGATGGATCTCAAGGAATACATCGAGATGTTCAAGGACGGCGGCGTGAAGGCCATGCTCGACTGGGACGCCCTCAGAGACATGGACTGCGCCGTCTCGACTGTTTACTCGCGTTCAAGAGACCTGCTGTCGAGCATTTTCACCGTGTGGTACGAGCGTCCGGACGGCACGAACGGGGATTGGCGTAACCGGACGGATCGTCCGTTGCGTGTGGGTGACGTCTATCGCACACATTCCACGTGGCCCGAGGTGAGACGCCGCCGTATCGCTGCGCTGAGCGATACCTTCCGGCGGGAGCCCGAGCCCGTGCAACTGGTGCTTCCCGCTTATTCCTTGGGTGACGAACGCCTGTTGCTCCTGGACGGGACGCACCGTTCCGTGGCCGCGCACCTGGCCGGTGCCGATGTACGTCTCTTTATTTTCATGGTCAAGGGTCCCGTGGATGATAAGATACTGCCCGATCTGATGCATTTTTAACGATCATTCTGCGATCGGTGATCCGCCGAGGCCTTTCTCCGTTGTTTCCGATCGAGTCGATCGCAAGTGCTGGGGCTATCACCGCTACGCGGTGACGCGGGCCGGACGAGGATTGGCGAAGAAGGCCCAGGAATCCGCTACCGCGATGATCCGGGGTCCGCGGCGGCCCAGACCCAGGGAACTGGCCGCGGCGCGCCTGTGACCGCTATCCGAGAATTGAGCGAGCAGTATGAAGAAGATTGTCGATGGCCGCGTCGATGTTCCCCGATGGATCGGTTCTCCAGAGCGCTGGTGACGCCGGATGCCTCTGGGACCTCATCACCACCAACGAGCCGGCCTCAAGTACACATTCGACACCGAGCAATTCGTAGGCCCCCGGAGCGCCGTCGGTCTCTGCGTTGGACCAGCGCGTGAACACATCTTGCGGTGGCATGGCGGCTACCGCGAGCCGAGCCGACCAGCGGGCAGCGTCGAACATCTTAGGGCCCAACAGGGCGGAGGCATCGAACAGGACTAACGTGCCATCGGGTCTGCGGGCGATGTTTCCAAAGGTCAAGTCCCCATGCAGGGGCGCCAGCCCGCCACCTCCATAGTGAAGCCCTGCCGCGGAGTGCCACGCCAGCGGCACGGACCTTCCGTCTGCGCGCAGCGCCGACGCGCACGCCTCCCAGCGAGGCAGCATGGTATCTCCGAGAGGCCGCAGGACATCGGCCAAGTGTGGAACGGGCTCGTGCATCGCAGCCCCCCATCCGGCGAGCACGTCTGTCGCCATCAGACATTCCTGATACGTCACATCGATAGGAGTGTGCGACAGGTGCTCCATCAGGAGCCAACTGCAATCGGCCGTCGTTCCCGTCTCCAGCCGCGGAACTGAGACCCCGCGCCGGCCCCACTCCTTGAGGAGAGGTCCTTCTCCTCTGGGACGGTCGCCGTACACCTTCAAGACCACATCTGAGGCGACCTCATCCAGACCCGGCACACGGCATCGCTCGAAGCGCAGTAGGAGGCGTGGTTTGTCGTCCTTTACGAGAACGCCGACGAAGCCATCCAGTCCCAGGTGCGAGACGAGATCGGGGACGGCCGCAACAGCACTCCTGATCTTGGCTTCTGCCTGCGGATCCCGCTGCCCGACGCGAGCGATTTGCTCGTTCAGGCTCTTGGTGAGCCGGTATGAAGAGGTCATACTCGATGCTATCTCGAAAAGTATGCGGCAGGGGCGACGGCTTCCATGTACCCTGATCCCGTCTAATCGGAGAGAGAATGGCGTGGAGCAGCAGAATGAGCGGGCGGGCAACCTGCGCCGTCGGGCCGCAAGCGTATCCTTATGGCTCTCGGCGGTGTTCCTCGCCGTAGGACTGCCACTGTTGCTCGCCTGGCTGGCGATCTCCCTCGAGCCGTCGCAGTGGCATTGGAACGACTGGATAAATCAATTCACACAGATTTCCACCGGCGTCATCTTCTTCGGCTTGGCCTGGTTTCTCGGACGAAAGAGCGAACAGCGTTCCGAGGCCATGGCGAACGCTGAACTGATCACGTCGATGGGTGCCCTCTCGACGAGTAGTGCGCGCGCCTACGCAGGAAGCGACGCACAGGCACTAAGAATTGCGGCGGACGCCCGCGCGGCCCTTCAGCACTATCCTCGCGCGCAATACACAGAACAGAGTCGGCTGATCGCGAAGGTCGTCGACTCATACAGTGATCTGATCTTCGGGACGTTCAGCCGCGCCGACGGGCTTCCTCGATCGATATGGGATGGCCTGATCGGCGGAGCGTACGATGTGATCGCCGACGCGGAACTCCTGGCCGGGAGCCTTCGGCGCGATCTCCAAAAGCGCCAGCTTATTGACATGGTGGAACACATCAAATTCGCGATCGAGATAGGGCAGGAAGTCCGCAAGTTCGACGAGGTGCTGGCTCCGGACCAGTCATATCGGCCACGAGCTCTCGAGGGGGTGTGGGAAGGGAGGCACGTAAAGGACTCGGAATCGTTGTCAAGAATCTCGCGACTGGAGTTGCTCTATCGACGCGAGCTCACGGTTGTGCATAACTGGAGTATTCTAAAGAAGCGTGCCGGCAAGTTGAAATGCTCGGCCGTCCTGCACGATGTCACCGACACGGGCGATTGGTTCTCGCCGTGGTTCGTACGCCGCCCGGGGAACGGCCTTCTTGAACCCGTGAACGTCGTCGGGGATCTCCTGGGGAACGAGATAGCTCGATTCGACCAGATATGCGATGCGCCAGAGATCCCCGTCTACCCTTCCCCGCTAAGGCACTCCGAGATTCCGTCCGGTATGCGTGAAACCACGATAGCGAGCCATTGCAAGATTCTTGAAGACACCGCCACGAGGACCATATGCGTCTTAACGTATGAGGTTAAATGCGCCGACAGGGTGTCACGGCGGATAGTTCTCGACGGAAACCATCGCCTGGCTGCGGCGCGACGACTCGCTGCCGCCTCGCCGGAGACGAGCCGACAGCCTATGCGTGTATTGGAATTTCTTATCGAGGAACATGAGAGAATAGAAGAAAAAATGCCACCGCCTGATAAGTTCAAAGGTTGGGCATGGAACGGTTTCACGCCTGACGTGCATGTTCTCCGTACAATTTGCACCACCCCGCCGTCAAACCACAGGCCGCCGAGCTACAGCCCGGAGTGAGCAGTCGACGATATTGATGCCGAACGGCTCCGAACAAGGCTTCGGACCCTTGTGCCGAGCCGATCCTCATCTGGCCTAATCGGGGAAGCCCGAAGCTAGGGTGGGTCGTGGTGCGCAGTCGGTGGCGTGCCGGCCGTGTGGGGATCCGCCCACGGCTCAGAGTCTCCGGAGGGATGGCCATGGGTGAGTTCGTGCGAGTCGAGACGGCCGACGGGGTGGCGACGATCAGGCTCGACCGGCCGAAGATGAACGCGCTCAACGGGCAGGTCCAGCGGGAGATCGGCGAGTGCGCCCGGCAGGTGGACGCCGATCCGGAGGTCTCCGCCGTGGTGGTCTACGGCGGCGAGCGGGTCTTCGCGGCGGGCGCCGACATCAAGGAGATGGCCGACATGTCCTATGCCGACATGGCGGCGCACTCCACGGTGCTGCAGGACTGCTTCACCGCCGTCGCCCGGATCGGCAAGCCGGTCGTCGCGGCGGTCACCGGGTACGCGCTCGGCGGCGGGTGCGAGCTGGCGCTGTGCGCCGACATCCGGATCGCGGGCGAGTCGGCCAAGCTCGGCCAGCCGGAGATCCTGCTCGGCATCATCCCGGGTGCGGGCGGCACCCAGCGGCTGTCCCGGCTGGTCGGCCCGGCCAGGGCCAAGGACCTCATCTTCACCGGCCGCCACGTGACCGCCGCCGAGGCGCTGGCGATCGGGCTGGTCGACCGGGTGGTCCCCGACGCCGACGTCTACGCCGAGGCCCTCGCCTACGCGGCGAAGTTCGTCGGCGGCCCGGCGGTGGCCCTGCGCGCCGCAAAGCAGGCGATCGACCACGGCCTGGAGACGGACCTGGACACCGGCCTGGAGATCGAGCGCCTGGCCTTCTCCGGGCTGTTCGCCACGGACGACGCCAAGATCGGTATGCGTGCCTTCGCGGAGAAGACCCAGGCGAAGTTCACCGGCCGCTGATGGTTGATATGTCCTGGTAGATCAAGCTTTACCGGTATCGTGCCTGATTATGGTGCGGTTGGTGAAGCGTGCTCTGATTCCGGCACGCCTGCGGCGGCTGGTCCGCGGGTGGTTCGACTCCCGGTACATCTCCCGGGCCGACCATCGCCAGGACATCAGGGACGCCCTCTGGGAGGTCCAGACGCTCCGCCGCGAGGTCACCGCGCTCGGCGCGGAGGTCGAGCGGCTCCGCGCGAGGGTCGGCGGGAGCGGGGGCCGGGCCGGTCAGGACGGGACCGGGGTCCGGGTCACCCCGGACCAGGTGCGCCGGTGGGACGACGCCCACCGGCTGGCGCAGGAGACCGCGGTCGCGATGGACCGCGTGCTCCAGAACGAGGTGCTGCTCTGGCAGGCTGTGGACCGCCTGCCCGAGGACGCGACGTGAGGGTCTTCTGGACGGCCGACAGCGGTGACCTGGGCAGCGGCCGGAGCGGTGACAGGGATGGTGACAGGGATGGTGGCCGGAGCACCGTCTGGCACTGCGTCTTCCGGCTGGACGCCGAGGACGCCATCACCGGGTTCTGCACCGACGGCCAGGCCCTGAAGCTGGCCACGAACACGTTCCGGGTGGAGTTGCCGGGCGCGCCGTACGAGATCCACCCGGACCTGCTCGCGCTCGCCGCGTGGACCGTCGTCGCGCCGTGGACGCGGCGGCGGATCGTCTTCGACCGGCCCGTCTCCGCGGAGCTGGCCGGGGCGATCGAGGAGGGCTGGGGGATCGGGGCCGGGCCGGTCGGCTGCTCCCCCCGCGCGGGGAGCGGCCTGGCGATCTCCTACAGCGGCGGGGCGGACTCCGCCGCGGTGGCGGCGGTCCTGCCCGACGCGCCGTTCGTGCACTTCCAGCGGGTCTCCCACCCGCGCGTGCCCAACCGCTGGACCCACTACCGCTCCGACGTGCTGGCCAGGCTCGCCGCGGAGACCGGTCGGGAGCTCACGGTCGCCCGCTCCGATCTGGAGTTCACCCTGGCCGAGCCCCGGCCGGGCTACCCCGAGCACCACGCGGTGGCCGCCGGGGCGCTGCTGCTGGCCGACGAGCTGGACCTGGGCGGCCTGGCCCTCGGTTACGAGATGGGTTCGCGCTGGCTGGGGGGCGGACGCTACCTGCACAGGTACACCCCCGACAATCCGATGTGGGCGCCGCACGGCGCCTGGGGACAGGCGTTCGCCGCGGCGGGCGTGCCGCTGGTCCTCCCGGTCGGCGGGGTGAGCGAGGCCGTCACGATGCGCCTGGCGCTCGGCTCCGATCTCAAGGACCAGGTCCGCTGGTGCCTGCGCGGGGTCGACGGTCCCTGCGGGACGTGCGGCAAGTGCCTGTACAAGGAGCTCATCCACGCCGCCATCGAGCGCCGTCCGCTGCGCACCACGATCACCCCCGAACGCGGGGTCGCGCGCAGGTGGCAGCAGCCCCCGCCGTACGGCGGGCAGGAGATGATCGAGTACGGCTGCGCCTGGGTCCCCGGCATCGAGGACACGGTCTTCGGCAGGGCTGCCGCGTTCCTGAACGCCACCGAGGAGTCGACCGCGTGGCTGGAGCGCTGCTACCCGCCGGCGGTCGAGGAGATCCCCGAGCCCTGGCGTGAGCGGATCCGCGATTTCATGGCCGCGGAGGTGGGGTTCATGAGCGACGATGAGGCGCGTCGCGTCGAGACCTGGGGGATCGGGACGCCGGGGACGATCCTGGAGACGACGCCGGAGACGTCATCGTGAAGGCTGCCGTGAGGTGCTGTCATGAGGGTGCCGTCGTGAGGATGCTGTGAGGGTTCTGTGAGGGTGCTGCCGTGAAGGTGTACGTGTCGGTGGACATGGAGGGCGTCACCGGGCTGACCGACCCCGAGGAGATGCACGCCGGGGGCCGGGGCTACGAGCGCGGCTGCGAGCTGATGACCGGGGACGCCAACGCGGTGATCCAGGGGGCCTTCGACGCCGGGGCCGGGGCGGTGCGGGTCAACGACGCCCACGGGTCCACCAAGAACCTCAGGATCGACCTGCTCGACGAGCGGGCCACGCTGATCCGGGGGCCGGGCAAGCCGCTGCGGATGGGACAGGGGCTGGACGGCACCTACGCCGCCGCGTGCTTCGCCGGGTACCACGCGCGGGCCGGGGTCCGGGACGGCGTGCTCAACCACACCTGGATGGGCAAGGAGATCCAGAACGTCTACCTCAACGGTGAGATCTGCGGGGAGACCCGTCTGGTCGCGGCGTTCGCCGGGACGCTCGGCGTGCCGGTGGCGCTGGTGACCGGGGACGAGGCCGTCTGCGAGGAGGCGCGCGAGCTGCTCGGCGACGTCGAGACGGTCGCGGTGAAGAGGGGCATCGACCGGTTCTCCGCCGAGCTCATCCCGCCGTCGGTCGCCCACGCCCGCATCCGCGAGGCCGCCGCCCGCGCGCTCGGGCGGCTGGGGGAGCTGAGGCCGTACGCGGTCGAACCCCCCTTCACACTGGGCGTCGAGTGGAACTCCACCGCCATCGCCGCCGGGTGCGCGCTCATCCCGGGCGTGCGGGCCGTCGGTCCCCGCCACACGGAGTTCAGCACCGACGACTTCGGCCAGATCATGTCCCTGTTCGGCATCTTCGCCATGATCGGCGGCCAGGTCGCCTGCGGCAGCGGGATCTACGGCTGACGATGGAGAAGACGGACGCGGGCGGGGAGAACGCCGGGGCCCCCGGGGCCTCCGGGACGGCCGAGCCGGCCCGGCGGGCCGGGACCGGGGGGATGACGCGGCGGGCGCTGCTGGTCGGCGTGGGCGCGGCCGGAGGCGCCGGGGCGATGTTCGCCGCCATGGGGGCGCTGGGGCTCGCCCCCGGCTCCCAGGAGAGGTCCTTCGCCCCGCCGCAGCGCTCCGACTTCACGCTGACCGGCCGGGGGGCGGCGAAGGTGGTGGTCCTGGGCGCCGGGGTCGCCGGGCTGACCTGTGCCTACGAGCTGGGCAAGGCCGGGTACGACTGCACGGTGCTGGAGGCGGCCGACCGGGTCGGCGGCAGGAACCTCACGCTCCGCGGCGGTGACCGGCTGCCCGAGATGGACGGGCAGACGCAGACGGCGGAGTTCGGGGAGGGCGTCTACTTCAACGCGGGCCCCGGGCGGATCGCGCCGTGGATGGTCACCATGGACTACTGCCGCGAGCTGGGCGTGCCCATCGAGACCTTCGTCAACAACAACGCCTCGGCGTACATCTATACGCAGGGCATGACCGCTCCGGTCCGCGCCCGCACCGCTCGCGCCGACATGTACGGATATATCGCTGAATTGCTGGCCAAGGCCACCGACGCGGGCGCGCTGGACCGGGCGCTGACCGGGGACGACCGGGAGCGGCTGCTGGAGTTCCTGCGCCGCTTCGGCGACATCGGCCAGGGCTTCGCCTACCGCGGCTCGGACCGCCGCGGTTTCGCCGTCTACCCCGGCGCCGTCGCGGGAACGCCCCTGCCGGGGCCGTCCTCCCTGAGCGAGGTGCTCGCCGCGGGGACGGGCCGGGCGATCACCATGGACTTCGGCGTCGAGCAGGCCATGCCCATGTTCCAGCCGGTCGGCGGGATGGACGCGATCGTGACCGCGCTGGCCCGCGAGGTCGGGGAGGACCGGATCAGGACCGGCACCCGGGTCACCGAGATCAGGAACCTGCCCGACGGCGTCGAGATCTTCCACTCGGATGGCGTCACCCGCGCCGACTACTGCGTCGCCACGCTCCCCCCGCACCTGCTCGCCCGCCTGCGGCACAACCTCGGCGCCCCGGTCACCGCGGCCCTGCGCGAGCCCGTGGTGACCGCCGCGGGCAAGATGGGCCTGGAGTACGGCAGGCGCTGGTGGGAGATCGACGACCGCATCTACGGCGGCATCACCGAGACCGACCTGGACATCACCCACATCTGGTACCCCTCCTACGGCTACCACGGTGAGCGCGGCCTCGTGGTGGGCTACTACAACACCGGTACGGAGGCGGAGATATACGGCGGCCTCTCGCACGCCGAGCGCCGCAACCGCGCGCTCACCCAGGGCAAGAAGATCCATGGTGAGAAGTACCGCACGGAGCTGCGGTCCAGCGTCTCCGTCGCCTGGCACCGCCAGCCGCACATCGAGGGCGGCTGGGCCCGCTTCCCCTTCTACGACGACGGCTTCGCGCTGCTGCAGAGCCCGGCCGGCCGGGTGTACTTCGCCGGGGACTGGCTCAGCCATCTGGTCGCCTGGCAGGCGGGCGCGATGGAGTCGGCCAGGAAGGCCGTCACCGGTCTCCACCAGCGTGTCGCGGGGGGAAGCTCGTAGGGCGCGCCGGCGGCGTGGGACCCGCGGGACGCGCGGCCGCGCACCCCCCGGCAGCCCCGTAGGGTGGCCGGGACAGACGTTCTCCCCGCAGGGCTACCTCTCCGGCATGGAGGGGCGCCGCCGGGAGGGCTTTCCGGCGCAGGCGGTGTGAGGGGGCGGCGATGGGCATCGGGACGCTGGGGTGGGCCGCGGCCGGGGAACGGCTGGACCTGCTGGCGGAGCCGGTGGCGCGGGCGGTGCGGGAGCTCGGCCCGGACGCCGGCGCCCAGGTGGCGGAGATCGATCCGGCGCTGGCGGACACGGCCGCCTTCTGCGAGCGGTACGGCGTGCGCCTGGACGAGTCGGCCAACTGCGTGATCGTGGCGGCGAGACGGGGCGGGGAAGTCCGCTACGCGGCGTGCATGGTGCTCGCCACGACGCGCGCCGACGTCAACGGCGTGGTCCGGCGGCACCTCGACGCCCGGAAGATCTCGTTCGCGCCGCAGGAGGACGCGGTCAGGCTGACGGGGATGGAGTACGGCGGGATCACGCCCCTGGGACTGCCCGAGGGGTGGCCGGTCCTGGTGGACGAGGCGGTGGCGGCTCACCCGGGAGTCGTCATCGGCAGTGGTGTTCGTCACTCGAAGCTCGCCCTCGCGGGTGCGGCGCTGGCGGGCCTGAAGAGCGCGGAGGTGCTCCGCCTGGCAAACTGACGCCGAAATGAGATTGCCTGTTACCCGCCCGTGGGAAACCGTTGAGGCATAGCAGACGTTACTTGTACGGGGAATGTGGCCTGATGGTTCATCTCATAGGCGGGGTTTAAGCCGGTATGGTGCTTCATGCCATGAATCAGGACGACCGACTGGGGCCATACCGACTGCTGAGGCGGCTCGGTGAGGGTGGCATGGGCGTGGTCCATCTCGCCGTCGATCCGCAGGGGCGGCAGGTCGCGGTGAAGGTTCTGCGCGCGGAGGTGGCGGGGGACGACGTCGCGCGCCGCAGGCTCTCACGCGAGGTCGAGACCATGCGGAGGGTGCGCAGCGAGCACATCGCCGAGGTGCTCGACGCCGACGTGACCGGCCACCGGCCCTACATCGTCACCCGGTACGTCCCGGGCCGGCCGCTGGACGAGGTCGTCAAGCAGGACGGCCCGCTCGATCTGCCCGCGCTGCTCAAGGTCGCCAGGGGAGTGGCCGCGGCGCTGGCCTCCGTGCACTCCGTCGGGGTGATCCACCGCGACCTCAAGCCCGGCAACGTGCTCATCCTGGACGGCGAGCCCGTCCTCATCGACTTCGGCATCGCGCAGGCCGTGGACGCCACCCGGCTGACCCAGACGGGCATGTTCATCGGCACGCCGGGATACCTCGCCCCGGAGATCATCGAGGGCCACGAGGCGGGCCCCGAGGTGGACGTGCACGCCTGGGCGGGCACGCTGGTCTTCGCCGCCACCGGCGAGCCGCCGTTCGGCAAGGGCACGCTGGAGATGATCTTCTACAACATCACCGCGGGCAAGGCGAACGTGGCCGGCGCCCCCCGGGAGCTCCAGCCGGTGCTGCGCGCCGCCCTCCACCGCGACCCCGCCAGGCGGCCCTCGGCCGCCGAGCTGGTCGACCAGGTGACGCGCCTGATGCCGCAGGCGAGCCGGCCGAACCGGCACCGTCCTCCGGACGAGATCACCACCGTCCCGCGCTTCGACGACTCCGCCTCCGGCGGTTTCCCCGGCTCGCGCGGCCCGGCGGGGTCCGGCGTGCGGACGGGGCCGGGCGTCTCCGGTCCTCCGGCGGCGGGACCCGCCACGGGATCGCTCCTCCCCCCGGACCCGGGAGAGGTGGCGACGCCGGTGGCGTCACGCCCGGGGACGAACCCCGCGGCCCCCTGGCCTCCGGCCCCCTCGCTCCCGCCGCGCGAGTACGTCTCGCTGCTCGGCGAGCAGCAGCCGCCGGCCGACAACTGGCCCACCCGTCGGGTGACGGCCGAGGAGCTGCGCCAGGTGGCGGCCGAGCAGGGCCGGGAGAACCCCCGGGGTTCGCAGGCCCAGCCGGCCTCGCACGAGCTGCCCACCGGAATGCTCGAACCGGAGGACATCCCCACCGGCAGAGTCCGCGACCGGGGCACCGCTCCGGGCCAGAGCGGTCAGGCCGGGACCGGTCACGACCAGTCCGGGCGGGGCCGGACCGCGCAGGGCGGCCACGGGGTGACCGGGGAGCTCGGAGCCACCTCCCCGGTGGCCGACGGGGACATCCCGACCCAGCGGGTCCGCCCTCACGAGCTGCCGGAGTACATGCGCGGACGCATGCCGTCCCCGCAGCAGTCCTCACCCCAGGCGGGGCGCTCCGTCGCGCACCCCCAGGGGCCCGGTCAGCAGGGGCGGCAGGTTCACGGACAGCAGGTTCACGGACAGCAGGTTCACGGGCAGCAGGTTCACGGGCAGCAGGTTCACGGACGGCCACAGGGGCTCTTCGAGCAGCAGGCGCCGTCCGCGCGGCACTCCGCGGCGCACGCCCCGCAGCCGCCCGCCTACCAGCCGCCTCCCTACCAGCCGCCGGCCCCCGGACCGGTCCACCCGGGCCTGCGGCCCGGCCAGCCGCCGCAGCAGTTCGCGGCGCACACCGCGGCGAGCCTGCTGCTGCTCGCCATCGTGACGATCGCCGCCGTCGTCGCCCCCGTGCTCGTCGCGGCCGTGATCGTGCCGATCGCGATCCTGCTGCGCGCCGCCGACATCGCCCAGCCGCAGCTGAGCGGCCGCCGGGGGACCGCCCCGGCGGCGGCCGACGCGTTCCGGGTGTTCTCCCACCCGGGCGCGCTCCTGAAGTCGATCGGGGTCACCGTCGCGCTGGTGCCGTACGGGCTCATCCTCGGCCTGCCGGTGACGCTGCTGCTGGCGGTGCTGGTACCGGCGATGCCGGAGGTG
This sequence comes from Planobispora rosea, assembly GCF_014648175.1. GTDB lineage: Bacteria > Actinomycetota > Actinomycetes > Streptosporangiales > Streptosporangiaceae > Planobispora > Planobispora rosea. Next base: position 96,221 of record NZ_BMQP01000006.1, read on the forward strand.
AACACGCTCGCCTGGGGGACGGCGGTCGCGCTGTGGACGATCTGCGCCGGTCCGGGCGTGGAAGCACCCGGGCGGCAGATGCGACGTAGTCTGGCATCACTGCTTCCCTCACGGGGCGCGGCCGCGGGAACGGCCGCGGCACTGGGGGTCGTGGTCGTGCTGATGGTCTTCCTCGCTGTGGGCACCGTGGGTGACCGGGCGCGGGAGGCGACGTGGGCACCGGTCGACGTCCGGATCGGGACGGTGGTGGACGAACTGCAGCAACTACGGAAGCGGGCGCAATGACGGGGGACACGCAGGCGCCTGAGCGGCTGGGACCGTACCGGCTGCTCAGCAAGATCGGCGAGGGCGGCATGGGGGCCGTCTACCTCGGGTTGGACGAGGACGGCCGTGAAGTGGCCGTCAAGGTCCTGCACCAGCACGTGGCCGCCGATCTCAAGGCCCGTGACCGGCTCACCCGCGAGGTGGAGACGATGCGGCGGGTGCGCAGCCCGCACGTCGCGGAGGTGCTGGACGCCCAGCTGACCGGCGCGCAGCCGTACATCGTGACCCGGTTCGCCCCCGGCCGCACCCTTGAGGACACGGTCCTGCAGGACGGCCCGCTCCCCGACGACCAGGTCATCAGGCTGGCCCGGGGGCTGTGCGCCGCGCTGGTGGCCATCCACGCCGCCGACGTCGTCCACCGCGACCTCAAGCCGGCCAACGTGATGCTCGTCGACGGCGAGCCGCTGGTCATCGACTTCGGCATCGCGCACCTGGTCAACGCCACCCGGCTGACCCAGACGGGCATGTTCGTCGGCACGCCGGGATACCTCGCCCCGGAGATCATCCGGGACTCCGAGATCACCCAGGCCGCCGACGTGCACGCGCTGGCCTCCACGGTCTTCTTCGCCGCGACCGGCAAGCCCCCGTTCGGCACGGGGGCTTTCGAGGTCGTCTGTTTCAACATCATGGAGGGCCGGGCCAACCTGGACCTGGCCCCCGCCTGGTTGCGCGGCTGGCTGAAGCAGGCGCTGAACGTGGAGGCCGCGGCCCGGCCGAGCGCGCAGCAGCTGCACCGGATGGCGCGCTCCCTGGACCCGGCGGTGACGGCCTTCCACGAGGAACCGCCGCCGACCGCGATCCTGGACCCCGGCACGAAGGTGCTCGACCCGCGGACGGAGGCGCTGGGCAAGGGCCCCGGCGGAGTCCCCTCCTCCCCGAACGGCCAGGCACCGCCTCCCGGCGGCACCCGGATGCTGCCGCAGGACCACACCTACTCCGACCTGCTCCCGCCGGTGGAGTACGCCAAGCCGGAGCGGCGCGAGCGCAGGCCCCGCGAGGGCAGGAACGAGCCGAAGGGCCGGGCCGCCACCGCGCCTGCGAACGGCCAGCCGCCGCCGTACGTCCCGGCCGGTTCACCGCCGCCGCCGTACGTCCCGGCGCGGCCCGCGGCCCGGCAGCCCGGGTTCGCGCCGCCGCCCTACCCCGACCAGCGGGTCGCCGGGTACCCTCCGCCGCAGCCGACGGGCCCGGCGCAGCCGGTCGCGCCGCCGCCGGCCCGTCCCCGGCCCCACACCCCGCCGGAGACGCAGGTCCCAGCCCGCGCGCCGTATCGCAGGGCCCATCCGCTGGCCGGAGCGCTGCTGCTGACGATCGTGGTCGCGCTGGCCTGCGTGCTGCCCGTCATCGTGAGCGCGTTCGCGCTGGTCGCGGTGGTCTGCCTACGGGTGGGCGAATACCTCTTCGGGGACCTGGCCGACCGCCGCTCGGCGCGGGGCGGCAGCGCCTCCGATCCGCTGCTCGCCGTGGTCGGCACGCCCTGGGCGCTGATCAAGGCGGGGGTGGCGACGTTGATCACCGCTCCGGTGGCCGCGATGCTCGGCATGTGCGTGTGGGGCGCCCTGATCTACATCGGCCAGCTGGAGAGCTCCGACAAGGCCGCCGGCTTCGCGGCCGGGGCCTTCGTGGCCGGGCTCTTCGTGCTGCCCGGCGGGGGCAAGCCCCGCAAGGCCGTCTCCCGCGTGCTGACCGGGGCGATCCGCAGCCCCGGCGCCGCCATGGTGACCACGCTCGTCCTGGGGACGGCCGCCTTCTTCGCGGTGACGGCCGCGATCGGCATGAGCCCGGTCTTCACCCCGTGGCAGCCGCCCTCCGAGGTGGTGGCGGAGCTGACCAGGGAGTGGAAGGCCCAGGCGCACGACAGCGCCATGGGTGTGATGGACCTCATCGGCGGGCTGGTGGACGACCTGCTCAAGGACCTCGGTCTCGGGTTCCTGACCTTCTGGAAGTGAGTTCCCCCGCCGGAGGCCGCCGGGGCCTCCGCGCGGTGCGGGCGACGACGGATTGGCCCGGACATCTCGGGCGATTCTTGACAACTCATCCCAAGGCCACCTCAAGTCCGGTTGCCGGGAAGGCAGAGCGGGACCGTCCAGAGTGCGTTCCATGTCCGGGGACGGGCGGTTTCTTGCAATCTCGCCGTGCGAGACGGCCTTGTCTGGGGCACGATGAAGGAGACAGGCCGGAGGGAGTCGCATGGGAGCGCCGGACGGTGATTGTCTGGGCCCGTACCGCCTGCTCTCACCGCTGGGAGCGGGAGGCTTCGGGGAGGTTCATCTCGCGCTGGACCCCGAGGGCCACACGGTGGCCATCAAAATCCTGCATCCGCACGTCGCCGCCGACGAGACGGCCCTGACCCGCCTGGCCCGCGAGGTGGAGGCGATGCGCAGGGTCCAGGGGCCGCACGTCGCCGAGCTCATCGAGGCCTCGCTGCAGGGGCCGCGTCCCTACCTCGCCACCCGCTACGTCCAGGGCCGCCCGCTGTCGGCGGTGGTCTCCGGTGACGGCCCGATCGGGGGCGAGGCCCTGGTACGGCTGGCACGCGGCCTGGCCGAGGCCCTCGCCGCTGTGCACGCCGCGGGGGTGATCCACCGCGACCTGAAGCCGGGCAACGTGATCCTGAGCGACGGCGAGCCGGTCGTCATCGACTTCGGCATCGCGTGCCTGCTCGATTCGGCCTCGGTCACCGCCTCGGGGGCGGTGCTGGGCACGCCCGGCTACCTGGCCCCGGAGATCCTGGAGGGCGGGGAGACGGGACCGGAGGCCGACGTCTTCTCCTTCGCGGCCACGCTCGCCTTCGCGGCCACCGGGCGCCATCCCTACGGCACGGGCCCGGCCTCCGCGATCGGTTACCGGGTCGTCCATCACGAGCCCGACCTCGGCGGGGTCCCGCCCTGGCTGGAGCCGCTGCTGCGGGAGTGCCTGGTGCCCGACCCGGTGGCGCGTCCGCCCGCCGCCGCGCTGCCGGCCCGGCTGGCGGCCGTCGCCCCGGCCGGGCACGTCGCGGGCTCCGAGGCAAGCACGGCCTTCCCGGGCGCCGCGCTCTTCCCGGGTCCCACGGCCTTCCCGGGCTCCGCGGCCTTCCCGGGCTCCGCGGCCTTCCCGGGCTCCGCGGATTCTGCGGGCTCCGTGAGCCCCACGGGCGCGGACAGTTTCGCGGGCTCCACGGGCTCCGCGAACGCCATGCCGCCAGGGCCGCCCCCCGCTCCGCCGCGGCCCCGCCCCGCCCTCTCGGTGCGGCGCGGCGGGCGCGACCGGGAGAACCGGGAAAACCGGGAGAACCGGGAAAACCGGGAGAACACTGTGAACCACCTCACCACCCGGGAATGGCGCCCCGGTCACCGCCGCTCCCGGCTCGACGTCTCCGTTACGGAGGCCGCCTACGAGCACCGCCGCGCCGTGATCCACCGCCGCTGGGTGATCGGCACCGGTCTGCTGGTGTCGCTGGCGGCCGCGGCGGCCAAGAGCCCGTTGCCCGAGGTGTCGCTGCTGTTGTTGACGGTCTACGGGACTGTCATGATCATCGATGGGGGCGTCGCCCTGTTCGCCCGGCAGAACCGCCCGCGGCTGGTCGTGGACCTGGTCGGCGCCGGGGGGTCGGTCGCGTTGTGGATCGTTCTCGGCGCGTTCTTCAGCCCGCTCACTCTCGGCCTGGCGCTGGGGACGGTGGTCTTCGTCCTGGTCGTGATCCTGCTGAGCAGCTGATCGTTCCGGGCGGGGCCCCCGCCGACTCCGGAACATAGTTCGGTATGGTGGAGGGGTGACATGCCGGGGTGGCCGGGCCGCGGGCCGTACGGCCTGGTGGTTTGCGCCTAAGCTACCGATGGGTAACATGTTGCCGGGGGACCAGGGAGGGCACATCCCGACCGGGCCACCCGCTGTCAAAAGCCCCTCGGGCACCTGGCAGTCTTGGCATCACGCGCACGTGCCCCGCGTGCGCGTACCGAGCATCCGGCGCCAGCCGTGAACGGTGGCGCACGCGAACACGGGAGGTCGGCCACCGGCCATGAACATCGTCGTCTGCGTGAAGCAGGTCCCCGACACGGCGACCGAGCGCAAGCTGAGGTCCGATGACAAGACGCTCGACCGCGACGCCGCCGACGGCGTCGTCAACGAGCTCGACGAGTACGCGGTCGAAGAGGCGCTGCGGCTCAAGGAAGCGCACGGCGGTGAGGTAACCGTCCTCACCATGGGCCCCGACAAGGCCAGCGACACCATCCGCAAGGCCCTGGCCATGGGCGCCGACAAGGCCGTCCACCTGGTGGACGACGCCCTGCACGGCTCCGACGCCCTGGGCACCTCCCACGCCCTGGCGCAGACGCTGAAGAAGATCGGGTTCGACCTGGTCGTGCTCGGTTCCGAGTCCACCGACGCCCGCACCGGCGTGCTCGCCGCGATGCTGGCCGAGCGCCTGAACGTGCCGCAGCTCACCTTCGCCAACAAGGTCGAGGTCAACGGCTCGGCCATCACGATCCAGCGCGTCACCGACTACGGCTACGACAGGGTCGAGGCCTCGCTGCCCGCGGTCGTCTCCGTGGTCGAGAAGATCAACGAGCCGCGTTACCCGTCGTTCAAGGGCATCATGGCCGCCAAGAAGAAGCCGGTCGAGAAGCTGGGCGTCGCCGACGCCGAGATCGACGCCGCGCAGGTGGGCCTCGCCAACGCGTGGAGCGAGGTGACCGACTTCGCCGCCGCCCCGCCGCGCGCGGCCGGCACGATCGTCAAGGACGAGGGCGACGGCGGCGCGAAGGCCGCCGACTTCCTCGCGTCGAAGAAGTTCATCTGAGAACGGGAGGTTAGCTGAGATGTCTGAGGTTCTCGTTCTCGTCGAGCACGTCGAAGGCCAGGTCAAGAAGGTCACCCTGGAGCTGCTGACGCTCGCCCGCAAGCTGGGCGCGCCGTCGGCCGTCTGGGCCGGCCCGGGGTACTCCGCCGAGGCCAAGGCCAAGCTGGCCGAGTACGGCGCCGAGAAGATCTACGTCGCCGACTCCGCCGACATCGCCGACTACGTGGTCGCGCCCAAGGCCGAGCTGCTCGCCCAGCTCGTCTCCTCGGCGTCCCCGGCCGCGGTGCTCGTCGCCGCGACGGCCGAGGCGAAGGAGATCGCCGGCCGGCTGGCCATCAAGATCGACTCCGGCGTGCTGACCGACGCCGTCGGCATCGGGGAGGGCCTGGTCGCCGACCAGTCCATCTTCGGCGGCGGCGTCAACGTCCAGTCCCGCGTGACCAAGGGCACCCCGATCATCGCGGTCCGCCCGAACGCGACCCCGGTCGAGGCCGCCGCCGGTGCGGGCGCCGAGGAGCAGGTCTCCGTGGCCGTCTCCGACGCCGCGAAGGTCGCCAAGGTCGTGGAGCGCGTCAAGGAGGAGAAGGGCGCCCGTCCCGAGCTGACCGAGGCAGCGATCGTGGTCTCCGGCGGCCGTGGCGTGGGTTCGGCCGAGAACTTCTCGATCATCGAGAAGCTGGCCGACTCGCTCGGCGCGGCCGTCGGCGCCTCCCGCGCCGCCACCGACGCCGGCTGGTACCCGCACCAGTTCCAGGTCGGCCAGACGGGTAAGACCGTCTCGCCGCAGCTCTACATCGCGGCCGGCATCTCCGGGGCCATCCAGCACCGGGCCGGCATGCAGACCGCCAAGACGATCGTCGCGATCAACAAGGACCCCGAGGCGCCGATCTTCGAGCTCGCCGACTACGGCGTCGTGGGCGACCTCAACCAGGTCGTCCCGCAGCTGACCGAGGAGATCTCCAAGCGCAAGTAGGCCCTTCGGCCCGCACGGGCCGGGACCGAGAGACGCGGATCGTGGGAACGGCGCCGCACGGGTTCTCCGTGCGGCGCCGTTCTCGTGTCCGGCGCCGTTCTCGCGTGCGGTGCCGTTCTCGTGTCCGGGGCCGTTCCCGTGTCCGGCACCTCCTCGAACGGCCCGCCCCGGCTCGGACGGGCCCCGCCCCGGGCGATCCCGTCTCAGACGGCCGCGGTGACCCCGGGAGCGGGGGCTCCGGCCGGGGCGGCGGAGGCCGTACCGGATCGGGGCAGGAACCGGCCGGCCACGGTGATCAGGACGCCCAGCAGGGCGGCGACGCCGAGCGCGACCCGCAGGGACGCCAGGTCGGAGAGGAGGCCGATGATCACCGGGCCGAGCAGCAGCCCCGCGTAGCCCAGCGCGCCCGTCTGGGCGATGGCCGGGCCGGGGTTGGCGGTCGCGTCGCCCGCCAGGGAGAAGGCGACCGGCGAGATCGTCGCCACCGACAGGCCCACCAGCAGCATGACCGGGACGGCGACCGCCGCCGAGGAGGACATGACGGCGACGGCGAAAGTCGCGGTGGTGGCCAGACCCGAGCCGATGATCATACGTCGGGCGCCGAACCGGTTCCGGACGCGGTCGCCGGCCAGGCGGCCGATCAGCATGCCCACCTCGAAGATCGGGTAGCCGAGCGCGGCCACGGCCTCGGGGGCGCCGAGTTCGTTGCGCAGGTAGAGGCCGTTCCAGTCGGCCACCGCGCCCTCGACCATGAAGGCGCAGAACGCGATGACGCCCAGAAGGTAGACCACCGGCGGCATCCGGCGACGGGTCCCGTTCCCGGCGGCCTCCGGCTCGGGGGCGGGATCGGGCAGGTAGGTGCGGCTGAGCATGACCGCCGCGGGCAGCGAGGCCAGGGCGATCAGGGCCAGGTGGGCCGTGAACGAGAGTCCGGCCGCGATGGCCGCGGTGCCGAGCAGGCCCGCGGAGATCGCGCCCACGCACCAGCCGGCGTGCATGCCGTTCATCAGCGGGAGACCGTGGGCGCGCTCGACCGCCGCGCCCTGCGCGTTCATCGCGATGTCCAGCGCGCCGAAGGCCAGGCCGAACAGCACGGAGGCGACCAGCAGCAGCGGGAACGACGGGGCGAACGCGAGCAGGGCCAGGGTGACGGCGCACAGGGGCGCGGCGACCCGCAGGATGCTCCGGCTGCCGAAACGCGTCATCACCCCGCGCATCGACTGCATGGTCACCAACGCGCCCAGGCTCCAGGCGAGCAGGGAAGCGCTGATCGACGCCTCGGACAGGCCGAGTTTGTCGGACAGCGCCGGGAGGCGCACGGTTATCGATCCACACATCAGTCCGCCGAGAACAAAAGTGAGGATCGCCCCGTTACGGGCAGTCTTCAGGTCGCGGGTCATGACGCAATCCCTTCGATGGAGGTTTCCAGGTGATGCCGGAGGGGAACAGACAAGCCGGTCGCTTCCGCGCGTGCGGAAGCGACCACCAACGTCTACGGGGAGTGACACCCGGCCGGTGCCGGTCGTGATCGGGAGACGGGTCGTCCGGGCGGTGAAAGCCGTGGGAGGGCGGACGTCAGCCGGGCAGCAGCGCCAGCAGGCGCCGCTCCAGCTCCGTGTAGAAATCATCGTCGTAGAGCCCGGGGTCGTGGCTGACCACGTCCCACAACCCCTCGCAGGCCAGGCGCACGATCTGCGCGGCCGCCGGGTCGGGCTCGGCCTCCAGGCCCTCACGGTGCCAGCGCGCCATCGCCTCGCGCAGCGGGGCCAGCAGGAAAGGGTTGCCGGAGGCGCCGGTGACCACCGCCCAGCGTCGCAGCCTGCCGCTGCGCACGGCGACGAACGTGGCGGCGAGATAGCGCTTGGTGTAGGTGCCGTGGTCCTGGTTGGTGACGAGCTCGTCGAAATCCTCGATCAGCCGCTCGACCATGCCCTTGATGAGGGCTTCCTTGGTGCCGAAGTGGTAGAGCAGGCCGCCTTTGCTGCAGCCCGCGCGTTCGGCGACGGCGGCCAGGGTGAGTGCCGAGGATCCCTGGTCGGACAGCAGGTCCTCGGCCGCGTCCAGCAGATCCTCTCGTCTCATGATCCTTACTGTACCGTCCGGACGGTACAGTAGTCAACGCGGGGATGGCGGCCTCCCGGAGCGCGGATACCCTGGGAAGGCCGAAAAATGAGTTGCGAAGGGGAGTGCGGCTGTGGAGTCGGCCTATCTCGATCATGCGGCGACCACGCCGATGCTTCCCGAGGCCATCGAGGCGATGACCGCTCAGCTCGGCCGGGTGGGCAACGCCTCGTCGCTGCACGCGGCGGGCCGCCGGGTGCGCCAGGTCGTGGAGGAGTCACGCGAGACCATCGCGGACGTGCTCGGCGCCCGGCCCAGCGAGGTCGTGTTCACCTCCGGCGGCACCGAGGCCGACAACCTGGCCATCAAAGGCCTTTACTGGGCGCGCCGCGCCAAGGGGGCCGGTCGCATCCTGCTCAGCGCGGTCGAGCACCACGCCGCGCTCGACCCCGCGCACTGGCTCGGCGACCGGCAGGGCGCGGTCGTCGAGCTGCTCGACGTCGACGAGTTCGGCCGGGTGCACCCGCAGACCCTCCGCGACGCCATCGAGCGCGACCCGGACAGCGTCGCCCTGGTCAGCGTGATGTGGGCCAACAACGAGGTCGGCACCGTCCAGCCGATCCGGGTGCTCGCCGCGATCGCCCGCGACCACGGCATCCCGTTCCACACCGACGCGGTCCAGGCGATCGGCCAGCTCCCCGTGGCCTTCGCCGACTCCGGCGTGGACGCCCTGACCCTCTCCGGCCACAAGGTCGGCGGCCCGATGGGCGTCGGTGCGCTGCTGCTGGCCCGGGGGGTCGATCCGGTGCCCGTCCTGCACGGCGGAGGCCAGGAACGCGACGTCCGCTCGGGCACGCTCGACGCGCCCGCGATCGCCGGTCTCGCGGCGGCGGTGCGGATCGCCGTGACCCGCCAGGCCGAGACGGCGGCCCGGCTGTCCGAGCTCCGCGACGACCTGATCCGCAGGGTACGGCAGGCCGTCCCCGACGTGATCCTCAACGGCGACCCGGCGAACCGGCTCCCCGGCAACGCCCACTTCTCCTTCCCCGGTTGCGAGGGCGACGCCCTGCTGATGCTCCTGGACGCCAAGGGCGTGGAGTGCTCGACCGGATCGGCCTGCTCGGCCGGGGTGGCCCAGCCCTCCCACGTCCTGCTCGCCATGGGCGCCGACGGCGTCCGGGCCCGCGGCTCGTTGCGCTTCTCCCTGGGCCACACCTCGACCGAGGCCGACGTCGATCGCCTCATCGACGTGATCGGCCTGGTCGTGGAGCGGGCCCGCCGCGCCGGCCTGTCCTGACTCCGGCCGCCGCGCCGCCCGCCGCGCCGGCCGGACCCGCGTCGACTAGATTCGGGTGGTGAGCGAACCGATCATCGTGGTCCGGGCCGTCGAGGTCACACTCGGCGGCAACCCCGTCCTCCAGGGCGTCGATCTCGAAGTCGCGCGCGGCGAGATCGTCGCGATGACGGGACCGAACGGAGCGGGGAAGTCGACGCTGCTGCGCTGCCTGGCCGGTCTCCGGACGGCGGACGCGGGTGAGATCACCGTCCTCGGCGGGCCGCCCCGCGACGTGCCCGCCTTCTGGCGCGACGTCGCCCTGACCGGCGACGAGCTCGCCTGGTATCCGGGGCTGACCGTCCGCGAGCATCTGGAACTGATGGCCGCGGTCCACTCCACGCCCCGGATGGACGTCGAGGAGGTGCTGGACGCCTTCGGCCTGGAGCAGCGGGCGGACGCGGCGCCGTTCGCCCTCTCGACCGGCCAGCGGCAGCGCCTCGTGCTGGCGATGACCCTGCTCCGGCCGAGCCGGGTGCTGCTGCTGGACGAGCCGGAACGGGGACTCGACGCGGAGTTCAGAGAGCGGCTGGCGGCCATCCTGGCGGACTACGCGGCCGGAGGCGGGACGGTGGTGATGGCCACCCACGATCCCGGCCTCGCCGGGGCCGCCCGGGGCCGCCGGGTCGCCCTGGCCGACGGGCGCGCCAGGAGCGCCGTATGAGCCCGGTCGCGGAGGTCAGGGCCTTGGTCCGGTCGCGGGGCCGCAGGCCGCGGAGCTGGATCGACCTCTACTCGACCGGTCTGGGGCTCGCGGTGGTCGCCGCGATGTTGTCCCAGCCCGCCTCCACGCTCCTGGCCGCGATCACCCGGCAGGCGGACCCGGCGCGGATGGGAGCCGGGATCGCCCTGGTCGTGCTGGCCTACGCGGGCTTCCTCGCCGTCGCCCGCATGATGGGCCCCGTCACCCTCTCCTCCGCCGACGCGACCTGGCTCCTGCTCTCCCCGCTCGACCGCCGGGCCGTGCTCCGGCGGCCGGCGGGCGTCCTCCTCGCGGTCTCCGTCGTCATCGGCGCCGCACTCGGCGTGGGCCTGCTCGCGGTGCTGGGCACTCCGGACCACACGGCCGTACGGCTGGCCGCGGGGATGGTCCTCGGCATCGCCGCGGCCACGGGCGGGATGGCCCTGGCCGTGCTGGCGCAGGCCTTGCGGACCTGGGACGCGTGGGCGGGCCCGGTGATCGTCACGACCGTGGCGCTGGCCGCGGCCGTCGCGCTGCTGGGATCCGGCCCCGCGCGCCGCTTCCTCGCCGCGGCGGCCTCCGCGCCGCCGACCCTCGGCGCGGCACTGGCCGGCGTCTCCGCCGTGCTCGCCGCCCTGCTGGTACGGCGGGCCTGGACGGCGCTGGACCGGATCCCGGCCCGGACCCTGCTGACCGCCTCCACCGGAGCGGGGCGCGCGGTCGGCGCCGCCGTCACCATGGACCCCGAGGCCCTGGCCTGGAGCGCGGAGGACGAGCACTGGCGGGGACGGGTGCTGCGGTCCCGGCGGTGGCCCGCGCTGCCCGCTCCGATGGCGCTGGCCTGGCAGGACTGGCGGCGGCTGGGACGCCGTCCCGGGCGGCTCGCCGTACTGCTCATGACCGCCGCGCTGCCCGCGCTCGCCGCGCAGACCGGCGGCGGGTCCCTGGAGGCGCCGGCCGCGGTCGCGGCGCGGACCGGAGGAGGATCCCCGCCGGGAACCGCCGCGACGACCGCACTGGCGGAGGCGGGCGGGCTCGCCGGCCTCATGCTGACCATGGGGATCATGCTCGTCGGCGGGCTCGCCGCCGCGGCGGCCGGAACCTGGGGAGCCCGCCGGGACGGCGACGACCCGGCGCTGGCACGGCTGCTCGGCGTCGGCCCCCGCCGGGCCCTCGCCGCCCGGGCGCTGCTGCCGGGGCTGCTGGGCGCGGTCTGGCTGGTCCTCGTGCTGGGCGGGCTCACGGTGACCGGCGCGCTCCCCGCCGGCCCGTGGTGGCTGCTGGGGGTGACGGCCGCTCCCGCGCTGGCCGCCGGAGCGCTGCGGACGGCGCGCCGCAGGCCCGCCGATCACACGATGCCGGTCATCGACACGCCGATGGGAGCGATACCCACGGGACTGGTCGCCTGGGCGATGACCGGCGTCGACCTCGCGGCGCTCGGCTGTCTCCCCCTGGCCGCGGCGCTGTTCTTCCAGCCCGTCGCGCTGGGCGGGTTCCTGGCGGGGCAGGCCGTCCTCGGCGCGGCCGTTCTCTCGGCCTACCTGGCGGGGGCGGGGAGGGCTCCGAGGGCGCTGCCGTGATCCGGGACGCCGGGATCAGCTGAGGAAGGGGGCGACGGCGGTCCACGCGGGGTCGCCGGCGACGTCCACCCGGGGCCGGCCCTCCTCCCAGCTGATGATCAGCTCCTTGGCGTGGATCGCCGCCTCACCCGCCGGATCGGCGTAGACGTGCAGCACCCGCTGGCCCTCGGCGCTCATGTGCGCGGCCAGGACGGCGGTGCCGTTCAGCTTGCTGATCCGTCCGGCCAGGCGCTCCTCGAAGTCGCGCAGCGCCTCCAGGGATGGGCCGGTGGGCAGGCCGTCGGGATCGCGGTGCAGGTAGGGAAGGGTGATCGCGATGTGCTGGTCGAACAGGGGGTAGTCGACCGGGCGGAGCGGGTAGCGGGCGGTGGCGATCAGGCGCGCGCCGGTGCCGGTCTCGCCTTCGAGCAGCGCCCACTGCTCCTCCCGGAAGTCGGCGGCGAGATCGGCGACGACGCTGGGCAGGTGGACGGCGGGCACCGCGTCGATCGGCGGGAACTCGACGGCGGAGATCTCGCCGAGCCAGCGGGCCACGTCGTCCTCGCCGAGCAGCCAGTCGAGGGCGAGCAGCGTCGCCTCGGTCCTGGTCTCCTCGTCGAGGGCGCCGAAGATCGGGTGGTGGGCGACCACGTCGACGCGGGGGTTGCCGTGCGGGGCCCGCAGGCCGAGCACGAGCTTGTCCAGGGCGAACCCGTAGCCGCCCACGTCGAGGGTGAGGCCCACGGCGTCCGGGTTGGCCTGCCGGGACGGATGGAACTCCCACAGGGCGTCGGCCGGCGGCGCGGCGGCGGCCCAGCGGTGGGCCACGGCGCGCAGTTCGGGGTCGCCCGCGGCGGTGACCACCAGCGCCTGGTCGGCGGTGCGCCCGGGGGCGATCTCCCACACCAGGGACGGGTGGACGACCTGCACCGCGGGCCCGAGCCACTCGGCCAGCCGGTCGGCCTCACCGGCGGCGACCATCGCGTCCAGTTCCGGTCTGGCCTCGGGCCACCACGACCAGAACTCCTCGATGCCGTCGGAGGGTTCCGAAGCAGGGTCGCTCTTGCGCCCGAACAGTCGCATAGCTTCGGATTCTCCCAGCCCGATGAGATCCGTGCCAACAGCGCGGCGGGGAGGCACCGGACCGGCGCGGTGCCCGCCGACGTGGGTACCCTGAGAGGGTTATGACTCTTCGTGTGCTTGCCGCCATGTCCGGGGGCGTTGATTCCGCCGTGGCCGCCGCCCGCATCGCCGAGGCGGGCCATGATGTCACCGGCGTCCATCTGGCGCTGTCGGCCAATCCGCAGTCCTACCGGACCGGTGCCCGCGGGTGCTGCACGATCGAGGACTCCAGGGACGCCCGCCGGGCCGCCGACGTGATCGGCATCCCCTTCTACGTCTGGGACATGGCCGAGCGGTTCCACCGCGACGTGGTCGAGGACTTCGTCAGCGAGTACGCCGCGGGCCGCACGCCCAACCCCTGCCTGCGCTGCAACGAGAAGATCAAGTTCGAGGCGGTGCTCGACCGGGCGCTCGCGCTCGGCTTCGACGCCGTGGCCACCGGGCACCACGCCCGGCTCGCCGACGGCGTGCTCAGCCGGAGCCCGGACACCGCCAAGGACCAGTCCTACGTGCTCGGCGTGCTCACCCGGGAGCAGCTCCAGCACGCGATCTTCCCGCTGGGCGACTCGACCAAGGCCGAGGTCCGCGAGGAGGCGGCGCGGCGCGGTCTCATGGTCGCCGACAAGCCCGACAGCCACGACATCTGCTTCATCGCCGACGGTGACACCCGGGGATTCCTCGCCGGCCGTCTCGGCGCGGAGGAGGGCCCGATCGTGGACGAGTCGGGCGAGGTCGTCGGGAGTCACCAGGGCGCCTACGGCTTCACCGTGGGCCAGCGCAAGGGCCTGCGCATCGACCGCCCTGCCGCCGACGGCAGGCCGCGTTACGTGCTGTCCATCGAGCCGGTCTCCAACACGGTCACGGTGGGCCCGCGCTCGGCCCTGGAGGTCACCGCCATCGTGGCGGCCCGGCCCGTCTGGAACGGCCCGGTGGACGCCCCGCGCGAGCCGCTGGCCTGCACGGTCCAGCTCCGCGCCCACGGCGAGGTGTACGGCTGCCACGCCCAGCTGTCCGGCGACGACCTCCACATCACGCTGGACGCCCCGGCCACCGGGGTCGCGGCGGGCCAGGCCGCGGTCCTCTACCTCGGCGACACCGTGATCGGCTCGGCGACCATCGCCTCGGCCTCCTGACTCCGCTCCCGGTTCCGGCTCCTGGCTCTTTCTCCTGACTCCGGCCGCGCGGAACGGAGCCGGAGCGGGGAGCACGCGCCTGCTTGGGGACGCGGACCGGCTCGTGCATGAGACCTGCACTGTTTCCGTACATATATCCGCTCGAAAGATCGCATTTCTCTGGAAAGATGATCTCTCCGGAATATCATCTTCCTTGGAGAGGAATGTGACTTGATGAAGCGATGGGTCGCCCTGGTGGCGGCGGTACTGATCGCGTCCGTGCCGGTGACCGCGGCCCCCGCCGCGGCGCAGGCCGCCCCCGCCGATCCGGTGGGGGCGCTCAAGCGCCAGTTCCACCCCGAGCGCGGCGTTCACATCGCCGAGGTCTCGCGGCTCGTCCTCGACGGCAGGGAGAAGGAGTCGGTGAGGTTCCGGATCCACGGCAGGGTGCAGTTCGGCCGCTCCGGTCCGGTCGCCTCCGACGCGACCTGGCGGCTGGTCATGGACCCGTTCTTCAGGAAGCTGCTGGAAGACGAGAGCGACGACGAGGTGCGAGCCATCGTCGAGGAGCCGATCCAGCAGATCGTCGTCGGCCGTCGCAACTACATCTCCGGCGGCCTCGTCGCAAGGAACCTTCCCCAGGGCAAGTCCTGGATACGCGCGGGAGACCCAAGCGCCCAGGCCAATATCGCCAGCTACCAGCCGATCGACGTGTTCGCCCCGGCCGTCCTGAAGACCCTGCTCAAGGGCGTGGCGGGCAAGGCCGTTCCCGGCGGCTTCCTCTACCGCGGCACGATCAGCTACAAGCAGCTCGCCGAGGTGTCCAAGGATCCCTCCGCCAAGCTGCTGTCCAGTCTGTTCGGCGGTGACGGCGGAGAGATCGCATGGCGGTTGTGGACCGACCGCACGGGCCTGCCCACTCGCCTGATGACCTCCCAGAAGACGAAGGTGAAGTCGAGGATGATGTCGGTCCAGCGGACCGACACCCGCTACAGCGACTGGGGATCGCATGTCGTGGTCGTCGCCCCGCCCGCCGACGAGGTCATCGACGAGAAAGACCTCCCCAGGCCCTGACCTCTCCCGGGCCTCCTCGCGTCGTGGCGAGGAGGCCCGGGGGCGGCGCGGTCAGGGCAGGGTGACGGACTCGCCCGGCTTCAGGCGGCGGATGTCGGCGCCCTGCTTGTCCGCCTCGATCTCCAGCCACCGGTCGACCAGGCCCAGTCCGACGTCGTTGAGCAGCCCGTCGTGGGTGGAGAAGGCCCGCGCGGGGCGGATCTCGCGCAGGTAGGCGACCATCTCCGACGCCTTCATCCACGGCGCGTTGACGGGCACCAGCAGCGTGGGCACGTCGACCCCCGGCGGGGTGAGCGCGTCACCCGGGTAGAAGACCTCCTCGTCGAGGAGGAAGCCGACGTTCTGCACGATCGGCATGTCGGGGTGGTTGGGGGCGTGCCACTCGCCGACGACCTTCACCGCGAAGCCCGCCGCGCCGAACGTGTCACCGTCCCGAACGGTCTGGATCTTCGCCGGGACGTCGGTGAGCGTGGCGGCCACGCCCTCGCAGGTCCAGATCTCCAGGGCGGGGTTGGCCGCGGCGGCCCGGCGCAGCCGCTCGGGCTCCACATGGTCGAAGTGCTCGTGGGTGACGAGCACGGCCTGCGCGCCCTCGAGCGCGGACTCCTCGCTGAAGAGACCCGGGTCGATGACGAGGGCCGAACCGTCCTTCTCCAGGCGGACGCAGGCGTGCCCGAACTTCGTGAGTCGCATGCCCCCACCTTATGGCGGGGAGGCGGACCTCCCCGGGTGCCACCGGTACCCGGCTCCGCCCGGGGACCGCCTCTCGCCGTCAGGCGGCCGTACCGGCGGGTTCTAAGCTGACCTTCGTGAACACGTTTCCGTGGAGTGAGGCGACCGCGACCGGTGTCGGGTCGCATCCGGGGGAGGACCACGCCGAGGCGGTCAAGGTCGTCTTCGGGGAGATCCCCGCGCTGCCGTACCTTCCGGAGCTGCCGGGGCGCGGGGTCGGCGCGGACATGATCGGCAGGGCCGCGTCGCTCCTGGTGGAGCTGCCGGTGGAGGTGCAGCCGTCGGGCTGGCGCTTCACCGACCGGCCGGGCCGGGACGCCAAGCGGGCCCGCGACCACCTCACGCGCGATCTCGACGCGCTGGAGGAGGCGGCTCAGGGATACCAGGGGCCGTTCAAGATCCAGGCATGCGGGCCGTGGACGCTCGCCGGCGCCGTCGAGCTGCGTCACGGGGACAAGACGCTCGCCGACGCGGGGGCCGTACGGGATCTGGTGGAGTCGTTCGGCGAAGGGCTCGCCGCGCACGTCGCGGAGGTCCGCAAGCGGGTGCCGGGCGCCACGGAGATCGTGGTCCAGCTGGACGAGCCCGGCCTGCCCGGCGTGCTGGCGGGCACCGTGCCGACGGCCTCGGGTTTCGGGCGGCTGCGCGCCGTCGAGGCCCCGGTGGCGGTGGAACGGCTCCGCGAGGTGCTGGCGGCGCTGCCCGGCGGGACGTTCCCGATCGTGCACTGCTGCGCCCCCGGCGTGCCCTTGCAGGTGGTCCGCCGGGCCGGGGCGCGGGGCGTCTCGCTGGACGCCTCCCTGCTGCGGCGTCGCGACGAGGACGCGGTCGGGGAGGCCGTCGAGGCCGGGACGGCCTTCTTCCTCGGCGTCGTGCCCGGCGTGGACACGGCGCTCCCGGACGTCGGCGTGGTCGCCCGGCCCGCCGTCGAGCTCTGGCGCCGTCTGGGATTCCCCCCGGCGACCCTGGCCTCCCAGGTCGTGCTGACCCCCTCCTGCGGGCTGGCCGGGGCCTCGCCCGCGTACGCGAAGGCGGCGCTGGCCCGCTGCCGTCAGGCCGCCCTCGTGCTCCGCGAGGACCCCGGCGAGGAGTAGGGACCCCTCGAGAAGAGGGGCTCGCGGGGAGCCCGGACCGGGCCGGGAGAGGCCGGGAGGGGAGCCCCGCCCGGGGGCCGGAAGGGGAACGCGGGTCGCAGGGGCGCTACCGGGTTTCAAGTGACGTGCAAGTACCGGGCTTTATCTATTGACATGTACTGAATTGCAGCTACATGTCTGGAGTTTCTTCATGCGCACCGGCTTCCGCGTCCTGCTCGGCCTGACCGCCGCCGCGGCCCTCACCCTGGCCGGCTCCACCGCCGCCTCGGCCGAGACGGCCGCCACGGCTGCCACGGCCTCCGCGAGCAGCTGGAAGTGGGGGCCGATCCACTCGACCGACGGCCACGCCACCGCCAAGGGGAAGGTGGTCGTCACCCAGCACTCGCTTCAGGTCAGGGGGAGCCTCTCCGACACCCGCGGCAAGGGGTGCTCCTGGGTGGTGCTGCGCTGGCAGAGCTCCGGCAACGGCAAGTGGAGCTCGGCGGGCTACTGGAACTGCACCCCGGGCACGGGGACGTTCCGCAAGAACGTCGGCGCCCCCCTGCAGATCAAGGCGAAGGTCTGCCGGGGCAACTCCAGCCGCCCGACCGGCTGGTGCACCTCGTGGAAGACCATCTACACCCAGGGCGGCTGATCCCCGCCCGCGCCCTCTCCCCGCGCCGGCGCCGATCCGCCGGACACCGCTGAATGTCGGTGTCCGGCGATAGATTCTCCCTGGTGCCGGACGAGGAGAGAGGCGGACGATGAGCGCTGAGGTCGAGGGCGTGCCGGTGGCCGCGCTGGAGCGGCACGCGGAGCTGAGCGAGCTGGTCGAGGAGGCCAACTGGCGCTATCACGTGCTCGACGCGCCGACCGTCAGCGACGCGCAGTACGACACGTGGATGCGTGAGCTGTGGGCGCTGGAGGACGAGCACCCGAGCCTGCGCACCCCCGACTCGCCGACGCAGAAGGTCGGGGCGCCGATCTCCAGCGACTTCACGCCGGTCGCCCACCTGCGGCGGATGGAGAGCCTCGACAACGCCTTCAACGCCGACGACCTCGTCTCCTGGCAGGCGCGGGTGGAACGGCTGGCCGAGCGGGACCCGGCCCCCTACCTGTGCGAGCTGAAGATCGACGGCCTGGCGATCGCGCTCGTCTACGAGAAGGGCCGGCTGGTCAGGGGGGTGACCCGGGGCGACGGCCGGATCGGCGACGACGTGACGGCCAACGTCCGCACGGTCCAGGGCATCCCGCACCGGCTCACCGGTGACGACGTGCCCGACCTGGTGGAGGTCCGGGGCGAGGTCTACATCCCGGTGGAGGACTTCGAGAAGCTCAACGAGCAGCTCGTCGCGGCGGGCAGGACGGCGTTCGCCAACCCGCGCAACTCGGCGGCGGGCTCGCTGCGGCAGAAGGACCCGCGGATCACCGCGCAGCGCCCGCTGCGGATGATCGTCCACGGGGTCGGGGCGTGGGAGGGGGCGGCGCTGCCGCGCACCCAGTCGGAGATCTACGACCGGCTGCGGGAGCTCGGCCTGCCGGTGAGCGACTTCTACAGGGTCGTCGACGACCTCGACGGCATCAACGCGTTCATCGAGCACTACCGCGAGCACCGGCACGACCCGGCCTACGAGATCGACGGGGTCGTGGTGAAGGTGGACCGCGTCGAGCTCCAGCGCAACCTGGGCTCCACCAGCCGGGCGCCGCGCTGGGCGATCGCCTACAAATACCCGCCGGAGGAGGTCAACACCAAGCTCCTCGACATCCAGGTGGGCGTCGGCCGGACCGGCCGGGTCACGCCGTACGGCGTCATGGAGCCGATCGTGGTGGCCGGTTCCACGGTCGAGCGGGCCACGCTGCACAACGGTTCGGAGGTCGCGCGCAAGGGCGTGCTGATCGGCGACACCGTGGTGCTGCGCAAGGCGGGCGACGTGATCCCCGAGATCGTCAAGCCGGTCGAGGAGCTGCGCGACGGCACCGAGCGGGCGTTCACGATGCCGACGCACTGCCCCGAGTGCGGCACCGAGCTGGCCTACGAGAAGGAGGGCGACGCCGACCTGCGCTGCCCCAACACCAAGGCCTGTCCCGCCCAGCTCCGCGAGCGGATCTTCTTCGCCGCCGGGCGCCGGGCCTTCGACATCGAGGGCCTGGGCTACGTGGCGGCCACCGCGCTGACCCAGCCGCTCCCGCCGCACGAGCCGCCGGTCCGCACCGAGGCCGACCTGTTCGACCTGACGATCGAGCGGCTGCTGCCGATCGAGTCGGTCGTCCGCGACCCCGACACCGGCCTGCCCAAGACCGATCCGGAGACCGGCGAGCCCAAGGTCGTGACCTTCTTCGCCAACAAGAACGGCACGCCCAGCAAGAACGCCGAGAAGATGCTCCAGGAGCTGGAGAGGGCCAAGGACCGGGAGCTCTGGCGGGTGCTGGTCGCCCTGTCCATCCGGCATGTCGGCCCTCCCACCGCCCAGGCCATCGCCGCGGAGTTCCGCTCGATCGACGCGCTCGCGAAGGCCACCGAGGAGGAGCTCGCCGCCGTCGAGGGCATCGGCCCGCGGGTCGCCGCCGCGATCCGCGAGTGGTTCGAGGTCGACTGGCACCAGGAGATCATCGCCCGGTGGCGGGCGGCCGGCGTCCGGATGGAGGACGAGCCCCCGGCCGACCTGCCGCCGCAGACCCTGGCCGGGCTGACCTTCGTCGTCACCGGCACGCTGGCGGGCTTCACCCGCGACGAGGCGGTGGCGGCCCTGACGGCCAGGGGCGGCAAGGTGTCCGGCTCGGTGTCGAAGAAGACCTCCTTCGTGGTGGTGGGCGAGAACGCCGGCTCCAAGTACGACAAGGCGGTCAAGCTGGGCGTGCCGATCCTCGACGAGAACGGCCTGGAGGTCCTGCTGTCCGAGGGGCCCGAGGCCGCGGCGGCGGTGGCGGTCAAGCCGGAGGAGTGACGGGCGGCGCGGAGCGCCCGGTGGACGGCCGTGTGGGCGGTGATGACCGGGAAAGGGCGCTGAGGGCGGGCGTTCCGCCGTGCCGGGAAGGTGCGGACGGCCGGGTGCGGCGTGCTGCTTCGAGGGGAAACCGGGTCATATGCGGGCAGTTTTGGGTGGTATAGGGCATCGATGGGACGAGTGTCGCAATCTGGATAGTGACGGAACGTGCCCAATCGGTTTCGCGAAGTGGTCCGTAGGCCGTAGTCTCCCATAGTGAACTAATGGGGGTTTTGTTACTCATGGCTGACCCAACCGATACCCGCGACATCGGGCCCCGCCCCGGCTCGCCGCTGTGGACCTACCTGACGATCGTCACCGTCGTCGGGCTCACGGTCCTCGCGGCGGCGCTGTGGTTGACCAGCCCGGCGGAGCTGGCCAGTCTGGCCGGCTCCCAGCTGTTCTGGATACTCGCCACCCTGGTCGTGCTGGGCGAGCTCCGGCCGGTGATGCTCTCGTCGTCGACGGCGGTGGGCGGGACCTACCCGTCCACGATGTTCACCTTCGCCGCGCTCCTCCACTACGGGCTGCCGGTCGCCGTGCTGATGCAGACGGTCGCCCTTCTCGTCAACGGAGCCGTCACCCGCCGGGCGCCGCACCGGATCCTGTTCAACGTCGCCCAGGTGACGCTGGCCTACGCGGCGGCCGGGGTGGTGCTGGGCGTGTTCGGCCACCAGCCGGCCTCGCTGGCCGCCCGGACACCCACGGGCGTCGACATGCTCGCGATCGGTCTGGCGGGACTCGCCTACTTCGTGGCCCGGGCACTGCTGGTCTCCGGCGCGGTCGCCCTGCACGAGCGCCGGTCGATCCACCGGGTGCTCAGGACCACGATCGGGCACCAGAGCCTGGTCTATGCCGGCCTGCTCGGGCTGGCCCCGCTGGTCGTGGTCGTCATGAACTACTCCCCGCCGCTGGTCCCGCTCTTCGTCGCGCCGCTGGCCGCGGTCTACTTCACCGCCACCCTGTCGGTCCGCCGGGACCACCAGGCGATGCACGACGGGCTCACCGGGCTGCCCAACCGCAAGATGCTCGTGCTCCGGACCGAGGAGGCCCTGGCCGAGGCGCGTACGCGTGAGGGCGAGCGGGTCGGCCTGCTCCTGCTGGACCTGGACCGGTTCAAGGAGGTCAACGACACCCTGGGACACCCGGTCGGCGACCGGCTGCTGCAGATGGTGGCGCACCGGCTCACCCACAGCGTACGGCCCGGCGACGTGGTCGCCCGGCTCGGCGGTGACGAGTTCGCGGTGCTGCTCCCGTCGGTCCGGGACGCCGCCGCGGCCCGGGAGGTGGCCGCCCGGCTCCGGGTGGCGCTCACCGAGCCGGTCCGGCTGGAGGGCATGACCTTCGACCTGGACGCCTCGGTCGGCATCGCGCTCTACCCCGACCACGCGCCGGACTTCGAACTGCTGCTGCAGCGCTCCGACGTGGCGATGTACCTGGCGAAGGAGGGCCGGACCGGCGTCGAGCTCTATCTCGCCGACAAGGACCGCAACAGTCCCGAGCGGCTCAACCTCCTCGGCGACCTGCGCAGGGCCATCGACCGGTCCGAGCTGCGACTGCACTACCAGCCCAAACTCGACCTGGCCGTCGGGGAGGTGCGCGGGGTGGAGGCGCTGCTGCGGTGGCGTCACCCGATCCGGGGGCCGGTCCGCCCGGAGGAGTTCATCCCGCTGGCCGAGCAGTCCTACCTGATGCGCCAGCTCACCGAGTACGTCATCGACGCGGCGCTGGAGCAGGCCGCCCACTGGTGGCACGCCGGCCTGCACGAGCAGATCTCCGTCAACGTCTCGGCCCGCGACCTGCTCGACTCCGCGCTCCCGGACCGGCTGGAGGCGGGCCTGGCCCGTTACCGGCTGCCGCCGAAGGCGATCCAGCTGGAGGTCACCGAGCGCATCCTGATGACCGACCAGGCCTACACGGCCGACGCCGTACGGGCGCTGGCCGCGCTGGGCGTGCAGCTCGCGCTGGACGACTTCGGCACCGGCTACTCCTCGCTGGTCCGCCTGCAGCGGCTGCCGGTCTCCGAGGTCAAGATCGATGCCTCGTTCGTGGGCCGGATCTGCGAGTCCAAGGACGACGAGCGGATCGTCCGCTCCATCGTCGACCTGGTCCGCTCGCTGGGCCTGCGCTCGGTCGCCGAGGGCGTCGAGTCGGCGGAGGTGGCCAAGCGCCTGGCCGATATGGGATGCGACCTCGGGCAGGGCTGGTGGCTGGCCGAGCCGATGTCCGCGGCGGACGCCACGGAGTGGCTCCGCAAGCACCGCGACCAGCGGCGCGTCCCGGTGAAGCCGCACTTCGACGTGGAGCCCGCCGAGGTCCTCGACCCCCAGACCGCCTGAGAATGTAGGAGTACACTTCGTCGAAGTACGTTCCTACATCCTGAGGTCACGATGCTCACCAAGCCGGACAGGATCTTCGATCGGGAGTTTGAGTGGCGGCATCTGTCCGCTTTCGTGGAGCGAGGCAGGGACACCGTTCAGCTCGGAGTGGTCAGCGGCCGTCGGCGGCAGGGTAAGACCTTCCTCCTGGAGGCTCTGGCCAGTGAGACCGGCGGGTTCTATTTCGGGGCGACCCAGGCGACCGAGGCGGAGTCTCTGCGCCTCTTCTCGGCCGCGCTCCAGGACTACGCGAAATCACCTGTGCGGCTGAGGTTCGCCGACTGGGACGAGGCCATCAGGCACCTGTTCACGGTGGCTGGCGACATCGGGCGGCCGATCGTCATCGACGAGTTCCCCTACCTCAGCAAGGTCTCACCGGCTCTTCCCTCCATCATCCAGCGAGAGGTCGATCGGGCGATCTCACAAGGCGGGCGGCTCGCCCTCCTGCTCTGCGGTTCCGCGATGTCGGTCATGGGGGGACTCCTCGCGGGAAGTGCGCCGCTGCGCGGGCGGGCCACCCTCGAACTGGTGGTGAAGCCCTTCGACTATCCGCTCGCCGCCGGCTACTGGAAGATCGGCGATCCGGCTCTGGCCGCCCGGGTCCACGCGGTGGTCGGAGGCACTCCGGCCTATCTCCGTTTCCTCAACGGGGACATCCCCGAATCGATGGACGACTTCGACGAGTGGGTGCTGCGTACGGTGCTGGACCCTGGCACCCCCCTGTTCCGTGAGGCCCGGTACCTCCTGGAGGAGGAAACGGATATCCGGGACAGCGCGCTCTATCACTCGGTGCTGGCGGCGGTGGCCGCGGGCGACAACACACGCGGGGGGATCGCGAGTTACATCGGGCGCAAGGCCGCTGACATCGGACACCACCTCAACGTCCTTGAGGACAACTGCCTGCTCCGGCGCGAGCCCGATGTCTTCCGCGCGGGGCGGTCTGTGTACCGGGTGGCCGAACCCCTGATCAGCTTCTATCAGGTGATCATGCGTCCGCAGTGGGGATTGCTGGAGAGCGGGCGGGCGGCGGCCGTCTGGACGGACGCCAGGCCACGCTTCCACTCCCAGATCATGGGGCCTCACTTCGAGGAACTGTGCAGGCGGTTCGCACTCGTCGAGCCGGTCTTCGGAGGCCTGCCAGGGGAGGTCGGCGCAGGTGCCCTCACCGATCACGCATACCGTACCCAGATCCAGGTGGACGTCGCGGTGTTCGCTCCCGCGGTTCCCGGGGAGCCCCGGAGGGTGATGTCGATCGGCGAGGTCAAATGGGGGGACGTCATGGGCGCGCGGCATGTCGAGCGGTTGCGCCGAGCCAGGGACCTGCTCGCCGAGAAGGGGTACGACACCCGGGAGACCGTGCTCGCCTGCTACAGCGGCGCGGGATTCGACCCCGCGTTCCACCCCGAGGACGACGTCCGGATGATCGGGCTTCCGGAGCTGTACTCCTGACCTTCCCGGGCCCAGCCCGAACGCTCCCACAAAGAATTATGAACGGTATCGCTGGAGGCAGTATCGCGGCCGATACTGTCTCCAGCGACAGTAGGAGTGTACTTCGACGAAGCGCACTCCTCGCTTTCGCATGGGAGAGCACCGGAGGCCGTCCTGGACGGGCCCGGCGGGACGGCGGTCTCCGGTGGCATGCGGCGGCTGGATGTGAGCGGGTGACGGCGGGGGCGCCGTGGGAGCCACGGGGTAATGAAGTCGGGCCTGCGGGGCCATGCGCCCTAGGATGACAGTTGTCCAATTGCCACTCCACGAAACGGGTTCAACGACTCATGTCCGCCATAACCCGCGACGAGGTCGCGCACCTCGCCCGGCTGTCCAGGCTGGCGCTGTCCGATGAGGAGCTCGACCACTTCGCCGCCCAGCTCGATGTGATCATCGGTGCGGTCGCCCGCGTCGCCGAGGTGGCGGCCGACGACATCCCGCCCTCCTCGCACGCGCTCCCGCTCACCAACGTCTACCGTCCCGACGAGGTACGGCCCGGCCTCACGCCGGAGAAGGCGCTGTCCGGCGCCCCGGCCGTCGAGGAGGACCGCTTCCGGGTCCCGCGCATCCTCGGGGAGGAGGCATGAGCCTGATCCACAAGAGCGCCGCCGAGCTCGGCGCGCTGATCGCGGGTGGCGAGGTGTCGGCCGTCGAGGTCGCCCAGGCGCACCTCGACCGGATCGCCGCCGTCGAGCCGAAGGTCAACGCCTTCCTGCACGTCGACGCCGATGCGGCGCTCGCCCAGGCCCGCCGGGTCGACGAGCGCCGGGCCGCCGGCGAGCAGCTCGGCCCGCTCGCCGGCGTGCCGATCGCCCACAAGGACGTCTTCACCACCACGGACATGCCGACCACGGCCGGGTCGAAGATCCTGGAGGGCTGGCGGCCGCCGTACGACGCGACCGTGACCCGCCGCCTGCGCGAGGCCGGGCTGGTGATCCTCGGCAAGACCAACCTCGACGAGTTCGCGATGGGCTCCTCCACCGAGAACTCCGCCTACGGCGTCACCCGCAACCCGTGGGACCTGTCCCGGATCCCGGGCGGCTCCTCCGGCGGCTCGTCCGCCGCGGTCGCGGCCTACGAGGCGCCGCTGTCCACCGGGACCGACACCGGCGGCTCGATCAGGCAGCCCGCCGCGGTCACCGGCATCGTCGGCATGAAGCCGACCTACGGCGGTTCCTCCCGCTACGGACTGATCGCCTTCGCCAGCTCGCTGGACACGCCGGGCCCCTTCGCCCGGAACGTGATGGACGCGGCGCTGCTGCACGAGGCGTTCTCCGGCCACGACCCGATGGACTCCACCTCCATCGACGCCGCGGTGCCGCGGGTCGTCGAGGCGGCGAAGGAGGGCGACGTCGACGGGCTGCGCATCGGAGTGGTCAAGGAGTTCGGCGGAGAGGGCTACCAGGCGGGCGTGCTGGCCCGCTTCCGGGAGACCGTGGAGCTGCTGGAGTCGCTGGGCGCGAAGGTGATCGAGGTCTCCTGCCCGTCGTTCACCACGGCGCTGCCGGCCTACTACCTGATCGCCCCGTCGGAGTGCTCGTCCAACCTGGCCCGTTTCGACGCGATGCGGTACGGCCTGCGCGTCGGCGACGACGGCACCCGCTCGGCCGAGGAGGTCATGGCGCTGACCCGCGCCGCCGGCTTCGGCCCCGAGGTCAAGCGGCGCATCATCCTGGGCACCTACGCGCTGTCCAGCGGCTACTACGACGCCTACTACGGCCAGGCGCAGAAGGTCCGCACGCTCATCGCCCGGGACTTCGAGGCGGCCTTCCACCAGGTGGACGTGCTCATCTCGCCCACCACGCCGACCACCGCGTTCCCGATCGGCGAGCGCGCCGACGACCCCATGGCGATGTACCTCGCCGACCTGTGCACGATCCCGACCAACCTCGCGGGCAACGCGGCCATCTCGGTGCCGTGCGGCCTGGCCGACGAGGACGGGCTCCCGGTCGGCCTGCAGATCATGGCGCCGGTGCTCGGCGACGACCGCTGCTACCGGGTCGGCGCCGCCGTGGAGCGGGCGCTGAACGACCGCTGGGGCGGCAGCCTGCTGTCCAGGGCGCCGGAGCTGTAGGACCGGCGGGCACGGCGGGGCGGAGAGGAAGAACGGCGGCGTGATCACTCGGATCGAGATCGACGGGTTCAAGTCATTCCTGGACTTCGAGCTCGACGTGCCGCCGTTCCTCACGCTGGCCGGCCCCGCGGCCGGCGGCAAGTCCAACCTGTTCGACGCCCTCGCCTTCGTCGCCGACGAGGTCGGCGGTCCAGGCGGGCTGCTCGGCGCGTGCCGGGGAGCCCCGCACGAGCAGTTCCACCGGGTCGCCGCGGGGGAGCCCGTCCCCGCCTTCACCGTCGCGGTGGAGTCCCTGGTCGCCCCCGAGCCGGGCGCGCTGCTCCCGGTCCGGTTCGACACCGGGGCGGAGATGGTGCTGCGGATCCCGCGCTCCACGGGTCCCGTCGTCAGCCACGCCGTACGGGGGCTCCCGGAGGATCTGCTCCGGCTCATCGTGGCCGACCCGGACCCGGAGACCACGCCCGGCCGTACGGTCGCCTCCTGGCGGCGCCACGCCCCCGTGCCGCAGGCCATGCGCGGCCGGTGCTCCCCGGACGACCGGGGCCCGCTCGCCGCCGACGGCGCGAACCTCGCGGCGGTGCTGGGCCGGATGGCGGGTACGGCGGCGCTGGCCGACCTGGCGGCCGACCTCGCCGCGCTGGTCCCCGACGCCGTCGCGATCGTGCCCAGGACCGAGCGGGGGACGTCCTCCTTCGACCTGGTCATGGACGGTCAGGGCGCGGTCCCGGCCGCGTTGTTGTCGGACGGGACCCTGCGGGTGCTCGGGCTCCTGACCGCGCTGCACGACCCGGACCACCCGGTCACCCTGCTGGTGGAGGAGATCGAGCGCGGTGTGCACCCCGCCCGCCTGCGCGAGCTGCTGCGCCGGGTCCGGCAGCGGGTCGCCGAGCCCGGCGGCGCGGAGCCGTACCGACAGGTGATCCTGACCAGCCACTCGCCGGTGGTGGTCGCCGAGCTCTACCGGACCGCTCCGGACGCCCTGACCTTCCTGGACGCCGTGACGCGCGTCGATCCCGGCAGCGGCCGGGTCTCGCGGGTGACGGTGGCCAAGCCCGTGCAGGCGGACGGCGAGCCGGGCACGTTCGTCTCGCCCCGGCAGATCCGCGAGTACCTCGGGGCGGCGGCGTGAGCGGGCGGGCCACGGGCGCGTCGGCGTCGCGGACGCGGCCGGCGGAGGAGGCTCCGTGAGCGGCATGCGGGTCGTCAGCCGTCCTCTGGTCCCGGGTCTCGTCGCGGAGCGCCCCACCGACCAGGGCTTCCTCGACGTGGTGATCTACCGTCAGCTCCGCGAGCTGGTGGGGGAGTCTCCGCACGCGGTGGACGTCGAGGCCACGAGGGTGGTCGTGTGCGATCGCGCCCACGTGGTCGCGGCGCTGGAGGAGCTCGCGGCGGACTGCCACCTGATCTTCGCCCGGCGCGGCGGCCGCGAGCGGGGCAGGAACGACGGGCTCCGCTACCACTCGCACTACCTGGTGCCGGTGGTCGGCCTGGGCGACACCGAGGGCTGGCCGCTCGCCGACCCGGCGGTCTGGGCCGGGCTGACCGGCAGCGACCCGGCCCGCCTGCCCGCCCGGCCCGGCGACGTCGAGAGGATCACCGACCCCCGGGAGGCCCTGGCCGCGACCGTCCCCCGGCGGGGGAGGTCGGCCGGCGACTACTTCCACTACATCGGACGCACCATCGACCTCGCCGTACTGGCCCAGGTCCCCGGCTACGCGGGCTGGGTCGCCGAGACGAGGAACGCACTGAAAGGACTTGGTTACCTGTGAGCGGGAGAGAACCCGACGCAATGAGCGAAGCGGCGCGCGAGGCACGAGCGCTCCGCGCAGCGAACGAGGAGCGGTGAACGACATATGAGCACAGGCACGCTCATGCCGTACGACGAGGCGCTGGAGCGCTTCGAGCCGGTGCTGGGCCTGGAGACGCACATCGAGCTGGGTACGGCCTCGAAGATGTTCTGCGGCTGCCCGACCGCCTTCGGCGCCCCGCCGAACACCCAGGTCTGCCCGGTCTGCCTGGCGCTGCCCGGCTCGCTGCCGGTGGCCAACGCCACCGCGATCGAGTCGACCATCCGGATCGGCCTGGCGCTGAACTGCTCGATCGCTGAGTGGTGCCGCTTCGCCCGGAAGAACTACTTCTATCCGGACATGCCGAAGAACTACCAGATCAGCCAGTACGACGAGCCGCTCTGCTTCGACGGCTACCTCGACGTCGAGGTGGACGGCAGGACCATCAGGGTCGAGATCGAGCGGGTCCACCTGGAGGAGGACACCGGCAAGTCCACCCACATGGGCGGTGCCACCGGCCGGATCCACGGCGCCGACTACTCGATCGTGGACTACAACCGCGCGGGCATCCCGCTGGTGGAGATCGTCACCAAGCCGATCACGGGCACCGACCGGCTCGCCCCCGAGGTCGCCCGCGCCTACGCCACCGAGCTGCGCGAGGTCATGCGCACCCTGGGCGTCTCCGATGTGCGCATGGAGGAGGGCTCCATGCGGTGCGACGTCAACGTCTCGCTCATGCCGCGCGGCTCCTCCGAGTGGGGCACCCGTACCGAGACCAAGAACGTCAACTCGCTGCGCAGCGTCGAGCGGGCGGTCCGCAGCGAGATCGAGCGCCAGGCCGCGATCCTGGCCGGGGGCGGCCGGATCATCCAGGAGACCCGCCACTTCCACGAGGACACCGGCTCCACCACCTCGGGCCGGTCCAAGGAGGAGGCGCAGGACTACCGTTACTTCCCCGAGCCCGACCTGGTGCCGATCGCGCCGGACTTCGCATGGGTGGCCTCGCTCAAGACCGCCCTGCCGGAGCTGCCGCGCCTGAAGCGCAAGCGGCTCCAGCAGGAGTGGGGTGTGTCCGACCTGGACATGGAGGCCATGCACAACGCCGACGCCGTCGACCTGGTCGAGGCGACGGTCTCCGCCGGTGCGCCGCCCGCCGACGCGCGGAAGTGGTGGATGGGCGAGCTGGCCCGCCGGGCCAACGAGGCGGGCGTCCCGCTGAGCGCTCTGGCGATCACCCCCGACCAGATCGCCCGGGTGTGCGCGATGGTCGCCGGCGGCGCGCTCAACGACAAGCTGGCCCGCCAGGTGCTGGAGGGCGTGCTGAACGGTGAGGGTTCCCCGGACGAGGTGGTCTCGGCCCGTGGCCTGCAGATCGTCAACGACGAGGGCGAGCTCTCGGCGATCATCGACCAGGTGCTGGCCGACAACGCCGACGCGGTCGACAAGGTCCGCAACGGCAAGGTCGCCGCGGTCGGCGCTCTGGTCGGCGGCGTCATGAAGGCCAGCCGCGGCAAGGCCGACGCGGGCCGGGCACGGGAGCTGATCCTGGAGAAGCTCGGCGTCTCCGAGTAGCCCTCCGCGATCGTCCCCGGAACGGCGTGCACCGCGGGCCCACCGGTCGTCCGACCGGTGGGCCCGCGTTTTTCCGATACTGCGTGCTTTCAACTGCCGGGGGCAGCGCGATCGCGCACGGGCCGCCGGGCCGCCGGGCGGGGTGAGGCCCGGCCGGGTCGCCTAGGCGTCACCCTCGCAGGAGGTCTCCGTCTCGGCGTTGCAGAAGTCCGTGCCCGTGCCGCCGTCGGCCAGGTCGGAGGCACCGGCGTCACCGATGATGATGTCGCTGCCGCCCCTGCCCAGGATCCGGTCGCTGCTCCCGTCGCCGTTGACGAAGTCCCGGGCCGAGCCGCCGGTGAAGAC
Organism: Planobispora rosea; assembly: GCF_014648175.1. Lineage (GTDB taxonomy): Bacteria > Actinomycetota > Actinomycetes > Streptosporangiales > Streptosporangiaceae > Planobispora > Planobispora rosea. The sequence goes on from NZ_BMQP01000006.1 coordinate 125,674, forward strand.
GTCGACGCCGGGGCCGAGGAACACCCGGGACTGCAGCCCGGTGTTGTTGGCCACCGTGTCGGCGCCGCCCTTCGAGTTCACCAGGATGCTGGTGATCCCCGCGCTGTCGCACCGGACGGTCCTGACGTCCACGTTGGTGCAGGTGAAGCTGCCCGCCGTGATGGTGTCGTTGAAGTTCCGCACCACCAGGCTGTTGCCGTCCACGTTGATGGTGATGTTGTCGCCGACGTCGCCGGCGTTGACGGACAGCTTCCCGCTGATCGCCGTCACGTTGGTGAACATCTGCGCCTGCGCCTGTGCGGGTGCGGCGGCGGTCGCCGCCGAGATGACCAGCAGTGCCCCCGTGGCGAGGGCGCGGACGCCGTTCCTGCGCGAAATGCTGAGATTCATGTGTTCTCCTTGAGAGTCGTGGGCCCCCTGACCCGCGAGGAGTACATCGCACTCGGCGCACGAGAAACACGTCCAATTACCTCCTCGCTCACGGGCGATGTCGGTAGACGTCCGGGCCGCCGCCGCCGTCGCCGCATCCGGAACGGCCGGGAAACGGGTCGCTCCGGGCCGGGGCGGGGCCGTACCGTCACCCGTATGAAGCTGCTCTCCGTCAACGTCGGCAGGCCCCGGCCCAACCCCTGGAAGAACCTCGGCACGACGGGCATCGACAAGCGCCCCGTCGAGGGCCCGGTCGCCGTCCGCGACCCCGGCCCCAAGGGCACCGGCGCGGTCGGCCTGGCGGGGGACCGCGTCTACGACGTCAAGCACCACGGCGGATCCCACCAGGCCGTCTACGCCTACGCCCGGGAGGACCTCGACATGTGGGAGGGGGAACTGGGCAGGCCGCTCCCGAACGGCGCCTTCGGGGAGAACCTCACGACCTCCGGCGTCGACGTCAACGCCGCCCTGATCGGCGAACGCTGGCGCGTCGGGCCCGACGTGATCCTGGAGGTGTCGTGCCCGCGGATCCCCTGCGGGACGTTCCAGGGCTGGCTGGAGACCGAGGGGTGGATCAAACGTTTCACCGGGGCGGTGCTGCCGGGCCCGTACCTGCGGGTGATCGAGCCGGGGGAGATCCGCGGCGGGGACCCGGTCGAGGTCGTGCACCGGCCCGATCACGACGTGACCGTCGCACTCACCTTCCGCGCGCTGACCCGCGAGCCGGACCTGCTGCCGCGGCTGCTGGTCGCCGACGCACTGCCGGAGGAGGACATGGAGTCGGTCCGCAGGCGGGTGACGGGCGGGTGACGGGCGGCACTCGGGGTCACCCGCTCCGGGCCCGGGCGACCCTGGGGATCACCTGCTCCGGGTCCGGCGGGAGGCCGGCCTCCTGACCAGCGGGGCGAGCAGCGCCAGCGCCGCCAACCCCAGGAAGGCCACCGCGATCGGACTCCGCACCAGGGTCGTGGCGTCGCCCGCGCCGATCGCCAGGGCCCGGCGGAGCTGGATCTCCGCCATCGGGCCCAGGATCATGCCGATCACCGCGGGGGCGATCGGCAGGCCGAAGCGGCGCATCGCGAAACCGAGCAGGCCCAGGACGTAGAGCACGACCAGGTCGATCCAGGAGGCGTTCAGGGCGTAGACGCCGAGCGCGGCGAACAGCACGATCCCGGCGTACAGGTAGGGCCGGGGGACGTGCAGCACCTTCGCCCAGACCGGGGCCAGCGGCAGGTTGAGCACCAGCAGCATGGCGTTGCCCAGGAACAGTGAGGCGATCATGCCCCAGACCAGGGCCGGGTTGTGGTCGAAGAGCTGCGGGCCGGGCTGCAGGCCGTACTGCTGGAAGGCCGCCAGCAGGATCGCGGCCGTCGCCGAGGTCGGCAGGCCCAGGGCGAGCAGCGGGACGAGGGTGCCGGCGGCCGAGGCGTTGTTGGCCGCCTCGGGGCCGGCGACGCCCTCGATCGCGCCCTTGCCGTACTCCTCGCGGGCGACCCCCCGGGCCAGGCGCTGCTCGATCGAGTAGGACAGGAACGTCGGGATCTCCGCCCCGCCGCCGGGCAGCGCGCCGAACGGGAAACCCAGCGCGGTCCCGCGCAGCCACGGCCGCCAGGACCGGGACCAGTCGGAACGGCCCAGGAACGCCCGGCCCACCGGGATGATCTCGGGCTCGCCGTGCCGCAGCCGGGAGGCGACGTACAGCGCCTCGCCCAGCGCGAACAGACCGACCGCGACGACCACCACCTCGATGCCGCCGAGCAGCTGGGGGATGCCCAGGGTCAGTCGCGCCTGCCCGGTCTGCTCGTCGATCCCGACCAGGCCGATGACCAGGCCGAAGCCCAGCGAGGCCAGGCCGCGCACCACCGAGCGGGACATCACCGACGAGACCGCGGTGAACGCCAGCACCGCCAGCGCGAAGTAGTCCTCCGGGCCGAAGGAGATCGCGAAGTCCACGACCGCGGGCGCCGCCACGACCAGCAGGCCCGTGGCGATCGTGCCCGCCACGAACGACCCGATCGCCGCCGTGGCCAGCGCCTGGGCGGCCCGGCCGCGCCGGGCCATCTTGTTGCCCTCCAGCGCGGTGATCATCGAGGAGCTCTCACCGGGCGTGTTGAGCAGGATCGACGTGGTGGACCCGCCGTACATGCCGCCGTAGTAGATCCCCGCGAACATGATGAACGCGCTGGCCGGGGGGACGCTGAAGGTGACCGGCAGCAGCAGGGCCACGGTCATGGCCGGGCCGATGCCGGGCAGTACGCCCACCAGCGTGCCCAGGGTGACCCCGACCAGCGCGTAGAGCAGGTTGACCGGGGTGAGCGCGGTGGCGAACCCGTCGAGCAGCAGCTGCAGCGACTCCACCTAGATCACCCCCGAGAGCAGCCCGGCCGGCAGCGTCACGCCCAGGCCCTTGACGAAGGCCAGGTACGACAGGGTGGACAGGACGATCGCGATGGCGCCGGCGCGCAGCCGGTGCTCGGCGCCGAGCGTCACCGCCAGGCCGAAGAACAGCAGCGCGCCCGCGATGATCCAGCCGAGCAGGTCGACGAGCCCGGCGAAGGCGAGGAAGATCACGCTGAGCAGCGCCACCGTCTTCCAGTCCGGCCGGGCGCCGGAGTCGACGTCCTCGCTCTCCTCCGGGTCGCCGTGCCCGCCCCGGACCACGTCCAGCACGTAGAAGGCCCCGATCAGCAGCAGCGCGGAGCCGACCAGCACGGGGAAGAAGCGGGGCCCGAGCCCGAGCGCGGAACCCGCGGCGGTGACGTCCGCCGTGCCCGCGATCACGAACACGCCCAGCCCCAGCACGACCAGGGCCATCACCAGCTCCGGCCGCCGCCACCCCCATCCGCCGGCGCTCTCCGGCGTCCCGGGACCGCGGCCCGCCTCCGGTTCTCTGTGATCGGACATCAGGAGACGAGGCCCATTTCCGCGATGATCGCCTTGACCTTGGTCTGCTCGGCGGCCAGGAAGTCGGCGAACGGCTGGCCGGTCTGGAAGACGTCGGTCCAGCCGTTCTTGGCCACCGCGTCCTTCCACGCCTGCGAGTCGTGCATCTTGGTGACCGCGTCGGTCAGGTTCTTCTTCGCCGCCTCGTCCAGCCCGCCGGGCGCGACGAAACCGCGCCAGTTGGCCAGCTCGACGTCCAATCCGGCCTCCTTCAGCGTGGGCGCGTCCACATTGGCCAGCCGCTCCGGGGAGGACACGCCGAGGGCGCGCAGCTTGCCGGACTTCACGTGCTCGGCGAACTCGCCGACACCGGAGATGCCCATCGCGACCTTGTTGCCCAGCAGAGCGTTCAGCGCCTCGCCGCCGCCGGAGTGCGCGACGTAGTTGACCTGCTTGGGATCGATCCCGGCGGCCTTGGCCATCAGCCCCGCCACGATGTGGTCGGTGCCGCCGGCCGAACCGCCCGCGATCGCGATCTTCGCCGGGTCGGCCTTCCACGCCGTGACCAGCTCGGCCAGCGTCTTGTACGGCGACTCCGCCGGGACCACGACGATCTCGTACTCCTCGGTCAGCTTCGCGATGGGCGTGGTCTCGGCCAGCGTGACCTGCGACTTGTTCTGCTCCACCGCGCCCACCATGACCAGGCCCATGGTCATCAGCAGGTTCCCGTTGCCCTTCTCGCCCGCGAGCTGGGCCAGGCCGATGGTGCCGCCCGCCCCGGGGACGTTGTAGACCTCGACCTTGCGGGACGGGTCCACGGACTTGAAGGCCTGCTCGGCCGTACGGGAGGTCTGGTCCCAGCCGCCGCCGGGCGCGGCCGGAGCCATGATTTTCAACGCGGTGGCGCCGGAACCCGAGCCCGACCCCGAACCGCAGGCGGTGAGGGCGGCCAGGGACAGGACCGCCAGCGCGGCGATTCTCCGAAGACGCATGGTCATCTCCCAACAATGAAGGAAACAGCGTGGTGAGGATGCTGAGCGGTGCGGGTCACGGTGTCGATGCTTTGCGTGCTTGCCGTCGTATCGGTCGTATTGGTCACGGCGGCACCCCGCCCCCCGCAACCCCGCCGTTACCTCCGGGTGCTTTCATGAGTCCTCTGACCAGGGGGTTTACCCGTGCGACGCATCCTCAACGCCTCCCTCGGCACCCAGCTGTTCGCGCTGCAGATGATCATTGTGCTGCTCGCGGTGGGCAGTACGGCGGGCGTCTGGGTGGAGCACACCCGCGACCAGCTCGACCGGCAGCACCAGCAGCGGGCCCTGGCCATCGCCGAGTCCGTGGCCGGGCTGCCCCGGGTCCGGGAGGCCTTCGCGCACCCCCGGCCGGAGCGGGTGCTGCAGCCGATCGCGACGGGCGTGCAGGCCGCCACCGGCGCCGACTACGTGGTGATCGCCAACCGGGACCAGATCCGCTATGCCCACCCCAACCCGGCGCTGATCGGCAAGCGGCTCTCCACCGACGCCTCGGAGATCCTCACCACCGGCCGGGCCTGGACCGGCACCCAGACCGGCACCCTCGGCCGCTCCGTGCGCGGCAAGGCCCCGATCCGGGACGCCGCGGGCGGCGTCATCGGCCTGGTCTCGGTCGGCGTCCTGGAGGAGACCGTCGCGGGCCAGCTCGACGCCGCCCTGCCGCCGCTGCTCTGGACCGTGCTGGCGGTGCTCGTCGCCGGATCCGCGGGCGCCGCGCTGATCTCCCGGCGGGTCCGCCGGCAGACCTTCGGCCTCGAACCCCGTGAGATCGCCGCCCTGCTCGAACAGCGCGAAGGCGTGCTGCACGGCGTGAAGGAGGGAGTGCTCGCCCTCGACCTGCAGGGCCGGGTGACGCTGCTCAACGACGCGGCCCGGGAACTGCTCGGCCTGTCCGGCCGCGACGTCGGCCGGAGCATCGCGGAGATGCCGCTGTCGGACCGGATGAGGGACGTGCTGGCCGGGGACGACCCGGGCGACGACCGGGTCGTCCTCCACCACGACCGGGTGCTGGTGCTCAACCGCATGCCGGTGGCCGTACGCGAGCAGCGCAGCGGCTGGGTGGTCACCCTGCGCGACCGGACCGAGCTGGTACGGCTGGCGCGCGACCTCGACCAGGCCAGCAGCACGACGGACGCGCTGCGCGCGCAGGCCCACGAGTTCGCCAACCGCATGCACACCGTGGTCGGCCTGCTGGAACTCGGCGAGTACGAGACCGCGATCAGCTACATCACCCAGACCACCGAGGACTACGGCGACCACTCGGCCGGTGTCCGGGAGAGGATCGCCGACCCGACCCTGGCCGCGCTGCTGCTGGCCAAGTCCGCCGAGGCGGCCGAGCGCGGCGCGTCCCTGGTGCTCGCCGACGACTGCCGGGTGGAGGACGGCGCGCTCGGCGACCCGCAGGACGCCGTGCTGGTCGTCGGGAACCTGGTGGCCAACGCCCTGGACGCCCTGGAGGATACTGGGGGGACGGTGGAGGTCTCGGTCCGCGCGGAGAAGGACGGGCTGCACGTCCGCGTCGGCGACTCCGGTCCCGGGATCAGCCCCGGCCTGGCCGAGGAGGTGTTCCGCCAGGGCTTCACCACCAAGGTCGCCAACTCCGGGCCCCGCGGCCTCGGCCTGGCCCTGACCCGCCAGGCGTGCCTGCGGCGCGGCGGCTGGGTCCGCGTGCACAACGCCGGCGGCGCCGTGTTCACCGCCCTGCTCCCGCACCGGGAGCGAGAGGAGATCCCGTGAACGACGAGGGAAGGCCCCGGGCCTCGGCGGCGTCCGAGCCGCGACGCGGGGCGCCGATCAAAGTGCTCGTGGTCGACGACGACTTCATGGTCGCCAAGATCCACAGCGGGTACGTGGCGCGGGTCCCCGGGTTCACGGTCGTCGGCGCCGTGCACACCGGCAGGGCGGCGGTGGCGGCGGTGGCGCAGCACCGGCCCGACCTGGTGCTGCTCGACATCTACCTGCCGGACATGTCCGGCCTCGACGTGCTCGGGACGCTGAGGGGCGTGTCCCACCCCGCCGACGTGATGGTCATCACCGCCGCCCGCGACATGGCCACGGTCCGCGCGGCGATGCGCGGCGGCGCGGTCAACTACCTGATCAAGCCGTTCACGGCCAGGGCGCTCACCGAGCGCCTGGAGCGGTATGCCGACACCCGCAGGCAGCTGGCCACCATCGGCCCCGAGGCCCGCCAGGACGAGGTGGACCGGTTGTTCGGCACCGGGGACGGCCCGCCGCCTCTGCCCAAGGGGCTGTCCGCCACCACCTGCGCCCTCGTCGCGGACGCCCTGAGAGAGACGGACACCGACCTTTCGGCGGCCGAGGTGGCGACGATCACCGGCCTGTCCCGGGTCAGCGCCCGGCGCTATCTGGAGCACCTGTGCGCCGTGGGCCAGACGCAGCTCCGGCCGAGGTACGGCACCGCCGGGAGACCCGAGCACCGTTACCGCTGGACGGGCTGAATTTGTTGGCCCTTTAACGGCGTCTTGCCTCGTCGTGGTTTATGGTTGCCGAGGACAGAGCTCTCGAAGCAGGAGGAGACGGAAACCGTGCGGAACGCCGGAAGGTCCATCGACCCCCCGACGGATCCGTTCGCCGCGGTCCCCCTGCCCTCGCGCCCGGTCCGGCCGGGAGCCGCCGCCGGAGCCGACGATCCGCGGAACCCGGCCGGCGACGTTCCGGACGGCAGGCCGCGGCTTCCTCCGGGTGTCTCGCCCGACATCTTCGCCGCCCCCGGCTTCGACCGGCCCTCGGGGCCGCCCGCCCCTCCCGTTCCGGGAGGACCCGGACCCGCCCTGCCCCCCGCGGCGCCCCCGCCCCAGCCCTGGCGGATGGCCGCCCCGCCGGCCGAGCCGTTCCTGCCGAGACCGCCGCAGACCGACTCCGCGCCGGGACCCGGCGGCCCGCCCCCGGACCTCGGCTCCGAGGAGCGGCGCCCGCGCCGCCGCAGGGGCCGCAGGCTCCTCGTCGTCACCGCGCTCCTCGCGGTGCTCGCGGCGCTGGCCTACGCGGTCCCCGCGGTCCTCATGTCCGGCAAGATCCTTCCCGGCACGCGGGTCCAGGACATCGACATCGGCGGGCTGACCGCGACCGAGGCGGCCGACCGGCTCAGGGAACGGCTGGCCGCCAAGGCGCGCGGGCCGATGACGGTGGAGGCCCTCGGCAAGCGCTACAAGCTGGACCCCGTCCAGGCCGGCCTCGAACTCGACATCGTGGCCACCATCGGCCAGGCCCCCAGCGACTTCCCCGGCCCGGGGGAGGTCTGGCGTGCCCTCACCGGCACCACCACCCTGCCCCCGAAGGTCTCCGCCGACCCCGAGAGCATGCAGGACACCGTCCAGAACCTCGCCAAGAAGATCGACAGGAAGGTGGTCGAGGGAGAGGTCGCCTTCGAAGGCGTCAAGCCCGTGGTCGTCAAGCCCCAGGACGGCCGCGAACTGGAGCGGGAAGCCGCGGCGGCGGCCATCGAGAAGGCGTTCCTCGGCTCCGGGGACCCGGTCGAGCTGCCGATCACGGTGATCAAGCCCAAGGTGACGGCCGAGGCGGTCGCGGAGACCGCCGCGTCGGCGCGCAAGGCCCTGTCCGGCCCGATCACCCTGACCCACGAGGGCAGGCGGACGCAGCTCCCGGTCGAGACCATCGCCGCCCATCTGACCTTCAAGCCCGACGGCTCCGGCGGCATGCGCCCGGTGTTCGACGCCGAGCACGCCATCGCCGCCGTCGAGAAGGACCTCGTCGACCCGGCCCAGGCCCCCCGCGAGCCCACGTTCCAGATCGTCGGCGACAAGCCGAAGCTGGTCCCCGGCCGCAAGGGCAAGGGCGTGGACGACAAGGAGCTCGCCGAGGACGTGGCCGAGCTGGTCACCGAGGGCGGCAGCCGTACGATCCCGGTCAGCCTCACGACCGTCAGACCGCGGACCTCCCTGGCCGAGATGCGCGAACTCGGCGTCAAGGAGAAGATCAGCGAGTTCACCACGATGTACCCGTGCTGCGCGCCCCGGGTGACCAACATCCGGACGATCGCCAAGCTCCTGGACGGCCACCTGGTCAAGCCCGGCGAGACCTTCTCGCTCAACGGCGTGGTCGGCCAGCGCGACAGGGCCCGCGGCTTCGTCGAGGCCCCCATGATCCAGGGCGGCCGTCTGGTGCCCTCGGTGGGCGGAGGCATCTCCCAGTTCGTCACGACGATGTACAACGCGGTGTTCTTCGGCGGCCTCGAAGACGTCCAGCACATGGCGCACGAGTTCTACATCTCCCGCTACCCGGCGGGCCGCGAGTCCACGGTCTCCTGGCCCCAGCCGGACTTCCGCTGGAAGAACGACTCCCCGTACGGCGTGCTCGTGAAGACCTCCTCGACGAGCACCTCGGTCACGGTCTCCTTCTGGAGCACCAAGCGCTACGAGATCGAGTCCGTCTCGTCCGACCGCTACAACATCACCCAGTTCGAGCGGAAGACGGACAGCGGCCCCGACTGCATCCCCATGACCGGCCAGCCGGGGTTCACGATCGACGTGACGCGGATCTTCAAGAAGGACGGCAAGGAGATCAAGCGGGAGACGAAGACGACCGTCTACAAGCCCGAACTCGACCTCAAGTGCGTCCCGGAGGGCACCGGAGACGAGTAGGGGCCGCCGTGACCCTTCACTGACGTGATCCTTCGCTGATTCGTTCGCAGCGCCCGGCTGCCGGAAACGCTTCGCGGCGCCCGGCCCAAGTAGGGGTGTAAGGGCGAACGACGAAGGGAGCGAGGCCGGTGCGCCTCAACGAAGACCCCGCGGCCTTAGAGGCCTTCTACCGCCGCCACGTCGACGCCGTCATGCGGTTCGTCGTCCGGCGGGTGAGTGACCCTCATCTGGCGGCCGACCTGACCGCTGACGTGTTCCTGGCGGCCATGGACTCGGCACACACCTACCGTCCCGGCAGGGGCAGCGAGATCGCATGGCTGTACGGCGTCGCGCGCAACGTCATGGCGGCCCAGCAGCGGAAGGCGATCCGCGAGGTGCGGGTGACCAGCCGGATCTCCGGCCGGAGGCTGATGGACGACGACGACCTCGGCCGGATGGAGGAGCGGATCGACGCCGAGCGTCAGATGCGGGGCGCTCTGGAGGCCATGCGGGAACTCCCCGAGGGGGAGCGGGCCGTGCTGGAGCTCGTGGCGGTCGATCAGCTCACCGTCGCGGAGGCGGCCGAAGCCCTGGGGATCAGGCAGGTGACCGCACGGGTCCGGCTGCACCGCGCCAGACGCGCTCTTGGAGACGTCGTTTCGCCGCAGGCCGTATACGTGAGGGGACAGGCATGAGCAATTTCGAGGAGCGCCTGCTCAGCGCGCTCAAGGAGGACGTCGCCAGGACCGCCCGAGAGGGCATGGTGGCCGCGACACCGCTGCGGCGGGGGTCGAGGCGCCGCGCCGTGGGACTGGCCGCCGCGCTGACGGGGGTCGCGGCGGCTGCCACGGTGGCGGTCACGCTGTTCAGCGGGGTCAGCTCCCCGGCCTTCGCGGTGACCAGGACCGCGGACGGGTCGGTCGATGTGCGGATCAAGGAGTTCCGCGATCCCGGGGAGCTGGAGACCAAGCTCGCCGAGGAGGGGATCAAGGCTCAGGTGGAGTATCTGCCCGGGGACCAGACCTGTGAGGAGCCCCGGAACGGGCGTTCTCAGGACGGCCGTGCGGGCGAACCGATGGAATCGAAGATCGGCAGTGACGGCGGGGGAATCTCCTTCCAGCTCAAGCCGGGGCAGATCACGGCCGGTGAGACGCTGGTCCTGAGGGTCTCCTTCGACCACGCCCGCCCGGACCAGCCGCCGACCGCGACGTCGCTGCGGGTGGTCGAGGGCGAGGTCGAGCCTTGCACGGCGGTCCCGCTGCCGGAACCCGACGCTCCGCAGCCCGCCGGACCCGAGCCGACCGGGCCCGTCACCACCGAGAAGTTCGACACCGACGGCACCGGCAAGGACGAGGCGCCCAGCCTGAACTCCCACAGCGGCTGAGCCCTCGACCGGCCCGGCGACCTTCCCGAGCAGCGGTCGCCGGGCCGGGACCGTTCGTACGGCGTGCTTGCGCCGGGCCGCCTCCCGTCCCGGACGTCAGCGGCGGCCGGACCCGGTGCGGGTATGGCCGCCGCAGCGGGATCCGCAGCCGGACCTGTTCCGGAACGAGGAGTCATCGTCTCCGGCGCCGGTGCCGGTGCGAAGGGCGGTGTCCGCTCCGGACCCGCCCCGCTTCTCGGCGCGGTAGGTGTCTCCGTCGGGCTCGAAGAAGGAGCCTCCGGAGGCCTTCGCGCCCACCGCGGGGACACGCTTGCTGAATCTGACGTAGTACCAGGCGAAGCCGCGATCCTCGTCCTCGCACCTCGCATCGGAGACCCGGACCGGTGCGCCCTCGCGTACGCAGATCTCGAAGCGGTCCTCCACGGGCCTGAACGAGGCGTCGGAACCCTCTCCGGCGAGCCGCTCCGGTGCGGGGGAACGGCTGGCGCGCTCTGCGGGAGGGCCGCTCTCCACGGTGAAGGAGCATCCTCCGGCGAGGAGGACAGCGGTCAGGGCGGAGGCGAGCGAGCGCAGCTTGAGTGTCACATTCCCCCAGATGTCCGACGGACCGGTGCGAGCAGGCCAACGTGCGGAAAGGACGAGGAGTTCCGGTTTCACGTGAAGGCATCGAGTCGTGTCTCCGCCGAAGCGCTCGCCGCACCGGCGCGACCTGTGTGTCAGGGGGTGAGGGTGAAGACGCGGTCGTCGTCGGATTCGGGGGAGCCGCGGCCGTCCTTGTTGCTGGTTCCGAGCCACAGGGAACCGTCGGGAGCGGCGGCGACCGCGCGGAGACGGCCGTACCGGCCGTCGAACAGGGAGGCGGCCTCGCCGGCCGCGCCGTCCGGGGCGAGCGGGACGCGCCAGAGCCTCTGACCGCGGAGGGCGGCGACCCACAGGGAGCCGCCGGCGTAGGCCATGCCGGACGGGGAGGCCTCGGAGGTGCTCCAGGTGACGATCGGATCGATGAAGCGGGAGTCGTCGCCGACGCCCTCGACCTCGGGCCAGCCGTAGTTGCCGCCCTTCTCGATCAGGTTGACCTCGTCGAACGCGCTGGATCCGAACTCGCTGGCGTACAGACGGCCGGACGGGTCCCAGGCCAGACCCTGGACGTTGCGGTGGCCGTAGCTCCAGATCACGTTCCGGAAGGGGTTGCCGGGGGCGGGGGCGCCGTCGGCGGTCATTCGGAGGATCTTGCCGGCGAGGGAGTCGCGGGACTGGGAGAGCCGGCGGTCGCCGACCTCGCCGGTCGTGGCGTACAGGTGTCCGTCGGGGCCGAAGGCCAGGCCGCCGCCGTTGTGGATGAAACCCTTGGGGATGCCGTCGAGGATGACCGTGGCGTCGGTCAGGGTGCGGTCGTAGCGGTAGCGCACGATCCGGTTGTCGTCGGCGGCGGTGTAGTAGAGGAAGACGGAGCCGTCCTCGGTGAAGCGGGGGGAGACGGCCACGCCCATCAGGCCGCCCTCACCGTCGGGACGCGCCTCATCGATCTTCGCGACCTCGGAGACCTCGCCCGCCGGGGTGACCCGGAGGAGCCGGGCGGTGTCGCGCTCGGTCACCAGGGCGTCGCCGCCGGGCAGGAACGCGATGCCCCAGGGGACGGCGAGGTTCTTCGCCAGGACGCGGGGCTCGCCGGTCGGCGGGGCCTGGGAGGGGGAGGACGCCGGGGCGGGTGTACGGGCCGTGCCGACCCGTTCGGCGGAGGGCGACGAACAGCCGGCCGCCAGCACCGCGGCGACGACGGCGACGGCGACGCCCGGGGCCGACTGGCGGGAGTGGCCGGGGCGGCCGGGGCGGCCGGGGCGGCGCCGCCGGAGGGCGTGCCCGCCGGCGCCCGGCCGCCTGCCGGGCAGGAGCGGCCGGCCGTCCTTCCCCGCGCCGTCCTTCCCTGCGGCGTCCTTCCCGGCGGCGTCCTTCGTGGCGGAGGTCGGCGTGGTGAGCATGATGGAGACCTCTCTCCCCTCGTCCGTCACTTCATCCATACCCGATGGGGACTGCGGGAGGTTCCGAAACGTTCCCCTGGATAATCGGGTCATGAAGATCTGGGTCCCCTCCAAAGCCGCCGCCGATGTCCTGTGCGATCTGCCCGAGGTGGAGTGCGTCGTCTACGACGGCACCGGGCCGGTCCCCGAGGGGGTGGAGGAGGCCGAGGTCTGGATCCCGCCGCTGATGCCGGTGCCGGACATCCCGGGGCTGCTGGCCCGGATGGGCAGGCTGAAGCTGGTGCAGACCGTCACGGCGGGCGTGGAGCCGTACCGGCCGTACCTGCCGGAGGGCGTCACGCTGTGCAACGCGCGGGGGGTGCACGACGCGGGTACGGCCGAGTGGGCGGTGGGAGCGATGATCGCGGCGCTGCGGGAGTTCCCCGGGTTCGCCCGGGCGCAAGAACGCGGGGAGTGGACCTACCACCACACCGGGGTGCTGGCCGACTCGACCGTGATGATCGTGGGGTACGGCTCGATCGGCGAGGCGCTGGAGCGGCGGCTGTCCGGGTTCGAGGTGGAGATCATCCGGGTGGCCAGGACCGCGCGGGGGGACGTGCACGGCCAGGACGAGCTGCCGGAGCTGCTGCCCCGGGCGGACGTGGTGGTGCTGCTGGTCCCGGCGACACCTGACACGGCCGGCCTGGCCGACGCGGACTTCCTGGCCGCGATGAAGGACGGCGCGCTGCTGGTGAACGCCGCGCGGGGCGGGGTGGTGGACACCGGCGCGCTCCTGGCCGAGCTGGAGAAGGGCCGGCTGACGGCGGCGCTCGACGTGACCGATCCGGAGCCGCTGCCCCGGGACCACCCGCTGTGGACGGCTCCGGGGGTGTTCATCACCCCGCACGTCGCGGGCAGCACCCCGGCCTCGGGCCGGCGCGCGCTGCGGCTGCTCCGGTCCCAGCTGCTGCGTTATCTCGCAGGTGAACCCCTGAAAAACGTGATTACAGGGTCATATTGACTCAGCAAGCCGACCGGGAAAGGAATCCGGACCGTGGCTGCTCCGTGACCTTCGGTGCGTATCGTTGGCCTCCTGCGATCCCGATCGCTTGGATGGTTATCAGAACGGTGACGACTGCCGCGTTGTCACCCACCACGCTGTGCGGAGAGCCCACACTGGCCGTGTGCTCCCCGGGGTGCGGCAGTTGAGCCGCGTCCCGTGACAGCATCGTGACCGCGGTGATACGAGAGCACCGCGGGAGCGGGACGGACCGGAACACTGGATGGGCAGACGACATGATCCGTTGGCGTGACCCCCGGGTACCGCTGACCGCCGCCGGGATCGGCGCGGCGGGGTTTGTCGGGGCCCCCGCCGGTGGTGCCCCGGCCGTGGCCGGGACCGTGGTCGGTGTCGTGGCGGGCGCGATCGCGGCGGCGTCCCTGCTCGTCGCCGCCTCGCGGGCGGCCGACCGCCGCAAGGCGCTGGCCTGGCGCTGGCTGGCGGCGGGTTCGCTGACCTGGCTGGCCGGGACCGGTGCCCGGCCGTTCGCCGACGGCACCCCGTTCGCGGTGAACTTCGCCGACCTGGTGCTCCTGGCCGGTACGGCGATGCTCACCGTGGGCGCGATCCTGTGCGCCGCGCGGCCCGCGCGCGGGCAGGCGTTCCTGCGCGACCTCGCTGACGCCTACGTGTGCACGGCTTCCCTGTTCGTGATCGCCTGGGTGCTCGCGCTGGGTCCCCTCTACCGGGAGGCCGGTGACGCGGGCGATTTCGCGGTCGCCTTCGCCGCCCCGCTGCTCTGCCTGGTCCTCACGTGCGTGGCGGCCCCGTCCGTGGTGCCGATCCGGCGGTCGGCGTGGCCGGTGGGGCTGGCCGCGCTCGCCGTGCTGGCCGCCATCGCCGTGGGCGAGATGGTCACCGCGATGGCCAGGCTGGTCGGGGACGCCCCGCCGTCCGCCGGGGCCTGGCCGGCGCCGGCGGCGTTCCTGCTGCTGGCGGCGGTCCCCTGGAGCGGCCGTACGGCGCGCCCGGTCGACAGGGCGGGCGAGCCGGACGGCGGGCACGAGCCGTCCGTCCGGGAGCCCGCCTCCGCGCTGATCACGGCGGCGCCGCTGGCCCTGGTCGCCGTGGCCACCGTCGTCGTGCTGGTGCGGGCGGCCCGCGGTGGGGTGGAGGGGCCGGTCGGGGTGCTGGCCGCCGCGTCGGCCTCGGTCGTGGCCGTCCTGGTGGTGCGGCTGTTCACGGTGCTGATGGAGGCCGGCCGCATGCGGCGCCTGATGGACCTCGCCGAGCGGCAGTTGCACGACCTGGCCGAGAGCACGGGCGACGTGGTCCTGCTGTGCGACTACGACGGCGTGGTGCGCCAGATCGGCGAGGGCGTCGAGACCACGTACGGCTACCGCCCCGACGAGCTGGTCGACGGTTCGATCTTCGACTACATCCATCCGGAGGACGTGCCCGGGATCCGGCAGGCGCTGCGCGCGATGGGGCCGGAGGAGGAGCCCGCGGAGGGCACCGGCGCCTGCATGATCGCCTGCCGGATCCGCGCGGCCGACGGCACCTGGCGGCCGACCGAGTCGGTGGCGACCCGGCACGTCCGGGGCGAGGACCTGCTGCTGGTGACGACCCGGGACGTCAGCGACGAGGAGGCGCTGCGCAACCAGGTCACCCACCTGACCTTCCACGACGGCGTGACCGGCCTGCCCAACCGGGCCTACTTCGAGGAGCGCACCCGTGAGGTGCTGGCCCGGCCCGGGGAGAGCCGGGTCGCGGTGATCTTCCTGGACCTCGACGGGTTCACCTCGGTCAACGACTCGGTCGGGCACGCGAGCGGTGACTACCTGCTCGGCCAGGCGGCCCGGAGGCTGCGTGCGGCCGTACGGGCCGACGACACCCTGGCGCGCTGGGGCGGCGACGAGTTCGCGGTGCTGCTGGAGGCCGGAGCGGACGCCCAGACGGCGGTGGACCTGGCCGAGCTGCTGATCCACACGGTCTCCTCCGAGCCGTTCCGGGTGGCCGACCGGGACATCGCGCTGACCGCGAGCGTCGGGGTGGCCTTCGCCGACGACGAGGTGTCCTCGGCCGACCTGATCCGCAACGCCGACGTGGCGATGGCGCGGGCCAAGGAGCTGGGCGGGCGCCGGGTCGAGGTGTTCGCCGCGCACATGCACGCCGACGTGGTCCGGCGTCTGGAGCTGGCCGCGGATCTGCAGCGGGCGCTGCTGGAGAACCAGTTCGCGATCGAGTACCAGCCGGTGGTGGACCTGGCCACCTCGCGGGTCACCGCGGTGGAGGCGCTGGTGCGCTGGTGGAAGGACGGCGCGTCCGTGCCGCCCGAGCAGTTCCTCGGCCCGGCCGAGGACACCGGCCTGATCGTGCCGCTCAGCGAGTGGATCCTGCGCGAGGCGTGCCGGGAGGTGGCCGCATGGCGGGCCTCCTCGTGGGAGATCGGGCTCTCGCTCAACCTGTCGGCCCGGCAGATCACCGCGCCGCGCTTCGTGGAGACCGTCGAGTCGGCGCTGACCGAGAGCGGGCTGCCGCCCAGCGCGCTGACGCTCGAGGTGATCGAGGAGATGCTGGTCGAGGACGCCGAGGAGGTCGTCACCCGGCTCTCGGAGCTGCGCGGGCTCGGGATACGGCTGGCCATCGACGACTTCGGCACCGGTTACGCCTCGCTGGCGTTCCTGCGGCAGCTCCCGGTGGACATGATCAAGATTGACCCGTCGTTCGTGTCGGGGCTCGGCCGCGACGAGACGCTGTCCCTGCTGACCCGCACGATCGTCCGGCTCGGCCGCGATCTCGGGCTGATCGTGGTCGCCGAGGGCATCGAGCGGCCCGAGCAGCTGGAGGCGCTGCGCGAGATGGGCTGCACCCGCGGCCAGGGCTACCTGGTGGCGCGGCCGATGGGCCCGCGCGGGGTCGACTCGTTGATGCCCGCCGGTCTGTCGACCCTGCAGGAAACCGTCTGACCGGCGCTTTCCCTCCGCCGGTCATCTCGGAAAGTGAGACATGCGTCCCATGGATTTGACGGCGACGCGTTCCGTCGGCCATGGTGGACCCATGCATCACCGTGGGATCGAGGTAGTACTTCGCCGGCGCGCAGGCCGATAGCGAAGCACTCCGACCTGCGCGCCGCCCCAGCCCCGCCGCATCGGTGGGATGGGGCCTTTTTTATGCCAGCATCTCCGCTCAGCCACGCAAGGAACGAGCCGATGACCGAACAGATGACAGGAGCCCAGGCCCTGGTGAGGGCGCTGGAGCACGTCGGGGTCGACACCGTGTTCGGGATTCCGGGCGGCGCCATCCTCCCCGCCTACGATCCCCTCTACGACTCGGTCAAGGTCCGGCACGTGCTTGTACGGCACGAGCAGGGCGCCGGCCACGCGGCCCAGGGCTACGCGCAGGCCACCGGCAAGGTCGGGGTCTGCATGGCCACCAGCGGTCCGGGCGCGACCAACCTGGTCACCCCGATCGCCGACGCCTACATGGACTCGGTCCCCCTCGTCGCGATCACCGGGCAGGTCGCCAGCGGCGCGATCGGCACCGACGCGTTCCAGGAAGCCGACATCTCCGGCATCACCATGCCGATCACCAAGCACAACTTCCTGATCACCCACGCCGACGACATCCCGCGGACGATCCTGGAGGCGTTCCACATCGCCTCGACCGGGCGGCCGGGACCGGTCCTGGTGGACATCTCCAAGGACGCGCTCCAGGCCACGACGACCTTCCCGAACTGGCCGCCGGCGATGCAGCTGCCCGGCTACCGCCCGGTGACCCGGCCGCACTCCAAGCAGATCCGGGAGGCGGCCAAGCTGATCGTGGAGTCGAAGCGGCCGGTGCTGTACGTCGGCGGCGGCGTGCACAAGGCGGGTGCCGCGCCGCAGCTGCTGGAGTTCGCCGAGCTGACCGGCATCCCGGTGGTCACCACGCTGATGGCCCGGGGCACCTTCCCCGACAGCCACCCCCAGCACATGGGCATGCCGGGCATGCACGGCTCGGTCTCGGCGGTGGGTGCGCTGCAGAAGTCCGACCTGATCATCGGCCTGGGCGTGCGCTTCGACGACCGCGTCACCGGGGAGCTGTCCAGCTTCGCGCCGTTCGCCAAGGTGGTCCACGCCGACATCGACCCGGCGGAGATCTCCAAGAACCGGCACGCGGACGTGCCGATCGTGGGCGACTGCAAGGAGGTCATCGCCGAGCTGGTCGCCGCGGTCCGCGCCGAGGAGCGCAAGGGCGACTACGCCGAGTGGTGGAACCTGCTCAGCGGTTACAAGGCGACGTACCCGCTGGGCTACGACGAATTCGAGGACGGCTCCCTCGCCCCGCAGTACGTCATGGAGCGGCTGGGCGCGATCGTCGGTCCCGACGCGCTCTACACGGCGGGCGTCGGCCAGCACCAGATGTGGGCCGCCCAGTTCATCGGCTACGAGAAGCCCGGCACGTTCATCAACTCCGGCGGCGCCGGCACGATGGGCTTCGCGGTCCCGGCCGCGATGGGCGCGAAGATGGGCCGCCCCGACGCCGTGGTCTGGGCGATCGACGGTGACGGCTGCTTCCAGATGACCAACCAGGAACTGGCCACCTGCGCCCTGGAGGGTGTGCCGATCAAGGTCGCGGTCATCAACAACGGCAACCTCGGCATGGTCCGCCAGTGGCAGACGCTCTTCTACAACGAGCGCTACTCCAACACCGACCTGCAGACGGTCCGCCGGATTCCCGACTTCGTGAAGCTCGCCGAGGCGTACGGTTGTGTGGGCCTGCGCTGCGAGCGGCCGGAGGACGTGGACGCGACCATCAAGAAGGCGATGGAGATCAACGACGTCCCGGTCGTGATCGACTTCGTCGTCCACCAGGACGCGATGGTCTGGCCGATGGTGGCGGCCGGGACCAGCAACGACGACATCAAGTACGCGCGCGACATGGCGCCGGTCTGGGACAGCGAGGAGTAGGGCCCAATGAGCAGGCACACGCTCTCGGTTCTGGTGGAGAACAAGCCCGGCGTGCTCGCGCGCGTCGCGGCGCTGTTCAGCCGCCGCGGGTTCAACATCGACTCGCTGGCCGTCGGGCCCACCGAGCACGCCGACATCTCGCGGATGACCATCGTGGTCAACGTCGAGGACCTGCCGCTGGAGCAGGTCACCAAGCAGCTCAACAAGCTGATCAACGTACTGAAGATCGTGGAGCTCGATCCGGCCCAGTCGGTTCTGCGCGAGCTCATGCTGATCAAGGTGCGGGCCGACGCGGAGACCCGTTCGAACGTGCTGGAGCTGGTCAACCTGTTCCGCGCGCGCTGCGTCGACGTCGCCTCCGACGCGGTGACCATCGAGGTCACCGGCACGCCGGACAAGCTGGAGGCGTTCGTCAAGCTCCTGGAGCCGTTCGGTATCAAGGAGCTCGTCCAGTCGGGCATGGTGGCCATCGGTCGCGGCGCCCGTTCCATCACCGACCGCTCCCTCCGGGCCCTGGACCGGACCGCTTAACCGGACCGCGGAGCCGTACGAAACCCTGAAAGGTTTGAGCAAGTGACTGAGATCTTCTACGACGACCAGGCAGACCTGTCGATCATCCAGGGCCGGGTCGTGGCCGTCATCGGGTACGGCAGCCAGGGTCACGCCCACGCCCTGTCCCTGCGCGACTCCGGCGTGGACGTCCGGGTCGGCCTGCCCGAGGGCTCCAAGAGCCGGGAGAAGGCCGAGGCCGACGGCCTGCGCGTGCTCACCCCGGCCGAGGCGGCCGCCGAGGCGGACCTGATCATGATCCTGGCGCCGGACCACATCCAGCGTCACCTCTACACCCAGGACATCCTGCCGAACCTGCAGGAGGGCGACGCGCTCTTCTTCGGCCACGGCCTGAACATCCGCTACGGCCTCATCGAGGCCCCCGAGGGCGTCGACGTCGCCATGGTCGCCCCCAAGGGCCCGGGTCACCTCGTCCGCCGCCAGTACAGCGCGGGCCGCGGCGTGCCCTGCCTGGTCGCGGTGGAGAAGGACGCCACCGGCAACGCCTGGCCGCTGGTGCTGTCCTACGCCAAGGGCATCGGCGGCACCCGCGCCGGCGCGCTGAAGACCACCTTCACCGAGGAGACCGAGACCGACCTCTTCGGCGAGCAGGCCGTGCTCTGCGGCGGCGTGTCCGAGCTGATCAAGGCCGGGTTCGAGACCCTGATCGAGGCCGGCTACCAGCCCGAGGTGGCCTACTTCGAGTGCCTGCACGAGATGAAGCTGATCGTCGACCTCATGTACGAGGGCGGCATCCACAAGATGTACTGGTCGGTCTCCGACACCGCCGAGTACGGCGGCTACTCCCGCGGCCCGCGCGTGGTGACCGAGGAGACCAAGAAGGAGATGAAGCGCATCCTCGCCGAGATCCAGTCCGGCGAGTTCGCCAAGGAGCTCGTCGAGGAGTTCGACGGCGGCCAGAAGAAGTTCACCGCCTACCGCGAGGAGCTGGCCGAGCACCCGATCGAGAAGACCGGCGCCAAGCTCCGCCCGATGATGAGCTGGCTGAAGTAGGCGTCCGCGCACGATACGGCTGAGCGTCCGCGCACGGTACGGCGCCGCCCGGGGTTCCCGGGCGGCGCCGTGTCGTTTTCAGCGTCGTTCTCAGCGGTGCCGTTCTTCAATCGCGGATGTGGACCCGCGGGCCGTCACCGGCGGGCGAACACCTGGGTCCAGTGCGGGACGCCGGCGGCGTTCTTGGCGTAGGCCACGGCGATGTGGGTGAGCTTGCAGTTCAGGATGTTCGCCCGGTGGCCGCGGCTCTTCATCCATGCGCTGTGGACGGACTCCGCGCTGCGCTGGCCCTTGGCGATGTTCTCGGCCCAGGCGCGCAGCGGGGAGAAACCTGCCTCACGGATACGGTCGCCGGGGGTGCGGCCGTCCCGCGAGGTGTGGCTGAAGTAGCCGTTCTCGGCCATGTCGGTGGAGTGGCCCATGGCCGCGGCGTACAGCTTGGCGTCGAAGGCGACCGGGGCGCAGCCGTAGTCCGCGCGGGCCCGGTTGACGAGGTCGACGACCCGCTGCTCGGCGGGACGCTGTCCCGGCGTGCTGGGCGTGGGGGCCGGAGTCGCCGTGCCGGTGGGCGTGGGGGCGGGGGTCGCCGTGCCGGTCGGGGCCGGGCTCGCCGTGGCGGTGGGCGTCGGGCTCGGCGTGGCGGTGGGCGTGGGGGTGGGGGTCGGCGTGGGCGTCGGGCCCGGCGCGGGCAGGGCCGCGAGGAGGTTCATCCGCGGCGTGGTGACGCTGCTTCCGCCGCTGCCGTAGGTGACGGCCTTGCCGGTGCTCCGGAACTTCGCCAGGATCTCCGCCACGGTCGCGTCCGGCGTGGCCTGCCGCATCACCGCGAAGGCGCCGGCCACGTGCGGGGCGGCCATGGAGGTGCCGCTGTAGCGGGCCCAGGTGTTGTTCGGGACGCTGGACAGGATCTGCACGCCCGGGGCGAAGACGTCGAGCAGCGTGCCCCGGTTGGAGAACGTCGCGATCGCGTCGTTGTTGTCGGTGGCGCCCACCGTCACGGCGCTGGAGATGCATCCGGGGGAGCTGACGGCGGCGCCGTACCCGGAGTTGCCGGCCGCGATCACGGTGGCGACGCCGCGGCTCAGCAGCGCGTCGATCTCGGACTTGACGCCGTTGCCCGAGGGGTTGGCGTCGCAGGCGGCGGCGAACTGGCCGCCGCCGAGGCTCATGTTGGCCGCGGCGATCTTACGGGTCTTGCTCAGCTCCGCGACGTGCGCGAGCGCACGCTTCTGGTCGGAGGTGTACGACATGACGCACGGGGCCTTGCCGCCGCAGGCGTCGGCGCTGTCGAAGCGGGTGAACACCTGGATGGCGATGATGCCCGAGTCGGGGGCGACACCGTTGACGGCGGTGTCGGCGGTCTTCTTGCCGGAGGTGATGCCGGCCACGTGGGTGCCGTGCGTGCACAGGCTCCCGTTGCCGCCGCACTTGGCCGTCTCGGCGTCGGCGGCGCCCGTGCCGATCTGGGAGTTCTCGCCGTTGGGGCACAGGGACGCCGATCCCTGGCGGCTGTCGGTGGTGGAGAAGCACGCCTCGGCGACGATGCGGCCGGCGAAGAACAGATGGTCGCGGTCGATGCCGGTGTCCAGGATCGCGATGTCCCAGCCGGCGCCGGTGCGGCCGGACGCGTGGGCCTTGTCGGCGCCGATGACCTTGAGGCTGGTCCCCAGGGTGGGGCGGCTGAGCCGGTCCTCGTAGATCGACTCGATGCGCTTGTCGTCGTCGAGCTTGGTCAGCGTCGCCTTGTCGACCTCCATGACGAAGAAGTCGCGGGCGGGCGGCTGCTCCGGCACGTCGGTGGTCGTGGACAGCGCCTCGGCGTTCTTGGCGACGGGCGCGACCTTCTGCCCGCGGTCCACCTCGACGATGGCGCGGACGGTCTCACCCTGCTGGACCTCGGCCTTGAGCGCCGGGTCGACGACGGGGGCGCCGGTGGCGGGGGGCGCGGCCTGGGCGGAGGCGGTGGCGGGGACGGCCAGGGCCGTGGCGGTGGCGGTGGCGGTGGCGGCGAGCATGGCTGCGCTCGCAAGCAGAGACCGCAGTCTCAATGTTCCTCCGGGGGATGAAAGAGGCCCGGCGAGCATGCCTGTGCGGTGTCACTCGGCCGGTCGTACGGGGCGTGCCGTGCGGGACACGCGGGGAGAGCCGCCAGGAGGCGCCGGGCGGGGGCCCGGCACGGGAGCCGGTCGCGGCCCTGGGGATCCTCTGGCGGTCGTCCGCTTTCCGGAGATCAACGGGAAAGCGGGGACCATGTTACATAGGGGGCCTATGTCATGGAAGACAAGATTTGTGGTTCATGGAGATGAACTTCGCGAAATATTCTCTTGGTGCCTCTGGCCAGGGGAAAATCTGCGTCAGGCGGAGAATCGGCCCTCTCCTCCGCGGGATCGTGTGCGGGCAGGCCGGGCACGTGAAAGACGCCCCCGCGACGATCCGTCCGTCGCGGGGACGTCTTGCTTCCTCCCGCATCCGGGAGACCCTCCCCGCCCGCCGGGCTCCCCCGGACAGGGGCACGGCGGCGGGAGGTTCACCGGGGACGGCGCTCAGGCGGAGGCAGGGGGG
Source organism: Planobispora rosea (assembly GCF_014648175.1). Classification (GTDB taxonomy): domain Bacteria; phylum Actinomycetota; class Actinomycetes; order Streptosporangiales; family Streptosporangiaceae; genus Planobispora; species Planobispora rosea. Next base: position 148,037 of record NZ_BMQP01000006.1, read on the forward strand.
TGCTCACGCCGTCCCCGGGGCTTCTAGCGGGCGACGAAGACCTGGGTCCAGTACGGTTCACCCTTGGTGTTCTTGACCATGCCCGCGCCGATGAGGTTGTACTTGCAGTTCATGATGTTGGCCCGGTGGCCGGGGCTCTTCATCCAGGCGGCGACCACGGCGTCCGGGGTCCGCTGGTTCCAGGCGACGTTCTCCGCGAACGCCGATCCGCCGGTGAAGCCCGCGTTCCGGATGCGCTGCACGAAGTCGGGACCGCCCGGGAACTGGTGCGTCATCTGGTTGCGGGCGGCCTGGGTGGCCGAGTGGTCGTGCGCGGCCTTGTTGAGCTGCGGGTCGTGCTTGAGCGGACCGCAGCCGCCCTTCTGGCGCTCGATGTTCGTCAGGCGCACGACCTCGTTCTCCTCGGCCGTGCCGACCGTGCCGCCGGTGGGGTTCGGCGCGGGGGTCGTGGGAGTCGCCGTGGGCTTGACCGTCGGGGTCGCCGTGGGAGAGGCGGTGGGGGACGGCGTGGGGGTGGGCGCCGGGGTCGTGGGGGCGCAGCTCAGCCTGGCCGCGGGGGAGACGGCCGTGTGACCCCGGTAGTCCGTCACGACGGCGTAGTAGGTGCGGGGGGTGGTGCTGCACCGCGCGTTGAGGGTGAGCTGCACGTCGCCCCCGCGCCGGGCGCCGCTTTTGACGGTGCGGTCGGGGCCGCGCTTGGCCTGCTTGATCCGGATGCGGAGCACTGCTGTGTCGTCACATCCGGCCCGGGACCCGATGACCTGGATCTTCCCGGCGGTGACGGTGGGGGCGGACACCTGGACGCGGCAGGTGTCCTGAGGGGCCGCCGCGGCGTGGGCCGCGGCGACCGGGGTGCTCAGTGCCGCCAGACTCCCGACGCACACGAGTGCTCCGAGCGGTCTGCGCATATCGGTTCCTCCAGAGGATTAGACGCTGGATGGAACCCGCATTCTGGTGGGGGTAGATCCTCCTTGTCACGAAATTTAAGGAATTTATAAGGCAACCGAGTAAACCTGAGTGATCGTTGAGGCGTCTGGGGTCAGCACCGCCCGGGCTTTGACCAGGAGCATTCGAGCTCTGGAACGGTCGAAGTCGTCCGAGGGGCCGGGACGGCCGGAATCGAGGCCGGAGCGGTCCGGCTGAACCGGGCGAGCCGGATGGCGATCTTGTCCTCGATGTCCTTGGGTGAGGCGGACAGGTACTGGTTGATCATGATCGAGAAGACCAGCGGTTCGCCGTCGGCTCCCGTCACGTAACCGGACAGGGACGTCACCCCGGTCAGCGAACCGGTCTTGGCGCGGACGTTCCCGGCCGCCGGGGTGCCGCGCATCCGGCTGCGCAGCGTCCCGCCGACCATCCGGTCCGCCTCGCCCGCCACCGGCAGCGAGCCGTACCAGGTGTCGAACCAGGGCTTGCCGCGCAGCGCCAGCAGCAGCCCGGCGACCCCGCCCGGTGTCAGGCCGTCCACCCGGGACAGGCCGGAGCCGTCCCGCATGCGCAGCGTGGGCATGCCGTTGGCCTGAGCGAAGGAGGTGATCGCGGCCAGCCCGGCGCTCCACGTCCCGGCGCCGGAGACCTCGCGCCCGATCGACTTGGTGAGGATCTCGGCGTGCATGTTGTTGCTGAGCTTCATGAACGGCACGAGCAGCTCGCTCAGCGGCATCGACCGGCGCTCGGCCACGGTCGCCGCCCCGGACGGGGTGGCGCCGCGCGCCGTACGGCCGGGCACCCGCACCCCGTGCCTGTCCAGGGCCGCGCGGAAGAGGGACGCCGCGTACCCGGTGGGGTCGTTCACGGTGACCCACTCGTCGTAGGGGTCCGCCACGGTCCCGGTGATCAGGACGGTGTTGGTGCCGTGCTGCCGCTCGACGAGGACGTCGGTCTCGGCCCCGGTGACGGCGCGATTGTCGATCTTCAGGTAGCCGGTCTCCGGGGTGGTGGAGACCTTGGCCGGTCGCCCGGCGGCCGGTCCGGGGGCCACCGAGACGATGACCGACCCGGCGTCGTAGTCGGTGTCCGGGGAGGCGGTCAGCGCCGAGATCTGCCCGGCGTAGTAGTAGGGCTCGTCGTCCCATGACCAGTCCGTGCCGAGCCGTACCGCGTCGAACCAGGTGTCGTCGGCGACCAGCCTGCCGGTGACCCGCCTGATCCCGGCCGCGGCCACGCGAGCGGCCAGGGCGTCGTAGTCGGAGGCGAGCACGGTCGGGTCGCCGGTGCCCTTCAGGTAGAGGTCGCCGGTGAGGGTGGAGCCGGTGCGGCGGCCGGTGGAGAGCACGCTCGTGGTGAAGCGGAAGCCGGAGCCGAGGATCTCCGTGGCGGCGGCCGAGGTGACCAGCTTGGCGTTGGACGCGGGGGTCAGGATCTTCCCGCGGTCCCGGGCGTAGAGTTCCTCGCCCGAGGCGGCGCTGTGCACCACCACCCCGGCGCGGGCGGGAGTGAGCCGGGAGTCCTCCAGGATCTGGTCGATGTCCTCGACGAGATCGGCGACGCCGGGGGCGGGCTCGAACGCGGCGGCCGGGGCCGCGCCGTGCGAGGACCAGGTGAGGCCCGCCAGCAGCAGGAGGGTGAGACAGACGGCGGCCCGCCGTGACGGGCGCGGGGACGGAGATTGTGCGGGACGCGGGGACGGAGGCTGTGAGGGGCGTCGTGATGGTCGCATGGCTGCTCCAGGGACACTGCTGCCTCTTCCGTGCAGTCAATCTCCGCAGTCAAGGCAGCGGGCGTATGCGGTGATCGTCCGTAACGACGGGCGGATTGACAAGAGGAGATTTGGTTCTGACAGGACCTACCGGACGGTTGTTCGGTGGGGTTCAATGTGCGAATGGTCACACCGGCGTCCACCCCCGGCCCCGTTCCCAGCCCCGCCCCCGGTCCTGTTCCCGGTCCTGTTCCCGGTCCCGCCTCCGCCGCCGTCACCGTGCCGCGCACGGTCCGCATCGGTTACGGGGTCGGCTCCGTCTGCACCGCGACCTTCTCCACGGTCCCGGGATTGTTGCTGTTGTTCTACATGACGAACATCCTGGCCGTCCCCGCGTGGATCGCCGGTCTCGTCGCCTTCCTCCCAAAGATCTGGGACGTCGTCATCAACCCCTGGGTCGGCCAGCGCTCCGACCGCACCGTCTCCCGCTTCGGTGCGCGCCGCCCGTGGATGCTGGCCGGCGCGCTCTTCCTGCCGGTGACGTTCGCCGCGACGTTCGCGGGGCCGCCGCTCACCGGCGTGCCCGCCGCGGTCTACGTCGCCGTCTGCTACTTCCTCACCGCGACGGCCTACGCCTTCTACGAGGTCCCCTACAAGGCGATGCCCGCGGAGATGACCGAGGACTACCACGAGCGCTCCTCGATCCTGCAGTGGAAGATGGTCTTCGTCGGCCTCGCGATCCTGGTCTCCGGGGCCGTCGCCCCCGCGATCGCGGGCGGGGACGTCGCCGGATACCGGCTGATGGGCCTGATCATCGGGGCGGTGCTGCTGGCGTCGATGCTGGCCTCCTTCCTCGGTACGGCCAAGGCCCCGGTGGTCGCCCGGGCCGAGGCCGAGCCGTCGATCCGGGCCCAGTTCGCCGCGGCCCGCACGAGTCGGCCGTTCATGATCCTGCTCGGCCTGAGCTGCGCCCAGATGTTCTCGGCGGGCATGCTGCTGGCCGGCGCGCCGTACTTCGCCACCTACACCCTGCGCGACCCCGGCGCCACCACCACGCTCTTCCTGTGCATCGTCGGGCCGCTGCTGGTCACCATGCCGGTGTGGATACGCCTGTCGCGGCGCTACGACAAGCGCGGGGCGATGATCCTGGGCTCGTCGCTGTTCTTCGCGGGCACGGTCGCGATGGCCCTGTCGGGCCAGTTCGGCGCGGTCTACGCGCACGGGGCCGTGCTGTTGGTGGGCATCGGTTACGCCGGGCTGCAGCTGCTGCAGTTCTCGATGTTGTCCGACGTGATCGTCTACGACGCGGCGGTCACCGGGAAGCGCCGGGCCGGGGTGTTCACCGGGCTCTGGACGGCCGCCGAGACCGTGGTCTTCGCCTTCGGCGCGCTGGTGTTCGGCTGGCTGCTGGGGGTGGCCGGGTTCGTGGAGTCGGACCCGAAGACGCCGGTGGAGCAGCCTGAGTCGGCGACGCAGGCCGTACTGTACGGCGGAACGCTGATCCCCGCCCTGGTCATGGTGGTCGCCATCGTGCTGACCAGGCGCTACACCCTCACCGCCGCGGAGATCGAGCAGGCCGGGAAGGACGCTCAGGCCGCCTGAGGCGTGATCACCACGAACGCGCAGTCGCCGAACGAGATCACGTCGCCCGGACGGACCTTCGCCGGCCCGACCAGGCGCCAGTCGTTGAGCCGGGTGCCGTTGAGCGAGCCGAGGTCGACGAGGAGCCAGCCCTCGTCGTCGCGGCGGAGCTCGGCGTGCACCCGGGAGACGGTCAGGTCGGCCAGGACCAGGTCGCAGGCCGAGCCGCGGCCCACCACGTAGCGGGTCCGGGCGTCACCGGGCAGCGCCAGCTTGGGCAGCCGGGGACGGCGCCAGGCGGACTCCACGCGCGTGGTGAAGTCGGAGACGGAGGAGACGACCTCGGTCACCAGCCGGCGGAACCGCCCGCGTTGCGGGAGGTCGGCGACCAGCTCATCCAGTTCGCCCCGGTTGCGTGCGCGCAGCGCCATGTCGACGCGTCCGAGGAACGTGTCGTGAGAGAGCCGTCCCTCGACCGCGCGGTCCCGGAGCTCGCTGATGGCACGATCACGGTCCCCGTCAGACGCGCGTGGTGGGGGCTGTATCGAGCTCATCCCCCGAGTATCGGTCCCAACGGCGATGCCTGTCCAGAATATGCGGATCCTCTCGCGCCGCTTGCCGTGACCATACTCAGTATGCATACTCAGTATTCATGGCGATCCGACAAGGGCTGCTCGCCCTGCTGAGCATGGGGCCGCGCTACGGCTACCAGCTGCGCACCGAGTTCGAGGCGTCCACGGGGGCGACCTGGCCGCTCAACATCGGCCAGGTCTACACGACGCTCTCGCGCCTGGAACGCGACGGCCTGGTGGCCCCCGGCGAGCAGGACGACCAGGGCCGGGTCGTCTACTCGATCACCGAGGCCGGTCGGGCCGAACTGGAGCGATGGCTCAGCACCCCCGTCACCCAGTCCGACCGGCCCCGGGACGAGCTGGTGATCAAGCTCGCCATGGCGGTCACGGCACGCGCCGACGTGCGCCCGGTCATCCAGGCCCAGCGCACCGCGACCATGCGCACGCTGCAGGAGCTCGTCCGGGCCAAGCGGGTGAACGGCGCCGGGGCGGCCCAGCTCCTGGTCCTCGAATCGATGATCTTCCAGGCCGAGGCCGAGCAGCGCTGGCTCGACCACTGCGAGGCCGTGCTCACGGCCTCCCCCCAGACGCAGGAGACACAAGCATGAGTTTCGATCCGGTCGTACGGCTGGCGGACGCGACCCGCGTCCACGGCGACGGCCCGCAGGCCGTACACGCGCTGAGAGGGGTGAACCTGGAGGTCGGGGCCGGAGAGCTGGTCGCGGTCATGGGGTCCTCCGGGTCGGGGAAGTCCACCCTGCTGAACCTGGCCGGCGGCCTCGACCGGCCCACCTCGGGCGCCGTGACCGTCGAGGGCACGCCGCTGACGAGCCTGACGGCGAAGGAACTCGCAGCCCTGCGCCGCCGGCACGTCGGCTACGTCTTCCAGGACCTCAACCTGATCCCCTCGCTGACCGCCGCCGAGAACGTGATGCTCCCGCGCGAGCTGGACGGGGTGCGGGCCAAGCAGGCCCGGCGCGAGGCCCTCGCGGCCCTGGCCGAGGTGGGCCTGGACGAGCCCGACCGCTTCCCCGACGAGCTCTCCGGCGGCCAGCGCCAGCGGGTCGCGATCGCCCGCGCGCTGGCCGGTGAGCGGCGGCTCCTCCTGGCCGACGAGCCCACCGGAGCGCTGGACACCCCCACCGGCGACGAGGTCCTCCAGCTGCTGCGCGCCCGCTGCGACGCCGGGGCCGCGGTGCTGCTGGTCACCCACGAGTCCCGCTACGCGGCCTGGGCCGACCGGGTGGTCTTCCTGCGGGACGGCATGATCGCCGACTCCACCGACGCGGCGCTGGAGACGGCCCGATGAGCGCGTTCTCCGCCGCCCTGCGGATCTCCCGTCGCGACGCCCGCCGGGCCAGGGGCCGCAGCGCCCTGATCATCACCATGATCGGCCTGCCGGTTCTCGTCATCACCCTGTTCCTGATCCTGATGGAGACCATGAGCATCAGCTCCACCGAGGGGGTCACCGCGGAGCTCGGAACGGCCGACGCACGGATCCGGGAGACCTACACCCGGGGCGAGGTGTACCAGGACGTGGAAGGCCGCGACTGGGCCGCCCCGGCGGAGCCCGGCGGGCCGGCTCGGTCGCGGACGGCGGCCGAGGTGGCGGCCCTCCTCGGGGCCGGGACCCGGCTCGTCCCGATCGGCCAGGGCAGCGTCGAAGTCCGCAACGGGGGAGGTTACGACCACGTCTCCGCCCACGAGGTGGACCTGCGCGACCCTCTGACGGCGGGCATGTACCGCCTGGTGGAGGGACGGCTGCCCGCCTCACCGCAGGAGGTCGCGGTCACTCCCGGGATGCGGGAGCTGGGCGCCCGGATCGGCGGGACGCTCACGGTGACACGGCAGGACCGGCCGGTGCGGGTCGTCGGCGTGGTCGGGCATCCCCATCACCTCGACGGCAGGGAGATGGTGGGGCTCCCGGGCACCCTGTTCCCCGACCGGCGTGACGACGAGGCCGACTGGTCCATCCGGGCCGGTTGGCTGGCCGACACCCCGCAGCCGGTCACGTGGGACGTCGTCCGGAGGCTGAACGCGGCCGGGCTGACCGCGTTCTCCCGCGCGGTCGTCGCCGACCCGCCCGCCAGCACCGCGCCCTACGCCGCCGAGAGCGACGTGGACCGGATCGGGACGGTCGTGCTCATCGGGGTCATGATCGTACTGGAGGTGGTGCTCCTCGCCGGTCCGGCCTTCCTGGTCGGGCTCCGCCGCCGCAGGCGGGAGCTGGCGCTGATCGCCGCGCAGGACGGCTCCCCGGGGCACCTGCGCATGGTCGTCCTGGCCGACGGCCTCGTCCTCGGCGGCGGGGCGGCGCTGCTGGGCCTGGTTCTCAGCCTCGGCCTCGCCGGCCTCGCGGTCGTGTTCGAGGCGGGACGGCTGGTCGGCAGGGCCGGGCCCTTCGACATCCCCGTCGTCCCGGTCGCCGCGGTGACCTCGCTGGGCCTGCTCAGCGGGCTGGCCGCCGCCGTGGTGCCCGCCGTACAGGCGGGCCGGCAGGACGTGGCGGCGGTGCTGGGCGGGCGCAGGGGCGAGGCGCGCGACCGGGCCGGGCGTCCCGTGCTGGGCGTGATCCTGCTCGCCGCGGGCGTCGGAGCGACGTTCTTCGCCGTCAGGCTCGACGTGGTGTGGGTGTCCGCCGCCGCGGTGCTCTCCCAGCTCGGGCTGATCGCGCTGACCCCGCGGCTGGTCAGGGCCGCCGCGGGACTCGCCGCCCGCCTGCCGCTCCCGTTCCGCCTGGCGGCCCGCGACGCCTCCCGCCACCGCGCCCGCACGGCCTCCGCCGTCGCGGCGGTCATGACGGCGACCGCCGCCTTCACCGCCGCGGGGGTCGCGATCAACAGCAACTTCGCCGACAACCGCGACTCCTTCCAGACGACCGTCCCGGCCGGGACCCTGGTGATCACAGGTTCGGAGCTCGACGACGGTGAGTGGGCCGAGGTCACGGAGGCCGTCCGGGAACGGCTGCCCGGGGTGCCGCTGATCGAGGCCGCCGAGGGGAGGGACGCCCGAGGTCGGATCATGGGGACGCGTATCCGCGGCGGCGGCCCGGGCATGCCCGGCGTCGATTCGCTGCCGATCGGGGACTCCAGGCTGCTCCGCCTCATCCAGGGCAGGCCCGACCCGGTGGCGGCGGAGGCGTTCGCCGCGGGCAAGGCCGTGGTGTTCAACCCGGCGCTGGTGCGCGACGGGCGGCTGGCGGTGACCCTGTTCCCCCGGCACCGCGGGGAGGACCACAAAGAGGTGACCTTCCCCGCGGTGGTCGCCGAGGCCGCGGATCCCCGCCACGCCGTCGCGGTGCTGCCCGCCTCCGCTCTCCGTACGGTCGGGCTGACGGCTGTGGTCCGCAGCCTGTACGTCGACCCGGCCGCCCACCGGATCGGCATCGATCAGCTGAGCCGGTTCCACCGGGAGGTCGATGCGGTCAACAAGGAGACCAGCACCTATGTCGAGCGGGGATTCGACGACGGCTACCTCGCCCCCCAGATGTGGGTGCTGCTGGGCGCGGCGCTGGTCCTGGTGCTGGGCGGGACGTTCGTCGCGACCGGCCTGGCCGCGGCCGACCTCCGGCCCGACCTGGCGACCATGGCCTCCGTCGGCGCGCCGCCGGGCACGCGCAGGCTGGTCGTGGCCGGGCAGGCCGGGTTCATCGCCGGTCTCGGCGTGCTGGTCGGCGCCCTGGCCGGGGTGGTGACCGGCATCGGCGCGGCCTGGCACATGACCGTCCAGGAGTACAGCCACACCTTCGTGCTGCTGCGGGGCGGGCTGCCGCCCTTCCCCGACGGGGAGCCGACGGTCGAGCTCCCCTGGCTCTTCCTCGCCGTGATCGTGATCGGCCTGCCGGTGCTCGCCGCGGCGGTGGCCGGGCTGTTCGCCCGGACGAGGGTGACGCTCACCCGCCGGATGACCTGACCGCCACCGGAAACCGCCGCCGAGGGCCGCCCGGTGCCACCGGGCGGCCCTCCCGTGACGCCCTGCGGGGGCTACGGGAGGGTGATGCGGATCTTGGACTGCTTGTGCGGGAGCTTCTCCCAGTCGTCCATGAACCTGGCCGCCAGGCCGTGCTTGGCGGCCAGGTCCAGCAGCGTCTCGGTGCGGTAGTAGAAGTCCTCCCGCAGCACCTGGTGCTCGCGGCCCTCGGTCCGGTCGAAGGTGAAGTCGAACCAGCCGCCCGGCCGCATGATGCGGCCCACGTGCGCGAAGCACTCCTCGATCACGTGCAGCGGGGAGTGGGAGAACACGCTGTGCGCGTGGACCACGTCGAAGGACGCGTCCGGCAGGAACGCGAAGCGCAGGTCCCGGACCGGGGTCAGGTGGGGCAGCTTGTCGCGCAGGCCGTACTCGGTGAGGGTCTTCTGCGCGGCGATCAGGATGTCGGGGGAGATGTCCAGGCCGTAGTAGTTGCCCCCGTCCAGATAGTCGATGAACAGCCGCCCCGCGCGCAGGTTGCCGCAGCCGATCTCCAGCATCCGGTGGTCGGGGCGCAGGCCGTGCCGGCGGAGGTAGTCGAACTGCATCTGGCCGAGGGCCAGCCAGCGGTCGTGCGACTTGCTGCCGACCGCCGCCTCGGGGCTGCGCGCCGTGTCGTACTTCATGACGGCCCGGTAGTAGCTGACGTGGTCGCTGGTGCGCAGCCGCAGCCAGGTGTCGCGGGCCAGCCGCCGCACGTGGGGAACGATGCGCTCGGGGTGGCGTACGGCGTAGCGCAGCTGGTGGATCGGGTCCGTACGGGTCATGTCGTCTTCACCTGTGCCTCCGTGAGCCGGGATGGAGAGGTCGTCGGCCCCGCGGCGGAGAGGACCACCGGGGGGCGGCCGGACCCATCAGGCATGGTCGCCGAAAGCACGCCGGTCAAAGGGGTGAACGGCGTGCGGATGACTCTCGTATTACCCAGAACGGGGGCGGAGATGACCGAGGGTCACCGGAGGGGGCCGCCGGAGCGGCCCGGTCCCGGTCTCCGTCGCCGGTGTTCAGTCCCTGACGTCCGCGCAGACGACGTGGGCGCCCAGCTCGATCATGCGCTGCTCGCTGCGGGCGTCGGCGACCCGGGCCATGAGGATCGGCGCCCCGCTCGCCGCCAGCTGCGGCAGCCGGGCGCGCACCCCGCGGTGCAGGTCCCGCACCACGTCCTCGGCCGCCGACATGTGCACCTTGACGTGCAGCATGATCCCCGGAGCGCCGGAGGCGGTCCGGGCCTCGGAGATCCACACATGGTGGATGAGCGGGAAGTCCGACAGCAGCTGGGCGATGGCCACGCGCAACGCGGGCAGGATCGGGTGGGTGCACCGCCGGTAGCCGGGGTCGACCATCTGCATCGGCCCCGACAGGTGGGGGCGCGGCGCGGGGATCCACGGCTGGGCGGAGGCCGGCAGGCCGGGGGAGCGCGGCGGGCCGCCCCGGTCCGCCGGGCCGGCCGGCGCCAGCGGGCCCGCCGGACCGCTCGACGCCATCGGGCCGGTCTGGCTCATCGCCGAGGTGCGCGAGACCGTCGCCATCGCCCCGGTGGCGTAGGCCGTCGGGGCGGTTCCCGACAGCGCCGGCATCGGCCCGCTGCGGGTCGAGATCAGATGACGCTGGAGATCCTCGATCGGCACGGCCGCCGCCGTGGGCCCGGCGGCGTCGATCACGATCTCCCGCACGCCGGTGACGCGCTGGATGTCGAGGATGGTGTCGGCGTCGCACTCCGACAGCGCGTGGCTGCCGCCGTGCCGCGCGTAGGTGCTCTCGGAGGTGTATCCGAGCAGCACTCTCTCACCGGCCTGCGTCGTACCGAGGACGACGGAGCGGTCCGGCCGGACGGCGACGAGGAGTCCCCCCTCGGCAAGCGCCGTCAGCAGCCGATACGGACCGCCGTGCTGCGCGAGCGTCTCGCCGAGAGCGCGGTTCCCGATGCTCATATGACGAACGATAGGTAGAGGACCACGGCTTATGAGGGTAATCGCGAGGATTTATCGCAAGCAATACCAACTTCAAGGTTCCAAGCATGAGATTGCGCGGGAAGGGTACCGAGCGCGGCCGTCTCGGATCGCGGGACACTCGTGAACGCGTTCACAAGCGCCTATAGACTGCGTGAGGTCCGTGCAGCCCTTCCCGTCTCATAAGGAAACGCCAGTGAACAAGCCCGTCGTACTGGTCGCAGAGGAACTCTCCGAGGCCGGTCTCGCGGTCCTGGGCGCGGACTTCGAGGTCCGCCACACCGACGGCGCCGACCGCGCCCAGTTCCTGCCCGCCCTCGCCGAGGTGGACGCGCTCATCGTGCGCAGCGCCACCCAGGTGGACGCCGAGGCCATCGCCCACGCGCCCAAGCTCCGCGTCGTCGCCCGCGCCGGTGTCGGTCTGGACAACGTGGACGTGGAGGCCGCCACCAAGGCGGGCGTCATGGTCGTCAACGCGCCCACCTCCAACATCACCAGCGCCGCCGAGCACACGGTCGCGCTGATCCTCGCCTCCGCCCGCAACGTCGCCCAGGCGCACGCCGCGCTCAAGGGCGGCGAGTGGAAGCGCTCGAAGTACACCGGTGTGGAGCTCGACGAGAAGGTCGTCGCGATCCTCGGCCTCGGCAAGATCGGCCAGCTGGTCGCCCAGCGCCTGCAGCCGTTCGGCGTCGAGCTGATCGCCTACGACCCCTACCTGCAGCCGGCCCGCGCCGCGCAGATGGGCGTGCGCCTGGTGTCGCTGGAGGAGGCCCTGCGCGAGGCCGACTTCATCACGGTGCACCTGCCCAAGTCGAAGGAGACCATCGGGCTCGTCGGCGAGAGGGAACTGCAGATCGTCAAGCCGTCGGTCCGCCTGATCAACGTCGCGCGCGGCGGCATCATCGACGAGAACGCCCTCTACTCCGCGATCAAGGAGGGCCGCGTCGCCGGCGCCGGCATCGACGTGTTCCCCAAGGAGCCCGTCACCGACAGCCCGCTGTTCGAGCTGGACCAGGTCGTCGTCACCCCGCACCTGGGCGCCTCCACCCACGAGGCCCAGGAGAAGGCCGGCACCCAGGTCGCGCGGAGCGTGAAGCTCGCCCTGGCCGGGGAGTTCGTGCCGGACGCGGTCAACGTCCAGGGCGGCGCCGTCGCCGAGGACGTCAAGCCGGGCCTGCCGCTGGCCGAGAAGCTCGGCCGGGTGTTCACCGCCCTCGCGGGCGAGGTCGCCACCAAGCTCGACGTCGAGGTCCGCGGCGAGATCGCCGCCGAGGACGTCCGGGTGCTGGAGCTGGCCGCGCTCAAGGGCGTCTTCACCGACGTCGTCGAGGACTCCGTCACCTATGTCAACGCCCCGCTCCTGGCCAAGGACCGCGGCGTGACCGTGGAGCTGGTCACCAGCTCCGAGAGCCCCGACTGGCGCAACGTCGTCACCGTCCGCGGTGTGCTGGCCGACGGCCGTACGGTCTCGGTCTCCGGCACGCTGTCCGGCCCGCGCCAGATCACGAAGATCGTCGAGGTCAACGGCTACGAGATGGAGATCGAGCCGACCGACCACCTGTCGTTCTTCGCCTACTCCGACCGGCCCGGCGTGGTCGGCGTGGTCGGCCGCATCCTCGGCGACCACGGCATCAACATCGCCTCGATGCAGGTGTCCCGGGACGTCAAGGGCGGCAAGGCCCTCATCGCCCTGACCGTCGACAGCGCCATCCCCGCCGAGGTGGTCGAGCAGATCGTCAACGAGATCGGCGCCGAGAGCGGCCGCTCGGTGGACCTGACGGACTGATCCGCGGAACTCCGCCCTCTTTCGGGCCCTCCTCTTCTCGTACGGCCGCCGCCCCGCTCCGCGGGACGGCGGCCGTCTCAACATGTGGGAAACCGGTACGGCGGGCGAGACGATATCCCGATGACCAGGTAGCCTGGGACAAATGCGCCAGGTTCTCGTACTCATTACCTGCCGCGGCGGGGCCTGACAGGGCAGGCCGGGAGCCCGCCGCGGTGCGGTGGCGCGTCCTGGCCGTAAGTCCTCCTCGCCGGTCCGTGACCCGGGCCCGCGACATCAGGCCCGGTCCGGATCCGCGACCGGAGATCCGGACCATCTCCCCCTGCTCCCATGCGACACGAGACGAGATCGCCATGTACGACATGTATCCCTGGAACCGTTCCGAAGACGCCGAGGACGAGGCCGCCGACGCGCTGCAGACCGCCCTGGACCGCCGCGACAACGGCGGGGCGCCCACCCGCTAGGCCGGGCGTTATGTCCATAATCTGAGATGGCTATCCGATAGTCGAGACGGGACGGTAGGGTGCCCGCATGGATTCGCGCAACATTCGTCTGGCAGTCATCCCCGGCGACGGGATCGGGGTCGAGGTCGTCACCGAAGGACTGAAGGTCCTCGACGCGGTGGGCACCAAGCTGGAGACCACCACCTACGACCTCGGCGCCAAGCGGTACCACCGCACCGGCGAGACCCTCCCCGACGCCGTCCTGGACGAGCTGCGCGGATACGACGCCATCCTGCTCGGCGCGATCGGCGACCCCAGCGTGCCCCCGGGTGTGCTGGAGCGCGACCTGCTGCTCAGGCTCCGCTTCGAGCTCGACCACTACGTGAACCTCCGGCCGGTCAAGCTCTTCCCCGGTGTGGAGACCCCGCTGGCCAAGTCCCGGCCCGAGGACATCGACATGATCGTCGTCCGCGAGGGCACCGAGAGCCTCTACGCCGGGGCCGGCGGCGTGCTGCGCCGCGGCACGCCGCACGAGGTGGCCACCCAGGAGTCGCTGAACACCGCCTTCGGTGTCGAGCGCGTGGTGCGCTACGCCTTCGAGCAGGCGCTCGCCCGTCCCCGCAGGAAGCTGACGCTGGTCCACAAGACCAACGTGCTGACCTTCGCGGGCGACCTGTGGGCCCGCACCGTCGACCGCCTCGCGCCGGAGTACCCCGGCGTGCAGACCGACTACTGCCACGTGGACGCGGCCTCGATGTTCTTCATCACGCAGCCCGAGCGGTTCGACGTGATCGTCACCGACAACCTCTTCGGCGACATCATCACCGACATCGGCGCGGCCGTCGCCGGCGGCATCGGCCGGGCCGCCAGCGGCAACATCAACCCCGACCGCACCGCGCCCAGCATGTTCGAGCCGGTCCACGGCAGCGCCCCCGACATCGCCGGCCAGGGCAAGGCCGACCCCACCGCCACGATCCTGTCGGTCGCCATGCTCCTGGACCACCTGGGCCTGGGCGAGGAGGCGGCCCGGGTCGAGCAGGCCGTCGCCGACGACCTGCTGGAGCGGCAGACCAACTGGACGGCCCGGAGCACCCACGAGATCGGCGACGACATCACCGCCCGAGTAGCCGGCTGACGAGCCGCCACTCCCCGACATCACGACGCGCCCGGCGGCTCCCAGCGAGCCGCCGGGCGCGTCGTTGCGCATCGGGGCACATTCATGCCTCTGCCGGGCACCCCTGCCGATGCAGTAGTTTCCCGTTACCCGGTCCATCGCAGAATGGACTAAAGGGTAGACCCGCCACGAAGAGAAGGATCTCCGTCATGACCACTGCTCAGAAGCTCAGCTTCGACGTGCAGCTCTCCGACCACGCTCGCACCTCGGCCGAGCGCGAGCAGGTACTGGCGAGCCCCGGGTTCGGGCAGGTCTTCACCGACCACATGATCTCGATCGACTACACCGAGGGCCGCGGCTGGCACGACGCCCGGCTCATGCCGTACGGCCCGCTCAGCCTCGACCCGGCGACCTCGGTCTTCCACTACGCCCAGGAGCTGTTCGAGGGCCTGAAGGCCTACCGGCAGGGCAACGGCGCGATCGTGTCGTTCCGGCCGTACGCCAACGCCGCCCGCTTCAACACCTCCGCGGCACGCATGGCCATGCCCGGGCTGCCCGAGGACACGTTCGTCGAGTCGCTGGAGCTGCTCGTCCAGACCGACCGGGAGTGGGTGCCCGCGACCGAGGGGCACAGCCTCTACCTGCGCCCCTTCATGATCGCGACGCAGCCCGCGCTCGGCGTCAACTACCCGTCGAAGACCTACAAGTACATGGTGATCGCCTCCCCGGCCGCCGCCTACTTCGGCGGGGACAAGGCGGTCTCCGTCTGGCTCTCCACGGAGTACACCCGGGCGGCCCCCGGCGGCACCGGCTTCGCCAAGTGCGGCGGCAACTACGCCGCGGCCTTCGTGGCCCAGCGCCAGGCCGTCGAGCAGGGCTGCGACCAGGTGGTCTGGCTGGACGCCCACGAGCACCGGTACGTCGAGGAGATGGGCGGGATGAACCTGTTCTTCGTCTTCGGCGACCGCCTGCTCACCCCCGCCCTCACCGGCACCCTGCTGCCCGGCATCACCCGCGACTCGATCCTCACCCTCGCCGGCGACCTGGGCCTCAAGGCCGAGGAGGGCCGCATCTCGATCGAGGAGTGGCAGGCGGGCTGCGAGTCCGGCGAGCTCACCGAGGTCTTCGCCTGCGGCACCGCCGCGGTCGTCACCCCGGTCGGCGCGGTCAAGGGCGCCGACCGCGCCTGGACGGTCGGCGACGGCACCCAGGGCCCGGTCACCCGGCGCGTCCGCGAGGAGCTGACGGGCATCCAGTACGGCACCCGCCCCGACCCGCACGGCTGGGTCCACAAGCTCTGCTGACCCGCCGCGTTTCCCCGGGCGGGTGACCCGCTCCGCGCCGTCAGGGAAGTGACCCGCTCCGGCCTGCCGGAGCGGCCGTCCTCGCCCGCCGTACGGCGTGACGCACCACGTGAGGTGACCGGAAGGACTTCCGCCCGCGGGGAGTCCGGCGGACTTCTCGTCAGTGTTTTCGAATCATGGTCAGCCCGTCCGCGATGGGGAGCATGATCGAGGTGACCCGGTGGTCGGCGGCGACCATGTCGTTGAACTCGCGGATCGCCCTGGTGGTCTCGTCGCGCTCGGACGGGTGGGCGACCTTCCCCTTCCATAGGGTGTTGTCGACCAGCATCAGGCCGCCCGGGGCCAGGTGGGTCATGAGCATCTCGTAGTAGAGGCCGTAGTTCTCCTTGTCCGCGTCGATGAAGGCGAGGTCGACGGCGGGGACGAGGGGCAGGTCGTTGAGGCGCTCGGCGGCCGGGCCGATCCGCAGCACGATGCGGTCGGCGACCCCGGCCTCCTCCCAGTAGCGCCGGGCGATCGAGGTCCACTCCTCGCTGATGTCGAAGCAGTGGAGCCTGCCGCGCGGAGACAGGGCGCGGGCCAGGCAGATGGCGGAGTATCCGGTGAAGGTGCCTATCTCCACGATGGTCCGCGCTCGGGCCGTCTGGGCGATCATGGTGAGGAACCGGCCCTGGTCGGGCGTGATCTGCATGCCGGAGTGGTCGCCGGTGAGCTCGCGGGTCTCCATGGTCAGGGCGTCGAGCAGATCGTCGGGCGGCGTGCTGTGCGCCAGCAGGTACTGTCCGACGGCCGGTTCGAGATAAGTCGCCTTCATACTGTCCATTCTCACCGGTGGGCATCCCGTTTCCCGACGTCGGGGGGGTACGGCGTGGCGCGGGCGGCCCGCCCGCGCCACGCCGTACGTCTCGGATCGTGAGACTGATGTGTCAGATGGTGTCGCCGTGTGGCACACTTCGGAGCATCATGTTCTACGGTCTGCTCATTATCGGCAGGCGCGCCGGCTGACAAGGGACACCGCCGGCGCGCAGACCTCTCACGTCCGTGAGGGGTCTTTCTTGTTTCTCAGGCCGAAACGAGCGCGCGGCGAGCCATCGGACCGCGAAGGAGAGACCAATGACCGACGACCGCTTCCACGTGTACGACACGACACTCCGTGACGGGGCCCAGCAGGAGGGCCTCAACCTCACGGTGGCCGACAAACTGGCCATCGCGCGGCACCTGGACGGCCTGGGCGTCGGGTTCATCGAGGGAGGCTGGCCCGGGGCCAATCCCAAGGACACCGAGTTCTTCCGGCGGGCTCGAACAGAGCTCGACCTGAAGCACGCGCAGCTCGCCGCGTTCGGCGCGACCCGCCGGGCCGGTGTGAAGGCAGCCGACGACCCGCTGGTGGCCGCACTGCGCGAATCCGGCGCGCCGGTCGTGACCCTTGTCGCCAAGAGTCACGACCGGCACGTGGAGCTGGCCCTCCGCACGACTCTCCAGGAGAACCTCGCGATGATCCGCGACACGGTCTCTCACCTCCGTGCGGAGGGGCAGCGAGTCTTCCTCGACGCCGAGCACTTCTTCGACGGCTACACGTCCAATCCAGCGTACGCGCTGGAGGTGCTGCGCACCGCCGCGGAGGCGGGCGCCTCGGTGATCGCGCTGTGCGACACCAACGGCGGGATGCTCCCCGACGAACTGGCCGACGTCGTCCACGAGGCGGTCGGCACCGGGGCCCGTGTCGGCATCCACTGCCACGACGACACCGGCTGCGCGGTGGCCAACACCCTGGCGGCGGTCAGGGCGGGCGCCACCCACGTGCAGGGCTGCGCCAACGGGTACGGCGAGCGCTCCGGCAACGCGAACCTGTTCACGGTCGTGGCCAACCTCCAGCTCAAGCGGGGGTTCGACCTGGTCCCGCCGGAGGCGCTGGCCGACATGACCCGCATCGCGCACGCGATCACCGAGGTCACCAACGTCACCCCGAACTCCCACGCCCCCTACGTCGGCGTCTCCGCCTTCGCGCACAAGGCGGGGCTGCACGCCAGCGCCATCAAGGTGGACCCCAACCTCTACCAGCACATCGACCCGGCCATGGTCGGCAACGACATGCGCATGCTGGTCTCCGACATGGCCGGGCGCGCCTCGGTCGAGCTCAAGGGGCGCGAGCTGGGCTACGAGCTGTCCGCGGAGACCTCCCGCGAGCTGGTGGAACGGGTCAAGGAGCTGGAGTCGCGCGGCTACACCTTCGAGGCCGCCGACGCCTCCTTCGAGCTGCTGCTGCGCGACACCGTGGCGGGCGAGCGGAGGCGGCACTTCGAGGTCGAGTCCTGGCGGGTGATCGTCGAACGGACCCGGGGCGGTGAGCTGGTCAGCGAGGCCACCGTCAAGCTGCACGCCAAGGGCGAGCGGATCGTCGCCACCGGTGAGGGCAACGGCCCGGTCAACGCCCTGGACAAGGCGGTGCGGGCGGCGCTGGAGCGGCTCTACCCCGAGCTGGCCGAGGTCGAGCTGATCGACTTCAAGGTGCGGATCCTGGAGGGCACGCACGGAACCGACGCGATCACGCGCGTGCTCATCACCTCCAGCGACGCGACGGGCGAGTGGGCGACCGTCGGCGTCGACGAGAACATCATCGAGGCCTCCTGGCAGGCCCTGGAGCAGGCCGTCACCTACGGGCTGCTCCAGGCGGGCCACCACGCCGGCTGAGCCGCCGCCGTCGCGGAACAGCAGAGGGGGTACGGCGCGCACGCCGTACCCCCTCCTCCGTGTCCGGGCCGCCACGCTATTGCAGGGACGAGCCCTTCACCCGGAAGCCGACGACGCCCTCGGACGTCTTCACGCTGACCTTGCCGCCGGAGCAGGAGACCGAGGGCGTGTCGGTGCCGGGCACCACCACGGTGAGCACCGATCCCGCGGTGGCGGCGGAGACCACCGCGGGGGCGGCCTGCTTCTTCAGGTAGGCGGGGGAGACCCAGCCCTGGTAGGGGTTCGTGGCGCCGCGGACGACCTTCGAGGAGACCGGCTCGCAGGACGGCATCGCCACCTGAACCAGCGCGGCCTTCCAGCCGGACTTGTCCCTGACCACGACCTTGCCGCCGTCGCCCGACGTCGCGGACAGGTCCGTGGCGAAGTGCCAGATCGTGCTGACCTTCGAGCCGCGGGGCACGGTGTCGAGCACGGCCATCACGTCCTCGCCGTGGTTGACCAGGACCGAGCGGGTCCGCGCCACGCCGTACGCCCTGTCCGTCAGCTGGAAGCTCTGCCGATCGTCCCTGATCGAGGACCTGGTCAGCGAACTCCTGGTCCCGCCGCGGAACGCGGCCCCGGCCACGACCGGCACGTTGTGCGCCTGGGGGGACATCGTCCAGCGGCGGTAGGCGCTGTTCTCGTAGGAGTGGAAGCCCGCGTCGACCAGGACGTCCCGGCCCTGGGCGTAGTAGGTCACGCCGAGGTGGTCCTCGTGGCCGTGGTACTTCATGCCGGGGCCGAACCGGATGGAGTAGAACGCCGACTCCGACTTGCCCCAGGCGGTGCGGCCGTAGACGTAGCCGTTGCCGAACACCTTCACGGTCTGCTTCGGGTGGTCGTACCCGACCGGGCGCACGTCCGCGCCGCCGTCGCCGATCGGCACCATGAAGCCGTTGGGCTGGGTGGAGTGGGAGATGAATCCCTCCAGCGACTTCCAGCGCTTCTCGATCGAGGAGGGCACCTTCCGGCCGCAGGCCGCGATGTTGTCCATCGCGACCTTGAGCCGGTCGTAGACGTAGATGGCGTAGCGCGGGGCCTGCTCGCGCAGCGCGCCCTGGGCGTCGACGTCGAGTTCGACCGTCTCGGTCAGGCGGCGGATCGCCAGCCCGGACCACTCGTCGCGGCCGTAGCGGCAGCCGATGCCGAGCAGCGCGATGTCCTGGTCGATGCCGTGGTTGTGGCCCTTCTCGTACAGCGCCGGGTCGGCGAGCATCGAGGCGTGCTCGGCCAGGCTCTTGGTGAGCCAGGGCTCGCTGACGTGCTTGCTGAGGCAGACCAGCGCGGGGGCGCGCAGCGCGATCGGGTGCTCCTGCCAGGCGTACGGGCTGCCGCCGCCGCGGCGCGGGTTGTCGTTCACCCAGTCCTTGGCGATCTCGGTGGCGCGGGTCAGGTAGGCCCTGTCGCCGTTGTTCTCGTAGTCGGCGACCAGGCGTCCCATCCAGCGCAGCGAGTGGAAGACCATGCTCCACGACCGGTTGCGGTAGGGGTCGGTGCGCCAGTCGACGTCCTTGCCGACCTTCACCGGGGGCAGGTCGAGGAAGCCCACCTGACCGCTCATGACGTCCGGCCCGGTCGGGGTGGCGGGCAGCCAGTCCCCCTGGCACTCGGCCGTGCGTTTGACCTTGTCCGCCGCCTCCGCCGTACCGGCCGTCGCGCCGATCGTGCCGCCGCAGGCGGCGAGCAGGAGAGCCGTGGAGAGTGCGAGTGCTTGTGTGCGGCGGCGCACGCCAGTTCCTTCCGGGGCGGGTGGGAGAGCTGATTATGCTGTCCGAATCCCACCAAACCGGTCAAGCTGGAGGGTGCGCTTCCCGCGCATCGTTAGCAACTAGATGCGCGCCGGACGCCGCTGGATGCGCGCCGTCCGCCGCGCCCGTGCCGAAGGCCTCCCGGTAGGCGGTGGGGGAGACGCCCACCTGGCGGCGGAAGTGCGGGCGCAGCGCCACCGCCGAGGCGAAGCCCACCCGGCGGGCCACCCGCTCGACCGGCTCGGCCGTCGTCTCCAGCAGTCGCTGGGCGTGCAGGACCCGCTGGTGGAGCAGCCACTGGGCGGGAGTGGTCCCGGTGGTCTGGCGGAAGCGCCGGTCGAAGGTGCGGCGGCTCATCAGCGCGCGGGCCGCCAGATCGTCCACGGTGAGCTCCCGGTCCAGGTGACGCAGGGCCCAGCCGAGGATGTCGCCGAAGGGATCTCCGGTGGCCGGGGCGGGGACGGGGCGGTCGATGTACTGCGCCTGCCCTCCGGCCCGGTGCGGGGGCGTGACCAGCCCGCGGGCGATGCTGTTGGCCGCCAGCGCGCCGTGCGAGCGGCGCACGAGGTGCAGGCAGAGGTCGATGCCCCCGGTGCCTCCCGCGGAGGTGAGGATGTCGCCGTCGTCGACGTAGAGCACGTCGGGCCGTACCTCGACACGCGGGTGCATCGAGGCGAGCAGCCCGGCGTAGCGCCAGTGCGTCGTGGCCGGGCGCCCGTCCAGCAGGCCGGCGGCGGCCAGCACGAACGTGCCCAGGCACAGGGAGGCCACCGTCGCGCCCCCGGCCTGGGCCCGGCGCAGCGCCTCCAGCGCCTCGTCCGCGGGAGGATCGCCGCCCGACGGCCGCCGCCAGGTCGGCACGATGACGAGATCGGCCCCCTCCACCGCGTCCAGGCCGTACGGCGCGGCGAGGGTGACGCCCGCGTCCGTGCGGACCGGGCCGCCCTCGGCGGAGATCACCCGCACCTCGAACTCCGGCCGGTCGTCCCGTCGTTCGCCGAAGACCGCGATCGGCACCGACGCCTCGAACAGGGGGATCCGGTCGAACATCAGCACCGCGACGGTGGAGAATCCCATGGCGCGATCCTATCGATGGATGGCTTCCCGGCCACTCGTGCGGGCGGGCCGTCCCCCGGCATCGTGAGCGCCATGAGACTCGCCGACATCGTGGTTCCCGAGACCCCCGCCGCCCGCGCCGCGCTGGAGGCGGCCACCGCCTACTGCTCGCCCGCACTGCGCAACCACTCGATCCGGGCCTACCTGTGGGCCGCGGCCTACGCCGAGCTGAACGGCATCGCCTTCGACGCCGAGCTGCTCTACGTCTCGGCGATGTTCCACGACATCGGGCTGGTGGCGGAGTTCGACAGCCACACGGAGCCCTTCGAGGAGGCCGGGGGCCACGTGGCGTGGATCTTCTGCGCGGGCGCCGGCTGGCCGGTCGAGCGCCGCGTGCGCGCCTCCGAGGTGATCATCCGCCACATGTGGGACGAGGTCGACGTCGCCGAGGATCCCGAGGGACACCTGCTGGAGCTCTCCACCGGCCTGGACATCTCCGGCCGGAACCCGCAGGCCTGGCCCGAGGACCTGCGGGCCGAGGTCCTCGACCGCTACCCCCGGCTGGGGATCGCCGGGGAGTTCGCCGCCTGCATCACGGACCAGGGCGAGCGCAAGCCGGACAGCCTCGCCGGCGGCTTCGTCCGCGGCGGCGTCACCGCCCGCATCGCCGCCAACCCCCTGGACCGCTGACCGCCGCCACCCCCGTCGACCGCCGACCCCCGCTGTCTCTCCTCCCGCCGCCGCGTCTTCCCCGATGGCGCCGGTACGGCGAGAAGCCGTACCGGCGTGCCCGGCGCCGCCGTACGGCGGTCAGGCCTTGGGGCCCGTGCTCTGCACGACCTCGAACGACCAGATCTCGGATCCCGAGGCGGCCGGGCCCTGCCCGTGCCCGTGACCCTGACCGGCGGCGGCCCCGTGCCCGTGTCCCCGGTCCGCAGCGGCTCCGTGCCCGTGGCCCTGGGCGCCCGCCTCGGCGGCGGCCTGGGCGTGGCCGCGCTGGAAGGCCTGGCTCTCGGTCCAGCGGGCGAAGTCCTCCTCGGAGCGCCAGCGGGTGTAGACCATGTAGCGGTCGGTGCCCTCGACCGGGCGCAGCAGCTCGAACCACTCGAACCCGTCGGCCGCCTCCACCATCCCGGCCCGGTTCGAGAACCGGCGTTCCAGCTCCTCGCGCATCTCCGCGGGCACGGTCAGGACGTTGATCTTCACAACGGACATGGGTTCTCCTCCCGGAACGTCTTCCCGATCACCCTACGGGCCCGGCCGGGCCGGAGACGGCGGTGGGTACCCCGTGGAGGTCGGGGACGGCACTAGCCTTGGGGGGTGCGTATAGCGAGGTTCTCCACAGGTGACGGTGTCGGGTTCGGGGTGGTCGAGGGCGGCCCCGGTGAGGAGTTCGTCTCCGGGATCTCCGGGCATCCGTTCGGCCCGATCCAGTTCACCGGCGAGCGTCACTCCCTCTCGCAGGTCAGGCTGCTGGCTCCGATGCTGCCCAGCAAGGTCGTCGCGATCGGCAAGAACTACGCCGAGCACGCCCGTGAGATGGGCGGGGAGGTCCCCGGCGAGCCGCTGATGTTCATCAAGCCGTCCACCTCGGTGATCGGCCCGCAGGAGGCCGTCGCCTACCCGACCGGGCTGTCGGAGCGGGTCGACTTCGAGGGCGAGCTGGCCGTGGTCATCGGCAGGCTCTGCCGTGAGGTCCCGGTCGAGCGGGCCCATGAGGTGATCTTCGGTTACACCTGCGCCAACGACGTCACGGCCAGGGACCTGCAGAAGAAGGACGTGCAGTTCACCCGGGCCAAGGGCTTCGACACCTTCTGCCCGCTCGGCCCGTGGATCCAGACCGAGCTCGACCCGGCGGACCTGGGCATCACCACGACGGTGAACGGTGAGGTACGGCAGAGCTCGCGCACCTCCAAGCTCATGTACGACATCCCGACGTTGATCGCCCACGTGAGCGCGGTCATGACTCTCATCCCCGGCGACGTCATCCTGACCGGGACGCCCGAGGGGGTGGGCCCGCTCCAGATCGGGGACGAGGTCAGCGTCGCCATCGAAGGTATCGGCACTCTCACCAACCGGGTGGTCTCCCGTGATTAGGGTTCGTTTCGCTCCCTCGCCCACCGGCATGTTCCATGTCGGCGGCGCCCGCACCGCGCTGTTCAACTGGGCGCTGGCCCAGCAGGGGGGCGGCCGGTTCGTCCTGCGCATCGAGGACACCGACGCCACCCGCAACCGCCCGGAGTGGACCGAGGGCATCCTCTCGGCCCTGGCCTGGATCGGGATCGGCGACGAGAGCCCGGTCTTCGAGGGGCCCTTCTTCCAGTCGGCCTTCGAGCCCCAGCACCGCGAGGCCGTCGCCAAGCTGCTCGCCGACGGCAGGGCGTACTACTGTGACTGCACCCGCGAGCGGCTCCAGGAGCGCACCGGCTCCGAGCACAAGGGCTACGACGGCTTCTGCCGCGACCGCGGCCTGACCGAGGGCGCGGTCCGCTTCCGCACCCCCGACGAGGGCGTCACCGTGGTGGACGACATCATCCGCGGCCGGGTGGAGTTCCCCAACGACGCGCAGGAGGACTTCGTCATCGCGCGCAGCGACGGCTCCCCGCTGTACGTCCTGGCCAACGCCGTCGACGACATCACCCAGGGCATCACCCACGTGGTCCGCGGCGAGGAGCACCTGGGCAACGCCCAGCGCCAGCAGTTGCTCTGGCCCGCCCTCGGGGCGAACCCGCCGGTCTGGGCGCACCTGCCGGTCATCGTCAACGAGCAGCGCAAGAAGCTGTCCAAGCGCCGCGACAAGGTCGCGCTGGAGTCCTACCGCGAGGAGGGCTACCTGGCCGAGGCGATGGTCAACTACCTGATGCTGCTCGGCTGGGGCCCCGGCGAGGACCGGGAGATCATGCCGTGGTCGGAGATGATGCCGCTGTTCAAGCTGGAGAACGTCAACTCCGCCAGCGCCTTCTTCGACGAGAAGAAGCTGCGCGCCTTCAACGGCGAGTACATCCGGGCGCTGCCGCCGGAGGAGTTCGTCAGGCGCTGCGAGCCCTGGCTCGACCCGGACTGGGACCGGGCGACCTTCGTCAAGGTCGCCGAGCTGGCCCAGACGCGCGTCGCCGTCCTCTCCGAGATCAGCGCGAACGTCGACTTCCTCTTCCTGGACGAGCCCTTCTCCGACCAGGCCGCCTGGGACAAGGCGATGAAGGGCCCGGCTGCGGAGATCCTCACCGGCTATCTCGCCCGCCTGGAGACGGTGAGCATGGACACCGACTCCCTGAAGGCGGCCCTGGAGGAGGTCGGCGCCGAGCACGGCCTCAAGCTCGGCAAGGCCCAGGCTCCGGTCCGGGTGGCGCTCACCGGCCGGACGGTCGGCCTGCCGCTGTTCGAGTCGATCGAGGTCCTCGGCCGCGAGCGGTCCCTGGCCCGGCTGCGGGCCGCTCTGGAGCGTCTGCGGGGCTGACGGAGGGTTCCGCCCCATCGGATACGGTTTCTGCCCCGTCGGGTACGGCCTCGCCCGCACCCGGCGGGGTCCTCAGCGCACCCGGTACGGCCGCGCCGCTGCGCGGAGCACGGCCTCCACGGGACCGGGTGCGGCTCCCGCGAGGCCGACGGCGGCTCCGGCGGCCATGGCCAGCCAGACGCCGGTGACGCCGAGCAGGGAGCCGAGCACGTAGGCCAGCGGCACCTGGACCGCGAACCCCGCCAGCGTGGCGGCGAGCAGCCGGCCGCCCCTGCCGCTCGCCTGGAGCACCCCGCCGAGGGCGATCAGGCCGCCGAACGGGACGAGGTACAGCGCCGCCCAGCGCAGGAAGCCCACGGCCTGGGCCGCCACCGCCGGGTCGTCGGTGAACAGTCCGGCCGCGGGCGCCGCGACCGTGTTGAGCACGGCGGCGACGGCCATCCCCGTGGCCAGGCCGTGGCGCAGCACCGGCCCGGCCGCCGCTCCGGTCCCGCCGCGCTCCGGGGCGGGCGGGACCTCCGGCGCGGCGGGGCCGGGACGGGGTCCGGCCGGTCGCGCGGCGGGCGGCGGCGTGCCCGAGCGGGCGGTCTGGATCAACGCGGCCTGACGCAGCGCGTAGAACGCCATCACCCCGGCGAGCATGATTTTCGTGCCGATGCCGTACCCGGCCAGCGCCGCGACCCCGAACCCGGCGACCACGTCCACCAGAAGCATGCCGACCAGGGATCGGGCGAGGAAGTCGCCCGACATGGGCAGGCCGGTGCGGACGATGGCCACGGCGTCGGCGAGGTTCGCGTGCGCCCGCCGCACCCGGTGCCGCGCCCGGGTACGGGACGCCCGCCGTGACAGCAGGACCAGGGCGACGGCGAGGGTGACCAGCCGGGCCAGGACGGTGGCCAGGGCCGCGCCCGGCGCCCCCAGGCCGAGTCCGTAGATGAACAGCGGGTCGAGGGCGATCACCAGCGCGTTGCAGAGCAGCGCGCTGCGCATCGGCGTCCCGGTGTCGCCGTATCCCTTGAAGACCCCGTCCACCAGACTCTGGGCGAACAGGACCGGGATCCCGGCCATGGAGATCAGATAGAAGTCCGCCGTCAGCCCGGCCGTCGCGGCGTCGCCGGTGAACAGCCGGGCCAGCGGCTCGCGGAGCAGCGTCCCGGCCGCCGCCACGGCCAGGCCGGCGGCTCCGCACAACAGCCATGCCGTACGGATCACCGGGGCGGTCGGTCCGTGGCCGTCCCGCCTGCCGACCAGCACGGTCGTGCCCGTCGTGACGGTCAGGACCACTCCCACGGCGAGATGTTCGGTGGCGGTAGCGATCGTCACCGCGCCCACGGCGGCGGCGCCCAGGCCGGACACCCACAGCAGGTCGATCAGGCCGACCGCCACCACGGCGCTCAGCAGTTCCACGTAGACGGGCAGGGCGAGGCGGGTCAGCGTCACAAGTTACCTCGATTCGAGTTATCTCGATTAGAGGTATAGCGATACGATGCTCCCATGGCAAGCGGAGACCTGACCCTGTCGATCCTCGGGCTCCTCGGCGGAGGGCCGCTGCACGGCTACGAGCTCAAGGCCCGCATCCACCGGCTCAGCGGCCATCTCCGCCCGGTCAGCGACGGCGCTCTCTACCCGGCCATCGCCCGGCTGGAGAAGGCCGGGCTCGTGAGGCGGCACGAGGAGGAGGGCGCCGGGGCCGCCCGCCGTCAGGTGCTGACCCTGACCGACGCCGGGCGGGCCGACCTGCTGCGGCGGCTGCGCGAGCCGGCCGATCTCGACATCAGCGACCAGACCCGCTTCTTCGGGCTGCTGACCTTCCTGTCCCAGCTGCCCGGACGCGCCGATCGGGCAGAGGTGCTCCGCCGCCGCCTGACCTTCCTGGAGACCCCCGCGAGTTTCTTCTACGAGGGGGACAGGCCGCTGCGGGCCGAGGAGGTCTCCGACCCGTTCCACCGCGGCATGCTGCTGATCGCCCGGGCCACCGGGGACGCCGAGAAGCGCTGGCTCAGGCAGATGCTCACCGAGCTGGAGTCCTGACGACCCGGGCGGCGGTCCCGGAGGCGGTCCGGAGGCGATCCCGGAGACGGGGCCCGCCGGGTGTCTCGGCGGGCCCCGGGGACCGCCGAAGGTCAGGTCAGCAGGCCCCGGCGCTCCAGCAGGGGCTCGATGCGCGGGTCGCGGCCCCGGAAGTCGCGGAAGGCATCCATCGCGTCCTTGGAGCCGCCGACCGACAGCAGGCGGGAGCGGAAGTGGTCGCCGTTCTCCCGCCTCAGGCCGCCGTTCTCCTTGAACCACTCCACGCTGTCGGCGTCCAGGACCTCGCTCCAGATGTAGGAGTAGTAACCCGCGCTGTAGCCGCCCACGCCGTCGGAGAAGATGTGCGCGAAGTAGTTGGTCCGGTAGCGGGGCCGGACCAGCGGGAAGGCGACCCCGGCCCGCTCCAGGGCCGCCGCCTCGAACGCCTCGGCGTCCTTCACGTCCTCGCCGGGGGCCAGCTTGTGCCAGGCCCAGTCCAGCAGCGTGGCGGCGAGGTACTCCAGCGTCGTGAAGCCCTGGTTGAACTTCTCGGCGGCCCGCATCTTCTCCAGCAGCTCGTCGGGGACCGGCTCGCCGGTCTCGTGGTGCCTGGCGAAGTTGGCCAGGACCGACGGCCAGGTCGCCCACATCTCGTTGACCTGCGAGGGGTACTCCACGAAGTCGCGCGGCACCTCGGTGCCGGAGACCCGGGGGAAGCGGACGTCGGAGAACAGGCCGTGCAGGGCGTGGCCGAACTCGTGGAAGGCGGTGCTGACCTCGTAGAAGGTGAGCAGGGTCGGGCCCTCGGCGGGCTTGGTGACGTTGAGGTTGTTCATCACCACGGGCAGCTCGCCGAACAGGTGCGACTGGTCGACCAGGTTGTTCATCCACGCGCCGCCGCGCTTGGTGGGCCGGGCGTAGGGGTCGAACAGGAACAGGCCCAGCGGTGCGCCGTCGGTGTCGAACACCTCGTAGACCCGCACGTCGGGGTGGTAGCCGATCAGGTCGGTCCGGTCGGCGAAGGTGATGCCGTACAGCTCGGTGGCGGCGTGGAAGATCCCGTCCTTCAGCACCCGGTCCAGCTCGAAGTAGGGGTGCAGCTCGGAGCTGTCGAAGTCGTAGCGGGCCTTGCGCACCTTCTCGGCGTAGAACGACCAGTCCCACGGCTCGATGGCGAAACCGGCCTGCTCGCTCAGCGCCTCGGCCTCCCTGCGGGCGTTGGCCATCGTCGGGCCGACGAGCTTGGCGAGCAGCTCCTCGACGGCCTCGGTGGTCTTGGCCGTCTGGTCGGCGACGGCGTAGGCGGCGTGGTTCGGGTAGCCGAGCAGGGCGGCGCGCTCGGCGCGGAGCGTCGCCATCCTCACCGCCAGCTCGAAGTTCTCCGGGGCCCGGCCCACCGAGAGCTCGTACAGCTTCCGGCGGGTCTCCCGGTCGGTCAGCTCGGCCAGGGCGGGCTGGTTGGTGAAGTTCAGCAGCGGCAGGACGTACTTGCCGTCCTTGTGGATCGCCTGGAGGGTGCTCTCGGCCAGGCCGTCCAGCTCCGTGCGGTCCTCGGTGACCAGGGCGGAGGCGGTGGAGGCCGTCAGCAGGTTCTGGGAGAAGGTCGTGGAGAGCGTGGACAGCTCCTCGTTGAGGGCCTTCAGCCGCTCCTGCTCCTCCTCCGACAGCTCGGCGCCGGCCCGGACGAAGTCCACCCGGTACTTCTCCAGCAGCCACGCCTCCTCCGGGTCCTCGGTGGTGACCTGCTTGATCCGCGCGTAGAGGGCGCGGTCCAGGTGGATGGCGTCGCGGTGCTTGGTCAGCTTCGGGGAGATCTCGGTCTCGATCGCCCGGATCCCGTCGGTCGCGTCGGAGGAGGCGATGCTGAAGAAGACGATCGACGTCCGCTTCAGGATCTGGCCCGAACGTTCCAGGGCCTCGACGGTGTTGGCGAAGGTCGCGGGCTCGGGGTTGTTCGCGATCGCCGCCACCTCCTGCAGCTGGTCGGCCATGCCGCGCTCGAAGGCGGGCAGATAGTGCTCCTCGCGGATCTGCGCGAAGGGCGGCAGCTGATAAGGCAGCGTGCTCGGGGCGAAGAAGGGGTTGTCGGCCACGGCGTGGGCTCCTCAGATACGGATAGATCTCTCCAGCAGCGTTACATAAGGGGCGACCGATAGGCATCCCGGCACCACAGGGTTCGCTCCCAGCCGACCGGCGGCAACGCTCCCGGGCGGGCGGGAGGCAATCGTTTTGGCCTTGACCCTCAAGGTGGGCTATTCTTTCGGAGTCGCCAGGGAGGCCCGAGAGGGAAGCCCGAAGCGGTGGGGTATGGTGTAATTGGCAGCACGACTGATTCTGGTTCAGTTAGTCTAGGTTCGAGTCCTGGTACCCCAGCTGTGGCTCCCCCCGGAGCCGCTGCGGATTCGGCTCAGCCGAATCCGATCACAGTATGTGATGACAGTGTGCAGGGTCCCGTCGTCTAGTGGCCTAGGACGCCGCCCTCTCAAGGCGGTAACGCCGGTTCGAATCCGGTCGGGACTACCACTGTGACTGTCACACACGCAAGGCTCCGTCGTCTAGTGGCCTAGGACGCCGCCCTCTCAAGGCGGTAGCGCCGGTTCGAATCCGGTCGGGGCTACCTTGTGGAACCCCCGGAAGCAGATGCTTCCGGGGGTTCTCTGTTTTTCCGGAATACCCCTTGATTGGATAGCGTTCCTATCTAACAATTGGAGAGTAAAGCTATCCAATGGGAGGTCGAGATGATCACTCTGCTGGCGGACGGTGGCGAGACCGGGATCGAGGGGCCGGTCGTGCCGCACGGCGCGACGATCCTCGGGTGGGAGCGCAAACCGCACGGCTGGTGCCGGGGTGAGGCGTGCGTGCCGTCGTACCGGGCCGCGGCGGCCGAGACCGCCGAGGGGGTGGACCTGGCCGCCTTCGCCGAACTGCTCGGCAGGCAGGTGGTGGCCGACCCGGAGGAAGGCGTGATCGCGGTCGGAGAGCCCGCTGGGCTCACGGAGTCGGGGGAGGCTCCGCGGTTCGAGGAGCTGGAGAGGCTGCGCGGCACCAAGGTCGCGCTGGTCTTCTGGGCCTCCTGGTGCGGCTGCCGATACGACCTGCCCGCCTGGGAGGAGCTCCACAGGGAGCTGGCCGGATACGGTTTCAGCGTGCTCAGCGTCTCCCTCGACCGCGATCCGCAGGACGCCCGCGAATGGCTGGACGGCGTCACCCACCCGACGGTGATCGACGCCGACGGAAGGATCGCCGAACTCTACAACGTGATCAATGTGCCCACCGTGGTCTGGGTCGACGAGGAGGGGCGCATCGCCCGCCCCCAGGACACCATGACCGCCACCGACACCTTCCGGTCGATGAACGGCCTGTCCTCCGAGCGGGCCGTCGCCGCCCTGCGCCGGTGGGTGATCGACGGTGAGGCCGGGACGGCCGCCCGGGAGCTGCGCGCCCCCACCGCCGACGAGCGCCGGGCCCGGCTGCACGCGCGGGTGGCGGCCTGGTTGCTCCGCGCGGGCCGTACGGACGCCGCCGAGCGCCACCTGACGGCCGCCGCCGCGCTCGCCCCGCACGACCTGGCCATCCGCCGCGGCCTCATGCCGCTGCGGGGCGTCGACCCGTTCGGCGAGGAGTACTTCGCCCTCCGCGAGGAGCTCGAAGCCGCCGGAATCGCGATCTACCGGCCCCTGCCCGACTGGCAGGAGGACCCCTCGTGACCCGCCTGGTCCGGCTGGCCCGGCTGGCCCAGCCGCTCCTGCTCTCCCTCGCGCCCGTGCTGGCCGTCCAGGGGCTCCGGGTACGGCGCACCACCCCCCGGCTCCCCGAGGCGTCGGGCCCCCGCCGCGGGACGACGGGCGGCGGGCCGGGCGCTCCGCTCCGGCTGGCGGTCCTGGGCGAGTCCACCGCCGCGGGAGTCGGCGTGGCGACCCACGAGGAGGGCCTGGCGGGGTGTCTCGCGCGGGCGGTGGCCGCGCGGACCGGCCGGCCCGTCCGGTGGCAGGTGGCGGCGCGCACGGGCGTCAACACCCGTACCGCCACGGCCGAGCTGGTCCCGCTGCTGGAACCCGCCGACGCGGTGGTCGTCGCGCTCGGGGTCAACGAGCTCCTGGAGCTCAACCGGCTCGACCGGTTCGGCCGGGAGCTGCGCGCGCTGGTGGCGGCCGTCCGGGCACGGATGCCGGAGGATCCCGGCGCCGCGCGGGTGGACACCGCGGTGCCGGTCGCGGAGGACCTCGGCGCGCTGCGGGGAGCGGCGGGGCGGGAGGACTCCGGTGCGGCGCCGGGGGTGCCGATCCTGGTGACCGGCATGCCGCCGGTGGGGCGCTTCCCCGTGCTGCCGCAGCCGCTCCGGGCGGTCATGGGACTGCGGGCACGGGCGCTGGACCACGTCATGGCGGCCGTGGCCGCGAGCACGCTGGGCGTCACCCACGTCCGCGTGGAGGTGCCCGTCGAGGTGGCCGGGTTCTTCGCCGAGGACGGCTTCCACCCCTCGGCCGCGGGCTACGAGACCTGGGCCGAGGGGCTGGCCGGCACGCTGACCGGAGTCCTCACCGGGAGGTGACGGGGCGCCGGTACGGCGAGCCGCTGTGCGGAGCCGTCCCGGCGCCGCGGTACGGCGGGGTCAGTTCTGGTGGGAACGGGCCTTGAACAGGGCCCGTTTGGCGGCCTTGCCGACCTGGCGGTCGGGATGGGCCTTGCCGATCGCCTCCAGGAGATCCTCCAGGTGCGGGTGGGGGATCTTCCAGAGCACGTCGAGCAGGCCGACCAGGTCCGACGCCGAGCCGATGTCGTCCAGGCTGCTGACGAACTCGGAGCGGCCGAGACCGAAGGAGATGGTCAGCATGTCGAGGATCAGCCAGTGGGTGTCGGCCGGGGTGGGCGCCGGAGCGTCGTCGACGCCGAGCTGGGCCAGGTGCGTCGCCGCGTAGGGGCGCAGGGACGGCTCGTCGAGGGCGTCCTTCCAGGCGGGCACCGCCACCTCGCCGAGTGAGCCGACCACGCTGGCGGCCTGCACCCTGACCAGGGCGTCCGCCTCGTCCTCCGCGGCGGCCCGCAGGAGCTCGTGCGCGGCCCGGTCGGGATCGCGCAGCTCCATCCAGGCGGCGAACTCGGCGTCCGCCTCCTCCTCCGGCAGCTCGGCGCTGAAGGAGAGCAGGTCCAGGGCGGTCATCGCGTCGATGGCCGGGCGGGCGTCGAGCTCGATGTCCTCGTCGTCCACGAGGTGGACCACGCCCTCCATGCCCAGCGGCGTCAGCCGCACCTGCTCGTGCTCGACCTCGGCCATGCCGTACCCGGACAGCCACTCGAGCACCGGGTTGAGCGGGTCGCCGTACCGGTCGGTGGCGGCGGACCAGGCCTCGGCGCCCAGATCGTCGTATTCGGCGGCGGCCTCGGCCAGCTCGGTGCGGAGCCCGGCCAGGGAGGTCGAGCCGCTGGCGAGCAGGACCCGGACCAGCAGAGCCCGGGTCAGCCCGGACAGCGCGATCGTGGCCTCCTCGTCGTCCAGCTCGGGGTCGCCGTAGTCGATCGAGTGCAGGCCGGACAGCCAGGCGTCCAGCACGTCCTCGTCGTCGTCGAAGGGCCAGGCGCCGGTGTCGGCGTCGGCGCTGACGGTGTCCTCGCCCTCCGGCTGGAGGAAGTCGAGGTCGATCGCGAGGTTCCAGATGTTCCAGAGCGCGGGGACGGAGTCGGCCAGCGGCTTGCCGTCGGTCTCGGGGACGGGGAGGCCGAGCACGCCCAGGGCCTCGGTGATCTCGGCGTCGGTGAGGAGGGTCTCCTCGCCGACCCGGCGCTCGGAGCCGACCCAGAGGGCCAGGTCGCGGGCCTTGCCGATGAGCGGGGCCCGGCGGGCGGCCTCGGCCAGCTCGGCGTCCGGGCGGAGCCGGATCGTGGGCAGGGCGGCGAGCTCGTCGGCGAACGGCTCGAAGTCGCCCAGGCCCTCGGACTCCTCCTCGCCGTCGTATCCGTCCTCGTCGTCCTCGGTGATGAGGTCCTCCATCGCGTCGACGACGTCGTCCTCGATCCGGTCGAGCTCGGTGAGCAGCTCCCGGAGCGGTGCCGAGCCCTTGGCCAGCCTGCCGGTGTCCGACAGGTAGGTCAGGTAGGCGCGGACGGACGGCACCAGGCCGTCGGCCGCCGCCTCGGGATCCTCCACGACCTGGGGCATCCGGTCGAGCAGTACCGTGTGCAGGTCGGCCGTCCGCCAGCGGCCGACGTCGTCGGAGGCGGCCAGCCGGTGCCACAGGGCGACGGAGCCCACCAGGTTGGAGTCGCTGCCGGGCGCGTGCTCGCGGGCCCAGAGGATGAATGCTTGGAGCAGGGGACGCAGTTCAGCGGCGGCTGCCTCGATGCGATCTGTCACCTGCCCAGCCTAGGGGCCCGCAGAGGTGCTCGCCTCCCCATATCGGGTGCTGATCGTGTGCCGCCACTCCTTTCCCGTCCCGCATCCGCCGTGCATCCGCCGTGCATCCGCCGTGCGTCCGTCCCGCATCCGGTGCGCCCGCGCGGGCACGCGGGTCCGTTGCGCCCGCCGTTCAGCTGGAGCGCCGCATCGACTCGGTGATGCGTTCGGCGGCGGCGACCACGGGGGCGGCGTGCAGGCGGCCGGGGGTGCGGGTGAGCCGCTCGATCGGCCCGGACACCGAGACGGCGGCGATCACCTTGCCGCCGGCCCCCCTGATCGGAGCCGAGACGCTGGCCACACCCTGCTCCCGCTCGCCGACGCTGTGCGCCCAGCCCCTGCGCCGGACGCTCGAGAGCGTGGCGGCGGTGAACTTGGCCCCGCGCAGGCCGCGGTGGAGGCGGTCCGGCTCCTCCCAGGCCAGCAGGATCTGCGCCGCGGAACCGGCGAACATCGGCAGGGCCGTACCGACCGGCACGGTGTCGCGCAGCCCGCTGGCCCGCTCGGCGGCGGCCACGCACACGCGCTCGTCGCCCTGGCGGCGGTAGAGCTGCGCGCTCTCCCCGGTCAGGTCCCGCAGCTGCGCCAGGATCGGCGAGGCGACGGCCAGCAGGCGGTCCTCCCCGGCGGCGGTGGACAACTCCGACAACCGCGGGCCCAGCACGAACCGGCCCTGTGTGTCGCGGGAGACGATGCGGTGGTGCTCCAGCGCGACCGCGAGCCGGTGGGCCGTGGGCCGGGCCAGGCCGGTCGCCTGGACGAGCTGCGCCAGGGAAGCCGGGCCGGCCTCAAGAGCGTTGAGCACGAGAACGGCCTTGTCGAGTACGCCGACTCCGCTAGAGTTGTCCATACACCGATACTGCCGTCTCGACATATGAGAAAGCAAGTCGGGCCCGGGGCGGTGCGACGAGGCACCGCGGACGGATAGAGGATCGCGTAGGAGGCGACATGGGCCGCACGCTGGCGGAGAAGGTCTGGGAGCAGCACGTCGTGCGACGTGCGGAGGGAGAGCCCGACCTGCTCTACATCGACCTTCACCTCGTCCACGAGGTGACCAGCCCGCAGGCGTTCGACGGCCTGCGCATGGCGGGGCGGGGTGTGCGGCGTCCGGACCTCACCATCGCCACCGAGGACCACAACGTCCCGACCGTGCTCGGCCCGATCACCGACCCGGTGTCGAAGACCCAGGTCGAGACGCTCCGCAAGAACTGCGCGGAGTTCGGCGTCCGGCTGCACCCCATGGGTGACGCCGGTCAGGGCGTCGTGCACATCATCGGGCCGCAGTTCGGCCTGACGCAGCCCGGCATGACCATCGTGTGCGGAGACTCCCACACCTCCACTCACGGCGCCTTCGGCGCCATCGCGTTCGGCATCGGCACCTCCGAGGTGGAGCACGTGCTGGCCACTCAGACGCTGCCCGCCTACCGGCCCAAGACCATGGCCATCGAGGTCTCCGGGGAGCTGCCGGTCGGCGTCACCGCCAAGGACCTGATCCTGGCGATCATCGCCAAGATCGGCACCGGCGGCGGCCAGGGCTACATCGTCGAGTACCGCGGCGAGGCCATCCGCAAGCTCTCCATGGAGGGCCGGATGACCGTCTGCAACATGTCCATCGAGGCGGGCGCGCGGGCGGGCCTGATCGCCCCGGACGAGACGACGTTCGCCTACCTCAAGGGCCGTCCGCACGCCCCGGCCGGCGAGCGGTGGGACGCCGCGGTCGCGTACTGGAAGTCGCTGGCGACGGACGAGGACGCCGTCTTCGACACCGTCGTGGAGATCGACGCCTCGACGCTGACCCCGTTCGTCACCTGGGGGACCAACCCGGGCCAGGGCGCCCCCCTGGGCGGCGCGGTGCCGGCTCCCGAGGAGACCGGGGACCCGGCCGCCGCCCGCCGCGCGCTGGAGTACATGGACCTGACCCCGGGCACCCCGCTCCGCGAGATCCAGGTGGACACGGTCTTCGTCGGCTCCTGCACCAACGGCCGCCTGGAGGACCTGCGGGCCGCCGCCGAGGTGCTGCGCGGCCGCCGGGTCGTGACCCGCACGCTGATCGTCCCCGGTTCGATGCTGGTCAAGCTCCAGGCCGAGCAGGAGGGCCTGCACGAGGTGTTCAAGGCCGCGGGCGCCGAATGGCGCGAGGCGGGCTGCTCGATGTGCCTGGGGATGAACCCCGACACCCTCGCCCCCGGCGAGCGCAGCGCCTCGACCTCCAACCGCAACTTCGAGGGGCGGCAGGGCAAGGGCGGGCGCACTCACCTGGTGTCGCCCGCCGTGGCCGCCGCCACCGCCGTCACCGGCAAGCTGACCGCCCCCGCCGACCTGGCCCAGGAGATCTGATCATGGAAGCCTTCACCACCCACACCGGCCGGGCCGTGCCGCTGCGCCGGAGCAACGTCGACACCGACCAGATCATCCCGGCCGTCTGGCTCAAGCAGGTCAGCCGGACCGGGTTCGAGAAGGGCCTGTTCTCCGCCTGGCGCGAGGACCCCGAGTTCATCCTGAACCAGCCCGCCTACCAGGGCGCCTCGATCCTGGTCTCCGGCCCCGACTTCGGTACGGGTTCCTCCCGTGAGCACGCGGTCTGGGCCCTGCAGCAGTACGGCTTCCGCGTGGTGATCGCCGAACGCTTCGGCGACATCTTCCGCAACAACGCCACCAAGATGGGCCTGCTCCCGGTCGTCCTGCCCGCCGGGACCGTCGAGGCCCTCCAGACGGCCGCGGAGGCCGATCCGGAGCTGGAGGTGACCGTCGACCTGGGCGAGCGGCAGGTCCGCTGGGGCGGCGAGTCCGCCGGGTTCGAGATCGACGACTACACCCGCTGGCGGCTGATGGAGGGTCTGGACGACATCGGCCTGACCCTGCGCAACGCCGACGACATCGCGGCGTACGAGAATGGTCGGCAGCCATGGCTGCCGACGACCGTCTGACACGTTCAGAAGACCCAGAAGACGAGCTGGCGCGGCGGTTGCGTGAGGCGCACCGCCGCGTCCGCGCGCTGCCCGCTCCCGCCGAGACCAGACAGCGCCTGGCCAGGCGTCTGCTCGTCATCTGCGACCTGTCCAAACGCGACGTCGAGCACGCCGCAGCGCGCCTGGAATCGTTCCTTATACAGCTAGATGTCCTGATTTTTGACACGGAGAGTGCCGGAAATATTGCCGAAGGTGATTGAGTCGCGCGCGTCCGTCCCCTAATTTCAAGCGGGTAAGGGGTTTCTCGCTCCGTCGGGGACCCTCGCGGTGACACACGGGTGAGACGGGCTTTCTTTCTCAGGCCCGCTCCCGGACATCGGCAATAGGGAGCCACCAACCTCATGAACAAGAAAGAACTCGTCGACGCCATCGCGGACCGGGTGGGCGACAAGAGAACGGCCACCGAGGCCGTGAACGCGGTCCTCGACACCATCCAGAAAGCGGTCGCCTCGGGCGACAAGGTCTCCATCACCGGCTTCGGCGCCTTCGAGATGGTGCACAAGCCGGCCCGCACGGCCAGGAACCCCTCGACCGGGGCCGAGATCAAGGTCGCCGAGAGCTGGGGGCCGAAGTTCCGCCCCGGCTCCGACTTCAAGGACCTCGTCAACGAGGGCGGCAAGAAGGTCGGCAAGAAGTAGCCTCAGCACGCCGAACGCCCGGGTCCGCCGTCGTGGACCCGGGCGTTCGGCGTCTCGCCGCACCGCCGCCTCCGCGGCCCGACGGCGCGC
Source organism: Planobispora rosea (assembly GCF_014648175.1). Classification (GTDB taxonomy): domain Bacteria; phylum Actinomycetota; class Actinomycetes; order Streptosporangiales; family Streptosporangiaceae; genus Planobispora; species Planobispora rosea. Next base: position 184,476 of record NZ_BMQP01000006.1, read on the forward strand.
TCGCCGGGGGACGGCCTGTCTAGGGGGCGTCCGGGAGGGGGAACGTCGAGAGCGTGACGTAGGTGACGAGGTCGCCGTCCACGGCGATGTTCACCCGCTGGCCGGAGCGGAGCAGCCGGAGGGGGCCGGCGTCGAACGCCTCCGCGCCGAACGGGATCTCGGTCCCGTCGTCCAGGAACACCGACCCCGACCGGGTCTCGGGGTCGAAGACCTTCACCGTCGCCTGCACGCCCACCACCTTAAACCCGCCGGGAGCGATCCGGCCGGGGCGAACTCGCCGGGGACCGCCGTACGGGAAAAGGAGTTGACCCTCCCGGCCTGGTCACCGCCGCCGAGACCGTCGCCTTCCTGGTCCTGGGGCTGCCCGCGGGGGTGTGGGTGGACCGGCTGCGCCGCCGTCCCATCCTGATCTGGAGCGACCTGCTGCGCGGGAACGGCGTCCTGGAGACGATGCGCAGCACCGCGGTCCTGTCCGGTCCCGCGCTGGGCGTCTGGCTGGTGCACGCGGTCACCGCACCGGTCGCCCTCCTCGCCGACGCGGTCAGCTACCTGGTCTCCGCGCTGCTGCTCGGCCGCTGGCGTAACCGGCGTCCTCATCGTTCCCGGCCCGGGGACTCCCCGATGCGCCGTGCCACCGCCCGGGTGCGGGGGCCGACGCCGAGGGCGAGGGCGGCGCGCAGGTCGCCGGGGGTGTCGACATCCCTGCGGACCGAGTCGACCCCCGCCAGGCACAGCTCCTTCGCGCCGAGCCGCAGGTGGCGCTCGCGTGACTCGCCGCCGAACCCGGGGGTGAAGTCCACGCCGGGCCGTACCCCGTAGAAGGTCGTGCCGACCTCGGCGGCGTCGGGCAGGAACGCCTGGTCGAACTCCGCCGCGGCGGCCAGTACGAGCGCCAGCTCCGCGGGGCGCAGAGCGGGCAGGTCGGCCTGGAGGGCGCCGACCGGCCCGGCGGGCGCCAGCCGTACCGCCTCCCGGGCGCCGTGACGCAGCGCCGCGTTGAGCCCCGCCTCGGGGTCGGCGACCACGTGGGCGCCCGCGCCCGCCAGGGCCTCGGCCGCCACCGGATCGCCCGTCACCGCCACGACCCGGCCGACCCGGGGGCAGCCGAGGGCGGCCTCGACGGTGTCGCAGGCGATGGCGACGGCCAGCGCGGCCCGGTGCGGCCCCGCGGCCTCGGCCAGGCGGGTCTTGGCGGCGACCAGCGTCTTGACCGGGACGACGAGGGTCCAGTCGGAACTCTCGGAAGGAGGCATAACCTTAAGCATCCCGCCTCGACAGTTCCCGGAGCCAACCGGGAGACTTGGGGCGCACCCCGCGTTTACGGAGGACCGAATGAGACGCCCCGGTTGGCCGACCAGGTTCTGGGTCGCCCTGGCCGTTGTGATCGTCAAACCGATCTCATGGCTTCTGGTGAAGAAGGACTGGCGCAGGGCCGACCGGCTGCCACGCGAGGGCGCGATGATCCTTGCGACCAACCACCTGTCGTGGCTGGACCCCATCCTGATCGCGCACTTCCTCTACAACAACGGGCACTGGCCGGTGATCCTGGCCAAGGCCGCCCTCTTCTCGGTCCCCGGGCTCGGCCGCGCGGTCCGGTCCCTGCTGGCCATCCCGGTCTACCGGGGGAGCGCCGACGCGATCCGCTCCCTGGAAGCGGCGGGGAAGCGGATCACCGACGAGAAGGCGTGCGTGATGTTCTACCCCGAGGGCACCTGCACCCGCGATCCGGACTTCTGGCCGATGGAGGGCAAGACCGGCGTCGCCCGGCTGGCCCTGCAGACCGGTGTGCCGGTGATCCCGATGGCGCACTGGGGGGCCCAGGAGATCCTGCCGTACGGCCAGAAGCGCCCCCGGCTGTTGCCGCGCAAGACCTTCCGCGTGCTGGTCGGGGAGCCGGTCGACCTGTCGAAGTACGACGGCCGGTCGCTCCAGGCCGACGTCCTGCGGGACGCCACCGCCGACATCATGGCGGCGATCACGGCCCTCCTCGCCGAGCTGCGCGAGGAGAAGGCGCCCGCGGTCCCCTTCAAGAATCCCGCCGGTGGGCCGGGAAAGTCCACGAACGGCTGACGTCGGCGTACGGTGATGAAATGACCAAGGCGGCCGTATTCGGGACAGGTTCGTGGGGCACCACGTTCGCGATGCTCCTCGCGACAGCGGGCACCGGGACGACTCTCTGGGGCAGGCGTGCGGAGATCGTCGAGGCGATCGACAAGCGCCATGAGAATCCCGACTATCTGCCGGGTACGGCGCTGCCCGAGACGCTGCGCGCCACCGTCGACCCGGCCGAGGCCCTCGACGGCGCCGACTTCGTGGTGCTGGCCGTGCCGTCCCAGACGCTGCGCGGAAACCTCACCGCGTGGAAGCCCCACCTGCCGTCCGGCGCGGTGCTGGTGAGCCTGATGAAGGGCATCGAGCTGGGCACCACCAAGCGGATGAGCGAGGTGATCTGCGAGGTGGCCGAGGTGCCGCGGGAACGGGTCGCGGTGGTCTCCGGCCCCAACCTGGTCGGTGAGATCGTCCTCGGCCAGCCCGCGGCGACCGTGGTGGCCTGTCCCGACGAGCGGGCCATGGAGCGACTCCAGGAGGCCTGCCACCTGCCGTGGTTCCGGGCCTACACCAACCCCGACGTGGTGGGCGTGGAGCTCGGCGGGGCGGTCAAGAACGTGATCGCGCTGGCGGTCGGGATCGCGGCCGGCATGGGGCTGGGCGACAACGTCAGGGCGACGCTCATGACGCGCGGGCTGGCGGAGATCGCCCGGCTCGGCGCGGCGCTCGGCGCGGACCAGCACACGTTCGCGGGGCTGGCCGGGATGGGCGACCTGGTGGCGACCTGCTCCTCGCCGCTGTCACGCAACCGCACCTTCGGCGAGAACCTCGGCCGGGGCATGACCCTGGCCGAGACCGTCGCCGCGACCAAGCAGACCGCCGAGGGCGTCAAGTCCTGCGAGTCCGTCCTGGAGCTGGCCAGGAAACACGACGTGGAGATGCCGATCACGGAGGTCGTGGTGGCCGTGGTCCACGACGGCATGCCGCCCGGCGAGGCCGGGGCGCTGCTGATGTCGCGGACTCCCAAACCGGAACGGTACGGCGTGTGAACCGGCGCATGCGCAGGCGGCAGGGAGAGAACACCCGGTCGGTACGGCTGCCGCCCGCGGCGACGCCCCTGCCCGGCCCGCTCGGGCTGCCGGTGTGGCGCAGCTCGGCGTGGAGCTTCGCCGACAGCGCCGAACAGGCCGAGACGTTCGGGGAGAAGGGACCCGGTTCGATCGAGAACCCCACCGTCGCGGCGTTCGCCGCGGCCGTGGCCTCCCTGGAGGGCGCGGCGGCCCCCGAGGACGTCGCGGGGCAGGCGTTCGCCTCCGGGATGGCCGCCGTCAGCACCGTGCTGATGACCTTCCTGGGCACGGGGGCGCATGTCGTGGCCCCCGCCCCGTTGCACGCAGGCACCTACTCGCTGATCACCAAGGTGCTGTCCCGGTTCGGGGTGAGCGCGGACTTCGTCGACTACGCCGGCCTGCACCGGGTGCAGGAGGCGGTCCGGCCGAACACCAAGATCATATACGCGGAGACGTTGTCGGCCCCGGCGATGGCCGTCGCAGACATCCGGAGCCTCTACCGGATCGCCCGCGCGGCCGGCGCGCTGCTGGTGGTCGACTCGACCCTCGCCACCCCGGTCGTGTGCCGCCCGCTGGAGCACGGCGCCGACCTCGTGCTCCACGCCGCGACCAGCTATCTCGGCGGGCACGACGACTGCGCCGGCGGGGTCGTCGTCGGCCGCCCGGGTCTGGTCGCCCGGCTCCGCGAGGTCGCCGCGGACGTGGGGGGCGAGCTCTCCCCGGACGACGCCTTCCTGCTCCGCCGGGGCCTGGAGACGCTCCCGCTGCGGGTGCGCCGCATGTGCGCCACCGCGATGGTGTTCGCCGCGGCGGTGGCCAAGCACCCCGCCGTGAGCCGGGTCCACTACCCGGGCCTGCCCGGACATCCCGGTCACGAGCTCGGCAGGCACCTGTTCGACTCCGGCCCCGAGGGCACCCGGTACGGCGCGTGCGTCACGGTCGTCCCGCAGGGCGGTTACGAGGCGGGGGTACGGCTGGCCGACGCGCTCCGCCTGGTCTCCGTCGCCGCCACGGCGGGCGGCACCCGCACGAAGGCCGCCCACGTGGCGTCCGCCGGCCCCCGCCAGCCCGGTGAGGGAGGCGTCGACGCCGCGGCCGTCCGCTTCTCCATCGGGCTGGAGGACGCCGAGGATCTCATCGCGGACGTGACCGCGGCGCTCGACTCCCTGCCCGCATCGCGCATACAGCGGGCCTGACAACCTGGTTGACGTCCCGGAGAAGGTAGATTCGGTCATCATGAGCGAGCAGTCCACGTCCCGACCCCGCGTCGCAGTCGTCTTCGGCGGCCGAAACTCCGAGCACGCCGTCTCCATCCTCGGAGCCGGCTCCGTGCTCGACGTCATCGACCGGTCCAAGTACGAGGTGATCCCCATCGGGATCGCCCAGGACGGGCGGTGGGTGCTCGCCTCCGGCGACCAGCGCTACGCGATCGAGGGCGGCGAGCTGCCGTCCATCGACGCCCAGGGCTCCGAGCTGGCCCTGCCCTCCGGAGGCGGCTCCCTGGTGGCCTACGACTCCGGCCGGATCCCCGTCGAGCTCGGCGAGGTCGACGTGGTCTTCCCGGTGATGCACGGCCCGTTCGCCGAGGACGGCACCATCCAGGGCCTGCTGGAGATGGCCGGGGTCCGCTACGTCGGCTCGGGCGTGCTGGCCAGCGCGGTCGGCATGGACAAGTCCTACATGAAGCTGGTGCTGGCCGCCTCGGGCCTGCCGGTCGGCCCGTACGTCACGATCCGCGACCGTGACTGGCGCACCGACCGCGACCGGATCCTGAAGGAGGTCCAGGAGCTCGGCTGGCCGGTCTTCGTCAAGCCCGCCCGGGCCGGCTCCAGCCAGGGCATCTCCAAGGCGCACGACCTGCACGAGCTGGAGCAGGCCGTCGAGTTCGCCCGCGAGCACGACCCCAAGGTGCTGGTCGAGGCCGCGATCGTCGGGCGCGAGATCGAGTGCGCGGTTCTGCAGTCCCCGGGCGACGCGCCCCCGCAGGCCAGCATCCCCGGCGAGGTCCTGGTCCACGGCGGCCACGAGTTCTTCGACTTCGAGGCCAAGTACATCGGCGATGACATGTCCCTGTCGGTTCCCGCCGACATCCCCGGCGACGTGGCCGAGGATCTGCGGGTGATGGCCGTGCGGGCGTTCGAGGCGCTGGGCTGCGAGGGTCTGTCCCGGGTCGACTTCTTCTACACGACCGACGGGCGGCTGATCCTCAACGAGATCAACACCATGCCGGGCTTCACCGCGATGTCGGTGGCGCCGCAGTTGTGGGCCGCCAGCGGCATGCCCTACGCCGAGCTGGTCGACCGGCTGATCCAGCTGGCGCTGGAGCGCGCGCCGGGTCTCCGCTGAGGTGCTCCGCCGGGCCTGAGACGCCCCGCCGGGTCTGAGGTGTCCCGCCGGACCGGGCGCCGCTGAGGCGGGGTCATCCGGTCTGGGGCAGCGCCGCCTTGATCGGGGCGGCCAGATCGACGAGGACCTTCTCCGGAGTGTGCGCGCGGGAGATCGTCACCTCGACGTAGGCCTGGCGGCCGACGGAGGTGAACAGCGTCGGCAGCGAGGGAGCGCTGAACCAGGCCACGTCGTTGATCACCGGCACCTGGTCGGTGGCGGCCATGTTCACCGGGCGCGGCACCCCGCAGCGCAGCGCGATCTCCCCTTCACCCCACACGGCGACGTACGGCGACGCGGGAGCGGAATCCACCCGCCCCGCGCCGTCGAGCGTCTCCGGCAATCCTTTGACGAGCGCCTCGCATGCGGCGGCGACCGAGGGGTCAGGCGTGGGCGGATCCACCCGGACCGTGCCGCCGCACCCCGCGAGGATCAACAGGGAGCATGCGCAGGCCGCCCGGAGGGCGAACCGGTGTGACATTTTTCATCCAATGACTCAAATATGGACGATGGGACACGTAAGCGTACGTGTGATCCCCTCCACCGCCTGAATCTGGGCCACCACGAGCTTGCCGAGCTCGTCCACGTTGCGGGCCTCGGCGCGGACGATCACGTCATAGGGACCGGTGACGTCCTCGGCCTGCGTGACGCCGGAGATCTGCGAGATCTCTCTCGCCACGCTGGCGGCCTTGCCGACCTCGGTCTGGATAAGGATGTAGGCCTGCACCATCACGTCCTCCCGGGCGATTGGATCAGTGCCGAAGGGCCACCGTACCCTGAGATGAACGGGAGGTGCGTCATCACAGTCGGAGATCTCGGCGAATTCGGAATCGTTGCACGTATTGCCGGACGCCTGCCACAGGGTGAGACCGTCCTGCTCGGCCCCGGAGACGACGCCGCGGTGGTGAGCGCGCCCGACGGGCGGGTCGTCGTGACAACGGACTTATTACTTGAGGGTAGACATTTCCGGCGCGATTGGTCCAGCGGCTACGACATCGGCCGGAAGGCCGCGGCGCAGAACCTGTCCGACGTGGTGGCCATGGGCGCCCACCCCACCGGGATCGTGGTCGGCCTCGGCATGCCCGCCGACGTCGGCACCGGCTGGCTGGACGACCTCGCCGACGGGTTCCGCGACGAGTGCGACCTCGTCGGCGCGAGCGTCGCGGGCGGCGACACCACCCGCTGCGACCTGGTCGTGATCGGCGTCACCGCCCTCGGCGACCTGCGCGGGCGCGCGCCGGTCACCCGCTCCGGGGCCCGGCCGGGCGACGTCGTCGCGGTCGCGGGCCGGCTCGGCCACGCCGCCGCGGGCCTCGCGCTGCTCCAGGCCGGACCGGCCGGCGGGCTCGGCGGAGCAGCCGAGGGGCTCGGTGGAGCAGCCGAGGGGCTCGATGGAGTGGCCGGAGAGCCGGGCGGACCGGCCGGGGGGGTGCGCGGGCTGGTGGACGCCCACCGCCGCCCCCGGCCGCCCTACGCCTGCGGGCCTCAGGCCGCCGAACTGGGCGCGACCTCGATGCTGGACGTCAGCGACGGCCTCCTGCAGGACCTCGGGCACGTCTCGAAGGCCAGCGGGGTCGGCATCGTGCTCGATCCCGGAGCCTTCACCGTGACCCCGGAGATGGAGAGGGCCGCGCGGCTGCTCGGCGCCGACCCGGTGGAGTGGGTGCTCACCGGCGGCGAGGACCACGCGCTCGCCGCGACCTTCCCCCGGGACGTACGGCTCCCGTCCGGCTGGACCGTGGTGGGCCGGGTGGTCCGGGGGAGTGGTGTCCAGGTCGAAGGGCGTGCGCCGGAGCGGGGCGGGTGGGATCACTTCCGGGAGTGATGTCCTTTGTCTCTGGGGACATCAGTGAAATTTGTGACAAAGGTGTGTTGAAGGTGTTATGAAGATGGGCGGCCGACGTTCCCGGAGAAAGAGGTGACATGGGCCGCCACGGAGCACGTGGAGACGGCGCCCCCCATCATGGGGGGGATCACGGACCGGAGTTCGCTCCCGGGCCGGACTCCCGTGACGAGCCGGTCGGGCGGCGACTCCGTCCCGAAGAGTCGGCGACGATCGCGATGCGGACCGATTCCCCGAGTCCCGCGAGCCCTGCGGGTTCCGCGGGTTCCAGGGGCTCCAGGCGCCGCAGGGACTCCGCGGCCCTCGAAGCGGCGACCGCGACCTGGCCGGGAGACGCGGCCGAGTTCGGCGAGGAGCGCCGGTTCGGCGGATGGATGAAGATGACGCTGCTGACCGTCACCGCGGTGGCGGCGGTGACCGTCGGCACCGTGGCGGGCGTCCAGGCGTGGAAGACCTCGGCGGAGTCGGCCGCCGGCTGCTCGTCCGGCGACTGCCTGGCCGCGGGCACGGGTCAGCCACCCGAGCCGGATGTCACGGACACCGCCGGCCCGGCCGAGGAACCCACTCCCCGTCCGGATTCCAGCCGGAAGGCCGCACCGCCGGAGCGGGCCGAGACGTCCCCCGAGCCGGTTCCGGTGGCCACCCGCCGGGACCGCGTCAACCCGTCGTCCTCCCCCCGGGCGCCGCGGGACGCCGAGACCGAGCCCCCCGCCGACGACCCGCCCCCCACCCGCGACCCCCTCCCCACGGAGGAGCCCTCCCCGTTCGAGGAGCAGTCACCTCCCCAGCAGCAGGAAGGCGACCCGTTCTCCACCGACGAGTGGCCGGAGTCCACTCCCGAGCGGACGCCCACCCCGGCTCCCACGGTGAGTCAGCCCCCGCCCTCCAAGTCCCCCGAGACCTCCCTTTCGGCCGGCGACGGTACGGTCACCGTCGACTTCCGCAGCGAGAGGAAACGATCGCGTGCCTACACGGCGCGGCTCGTGGTCACCGCCGACCGGGACCTGTCCGTCCTGCGGCTGAGCCTCCCGGTCAGCGGTGAGGTGACCTCGCTGGACGGGGCCGAATGGCGGCAGGTGGGCGGCACCCTGGTCATGGAGTCGCCCCGGGCCATGGTGGCGGGTGAGGAACTGGTGATCTCCTTCGCCGCGCAGGGCCGGATGCGGACCCCACAGACCTGCCGGAGCACCCCGGGGGACTGCACGATCGCCTGAGGGAGATCCGAGGGGCGTCCGAGGCTCTCCGCCCCGTCGTGGGCCCCGGGGCGGCAGCCACATCCCGGGTCACCTGATTGGATGGGGTCATGACCGTTTCGTCCCCTCCCCGCGTGCTCACCGTCGCCGGCTCCGACTCCGGTGGCGGCGCGGGAATCCAGGCTGACCTGAAGACCATGCTCGCTCTCGGCGTCCACGGCATGAGCGTGATCGCCGCGGTGACCGCGCAGAACTCGGTGGGCGTGCAGGGCTACTGGGAACTCCCCCCGGAGGCGGTGCGCGCCCAGCTCGGATCGGTGCTGGGCGATATCGGCGTCCAGGCGGTCAAGACCGGGATGCTGGCCTCGCCCGTGCTCGTGGAGACCGTCTCCGAGGTGCTGGCCGGGGTTGGCGCGCCGGTCGTGGTGGACCCGGTCGGGGTCTCCAAGCACGGTGACGCGCTGCTCGCCCCCGAGGCCGTGGAGACGGTGAAGGCGCGGCTGCTGCCCGTGGCCACCGTCGTCACCCCCAACCTGTGGGAGGTGTCACAGCTCACCGGGGTCAAGGTCGAGAGCGAGGCGGACCTGCGCAAGGCCGCGGACGCGATCCTGGAGCTGGGCCCGGCCTGGGCGTTGATCAAGGGCGGGCACCTGCCCGGCGCCCCGACCGACCTGCTGACCGACGGCACCCGGGAGTTCCGCTTCACCGCCGAGCGGCACGACAACCGCCACACCCACGGCACCGGCTGCACCCTGGCCTCGGCCATCGCCTCCCACTTGGCGCTCGGCGAGGACGTGCCGTCCGCCGTGGAGAAGGCCAAGGAGTACGTCACCGGGGCGATCGCCCGCGGCTTCCCCCTGGGCGGGGGCATCGGCCCGGTCGACCACGCCTGGCGCTGGCGCGGTTAGGGAGTGTTTCACGTCCATGCCCGCCGCGCGCGGCCCAGCTGCCGCCTCGCCGCCTCGCCGCGTCGTCGCCCGTAGCTCCGCGTACGGGCTCCTTCTCCGCCACGCGACGCACCGCCGACACCGCTCCTCCGGCGAACGGCGTCGGTCACGGCACCGGGCGCTCTCCGTCCGGGCAGACGCCGACGGCCCGTTCGGGCGCCGACGGCCCGTTCGGGCGCCGACGGCCGGGCAGACGCCGACGGCCCGCCTGCCCCTCGTCAGGGCGGCGGGCCGTCGGAAAGTCTCGCTAGCGGGTGACCTTGCCGGCCTTGATGCAGGAGGTGCACACGTTCAGCCGCTTCGGCGTGCCGTTCACGACCGCGCGCACGGGCTGGATGTTCGGCTTCCAGTTACGGCGGGTGCGGCGGTGCGAGTGGGAGATGTTGTTGCCGAAGATCGGCTTCTTAGCGCAGACGTCGCAGACGGAAGCCACGGTTCGCTCCTTCAATCAGTCGAGAGACCCGATCCGCTTGGCGGTCATCGGGCATGCCGGGACAACCGGCTGGCCAAACGAGGATATCCGATGCCTGACCTTGCATGCCAACGCGAGCTGCCACGACCGGCCGAACGGGGATAATCTCCGGAAGGCAACCGTAGCGCATCCGGGGAGCGGCAGGCGGCGGGTCGCGCGACCACAGGCACGGAGGCAGAATGCTGGAGGTTCTCGATCCGCAGGCGGTACGGCGGTGGTCCCGGCTGGCGGCGGAGAACCTCGGCCGGGCGCGGGAGGAGATCGACGCGCTCAACGTCTTCCCGGTGCCCGACGGCGACACCGGAACGAACCTCCACCTGACCATGCTCTCGGCGGTCGAGGCGCTCGAAGGGTTGCCGGGCGACGCCGACGCGGCGGCCACGTGGCGGGCGCTCGCGCAGGGCGCCCTGCTCGGCGCGCGGGGCAACTCCGGAGTCATCGTCAGCCAGGCCCTCCGCGGGCTGGCCGAGGTTTTCGGGGCCGCCGAGGGGCGGGGCACCGACCTGAGGCGCGGTCTGGTCCGGGCCGCCGAACTGGCCTGCGCCGCGGTGGAGAGACCCGTCGAGGGGACGGTGCTGAGCGTGCTCGGCGCGGTCGCCGCCGCGGTGCGCGACCTGTCCGGGGACCTCGCCGCGGTGGTCCGGCGGGCGGCGGAGGAGGCGCGGACGGCGCTCCGGCGGACCACCGGCCAGCTCGACGTGCTGGCCCGCAACGGTGTGGTGGACGCGGGCGCCGCGGGACTGGCCCTGATCCTGGAGAGCCTCGCCGCGGTGGTGACCGACTCCTACACCGAACGACTGGACATCCCCGCGCCCGCGCACCGGCTCACACTGGAGCCCGCGCGGGGGGAGGGGCCCTCCTACGAGGTCATGTACCTGCTGGAGGCCGACGCGACGGCGGTGGGCGCGCTGCGCGGGGAGCTCGACGCGCTCGGCGACTCGCTGGTGGTCGTGGGGGGCGAGGGCCTGTGGAACGTCCACGTCCACGTGGACGACGCGGGCGCCGCGATCGAGGCGGGCATCCGGTACGGCAGGCCGTACCGGATCAAGGTGACCCACCTGGCCGGGACCGGACGGACGCACCGGGCCGCACGCGGGCGCGGCGTGGTGGCCGTGGCGGCGGGGGAGGCGCTGGGCGCGGTGTTCGAGCGGTCCGGCGCCGTGGTGGTGCGCCGGGACCCCGGGACGAGCCCGTCGGCGGCCGCCGTGCTGGCGGCGATCCGGCGGGCGGGGAGCGAGGTCGTGGTCCTGCCCAACGACAGCGGGACGCGCGAGGTGGCGGCGGCCGCCGCGGAGATCGCCCGGGAGGAGGGGACCGTGGTGAGCGTGCTGCCCACCCGAGCCTCCGTGCAGGGCTTGGCGGCGCTGGCGGTGCACGACCCGCTGCGGCGCTTCGACGACGACGTGGTGGCGATGACCGAGGCCGCGGCGCACACCCGGTACGGGCATGTCTGGGTGGCCGACCGCGTGGTCATGACGAGCGCCGGGCTCGTCCGGCCGGGGGACGTGCTGGGCGTGATCGACGGGGATGCCGCGATCATCGGCACGGATCTGACGGAGACCGCGCTGGAGGTCGTCGGCCGTATGGTGTCGGCCAGCAGCGAGCTGGTCACCCTGCTGGAGGGCAGCGACGCCCCCGCCGGGCTGCTGCGGGCCGTACAGGACTGGCTGGCCGGGGAGCGGCCCGACATCGAGGCGGTCCGCTACGAGGGCGGCCAGGGCGGTTATCCGCTGCTGATCGGCGTCGAGTGATCGGGAAAGACCGTGGGAATGTCGGCCGGAAGAGGTAGAAATTTGCGGTGACGAGCTTCGACGAGCCACTGACCAAGGCACTGGACCCGAAGACGGCCCGGCTGCTGGAGAGCGTGCTCGGCCTGCGCACGGCCGGAGACCTGCTCCGGCACTACCCGCGGCGCTACGCCCAGCGGGGCGAGCTGACCGACCTCGACGACCTGCGGGTCGACGAGCACGTCACGGTGGTCGGCGAGGTCACCAGGGCGATGCGCAAGCCGATGCGCAACAAGGGCGGTACCTGGCTGGAGGTCGAGGTCGTCGACGGCCGGCGGAGCAAGATCTACCTGTCGTTCTTCGGCAAGGCCTCCCACATCGCCGAGACCCGGCTGCGCCCGGGGGCGCGGGGGATGTTCGCGGGGAAGGTCAGCGCCTTCGGCCAGGGCGAGCGGCGCAAGTGGCAGCTCGCCCACCCCGAGTTCGAGATGATCGACGAGTCGGAGACGAGCGCGGGAGAGTTCGCCAACGCGCTGGTGCCCATCTATCCGGCGGGCAAGGACGTGACGCCCTGGGCGATCCGGCGGGCGCTGGGCGTGGTGCTGGACACCCTGGGCCCGCTGGACGACCCGCTCTCCGAGGAGCTCCGGGCCCGGCTCGGGCTCCCCGGCCTGGCCGAGGCGCTGACCGCGATCCACCGGCCGCGCGACCACGGTGACGTGACCCGGGCGCGCAAGCGGCTCAAGTTCGACGAGGCGTTCCTGCTCCAGGCCGTGCTGATGCAGCGGCGGATGGCCGCCGAGGCGCTGCCCGCCCAGCCCCGCCCCCGGCGCGACGACGGGCTGCTGGCCGACTTCGACAAGCGGCTGCCGTTCCAGCTCACCGAGGGGCAGCAGGAGGTCGGCGAGGAGATCGCGGCCGACCTGGCCCGGCCCCATCCCATGCACCGGCTGCTCCAGGGCGAGGTCGGCGCGGGCAAGACCGTGGTGGCGCTGCGCGCCATGCTCCAGGTGGTCGACGCCGGAGGCCAGGCCGTGCTGCTGGCGCCCACCGAGGTGCTCGCCCAGCAGCACCACCGGTCGATCTCCGCCATGCTCGGAGACCTGGCCACCGGCGGCATGTTCGGCGGCACCTCCGTCGCCCTGCTGACCGGCTCCCTGGGCGCGGCGGCGCGGCGGACGGCGCTGCTCGACGCGGCCTCGGGCGCGGCCGGGATCGTGGTCGGCACCCACGCGGTGCTCCAGGAGAAGGTCCAGTTCGCCGACCTCGGGCTGGTGGTGGTCGACGAGCAGCACCGTTTCGGCGTGGAGCAGCGCGACGCGCTGCGCGAGAAGGCCGGGGGCGGGCGCCCGCACGTCCTGGTCATGACCGCCACCCCGATTCCGCGCACGGTCGCCATGACGGTCTTCGGCGACCTCACGGTCTCCACGCTCTCCCAGCTGCCCTCCGGCCGCGCGCCCATCACGACGCACGTGGTCCCGGTCGCCGAGAAGCCGCACTTCCTGGACCGCGCATGGGCCCGGCTCCGGGAGGAGGTCGAGCTGGGCAGGCAGGCCTACGTGGTGTGCCCGCGCATCGGCGACCTGGAGGGCGACGAGGGCGACCTGTTCAAGGTGAAGGACGACGAGGAGCGGAGACCGCCGCTGGCGGTGCTGGACGTGGCGGAGATGCTCGCGGAGGGTCCGCTGCTCGGGCTCCGTACGGCGGTGCTCCACGGCAAGCTGCCGCCGGAGGAGAAGGACGCCGTGATGCGGGCCTTCGCCCGGGGCGAGGTGGACGTCCTGGTGGCGACCACGGTCATCGAGGTCGGCGTGGACGTCCCCAACTCCTCGGTCATGGTCATCATGGACGCCGACCGCTTCGGCGTCTCCCAGCTCCACCAGCTCCGCGGCCGGGTCGGCCGGGGCGGTCTGCCCGGATTGTGCCTGCTGGTGAGCGAGTCCCCCGCCGGGACCCCGGCCCGCGAGCGGCTCGACGCGGTCGCGGCGACCCTGGACGGGTTCGAGCTGTCCCGGGTCGACCTGGAGCAGCGCCGGGAGGGCGACGTGCTGGGCGTGGCGCAGTCGGGCCGCAGGTCGTCGCTGAGGATGCTCCGCCTGCTGCGCGACGAGGACGTCATCCAGAGCGCCCGCCAGGAGGCGGAGACGATGCTGACGGCCGATCCCGAGCTGGCCGGGCACCCGGTCCTGCGGACGGAGATCGAACGCCTGCTCGCCGACGACCGCGCCGAGTACCTGGAGAAGACCTGACCGCCCGCCCGGTGGGGCGGGGGCGGAAAGCCCAGTAGCGGGGACGGCCTCCCCCCGAATGCCGTCCCCGCCTGGGCCCACTCTCGGGTCAGGTGCCGAGAGCACCGACGTGCGGAAGGGCTCACGATCACGTCGGTCGGCCTCCCCCTGGGTCACTTGAAGGCCGCAGCACTCATCATGCAAGGTCTCGGGGCCCGGGGGAACGACCCTTGCGCTTTCCTCGCCACTCCTTGCCCACTCTTGACCGTGATCGCCGTAGCGAACCCGCCTGACCTGCGGATACGTGATCGTTCTCGGGGTGGGGCGCGACACGGGACAATGAGGAGGTGAGTCGAGTCATCGCGGGTATCGCAGGGGGAAGGCGGCTGGCCGTGCCGCCGGGGAACCGGACACGGCCCACCAGCGACCGGGCCAGAGAGGCGATCTTCTCCACGGTGGGGTCGCTGCTCGGCCCGCTGGACGGGGCCCGGGTGCTCGACCTCTACGCCGGATCGGGCGCCGTCGGCCTGGAGGCCCTGTCCCGGGGCGCGGCCCACGCGCTGCTGGTGGAGTGCGACGCCAAGGCCGTCAGGACGATCAGGGCCAACATCGCCTCCCTCGGCCTGCCGGGCGCCGAGCTCGCCGCGGACAAGGTGGAGCGGGTGCTCGCCCGGGACGCCGCGGAGCCGTACGACTTCGTGTTCGCCGATCCTCCCTACGCGGTGACCGCCGAGGCGGTCGACGCCGTACTGGGGCAGCTGCGCGACCACGGCTGGCTGGCGGAGGACGCGTTGATCGCGGTGGAGCGGGAGAGCCGCGGAAAAGACCTGGTCTGGCCCCCGGGGTTCACAGAGGAGAGGGTCCGTCGTTACGGGGAAGCGGCCGTTTGGTACGGTCGCGCCGCCGGGAATCCGTAAACCTGGGGGTTCGCCTTGCGACGTGTTGTCTGCCCGGGGTCCTTCGACCCCGTCACCAACGGCCATCTGGACATCATCGGCCGGGCTTCCCGGCAGTACGACGAGGTCGTCGTAGCCGTCCTGATCAACATCGAGAAGAAAAGCCTGTTCACGGTGGAGGAGCGCATCGACATGCTCCAGGCCGTGACCAAGGAGTACGGCAACGTGCGCGTGGACAAGTTCCACGGCCTGCTCGTCGACTACTGCAGGCAGCAGGAGATCCCCGCGATCGTCAAGGGCCTGCGCGCGGTCAGCGACTTCGACTACGAGCTGCAGCAGGCGCAGCTCAACTACCGGATGTCCGGGGTCGAGACGCTGTTCATGGCGACCGGTCCGGAGGTGTCGTTCCTGTCGTCCAGCCGGATCAAGGAAATCGTCCGGTACGGCGGGAGCGTGGCCGGCCTCGTCCCCGACCTCGTCCTGGAACGCCTGGTCGAGCGGCTCCGGGGCTAGGGAGTGTCCGACAGACGCCGCCCGGGGGAGAGGACGCAGGGTAGCTCCTGAGCCCTGGTATTCTCTTATTTCGGCCTTGCACGACGGCGGTGTTCGCCATGCCTGATGAGAGCGGAATGACTCTGCACCTTGATCCCCGAGCCCCTTGGGTGGTCTCCACCCATGACCTGGGCCGGCGACCGGGATCGATGCGCGAGATGCGTCTCACTCTCCCGGCACCGGCGGACGTCGGCGTCGACATGATCGGCGTCCCCAAGGACGCCGACGTGAAGCTGGACCTCCGGCTTGAGGCGGTCATGGAAGGCGTGCTCGTCACGGGCACGGCGCGGTCCCCGCTGCGGGGGGAGTGTGCACGGTGTCTGGAACCGGTCATCTCGGAGACCGAGGTGTCGTTCCAGGAGCTGTTCTTCTACTCGGCCGAGGATGCGGCCGAGGACGACTCGCTCCTCGACGGTGAACTGCTCGATCTCGAGCCCGTGTTCCGTGACGCGGTGGTGCTCACACTGCCGCTGAGCCCCCTGTGCAGTGAAGACTGCGAGGGGCTCTGCTCGGAGTGCGGGATCAGGCTGGCCGACGCCGAGCCCGGTCACAGGCACGAGGTCATCGACGCCCGCTGGGCCAAGCTGCAGGGTTTGGTACCGGAACATAACAACGATCAGGAGAGCTGACGTGGCTGTCCCCAAGCGCAAGATGTCGCGGAGCAACACTCGCTCCCGCCGGTCGCAGTGGAAGGCCGCCGCGGTCTCGCTCGTGAGCTGCCCCCAGTGCCGCTCGCCGAAGCGTCCGCACATGGCGTGCCCGACCTGCGGCACCTACAACCGCCGTCAGGTGATCGAGCCCTCCGCCTGATCGCATTCTGACTGACGGATGCCGGCCGGGGGTTCCGACTCCCGGCCGGCGTCACCGTCCGCACACCAATGCGATGGCGGTCCGTCCGCGGTCGTGGTGGACGCCGGGGTTCGCGGCGACGCGTGCCCTCCCGGCGCCCACCACGCCTTCGGAGTCTCCGGGCATTCCCCCCTCCCTGTCTCTCGCCATCGCGTATCCGACGATCGCTGTGCGAGGAGAAGATGTGGCAACGACCGTGAAGCCCGTGGCCGTCGAGGTCGCGAGGGACGAGCTGGAGCGGCTGCTGGCCGTACGGCTGGACGCGGCGATCCTGGAGCGGGCGCTGACCCACCGCTCCTACGCCTACGAGAACGGCGGCCTGCCGACCAACGAGCGCCTGGAGTTCCTCGGCGACTCGGTGCTCGGCCTGGTCGTCACCGACACGCTCTACCGCAACCATCCCGACCTGCCCGAAGGGCAGCTGGCCAAGCTGCGGGCCGCGGTGGTCAACATGCGCGCCCTCGCCGACGTGGCGCGCAACCTGGGCCTGGGGCGCTTCCTGCGGCTCGGCCGGGGCGAGGAGGGCACCGGAGGGCGTGACAAGTCCTCGATCCTGGCCGACACCCTCGAGGCGCTGATCGGCTCGGTCTACGTCGACAAGGGCCTGGACGAGTCCTTCCGCGTCGTCCACCTGCTCTTCGACGCGCTCATCACCCGCTCGGCCTCGCTGGGCGCGGGACTCGACTGGAAGACCTCCCTGCAGGAGCTGACGGCCTCCGAGTCGCTCGGCGTGCCGGAGTACCACGTCGAGGAGAGCGGTCCCGACCACGCCAAGTCCTTCACCGCCGTGGTCCGCCTCGGCGGCGAGGAGTACGGTTCGGGCTCCGGCCGCTCGAAGAAGGAGGCCGAGCAGCAGGCCGCCGAGGCCGCGTGGAACCGCATCAGGAACGTGCAGAACGACCGGGCCGCCCAGGACGGGCACCGGCCCGCGAACGGCCGTGAGGCTCAGGACGGGCGCGAGGCCGGCTGACCCTCCCGGAGGAGAGCCGGAGGAGAGAACGCATGCCCGAACTGCCCGAGGTGGAGGTCGTCCGGCGGGGTCTGGAGCGCTGGGTGTCCGGGCGGACCGTCGCCCGGGCCGAGGTGCTGCACCCCCGGGCGATCCGGCGGCACGTTCCCGGCCCGGAGGAGTTCGCCTCCCGCCTGCGGGGCCGCACGATCGGTCCCGCCGAGCGCCGGGGGAAGTACCTCTGGCTCCCGCTGGACGGCTCCGACGCGATCCTGGCGCATCTGGGGATGAGCGGGCAGCTGCTGGTGGTGGAGCCGGACTCGCCGCTGGAGAAGCACCTGCGGGTCCGGCTGAGCTTCACCGACGGCGGCCCCGAGCTGCGCTTCGTCGACCAGCGGACCTTCGGTCACGTGCTGGTGACCGCGCTGGTGCACGCCGTGGGCAGGGCCGTGCCCGAGCCGATCACCCACATCGCGGCCGATCCGTTCGAGGAGCACTTCGACGCCGAGGCGTTCGCCCGGCGGCTGCGGGCCCGGCAGACCGAGATCAAGCGGGCGCTGCTGGACCAGTCGCTGATCAGCGGGGTCGGCAACATCTACGCCGACGAGGCGCTCTGGCGGGCCCGGCTGCACGGCGCGCGGTCCACGGCGGCGATGACCCGGCCGAAGATCGCGGAGCTGCTGGACGCGGCCCGGGAGGTGATGGCCGCGGCACTGGCGGAGGGCGGCACATCTTTCGACAGTCTCTACGTGAATGTCAATGGGGAGAGCGGCTACTTCGACCGGTCGCTCTCCGTGTACGGCAGGCGCGACCGGCCCTGCTCGCGCTGCGGCGCTCCGATCATCCGGGAATCGTTCATGAACCGCTCCTCCTACAGTTGCCCGCGCTGCCAGCCCCGGCCGCGGGCTCCGCGAGCTCCGCGGAAGGCGGGCTTCTGATGGACGTGCGGCTGACCGCCTGGGTGCGGGGGCGGGTCCAGGGAGTGGGTTTCCGCTGGTGGACGCGGGCCCGGGCGCTGGAGCTCGGTCTGGTCGGCTGGGCGCGGAACACCGCCGACGGCCGGGTGGAGGTGGTGGCCGAAGGGCCCAGGGAGGCCGCCGAAGGTCTCCTGGAGCTCCTGCGCGGTTGCGGAACCCCGGGCAAGGTTGATGGAGTGGTAGAGCGTTGGAGCGCTGCTAAAGGCGATTTGGTGGGGTTTGTCGAGCGTTAGCTCTTCCCTTAAAACATCACATAAGGTATATTTGGACGTCGAGAGTGCCCACTGGTGCATCCATGCGGAGTGTTCAACTTGACCGTCTCCCTCACCGGTGCGACTCTTGATAGGAACTACGCGCACCCCTCCCGCGGCAAGAAGTGCGCGAACCAGTCTGGTCACTCAGCGTGGAGGACCCTTTACCATGGCGAAGGCTCTACTCGGCCACGTCGGCGGTCCCGACCCTCGGATGGTCTCGGAAATGCGCCGTCTTCAGCAGCGCATCCGGGATCTGGAGGCAGAGCTCACCCGGCTCCAGGCCCAGAACGACGAGCTCACGGGCAACAACCGTGAAGAGACGTTCACCCGCCTGCAGGATCGCGAGCCGGCTCTCACCTGAGCCCTGCTCTCTCATCCGCCCCTCCTCCGCTGCGCGGCGTGGGGGCGGGAGCGGGCTCACCGGGAAAGCCGGTGTGGAAACACCCTGTCCAGGGACGCCTTCACCGGGCGTCCCTTGTCATTTCCGCCGTCATTTCCGCCGGTACCCCCCTCGGGCCGTCTCACGCTCCCAGGTGACGTGACAGGAAGTTCAGCTGGTCCGGCAGGACCCGGCGGTGATAGGCCGTGTCGTGGCACCCCCCGGCGATCCCGCCCTCGGCCGTCGCGCCCAGCGCCCGCAGTCCCTTGAGCATCGTCTCCGTCTGCGGCGCCCAGCTGTCGCGGTCGCCGCAGTCCAGCCAGACCGGGATGTCCAGCAGTTCGCCCAGCGGGGCCTGTCCCGCGGTGACGGTCGGCGCCGACGCCCCCACCGCGAAGACCTTCTCCTCGCCCAGCTCGGCGGCGATCCTCAGCGCCCCGGCGCCCCCGGCCGCCCAGCCCAGCAGGCCGATCCGCCGGACATCCAGGCCGCAGCCGTACAGGTAGGGCAGGAGCGCGCCGTCGAGGTCGGCGGAGGACCAGTCGTCGACGGCGGCGACCGCGAAACGTCCGCCGCCGGCCGCCAGATAGCGGTCCACCGCGTAGAGGTCGAACGGGGTCAGCGCGTCGCCCCCCGTGTCCTGCAGCAGGATCACCACGGGAAGCCGGCCCCGCGCACCGGGCGGGAGGCCGATGACCACCCGGCGGCCGTCCATCGTGCCGCGCTGGCGGCTTCCGGGGGCGCTCTCCGGGGGATCGGGCAGCGCGCCGCACTTGATCTGCCCGTAGGCGTCCCGCAGGCCGTCCGGACCGAGCAGCAGGGAGAGCCCGCCCAGACCCGCCAGGGCCAGGCCGCCGCTCACCAGAAAACTTCTTCGAATAAGATGATTTTTCCCACTTCGGGAGGGTTGTGGAACAAGCCCCTCGCCGCGTTCCGCATCCATGCAGGGCACCCTAGGCCGTGTGCGGGCGGGCGCGGGTGAAGAACGGTAGTCTTCCCCGACAAGGATGCGCCGGGACCCGGTCCGCGCGCCGGTCGCCGCCCCCGGGCCGCGGCGCCGCGGGACGGCGGAGGGCCCGGGAGACCCGGGAGACAGCGCCGCCCCCGGTGCGGGCGGCTCGCAGGACGGTCAGGGGATGAGGGGGTTCCGATGTACCTGAAGACCCTCACCCTGCGCGGTTTCAAGTCCTTCGCCTCGGCGACCACCCTGCGCTTCGAGCCGGGCATCACCGCCGTCGTCGGCCCCAACGGCTCCGGCAAGTCCAACGTCGTCGACGCCCTGGCCTGGGTCATGGGCGAGCACAGCGCCAAGTCCCTGCGCGGCGGCAAGATGGAGGACGTCATCTTCGCCGGCACCTCCTCGCGTGCCCCGCTGGGCCGCGCCGAGGTCACGCTCACCATCGACAACTCCGACGGGGCCCTCCCGATCGACTACACCGAGGTCACGATCAGCCGCCTGATGTTCCGGGGCGGCCAGAGCGAGTACGCCATCAACGGCGACACCTGCCGCCTGCTCGACATCCAGGAGCTGCTGTCGGACTCCGGCATCGGCCGCGAGATGCACGTCATCGTCGGCCAGGGCCAGCTCGACCAGGTGCTGCACGCCGGCCCGGAGGATCGCCGGGCGTTCATCGAGGAGGCCGCCGGCGTCCTGAAGCACCGCAAGCGCAAGGAGAAGGCGCTGCGGAAGCTGGACGCCATGCAGGCCAACCTGAACCGTGTCCAGGACCTCGTCACCGAGCTGCGCCGTCAGCTCAAGCCGCTGGGCCGGCAGGCCGAGATCGCCCGCAGGGCCGCCGTCATCCAGGCCGACCTCCGCGACGCCCGGCTGCGCCTGCTCGCCGACGACGTGCTCACGCTGCGGACCGCCCTGGAGCGTGAGGCCGCCGACGAGGCCGCCGTCCTGGCCCGCCGCAGGGCGGTGGAGGAGGAGCTGGAGCAGAGCCAGCAGAGCGAGACGGAGCTGGAGGCGGCCGAGGCCGAGGCCCAGCCGCGGCTGGCCGCCGCGCAGGAGACCTACTTCCGGCTGTCCTCGCTCCGCGAGCGGTTGCGCGGCCTGGCCGGGCTGGCCGCCGAGCGGCACCGGAACGCCGCCGACACCGCGGTGGAGCGGCGCGGGCGCGATCCCGAGGACTACGAGCGCGAGGCCGAGGAGGTCCGCGAGCAGGAACGGGTGCTGGAGGAGCTGCTGACCGGGGAGCGGGAGTCGCTCGCCCACGCCGTGGCCCGGCGCACCGAGGCCGAGAACGCGCTCGCGGCCGAGGAGCGGCGGCTGGCCGCCGAGGCCAGGGCCGCCGCCGACCGCCGTGAGGGGCTCGCCCGGCTCCGGGGCCAGGTCGGCGCGGTGCGCAGCCGCGCGGAGGCCGCCGAGGAGGAGATCGGGCGGCTGTCCCGGTCCCTGGCCGAGGCCGAGCAGCGGGCCGGGCGCGCCGAGGCGGAGCTCGCCGCCCAGGAGCAGGCCGAGCCGGACGGCGACCCCGTCCTGGCCGAGGAGGTGGAGATCGCCCTGGCGGCCGTGGAGTCGGCCCGGCAGGCCGTGGAGACCGCCAAGGCGGTGGTGGAGGAGGCCAAGGGCGCCGTCGCCGGCCCGAATGCCGCGCTGGGCGCGGCCCGGGCCGCGCTGTCGGCCGCGCGCGCGGCCGACCAGGAGGCGCAGCGCCAGGTCGCCGCGCTGGAGGCGCGGTTCGAGGCGCTGGAGCTGGGCCTGTCCAGGGGCGCGGACGGCGGTGCGGCGCTGCTGGCCGCCGACGGCGGGACGGTCACCGGGGTGCTCGGCCCGGTCGCGGCCATGATGTCCGTACGACCCGGCGCCGAGGCGGCCCTCGCCGCGGTGCTGGGCGCCGCCGCCGAGGCGGTCGCTGTGGAGTCCCTGCAGAGCGCGGTGGACGCGGTGGAGTTCCTGCGGGCTCGGGAGGGCGGCCGGGCGGACCTGGTCATCGCCGCCGCGGGCCCGCCGCCCCCGCCCGGCCCCGTCCCGGTGCCCGGCGCCGAGTGGGCGGCGGACCTGGTGACCGTCCCCGGCGAGGTGCGGACGGCCGTCGCGCGCCTGCTCGACGGCGTGCTGGTCGTCGACGACCTCCAGGCCGCCAGGAAGATCGTGGAACAGTGGCCGGAGCTGCGGGCGGTCACCCGCTCCGGTGATCTCATCGCGGACCACGCGGCCTCGGGCGGCGGGAGCGCGGGCACCTCGGCCATCCAGATGCGGACCGCGCTCGACGAGGCCGCCGCCGACCTTCAACAGGCCCGCCGCGCCGCCGCGGAGGCGGCGGTGGTCATGGAGGAGGCGGCGCGGGCCGAGGGTGAGGCCCAGCTCGCCGTGGAGGCCGCCCAGGCCGGGGTGGCCGAGGCCCAGGCCGGGGTGCAGACCGCCCAGGGCGGGGTGAACGCGGCCCAGGCCGCGCTGGACGCGGTCCGGGCCCGTCAGCGCGACGCCGACCAGCGGATCGCCGCCGCGACCCGGCGGCTCGCCCAGCTCGGCGCGGCGGCCACGGCCGCCAGGGGCGAGTGCGAGCGGCTGGCCGAGGGCGTGCGGGCCGCGCAGGAGGCGCGCGGGCGGAGCCTGGCGGAGCTGGCCGAGCTGCAGGAGCGGCTCACCGCCGCCGAGCAGGCCGGGGAACGGGAGCCCGAGCCCGGCACCGAGATCCGCGACGAGCTCGCCGAGGGCTGCGCGGCGGCCCGGCAGGACGAGATGGAGGCCCGCCTGGCCGTGCGCACGGCCGAGGAACGGGTCAGGGGCATCGCGGGCCGGGCCGACGCCCTGGTGCGCGCGGCGGAGCGGGAGCGGCAGGAGCGGGCCGCGGCCGCCCGGCTGCGCGAGCGCCGTCGCCGGCAGGCGCGGGTGGCCCAGGCGGTCCTGCGGGGCGCGGAGACGGCCCAGCGCGCGCTGGAGGCCTCACTCGCCGCGGCCGCCGCCGAGCGCGACGAGGCCGGGCAGGCGCGCGGGCGCGTCGACGCCGCGCTCAAGGCCGTCCGCCTGAAGGTCCGGGAGCTCTCCGCGGAGCTGGACAAGTTGGTCAACCGGGCGCACGGCAGCGAGGTGGCCAGGACCGAGCAGCGGCTCCGCCTGGAGCAGCTGGAGACCCGTGCCGTCGAGGAGTACGGCGTCGAGCCCGAGATCCTCCTGGCCGAGTACGGCCCGGACGAGCCCGTGCCGGCGGCCGACGGCGAGCCGGTGCCGTACGTCCGGGCCGAGCAGGACAAGCGCGCCCGGGCGGCCGAGCGGCAGATGGCGCAGCTCGGCAAGGTCAACCCGCTCGCGCTGGAGGAGTTCGCGGCGCTGGAGGAGCGCCACGCCTTCCTCACCTCGCAGCTGGAGGACCTCAAGAAGACCCGCCGCGACCTGCTCCTCGTGGTCAAGGAGGTCGACGACCGGGTCGAGCAGGTGTTCGCGGCCGCCTACGAGGACGTCGCCCGGGAGTTCGAGACGATCTTCAGCAGGGTGTTCCCGGGCGGCGAGGGCAGGCTGGTGCTCACCGACCCGGAGAACATGCTGACCACCGGCGTCGAGGTCGAGGCCCGCCCGCCGGGCAAGAAGGTCAAGCGGCTGTCGCTGCTGTCGGGCGGTGAGCGCTCGCTGACCGCGGTGGCGTTCCTGGTGGCCATCTTCAAGGCGCGGCCCTCGCCGTTCTACGTGATGGACGAGGTCGAGGCGGCGCTGGACGACACCAACACCCAGCGGTTGCTGACCCTCTTCGAGGAGCTCCGGCAGACCTCGCAGATCATCATCATCACCCACCAGAAGCGGACGATGGAGATCGCCGACGCCCTGTACGGCGTGTCGATGCGGGGCGACGGCGTCACCCAGGTCATCAGCCAGCGCCTGAGAGACAGCGCCTGACAGGACACGGGGCCGTCTGACGGGCAGAAGGTCGGACTATGACCTTCTGTCTGGGAAACTAGGCGGTTGTGGAGAGCTATCTCGGCCTAATCGTGATCATCGCCGTCGCCGTCCTGCTCGCGGCGGGCGGCATGTTCCTGCTGATCCGGCAGGGGAAGAAGGTGACGCCGCCGCCCCGGCCGCCGGAGGTCCGGCCGGCCCCCGAGGAGGAGCGGGCGGCTCCGCCGAGCGCGGGCGTCCGCGAGGACGAGGCGGTGACGACCACCGTCCCGCCCCCGGCCCGGCCGATCGAGCCCCCGGTCGCTCCGCAGCTGGAGGTCCCGCCGCCGTCCGCCGGCCGGATGGTGCGGTTGCGCGCCCGGCTGGCCCGCTCGCAGACCACCCTCGGCAAGGGACTGCTGGAGCTGCTCTCCCGCGACCGCCTCGACGACGACGTCTGGGACGAGATCGAGGAGACGCTGATCGGCGCCGACGTCGGCGTGGCCCCGACCCAGGTGATGGTGGAGGAGCTGCGCACGCGCGTGAAGGTGCTGGGCAGCCGGACCCCCGACGAGGTGCGCGGTCTGCTGCGTGAGCAGCTGCTCGCCCAGATCGGCACCGACACCGACCGGACCCTGCACGTCACCAAGCACGGCGAGCGCCCGGCGGTGGTGCTCGTGGTCGGTGTCAACGGCACCGGCAAGACCACCACCACGGGCAAGCTGGCACGCTCGCTGGTGGGCGACGGCAAGCACGTCGTGCTCGGCGCGGCCGACACCTTCCGCGCCGCCGCCGCCGACCAGCTCCAGACCTGGGGCGACCGGGTCGGCGCCGAGGTCGTGCGCGGCCCGGAGGGCGGCGACCCCGCCTCCGTCGCCTTCGACGCCGTGGCCAAGGGCATGGACGTCAAGGCCGACGCCGTGATCGTGGACACCGCGGGCCGCCTGCACACCAAGACCGGCCTGATGGACGAGCTCGGCAAGGTCAAGCGCGTCATCGAGAAGAAGGCCACGGTGGACGAGGTGCTGCTCGTCCTCGACGCCACCACCGGCCAGAACGGCATGCGCCAGGCGCAGGTGTTCGCGGAGGTCGTCAACATCACCGGCATCGCCCTCACCAAGCTCGACGGTACGGCCAAGGGCGGCATCGTCATCTCCGTCCAGCGCGAGCTGGGCGTCCCGGTCAAGCTCGTCGGCCTCGGCGAGGGACCCGACGACCTGGCCCCCTTCGACCCCGAGGTCTTCGTCGACGCCCTGCTCGGCGACTGACCTCCGGCGCGGGTCCGTACGCGTTCCGTATCCGGGAAGCACCCCTTTCACAGGGGTGCTTCTTTTTTGCGAATATGATCTATTGATTTCTTGTCCGGATATTTGAAATGTCCGGAATCCTAAGAAAAATTGTGTTACCAATTGGTTGAGAGGTGGATTACCCCTCGGCCGTCTGATCGGAAAGGCTGGGAAGTGAAGAAGGTCATCGTTCACAAGCCCGGAACCGTGCAGCTCAAGGGAGAGGCGAGCCCCAGGCACACCGGCGGTTGACCGGCGAGGGACCGGCACCGGGAAAACGGCGCCGATCTCGTTCACCGAGAGGACCGGTGTCCGCCTCTCCGGATGCCGGTCTTGCCCTCCCGCCTCTCCCGTTACGAATTCTCACCGTCGTCCGGCAGGCGGGCGGCGCGGGCGTGCAGATAGCGCTGCTGCGGGAGACCCGTCGCCCGCCGGGCCGCCGCCAGATAGCAGTCACGTGCCGCCGCGCGGTCGCCGGCCATCTCCAGCAGGTGCGCGCGGACCGCGTGGAGCCGGTGGTCCCCGGCGATCCGCCCGTCGGCCGCGAGCTCGTCGAGCAGGCCGAGTCCCGCGCGCGGGCCGCGGGCCATGGCCACCGCCACGGCGTGGTTCAGCGCCACCACGGGGTTGTCGGAGATCCGCATCAGCAGCTCGTACAGCGCCGTGATCTGCGGCCAGTCGGTCGCCTCGGCGCTCGGCGCCTCGTCGTGCAGCGCGGCGATCGCGGCCTGGAGCTGGTACGGGCCGGCAGCCGTTCCCCGGCTGAGCGCGCCGGTGACGAGCGCCACGCCCTCGGCGACGTACCCGGCGTTCCACCGGCTCCGGTCCTGTTCGGCCATCGGGATCAGGGCGCCGTCCGGCCCGGTACGCGCCGGCCTGCGCGCGTCGGTGAGCAGCATCAGCGCGAGCAGCCCCGCGACCTCGCCGTCGCCGGGCAGCAGCCGGTGGACGATCCGGGTCAGCCGGATGGCCTCGGAGGACAGCTCGGCGCGCTGCAGGTCGGGACCCGACGTGCTGGCGTATCCCTCGTTGAAGATCAGATAGAGCACGTGGAGGACCGCGCCGAGCCGCTCGGCGCGCTCCGGACCCGAGGGCAGGCCGAACGGGAGGCCGCTGTCCTTGATGGCCTGCTTGGCCCGGCTGATGCGCCGGGTCATGGTCGCCTCCGGCACCAGGAAGGCGCGGGCGATCTCCGCGGTGGTCAGGCCGCCGACCGCCCGCAGGGTGAGCGCGATCTGGGAGGCCGGGGAGAGCGCGGGGTGGCAGCACATGAACAGCAGGACGAGCGTGTCGTCGGTCTCCGGCACGTGCAGGTCGGCGGCGGGCGCGAGCCACCGGTCGGCGGGCGTCCACCGGGCGACGGTCTCCTCCCGCTCCCGGCGGGCCTGCCGGGAGCGGAGCAGGTCGGTCAGCCTGCGCGAGGCCACCTTGACCAGCCAGGCCCGGGGGTCGTCCGGGACGCCCTCCCCGGGCCACTGCGTCGCGGCCGCCAGGAGCGCCTCCTGCACCGCGTCCTCGGCGGTGTCGAAGTTCCCGTAGCGCCGGACCACCGCGCCGAGGACCTGCGGCGCCAGCAGGCGCAGCAGGTCCTCGATCCGGTCATCCGCCACGGCGGCCGGTCACACCGTCAGCTCGTCGACGCCGTCGGCGATCGGGCGCACGTCCACGTACCACTCGCGCCCGAGATCGGCCCCCTCCGGATGCGGGGTCCCGGCCAGCCGCGCGGCGATCTCGGTGGCCCGGTCGAAGCTCGCGCACTCGACGATCGTGTAACCCGCGAGGACCTCCTGGGTCTCGGCGTACGGCCCGTCGGTCACGACGGGGACCCCGTCCCGCAGCCGGATCCTCCTGGCGTGCACGGGCGCGCTCAGGCCCTGGGCGTCGACGAACTCCCCGGACTCGACCAGTTCCTTGTTCCACGCCTCCATGAAGGCGTGCATGGCCGCCATGTCGTCGGCGGACCAGGTCACCGTGTCGGTGGGCCTGCCGGAGATCATGTCGTAGTCCCGCTGCGAGCCGTACATCATGATCATGTACTTCATGGGTCTCCCCTTCTCTCCGCCGGCACCCCTTCCGGTGCCGCTCACCGGGGACGTCGGAGCCGCGGGCCCGTACCGGACATCCCCCGCGGGGGGGATCTCACATTTTTCCGGCGGGGGCCGTACGGGATCAAGGGGGCGGGCCCGCGGACACGGCACGGGGACGCGGGAAGGCCCGTGCCGCGGGCCGCGGACTCCTCAGTGGCGCACGCCGATGGGGACGACGAGCGGGGTACCCGCCACCGGGTCCTCGATGACCTTGGCGTCGAGGTCGAAGACTTCCGACAGGAGGGACTCGGTGAGCACCTCGGCCGGGGTGCCCGCGGCGATGACCTTGCCGCCGCGCATGGCGACCAGGCGGTCGGCGTAACGGGCGGCGAGGTTGAGGTCGTGCAGGACCATCACCACGGTCCGGCCCAGCTCTCCGTGGAGCCTGCGGACCAGCTCCAGCACCTCGACCTGGTGCGCCAGGTCGAGGAAGGTCGTCGGCTCGTCGAGCAGGAGCAGGTCGGTGCCCTGGGCGAGCGCCATGGAGATCCACGCGCGCTGGCGCTGGCCTCCCGAGAGCTCGTCCAGCGGGCGCTCGCCCAGGTCGAGCAGGCCGGTCATGGACAGCGCCTCGCTGACGGCCGACTCGTCGTCGGACGACCACTGCCGGTACCAGGTCTGGTGCGGGTGCCGTCCCCGGGCCACCAGGTCGGCCACGGTCAGCCCCTCCGGGGCCGTCGGCGCCTGCGGGAGCACGCCCAGGACCTTGGCGACCTCCTTGGTGGGCATGCGGTCGATGCGCTTGCCGTCCAGCAGCACCTCCCCGCCCGCGGGCTTGAGCAGCCGTCCCAGGGCCCGCAGGAGCGTGGACTTCCCACAGCCGTTCGGACCGATGATCGTGGTCACCGTCCCGGCCTCGATTCCGAGGTCGAGTCCGTCGACGATGATGCGATCGCCGTACCCGAGCCTGACGTCAACGGCCTGCAATCTCATGAACGAGCCTCTCTGCGCGCGCGGACGAGGAGATAGATCAGATAGGGGGCGCCGAGCACCGCGGTGATCACGCCCACGGGGAGTTCGACGGGGCTGAAGAGGGTCCGGGCGACCAGGTCGGCGGCGCTGGTCAGGAACGCGCCGGCCAGGGCGGAGACCAGCAGCGGGGGCTGGGCCACCCCGGCCAGGCGCAGCGCGATCTGCGGGGCGGCCAGGGCGACGAAGGCGATGGGCCCGGCCGAGGCGGTGGCGACCGCGGCGAGCAGCACGGCGGCGAGGATCATCAGGCCGCGGGCGAGGTTCGTCCGCACGCCCAGGCCGGTCACGGTGTCGTCGCCGAAGCGCAGCGCGCCGAGGGAGCGGGTGCCGAGCAGGGCCGGCGGGACGAGGACCGCCAGCGCCAGCGCCGTGGGGTGGACGTGCTCCCAGCCCCGGCCGTTGAGCGAGCCGCTGATCCAGACCATGGCCCGGCTGCTGTCGTTGACGTCGCCGAGGGTCAGCAGCCAGTACTTCACGTTGGTGAACACGGCCGTGACGCCGATGCCGACCAGGACCAGGCGGTAGCCGTCCAGCCCGCGGCGCCAGGCCAGGAGATAGACGATCAGCGCGCCGGCCAGGCCGCCGGCCACGGCCAGCAGCGGGATGCCGAGCTGGGCCAGAGCGCCGCTGGGGCCGCCGTGCGCGCTCCCGGCGGCCACGATGGCCGCGACCACGGCCACGCTGGCGCCGCTGGTCACGCCGAGGATGTCGGGGCTGGCCAGTGGGTTGCGGGCGATGGCCTGGGTGATCGCGCCGGCCAGCGCGAGCGCCGCGCCGACCAGGGCGCCGGTCAGCGCGCGGGGCAGGCGCAGCTCCATCACCACGAAGTGGTCCGGCCCGTCATCGGTGATCGCCTGGACGACCTCGGCCAGCGTCATCGGGATGTCGCCGATGCGCATGCTGAGGGCCGTCGTCAGCGCCACGGCCGCCAGCAGGACCAGGGCGATGACGGCCGAGCGCAACCGGAGCAGCCACGAGACGGGGCCGACGCGCAGCGGCCGCTCGTGCGGGAGCCGTACCGGGGCCGGGGGAGGGGACAGGGGAGTCACAGGCGGACCGGCTTCCTACGGCGGACCAGGGCGATGAAGAAGGGCGCGCCCAGCATGGCCAGCACGACGCCGACCTCCAGTTCGCCGGGGCGGGCGACGACGCGGCCGGCCACGTCGGCGAGGAGCAGGGCGCAGGCGCCGAGCAGCCCGGAGTACGGCAGCAGCCAGCGGTGGTCCGGCCCGGAGAGCGGGCGGGCCAGGTGCGGGACCATCAGGCCGAGGAAGGAGAGCGCACCGCAGGCCGCCACCGACGCGCCGCTGAGCAGGGTGATCGCGGCGACGCCGAGGGTCCGGGTCAGGGTGACGTTCTGGCCGAGGGCGCGGGCGACGTCCTCACCGAGGGAGAGCGCGTTCAGGGCGGGGGCGTTGACCAGCGCCAGGAGCAGGCCGGCGGCGATGAAGGGCAACACCTGCCAGGCGACGTCGGGACCCCGGGCCGCGATGGATCCCGACTGCCAGAACCGGAAGACGTCCATGGCCTGCTCGTCCATGAGGACCATCGTCGAGGTGAGGGCGTACAGGAACGCGCTGACCGCGGTTCCCGCGAGGGCGAGGGTGACCGGGGTGGGGCCGCCGCGGCCGCTGACCATGCCCAGGGCGAAGACGCCCACGCTGGCGATCAGCGCTCCGGCGAGGCCGAACCAGATGTAGCCGTACAGGCCGGTGACGCCGAGGACCAGGATGCTGAGCACCATCGCGAACGCCGCGCCCTGGGTGACGCCGAGCAGGCCCGGGTCGGCCAGCGGGTTGCGGGTGTGCCCCTGCATGAGCGCGCCCGCGACGCCGAGCGCGACCCCCGCCATGATCCCGATCACGGTCCTGGGGACGCGCAGCGACCGGATGACGATGTCGTTCTCGGTCCCGGACGGGCTGACCAGCCCGTGCCAGACGTCGGCGGGCGGGATCGGCTTGGCGCCGATCATGATGCTCAGCACGGCGGCCACCGCGAGCGTCGTGAACAGGACGGCGAGGACGAGGAGGCGGCGCCGGTGGACCGCGTGCACCCCTCCGGGCGACGGTGGCCGCGCCACGGTCATCGCTGTGCTCACTGAGTGCCTCTCGTTTGCTGTACCCCGAGCGAGTATGCCAGTTTAGGTATGCCTAATCTAATTCAGGTTAGGCTTGCCTTATCGAGAGGACTTCCAGATGAGAGCGTTGCGCGCCCTGACCGTGGGCGTGGCGGGAGCCGCCCTGTCCGTCGGCCTTGTCGCCTGCGGGTCGAGCGGCGACTCCGACACCGCGGCCGGCGCCGGCGGTGCGTCTCAGGCCCCGGCGGCGAGCGACGCTGCGGGAAGCACCGCGGCCTACCCGCGGACCATCAAGCACGCCATGGGCGAGACGCAGATCCCCGCCCAGCCCAAGCGGGTCGTCGCCCTCGACCAGAGCTTCGTCGACGCGGTTCTCACGCTGGACACCGAGGTCGTCGGCTACACCGTCTACCGGGGGATCGACGAGAAGCTCCCCGAGTACCTGGCCCCGGTCATGGACCAGGCCCAGAACATCAAGGTGGTCGGCACGCTGGAGGCGCCGAGCCTTGAGCAGATCATCGCGCTCAAGCCCGATCTGATCGTCTCGGCCAAGATCCGCCACGAGGCGCTGTACGACAAGCTCACCCAGATCGCGCCGACCGTGTTCAGCGAGACCACCGGCGCCATCTGGAAGGACAACCTCCGGCTGATGGGCCAGGCCCTGGGCAAGGAGGAGCTCGCCGACGAGAGGATCAAGGCCTACGAGGAGCGCGCCGCCAAGATCGGCGCGGCCATCAAGGAGAAGCAGGGCGAGATGCCCACGGTCTCCGTCGCGCGCTTCACCGACGAGCCGACCGTCCGCCTGTACGTGGAGAACTCCTACTCCGGCCTGGTGCTCAAGGACGTCGGCTTCCCGCGGCCCGAGGGGCAGCCGACCACCACTGAGACGATCATGGTGCCGATCAGCGAGGAGAACATCCCCCAGCTCGACGCCGACCACATCTTCGTCGTGTCCTACCCGGACCCGGAGATCGAGGCCGTCCAGAAGCGGTTCCAGTCCAACCCGCTCTGGGGCAAGCTCAAGGGCGAGCAGCACGTGGTCGACGACGTCACGTGGATGAGCGCCGTCGGCATCCAGGGCGCGCACGTCATGCTCGACGACCTGGCGAAGATGTTCGAGGTCGACCCGGCGAAGACCTTCTGAGCCTCCTGAGCCTGCCGGGCCGGGCGCTCCGGACCGCATCCGCCCCGGGCGCCTTCACCCGGTACGGGAAAGCCCCGCGCTCTTTTCCAGGGGGAGCGCGGGGCTTTCCCGTACCCCGGGGGACCGCCGTCCCCTCCCGCGCCCGCACGGGCCGCCGGGTCAGGGGCGGGTGAGGAAGGCGCGGAACTCCTCCAGGTGGGGGGTGATGTCGAGGCCGCGCTCGGCGAGCCAGCCGTCGTCGTCGTAGGTGCAGCGGTAGCGCTCGCCGCCGTCGCAGATCAGCGTCACCACGCTGCCCTCCTCGCCGGCCTCGCGCATCTCCCCGATGAGCTGTACGGCCGCCGCCACGTTGGTGCCGGTGGAACCGCCGACGTGCCGGCCGGTGACCTCGCGGACCCAGCGCATCGCGGCGATGGAGCGGGCGTCGGGGACCTGGATCATGCGGTCGATGACGGTGGGCAGGAAGGACGGCTCGACCCGGGGGCGGCCGATGCCCTCGATGCGGGAGCCGGAGGCGGTGACGGCGTCGTCACCCGAGCACCACGCGGGATAGAAGGCGGAGCCCTCGGGGTCCACCACGGCCAGCCGGGTGGGGTGACGGCGGTAGCGGATGTAGCGGCCGATCGTGGAGGAGGTGCCGCCGGTCCCGGCGCCCACCACGATCCAGGTGGGCTCGGGATGGGGCTCCAGCGCCATCTGGCTGAAGATGCTCTCGGCGATGTTGTTGTTCCCGCGCCAGTCGGTCGCCCGCTCGGCGTAGGTGAACTGGTCCATGAAGTGCCCGCCGGTCTCCCCGGCGAGCCTGCGGGACTCGGCGTAGATCGCTCCGGGGTCGTCCACGAGATGGCACTTGCCGCCGTAGAACTCGATCAGAGCGATTTTCTCGGGAGAGGTCGAGGCGGGCATCACCGCGATGAACGGCAGGCCGAGCAGGCGGGCGAAGTAGGCCTCGCTCACCGCGGTCGAGCCGCTGGAGGCTTCGACCACCGTGGTCGCGGGGCCGATCCAGCCGTTCGCCAGGCCGTACAGGAAGAGCGAACGTGCCAGGCGGTGCTTGAGTGAACCGGTGGGGTGGACTGACTCGTCTTTCAGATAGAGGTTTACGCCCCATCTCGCGGGAAGCGGAAAGACGTGGAGATGAGTGTCGCAACTACGGTTGGCGTCGGCTTCGACCCGGCGGATGGCCTCGGCCGTCCAGTCCCGGGTCGCGGGGTCATGTCGGTCCACAAAGTGCATGACGCCCAAGGTATCCCTACCTGCGTTTATGTGAGGATGCACACATCTCCGGGCGAATCAAGTAAAGGATGTTACCCTATTGAGACTCGGCCGACCGGTGAGCGTGTCACCTCCGCTCACGAAACGGTCACAGATGGGCCTCTCATCCGGGCGGAACTCTTAACGGCTCTCTTACGGAGCCGATGGGAGCATCAGCAAGACTGCCGGAAAGGGTGTATCGCGCCCGTGCCAGGCGGTACCGGGGGAAAGCAACAAGGGGGATGACATGATCACGATGACCGAGGAGCAGCGCCAGAGCTGGTTCGAGCGCGACGTCGTACCGGTGACCAGCCAGCTCTACGCGTCGGCCATGCGTCTGACCCGTAACCCCGCCGATGCCGAGGACCTGGTCCAGGAGACGGTCACCAAGGCCTTCACCTCCTACCACCAGTTCCGCGAGGGCACGAACCTCAAGGCCTGGCTGCACCGCATCCTGACCAACAACTTCATCAACGAGTACCGCAAGAAGCAGCGCTCGCCGAAGCTCTCGGCCACCGAGGACATCGAGGACTGGCAGCTGGCCGCCGCCGAGTCCCACACCTCCACCGGCCTGAAGTCCGCTGAGATGGAGGCGCTGGAGCAGCTGCCGGACAGCGTCGTGATGAACGCCCTGCGCTCGTTGCCGGAGGACTTCCGGGTGGCCGTCTACCTCGCCGACGTCGAGGGTTTCGCCTACAAGGAGATCGCCGAGCGGATGGGCACCCCCATCGGCACGGTCATGTCCCGGCTGCACCGCGGCCGCCGCCAGCTCCGCACGATGCTGGAGGACTACGCCCGTGAGGAGGGCGCCCTGCGCCTGCCGGAGCAGCGCGCCGCCTGAGGCTTCCGTACGGCCCGCAGGCGACCGGACCTGTGGCTTGACCGGGCCTGTGGCTTGACCGGGCCTGTGGTTCGACCAGGTCCGCGGTCGGCCGGGGCCGGAGCCGGTCAGGGCCGCAGTGACATGTGCAGGCGGATCCTGAGGAGTCCGGGGGAGCTGCGGATCTCCACCCGGTCGCAGAGCTGGCGGCTGATCCACAGACCGTAGCCGCGCAGGGACTCGGGTTCCGGCGGACGGTATCCCGCGAGCGGATCGTCGAGCCCGCCCCCGGAGTCGGTGACCTCGCCCACGAGCTTGTCCCCCTCCGCCCAGACCGTGACCCGTCCGTGCCCCGCGCCGTGCTCCACGCTGTTGGCCGCGATCTCCGAGACGCTCAGCACGAACGAGGCGACCAGGTTGCGGTCCATCCCGGCCTCCCGGGCCTGCGCGGTGACCGCGCGCCGGAGCCCGCCCATCGTCTCGGCGGTGAAGGCGGTGACGACCGCGGTGGCGGGGGGATCGGCGAGCGGTGATCCGTCGCCGGGGAGGACGAGGCGTTCGGGCGGTGTGTAGAGGTCGTTGGGTTCCACGCCGTGGGCGTTCAGGTGGGCGGGGTGGGTGTGTGCCAGGTGGCCGGGCGCGGCGGCCCGGTCGTGGAGGCACCAGACGGCGGTGGGGAGTCCCGCGAGCGCGACATTGATCGCCGACTCGTAGCGGACCCACTCCAGGGTCTGCCGCTCGTCCCAGGCGGACCAGGGCGGCTCGCTGATGATCGTCGTCTGTCTCCCCCGCCGCGCGTATTCGTGGTGTGCGGCGAGCGTGCGGCCGGGGCTGACGTGCCAGTGTTCGGTGACCTCGCGGTCGATCCGCCGGGCGTCCTCGCCCAGGACACCGTCCAGCAGGCCGAGCTTGCGCTCGCAGGTGACGACCAGGACGTCGCGGTCGTCGCGCAGTGCGTCGGCGACCAGGGGCGGGACCAGAGTCAGGAAATCCTCGTCGGAGCCGTACGCGACTGCGGTGTGCGCGAACGGCCCGGAGGCGACGGGTGCCCGCGTGGGCTGCACGGGGATGACCGTAACAAGCGCTTGGGATTAACACAACAGGTCAAGGGGAGATGCTCGCCCCTCAGGCGACGGCGATCATCGCGACCGCGGCGAGAGTGCAGCCGATCCCCACCACCTGGACGGTGTTCAGCCTCTCTCCCAGCACGTAGCGGGCCAGCAGCAGGGTGCTCGCCGGGTAGAGCGAGGCCAGCACGCCGACCAGGGCGAGCATGCCGCGCTCCGTGGCGAGCAGGAACAGGACGTTGGCGGCCATGTCCAGAACCCCGGCCACGACGATGGTCCACATCGTGCCCGCGCCGGGCCGCAGCGTGCGGCCGGTGGCCAGCGCCAGCAGGGTGATCAGCGCGACCGAGGCCAGGCGCGCGCCGAACAGCGGCCACATGCCGCCGCCGTCGGGGGCCTGGTCGAGCAGGATGAAGAAGCCGCCGAAGCCCGCACCCGCCGCCAGCGCGCTCAGCACCGGGCCGTAGCCCCGCCGGGCCGCGGCGGGCGAGGAGTCACGGCTGACCAGCACCACCGCGAGCAGGGCGAGCGCGACGCCGCCCAGCGCGACCGGTTCCGGGCGCTCCCCGGCGGCCAGCCCGAACAGCACCGGCAGCGCCGCCGAGGTGGTGGCGGTGACCGGCGCCACCACCGACATCACCCCGGTGGCGAGCGCGCGGTAGAACAACACGAGCGCCACGCCGCCGGACACCCCGGCGGCCATCCCCCAGACGAGCCCGCCCGCCGTGAGTTCCCCGGGCAGGACCGGCAGCAGGGCGGCGACCAGGACCAGACCGGCCAGCTGGGAGAGGACCACCACCGCCATCACCTGGGACCGTCGTGTGGCCAGGCCGCCGAAGAAGTCCGCCGTGCCGTACACGAGCGCACAGGCCGTCGCCAGGACAACCGCCGTCATCGTTCACCTCAGTTCAGTGGATTGCACTATTAGTACAACACACAAAGTGCACTCCAGTGCAAATTAGTTTCACTAGACTGCACTCATGGATCCCGAGACGATCACTGCCGCGATCGCCAACAACGTGCGGGCCCAGCGGGCGCACCGGCAAATGACGCTCGACGAGCTCGCCGCGCGGTCGGGGGTGAGCCGCGGGATGCTGGTCCAGGTCGAGCAGGGACGGACCAATCCCAGCATCAACACGCTCACCCGCATCGCCGACGCCCTCGGCGTGACCGTCGCCCGGATGGTGGAGGTCTCCGACACGCCCGTGGTCCGGGTCGTGAACGCCGCCGACATGGTGACCTTCCCGCACGGGGACGGGAGCGCGGCGAGGCTGCTGGTCGGGACCGACGCGCCCGCGATCCTGGAGCTGTGGGACTGGCGGCTGGCTCCCGGCGAGCACCACGACGGCGACGCCCACCCGCCGGGGACCCGGGAGATGCTCACGGTCCTCGAAGGGGAGCTGACTCTCACGGTGTACGGCAGAAGCCACGCGGTCGGCACGGACGGGGCCGTGGTGTTCAGCGCGGACCGCCCGCACCGGTACGCCAACGAGGGTGAGCGCCCCCTCCGGTTCGTGATGGTCGTGACGGAGCCGCGGGAGACGCCGGACCACTGAGCGGGTCCCGGCTCCTCCTGGAGGTTCATAGTCTGATGTGGCATATCGCGCCTGATGTCCGTTTATCTGGGAAGGAAGTGAGCGAAGTGCCGTGAGAGGCGTGGCCGGCCGTCGTCAACGGCCGTCGCCTCGCCTGACGGGAAATCCGGGGGAGACATGCAGGTGTGGGCTGTGCCGTTGGCGATGGCGCTCGGGCTCGGGCTCGGAGGGACGGCCGTGCCTCCGATCGACCCTCCGGCCGATCCCGCGAGGCTGGCCAGGCAACTCGCCGCGATCCAGTCGGGGTGGCCGCAACCGCGGCATCCCGTCCCGCCTCCGGCGCGCGGGGTCGACTGCGCCGAGGTCAAGTGCGTCGCGCTGACCTTCGACGACGGGCCGGGGGAGCACACCGGAGCGCTGCTCGACGTCCTCGCCGAACACCGGGCCAGGGCGACCTTCTTCGTGATCGGCGTGATGGTGGAGGAGAACGGCGGAGGCGACCTGCGCCGGATGGTGGCCGAGGGGCACGAGCTGGGCAACCACTCCTGGAGCCACGCGCAGCTCACCGCCCTGTCGAGGGACGGCATCGCATCCGAGCTGGACCGTACCCAGAAGATCGTGGAACGGGAGACCGGGGTGCGGATGGTCCTCATGAGACCGCCGTACGGCGCCACCGACGGGAGGGTCGCCGCGGAGAGCCGGAGCCGGGGGCTGTCGCAGATCCTGTGGGACGTCGACACCCTGGACTGGCGTGACCGCGACAGCGCGGTGGTGGTCCGCCGCGCGGGGGAGGCCGCCCCGGGGTCCATCGTGCTCATGCACGACATCCACCGCACGACGATCGACGCGGTGCCCGAGCTGCTGGAGGACCTCGCCGCGGAGGACTACACGTTCGTGACGTTGTCGGAGCTGTACGGCAGGAAGCTGACCCCGGGGAAGCGTTACCTGCGGCGCTGAGGCGCGCCGAGGGGGCGTGAGGGGTGCCGAGGGGACGTGAGGCCGGGAAACTGTCGGTGCCGGATGCCAGGATGGGCGGCATGAGCTTCAGCGGTTTCCCGGACGAGGCGTTCGTGTTCTACGAGGGCCTGGAGGCGGACAACTCCCGCACCTACTGGACCCGCCACCGCCATGTCTACGAGGACATGGTGAAGGCGCCGATGGCGGCGCTGGGGCGGGAGCTGGAGGGCGAGTTCGGCAGGGCGCACCTGTTCCGGCCCAACCGTGACGTGCGTTTCTCCAAGGACAAGTCGCCCTACAAGACCCACCAGGGCGCCTATGTCGCCACCGGTGAGGCGATCGGCTACTACGTCCAGCTCGACGCCGCCGGGCTCTACGTGGGAGCGGGCCTCTACGCCGCCCAGGGCGGGCAGCTGGCCCGCTACCGGGAGGCGGTCGACGAGGAGATCAGCGGCGCCCCGCTGGAGAAGGTCGTGGACGCGGTCCGCGCGGCGGGATACGCGGTCGAGGGCGACCGGCTCAAGACCCGCCCGCGCGGAGCCTCGCAGGACCATCCCCGGCTCGACCTGCTCCGCCACCGCTCGCTGCACGCGGGCCGCCGCTTCGATCCCGAGCCCTGGGTGCACACCCCCGAGGTCGTCTCCCGCGTCCGGGCGGTCTGGCACGACCTGACCCCGCTGGTGGAGTGGCTCACCGTCCACCTCCCGGCCGACTGAGACCGTTGCCCGGGCTTCCGCCGCGGCAGGGGCGACACCGCTGGGAGGTGGTCCGGGACTCCCCAACCGGGCTCCGCCAGGTGATGATGGCGGGGTGACGATGAAGCCCGCCGACGGTGACAGGATCCTGAGTGACAACTTCGCGCCCTGGGTGCGGGATCTCGGGCTGGTGGTCGAGGAACTGGGGGAGCGGCACGCGGTCCTGCGCCTTCCCTGGTCCGACCGGCTGGCCAGGGAAGGCGGCGGCATGTCCGGCCAGGCGCTGATGGCCGCCGCCGACACCGCCACCGTCATCGCGATCTCCTCGGCCCGGGGCGGATTCGTCCCGATGACCACGGTCCAGCAGTCCACGACCTTCCAGCGCCCGATCGTGGGCGAGGACGTGCTCGTCGAGGCCCGGGTCACGAAGCTGGGCCGTACCCTCGCCTTCGCCGACATCACCCTCACCGCGGCCGCCCACGCCGCCGGAGACGCCGCCGGAGTCCCCGCTCCCGCCGCCCACGCCACCGCGGTCTACGCGATCCTCGGCTGAACGGCGCGGCCGGGTCGTCCGGGCACGCCGTACCGGGGAGACCGGGCCGGGGAGACCGGGCCGGTCACCTCACGGTGATCACTCCGCAGGCGATGCGGGCGCCGGAGTCGCCGGACTTCAGCGTCTCCGCGTCGGGACCGGTCGTCATCGTGGTCTCCGACTCGGGATCGTCGGTGTCGGCCGGGTGGTTGTAGCGGTCGGGGATGTTGGCCTGGTTGTCGGCCTTCTCGTGGACGACGACGGCGCTGCCGTCGGCGTCGTCGAGCTGCTTCAGCTGGAAGCGGTCGGTGACGAAGGAGAGTCTGCCGGTTCCGTTCCCGCCCACCAGGAGGTCGGGGAGGTCGCCGGAGTGGCCGGGGTGGGGTTGCGAGCCGAGGGAGAAGTGCCCGCCCGCGCTGGAGAACGGGCTCCCGGTCCCGGGGTCGACGGACCCGGGGTCGCAGACGCCCTTGGTGTGGATGTGGAACCCGTGGTATCCGGTGGGCAGCCCGCTGACCGTGATGCTGATATAGGGCTTGCCGTCCTGGTCCTCCTTGACGGAGAAGGAGCCGACGACCGTGCCCGTCGTGTCCTTGATCTCGGCGGTGGCCGACGTGACGGCGGGCGAGCCCGCACCTCCGGTGCCGGTCGGGCTCGCGGTGCCGGTCGGGCTCGCGGTGCCGGTCGGGCTCGCGGTCGCCACGTCCGGGGTGCCGGTGGGGCCCGGGGTCGCCGGGGAGGGGGTGCCGGTCGGGTGCGGTGCGGCTTCGGCCGACAGCCCGACGCCGGCGGCGATCGCTCCCGCGGCCGTGGCCAGAGCCAGTTGTGTCCTGCGCAGCATGGAAGGTTCCCCCGTAGGTCGTGGCCGTGCTCCGCTTCCGGTACGGAGAGGCGTTCCGGGTCCTCATACCGCAGAAAAAAGCGACAATCCCCCCCATTTCCTCGATATGCCGCAAAAGATCCCATATGTTGCGCGCAGTGTGCGGCCGGGGCGTCGCGTACGGCCGGGCTCCTGCGCGGCTGAGCGGCACGTACGGCTGGGGCACGTGGCTGGGGCGCCATAGGGGACGAGGGCGCCGGATCCCTCACGGGTCCGGCGCCCTCGCCGTACGTGCCGGGCGTGGCGCCCGCCACGCTCCACGCGGATGTCCGGTTGTGCCGGCCCGCGTCAGTTGCCGCGCTTGGCGCGGGCCGTGGTCCGGGCGCGGGTGGCGGCGTCGAGGACGACCTTGCGGATGCGCACGGACTCGGGGGTGATCTCCACGCACTCGTCCTCGCGGATGAACTCCAGCGCCTGCTCCAGGGAGAGCTGGCGCGGCGGGATGACCTTCTCGGTCTCGTCCGCGGTGGAGGAGCGCATGTTGGTGAGCTTCTTCTCCTTGGTGATGTTCACGTCCATGTCGTCGGAGCGCGAGTTCTCACCGATGATCATGCCCTCGTAGACCTCGGTGCCCGGCGAGACGAACAGCACGCCGCGCTCCTGGAGGTTCAGCATGGCGAAGGCCGTCACCGGGCCGGAGCGGTCGGCGACCAGGGAGCCGTTGTTGCGGGTGCGCAGCTCGCCGAACCACGGCTCGTAGGACTCGAAGACGTGGTGGACCAGGCCGGTGCCGCGGGTCTCGGTCAGGAACTCGGTGCGGAAGCCGATCAGGCCGCGGGCCGGGACCACGAACTCCATCCGGATCCATCCGGTGCCGTGGTTGGTCATGTGCTCCATGCGGCCCTTGCGGACGGCCAGCAGCTGGGTGACGGCCCCGAGGTACTCCTCCGGGCAGTCGACGGTCAGCCGCTCGACCGGCTCGTGCAGCTTGCCGTCGATGGTCTTGGTGACGACCTGCGGCTTGCCGACGGTCAGCTCGTAGCCCTCGCGGCGCATCTGCTCGACCAGGATGGCCAGCGCCAGCTCGCCGCGGCCCTGGACCTCCCAGGCGTCCGGGCGCTCGGTCGGCAGCACGCGCAGCGACACGTTGCCGACGAGCTCCTTGTCCAGGCGGTCCTTGACCATGCGGGCGGTGACCTTGGAACCCTTGACCTTGCCGACCAGCGGGGAGGTGTTGGTGCCGATGACCATCGAGATGGCGGGCTCGTCGACGGTGATCAGCGGGAGCGGGCGCGGGTCCTCGGGGTCGGCCAGCGTCTCACCGATCATGATCTCCGGGATGCCGGCGATCGCGATGATGTCGCCGGGACCGGCCTGCTCGGCGGGCTTGCGCTCCAGCGCCTCGGTCATCAGCAGCTCGCTGATCTTGACCCGCTCGATGGTGCCGTCGGTCTTGCACCAGGCGACCTGCTGGCCCTTCTTGATGACGCCCTGGTGCACACGCAGCAGCGCGATGCGGCCCAGGTAGGACGAGGAGTCCAGGTTGGTGACGTGGGCCTGCAGCGGGGCGGACGGGTCGTAGGTCGGGGCCGGAATCGTCTCCTTGATGACCTGGAAGAGCGGCTCCAGGTCCTCGGAGTCGGGCAGGCCGCCGTCCTCGGGGCGGTTCAGCGAGGCGCGCCCGGCCTTGGCCGAGGCGTAGACGATCGGGAAGTCGATCTGCTCCTCGGTGGCGTCCAGGTCCATGAAGAGCTCGTAGACCTCGTCCACGACCTCCTTGATCCGGGCGTCGGGGCGGTCGACCTTGTTGATGCAGAGGATGACCGGCATCTTGGCGGCGAACGCCTTGCGCAGCACGAAGCGGGTCTGCGGCAGCGGGCCCTCGGAGGCGTCGACGAGCAGCACCACGCCGTCCACCATGGACAGGCCGCGCTCGACCTCGCCGCCGAAGTCGGCGTGGCCGGGGGTGTCGATGATGTTGAGGGTCATGTCGCCGTGCTTGACGGCGGTGTTCTTCGCGAGAATGGTGATGCCCTTCTCGCGCTCCAGGTCGTTGGAGTCCATGACGCGGTCGTCGACGTCCTGGTTGGCCCGGAAGGCTCCGGACTGCCAGAGCATGGCGTCCACCAGAGTGGTCTTGCCGTGGTCGACGTGCGCGATGATCGCGATGTTCCGCAGGTCGTCGCGGCTGTTCAAGGGCATGATGGAGTCTCACTCTGTGATCGGTGGAGGCTGGCCGCGGACCGTGCGGCCCTACCATTTTAGTTGATCCGCGCAATCGCTTACGCGCTCTCCTGGTGAAGTGCCCTAATTCATCCCCCATCTACCTTTTTGTAAGAGGGGATCAGTGATCCGGTCGGTGTGGCGAATCCCGACATGTCATGAGATTGATCACTCTCTATGCTCGCACCATGCCTTTCGCGCCGTCGTTCCCCGTGATGCTCAGGACCCAGGACAACGTGCGGATCGACGCCGCGCACACCCCCTCGCGCGGGGCGGCCGATCTCGGGATCGTGCTGGCCCACGGGTTCACCGGCTCGCTCAGGGAGCGTCCCACCCGGCGCATCACCCACGTGCTCAGCGGGTTCGGCGGGGTCGTCTCCCTCGACTTCCGGGGGCACGGCCGCTCGGGCGGGGAGTCGACCGTGGGGGACCTGGAGATCCTCGACCTGGACGCGGCGGTACGGCACGCCCGGGTGATCGGCTACACCAGGGTCGTGACCGTCGGCTTCTCGATGGGCGGAGCGGTGGCCCTGCGCCATGCCGGGATCATGTCCGGAGCAGCGAGCCGGAGCCGGGCGGGCGAGGCGCAGAGCGAGCGCGACCATGAGCGCGGCGTGGACGCGGTGGTCTCGGTGAGCGCCCCCGCGCGGTGGTACTACCGGGGGACCCGGCCGATGCGGCAGGTGCACTGGGCGATCGAGCGGCCGGTCGGGAGACTGGCGGCGCGGCTGGGCAAGGGCACCCGGATCGGGAAGGGCACCTGGGACCCGGTGCCGCTGGCGCCGTACGAGGCCGCCGAGAAGATCGCGCCGACGCCCCTGCTGGTCGTGCACGGCGACGCCGACACGTTCTTCCCACTCGACCACGCCCACCAGATCCACGACGCGGCCCGGGAGCCCAAGGAGCTCTGGATCGAGCCGGGGTACGGCCACGCGGAGTCGGCGGCCACGCCGGACCTGATCCGCCGGATCGGGCGGTGGATCAGCATGGTTTAGTCCTGTTGTGCACGGCAAATGGTCGAGGCGGGGGTAATCGCGTATGCGGAGCATCTACGTGGCCGGTCTCGGCCCCGGGGACGGCAGGCAGATCGTCGAGCTCGGGGTGATGGAGCTGCTGACCCGCCGGGTGGGCAGGACCGGGGTGTTCCGGCCGATCGCCCGGGGGACGCACGCCTCGGAGCTCCTCCAGGAGCGGTACCGCCCGGCCGCCGCGGCGATCGGGGTGACCGCGGAGGACGCCGCGGAGATCTACGCCCGGCGGGGGGCGGAGGAGCTCATCGCCCGGCTGGTCTCCCGCTTCCACACGCTGGAGCGCGAGTGCGACGCGCTGCTGGTCCTGGGCAGCTCCTTCGCCACCGACGACCTCCCGCGCGAGCTGGCTTTCAACGCCCGCCTCGCCGCCGAGTTCGGCGCCCCGGTGATCGTGGTCGTGGGGGCGCACGCCGACGCGGCCGGCGAGATCGCCCGGGAGATGCGCACCGGCTACCAGGTCTTCTCCGACCTGGGCTGCACGGTGCTGGCGGTGATCGCGAACCGGGTGCCGCCCGGGATGACCGTCGAGCCCGACGTGCCGGTGCCGTGCTACGTGATCCCCGAGCACCCCGCGCTGTCGGCGCCGACCGTCGGCCAGGTGGCGCGGGCCGTACAGGCCAAGCAGATCATGGGGGACGACGAGGGGCTGCTGCGGGACGTCACCGGGTTCGTGTTCGGCGGCGCCACGCTCCCGGTGCTGCTGGAGCACCTGATGGAGGGGGCGCTGCTGCTCACTCCGGGCGACCGGTCCGATCTGCTGCTGGCCGCCGCGGCGGCGGAGGCGGCGGGCACGGCACGGACCTCCGGGGTGGTGCTCAGCCTGGGGGAGGAGCCGACGGAGGCGGTACGGACCCTCGTCTCGCGGCTGGCCCCCGGCCTGCCGGTGTTGTCGGCGGCCGAGGGCAGCTTCGCCGTGGCCACCACGCTCGCCGGCCTGGAGGGGCGGCTCGC
This sequence comes from Planobispora rosea, assembly GCF_014648175.1. GTDB lineage: Bacteria > Actinomycetota > Actinomycetes > Streptosporangiales > Streptosporangiaceae > Planobispora > Planobispora rosea. Next base: position 227,513 of record NZ_BMQP01000006.1, read on the forward strand.
CGCGGAGAACCCGCGCAAGATCGAGACGGCCCTCGGCCACTTCGACGCGCACGTCGACACCGCCGGCCTCGCCGACCGCATCGAGCTGACCCGCTCCGAGCGGGTCACCCCGATGATGTTCGAGCACACGCTGCTGGAGCGGGCGCGGGCCGACCGCAGGCACATCGTGCTGCCCGAGGGCGAGGAGGACCGCATCCTGCGCGCCGCCGACGTCCTCGCCCGGCGCGGCATCGTCGACCTCACCCTGCTGGGCCGGGAGGAGGTGGTCCGGCGGCGGATCGCCGATCTCGGCCTGGACCTGGCCGGGGTCCCCGTGATCGACCCGCTGACCTCCCCGCTGCGCGAGTCCTTCGCCGAGGAGTACGCCCGGCTCCGCGCGCACAAGGGCATCACCATGGAGCGGGCCAGGGACGTGGTCACCGACGTCAACTTCTTCGGCACGATGCTGCTGCACACCGGCCGGGTGGACGGCATGGTCTCGGGCGCCGCGCACACCACGGCCGCCACGATCCTGCCCGCGTTCCAGATCGTCAGGACGGTCCCGGGCACCTCGATCGTCTCCTCGGTGTTCTTCATGTGCCTGGCCGACAAGGTGCTCGTCTACGGCGACTGCGCGATCAACCCCGACCCGGACGCCGCGCAGCTCGCCGACATCGCGATCTCCTCCGCCCGTACGGCCGAGCGCTTCGGCGTCGAGCCGCGGGTCGCGATGTTGTCCTACTCGACCGGGACCTCGGGTCACGGCGCCGACGTGGACAAGGTCCGCCAGGCCACCGCGATGGTCGCCGAGCGGGCGCCGGGGCTGCTCGTCGCGGGGCCGATCCAGTACGACGCGGCGGTGGATCCGAGGGTCGCGGCGGCCAAGCTGCCCGGCTCGCAGGTCGCGGGCCGGGCGACCGTGCTGGTCTTCCCGGACCTCAACACCGGCAACAACACCTACAAGGCCGTGCAGCGCTCGGCCGGGGCGGTGGCGATCGGCCCGGTCCTGCAGGGTCTGCGCAAGCCCGTCAACGACCTGTCGCGGGGCGCGCTGGTCACCGACATCGTCAGCACCGTCGCCATCACCGCCATCCAGGCCCAGGAGACCGCCCGATGACGCACATCCTGGTCCTGAACTCCGGGTCCTCCTCGGTGAAGTACCGGCTCCTGTCCGCCGGGGACTGGTCCGCGCCCGGGACGGCGACCCGCCTGGCCTCGGGGACGATCGAACGGATCGGCGAGGAGGGCTCCCCGGTGGCCGACCACGCCGCGGCGCTGGAGGTGGTCTCCGGGGAGCTCGCCGCCACGGGGTTCGGGATCGACTCCCCGGAGCTGACCGCGATCGGGCACCGGGTGGTGCACGGCGGCACGGCCTTCACCGAGCCCACGCTCATCACCGATGAGGTGGTCGCCCGGGTCCGGGACCTGATCCCGCTCGCACCCCTGCACAACCCGGCCAACCTGGCCGGCGTGGAGGTGGCCCGGCGGGTCCGTCCCGACCTGCCGCAGGTCGCGGTCTTCGACACCGCCTTCCACGCCACCATGCCCGCCGAAGCCTGCGCCTACGCGATCGACCGGGAGACGGCCGGCCGGCTCGGCATCCGCCGCTACGGCTTCCACGGCACCTCCCACGCCTACGTCTCGCGCGCGGCGGCGGCGCTGGCGGACCGGCCGGACGCCAACGTGATCGTGCTGCACCTGGGCAACGGCGCCAGCGCCTCCGCGGTGGCGGCCGGGCGGTGCGTGGACACCTCGATGGGCATGACCCCGCTGGAGGGGCTCGTGATGGGCACCCGGAGCGGTGACCTCGACCCGGGGGTGATCCTCCACCTGGGGCGGTCGGCGGGCATGTCCCTCGACGAGATCGACACGCTGCTCAACCGGCGCAGCGGCATGCTCGGCCTCTGCGGCGACAACGACATGCGCGAGGTGGAGCGGAGGGTGGCGGCCGGGGACCCGGACGCCGAGCTGGCCCTGGCGGTCTACTGCCACCGGCTGCGCAAGTACGTCGGCGCCTACTACGCGGTGCTCGGCAGGGTGGACGTGATCGCGTTCACCGGCGGGGTGGGGGAGAACTCGTCGCTGGTCAGGGAGCGGGCGATGGCCGGGCTCGACGGGCTCGGGATCGTGCTGGACCCCGCGCGCAACGCCGCCGGCAAGGGCGTGATCTCGGCAGGGGACTCGCGGGTGAGGGTCGCGGTGGTGCCCACAGACGAGGAGCTGGAAATCGCCCGGCAAACTTTTGCGGTGGTTTCGCGAACCAACTGCGGATGAATGCCGTCTACCTACAGCGGATGGAAGAAATCCGCCGGGAGAAGTCCACGGGACACGTACCACCATGATCAGGTGGTCGTGGGACATACTCCCATGTAGTCGGGCGGTAGCCCAGCGTCGCGGGGGCGCGCTGGGTGACCATCCCCGAGGGGCGTGCGGTACGGCGTGAGCCGTACCGCACGCCCCTCGCCTGTGGGGCCGGGTGCGGCCGGGTGCGCGCGGTGAGTCAGCCCAGCCGGGCGATGGACTTGTACTCCAGGTAGGAGGCGAGCCCCTCGGGACCCAGCTCGCGGCCGAGGCCGCTGCTCTTGTAGCCGCCGAACGGGGCTCCGGTCTCGATCATGAAGAGGTTGACGCCGTAGGTGCCGGTGCGGACCTGGCGGGCCACGTCCATGCCGTGCTCGACGTCGGCCGTCCACACCGTTCCGGCCAGGCCGTAGTCGCTGTCGTTGGCGATGCGGATCGCGTCGGCCTCGTCCTCGTAGGGGATCACGGTCAGGACCGGGCCGAAGATCTCCTCGCGGGCGATGCGCATCTCGTTGGTCGCGCCGGCGAAGACGGTGGGGGCGACGTACCAGCCGCGGTCGTGGGGGCGCTCCAGGCCGCCGACGACGGGCTTGGCGCCCTCCTCGATGCCGATCTTGATGTAGCCCTCGACCCGCTCCTGCTGGCGCTTGGCCACCAGCGGCCCGATGCCGGTGGCCGGGTCGGCGGGGTCGCCGACCGGCATGCCCTGGACCATCGCCGCGACCGCGTCCACGACCTCGTCGTAGCGGTTGCGGGAGGCCAGGATCCGCGTCTGGGCGACACAGGCCTGACCGTTGTTCATCAGCGAGGCGATCGACAGGAAGCCCGTCGCGGAGGACAGGTCGCAGTCGTCCAGGATGATCGCGGCGGACTTGCCGCCGAGCTCCAGGGTGCAGCGCTTGAGCTGCTCGCCGCAGATGCTCCCGATGCGGCGGCCGGCCGCGGTGGAGCCGGTGAAGGCGACCTTGTCCACGCCGGGGTGGGAGACCAGGTGCTCGCCGGCCTCGCGCCCGGCGGCGACGATGTTGACGACGCCGTCGGGGATCCCGGCCTCCTTGACCATCTCGGCCAGGAGGTAGGCGTCGAGCGGGGTCTCCGGCGCGGGCTTGACGACGATCGTGCAGCCGGCGACGAGGGCGGGGGCCAGCTTGATCATGATGACGAACTGCGGCACGTTCCACGGGACCACGGCGGCGACGACGCCGACCGGCTCGCGCCGTACGACCACCGGGCCGAACGTGCCGGGCCGCTCCTCCTCCACCGGGAAGGTCGTGCCCAGCTCGGCGTAGTACTGCAGCATGCCGAGGGGCTGCGGGGCCTGGGCCATCTGGGAGAAGGTGATGGGCGAGCCCATCTCCTCGGTGATGATCTCGGCCATCTCGCTCTGGCGGGCCGCGTAGATCTCCGCGAGCCTGCCGACGACGGCGGCGCGCTCGGCCATGGTCATCCGGGGCCACGGGCCGTGGTCGAACGCCTGGCGGGCGGCGGCCACCGCGCGGTCCATGTCGGCGGGAGTGCCGTCGGGGACGCGGCCGATGATCTCCTCGGTGTGGGGGGATATGACGTCGATGGTCCCGGTGCCCGCGGGAGCCACCCAGTCGCCCCCGATGAACAGCGTGTCGTGCTGGCGCATGATGTGTTGCCTCCTGGTGGGCGGGCCGGAGTCGTGTGATCGCCACGTGGCCGTTCGGCCACTTGAACGAGTGCTTGCTTGGATAGTGTCGTTCGCGGCGGGGCTCTCCACAAGACCCGTCACTGCTGAGACCGAACCACGTTCTAGCCATGCTGACAAGGGAGCCGCGGTGCCCGCCGGGGGCGCTTCTTTATGCGGATGTAAGGATTCGTCCCGTGATCGCCGTGGACGATGGCCCAAGCGCGTTTGTTTAAACCATCACAAACTGGTAGATAGTTCGTCAGCGGTACATGGGTGTACATGGGTTGTACGCGGGTTCTGTCGTTCTGGTGGCGAGGCCGAAGATCGTCTCCTATAGTTTCGCTCCGTCCATGAGGGGGCTCTGGAGGTGAGCGACGCGTGAGACCGAGCCGCCCGGCGATGCTGGGTGTCCTGCTCACCGCTCTGCTGCTGACTCCCGCGATGGCAGGGGCCAGTGCCGGGCGGGCGGTCAAGCCCGACCCCGAGGCCGAACTGCGCAAACTGACCCAGCAGGCCGGCCAGCTCAACAAGGACTACCGGGGACAGGTCCAGAGCCTGGAGGACGCCCGGGTCAAGGCCAGGAAGGCCACCGACACGGCCAAACGCCTGAAGGCGGCCCTGGCCACCGCCCGCACCGACGTACGGCGGTTCGCGCAGAACACCTACATGTACGGGCGCCTGGACGGAGACAACCTGCTCGCCTTCCAGGGTGACGCCTCCGGCGCCCTCAACCAGGCCGCCACCCTGTCCCACCTCACCGCCACGCGCACCAGCCAGCTCGACCGGGTCAAGGAGTTGATCAAGCAAGCCGGAAAGGCGGAGAAGGCCGCCGAGGCCGAGATCGTCGAGCTGCGCAAGGACATCGAGAAGCTCAAGAAGGACCGCGTCAAGATCGAGACGCTCCTGGCCAAGTACGGCTTCCAGGCCCCGAGCGGCAACGGCGGCCTGACCCCGCGCACGGTCGCCATGCGCAACCTGGTGCTGCAGAACTTCCCCATGCCGTACGGCTACGGCTGCCTGCGCCCCGGCGACCCCGGCGACCACGGCAGCGGCCGGGCCTGCGACTTCATGATGAGCACCGGTGGCCGCGTCCCCACCCCCGAGGCCAGGGCCCGCGGCGACCGCCTGGCCCAGTGGGCCATCACCAACGGCCAGCGCCTCGGGGTCATGTACGTGATCTGGCAGCAGAAGTACTACGACGTCCGGACGGGCGCGGGCTGGCGGATGATGTCCGACCGCGGCGGCAACACCGCCAACCACATCGACCACGTGCACATCTCGATGTTCTGACAGCCGACCGATCGGCCGGACCGCCTCTCATGACCATCGCGACCGCCGGGCCCACCCCGGTGGTCATCGATGAATTCCCCTATCCGGTCAAGGCCTCACCGCATCCTCCCTCGCTGATCCAGCGTGCTCTCGGACCGCAGGGGCAGCGGGACGGCGGCGCCGTGCGGCTGCTGCTGTGCGGGTCGGCGCTGTCCTTCATGGGGGCGCTGCTCGCCGGGACGGCACCACTGCGTGGCCGGGCGAGTCTGGAACTGGTCGTCCCCACCCTTGACTACCGTCTGGCCCGTGATTTCTGGGGTATCGCCGATCCCGCCCTGGCTCTTCTGGTCAACGCGGTCGTCGGCGGCACCCCGGCCTATCGGCGCGAGTTCACCCTCGGTGACGTCCCCGGCGGCATCGACGACTTCGGCCCCTGGGTGATCAGGAATGTGCTCAATCCCGGGCGCCCCCTGTTCCGCGAGGCGCGTTTCCTTCTCGCCGAGGAGCTCGAGCTGCGGGACGGCGCTCTCTATCGCGGCGTCCTGTCGGCGATAGCGGGAGGCAACCACACACGCGCTCGCCTTCTACCACGCGATCATGAGGCCGGAATGGACCGACCTGGAACGCCCGGCCTATGCCGGGCAGGTCTGGGAGCGCTCGCAGACGGCGTTCCGGAGCAGGGTCCTCGGCCCGCACTTCGAACACCTCGCCCGCACCTGGACCCGCTGGCACGCCGATCCCGGGACTCTCGGCGGCCTGGGCACCCGTGTCGCCTCCGGTGTCCCGCCCGATCCGGCGGGCAAGACCAGTCATGAGGTGGACGTCGTCGTCTTCGGCCGTGCCGACGACGGAAAGGAGGTCATTCTCGCGATCGGGGAGGCCGAGTACGGCGATGTCATCGGCCGCGGTCATCTGCAACGTCTCGAACACCTCCGCGACCTGCTCATCCGCCGTGACGACCGGGCGACGGCCGCCACCCGGCTGCTGCTGTTCAGCGCCGCGGGGTTCGTGCCCGGGCTTCACGAGGTGGCCCGGGGTCGTGAGGATCTGCAGCTCGTCGATCTCGACCGGCTCTACGGGGGGTCATAGGGCTCTGCAGGGGTCATAGTGCGTACGGTCTGACCCCGCTTCCGGCGTCACGGGAGGGCCGGAGCCGCCCGGAGACCCCGGTGGCGGGCGATGTGCTCCCTGAACCAGTGGTAGGAGGCCTTGGGAGTGCGCTCGCCGGTGGCGAAGTCGACGTGGACCAGGCCGAAGCGCTGGTGGTAGCCCTCGGCCCACTCGAAGTTGTCCAGCAGCGACCAGACGTAGTAACCGCGGACGTCCACGCCCTCGGCGACGGCCTGCCGGACGGCTTCGATGTGGCCGTCGAGATAGGCGATGCGGTCCTGGTCGTCGACGGTGCCGCCGGGTCCGGGCTCGTCGGGCTGGGAGCAGCCGTTCTCGGTGATGTAGACCGGGGGCAGCGCGGCGCCGTAGCGCGCCTTGAGACCGCTCAGCAGCTCCCGCAGGCCGTCGGGGACGACGGGCCAGCCGAAGGCGGTGACGGGGTATCCGGTGATCCCGGCGTCGGTGAAGGGCAGGCCGTCCCCGGTGGGCGCGGCGATCCGGGTGGGGTTGTAGTAGTTGATCCCGAGCCCGTCGAGCGGGGCGGAGATCAGGTCGAGGTCGCCGTCGCGGACGCAGTCGAGGGCGGTGCCGTACGCCGTCAGATCGGGGTAGCTCCCCAGCAGGACCGGGTCGTTGAACAGGCGGTTGTGCAGGATGTCGTAGGCCTCGGCGGCGGCCAGGTCGGCCGGGTCCGCGGAGGCGGGCCAGACCGGGGTGCAGTTGTTGGTGATCAGGACCTGCTCCGCGCCGTGCGCCCGGAGCGCCGCTACGGCCAGGCCGTGCCCGAGGAGCTGGTGGTGGGCGACCGGGAGCGCGTCGGAGAGCAGGGCCAGTCCGGGGGCGTGCACGCCCGTGGCGTAGCCGAAGGCCATGTGGACGAACGGCTCGTTCAGGGTGATCCACATCGGGACGCGGTCGGCGAGCCGCTCGGCCACCAGGGCGGCGTAGTCGGCGAAGCGGGCGGCGGTGTCGCGGGCGAGCCAGCCGCCCTCGTCCTGGAGGGCCTGGGGCAGGTCCCAGTGGAACAGGGTCGCGGCCGGGACGATGCCCTTGTCGCGGAGCCCGTCGACCAGCCGGTCGTAGAAGTCCAGCCCGGCCTGGTTGACCGGGCCCCTGCCGCCGGGCTGGATCCGGGGCCAGGCGATGGAGAAGCGGTAGGAACCCACCCCGAGGTCCGCCATCAGCGCGATGTCCTCGGGCCAGCGGTGGTAGTGGTCGCAGGCGACGTCGCCGGTGTGGCCGTCGCGGACGCGCCCCGGCTCATGGGCGAAGGTGTCCCAGATGGAGGGGCCCCGGCCGTCCTCGGCGACACCGCCCTCGATCTGGTAGGAGGCGGTAGCCGTACCCCAGAGGAACATCCTGACCTCCCGATGGTATGAGTACCGCTCATGTTAGCCGCTCAATCTCCTCCATAAGGGATGATGAGGGGATGACGAACGTCTCCGGGGGAACGCTGCGGCGTCGCCCCGCCCAGCGCCGCAGCGCGGAGCGGGTGGAGCGGATGCTGGACGAGTGCGCGAAGCTGCTGGACGAGGTCGGCTACGACGCGCTGACCACCAAGGAGGTCGCGCGCCGCGCGGAGGTCCCGATCGGGACCTTCTACCAGTTCTTCCCCGACAAGCACGGGCTGGTGCGCGCGCTCGCCCTGCGCAACCTGGAGGCTTTCCTCGACCGGATCACCGCCCGGATCCAGGACGCCGGACCGTCCGACTGGACCGGCATGGCGGACCTGGCGATCGACGAGTTCGTCGCCATGAAACGCTCCGTCCCCGGCTTCGGCGTCGTCGACTTCGGCGAGGTGCTGTCCGCGCCGGGCGGCCCGGCCCTCCACGGGACCGAGCGCATGCTCGACGCCGTTCTGGAGAACAACGTCGTCGTGGCCGACCGGCTCCGGGCGGTCATCGTGGACCTGTTCGGCGCCCCGGTGACGCCGGGGCTGGACCGGGCGCTGGTGGTCGCGGTCGAGGCCGCCGACGCCGTGCTCAAGCTCGCCTTCCGGGCCCTGCCGGAAGGCGATCCCGAGCTGGTCTCCGAGTGCAAGCGCCTGGTCCGGCGCTACCTCTCGGACTACCTGGCGTAGCCCCCGACGGTCCTTTCAGCGGGCGGCGTCCAGACGGGCGCGGAGCTCGTCGTCGAGCTTCAGGCCGACGGCTCCGAGCGCCTCCTCCAGCTGGGCCGTGGAGCTCACGCCCACGATCGGGATGACGGCCGGCGAGCCGCCGATCAGCCAGGCGAGGACCACCTGGTTCGGCGTGACGCCCAGCTCGGCCGCGACCTCGCGCAGCACCGCCAGGCGGCGGGTGGTGCCGGGGTGGTCGAACGCCTCCTCCAGGGGGCGGTCCTGGCGGGTGTAGCCGCCGCTCAGCAGGGTGCTGTAGGCCCAGAGCGACACGTCCGGCTCCTGCCGCAGGTAGTCGAGGGTGTCGTCGTTCACCAGCGTGTGCCCGGCGGATCGCAGCGGGGCGTCCGGGCGGGGGCGGACGTAGGAGTGGCGCAGCTGGAGGTGGGTGTAGGGCGTCCAGCCGTTCGCGCGGGAGACGTTCCTGGCGCGTTCGAGCCGCCAGGCGGGCATGTTGCTGGCGCCGATCTCACCGACCGAGCCCGCCCCGACCAGCTCGTCGAACGCGCCGAGGGTCTCCTCCAGCGGGACCGACCGGTCCTCCATGTGCGCCCAGTAGACGTCGATGCGGTCGGTCCCCAGCCGCCGCAGGCTGCCCTCCGCCGCGGTCTTGATCACCTTTGCGGACAGTCCCTCCGCCGAGGCGAGGGTACGGTCGCCCGGGACGGTGGGGCGGGCACCGCACTTGGTGCTCAGCACGATCTGCTCGCGGTTGCCCCGGGACGCCAGCCAGCGGCCGATGGTCAGCTCGCTCTCGTCGCCGGTCGCCCCCTCCTGCCAGAAGGGGTAGTTGTTCGAGGTGTCCAGGATCGCGCCACCGGCCTCGGCGAACCGGTCCAGGATCGCGAAGGTCGTCCGCTCGTCGACGGTCGTGCCGAACGGGATGGTGCCCAGTGCGAAGGGGATGCGTGTCATGCCGTACAGACTGGAAGCTGGAGTGAGCTCCATGTCAAACGGGGCCCGGATCCGCGCCGGAGTCCCGCTCCGGGTCCGCTTCGGGCAGGGATCCGGCGGTTCCGCAACGATCCTGAAAGGTTCCGCAATGATCGTGAAATACGCCCCGGCTTGACCTGGAGCCGACTCCAGGTGCGATGCTGCCGGGCATGAGTGTGTTCACGCCGGGACAGGTGGCAGAGGAGACCGGGTTCAGCCTGGACACCCTGCGGTACTACGAGCGCATCGGGCTGCTGGAGCCGGTCGGCCGTAACGCCGCGGGCCAGCGCCGTTTCACGCAGGACGACATCGGATGGCTCGGCATGGTCAGGTGCCTGCGGGACACCGGCATGCCGATCGCCGAGATGCTCCGCTTCGCGGAACTGGTCCGGGCGGGTGAGCACACGATCCCCGACCGGATCGCGCTGCTGGAGGCGCACGACCGCCGGGTGGAGGCCCAGGTGGCCAACCTGAGGGAGAAGCAGACCGCGATCCGCAACAAGATCGGTTACTACCGCTCCGTGAGCTGCTGATCGCCGTCCACCGGGCCGGGGCCGGTGCGGAGCCGCGGGGTGGCGGATCGCGGGTGTACGGGGGTTTTGCCCGCAGGTGAGGGGCGCTTTCCGGTGCCGGTGTTAGACCGGATAGCCGGACCTCAGGGAGGGGGCCCATGGCCGCTCCGCGCGCCCGCCGGATCAACGTCCCGCTGCGTCACGTCGCCGTGCTCTGCGGGGCTCTGCTGTTCGTGCTGCTCGGCAACGTGACACGTGTCCAGGTGTTCGACGCCGGGAGATGGAAGGAGCACCCGGACAACCAGCGGCCGCTGCTCGCCCGGTTCGACCGGCCGAGGGGGGAGATCCGGCTGCGCGACGGCACGGTCGTGGCGACCAGCCGTGAGCGCGACGGGAAGTTCCGGCACCGGCGGGTCTATCCCGGCGGGGCGGTGTACGCGCCGGTCACCGGGCACCTGTCGCGCTACGGCGCCACCGGCCTCGAACGCGCCGTGGACGCCGTGCTCTCCGGTGCCGCCCCCCGGGTCACGGTCCGCTCGATCATGGCCGGGACCGGGGCGGGGGCCACGGTCGGGCTCACGATCGACGGAAGGGCGCAACGCGCCGCCTACGAGGCGTTGCGGGCCACCGGGCTGCCCGGGGCCGCGGTCGCGGTCGACCCGGCCACCGGCGCGATCCTGGCCATGGCCTCCTTCCCCTCCTACGATCCGAACCTCTACACCTCCTTCGACGCGGAGGCCCTGGACCACGCCGACGCCGGTCTGCAGGCCGATCCCGCCAGGCCGCTGCTCAACCGGGCGATCCAGCAGAACTATCCCCCGGGGTCCACCTTCAAGATCATCACCGGGGCCGCCGCGCTCGCCTCGGGCGGCTACGGGCCCGCCGAGAGCGTCAGCGCGCCCGCCGCGTTCCTGCTGCCGGGCACCGCCGTCCGCCTGCGCAACGCCCGGGGATCGTCCTGCGGTGACGGTGACCCGCCGCTGGCCTACGCGTTCAAGACGTCCTGCAACACCCCGTTCGCGATGATGGGGGTCGAGCTCGGCCAGGACGCCCTGCGCGAGCAGGCCGAGGACTTCGGGTTCAACGACGGGGACCTCACCGTGCCGATGCCCGTGGCCAGGAGCGTCTACCCCGAGGGGATGGACCCGGCGCAGACCGCGCTGTCGGCGCTCGGCCAGTTCGACGACCGGGTGACCCCGCTCATGCTCGCGATGATCTCGTCGGCGGTCGCCAACGGCGGCTCGCTCATGCATCCCCACCTGGTCAGGGAGATCCGGCTCGGCGACGGCACGGTGATCGACAAGACCGTGCCCACCGAGTACCGCCGCGCGCTCGACTCCGATGACGCCCTGCGGCTGGCCGCCATGATGGTCACGGTCACCCAGCCGGGCGGCACCGGTACGGCGGCCGCCATCCCGGGCGTCGAGGTGGCGGCCAAGACCGGCACCGCGGAGAACGCGGCCGGCGAGGAGGACCACGCCGTCTTCACCGGATTCGCCCCCGCCGGTTCCCCCCGGGTGGCCGTGGGGGTCGTCGTGGAGGGCGGCGGGTACGGCGGCCGGGTCGCGGCGCCCGTCGCCAGAGCGATCATGCAGGCCGTACTGCGATGACCGCCGGTGCGGCGGCCCCGGTCAGACTCCCGCCGCCGCGCCGGGCCGGGAGCGGGGCGCCGCCTCAGGCCGAGTAGGCGCGGGCCTGGAGGGTGTAGAGGTCGGCGTAGAGACCGTCGAGCTCCATGAGCTGGGCGTGCGTGCCCTGCTCGGTGACCTTGCCGTGATCCAGGACGTAGATCCGGTCGGCGTAGCGCACGCTGGCCAGCCGATGGGTGATCAGCAGGACGGTGCGGCCGTCGGCGTGCCGCCGGATCCGCTCGAACAGGGCGTGCTCGGCCCGGGCGTCCAGGGCCGCGGTGGGCTCGTCGCAGATCAGCAGGAGGGCGTCCCGGTGGAAACCGCGGGCGACCGCGATCCGCTGCCACTGGCCGCCGGACAGCTCCTGGCCGTCCTTGAAACGGCGGTCGAGCAGCGTGTTGTAGCCGTACGGCAGCTCGGCCACGACCTGGTCGGCCCCGGCCACCTCGGCCGCGGCGACCAGCGCCGGCTCCCCCTTGCCGGTGCCCATGTCGATGTTGTGCCTGGCGGTCAGCGGCCAGCGCGTGTGGTCCTGGGCGATCACCGCGATGTGCTCGCGGACCTGGTCGGGATCCACCCCGGCCAGGTCGGTGCCGTCCCAGAGCACCCGCCCGCCGTCCGGCGTGTAGAGGCCGGACAGGATCTTGGCGAGGGTGGTCTTGCCCGAGCCGTTCTCGCCGACGAGCGCGATGACCTCGCCCCGGTCGATGTGGATCGAGACGCCGTGCAGAGCGGGGTCGCCGGAGCCCGGATAGGTGAACGTGACGTCGTCGACGGTGATCCGCTCGAACCCCCGGGGCGCCGGGGCGGTGCGCCCGGTGCTCACCCGGGTCTCCGCGTCGGCGCAGAAGTCGAGGAAGTCGGTGAAGTAGAGGCCCTCCTCGTAGAGGCGGTTGGTGGCGTACATCAGGTTCGCCAGGGAGCTCTTGCCCGACTGGATGGCCAGCACGGCGGTGCCCGCCACCGCCAGCGGCACCGCGCCGACGGCCAGCAGCAGGCCGAGGGCGACGTAGACCGCGGCCGTCCCCACTCCGCTGAGCGCCTCCCCGACGAGCCGCGCCAGCGTCTGCCGCCGCGCGAGGCTCAGCATGATGGACTGCTCGGCGCGGGAGACCGCGTCGTACATCCGCATCAGGAAGCCGCGCATGGTGAACGAGCGCACCTCCGCGGCCGGCTCGCGGTTGGCGAGCAGCTCGGCGATGATCCACTTGCGGCGGTGGGCGGGGATCAGCGCGTACATCGTCGTGTAGCGCATGCGCGCCGCCCGCACGGCGGCCCAGGCGTCGGGCATGACCGCGAGCACCAGCAGCGGCAGCAGCACCGGGTGCAGGACGCCGAGCACCCCCGCGGCCGCCGTGATGCCGATGGCGGCGGTCAGCAGGTTGACGGCGGTGCTCACCACCGTGTCGGCCATCGCCACCCCCCTCGACCTGGCGCGCTGCAGCGCGTCGTGGAACTCGGGGTCGTCGAAGGCGGCCAGCTCGACGCGGCTGGTCAGGCCGTACAGGCGTTCCTCGGCGATCCGGCTGACCTGCGGGTCCAGCCGGGACTGCGCCCAGCCCGCGCCCGCCTGCACCAGCGTGCGCAGGGCGGCGGCCACGCCGACCAGGATCAGGCTGGGCAGCGCGGCCCTGACCCGCTCCGGAGTCGGACCCGCCTCGAACAGGGCCGACAGCACGCCGGTCGTGGCCAGCAGCCCGAAGGCGGTGAAGACGCCGCCGAGCACGCTGAGGGCGATCGTGGCGACGGTGTCGCGGGGGCTGGCCAGCCAGGCCAGCCGTACGGCGTGGGCGATGAGGGCCGGGAGACGGCGGGCGATGGTCAGGAAACCGATGCCGACCAGCTTCTCCGCGTGGGCGTGCCAGTCGGAGAAGGTGAGCTCACCGAGATCGGGCTCGGGATCGGGCGCGAGGCCGGGTGCGGGGCCGGGTGCGCCGGAGGTGGCCGCCGGATGGGGATCAGGGTCCGGGGACGGCGCCGGTGGGCGCGATGCCGGGGGAGTGTCCGCCATGGCAGCCAGTGTGAGCGGTGCCACCGACAGTTCGCCAGGGCGGCGGCCGTGCGCGGGCCACGGATATCCGTCGTGGCACAGACGTTATCCGCCGTTATCCGTACATATCTTGACGACGCACGGTACGAGTGGGTTGATTGCCCTACTGACAACGTTGTCACCTTTCTCGGGGGACCGGCGGCGTACGGGCCGCGATCGACGACCCAGGAGGGACGGAGCGATGCGACGACGGTGGATGGCGGCCGTCGCGGTCACCGTGGCGGGCATGCTGACGCTGACCGCGTGCGGTGGCGGTGAAGAGGGCGGCGCCGGGCAGAGTCCGCAGGCGGGCGCGGCCAAGCAGGTGGAGGTCTTCTCCTGGTGGACCGGGCCCGGCGAGGCCGACGGCCTGAAGGCGATGCGGGAGATCTTCGAGAAGCGGAACACCGGACTGACGTTCTTCGACGCGGCGGTGGCGGGCGGATCCGGTGACAAGGCTCGCGCCCTGCTCACCTCCAAGCTCCAGGCCGACGACCCGCCGGACACCTTCCAGGGCCACGCGGGCGCCGAGTTGCAGGGCTACATCAAGGCCGGCGACCTGGAACCGGTCAACTTCCTCTACGACGAGCTGAAACTCCGGGAGGTCTTCCCGCAGCAGCTCATCGACCAGATCAGCGTGGGCGGGCAGATCTACTCGGTTCCGGTGAACATCCACCGCTCCAACGTGATGTGGTTCAGCCCCGGCGTGCTGAAGGAGGCGGGCGTCACCGAGGTGCCCGCGACGATCGAGGAGTTCGTCGCGGCGCTGGAGAAGGTCAAGCAGGCCGGCAAGATCCCGCTCTCGATCGGCTCGGAGTGGACGGTCGTGCACCTGCTGGAGAGCGTGCTGCTCGGCTCGCTCGGCACCGAGGCCTACAACCAGCTGTGGACCGCCGGGTCCGACTGGTCCGGCCCGGCGATGACCAAGGCGCTCAACGACTTCAAGACGATCCTGTCGTACGCCGGCGACCCGCAGGACGACTGGCAGCCCGCCGCCAAGCAGGTGGCCGACGGCGAGGCCGCGTTCACCATCATGGGCGACTGGGCCTACGGCTACTTCCACAACCCGCCGGACGGCGGTCTGGGCAAGACGTCCAAGACCGACTTCGACTGGGCGCCCGCGCCCGGTACCGGCGGCACGTTCATGTGGCTGTCGGACAGCTTCACCCTCCCCAAGGGCGCGCCCAACCGGGACGGGGCCATCGCCTGGCTGAAGGTGGCCGCGAGCAAGGAGGGCCAGGACGCCTTCAACCCGAAGAAGGGCTCGATCCCGGCCCGCAAGGACGCCGACACCTCGCTCTACACCGACTACCTGGCCGACGCGCTGAAGGACTGGGGCAGCAACAAGCTCGCCGGGTCCATCCAGCACGGCGTGACGGTCAACGACGCCTGGCGGACCGCGATCAACGAGGCGGTCGGCCTGTTCCAGCAGTCCCAGGACGTGGCGGAGTTCCAGAAAGCCCTGGCCGACGCCGCCAAGAACTCCGGTCAGTGACCTCCGGCCGGTGACCTCCGGGGTGCGGCCCGCGCCCCGGAAAGTGCCCGCCGGGCGCGGGCCGCACCCAGGGGCCGTACACCGTGGAGACGCGCGGCCGTACGCCGTGGGGAGGTACACCGTGGAGCCGAACATCGGGAAAACGACGTCGGGGAAAGGACGTCCGTGACGCGGATGCGCAGATGGCTGCCGGGGCTGTTGCTGGTGGCGCCGTCGATCGCGGCCATCGCCGTCTTCGTGTACGGCATGCTCGGCTGGAACTTCCGGCTGGCGATGACCGACCAGCACGACGAGGTGTCCGAGGGGAAGTTCGTCGGGCTGGAGAACTTCACCGGGATCTGGGACCAGCCGCGCTGGTCGATCTCGGTCAACCACGCCATCGTCTTCACGGTGGTGTTCGTGGGCGGGGCACTGCTGCTGGGCTGGCTGCTGGCGTTCCTGATGGAGAAGGGGCTCCGGGGCGAGGGGACCTTCCGGGCGATCTACCTGTTCCCGATGGCGATCTCGTTCGTGGCGACCGGGGTCGTCTGGCGCTGGCTGATGAACTCCGGCACCGGCGAGCGGGCGGTCGGACTGAACCGGCTCTTCGACGTCGTCGGGCTGGAGTTCCTGCAGTGGCGGTGGTTCCGGGACCAGGACTGGGGGATGGCGGCGATGGCCATCCCGGCGATCTGGCAAATGTCCGGATATGTCATGGCACTGTTCCTGGCAGGCTTCCGAGGCGTGCCGGAGGAGCTCCGCGAGGCCGCCCGAGTGGACGGCTGCACCGAGTGGAAGGTCTACCGGCACATCGTGCTGCCGATGCTCCGCCCGGTCACCCTGTCGGCCCTCATCATCCTCGGCCACATCTCGCTGAAGGCATTCGACCTGATCGTCGCGGTCTCCGGCAAGCAGATCATCACCGACGTGCCCGCGGTCTTCATGTGGGTGGCGGTCTTCGACTCCCACGACCCGGCCAAGGGCGCCACCATCGCGGCCTACATCGTGATCGCGGTGAGCGTCTTCGTCATCCCCTATCTCGTCTGGTCGCTGCGGAAGGAGAGACGCTCGTGACGACCGTGGCAGACGTGAAGGAGGGTCACCGGTGACGGCCGTGGCAGACGCGCGGGAGGAGCGTGCGCCGTCCCGGGACCGGGGCGAGCGGGCCGTACGGCGGGCGCGGTGGGCCCGCGGCGTCCGGCTGGTCGTGCTGACGGTCTTCGTCGTGGTCTTCCTGACCCCGGTCTACGTCCTCCTCGTCACCAGCTTCAAGCCGCTGACCGAGGCCGACCCGTCCCGGGCCTGGGCGCTGCCCGAGATCTGGACGTTCCAGCCGTGGCGGGTGGCGTGGGAGAAACTGGCACCGGGGATCTGGAACAGCGTGCTGCTGGCCGTACCGGGATCGCTGATCTCCGCGGCGCTCGGCTCGATGAACGGCTACGTGTTGTCGAAGTGGCGGTTCCCGGGGGCGGACGTGGTGTTCACGCTGTTCCTGTTCGGGATGTTCATCCCCTACCAGGGGGTCATGATCCCGCTCGTCCAGCTGCTGTCCGGGCTCAACGAGCTCACCGGGCTGGACGGAGTCTTCTACGGCGGCATCCCCGGTCTCGTCCTGGCGCACGTGGTCTACGGCATCCCGATCTGCACACTGATCTTCCGCAACTACTACGTCACCATCCCCGGGGAGGTCATCGAGGCCGCCCGGGTAGACGGCGCGGGGATGTTGCGGACCTACCGGTCGGTGGTGCTGCCGGTCTCCGGTCCGGCCTTCGCCGTCGTGATCATCTGGCAGTTCACCGCCCTGTGGAACGACTTCCTGTTCGCCGTCTTCCTCACCGGCCCGCGCAGCTGGCCCACCACGGTCATGCTCAACAACATCGCCGGAGCCCAGACCGTCCCCTACAGCCAGCAGATGGCCGCCGCCCTGCTCGCCTCCATCCCCACCATGGTCGTCTACGTCCTCCTCGGCCGCTTCTTCATGCGCGGCCTGATGGCCGGCGCCCTGAAGGGCTGAACCGGGCAGAACCCGCCCGGTGACTCAACGCGCTTGTCCGGATGCCCTCCGCCCGGGGCGGCGGTGGTACAGGACACTTCCGGCCAGGCCATCCGGAGACTCGTGCAGGATCACGGTGCCTCGCGCCGGATCGGTCAGCGCGTAGCGGTCAGGGTGGGAGCTCACCCGAGCCGCGGGGGATGAGCCGGGTGGGGAGCTCGATGCGCTCGGCGGGGCCCGACCCGCCGGAGAGCCGGTGGAAGAGCAGTTCGGCGGCGGTGCGGCCGAGCCCGCCCGGGGTCTGGGCCACCACGGTCACGCCGGGCGTCAGGGCGTCGGCCAGCTCGAAGTCGTCGAACCCGACCAGGGCCGGGCGGTGGCCGGTACGCAGGGCGGCCACGGTGATCCGCCCGTTGCCGGTGAACACCGCCGTGGGCGGATCGGGAGCGGCGAGCATCGCGCGCAGCGCGGCCCCGGTCCGCGACTCCGGACCCATCGTGATCAGTGACTCGTCGGCGGGCAGGCCCGCCTCGGCCAGCGCCAGCCGGTAACCGGCCAGGCGTTCCCGGGCGGTGAAGATGGCCTCGCTGTCCCCGAGGAACGCGATGCGGCGGTGACCGTGCCGGATCAGATGGGCCACTCCGGTGCGCGCGCCGCCGACGTTGTCGCAGAGGACGGTGTCCACCTCGGCCAGCCCGCCGGGCCGGTCGGCGAAGACGGCGCGCACGCCCGCGTCGAGCTCGGGAAGGAGATACTCGTGGTCGGACCCGGCGGGCACGATGATCAGCCCGTCCACCCGGCGGTCGCAGAAGGTGAGCACGAGCTCCCGCTCGCGGCGGGGATCCTCTCCCGAGGAGCCGCTGAGCACCAGCGAGCCGTGTTCGAGCGCCACGTCCTCGACCGCCCGGCTGATCTCCGAGTAGAACGGGTCGGCCACATCCTCGATCACCAGGCCGATGGTGGCGGTCCGGCCGCGGCGGAGCACCCGGGCGCTCTCGTTGCGCCGGTAGCCGAGCCGCTCGATGGCGGCGGCGACCCGCTCGGCCATGGCGGGGCTGACCCCCGGCTCGTCGTTGACGACCCGGGAGACCGTCTTGAGCGCGACCCCGGCCGCCGCCGCGACGTCCTTCATCGTGGGACGTCCCTGGATGCTCCCTGACACGGCTCGATCATTACCCAGGTCGCGTGCCCAGACAACGTTGTCATCGGGTGTCGTTCCCGGGGAGCGCTCTCTGGTTTCGGGGGCCGGGGCGGCGGTGCTTCCGCCGGTCGGCATGACACCGTCCATCGGTGGGGTGTCCATCGGTGCGGTGTCCATCGGTGCGGTGTCCATCGGTGAGGTGTCCGTCGGGGTAGCGCGCATCTGGTCCGTGTTCATCTGGTCCGTGTTCACCTGGTCGGCGTTCACCGGGGCAGGGCGGTGCCCCGCGTCCCGGTCGCGTGCAGGTCGGCCTCCACCCGTGCGGCCGTCGCGAGAAGGTGCGGCAGCAGGTCGCGCCGGGCGGACTCGGGGGTCGTCCGGCTGGCGTGCGAGGAGACGTTCATCGCCGCGACCACCCGGCCGGAGCGCTCCCGGATCGGGACGGCGAGCGAACGCAGTCCCTCTTCCAGTTCCTGGTCGACCATGGCCCATCCCTGGGAACGGACCCTGTCCAGTTCGGCGCGGAGCGCGGCGGGGGTGGTGACGGTCCGGCCCGTGAACGCGCGCAGCTCGGCGCGCTCAAGGTAGGCGTCGAGCTGGTCCGGGGGCAGCCAGGCCAGCAGCACCCGTCCCATCGAGGTGCAGTGGGCCGGGAAGCGGGTGCCGATGCTGATCGTCACCCGCATGATCCTGCTGGTGGCCACCCGGGAGACGTAGACGACGTCCTCGCCGTCGAGCACCGCCACCGAGGCGGACTCGTGGATCTCGGCGACGAGCCGCTCCAGGTGCGGTTCGGCGACCTCGGGCAGGGTGAGGCTGGACAGGTAGGCGTAGCCGAGCTCCAGGATGCGGGGCGACAGGGCGAACAACCGCCCGTCGGTGCGCACGTAGCCCAGATCCACGAGGGTCAGCAGGAACCGCCGGGCCGCCGCACGGGTCAGGCCGGTGGCGCGGGCCACCTCGCTGAGCGTGAGCTCGGGGGAGGCCGCGCTGAACGCCCTGATCACAGCCAGCCCCCTGGCCAGCGACTGCACGTGATCCGAGCCTCGGTCGACCGGTTCGGCCATCTGCACCTCCTCGTCCGATCGAACCCTAGCGGTAGGCCCCGCTATCCCTGCCGGCCGGTGAGGGCGCGCAGCGCGGCGAGCTCCCGCGGACCGGGGGGCTCGGTCTCGCGCAGGTCGGCGGCGACCGCGAGATCCCAGCCGGTGGCGGCGCGGACCCGGTCGACGGTGACACCGGGGTGCAGGTGGGTGAGGACCAGTTCGCAGGTGACGGGGTCGGGTTCGAGCACGCCGAGGTCGGTGATGACCGTCCGGGGGCCGCTGCCGCGCAGGCCCAGGCGTTCCCGGTCGCCGGGGCCCGAGCCGAAGCCGACCGAGGTGACGAAGTCCACGCGCTCGACGAACGTGCGCGGGCTCTGCCGTACGATCACGGTCACCTCGCGGCAGGAGGCGGCGATCTCCGGTGCCCCGCCCGCGCCGGGCAGTCGGACCTTCGGGTCGTCGTAGGTGCCGATCACGGTTGTGTTGATGTTGGCGAACCGGTCGATCTGGGCCGCGCCGAGGAAACCGACGCCGATGCGGCCGGGCTGGAGCCAGTAGTTGAAGATCTCCGGGACGCTCACCACGGCGTCGGCGGTCTCGGCCAGCTCACCGTCCCCGATCGAGAGCGGCGGGCGCTCGGGCTTGGCGCCGATGGTCCCGGACTCGTAGATCAGCACCAGGTCCGGGGCGTGGGTGCGGCGGGCGAGGTTGGCCGCGACGCTGGGCAGGCCGATGCCGACGAAGCAGGAGCCGCCCCGCAGCCGCCGGGCGGCGGCCACGGTCATCATCTCGTCGGCGGTGTACGGGTCCGCGCCGGGAGCGCCGGAGGATGCGGCGGAGGCGGGGGAGCCGGAGGGGACTGCGGGCAGGGGGGAGTCGGAGCGGGGGACGGTCATCGGCCGGCCTTCCGGGTCAGGACGTTCTCGTCCATCCAGGCGAGGAAAGTGTCGCGGTCCCGGGCGATGCCGTCCCAGGCCCGGTAGAAACCGTTGTCGCGGACGGAGTAGCCCGCGCTGTAGGAGGGGTGGGAGCCGCCGGGCGCCTCGGACACATGGGTGATCGCCCACTCGGGCAGGACGACCGCGCCGGGACGGGGCTGCAGCTCCTCGACGATCTCCTCCACGGTGACCAGGGAGCGCCGGGCCGCCAGCACGGCCTCCTTCTGCACCCCGGTGATCCCCCAGAGCTGCACGTTGCCGTGCCGGTCGGCGCGCTGGGCGTGCACGATGGCGACGTCGGGGTTGATCGCCGGGACGGCGGTGAGCTCCTCGCCGGTGAACGGGCAGGTGATGGGCTTGATGTTGGGGGTCCGGGAGGGCAGGTCGGTGCCCCGGTAGCCGCGCAGCACCGCGAACGGCAGGCCCGAGGCTCCGGCGACGTAGGCGTTGGCGATGCCCGCGTGGCTGTGCTCCTCGATCTCCAGCGGCGCCGGCCAGTGGTTCTGCACGGCGTCGCGGAAGCGGTGCAGCGATCCGACGCCGGGGTTGCCGCCCCAGGAGAAGACCAGTCGCCGGGCGCAGCCCATCCCGATGAGCTGGTCGTAGATCAGGTCGGGGGTCATCCGGATCAGGACGAGGTCACGGCGCCCCTGGCGGATGATCTCGTGTCCGGCCGCGTAGGGAATCAGATGGGTGAAACCTTCCAGCGCGACGCTGTCGCCGTCGCGGACGAGGTTCCCCACCGCCTCGGCAAGTGGGACCACCGTGGCCATTGCGCCCCTCTCATCGTGTTCGCTATGCGAACGTAGGTTCTCTATACGAACATACTGAGTCGGTCCGCTGGCGGTCAATTCACTGTGCCGCAGTCCCTGACGTGTGCCTGGGTGGATGAGAACCGGCCACGTACATTCCGCGATAGCGCATGATCTGCGGGGAGGATGGGTGTTCGCATAGCGAACGTTGTTCCCGGACCCCTCAGAAGGTCGGATGCGCCGCCGCCCCACCACTCTGGCCGCCGCGATCGAGCAGGGGCTCGACGTCAAGGTCGTGGCCAACGCGGTCGCCTCCACCGGCGAGCCGGGCAAGGACTTCAGTGCGGTCCTCGTGCTCAGGGGAAAGATCGACGTGCCCGCGCTGATCCCGTGAGAGGTCCCGCCGGGAGCTGTGCGAAGGTTGAGCGGTGGCTGAGCGTCGGAGTGGCCTGTCGTGGGCGGTGATGGTCGCGGGCTTCGTGCTCGCCGCGCTCAATCTGAGACCCGCGCTGGCGGGGATCTCACCGGTGCTCGACGAGATCATGAAGGATCTGGGGCTGAGCCCGGCCGGGGGCGGGGCGATCACCACGGTGATGGTCGTCTGCCTGGGCGTGCTGGCCCCGCTCGCGCCGCCGCTGGCCCGCCGCTTCGGCCTGGACCGGGTGCTCCTGGTGTGCCTGCTGGTCCTGGCCGCCGGGGTGCTGCTGCGCAGCGCGGGCACCGTGCCCGCGCTGTACGCCGGGGCGGCCGTCGCGGGCACGGCCATCGCGGTGGCGAATGTGATCATGCCCGCCGTGGTCAAGCAGCACTTCCCCGAGAGGGTCGGCCTGTTCACCGGGGTCTACGTGTCCGCCCTGGTGATGGGCGCGGCGGCGGCCTCGGGGCTGATGATCCCGCTGGAGCACGCCACCGGATACGGCTGGCGCGAGGTGACCGCGACGGCCGCGATCCCCGCCGTGGCGGCGGCCGTGCTCTGGCTGCCCCAGGCACTGCGCCCCCGGGCCGGCGCGCGGGCCGGGCGCAGATCGTTCCGCGCGCTGCTGCGCACCCCGGTGACCTGGCACGTGACGCTGTTCATGGGGTTCCAGTCGCTCACCTTCTACGTCACGCTCGCCTGGCTTCCGACGATCTTCCAGGAGGCCGGACTCCCCGCCGACCAGGCCGGATACCTGCTGAGCCTGTCCAACCTGGTCCAGGTGGGGATCGCGCTCGCGGTCCCGCCGTACGCGGGGAGGGCGCGCTCGCAGGTGCCGTATGTGACGGCCGCGACCCTGCTCACCGTCGCGGGGTACGCCGGGGTGCTGCTGACCCCCACGACCGTCCCGTGGCTCTGGATGGTCCTGCTCGGCATCGGCCAGGGGGCCGCGATCGCGCTGGCGCTGCTGATCATCGCGCTCCGCGCCCCCGACCCCGCCGCGGTGACCGCGCTGTCGGCGGTGGCGCAGTCGGCCGGGTACGCGCTGGCGGCGCTCGGCCCGTTCCTGATCGGCGTGCTGCGGGAGGCGTCGGGCGGCTGGACGCTGCCGCTGCTGGCCGGGCTCGGCGCATGCGGGGTCCAGCTGGCGGCGGGGTTCCTCGCCGGGCGCCCCGCGCCGGTGCGCGACTCCGCGCCCGCCGTCCGGGGGTGAGCGCCCGGACGACGCCCAGGGCGGCGCCCCGAGCGATGTCCCGGGCGGCGCTTCCAGAACTCCAGTCCCTCCGGACGCTTCAGTGACTGTCCGGACACCGAGGTGTCCGGAACCGGCCGTGCGAAAGGCACCCGGAAGTCACCCGCAATCTTTACGTTCCAGACATGATCCGTAGATTCGCCGCCGTGGCACTGAGCGTCATCGTGACCGGTACCGTCGCCGTTGTGCTGCACCAACCCGACCCCGCCGCGGCCGACCGCCGCGCCCGTGAGCCCATCGTCATCGGCCACCGGGGCGCCAGCGCCCACCGGCCCGAGCACACGCTGCTCTCCTACGAGGCCGCGATCGCACTGGGCGCCGACTACATCGAGCCCGATCTCGTCTCCACCAAGGACGGGGTGCTCGTCGCCCGCCACGAGAACGAGATCGGCGGAACCACCGACGTGGAGAACCACCCGGAGTTCGCGGCCCGCCGTACCACCAAGAGCATCGACGGGCGGCCGGTGACCGGCTGGTTCACCGAGGACTTCACCCTCGCCGAGCTGAAGACGCTCCGGGCCGAGGAGCGCATCCCCGACCTGCGCCCGGACAACACCGCCTTCAACGGGCTGGCGCAGATCCCGACCTTCGAGGAGGTCGTCCAGCTCGCGCAGAAGCACGGCGTCGGCGTCTACCCCGAGACCAAGCACCCCACCTACTTCGACTCCATCGGCCTGTCGCTGGAGGAGCCGCTGCTGGAGGTCCTGAACCGGTACGGCTGGAACGGGCGGCGGGCGCCGGTCTTCATCCAGTCGTTCGAGACCGCCAACCTGCGTGAGCTGAGCAAGAAGACGCGGCTGCCGCTGATCCAGCTGATCAACGCGACCGGCGCGCCGTACGACTGGGTCGCCGCCGGGGACCCCCGCACCTACGACACCATGGTCACCCCCGACGGGCTGCGCGAGGTGGCGAGCTACGCCGACGGCGTGGGTGTGGACACCCGGCGCATCGTCCCGGTCGGCCCCGACGGCCGCCTGCTCGCGCCGACCCGCCTGATCGAGGACGCCCACCGGGTCCGCCTGGCGGTCCACACCTGGACCATCCGCAACGAGAACTCCCAGCTCCCGGTGGACTTCCGGCTCGGCGACCCGGCCAGCCCGGTCTTCGCCCGCGCCACCGGAGACGTGATGGGCTGGCTGGAGAAGCTCTACCGGCTCGGCCTGGACGGCGTCTTCGCCGACGACCCGGGTGTCGCCCGCGCCGTCCGCGAGCGCGTCTTCGACCGCGGGGCGTAGCCCCGGAAGCCGTCAGGGCTCCGGGAGCTACCGGAGCTCCGCGAGCGGTCAGACGGCCGCTTCCACGGCGAGGAGCTCATTGTCCACGGGACGGAGCTCGTCGGCGTAGCTGACCGAGACGCGGCGCATGAGGCCGGTGCCGTCGATGGAGTACTGGCCCATGCGCCACAGCGGGGGGGAGTAGGCGTGGATCGACACGCTGCCGTGCTCCACCCCGGTCAGCCGGTGGATGTGGTCGGGACCGAAGGAGAACGACTCGCCCGCGGAGATCAGCGTCTCCAGGTGCTCGCCGCCGATGCGCGGGTTGCACTCCATGAGCGTCCCGGCCACCACCCGGACGGCCCCGGAGGAGATGTCGTGGTCGTGCCAGCCCGTGTCGTCCTCGGGCCGCCAGCACAGCAGCCAGACGTCCACGTAGGCGTCCCGGTGGAGGGAGGCGTAGTGCCGGCCGCCCTCCTCGGGGAAGGCCACCTGGGCCGCCCAGCGGGCGGGGTCGGCGGCCAGCCCGTCGACCAGGTCGCGCAGCTCCCGCCGGTCCAGGACGCGGTCGGGCAGGGACTCGATGCTCATCGCCTACGGGCTCCTTCCGGTTCGGCGGGCGGCCGGGGCCGGTGACGGTCCCGGTTCAGGAGGCGGCCGGGATTGGTGACGGTCACGGCGTGCCGGGCGGCCTCGCCGAGGACGGGTGCGAGGTCGGGGGCGGTGGCGTAGGGCCGATCGGAGCCGTTGACCACGACGTCGACGCCGAGTTCGCGGACGATCGCGTCGACGGCCCGGGGGCCGTAGGAGGAGGTCTCCACGAACATCCCGGGGTCCACCCGTCCCCGGCCGGGGCCGCCCCGGCTGATCAGCCGCTCGGAGTGGAGCGGGGCCAGCCCGGCCAGCAGGGCGAAGCAGACCCGGAGCCGGGGGTGGCGGGGGCGGCCGAAGGCGGCGAAGGCGAACCACGCGGCGTGCATCTGCTGGACGTACGGCACCACGGCGGGCCACCAGCCGGGGGCCTGCGCACCGGGGACCTGCGCGTCGGGGGCTTGCGGGCCGGATGCCACAGGGCTCCCGGCCGGGCCGGGGTGGACGAAGAGCGGCAGGTCGCGCTCCGCCAGCACGTCGAGCAGCGGGGCCACGGCCAGCAGGCCCTCCTCGGTCCCCACGGCCGTCGCGGGGAGCTGGAGCCCGGCCAGGCCGAGGTCGAGGGCCGCGCGGAGCCGTACCGGATCGACGTCGGTGAGGCAGGCCGCGGCCCAGGCGCCGAAGGGCGCGGGCAGGGCGGCGGCGTCCTCGTGGTAGGCGTCGATGAGCGGCCAGGCGTCCTCGGGCGGCAGCGACTCGATGCCGAGGGGGCTCGACAGGGACACCAGGGCCAGGTCGAGCTCCCGGTCCAGGGCGAGACGGGCGGCCGGGTCGTGGTCGAGCGGGTCGGCCGGGAAGGGGGGCTCGCCGTCGAGGTGGAGGGTCCAGCCGTCGAGGCGGGGCGGGGCCGTGCGGCGCCTGAGCGCCTCCGTGAAAGCGGGAGTCCACAGATGCTGGTGCACGTCGATCGTCATCCTCGCCTCCTTCCTTAATTACCTACCTAGAATACATGTAATCCCTTCCGCCTCGGACACCTACTGGTGAAGCGGTTCACTGAACCGTTTCAGTGAACCGCTTCACCAGATGGCTGTCAATCGGGGCCCACGACCTTCTCCCCCGGTCCCGGCAGGGGCATAGGCTGGGCGGGTGCCGCAGCCACGTAAACGCGCGACGATACGCGAGGTCGCCAAGGCGACCGGTCTCTCGCCCGCGGCGGTGTCATACGCGCTCCGCGGCATGCAGGTCTCCGAGGAGACCATCGAGCGGGTCCGCCGGGCGGCCGAGGAGCTCGGCTACGAGGCCGACCCGATCGCCCGCGCCCTGGCCAGCGGCCGGACCGGGACGGTCGGCCTGCTCTGCGGTTCGCTGGAGGACCTCTGGCAGCAGGCGCTGGCCGTCCGCATCGGCCGCGCGCTCAAGGACAACGATCGCTACGCCCTCATCCTCGACGCCGCGGGCGACCCGGCACGCGAGCGCATCCTGGCCCGGCAGCTCCGCGACCAGCGGGTGGACGCGCTGATCGTGCAGCCGGTGGACCCGGCGGCCGCGTTCTGGGCCGGGCTGTGCGAAGGGCTGCCGGTGGTGGCGATCGGCGACGCGCTGGCGGGGGCGCGGACGGCGGGGGAGGTCGTGTTCGACAACCGGGCCGGGGTGACCCTGGCGCTGGAACACCTGCGTGACCGGGGGCACCGCCGCGTCGCCGTCCTCACCCCCACCCGGGCGAGCACCCCCGACCGCCCCGCCGACGTGCACGTCCTCGCCGAGGCCGGGCGGCTGGGCATGGACATCGAGGTCGTCACCGCCCCGCACGCGCTGGCGGCGGCGACGGAGGTGGCCGACACGGTGCTGTCCGCCGGCCACCGGGCGTTCTTCTGCTTCGCCGACTCGATCGCCTACGGGGTGTACGCCGCGGCGACCGAGCGGGGGCTGGCGATCCCCGGAGAGGTGGCCGTGATGGGCTACGACGACCATCCGATGTCCGGGCTGCTCAGCCCCGGGCTGACGACGGTCGACTGGGACATCGGCGGCATCGTCCGCGCGGCCGTCCGCCTGGTCATGGGCGCCGCCGACGGCGGAACGCCCCACCACGGCCGGATCGTCCAGGCGCCCCAGCTGCGCGAGCGCGGCTCGGTCGGCTGACCGCCGGGCCGCCTCGGGCCTGCCTCAGTCGCCGAGCACCAGGTCGAGCAGCCAGCTCACCACGCCGACGACGATCGCGCCCCAGAAGGCGGCCCAGAAGCCCGCCACGTGGAAGGGGAGGTCCACCTGGGCCGCGATCCAGCTGGTGAGCAGGAGCAACCCGGCGTTCACGATGAGGGCGAACAGGCCGAGGGTGAGGATGTAGAACGCGCAGCCGACGGTCTTGATGATCGGCTTGAGGACCGCGTTGACGAGACCGAAGATGAGGGCGACCGCGAGCAGGGTCAGGACGTTCCTGCTGGTGGTGTCGCCGGAGACGGTGATGCCGTCCACCAGCTCGGTGGCCACCCACAGGGCGGCCGCCACGGCGAGAATTTTGACGATGATCTTCACGTTCGGGCGTCCTCGCGGGGTTGGTCGGATGGGCTATGGGACTCAAGAGCACCAGGTTCTACCAAGACCCTAAACATTCCGGGGTCGTCATGGCGGCTGCCGTACCGCGATCTCCCGGTGATCTCCCGGAGCGGGGCCGCGGCGGCCACGAGACGCCCGTCCGGAGCGCCGATCGTGCATGGCTCCCCGGATCTGCGGGCAGATGGGGCCTAAGGGGGTGTGTTCGGTGGAAACGGACCAGCTAGAGGAGTTGTCGGCCCAGGAGCTGCACGAGCGTTCGGTGCGCTATGCCGTACGTCATGGAGACTTCGGCTTCTTGTGGGAGCTGCTCAAGGTGATCCCGGCGGCCGAGGCGGCCAGCGGGCACGACCAGGAGACGGCCAACGATCTCAGTCGGGTCTCGGCCCTGCTCAGCGATGCGATGGCCTCGGGAGAGGGTGAGCTCGCCGAGGCGTTGCGTCCGTTCTATATCGACTACCTGTCCAAGCACGCCGACGCCTGAGGGAACCGTTGTCCGTTCTGTCGGCTTCGATAGGGTGATCGGCAGTCGAGGAGAAGGGACACGCTGTGGCGTCGGTGAACGTGGAGCGGACCGAGAACGGGTATGTCGCGCGTAACGACCGGGGCGCGGAGGTCGCCATGGGCGGCGGTGACGAGCAGGGCGTGTTCACCCCGGTCGAGCTGCTGCTCGCCGCGCTCGGCGGCTGCAACATCGTCACGGTGGAGCCGCTGACCGCCAAGCGCGGCCACCGGCTGGTCCGGCTGGCGATGACCGTCCACGCCGAGAAGGTCGAGACGACGAAGCTGGGGCCGATCACCGTCTCCTACGACATCGAGCTGCCCGAGGGCGACGAGCAGGCGGAGGAGGTCTTCCGCGCGGTCGCCCACCGGGTCGAGGAGAAGTACTGCACGGTGAGCCACGCCCTGCGCAATGAGACCGAGGTCGTCCTGGAACTGCCCGTCTGACGGCCGGTGGCCCGGACGGCCGGTGGTCAGACGGCCAGCCGGACGGCGGTCCGGTCGGTTCGGGTATACCAGGCCAACTCTGTATGTAGCCCCAGAATCAACCTGTCGATGACGTGCTCGTTGCAATCGGCTCGCTAGTGTTGAAGACAGATCAACGAGGTCTGCGGGCTTCGTGGGATCGCACGGAGACTTTCACCGGAAACAGGACGCGGGTACCGCGTCCCATGCGAGCCGCCGGAGTCTAGGGGGAGACGGCCGGCAAGGCCCGCGAGGTAGAGGCGGGGCCGGACGGTTGGGGGAACCGTCCGGCCCCGCGCCTCCTTTTCCGCCCCTCCCGCGTTCTCTCCCCTCCCGCGTTCTGCCGTCCTTCGCTCGCCGGCCCTTCCTTTCCCCGCTCGTCCCGCGCCGCCCTCGGCCGCGTCCCGGTTCGCGCGAGGTGCGTTCCGCCTGGCGGGGCTGCTAGAGTTAACCCATCGCAGGCGCCGCTAGCTCAGTTGGTTAGAGCAGCTGACTCTTAATCAGCGGGTCCGGGGTTCGAGTCCCTGGCGGCGCACCGGAGAGAGATCCCAGTCCATGACCATGGGCTGGGATCTCTTTCGTGTTCCGGCGGTCACGTCCCGGCGGTGGCGACGGCCGTCCGGCCGAGCAGGGGCTGCCACCACGACCGGTTGTCCTGGTACCACCTGACCGTGTCGACCAGGCCCGAGGCGAAATCCTTGCGGGGGCGGTAGCCGAGCTCGCGGCGGATCTTGGACCAGTCGACGGAGTACCGCAGGTCGTGCGCCTTGCGGTCGGGTACGTGCTCGACCATGTCCCAGCCGGCGCCGCAGGTCTGCAGCAGCAGCTCGGTCAGCTCGATGTTGGTGAGCTCGGTGCCGCCGCCCACGTTGTAGACCTCGCCGGGCCGGCCCGCGCCGCGGACCAGTTCGATGGCGGTCACGTGGTCGTCGACGTGGAGCCAGTCGCGCACGTTGAGCCCGTCGCCGTAGAGCGGGACCTTCAGCCCGTCGAGCAGGTTGGTCACGAACAGGGGGATGACCTTCTCGGGGAACTGGTAGGGGCCGTAGTTGTTGGAGCAGCGGGTGACGCGCACGTCCAGGCCGTGGGTGCGGTGGTAGGCCAGGGCGAGCAGGTCGCTGGAGGCCTTGGAGGCCGAGTAGGGCGAGTTCGGGCGCAGCGGGTCGGTCTCGGGCCAAGAGCCCTCGCTGATCGAGCCGTACACCTCGTCGGTGGACACGTGGACGAAGGTCCCGGCCCCGTGCCGGACCGCGGCCTCCAGCAGGACCTGGGTGCCCAGCACGTTGGTGTGGACGAACTCGCTTCCGCTCCCGATCGACCTGTCGACGTGGGACTCGGCGGCGAAGTGCACGATCTGGTCGTGGTCGGCCGCCAGCGCGTCGACCAGGACGGGGTCGCAAATGTCCCCGTGAACAAAGTTGATCTTGTCGTGCACGGCCGCCACGTTGGCGAGGTTGCCCGCGTAGGTGAGCTTGTCCAGGACCGTGACGCTGACGCCGTCCCTGGCGGCGATGGTTCTGACGTAGTGGGAGCCGATGAATCCGGCCCCGCCGGTGACGAGAATCTTCACGGTTGCTCTCCAGCAAAACAGATGCAGATCAATTGGTTACCGCACGCCGTACAGAAGACGGGAGCCGTCGGATGACGGCTCCCTGATCTCGGTCCTCGCGAGAGTGGTTTCCACGATGGCGACGTTCTGACTCGGCGCTAATGGCACCACCTCTCTGTTATTCGCAAATCCTCGCAAGCTCGATGACATGACCATATCCAGTGATATTTGCGGTAGGTAACCCTTAAGTCATAGGGCGTGACCCCTGACCGCCCCCTGAAAACCCCGGGTCCGCGTTGACCCTCCGCGCGCGGGGGACGGATGCTTCCGACCATGAATCGACACATCCAGGCAGGCGAGATCGTCAGACTGGAATCGGTGCGAAAGACCTACGGCGAGAGCGGCGGTCGGGTGGATGCGCTCGCCGGTGTGACGATCGGCTTCCGCAAGGGCAGCCTCAACGCGATCATGGGTCCCTCCGGTTCCGGGAAGAGCACGTTCCTGCACTGCGCGGCCGGCCTGGACCGGCCGACCTCCGGCTCGATCGAGTTCGAGGGGAGAGATCTGACCAAGCTCAACGAGGTCGAGCTCACCAAGCTCAGGCGGGACCGGATCGGCTTCATCTTCCAGGCCTTCAACCTGCTGCCCGCGCTGGACGTCACGCAGAACGTCACGCTGCCGCTGAGACTGGCGGGCAGGCGCGCCGATCCGGCGCGGGTACGCGAGATCATCTCCCGCGTGGGACTGGCCGAGCGGAGCGGGCACCGGCCGGCCGAACTCTCCGGCGGGCAGCAGCAGCGCGTGGCCATCGCCCGCGCGCTGGTCACCGACCCGGCCGTCATCTTCGCCGACGAGCCCACCGGAGCACTGGACACGCGGACCGCCATGGAGGTCCTCAGCCTGCTGCGGGAGTCGGTGGAGCGGGACCAGCAGACCGTGGTGATGGTCACCCACGACCCCGTGGCCGCCTCCTACGCCGACCGGGTCGTCTTCCTGGCGGACGGGCAGCTCGTGGACGAGATGCACCGCCCCAGCGCCGACCAGGTGGCGCAGCGGCTGACCCGGCTGGGCGCGTGGGACGACAAGCGTCCCGCCTCACCGGTCGGAGGTGGCTACTGATGTGGGGCCTGGCCCTGAGCACCCTGCGATACCGCCGCAGCGCCTTCGTCGCGGGGTTCCTCGCGGTCTTCCTCGGGGCCGCGATCATCACGGCGTGCGGCGGGCTCATGGAGACCGGCATCCGCCTGGACGTGCCGCCGCAGCGGCTGGCCGGAGCGGACGTGGTGGTCACCGGCGACCAGGTCTACACGCTGCCCAAGGCCAATCCGTCCGATGAGGACGAGGACACGCAGTGGGGCACACTGCCCGAGCGGGTCAGGCTGGAGGCGTCGCTGGTCGCGAAACTGGGCCAGGTGCCCGGAGTGAAGTCCGCGGTGGCGGATGTGAGCTTCCCCGTGGTCCTGGACGGCGCGCCGGTGACCGGGGCGAGCTGGCCGTCGGCGGCGCTGTCGTACCGGATCGCCGAGGGCAAGGCGCCCGCCGGCGCGGGCGAGATCGCGCTGGGCGGCGGCGGCCACGCCGTGGGCGACGAGGTCGAGGTGGCGGTGCGCGGCGAGATCGCGACCTTCCGCGTCTCCGGTCTGGTCACGGGTGCCCAGGCGCCCGGTGTCTTCTTCCCGGCCGGGGAGGCCGACCGGCTCTCCGGGCACCCGGGCCGCATCGACGCCGTCGCCGTGGTCGGAGACGTCACACCCGAGCAGCTGAAGGGCGCGCTCGCCGGAGTGCCCGCCGTGGCGCTGACCGATGACGATCGAGGGCTGGCCGAGTTCCCGCGCGCCCTGACCAGCAGCGAGAGCCTGATCGTGATCGCCGCCGTGTTCGGCGCCATGGCGATCATGGTGGCGATGTTCGTCGTGGCCGGGACGCTCGGCCTCGCCGTGCAGCAGCGCCAGCGCGAGATCGCCCTGCTGCGCGCCATCGGCACCACCCCTGGCCAGGTGCGCAGGATGGTACTGGCCGAGGCGATGGCCGTCTCGGCCCTGGCCACGGTGATCGGCGCGTTCGCCGGCTTCTTCGTGGGACGCTGGCTCTTCGACCGGCTGGTGGGCGCCGGTGTCGTCCCCGCGGAAGTGGTCTTCCGCCACGGTCTGCTGCCGGCGGTCGTCGGGGTGGCCGTCTCGCTGCTCACCGCGTTCCTGGCCGCGTACGTCACGGCGCGTCGCGCCGCGAACGCCCGGCCCACCGCGGCGCTGGCCGAGGCCGAGGTCCCCGCCTACCGGGGGCTGCGTCCCGTGCGCCGGGTGATCGCCGGGGTGTGCTTCCTGGGCGGCATCGCCCTGGCTCTGGTGACGGTCCTGTTCATGAGCGGCCCGCTGAGCAGCAGTACGGCGGGACCCGCGGTGCTCGTGTGGGTGCTCGGGCTCGCGCTGCTGGCTCCGGCGATCACCACGGCGCTGGTCAAGCGGGTACGGCTCAGCGGGCCGATGGGCTACCTGGCCGTCCACAACGCCCGGTCCCGTGCCCTGCGCGTGTCGGCGGCGGTGGTGCCCGTGATGCTGGCCACCGGCATGGCCACGGCCAACCTCTACATGCAGACGACGCAGCTCGACGCCACGGAACGCGCCTTCACCGACAGCATCAGCGCCGACGCCGTGCTGAC
Source organism: Planobispora rosea (assembly GCF_014648175.1). GTDB lineage: Bacteria > Actinomycetota > Actinomycetes > Streptosporangiales > Streptosporangiaceae > Planobispora > Planobispora rosea. Next base: position 259,590 of record NZ_BMQP01000006.1, read on the forward strand.
GTCCGCCGACGGCGGGCTGCCCGCCGGGCTCCTGGCCGAGGTGCGCAAGCTGCCGCAGGTCGGCGCCGAGGGCGCGAGCGAGCTGGTGACCAGCACCGCGTACGTGGAGAAGCCGCACGACAACTGGCAGCGCGAGGAGGGGTGGCCGGTGCAGGGCGTCACCCCCGAAGGGGTGGCACGCACCCTCACGCTCCGGCCGGACCAGGGCAACCTGGCCGACCTGCGGGGCGACACGATCGCGCTGGAGGCGGACCACGCCGCGGCGATCGGTGACGGCGTCGGCATCGGTGACACGGTGACCGTCCGGCTCGGTGACCGCTCCGCCGTGGAGCTGAAGGTGGTCGCCCTGTTCTCCGCCCGGACGGGCGCGGAGAAGTTCCTGGTGCCGGCGGAGGTGCTCGCCCCGCACACCACGGCGGGGGCCGCGCCGCAGATCCTGGTCAAGGCGGCCCCGGGAACCTCGTCCGACGAGCTGACCGGCGCGCTGGCCGGCCTGGCCGGGAAGTGGCCGGGGGTGGTGGCCGCCGACCGCGCGGCGCTGACCGCCGGGCACGCGGAGGCACAGCAGACCCAGGCGATGGTGAACTACCTGCTCGTCGGCCTGATCCTGGCCTACACGGCGATCTCCATGGTCAACACGCAGGTCATGGCCACCGCGCGCCGTGCTCGGGAGTTCGGGCTGCAGCGGCTGGTCGGCTCGACCAAGGCACAGGTCATCAGGATGATGACGCTGGAGAGCCTCATGGTCGCCGCCTTCGGCGTGCTGCTCGGCACGATCGCCTCCCTGATCACGCTGGTGCCGTTCGCGATCACGATCGGGGCGACGCCGTTCCCGTCGGGCTCACCGATGATCTACCTGGGTGTGGTCGCGTTCGCCGTCCTGCTCACGCTGGCGGGCACGCTCGTACCGGCCTGGCAGGCGATGCGCGACCGTCCGGCCGACGCGGCGAAGATAGCCGCGGCCCTCTGAGACGCGGGAGCCCGGCGCGGCCCGGCTCAGCTCAGCTCAGCTCAGCGAAGAGAACGAGGCACACACGAATGTGGTCCCGCCCGGATGGGCGGGACCACATCGCTTGCTCCTCAGGCCGCGTAGGCGATGGTCATCACGTACTGGCCGTAGCTGGACTTGCCGAGCTCCACCCCGAGCCGGTAGCAGGCCTCGGCGTCGATGAACCCCATGCGCAGGGCCACCTCCTCCACGCAGGCGATGCGCACGGCCTGGCGCTCCTCCAGGGTCCGCACGTACTGCCCGGCCTGCAGCAGCGACTCCGGCGTGCCGGTGTCGAGCCAGGCGAAACCGCGGCCCAGGTTCACCAGCCTGGCCTGGCCGCGCTCCAGGTAGGTGAGGTTGACGTCGGTGATCTCCAGCTCGCCCCGGCCGGAGGGCCGGAGGTTCTTGGCGATGTCGACCACCTGGTCGTCGTAGAAGTACAGCCCGGTCACCGCCAGGTTGGAGCGCGGTTCCGCGGGCTTCTCCTCGATCGAGAGGATCGCGCCCGACGCGTCGACGTCGGCCACGCCGTACCGCTCCGGATCGCGCACGGGATAGCCGAACAACACGCAGCCGCGCACATCCCTGGCGTTCTCCTCCAGCAGGTCGGAGAAGGCGTGGCCGTGGAAGATGTTGTCGCCCAGGACCAGCGCCACGGTGTCCCCGCCGATGAAGTCGGCACCGATCAGGAACGCCTCGGCGATGCCCTTCGGCTCGGCCTGCTCCGCGTAGGAGAGACTGATTCCCAAATGTGAGCCGTCGCCGAGCAGGCGGCGGAAATGGGGCAGGTCGCCCGGGGTGGAGATGATCAGAATATCCCTGATCCCGGCCAGCATCAGCGCGGAGAGCGGATAATAGATCATTGGTTTGTCGTTCACCGGCAGCAATTGTTTCGACACCGCGAGCGTGATGGGATGGAGCCGGGTGCCCGACCCGCCGGCGAGAATGATGCCCTTCATGACGTGACAACCTCCTTTTTGATTCGAAAGATAGGTCAGCCGGAAAGCGGCGGGCAAGGAGGCGTTTCGTTTTCTGTGGTCGATTAGGGGTTGTCCGGCGCCGCAGCCGAATTTTAAGGTGATCTGGAATCACGGAGAAAGGAAGCTGTAATGGCCACTCTGGTGTGGGACTATCTGCGCGAATATGAGAACGAGCGCGCCGACATCCTCGACGCGGTGGAGAAGGTGTTCGCCTCCGGCCGGCTGGTGCTCGGTGAGAGCGTGCAGGGCTTCGAGGAGGAGTTCGCCGCCTACCACGGCCTGCCGCACTGCGTCGGCGTCGACAACGGGACCAACGCCATCGTGCTGGGGCTGCAGGCCATCGGGGTGAAGCCGGGCGACGAGGTCATCACGGTCTCCAACACCGCCGCGCCGACCGTGCTCGCGATCGACGCGGTGGGGGCCACCCCGGTCTTCGTCGACGTGCACGAGGACAACTACCTCATGGACGTCTCCAAGGTGGAGGCCGCGATCACCGACCGCACCACCTGCCTGCTCCCGGTCCACCTGTACGGCCAGTGCGTCGACATGGCCCCCCTGCAGGCGATCGCCGACAAGCACGGCCTGGCCGTCTTCGAGGACTGCGCGCAGGCGCACGGCGCCCGTCACCACGGCAAGCCCGCCGGCACCTTCGGCAAGGCGGCGGCGTTCTCGTTCTATCCCACCAAGGTGCTCGGCGCCTACGGCGACGGCGGCGCCACCGTCACCGCCGACGACGAGACCGACGCACGCCTGCGCAGGCTGCGCTACTACGGCATGGAGAAGGTCTACTACGTCGTGGAGACCCCCGGCCACAACAGCCGCCTGGACGAGGTGCAGGCGGAGATCCTGCGGCGCAAGCTGACCCGCCTGGACGACTACGTCGCCGGCCGCCAGGCCGTGGCGGCCAGGTACGCCGAGGGGCTGGGGGACACCGAGCTGGTGCTGCCCAAGGTGGAGGAGGGCAACACCCACGTCTACTACGTGTACGTCGTGCGGCACCCCAAGCGCGACGAGATCATCGAGCGGCTGAAGGCCTACGACATCCACCTGAACATCAGCTACCCCTGGCCGGTGCACACGATGACGGGTTTCGCCCACCTCGGGTACCAGAAGGGCCAGCTCCCCGTGACCGAGGAGCTGGCCCATCAGATCTTCTCACTGCCGATGTACCCGTCCCTGCCCGTGGGCGTCCAGGACAAGGTCATCAGCGCGATCCGAGAAGTGCTCGACTCGCTGTCGTAAGACGCGTGGTCGTGAGACTGTGCAGGCACGCCATCAGACTGCGTGCCTGCACATTCATGTAGTAGCTGTGCCGCATCAGCTCGCCGAGCTGGTGCACGGTCAGCCAGCGGTACTCGGGGTGGGGACCGGTGAAGCCCGCGTCCACCTCGATGACCACGTAGCGGTTGAGCGCGTGGTGGAACCGGCCGCCCTCCTCCGAGAGGATCGTGTCGTACCTGATCGCGGCGGGGTCGGCGCCGAGGACCTGGTCGAGGTAGGCGGGCCGGGCCGTCGGGGGCAGGTGCCAGTAGTTCTCCGGCGTGCACTGCACGGTCGGGGCGAGCTCCACCACGTCGGCGTAGCCGGGCTCGGTCCGGGCGTGCATGAGCACGTGGAGCACGCCGTCGATCGGGGCGACGAGGAAGGCCACGACGCCCTCGCCGATCGGCTTGATCATGGGCTGCGCCCAGCCCTGCACCTCCCGGCCGCGCGCCTCGACGTTCACCCCGATGACGTCGAAGAAGCACCCCGTCTCGTGGGACACCCGGCCGTCGGCGAGCTCCCAGCCGCGCACGCTGTTGAGCGGGATGCGCTCGGCGACCACGTCGGTGACCGAGCGCCGGTCGGTGATCCACGTCAGCACGTCGCCCATGGTGTGGACGCCGGGCAGCCGGGGATCGAAGGAGCGGGCGAGCGCCCGGTGGAAGTCGTCGTCCTCCCCGTCCTGCAGGCCGTACGGCAGGCAGGACAGGACGGTCCGGGCATCCATGTTGACCAGGTCCTCCACCGCGAGCAGCTCGTGCAGCTCCGCCAGCGTCAGCCAGCGGAAGCCGTCGAGGAGCTCGACCTCCTCGGCCACCTCGACGACCATGTTCCTGTTGCGCTTGCGGTAGAACCAGGCGCCCTGCTCGGACTGGCGCACGTCGGTCAGGACGCGGTGGCGCGAGGTGTCGCGGAAGTAGTCCAGGTACGGCACCGGCCGCCCCTGGTGGACCCGCGTGTAGTTGCTGCGGGTGGCCTGCACGGTGGGGGACAGCTGCAGGCCGCGGCGGTTGCCCGGCTCGATCTTGGCCTGCATCAGGTAGTGCGGCACCCCGTCGAAGCGCTTGGAGAGGATGCCCAGGATGCCCACTTCGGGCTGGTTGATGATGGGCTGGGTCCACCCGCTCACCGGGGCCTCCGGCCGGCTCACCTCCAGTCCCTCGACGGTGAAGAACTTGCCGCTGTGGTGGCGGATGTTGCCCGTCGCCGGATCGCGCTCCCAGCCGGGCAGCTCGTCCAGGCCGACGACGGAGACGTCCATGGAGGAATGGGCGGCGAACTCCTCCAGCCACGTGAGGGTCGTGCTCATCGGTGCTCCTGGGTGTCGAAGGAGGTCCACATGTCGCGCAGCGACTCGTCCAGGCCGACGACCGGGCGCCAGCCCAGCAGCCGCCCGGCGAGCGTGATGTCGGCCCTGGTCCAGTCGCCGCCCTTGCTCTCCACCCGGTCGTGCTGCTCCTGCAGCACCTCGGGCGGGAAGCCGGCCGCCGCGACGAGCAGGCGCACCAGCTCGCGCAGTTCGACGGCGACGCCGCGGCCGATGTTGACCGCCCGGCCGCGCTCGGCGCTGCCGATCGCCCTGACCACCGCGTCGGCCAGGTCACGCACGTCGAGGTAGTCGCGGCGCGCCGGGGCGATCGTCAGCTGGAGCGGCTCGCCCGGGAGCAGCGCCCTGAGCTTGCCGGTCACCATGCCGAGGAAGCTCGCCTCCGTGGTGTACGGCCCGCAGACGTTGACCGCGCGCAGCACGATCGCGTCCAGGTCGGCGGCGTCCAGCACGACCTGGGAGCCGGCCTGCTTGGTCCGGGCGTAGGGGGTGGCGGGACGCGGCTCGATCCCCTCGTGGATGAGGACGCCCTCGGCGATCGGGCCGTACTCGTGGATCGTGCCCAGGTGCACCAGCCGCGGCGGGCGCGGCAGCAGGCGCAGCGCCTGCACGAGCCGCTCCACCAGGCGCACGTGGGCGTAGGCCATGTCGGCCTCCTCGCGTGCCCATCCGCCGGTCGCGTTGACGACGGCGTCCACGCCCTCCAGCAGTTCGGCCAGTACGGGCGCGGGGGTGGCCGCCACGTCGAGCGCGGCGAAACCGTACCGGCCGATGTGGGCCGCCGGATGCCTGGCCACCGCGAGCACCTCGCCGCCGGCCCGGGCGACCGTGGCGCAGACCTGGCGCCCGACGCAGCCCGTCGCGCCGAGCACGGCGACCGTCCGCCCGCTCATCGGCCCGCCCGCCGGTCCGTTCGCCGGCCCGCCGGCGGGTCCGTTCGTCGGCCCGTTCATCGGAACGTGTCCCCGATCGCCTGGCTGACCCGGTACTCGGGCAGCAGGCCCAGCTCGGCGGCCTGGGCCAGGGTGGGCGCGACGCTGTCACGCTCCGACTGGATGAGCGTCAGGTCGCTGGGGAACTCCAGGCCGATGTCCGGGTCCAGCGGGTCGATCGCCAGCTCGTGGGCGGCCACGTAGGGAGAGGAGATCATGTACGACATGACGGTGTCGTCCTCCAGCGCCAGGAACGCGTGCCCGACACCGGGAGGGAAGTACATCGCGCGGAAGTCCAGCGGGTCCAGCACGGCGGAGTCCCACTTGCCGAAGGTGGGGGAGCCGACCCGGATGTCGACGATGATGTCGATGGCGCTGCCGCTCGCGCAGTACACGTACTTCGCCGTGCCCGGCGGGGTCAGCGTGAAGTGGATCCCGCGCAGCACCCCGCGCCTGGACCGGCTGTGGTTGGTCTGCGCCACGGGGAAGAGCTTGTGCCCCAGCGCCGCGACGAAGGCCTCCTCCTGGTACGGCGAGACGAACACGCCGCGCTCGTCCGGGAAGGACTGCGGGGTGAATTCGTAGGCGCCGGCGACGTTGAGCGGACGGTACTTCACTGGCGCTCCTTGGCGAGTTCGGTGATGATGAGCTGCTGGATCTGGGTGGCGTGGTCGACGAGGAAGAAGTGGCCGCCGCCGTAGACCTTCATCTCGAAGCCGGCCGAGGTGTGCTCGCTCCACGCGGACACCTCGTCGAGCGTGGCCATGGCGTCGTCGTCGCCGGTCAGCGCGTGGATGGGGCAGGTCAGGCGGGGGCCGGGCCAGTAGCGGTAGGTCTCGGCGGCCCGGTAGTCGCCGCGCAGCGCGGGCAGCACCATGCGCAGCGCCTCCTCGTCGCCGAGGAGCTGGGGCGCCGTGCCGTCCAGATTGGCGAGCTGGGCCAGGAGGGCCTGGTCGTCGGCGAGGTGGACGCGCTCGTCGCGGAAACGCGACGGCGCCCGCCTGCCGGACACGAACAACGAGCTGGGCGGCTGCTCACGCTGCTGCAGCCGCAACGCCACCTCGAAGGCGAGGGTGGCGCCCAGGCTGTGCCCGAAGAACGCGACCGGCAGGTCGAGCCACGGCGTCAGCTCCCTGCTCACATGGTCGGCCAGCTCGCGCAGGTTCCCAATCGGCTGCTCGTGGCGCCGGTCCTGGCGCCCCGGATACTGCAGGGCCAGCACCTCGATCCACGGCGGCAAGGCGCGCGACAACGGGAAGTAGAAGCTCGCCGAGCCGCCGGCATGGGGAAAACAGATAAGGCGGACCTGCGCGTCCGCCGAGGGGTGAAAACACCTCACCCACAGATTCGATTGCTGCTGAATTTGTGTCATCGACATACTCAGAAAATGACAGTGGCCTTTCTATGCGCTCAACCCCTATCGCTCCCCTGAAGTGGGAGATAAGGGTTCAGTCGCGATCACTCACCGCGCTAGCCTCGGAGCCGCGGCTTTCCCTCGCCCATGCACCCGGGAGGTCTAATGCGCGTTCTATTCACCACTCTGGCCGCCACGTCGCATCTCAATAATCTCGTTCCGCTCGCCTGGGCGTTGCGGGCCGCCGGTCACGAGGTCTGCGTGGCCAGCCAGCCCAATCTGACCGAAGCGATCACCCGGACCGGGCTCACCGCGGTCTCCGTGGGCGAGGAGATGGACAAGGCGACCGGCAACGAGTCGTGGGGCGGGCGTGACGGCTCACCGTACGGGCTCGGCTTCGACCTGGCGGAGACCAGGCCGGAGGTGCTGACGCCGGACTACGTCCACGGCGCGCTGTCGGCTTACACGTCCGTCATCTGCGAGTACCTCTCCGGTGAGGAGATGACCGACGAACTGGTCGACTTCGCCCGCTGGTGGCGCCCGGACCTCGTGGTCTGGGACTCGCTGACCTACGCCGGCCCGGTGGCCGCCATGGCGTCCGGCGCCAGGCACGCCCGCACGCTGGTGGTCATGGACCACTGGACGCGCATGCGCGGCCTGCACGCCGAGCTCGTGGGCGGCGAGGACCCGCTCACGACCTACCTGACCGGCAAGCTCTCCCGGTACGGCGTGGCCTTCGCCGAGGAGGCCGTGACGGGGCAGGTCACGATCGACCCGCTGCCGTCCTGGAGCCGCCTGCCGCTCGCGGTCGAGCGGATCGCCATGCGCTACGTCCCCTACAACGGCGCCGCCGTCGTCCCGGCCTGGTTGCAGCGGCCCGCCCGCCGGCCGCGCGTGTGCCTGACGCTCGGCGTCACCGGCGACGCGTTCGGCATGGGAGAGGGCGCCGTGTCGGTGTCGGAGCTGCTGGCCGCGATCGCGGCGCTGGACGTCGAGGTGATCGCCACGGTCAAGCCGGGGCAGCTCACGCCGGGGACGGAGCTGCCGGACCACGTCCGGCTGCTGGACTTCGTGCCGCTGAACGCGCTCGCCCCCACCTGCTCGGCGATCATCCACCACGGCGGCGCCGGCACGCTGGGCACCGCGCTGGTCCACGGTGTGCCGCAGCTCATCGTGCCGAGCAACATCTGGGGAGAGTCGGTCTACGCCGCAGCCCTGGCCGGTACGGGGGCGGGCCTGGCGATCCCGCCGGCCGAGCTGACCGCGCCGGTGCTGAAGGACTCGCTGCGCCGCCTGCTCGACGAACCCGCGTTCGCCGAGCGCGCCGCGCACATCCAGCGGGAGATGGCCGCCACGCCGAGCCCCCGCGACGTCACTGTCCGCCTGGAAGAAATGGTTGAGGAGAGATGAGTTCGATGACCCAGGGCACCGAGGGCAAGGCCACCCGGAGGGAGTGGATCGGCCTGGGTGTGCTGATGCTGCCCGCCCTGATCGTCTCCATGGACAACACGATCCTGTTCCTCGCGACCCCGTTCATCAGCGCCGAGCTGAATCCGAGCGGGTCGCAGCTGCTGTGGATCCTCGACTCCTACGCCTTCATCCTCGGCGGGCTGCTGATCACCATGGGCACGCTCGGCGACCGGATCGGCCGCCGCAGGCTGCTGATGACGGGAGGACTCGCCTTCGCCGCCGCGTCGGCGCTGGGCGCCTTCTCCACCAGCGCCGAGATGCTCATCGTGGCCCGCCTGCTCATGGGTGTGGCGGGTGCGACGCTCGCGCCGTCCACGCTGTCCCTGATCCGCAACATGTTCCACGACCCCCAGGAGCGCACGACCGCGATCGGCGCGTGGACCGCGGCCTTCGGCGGCGGCGCCCTGGTCGGCCCGCTCCTCGGCGGGCTGCTGCTGGAGCGTTTCTGGTGGGGTTCGGTCTTCCTCATCAACGTGCCCGTCATGCTGCTGCTGCTGGTGCTGGCGCCCCTGCTGCTGCCGGAGTACCGCGACCCCCGGCCGGGCAGGTACGACCTGCTCAGCGCGGTGCTGTCGCTGATCGCGGTGCTGGGTGTGATCTACGGAATCAAGCGCCTCGGGGAGGACGGGTTCGGCGTGGAGGCCGCCGTCGCGATCGCGGCCGGCGCGGTCGCCGGGATCGTCTTCTGGGTGCGGCAGCGCCGGCCCCAGCCGCTGCTCGACACCTCGCTCTTCCGTGAGCGCGGTTTCAGCGTGCCGCTGGTCGCCAACACGATCTCGCTGTTCGCCATGGTCGGCATCGGCCTGTTCACCGCCCAGTACCTCCAGCTCGTGCTCGGCATGCAGCCTTTCACCGCGGCCCTGTGGTCCATCGTCTCCGTGGTCGGCATGGTGGTGGCCACCTCGCTGGCGCCGCAGCTGGTGCGCGCGGTCCCGCACGGCGTGGTGATGGCCGCCGGCCTGGCGATCGCGGCGGCCGGTTTCGCCGTCATCACGCAGGCGCAGGTGGACTCCGGCCCGGCGCTGGTCGTCATCGGCTCGGCCGTGACCTCGCTCGGCCTCGGCATGGTCATCACGCTCGCCTCCGACCTCATGGTCTCCGCCGCTCCGCCCGAGCGCGCCGGCGGCGCGTCGGCGATCTCCGAGACCGGGACCGAGCTGGGCGGCGCGCTCGGCATCGCCGTGCTCGGCACCATCGGGAACGCCATCTACCGTTCGCGCCTGGAGGCCCCGCCGGGCGTGCCCGAGGAGGCGGTGGACGCGGCGAGCACCACGCTGGGCGCCGCCGCCGAGACGGCCGCGGGCCTTCCGGCCGAGGCGGGCGGCGCGCTGCTGCGGGCGGCGCGCGAGGTGTTCGTGGACGGCATGCACGTGGCCGCGATCTCGGTGGGCGGGCTCGTGCTCGTCACGGCGCTGGTGACCCTGTCGCTGCTGCGGCGTACGAAGGCGGGTGCCTGAGATGGCGCCCGCGGCCACCGCCAAGGGCAACGTGCCCTTCGGCCCGTACACGACCTGGTACCGGGTCACCGGCGACCTGCGCTCGGGTAAGACCCCGCTGGTCATCGCGCACGGCGGTCCCGGGAGCACCCACGACTACCTGCTGCCGATGGCCTCGCTCGCCGCGACCGGGCACCCCGTCGTCCACTACGACCAGCTGGGCAACGGCGGCTCGACGCGGCTGCCGGACAAGGGCGAGGAGTTCTGGACCGTCCAGCTCTTCCTCGACGAGCTGGACAACCTCCTGCGCCACCTGCGCATCACCGACCGGTATGCGCTGTACGGGCACTCGTGGGGCGGCCTGCTCGCAGCCAAGCACGCCTCGGCCCGGCCCGCCGGGCTGCGCGGCCTGGTCATCGCCAACTCCCCGGCCTCCTACCCGCTGTGGCGGCAGGAGATGAAGGTGCTGCGCGACCAGCTGCCTGCGGGCGTGGACGAGACGCTGCGCCGCCACGAGGAGGCGGGCACGACCGACACCGACGAGTACTTCGCGGCCATGCGCGTCTTCTACGACAAGCACGTCTGCCGCGTGCAGCCCTGGCCGCGCGAGTTCTTCGCCTCCTTCATGGAGATCCATCACGACCCGACCGTCTACCACACGATGAACGGGCCGACGGAGTTCCACGTCATCGGCTCGCTGCGGGACTGGGGTGTGGAGGACTGCCTGCCCGACATCGCGGTGCCCACGCTGGTGCTGTCCGGCGCGTACGACGAGGCGACGCCCCCCACGGTCCAGCCGTTCGCCGACGCCGTCCCCGATTCCCGGTGGGTGGTGTTCGACGAGTCCAGCCACGTGCCCCATCTGGAGGAGCCCGAGCGCTTCACCGAGGTGATGACGGGCTTCCTCGCCGAACTGGAGAAGCAGTGAGCGCGGGAGCGGCGGTGAACGCGGGAGCGGCAGTGAGCACGGGAGCGGGGATGAACGCGGGAGCGGTGGCGAGGACGGCCCTGGTCTTCCCCGGGATGGGGCCCGCCTCCTTCGCCGAGGTCGGCAAGTTCATGGTGATCAACCCGTTCGCGCGCAAGCTGGTGGCCGCGGCGGACCGGCGGCTGGGCTACAGCCTGGTCGACCGGTTCGCCGCGGCCGAGGGCCACTACAGCGAGTACGCGCAGGTGGCCTTCATGGTCAACTGCGTGGCCCTGGCCCAGTGGGCCGAACGGGCGCTGGAGGTCGAACCGGTCGCGGCCACCGGCGTCAGCTTCGGCGCCAAGCCGGCCGTCGCCCACGTCGGCGCGCTCGGGCTGGAGGACGCCGTGTGGATGACGGCGGAACTGGCCCGCCTGCAGGAGGACTACTTCGCGACCGAGTTCCGCGACCTGGTCACCCACTCCTTCGTCAGAGCGCCGGCCGAGCGGCTCGCCGAGGTGCTGGCCGAGCTGGAGGACAGGGGCGAGTGGCACGAGATCTCCTGCCGCGTCGACTCCGACTTCGTCATGCTGACCCTGCGCGAGTCCAACCTGGACTGGCTGGAACGGCGGCTGCGCTCGATCGGCGCCCTGTCGCTCTACACCATGCGGCCTCCGCTGCACTGCACCGTGTTCGGGGCGTTGCGCGAGCGGGCGGAGGAGGAGGTCATCGGCCGCCTGCGGTTCGCCGATCCGGCCGTACCCCTCCTGGCCGACCAGGACGGGCGGCGGGTGACGACGGCCGAGGGGGTCCGGACCCTGCTGCTCGACGGGTTCGACCACGCCGTGCGGTGGCCGGCCGTGGTCTCGGCGCTGCGGGACATGGGCGTCACACGGGTCTGCGTGGCGGGGCAGGACACGCTCTTCGGGCGGGTGCCGGTCACCAGGAACGCCTTCGAGGTGGTTCCGGCCACACCGTACACGGCGACGCGACCCCGGCCACGCAGGGCGGCCGGGGTCGCGTCGTGAGGAACGCCGTGAGGAACGTCGTGCGGAACGTACGGAACACCGGAAGGGGCCTGGCCGTGGGCCGGGCCCCTTCCGGGTCAGCCGATTCCGGGTCAGCCGATTCCGGGTCAGCCGACCGGCTCGCGGGCGGCGCTCAGCGCGTCCCACAGCCGGCCCGGAGAGGCGAAGGTGTCGAGCATCAGCGCGTCCTCGCCGAAACGCGTCCCGTAGGCGCTCTCCAGCGTGCCGAGCAGCTCCACCATGCCCAGAGAGTCCAGGCCGAGATCACGCAGGCCGGTCTCGGGCTCCAACGGCTCATCGGTGGCCAGGAAAGGCAGAAAACGGCGCAGGATGGCTTCGAACTGCTGGTCCCACATAGCGACTCCCGTCGTTTGGATATTCGTTCGCGAAACTATGTCGCGGGCGCCCGACCGACAACCCGGAATGAACCCCTGAATGTCATGGAGACGTGATGAGCGACACCCTGCACGGACGTTTTCTACGCGGCCTGAGTATTTCTCCCGACGGTACGGCCGTGCGCACGGCCGGAACGGAGATCAGCTATTCCGAACTGCACCGGACGGCCCTCGAACTGGCGGGCGCGCTGCTCGCCGGCGAGCGCCCCGCCGCGGTGGGGGTGCTCGCCGCGAAAGGGGTGGAGGCCTACGCCGGGATCCTGGCCGGCCTGTACGCCGGGGTCACGGTGGTGCCGCTGCAGCCCGCCTTCCCCGCCGCACGCACGGCCGCGATGATCGAGGCGGCCGGGGTGACCGCGGTGATCGCCGACGACCCGGGCCGGGCCCGGCTCCGCGAGATCGAGGAGCTCGTGGAGCCCGGCCGGGCCGTACCGCGCCTGGTCGAGCCGGGCGGCGAGCCCCTGACGGACCCGGTGTCCAGCACCCCCGGCAGTGTCTCCGGCGGTGCCCCCGGCGGTGCCCCCGACGATGTCGCCTACATCCTGTTCACCTCGGGCTCGACCGGGCGGCCCAAGGGCGTCACGATCACCCACGGCAACACGGCGCACTACTTCGCCCTGCTCGACGCGCGCTACGACTTCACCGCGGCCGACGTCTTCACGCAGGTCTTCGACCTGAACTTCGACTGCGCCATGTTCGACCTGTTCTGCGCCTGGGGCGCCGGCGCCACGGCCGTGGTCGTGCCGCCCTCCGCCTACCGGGACATCCCGGGGTTCCTCGCCGAGCAGGGCGTGACCGTCTGGTTCTCCACGCCCAGCGCGATCTCGCTGGTCAGGCGCATGGGCGGTCTCCGTCCCGGGTCGATGCCCGGCCTGCGCTGGAGCTTCTTCGCCGGAGAGGCGCTGCGGTGCGAGGACGCGGCCGAGTGGGCGCGGTCGGCGGACCGCTCGACGGTGGAGAACATCTACGGCCCGACCGAGCTGACCATCACGGTCAGCGGGCACCGGTGGTCGCCTGAGCGCACCCCCGGACTGGCCGTCAACGGCGTGGTGCCGATCGGCCGGATCCACGACGGGCACGAGTACCGCCTGCTGGAGGAGACGGACGGGGAGGGCGAGCTGTGCATCAGCGGCCCCCAGCTGACCCCGGGCTACCTGGACCCGGCCGACGGCGAGGGCCGCTTCACGGTCCTCGACGGCCGCACCTTCTACCGGACCGGCGACCGCGTGCGCCGCCTGCCCGGCGGCGAACTGGCCTACCTGGGCCGCCTGGACGCCCAGGTCCAGGTGAACGGCCTGCGGGTGGAACTGGCCGAGATCGAGCACGCGCTGCGCGGCTGCGCGGGTGTCGCCGAGGCGGTCGTGGTCGGCGTGGGGGAGGAGGGCGCGATCGTCCTGCACGCCTTCCACACCGGCGAGCGTACGGCGGCGGCGCGGCTGGCCGGCGAGATGCGCGCCCTGCTGCCGGAGCAGATGATCCCCCGGCACTTCCGGCACCTCGACGAAATGCCGTTGAACTCGAATCGGAAAATCGACCGCCCGCGGCTCAGGGAATGGGCGGTCAAGGGGGTTCCTAGGGGTACGGCGAGCGAACTCGCCGCGATTACCGTTTAAAGGGCGACCCGTGCGTCTCCGCCGTCCGGGCGACCGCGGCAGAAAAATATTCACAGGACACCCGTAGCATTCACTGTTGATTTCGTGGAGAGCCAGATGCTCGTGCATTCCCTTTTGGACGGAGCGGCGGCCGCGGCACCCGACGCGGTGGCGGTGAGCGACGCGGCCGGACGATGGACCTACGCGGAGTTGGACGCCTGCAGCAGGGCCGCCGCGGCCTGGCTGGCCGGCAACGGGATAGGGCGCGGCGACCGCGTCCTGCTCCAGGTGCCGAGCATCCGGGAGACCGTGGCGCTGCTGTTCGGCGCCTCGCGGCTGGGCGCCATCTTCGTCCCGATCAATCCGCAGATGAAGGATTTCCACTTGCGCTCGGTGGTGGAGAACGCCGAACCGGCGATGGTCATCACGGTGGCCGACCGGGTGCCGGTCGTCGAGGAGTGGGCGGGCGTGCCGGTGCACGCCCTCGACGAGGTGTGGGCCGAGGTCGAGCGCGGCGAGGCCGCGCCGTACCGGGAAGGGGTCGTCGAGCCGGACGACGTGGCCGTGCTCATCTACACCTCGGGAAGCACGGCGGCGCCGAAGGCGGTCATCTGCCCGCACGCCCAGGCGACGTTCGCCACCAAGGCGATCGTCGACATGCTCGGCTACCGCCCGGACGACGTGGTCTTCTGCCGGTTCCCGCTGTCGTGGGACTACGGCCTGTACAAGGTGCTGATGAGCTGCGCCGCCCGCGCGCAGATCGTGCTGGCCGACCGGGAGTCGGATCTGGTGCTGCTGAGCGCGATGGCCGACAGCGGCGCCACGGTCCTGCCCATCGTCCCGTCGCTGGCGACGATGATCCTCAAGCTCGCCGAGCGGCGCACCGCCCCCATGCCGCCCCTCCGGCTGATCACCAACACCGGGGCGGCGCTGCCGCAGGCCACCATCGACAGCCTGCGCGAGGTCTTCCCCGGCGTCGTGGTCGTCCGGCAGTTCGGGCAGACGGAGTGCAAGCGCGTCACCGTCATGCCGCCCGAGCTCGCCGACGAGCGGCCCGGCGCCGTGGGGCTGCCGCTGCCGGGCACCTCTGTGCGCATCACCGGGCCCGGCGGCGAGGCGCTGCCCACCGGAGAGGTCGGCGAGATCGTGGTGTACGGCCCCCACGTCATGCCCGGCTACTGGCGCAACCCGGAGGCCACGGCGCAGTCCTTCCGCACCGACCCGGCCACCGGCGAGCCGGTGCTGCACACCGGCGACTACGGCTGGCTGGACGAGGACGGATTCCTCTACTTCCAGGGCCGCCGCGACGACATGTTCAAACGGCGCGGGATCAGGATGAGCACGCTGGAGATCGAGAAGGCCGCGATGGACGTGCCGGGGGTGCGGGCCGCGACGGTACTGCCGCCGACGGCGGACCGCGACCTCGCCGTGGTCGTCGAGTCCGAGCTGGAGCCGCACGCGGTGCTCAAGGAGCTGGCCAGGCGGCTGGAGTCGGCCAAGGTGCCGGCGCTGTGCCGCAGCGTCAGCGAGATCCCACTCACTCTGCACGGAAAGAACGAGCGCGCCGGACTGGCCGCTCTCTTCGAGGGGAGCCTGCGATGATTCACCACGAGGAGCTGGCGGCCCGCTACGGCACCCCGCTCTACGTCTACGACCTGGACGAGATCTCCGCCGCCAGGCGCGACCTGTTCGACGCGCTGCCCGAGCCGTTCGCCCTGTACTACGCGATCAAGGCCAACGCGCATCCCGACGTGGTCCGCGCCATGCGCGAGGGGGAGGGCCGGGCCTGCCGCGCCGAGATCAGCTCGACCGGCGAGCTGGCGGCGGCGCTCGCGGCCGGTTTCTCCGGCGCGGACTGCCTCTACACCGGCCCCGGCAAGACCGAGGGCGAGGTGGAGGAGGCGCTCGCCAAGGGCGTGCGCCGCTTCTCCGCCGAGTCGGCGGGCGACTTCCGGCGGATCGCCGCCACCGCCGAGCGGCTCGGCCTGGTCGCCGAGTGCCTGCTGCGCGTCAACAGCGCCTCGGCGAGCGCGACCACCAGCATCAGGATGACCGGCAGGCCGTCGCAGTTCGGCTTCGACGCCGAGCGCCTCGTCGAGGAGGCCGCGCAGCTGACGGGCACGCCGGGGGCGCGGATCGTGGGACTCCACCTGTTCCCCCTGTCCAACGCCCAGGACGAGGAGAGCCTGATCGCCGAGTTCCGCGGGACCATCGCCCTGGCCGCGAGGATCCAGGACGAGCTCGGCATCCCCTTCGAGCTGGTGGACATCGGCGGAGGTTTCGCGGCGCCGTACGGCGAGCCGGGCGAGCGGCCGGTCTACCGGCGGCTGCGCCGGGAGCTGGAGGACGCCCTGGACGAGCACCTGCCCACCTGGCGTGCCGGCGCGCCCGAACTGGCCTGCGAGTCCGGCCGCTACCTGACCGCCACCTGCGGCAGCCTGGCGGCCGAGGTCGTCAACGTCAAGGACAGCAGGGGCAAGAAGTTCGCGATCCTGGACGCGGGCATCAACACCTTCGGCGGGATGTCCGGGCTGGGGCGGCTGCTGCCGCCCGCCGTACAGCTCGCCCACCCGGAGCGGGCCGAGCGTGAGACGGCCAGCCTGGTCGGGCCGCTGTGCACCCCGGGCGACGTGATCGGCAGGGAGGTCGAGCTGCCCGTGCTGCGGCCGGGTGACCTGATCGTCATCCCCAACGCGGGCGCCTACGGCGTCACCTCAAGCCTGCTGATGTTCCTGGGCAGGCCGGCCCCGGTCGAGATCGCCGTCCGCGGCGGCGAGGTCGTCTCGGCCACCCGCATCGAGCACCATCGGGTCGGCGAACCCGCGAGGCTGCCGTGAACCCGTCCACGGTTCGGGACCTGCCCGGCTCCGGGCGGGTCGCCGTGGTCACCAGCGTGGCCTCCGACGCCCACACCTGGAACCTGGTCTTCCTCCAGCTCCTGCTGGAGGAACTGGGCTTCGAGGTGGTCAACCTGGGGGCGTGCGTACCCGAGCGGCTGGTCGTGGAGGAGTGCCTGGCGAACCGGCCGGACATCGTCGTGGTCAGCAGCGTCAACGGCCACGGCCACCAGGACGGGCTGCGCCTGATCGAGCACGTGCGGGCGGTCGGGGAGCTGGCGGACCTGCCGGTGGTGATCGGTGGCAAACTGGGCGTCGCGGGCGTGGAGGACGGCCACGCCGCGGAGCTCCTCGCCGCCGGCTTCACCATGGTCGTCGAGGACGGCGCGGGCACCGCCCCGCTCACCGAGTTCCTCGAGTCGCTGCCGCAGCGGGCACTGCGATGAGCGGTGGCTTCGCCGAGTTCGTGCGCCGTGCGCGCGCACGCGGCTCGCTCGTCGTGCAACCCCGCATGGGCTTCGGCGAGACGCACGCCATGCGGGACGGGCTCGCGGCGACCAAGGCCGCCAACGCCACCACGGTCGGCACGCTCACGCTCGACAGCTACACGCGGGTCGGCGACTTCGAGGCCGCCCGCGAGGCGCTGGACAGGGGCAACGCGCTCAACGGCTACCCGATCGTCACCCACGGCGCGCAGGTCACCCGCGAACTGCTCGACGGCATCCGCGCGCCCGGCTTCCCCGTGCAGGTGCGCCACGGCTCGGCCCGGCCCGTGCCCATCTTCCGCTCGTTGATCGAGTCCGGGATCGAGGCGACGGAGGGCGGGCCGGTCTCGTACTGCCTGCCGTACGGGCGGGTGCCGCTGGCCGAGTCCGTGAGCAACTGGGTCCGGTGCAGCCAGCTGCTGGCCGGGCTGCGCGATGAGGGCCTGGAGCCGCATCTGGAGACCTTCGGCGGCTGCATGATGGGCCAGCTGTGCCCGCCCAGCCAGCTGGTGGCCATCAGCGTGCTGGAGGCGCTGTTCTTCTGCCGGTACGGCGTGCGCAGCGTTTCGGTGAGTTACGCGCAGCAGACCGATCCGGCTCAGGATGTGGAGGCGGTCTTCGCGTTGCGGCGGTTGTGCTCGGAGCTGCTGAGCGGCATTTCCTGGCACGTCGTGATTTACACGTACATGGGGGTGTATCCGAAGACCGCGCACGGCGCTTACGCGCTGCTGGCGGGCGCGGCCGAACTGGCGGCCTGGACCGGCTCGGAGCGGCTGATCGTCAAGACGATCGCCGAGGCGCACCGCATCCCCACGGTGGCGGAGAACGTGACGGCGCTGGAGTACGCCGGCGTGGTGTCGGCCGCCTCCAACCGGCTGCCCGCCCCCGACGGCGACACCCAGACCTACCTGGAGGCCCGTGCCCTGATCGAGGCGGTGCTCAACCTCGACGCGAACGTGGGGCGGGGCCTCCTGCGCGCCTTCCGGCACGGGTACCTCGACATCCCCTACTGCCTGCACCCCGACAACCAGGGCAGGACCCGCAGCTACATCGACGAGTCCGGCCGTCTGGCCTGGGCGGAGATCGGCAATCTGCCGATCGGGCATCTGGTGGAGCCCGCCGGAGCCGGGGCGCTCACCTCCACGGGGCTGCTCGCCGCGCTCTCCCATGTCCAGCGCAAATTCGATGGTGACCCGGGAGCGGTCAGGGGGCGGCTAGGGGTTCAGCCGCATATCAGCCTTTCGTAGCTTAAGCCCAGAGCCTGAGCGCAGCGCTTAAGGCACAGAGCTTAACGCATAGCAGTTTTCCCGGATGCTTCCGGTTATTTCGCGTTATTTACTTCATTGCCTGGCGGGTGGGGCGACGCATATGGACAACGAACAGAAACTCCTCGACTACCTCAAGCGTGCGACTGCCGACCTGCGTTCCGCCCGCAAACGCCTGAGCGAGGTGGAGCAGCGCGACACCGAGCCCATCGCGATCGTGGGAATGGGATGCCGGTATCCCGGCGGCGTCACCTCACCGGAGGAGCTGTGGCGGCTCGTCGCGGACGGGACGGACGCCATCGGCCGCTTCCCGCGTGATCGCGGCTGGGACGTGGCGGGGCTCTACGATCCGGAGCCGGGCAGGCCGGGCAAGACCTACGCCCGTGAGGGCGGGTTCCTGTACGACGCGGCGGAGTTCGATCCGGGGTTCTTCGGGATCTCGCCGCGCGAGGCGCTGGCCATGGATCCGCAGCAGCGGCTGCTGCTGGAGACCTCCTGGGAGGCACTGGAGCGCGCCGGAATCGACCCCACGGCGCTGAAAGGCAGCTCCACCGGGGTGTTCGCCGGACTCATGTACCACGACTACATGGGAAGCGGCGGCACAGGAGCGATCGTGTCCGGCCGGGTGGCCTACACGCTGGGCCTGGAGGGTCCCGCCCTGACCGTGGACACGGCGTGCTCGTCGTCGCTGGTGGCGATCCACCTGGCGGCGCAGGCGCTGCGTCGGGGCGAGTGCACGCTGGCACTGGCCGGCGGAGTCACCGTCATGGCGACCCCGGAGACGTTCATCGACTTCAGCCGGGAACGCGGCATGGCCGCCGACGGCCGGTGCAAGTCCTTCTCGGCCGACGCCGACGGCACCGGCTGGAGCGAGGGTGTCGGTGTGCTGGTGCTGGAGCGGTTGTCGGATGCGCAGCGGCTGGGGCATCGGGTGCTGGCGGTGGTGCGCGGGTCGGCGGTCAACCAGGACGGGGCCTCCAGTGGGCTGACCGCGCCCAATGGGCCGGCGCAGCAGCGGG
>NZ_BMQP01000007.1 GCF_014648175.1 Planobispora rosea
TGTGGTCTTGCCGACGCCGAACCCGCCCGCGACGACGATCTTCGTCGACGTCAGGCCGCCGCGGTTAGAGCCTGCGAAGTCCACTGAGCACCCTTTCGAGCATGTTGAGATCCGGTTGTCCCTGGTCGAGGCGCGGCTGGTGGAGGCGGACGAGACCCTCGTCCGCCATGTCCGCCACCAGCACGCGGGCCACGCCGAGCGGGACCCTCAGCAGCGCCGAGATCTCGGCGACCGACCGGAACGAACGGCAGAGCCTGATGATGGCGTCCTGCTCGGGGGTGAGCAGGGCCAGCTCCTCCTCCATGATGGGCGAGGAGGAGACCAGCGTCTCCATCGCCATGTGATAGCGCGGCTCGGCGCGACCGCCGGTGACCGCGTACGGACGGAACAGGGGCTCCTCGTCCCCGGTTCCGTCAACGCCCAGCAAGGCCCTCTCCTCGTCCGGAGGCCGGGGACGGGCGGCGGAGACGGGCATCCGGGAGGGAGGGAACCCGCGTCACGAACGTGCCCGCCGGTCCCGTGGTCGTCGCTGTGGTCACGCCCATCAGCGTCCCCGGGAGGACTGCAGCTCGGCCCGGAGCGCCGGGGTGAGCACCTGACCGGCCCGGTCGACGAGGAGGGTCATCTGGTAGGCCACCAGACCCATGTCGCACTCGGGAGAGGCCAGCACGGCGAGGACGGAGCCGTCGCTGATCGCCATGACGAGCAGGAGACCGCGCTCCATCTCGACCACGGTCTGGGTCACCGCACCGCCCTCGAAGACACGGGAGGCTCCCACGGTCAGGCTGAGCAGACCGGCCGCGACGGCGGCGAGCTGGTCAGCGCGATCGTCCGGGAAACCCTCGGAGCTGGCGATCCTCAGTCCGTCGGCCGACACGACCACCGCGTGCGCGACACCCGGGGTGCCGCGGACGAACTCGGTGATCAGCCAGTCGAACCTACGGGCCTCGTGGCTCAGGGTGGTCACTGGCCTTCCTCCTTTTCCGCCGTGTTCTTGGCGGTGTCCTCATATAGTTCCGCACGGCCCCGCCGTACGCCCTGCTGGAAGCTCGACAACCGGTTCCGCACCCGCTCGGGCGAGATGGGGGGCATCGGCGACGACGGCGTACTGGCCGCGGCGCCGGGTACCAGATTGGCTTTCGGGGTCCGCTTGGGCAGACCGGCCGCGGTGATCCCGCCGAGGCTGGGGTCGCTGGCGGCCTGGGCCGCCTGCCAGCCGGCGTCGGCCGGAGTCTGCCAGTTCTCCGGCACGCGGGCCGGGGCCTGCGCCCTCGCCGGCGCCGCGACCGACGCCTTGGCCGGAGCCGGAGTCTGAGCCGCGACGCCGACCGGCGGGGTCGGCTCGTCCGCCTCGGTGAAGGACCCCTCAGTGAAGGATCCATCAGTGAAGGAACCCTCCGGCGCGAGCGGTGCCGCCTCCGGGGCCTCCTCCTCGTGCTCCGCGGACTCCGCCTGCGCGTCGATGTCGTCGGCCCGGCGGAACCAGGCGGACTCGACCGAGGCGAAGATCGGCAGGAACTCCTCCTGCTCGGCCTCCAGGGGGGAGACGCCGACCGCGGGCATCGAGGCGGTGACCGGGTCGTCGTGCGAGGCGGGCCCCCACGCGGAGAAGGAGCTGCCGGAGCTCTCCGGCACGCCGCCGCTGCCGTTCGGCCCGCCGTTCAGGCCGTTGAGTCCACCGGCCTGGCGCTTGGGCAGGGCGGAGGGGGATCCGGAGGGGGGCGCAGAAGGGGGCGCCGAGGAGAACTCGGCACCCTGTACGGGCGCGCCGAACGGGGTGGCCGGGACCGCTCCACGCTGCTCGGGGACCGGGGAGTCGGCCGAGAGCGAGCCGAAGGAAGGCGTCAGCGGCAGGGAGTCCTGCGCGAAGGACGTCTGGCCGAAGGAGCCGTCCGCGACGGAACTCTGCCCGAACGAGCTGCCGGCGAGGGAGTTCTGCCCGAAGGAGCCGCCGGTGAGCGAACCCTGGCCGAAGGAGCTCTGGCCGAAGGAGCTCTGCGAGGCGGACGGGCCGGCCCCCCACGAGGGGGTCGGGACCTGCTGCGCCGCCGGGACGATGATCTCCGGCGGGAAGAGGACCATGGCGATGAGGCCGCCGGCCTCCTGCGGGCGGAGCTGGACGCGGATGCCGTGGCGCAGGGCCAGCCGGCCGACCACGAACAGCCCCATTCGCCGCGACACCGACACGTCCACCACGGGCGGGTCGGCGAGGCGCCGGTTGATCTCGACCAGTTCCTCACCGGTCATGCCGATGCCCGCGTCGCTGACCGCGAGCAGCGCGCCGCCGCCCTCGATCATGCTGCTGGAGACGACGACCTGGCTGGCCCGGGGGGAGAACTGGATGGCGTTCTCCACCAGCTCGGCCACCAGGTGGACGATGTCGTTGGCGGCGCTTCCGGCGACCGAGATCGCCCGGTGCACCTTGACCTGGACCCGCTCGTAGTCCTCGACCTCCGACAGCGAGGCGCGGACGACGTCGACCAGCTTGGCCGGCTGGCTGCGCCTGCGGGTCGGCTCGTGGCCGGCGAGGACCAGGAGGTTCTCGGAGTTGCGGCGCATGCGGGTGGCCAGGTGGTCGAGCTTGAACAGGTCGGCCAGGCGGCCGCCGTCCTGCTCGCCCTTCTCCAGGCCGTCGATGAGCGAGATCTGCCGTTCCACCAGGGTCTGGGTCCGGCGGGAGAGGTTGACGAACATCGCGCTGATGTTGGAGCGGAGTTCGGACTCCTCGGCCGCGAGCCGTACGGCCTGGCGGTGGACCTCGTCGAAGGCCTTGGCGACCTCTCCGATCTCGTCCTTGCTGTCGACGGAGATGGGGGCGACCTCGGGGGTCCTGGTGTCTCCGGAGACCCGCAGCTGGCGCACCACTTCGGGGAGCTTGAACCCCGCGACGTCCAGCGCCTCGACGCGCAGGCGGCGCAGCGGCAGGACCATCGAGCGGGCGATGATGACGGTGAGGCCGAGGACCAGCAGGAGCAGGGCCAGGATCAGCCCGGCCGCGACGATCGCGTTGCGCTGCTCGGTGTCCTCCAGCTCCCGGGCCCGGGTGATCACGTCGGCGGCGACCTTGTCCTCGACCTTCTTGATCCGCTCAAGGGTCGCGCCGTTGTCGTTGAACCACTGCTTGACCTCGGCGAGGTCCGTCAGCAGGCGGCCCGTGGTGTTGGGGTTGCTGGCCAGGGCGATCGCCTTGGCCTTCGTCAGCTCCGCGCGGGTCACCCGCTCGTCGACGAGGGCGGTGTTCAGCAGCTGGCCGTTGGTGGCGCCCGCCTCGATGGCGAACTCGGTCCTGCGCTCGGCCAGCCGCGACCGGGAGGCGATGAACTCCTCGACCTGCTGGGGAGTGATCAGCGAGGGCGCGTAGTAGCCGGCCAGCAGGCGGGCACGCTGCCGGGAGACCTCTTCCTTGGCGTAGGCCAGCGCGCTGAGACCGCGGGAGTCACCGACGATGTCCGGGTCCTCACCGATCACCGCGAGCTCCTCGTGGAGCTGGAGCAGCGGCTGGATCAGCTTGCTGTAGCTCTCGGCGCGGCTCGTACCGGGCAGCTCCCGGGTCTTCGCCAGGCCGTCGAGCTGGTACCGGGCGTCCCGGGCGGCCTTGACCGCACGGGGGCCGTAGGAGTCGTCGATCGCCTGGAGGTCCAGCCGGACCTTCTGGACGAGGCCGTCGACGGTCTTCTCCTGGGATTCGGCACTGGCCACCAGGCTCTTGTTCGTCGGCGGGAACGACGCCCAGGCGTTCCGGTCACGTTCCAATCCCATGGCCTGCGCCAGGTCGCGCAGCCGTTCGGAGTACTCCGCGGCGGCGGCCGTGCGCTGATATCCCGCGACGCTGTCGATCGAGGCGACCACACGCGTTCCGGCGAGCACGACGCCCACCGCGGTCGGCACCAGGATCAGTGCCGTAAGACGCGTCCGCACGCGCCAATTTCGCAAACCGAATCGGGCGGCAGGCCGCTTGCCGCGGTCTCGCACCGATGCGTGCTCGCTATCGGTAGGTCCCGTCGTCACCGCTCTCGCTACCCTTCACCATCACGACATGAGTGGCCTCATCAGACCACACACCCACGGGACAGAACCGACATAACCGACAAACCGGACTTAATCGTTACAAAGGTGACGAGAGACTGATTTCTTATGGTTATCGCAACGCCGCAAGTACCTGATCTCTCACCTGTTCACGCTGAGCCTCATCCGTGAGGGGACGCCCGGCCCTGTCGACCACGTAGAAGACATCCACCGCCTCTGCGCCGAGAGTCTCGACGCGTGCCGCGCGTACGTCAAGACCACATTCGCCGAATGCTCTGCCAATTCGCCACAATAGCCCCGGACGGTCGTGTGCGCGTACTTCTATGACCGTTGCGGTGTGAGACGCGTCATCGACCAGGGTCACCCGAGGCGGGGCGACCGGCACCCGGGCCGGTCGCATCGAACGGGCCCTGCGGGCCAGGCGCTGCTCGATGTCGAGCCGGCCGGCCAGGACCAGGCGCAGATCGGCCTCCAGCGTCGCCGGGTCGGGCGGCGAGCCGTACTCGGGGACGACCGAGAACTCGATGACGGCGGTGGAACCCGCCGAGGCCGCCGAGGCCGCCCGCACCACCATGCGGTGCGCGGCCAGCACGCCGGCCGCGTGCCAGAGAAGCCCCGCCCGGTCGGGCGCGACCACGGTGACCGCTCCCCCGTTGACCCGGATCGCGCCGCCGCCGTGCCGGGCCAGGGACGTCTGCTCGGCGGAGAGCGAGGGCGCGGGCGGGAGCGGGGTGCCCGAGAGCACCGACCGGGTACGGCGCACCAGATCGGTGACCAGCGAAGCCTTCCAGGAGTTCCACGCGGCCGGCCCGGTGGCGTTGCCGTCGGCCACGGCCAGGGCCGCCAGCAGCTCCAGAACCTCGCGCGAGCCGACCGCCCCGGCCACCCGGGAGATCGTCACCGGGTCGTCCAGGTCACGGCGGGTGGCGGTCTCCGGCAGCAGCAGGTGGTGGCGGACCACGGTCTCCACGATCTCGACGTCCGCCGGGGGCAGGCCCATCCGGGTGGCGATGTCCCGGGCCACGACCGCGCCGGTGGCGGAGTGGTCGCCGGGGTAGCCCTTGCCGATGTCGTGCAGGAGCGCGCAGATGAGCAGCAGGTCGGGCCGGGAGACCTCGCGCGTGAACGCCGCGGCGCCGGCGGCGGTCTCGATCAGGTGGCGGTCGACCGTGTAGCGGTGCACCGGGTTGCGCTGCGGGCGGTGCCGTACCCGCTCCCAGTCCGGCAGGAGCCGGACCAGCACCCCCGCCTGGTCCAGCTCCTCCCAGACCGGCACCGCCGCGCGCCCGGCGCCCAGCAGCGCCACCAGCGCGTCCCGCGCCTCGTCCGGCCAGGGCACCGGGAGCGGCGGCGACTGGGCGGCCAGCGCGTTCACGGTGGCCGGGGCGAGCGGCAGCCCCGCCTCGGCGGCGGCCGCGGCCGCGCGCAGCACGAGCACGGGATCCTTGCGCGGGTTGACCCCGCGGGCCAGCACCACCTCGCCGCCGTGCTCCACGACGCCGTCGGCGAGCGGGCGGCGGCCCCTCGGCAGGGGACCCGACAGCAGCCGGTCCACGGTGCGCCAGGTGGCGCCGTAGGCGTGCGCGATCGTCCGGCCCGCCTCCGCGAGCCTGCGCATCAGCGCCTCGGCGTCGAGCAGTCCCAGCGCTCCGGCGACCGCGTCCTGCTCCTGCAGGACCAGCCGGTCGGCGCCGCGGGCGGTCACCAGGTGCAGGCCGTGCCTGACGTCGAGCAGCAGCTCGTGGGCCTCCCGGACGCGGGGCCCGGGAGCCGAGGCCACCCAGGCCGCCGCCACGGCCTGCATCGCCTGCACGTCGCGGAGCCCGCCCCGGGCGTCCCGAAGGTCCGGTTCGAGCAGGAACGCCAGCTCGCCGCTGGACTCCGCCCGGCGGTCCGCGGCCTCCCGCAGCTCAACCAGGCGGCGCCGGGAGTCGGCCCGCCACTCGGCGAGCACGGTCTCCCGCGCCGCCCGCGTCAGCTCCGGGTCTCCCGCCACGTGCCGGGCCTGGATCAGCCCGAGCACCGCTTTCAGGTCCTCCCGCGCGACCTTGGCCGCCTCGTCCACGGTCCGCACCGAGTGGTCCAGGCCGATCCCGGAGTCCCAGACCGGGTACCAGATCCGGTCCGCGATGCGGGCGACGTCCTGTCGGCCGTCATGCAGCAGGACCAGGTCCAGATCGCTGCCCGGGGCGAGCTCCGAACGCCCCAGGCTGCCAACCGCGACGAGCGCGACCCCGCTCAGGGCGCCGCGCTCGTCCGTGCCTCTCGTTCCCCCGCCCGGCCCGTACGGCGTGCCGCAGGCGGTCCGGAGCAGGTCCGTCAGCCAGCGGTCGATGTCCGCGGCCCGCTCCTTGCGGGCCGCGGCGTACGAGCGAGTTTCGCCTCTCACCGGTCAGAGCGCCTCGGGGCCGCGCTCCCCCGTGCGGACCCGGATCACCGTGTCCACCGGGACGGACCAGACCTTGCCGTCACCGATCTTGCCGGTCTGCGCCGCCTTGACGATGACGTCGATCACGTCCTCCGCGTCGTCCTCCTCGGCCAGCACCTCCAGCCGGACCTTGGGGACCAGGTCCACCTGGTACTCGGCGCCGCGGTAGACCTCGGTGTGACCGCGCTGGCGGCCGTACCCGCTGGCCTCGCTGACCGTCATCCCCTTGATTCCGAACTGCTCCAGGGCAGCCTTCACGTCATCGAGCTTGAAGGGCTTGATGACCGCCGTGATGAGTCTCATGCGTCCACCTTCTTACCTGCCGGGGCCGTCACCGGGCCCTTGGGGGCGGCCACGCCCGAGGAGTGCACGGTGCCGAGGTCGTAGCCGGTCTCGGCGTGGGTCGTGATGTCGATGCCCGCGATCTCCTGCTCCTGCGTGATGCGGAAGCCCATGGTCTTGTCGATGACCTTGGCGAGGACCCAGGAGACCACGAAGGAGTAGAGGCCGACCGCGACCGGGCCGAGCACCTGCACGCCCAGCTGGGAGATCGGGCCGCCGGTGAGGATGCCGTCGTTCTGGCCGGGGAAGGCCGGGCGGGTGGCGATGAAGCCCAGCGCCACCGCGCCGACGACACCGCCGACCAGGTGAACGCCGACCACGTCGAGCGAGTCGTCGTAGCCGAGCCTGTACTTCAGGCCGACGGCGTAGGCGCAGGCGACACCGGCGATCGCGCCGATGAGGAACGCCCCCCACGGCTCGACGAAGCCGCAGGCCGGGGTGATCGCGACCAGACCGGCGACCGCGCCGGAGGCCACGCCGAGGGTCGTGGAGTGACCGTCGCGCAGCTTCTCCACCAGGAGCCAGGCACCGGCGGCCACCGCGGTGGCGATCTGGGTGTTGATGAACGCCAGGCCGGTGACGCCGTCCACCGCGAGCTCGGAACCGGCGTTGAAGCCGAACCAGCCGAACCAGAGCAGGCCCGCGCCGAGCAGCACCAGCGTGAGGTTGTGCGGCCGCATCGGGTCCTTGCCCCAGCCCACGCGCTTGCCGATGACCAGCGCGACCGCCAGCGCCGCGGCGCCGGCGTTGATGTGCACGACCGTTCCGCCGGCGAAGTCCTCGATGCCGAGGTTGCTCAGCCAGCCGCCGCCCCACACCCAGTGCGCCACGGGGAAGTAGACGAGCGTCGCCCAGACGATCGCGAAGACCACCCAGGCGCCGAACTTGACGCGGTCGGCGAGCGCCCCGCTGATCAGCGCGACGGTGATGATCGCGAAGGTCATCTGGAACATGGAGAAGACGAGGCTGGGCATCCCCGTGCCGTCGTCCTTGGTCGCCGTGTCGACGAGCCCGCTCAGCCCGAGGTTGTCGAGACCCCCGATGATCTTGTTGATGAAGCCCGAGCCGTCCCCGACGGCGTCGAAGGCCAGCGAGTGTCCGTAGAGGACCCAGGTGACCGTCACCACGATGATGCTGACCCACGACATCATCATCATGTTGAGGACACTCTTGGCCCTGGTCATGCCCCCGTAGAAGAACGCGAGGCCCGGGGTCATGAGCAGTACGAGCGCGGCGCTCATGAGCATCCAGGCAGTGGAGCCGCTATCGATCTTCATTCGACGCGACCCTCCTTCCAATTGGCGTGTGGCCGGTTACACAAGTCGCAGTGGGCGCTTCCAGGGCTCCGTCGACCGGCCGCGCACTGACGTTCCTGCCGGGCCGAGTCCGCCTCACCTCACGATGTTCCGGTTCGGCTTCCTCATCCCGTGCGCCACAGCGTGTTCTTCCGTGGTTTCGGGCCACGACCTTGTGTGTTTCACATCTGTGAATCTCGGCTGGATGGTGTTTCAGCCTTGTTTCGGACACGGCGGAGCATGAATCGGGCATGGCCGGAATGTGCGCGGAGTGGCCCGGCGGCCCGGTGGACGAGGCCTATACGGCCCGGCGGAGGACGTCTATGCGGCCCGGCGGACGACGTCTATGCGGCCAGGCCGGCGAAGACGACGGCGAGTGTCCGTTCCTGCAGCTCCACGTCCCAGCCGCCGTGCAGGGCGCCTTGGCAGAGGCTCACCAGCAGTGCCATCACCTCGGGCCGGCGGACGTCACCGCGTACCGTGCCGGCGGCCTGCGCCTGGTCCAGCAGCTCGCCCACGGCCTCGTCCAGCCGGCTCACCGCCGCCGGGACGCTGACGCCGGCCAGGTCGACCACCGTGCGCTTGGCCGCCGCCTGCCCGACCAGCCGGCGGAAGAAGACGTGCAGGCCGTCCGCCCCGCCGAGGGTGGCCGCGTCCTCCGCCAGCCGCGCCAGCAGGCGCTTCAGGATCGCCGCCAGCAGGTCGTCCTTGGTCGGGAAGTGCCGGAAGACCGTGCCGATCGCCACGCCGGCCAGCCGGGCCACCTCTTCGGTGGACGCCGAGGCGCCGCAGCGGGCGAACACCTCCTCGGCCGCGTCGAGGATGCGTTCCCGGTTGCGCTGCGCATCTGCCCGCACGCCGCCCCCCTTGGAAAATGAGTCTCGACTCATTATCGTAAGTCGAGTCGCCACTCATCTTATCTCGGAGGCAGGCATGACCCCACGCGAGGTCTTCGACCGCATGCGTGAGCACTGGATCGCCAACGAAACCGTCTTCGACGACGACTCACTCACCGAAGACGTCATCGTGGAGATGCCGTTCGCCGCACCCGGGCGGCCCAGCCGGATCGAGGGCCGGGACGCGGTGCTGTCCTTCGTCCGCGCCGGGAACACCGACCTGCCGTTCCGCTTCGACGACTGCCGCGCGCTGGCCGTGCACGACACGGCCGATCCCGACACCATCGTCGTCGAATACGAGCTGGCCGCGACGATGAGCGGGACGGGAGTGTCCGCCGCGGCCCCGTTCGTCGGCGTGCTGACCGTCCACGAGGGGCGGATCGCCCGCTGGCGGGAGTACCAGAACCCGCTCGCGATCGCCTGGGCGCTGCAGACCGCGGCGTCCTGAGCGCTACCGCCCGGCGCACAGATACGGCCGCGCGAGAGCGAGGGCGAGCGCGGTGAGGGCGATTCCCAGATACACCGGAGCCAGGTGCACGAAGCTCGTGTAGCCGATGATCATGTGGACGACGACGGCGGGCAGGAAGCCCGCGGTCGCGGCCAGAGCCGGCGACCGTCGCCGGTCCAGGACGGCCGCCGCGAAAGATCGAAGAGGGTGGCAGGTCCGGTCCGGCACAGTTTTCAGGGTCGCACAGCCGCAGGCCGGCCGGGGGCGGGGGTCATACCGGGGGAGGCGCGCCGTGCTGGCGCGCCTTCCCCCGTGCCGGCGCGCCTCCCCCGCCGTACGGGGCGACGCTCCTGTGGATGTCAGGCGGCCGTGGCCATCTTGCGGAGGCGGGCCAGGGCGTCGCGCTCGATGCGGCGGGCGCGGTCGCGGCCGATGCCGTAACGCTCGCCGACCTCGGTCAGGGTGTGCTCGCGGCCGTCGATCAGGCCGTAGCGCCATCGGAGCATCTCGCGGGTCTGGCCTTCCAGGCCGGTCAGCCACTGCTCCAGGCGTTCGCGGTCCAGGATGTCCATGGCCTGCTGCTCGGGGTCGGCCCACGTCTCGTCGGCGATCATGTCGCCGAGTTCGGTCTCGTCCTCGTCGCCCACGCCGAGCTGGAGGGAGACGGGGTCGGAGGCCCAGCGGCGCAGCTCGCGGACCCGCTCGATCGGCAGTTCCAGGACCGCCGCCAGGTCGGCGTCCGTCGGCTCCTGGTCGAACTCGGCCAGCATGTCGCGGCGGACCCGCATCAGGCGGGTCATCTGCTCCCCCGCGTGGGTGGGCAACCGGACCGGACGGGCCTGCTCGTGGATCGCCCGGCCCACGGACTGGCGAATCCACCATGTGGCGTAGGTGGAGAACTTGTAACCACGCCGATAGTCGAATTTCTCCACCGCGCGGACCAGGCCCAGATTCCCTTCCTGCACCAAGTCGATCAGCGGCATTCCCCGTCCCGAATATTTGCGCGCGACCGCCACCACAAGACGTAGATTGGCCTGGATGAACTCATCCTTGGCCCGCTGCCCCGAAATAGCCAGTCGTTCAAGCTCCTCATCGGCCGCGTCCCCGATCCGCGGCTCCGTCAACCCGCTGTCCAGCAACTGCTCCGCGAACAGACCGGCCTCGATCCGCTTCGCGAGATCGACCTCTTCCTCCGCGGTCAGCAGGGGGACCCTCCCGATCTCCGCCAGGTAGGTCCCCAGCAGGTCCCGATCCGAGACATGCTGGTCCTGCGTGCGATTCCCCGTCGGCCTTGCCATCCGATGGCACCTCGTTCCGCCTGCTTATGACGTATCCACCCCGCTCGCTCAAGACCCCGCGCGCAACAGACACGTCGCTTGCCCAATCAACGTCCATGCCTGGGCAAAGATTCCCTAAAGGACTACGCCCGCAGAATGGTTTCGTTCTCCTCCTCAAGGAGGATGCCGCGGCGGACGGATGAATCATCGGGAGCCGGCGGACACCCCGGATCGTCAGGCGACCCGGCGGCCCTCCTTCCACACCTGGACCACCAGCGGCACCCCGGGCCGGTAGGCCAGGTGGACGTAGGAGGGGGCCTCCAGGATGACCAGGTCGCCCCGGGCTCCGCGCCGGAGCACGCCGATGTCCGTACGGCGCAGCGCCTGGGCCCCGCCGCGGGTGGCGGCCCTGATCGCCTCCAGCGGGGTCATGCCCATCTCCCGTACGGCCAGCGCCATGCAGAACGGCATGGACGAGGTGAAGGAGGACCCCGGGTTGCAGTCGGTGGCCAGCGCGACGGTGACGCCGGCGTCCAGCAGGCGGCGGGCCTCGGGGTACGGCGAGCGGGTGGAGAACTCCGCGCCGGGCAGCAGGGTGGCGACCACCCCGGCGGAGGAGAGCGCCGTGACGTCGGCGTCGGTGAGGTGGGTGCAGTGGTCGGCCGAGGCGGCGCCCAGCTCGGCGGCCACCGACACGCCCGGGCCGTGGCCGAGCTGGTTGGCGTGCACGCGCGGCAGCAGCCCGGCCTTGATCCCGGCGGTCAGGATCTCCCGGCTCTGGTCGCCGTCGAACGCGCCGCGGTCGCAGAAGACGTCCACCCACTTGGCGTGGGGCGCGCACGCGGCGAGCATCTCCCCGGTGACCGTGCGGACGTAGTCGTCGGCGGACGGGGCGTCCGGGGGGACGACGTGCGCGCCGAGGTAGGTGGTCTCCTCGGTGAAACCGCGGGCGATCTCCAGGGAGCGGCGCTCGTCGGCGACGGTGAGGCCGTACCCGCTCTTGATCTCGACGGTGGTGGTGCCCTGGGCGAGCATCTCGGCGACCAGGGCGGCGGTCCTGGCGGCGAGGAAGGCGTCGCCGGCGGCGCGGGTCGCCGCGACCGTGGTGCGGATGCCTCCGGCGGTGTAGCGCTCCCCCGACATGCGGGCGGTGAACTCGGCGGTGCGGTCCCCGGCGAAGACCAGGTGGGCGTGGCTGTCGACGAACCCGGGGATCACGCAGCGGCCGTCCACGTCCACGCGCTCGTCCGCGCCCGGGTCGTCGCC
Source organism: Planobispora rosea (assembly GCF_014648175.1). Classification (GTDB taxonomy): domain Bacteria; phylum Actinomycetota; class Actinomycetes; order Streptosporangiales; family Streptosporangiaceae; genus Planobispora; species Planobispora rosea. Next base: position 11,979 of record NZ_BMQP01000007.1, read on the forward strand.
GGAGGGACCGACCCAGGCCACGCGGCCGTCCTCGACGACGAGGGCGGCGTCCCGGATCTCCTCCCGGTCGGGATCCCCGGTGTACAGCAGGCCGATCCGGTCGAACAACGTGCTCATCGGCGCTTCACCGCTCCTCGTCTCACCGCTCCTCGTCCACCCGGCGGGGGTCATGCCCTCTCCCGGCGTACCTCGGCGATCGCCTCCGCGAGCAGCCCGCCCACGTCGCCGAGGACGTGGCGGCCCTCGGCGACCACCTGGCGGCCTCCCGAGACCACGGAGTGCACGTCGGCCGCCGTGGCGGCGAAGACGACGGTCTCGGCGGCGGGGCCGCCGCCCGCGGTGCGGACGGAGTCGAGCCGGACGGAGACGAGGTCGGCCCAGGCTCCCGGGCAGAGGACGCCGCCGTCGGGGAAGCCGAGCGAGGCGTGCCCGGCCGAGGTGGCGGCCTGGAGCAGCTCGGCGGCCCGCCAGTGGCCGCGCCGCTCGGTCGCCAGCCGCTCGTCCAGCTCGACCGCGCGGGCCTCCTCGAACAGGTCGACGACCGCGTGGCTGTCGGAGCCCAGGGTGATCGGCGAACCCGCGTCGGACATCGCCCGCGCCGGGCCGATGCCGTCGGCCAGGTCGCGTTCGGTCGTGGGGCACATGCACACGTGGGTCTCGGACTGGCCGAGCAGCGCGATGTCCGCGTCGGAGACGTGTGTGGCGTGCACGGCGGTCGTGCGGGGACCGAGCACGCCGTGCTCGTGCAGGACCTGGACGGGGGTGGCGGAGTACAGCTCCACGCAGGCGGAGTTCTCGGCCCGCTGCTCGGACACGTGGATGTGCACCGGGACCGCGTGGTGGTGGGAGAAGACCGCGACGGAGGCCATGTGCTCGGCGGGGACCGCGCGGACCGAGTGGATGGCGGCGCCGATCTCCACGTCCGGCTCTCCGGCGTAGGAGGAGGCGAGGGCCTCCGCGCGTACGGCCCACCGTTCGGCGTCCCCGTCGCCGAACCGGAGCTGGGCGCCGGTCAGCGGTGTCCCCGGCCCGCCGGTCAGGTAGCAGGCGTCCAGCAGCGCGATCCGCAGGCCCGCCTCCCGGGCGGCCTGGACGAGCGCGTGGCCCATGGCGTTCGGGTCGTCGTACGGCGTGCCGCCCGGCGCGTGGTGCAGATAGTGGAACTCCCCCACGCAGGTGACGCCGGCCAGCGCCATCTCCGCGAACGCCGCTCTGGCCAGCCGGAGGTAGGAGTCGGGGTCGAGTGCCTGGGCCACGCCGTACATCTGCTCGCGCCAGGTCCAGAAGGTGCCCTTCTCCGCCTGGGTGACTCCGCGCAGCGCCCGGTGGAAGGCGTGCGAGTGGGCGTTGGCGAGGCCGGGCAGGGTCAGACCGGCGAGCCTGACCGCTCCGGGGGGCGGCTCGGCCACGCCCGGCGTGATGTCGGCGATGCGGGCGCCCTCGACCTCGACGAGGACGCCGGCGACGGTCTCGCCCGGCGGCAGCCAGGCCAGCTCGCACCAGTAGGTCAGCTTCGGCACAAGTCCTCCAGAACGGCGGCGAGGGCGGTGACCCCCAGGTGACAGTCGGAGGCCTCCGCGTGTTCTTCCGGAGAGTGTGAGATGCCCGTTGGGTTGCGGACGAACACCATCGCGCTCGGAACCCCTGCCGCCGCGAGGATCCCGGCGTCGTGCCCGGCCCCGGTCTCCAGCACCGGCGCCGCCGCGCGGTGGTCGAGGGCGGTGCCGACCACGGCGGCGAGGCGGTCGCGCAGGACCGCGTCGAAGTCGACGACCGGGGTCCAGGACTCGGTGCTCACCTCGGCGCCGGAGAACGCGCCCAGCTCGGCGACCAGCGCGCGGACCGCGGCCTCGTCCCCGCCGCGGGCGTCCAGCCAGGCGCTGACCAGCCCGGGGACGGCGTTGGCGTTGCCGGGCGAGACGCGGAGCTTGCCGAAGGTGGCGACCGCGCCGGCGCGCTCGGCGAGCTCGCGGGCGCGCAGCACAGTCCGGGCGAAGGGCAGCATGGGGTCGTCGCGGTCGGCCAGGCGGGTGGTGCCCGCGTGGTTGGCCTGGCCGCGGAAGTCGAACCGCCAGCGCCCGTGCGGCCAGATCGCGCTCGCCACGCCGACCGGGACGCCGGCGTGCACGAGCCCCCGTCCCTGCTCGACGTGGAGCTCGACGAAGGCGCCGATGTGCCCGAGGGTCTCGGGGTCCCGGCCGAGCGCGGCGGGGTCGTGCCCGGCGCGGCGGAGCGCCTCGGCCATGGAGTCGCCCTCGTCGTCGGTCAGACCGCGGGCCCGGTCGGGGTCGAGGGCGCCGGTGAGCAGGCGGGAGCCCATGCACGGCACGCCGAAGCGGGCGCCCTCCTCGTCGGTGAAACAGGCGATCCCCAGCGGACGGCCGGGCTCGAAGCCCTTGGCGGTCAGGGCGTCGAGGGCGGCGAAGGCGGACACGACCCCGAGGGGGCCGTCGAAGGCGCCGCCCTGCCGTACCGAGTCGAGGTGGCTGCCGGTGACCACCCCGGGGCGGGCGGAGGGGTCGCCCCACCACGCCCAGAGGTTGCCGTTGCGGTCCTGGCGCACGTCGAGGCCGCGCCGGGCGGCCTCCTGCCGGAACCACTCGCGCAGCTCCAGGTCGACGGGCGACCACGCGTCGCGCAGGTAGCCTCCGGTCCGGCCATCGCGTCCGAGGCGCTCGATGGCGCCCCACATCTCGTCGAACACCTCTCCATTATGTGAATGAAGTCATTCATTGGCCAGCCGTACGGCCGCGGCCCGGACCCGATCCGGCGGCTATGGAGATCAAAAGGATCACTTAAGGCGCCGTTAAGGCCCTGCCTGCCAGGCTTTGCGACCGGACGAACCGTCTTCCCGGCCGGTGCCGTACGGCCGCGTAAAAGGAGTGATCGAGTGTCGAGACAGCGCATCATGGCGGCCTTCGCCGTCACGGCGGCCGCGAGCGCGCTGACGGTCGCCGTGCAGGCGTCCCCCGCGGCGGCGGCGGACTGCGCGGCGGCGTGGAGCTCCACGAAGGTGTACACGGGCGGAACCTCCGCCTCCCACAAGGGCCGCAACTGGACCGCGAAGTGGTGGACCCAGAACGAGACGCCGGGCTCCTCCGACGTCTGGGCCGACAAGGGGGCCTGCGGCTCCGCCACGCCCACGCCCACCCCGACGACGAACCCCACCACCCCGGCCCCGGGCGGCTTCGTGGTCAGTGAGGCGCAGTTCAACCAGATGTTCCCGAACCGGAACTCCTTCTACACCTACAAGGGCCTGACCGCCGCGCTGAGCGCCTACCCCGGCTTCGCCAGGACCGGCACCGACACCGTCAGGAAGCAGGAGGCCGCCGCCTTCCTGGCCAACGTCAACCACGAGACCGGCGGCCTGGTGCACATCGTCGAGCAGAACACCGCCAACTACCCGCACTACTGCGACACGAGCCAGTCCTACGGCTGCCCGGCCGGCCAGTCCGCCTACTACGGCCGCGGCCCGATCCAGCTCAGCTGGAACTTCAACTACAAGGCCGCCGGCGACGCGCTCGGCATCGACCTGCTGCGCAACCCCAACCTGGTGCAGACCGACGCCGCGGTGGCCTGGAAGACCGCGCTGTGGTACTGGAACACCCAGAAGGGTCCGGGCACCATGACCCCGCACGACGCCATCGTCAACGGGCGCGGCTTCGGCGAGACGATCCGCAGCATCAACGGCTCGCTGGAGTGCGGCGGCCGCAACCCCGCCCAGGTGCAGAGCCGGGTGAACTCCTACCAGAGGTTCACCCAGATCCTGGGGACCACCCCGGGCTCCAACCTGACCTGCTGAACGGGATGATCGCGGCACGCGGCGTCCTCGCGTGACGGAGGAGGGCACGGCCGGCGCGGGCCGTGCCCTCCCTCGCGTCTCAGGAGGCCGGCCGCCCGCGTCTCAGGAGGCGGGCCCCGCCGACGGGCGGACGGTGATCTCGGTGACGTGGGCGTCCGGGGTCGCGGTCACCGCCGCCAGGACGGCCCGGGCCACCGAGTCCGGGTTCAGGTACTTCTCGGGCTCGTAGGCGCCCCGCTCCTGGCCGCGCACCCCGCGCTGCATGTCGGTGTCGACCCGCCCCGGGTAGATCGTGGTCACCCGCAGGCCGGGCTCCTCCAGCCGGAGCGCGTCGGCGAAGGCGCGCAGCGCGAACTTGCTGGCGGCGTAGGAGCCCCAGTTCGGATTGGCCCGCTGCCCGGCCCCCGAGTTGACCAGCACGACCTGCCCTCCCGCGGCGCGCAGGGCGGGCAGCAGCAGCCGGGTCAGCTCGGCCACCGCGATCACGTTGATCTCCATCGTGCGCCGCCAGACCTCGGCCGGGGTCTCCCCGATCCGGCCCAGTGTCACCACGCCCGCGCTGTGCACCAGCACGTCGAGCCGGTCGATCCCGGCGACGTCCGCCTCGGTGACCGCGGTCAGCTCCACCGGCCAGGGCCGGGCCCCGGGCGCCTCCGCGCAGATCTTGTCCAGCGCCTCGCGGTCACGGCCCCCGAGCAGCAGGTCGTGCGTGGGGGCCAGGGCGCGGGCGACGGCGGCGCCCACCCCTCGGGAGGCTCCGGTGATCAGGGCGGTGGGGCGTGCTGACATGCCGCCCAGCCTATTGTCCCCCGGCGGAACGCTCCCGGCGCGGGGTGTCATCACGGCGTCATGACATGTCCGATCTTGCGGATGTTCGATGACTTTTTAGATTTGAGGCTTGACGGGATACTCAAATTTGAATACAAACTTGAGTATGTCCTCCACCCGCGTCCTCCTGCTCGGTGTCCTGCTCGACGGCCCGCTCCACGGATACGAGGTACGGCGCCGCCTGGAGCTGTGGGCCGCCGACCGATGGGCCAACGTGGCCTACGGCTCGATCTACCACGGCCTGTCCAAGATGGCCGACGAGGGCCTGCTGCGCCGGGCGGAGGAGGGCAGGGGCGGCAAGACCGTCTACGAGATCACCGAGGCCGGCCGGGCCGAGTTCATGGCGGGGCTGATGAACTACTGGTGGGAGATCAAACCCATCGTGGACCCCTTCCAGGTGGCGCTGACCTTCATGGACCGGCTCCCCGCCGCCGACCTCGTCTCGGCGATGGAGGCCAGGATCGAACAGCTGGGAGCGGAGATCGGCATGTTCAGGCGGGCGGTCGCCGCCAAGCGCAGCCACGGAGCCCCCCGGCACATCGACGAGACCCTCCGGCTCAACGCCGCCCTGCTCGAAGCCCAGCTGCGCTGGATCGAGGGCGCCATCGGACAGGTCAAGAACGGCGAACTGCCCTGAAGCCCGCCCCCGACGGGCCCGACTATCGGAAATATCGCTCTTTTTCGTGAAGGCTCATCAAGGACCTTCCGCGGGTTCCCCACGCGGAAAAACCACTTGCCCCTCCCACAGCGGAAGGGTTCATGCTCGACATCCCCCGACATACGGAGAATCCATGATCATCGAAGCTCATGACCTGCGTAAAACCTTCGTCGCCAAGCGCGGGCGGGGCAAGACCGAGGAGGTCGAGGCCGTCCGGGGCATCGACCTGTCCGTCGACGAGGGCGAGATCTTCGCCTGCCTCGGCCCGAACGGCGCGGGCAAGACCACCACGGTCCGGATGCTGGCGACTTTCACCGTCCCCACCGCGGGCACCGCCCGGGTGGCCGGGTTCGACGTGGTGAAGGAGGCCGCCGAGGTCCGGGAGAGGATCGGCTACGTCGGCCAGGCCGGCGGCGTGGACGACAACGCCCCGGGCCGGGAGAGCCTGGTCCTGGCCGGCCGGATCGCCGGGATGTCCCGCAAGGAGGCCCTGGCCCGCGCGGAGGAGCTGTTCGCCGCCTTCAGCCTGAGCGAGATCGCCGACCGTCCGGTGAAGACTCTCTCCGGCGGCCAGAAGCGGCGCTTCTCGCTGGCCATCGGGCTGGTGAACCGGCCGCCGCTGGTCTTCCTCGACGAACCCACCACCGGTCTCGACCCGCAGAACCGCGCCAACCTCTGGGACGAGATCCGCGCTCTCCGCGACCGGGGCACCAGCGTCCTGCTGACCACCCACTACCTGGACGAGGCCGACGCGCTCTGCGACCGGCTGGTCATCGTCGACCACGGCAAGATCGTCGCCGAGGGCACGCCGGAGAAGCTCAAGAAGGAGCTCGCGGGCGACGTCGTCACGCTCCGCCTCGACGACCTGGAGGGCGCGCGGAAGGTTCTGGCCGCGCAGCCGTACATCAAGGAGGTCCAGACGGAGGGCGACTCCCTGCGCGCCTACCTCGACGACGGCGAGCACGGCCTGCCGGCGCTGCTGCGCGCACTGGAGGCCGAGAACCTGGCCATCCGGTCCATCTCGCTCGACCGGGCCACGCTCGACGACGTCTTCCTCAAGCACACCGGCCGCTCCCTGCGCGACGCCGCCTGACCCCGACACCCCGCGAGGAATCCCCCATGCTCCGACACACCCTGCTGTTCACCGGCTACGAGCTCGGCGTCATGCGCCGCAACCTGGCATGGCCGATCATCGGCATCATGCAGCCGGTCCTCTATCTGCTGCTCTTCGCCCCGTTGCTGACCAGCATCACCCCGAACGGGGAACTGACGGAGGCGCTGATCGTGTTCACTCCGGCGGCGCTGGTGATGATCGCGCTGTTCGGCTCCATGTTCGCCGGTTTCGGCATGATCAATGAGACCCGGAACGGGGTGCTGGAGCGGCTCGCGGTCAGCCAGGCCTGGCGACCCGCGATCATCCTCGGCCGGGTGGTGAAGGACATGCTCATGCTCGTCCTGCAGTCACTCCTGGTGCTGGGCGTGGCCGCGCTGATGGGCCTGCGGATCAGCCTGGCCGCGATGGGCCTGATGCTGCTGCTCATGGCGGTGACCGGCCTGTTCGCCGCCAACCTGTCGTACGGCCTGGCGCTGGCGGTGCGCGACGAGAACGGCATGTCGCAGATCGTGCAGTTCTTCCTGCTCCCGCTGATGCTGCTGTCCGGTCTGATGCTGCCGATGTCGCTCGCCCCCGAGTGGATGCAGACCGTGGCGAAGTTCAACCCGCTCTACTACGCCGTCGAGGCGGGCCGCGCCCTGTTCGCCGACGATTTCTCCGACGGCGACATCCCGATCGCCTTCGGCGTCTTCCTGGTCCTGGGCGTGCTCACCCTGACCTGGTCGGTCCGCTCCCTGCGGAAGCTGGCCGGATAGCCCGGCCCGTCCCCGGCGGGCCCGCGCCGGACGCCGGGCCCGTCTTCCCGGGGCCCGTCTTCCCGGGGCCCGGCTCCGGTCAGCCGGTGAAGACCCCGGCCTGGTCGGTCATCCGCTCGTACTCCTCCAACCGGGCCTGCGTGCGCAGCGGCGCCGCGTCCGCCATGGCCTCCACCAGCACCATGGCCAGAGCGAGCGGCGCCGCGTGCGAGTCGAACACCAGCCGCTCGCCCACCGGGGCGGCCAAGATCACGTCGGCGTCGAACGGCACGTCCCGCCGGTCGGTGATCACCGCGGTGCGCAGACCCATCTCCCGGGCGTCCTGCAGGGCCCGTACGGCCTCGGCCGGATAGCGGGGCAGGACCACCGCGAGCAGCCAGCCCGCGCCCGCCCGGCGGGCGGTGTGCAGGCCGTCGGCCAGCTCCGAGCCGCCGTGGGTCAGCAGCCGGACGTCGGGGTGGATCCGGCGGGCGTAGTACGCGAAGGTGGTGGCCAAGCCGCTGGAGACCCGCAGGCCCAGCACCGGGAGCGGCTCGCACGCCGCCAGCGCGGCGCCCAGCCCGGTGACGGCCGACGCGTCGGCCAGCCCCTCCCGGACGGCGTGCAGGTTGCCGATCTCCACATCGATCGCGGTCTGCAGGTCGTTGGCCCGCGGGGCCTCCCGCCCGCCGACGACCAGGGGCCGCAGCGCCTGCCGGAACTCGGGGTAGCCGGCGAAGCCGAGCACCATGGCGAACCTGGTCACCGAGGGCTGGCTCACCCCCGCCCGCTCCGCCAGCTCCACGCTGGACAGGAAGACCGCCTCCGCGAGGTGGTCGTGCAGATACCGTGCGATCCGCCGCTGCACCGGCGAGAGCCGGTGACCCTCCAGAAGTCGATCGAGTCCGCCGCCCACGTCCCCTCCAACCGATCGACGGCCCGTCGTCATTCCCCGCCCGGAAGCGGTGGCTCACCGTACCCGACCGCCGGGCTCCGCCGTCCCTCCGGATCGCGCGCCCGCCCGGAGCCCACGCTTTCAGGACTCGCGCATCGGGATCCGGACGTCGCGGGCCCCGGCGACGGTGACGGCCTCCTCGTAGCCGGCGTCGACGTGGCGGATCACGCCCATGCCGGGGTCGTTGGTGAGGACCCGGTTGAGCTTCTCGGCGGCCAGCGGGGTGCCGTCGGCGACGGTGACCTGGCCGGCGTGGATGGACCGGCCGATGCCGACGCCGCCGCCGTGGTGGATGGAGACCCAGGCCGCGCCGGAGGCCGTGTTGAGCATCGCGTTCAGCAGCGGCCAGTCGGCGATGGCGTCGGAGCCGTCGAGCATGCCCTCGGTCTCGCGGTAGGGGCTGGCGACGGAGCCGCAGTCGAGGTGGTCGCGGCCGATGACCACCGGGGCCTCGATCTCTCCGGCGGCCACCATGGCGTTGAACCGCTCACCGGCCAGGTGGCGCTCGCCGTACCCGAGCCAGCAGATGCGGGCGGGCAGGCCCTGGAAGTGGACCTTCTCCCCGGCCATCCGGATCCACCGGGCCAGCGGCTCGTTGTCGGGGAACAGCTCCAGGACGGCCCGGTCGGTGGCGGCGATGTCGGCCGGGTTCCCGGAGAGCGCGGCCCAGCGGAACGGGCCCTTGCCCTCGCAGAACAGCGGGCGGATGTAGGCGGGCACGAAACCGGGGAAGTCGAACGCGCGGGCGTAGCCCGCCAGCTGGGCCTCGCCCCGGATCGAGTTGCCGTAGTCGAAGACCTCCGCCCCGGCGTCCTGGAAGCCGACCATCGCCTCCACATGCCTGGCCATGGACTCGCGGGCCCTGACGGTGAAGGCGGCCGGGTCCTTGTCCCGCTCGGCGGCCATGTCGGCGAAGGCGACGCCCAGCGGCAGGTACATCAGCGGGTCGTGGGCCGACGTCTGGTCGGTGACGATGTCGATCTCGGCGCCCCGGCGCAGCAGCTCGGGCACGGCCTCGGCGGCGTTGGCCTCGACCCCGATGCTCAGCGGGCGGCGCGCGTCGCGGGCCTCGTAGGCCAGGCGCAGCGCCTCGTCGAGGTCCGCGGCCCGCACGTCGAGGTAGCGGTGCTCGATGCGCCGCTCGATGCTGCGCGGGTCGCAGTCGACGCAGATCGCCACGCCGCCGTTCATGGTCACGGCGAGCGGCTGGGCGCCGCCCATGCCGCCGAGCCCGGCGGTCAGGGTGATCGTGCCGGCGAGCGAGCCGCCGAAGCGCTTGGCGGCCACGGCCGCGAAGGTCTCGTAGGTGCCCTGGAGGATGCCCTGGGTGCCGATGTAGATCCACGAGCCCGCGGTCATCTGCCCGTACATGGTCAGGCCGGCGGCCTCCAGGCGGCGGAACTCCTCCCAGTTCGCCCAGTCGGGCACCAGGTTGGAGTTGGCGATGAGCACCCGGGGAGCCCACTCGTGGGTGCGGAAGACGCCGACCGGGCGGCCGGACTGCACCAGCAGCGTCTCGTCGCCCTCCAGGGTGGTCAGCGTGCGGGCGATCGCCTCGAAGGACCGCCAGTCACGGGCCGCCTTCCCCGAGCCGCCGTAGACGACGAGTTGCTCCGGGTGCTCGGCGACCTCGGGGTCCAGGTTGTTCTGGATCATGCGGAGCGCCGCCTCCTGCGGCCACCCCTTGGCGGTGAGCGTGGTGCCGCGCGGCGCGCGGACGGTCCGGCTGCCAGTCATGCCTGGAACCTCCCCTTGGCCTGAATGAATGCATTCATATTTGTCACTCGGAGGCCACAGGTCAACCCGGAGGAGAGGGGCATCCCGGGGAGCGCACCGGGATGCCCCGCCTTCAGGGCCGTCGTCCCGGCCACGCCCCGCACGGGCGGAGCCGGGAGATCGGACCCAACGGGCGCCCGTCGCGGGCGTTCCGGCGCGAAGGAGAGGCTTCGCAGGATCGGGGGTTCCCGATTTCGGGTACGACCAACCGGTCCGGTGGGCGTCTTGCCCGAACCACCCCGCTAACGGCTCCAGGAATTTGCCAGGAGTCTACGCAGGGCGCGTCCTCCGGTCGTCGGACGGAGGCGGGAACCGGCAGATCGGCCTCGGGCAGAAGCGAGGACCCGGCAGGTCGGCCTCAGGCGGAGGCGGGAACGGGCCGGTCGGCCTCAGGCGGAGGTGAGGAACTGGGTGGCGGCGAGTTCGCGGTAGAGGTCGTCCTGGGTGAGCAGCTCGTCGTGGGTGCCGACGGCCCTGACCCGGCCCGCCTCCATCACCACGATCCGGTCGGCGCCGGTCACCGTGGAGAGCCGGTGGGCGATCACCAGCACGGTCGTCTCCCGCGCCACCTCCGCGATCACCTCGCGGAGCCGGAGCTCGTTGACCGCGTCGAGCTGGGAGGTCGCCTCGTCCAGCAGGAGCAGCCGGGGGCGGCGGAGCAGCGCCCGGGCGATGGCGACGCGCTGGCGCTCGCCGCCGGACAGCAGGACCCCGCGGTGGCCGACCTTGGTCTCCAGCCCTTCGGGGAGTCGGGCGACGAGGTCCTCCAGGCGGGTCAGCGCGAGTATCCGCCGCAGCTCGTCCTCGGCCACCTCCGGCGCGGCGAACAGGAGGTTCTCCCGGAGCGAGCCGTCCAGCACGGGCGCGTCCTGCTCCACGTAGCCGAGGGCGGCGCGCAGCTCGGCCAGCGGCCAGTGGCGGATGTCGCGGCCGTCGACCGCGACCGTCCCCGACTGCTGCTCGTAGAAGCGTTCCAGCAGGGCGAACACGGTGGACTTGCCCGCACCCGACGGGCCGACGAGCGCGGTCATGCCGCCGGCCGGGACGGTGAACGAGACGTCCTGGTGCACGACCGGCCGGTCGTCGCCGTAGCGGAAGACCACGGAGTCGAACACCACCCCGGCGGGGGCCGTGCCGGGTGCGGGGACCGCTCCGGCGGCCTCCTCGGCCGGGAGGTCCTCGATCTCCCGGATCCGCCTCACCGCCGCCAGGCCGCTCTGCACCTGGGTGAATCCCTGGACCAGCTGGCCGACCGGCGCGACCAGGAAGAACAGGTAGAGCAGGAAGGCGATCAGCGAGGAGACCTCCATGGCGCCGGAGGCGACCCGCGCCCCGCCGACGCCGAGCACGGCCACGAAGGCGAGCTGCGCGGAGACCCAGGCGGAGATGCCCACGATGGAGGACAACCAGGCGACGGCGACGCCCCGGTCCCGCGCCTCACGCGCCGCGTCGCCCACCGCGGCGATCTCCCGGTCCTCGGCGCCGCTGGCCTTGACCGTGCGGAACGCCTGGAGCACCCGGTCGAGCACCGCGCCCATCTCGCCCACCGCCTCCTGCGCCTGGACCGAGGCCCGCTGGATCCGCGGCATGACCACGCCCACGAGCCCGCCGGCCAGGACCAGGACCGCCAGCGTGACGGCGAGCAGGACCCCGTCCATGACGGCCATCATCACTATGGCGCCCACCAGCATGAACACGGAGCTGACCGACTCGACGACCCCGTCGGTGAACACCGCGCGGAGCAACGTGGTGTCGGAGGTCACCCGGGAGAGCAGGTCGCCCGGCTTGAGCCGGTCCACCTCGGAGACGCGCAACCGCAGCATGCGCCCCACCAGGCTCCGCCGGGCCGAGAACACGATGCCCTCACCCATGCGCTCCAGCACGTATCTGCCCAGCGCCCCGATGCCCGCGCCCAGGACCACGGCGACCGTCAAGGTGAGCACCGGCCCGGCCAGGGACTGGTCCCGGCCGAACGCGTCGACCACCCCCTTGGCCAGCAGCGGCATCGCCAGTCCGGCCAGTGAGCTGACGAGGCTGAGCACCCCGCCGAGCAGGAGCACGCGCCAGTACGGCCGGACGTAGCCGAGCAGCAGGCGCCACGACGACGTGCCGGCGGCCCGCGCCCCGGCCGCGGAACCGGACCCGGCCGCGGATCCGTGCTCGGGTTCGGGCTCGGTCACGTGCCCCGATGCGGTCGTGGTCACTTTCATCCCCTCCGGACGGACACGACCGTCCCCCGGTCGTCGTCCTTCCTGTCTACAGCTCACGCGTCCTCCTTGAGCACTTCGCCTGGTTTCGTAGACCAAAGTCGGCCTTGTCAACATAAGTTGACGAGGACGATGGCGTCAACTGTGGTTGACACCAAGGAGCGGGTCCCTCCCCCCGCGGAGTCAGCGGGGCCCGCGGACACGAATCGGCGAGTGGCGGGAACGGCGAGGAGCGCCGGACCGCCGCGGAGGGGGTGCGGCGGCCGGCGCTCCGGGGGCGCAGCCGTACGGGAGACCGGGTGGAAGTCAGGCGGGCGTGAGGACCAGGCAGGCGTTGCTGCCGCCGAAGCCGAAGGAGTTGGACAGCGCGGGGGCCGGCGGCACGGCGCGCGGGGCCCCGTGGACGAGGTCGATCAGGTCGGCGGCCGGGCCCGAGGTGAAGTTCGCGGTCGGCGGGACGAGGCACTCGCGGGCCGAGAGCAGGGCGATGACGGCCTCCAGCGCGCCCGCCCCGCCGACCAGGTGGCCGGTCACGCCCTTGGTCGAGGTCACCGGGGGCGTGCGGCCCCCCGGCCGGTCGGCGAAGCAGTCGCGCAGGGCCAGGGCCTCGGCGTCGTCGTTGTGCGGGGTGGAGGTCCCGTGCGCGTTGACGTGGCCGACGTCCGCCGGGGTCAGCCCGGCGTCGGCCAGGGCGGCGCGCATGCAGGCGGCCGTGACGGAGCCGTCGCGCAGCGGCGCGACGATGTGGCTGGCGTCGCAGTTGGCCGCGTAGCCGCTCACCTCACCGTAGACGCGTGCGCCCCGGGCCTCGGCGAGGTCGGCGCGCTCCAGGACCATGAAGGCCGCCCCCTCCCCCATGACGAAGCCGTCGCGTTCCGCGTCGAACGGGCGCGAGGCCTCCCCGGGCGCGTCCACCCGCGCCGACAACGCGCCTACCTTGGCGAACGCCTCCATGACCAGCGGGGACAACAACGCGTCCAGCCCTCCGGCGACGGCGGCGCCGACCGTTCCCGCGCGGATCGCGCGCAGCGCCTCGCCGATCGCGGTGGCACCGCTCGCGCAGGCCGTGTTGAAGGTCAGGCACGGGCCGCGGTAGCCGTACCGGATGGCGATGCGGGCGGCCGTGGAGCTGGACATCAGCGTCGGTACGGCGTGCACGGGCACCTTCTCCCGGCCGAGCGTGTGCCCCACGATGAGGTTCTCCAGCGTGGAGAACCCGCCGCCGCCGGTGCCGAGATAGACGCCGCAGCCCTCCGCGGGCACATCCCCCGCGTCGGTGACGGCGTCGATCGCGGCGGCCAGTCCGATGGCGGCGGTGCGGTCGAGGGTGCGCAGTTCCCGGCCGGTGAAGTAGTCGAGCGGTTCGAAGGGGGCCAGCGGGCAGCCGATGGGGACCGGCCCTCCGGCCAGGCCGGGGATCGGGACGGCGAGCGACTTGCCCGCGAGCACCGTGGTGAAGGCCTCGCCGGCGGTGTTGCCCGCCGGGCTCTTGACGCCGAGCCCGGTGACGACGACCCGTGTCCCCTCCCGCGCCCCCGCGCCGCCCGCCTCCTGTCCGCGCCTCACCTCGTCGCCAGGGCGCTGTGGAGGATGCCTGCCACATCCGCCACGGTCTTGGCTCCGGCGAAGTCCGCGGGTGCGAGCTGGATGCCCAGCCTCTCCTCGATGATGACGGCGATCTCGACCCATTCGAGGCTGTCGAGCTGATGATCGGCGATGGTGGCGCTGGGCTTCACCTGATCGCTCGGCACGCTGAGCACCTCGGCGATCGCCGACTGAACGACGGACGTGGCTGAATCGAGGCTTGTCATTCGCCCACCCTGGATAGATCGGTCCACTCGCGCCCCTGCAGTCCCACGGACTATGCCCTCCAGACACATGTTCTGTCTATGGCCTGGGTGCGCAATTAATCGGAGTTCCGCTCATTTTTCGATGATTCCGCCGGCCCGAAAGTCGCGCCATCCAACGGCGCTCCGGCGGCGAACAAGACGTCGAGGAATCCGGCCGGATCCTTCCTCTCCCATCCCGAGCCCGGTCACCCCCTGTGGCCGGCAGCCGAAAGGATGCACGACATGGAGCTCCGGATCAACCGGCGCACCCTGGTCGGCCTGGGCATCGCGGGAGCGCTCGCCGCCTCCTCGTTCACCCTGCTCAAGCCCGACACCGGCACGGCATCCTCGCACCGCGAGGCTCCGATGACCTCAGGAGACCCCCGCAACGACAACACCGACGTCTACGCCTTCACCAGTCCCGACAAGCCCGACACGGTGACGTTGATGGCGAACTTCATCCCCTTCGAGGAGCCGAACGGCGGTCCGAACTTCTACCAGTTCGACACCAATTCCCGATACAACATCAAGATCGATAGCAATGGTGACGCAAAGCCCGAAATCACCTATCAGTGGCGTTTCCAGAACGTCGACAGGCGCGGAAACACCACATTCCTCTACAACAACGGTCCCGTCACTTCGCTGAACGACGAGAACCTGCTGTTCAAGCAGCGCTACACGCTCACGAAGATCACTCCCAGCGGGTCGGAGACACTCGTCTCCAACGGGACCGTGGCTCCGAGCAACGTCGGCCGCGCGTCCATGCCCGACTACGGCACCCTGCGCTCTCAGGCCGTCGTCGGCCTCAAGGGCGGCGGCAAGGCGTTCGCCGGGCAGTCGGACGAGTCGTTCTTCCTCGATCTGCGCGTCTTCGACCTGCTGTACGGCGGTGACCTGTCCGAGGTCGGGCAGGACACGCTCAAGGGCTACAACGTCCACACGCTGGGCCTCCAGCTGCCCAAGGACGAGGTCGCGCTCAAGGGCGACTCCAGGCGCAACCCGGTCATCGGCGTCTGGTCCACCGTGGACAAGCGGGGCCCGAACGGCTTCGTCCAGGTCTCCCGCCTGGCGTCGCCGCTGGTCAACGAGCTCGTGATGCCGGCCGGGCTGAAGGACACCTTCAACTCGCTCAGCCCGGACAAGGACGCCGGCATCCCGGCGGTCGTCAACCGCGTCACCGACCCCGAGCTGGCCCGACTGCTGCAGTCCATCTACGGGATCAAGGCGCCCGCGACCCCGCGCAACGACCTGGTCCAGATCTTCCTGTCCGGCATCACCAAGGACAACGGCCCGATCAAGGCGGACCTCAACTCGCAGACCCTCAACAAGGACGCGGGCAAGCTGCGTCTGTCGGAGATGCTGCGGCTGAACATGTCCACCCCGGTCAGCAAGGACCCCAACCGCCTCGGCGTGATCGGCGGCGACCCGCAGGGCTACCCCAACGGCCGCCGTTTCATCGACGACACGGTCGACATCTCCCTGCAGGTGGTGGCGGGCGCGGCCCAGAGCGGCAAGCTCGTCGACGCGCTGGCCGCCGGGGACAAGGTGGACGCCAACGACAAGCGGACCGGCGGGACGTTCCCCTACATCCCGCTGCCCGGCAACGTCTCGGTCAACCAGAACTGACCCTGCGGGGGCGGGACCCGGACGGGTTCCGTCCCCGGTCAGGGCAGCCACTGCCCAGGGGAGCCACTGTCCAGGGAGCCACTGTCCAGGGAGCCACTGTGAAGACTTCCACCAAGGCGGGGATCGCCGTCCTGGCGCTGGCCGGGGCGCTCACCGCGGGGGCCGCGCTGCTCCCCGGCGAGCAGCCGCCGTCCCCCCCGGCGGTCGCCCTCGCCCGCGGGCCGGTCTCCGGCGTATCCGGCGAGGTCCCGGGCTCGGCCGCCTCGGTGCGGGAGACGATCGACGCGCTGACCGGCCGGCTGCGCCGCCTGCCCGGGGACGACCAGGCCTGGGCGAGCCTCGGCGCCGCCTACGTCCAGCAGGCGCGCATCACCGCCGACCCGTCCTCCTACCCGAAGGCCGAGCAGGCGCTGGCCCGCTCCATCGCGCTGAACCCGGGCAACTTCGCCGCGCTGACCGGCCAGGCCGCCCTCGCCGCCGGCCGTCACGACTTCACCGAGGCGGTACGGCTGGCGCGGCTGTCGGCCGAGGCCAATCCCCACGGTCCCGGCGCCCAGGCGGTGCTGGCCGACGCCTACACCCAGCTCGGCCGGTACGACGAGGCGGAGCGGGCGATCGACCGGATGATGGGGCTGCGGCCCGGCGTCGCGTCCTTCACCCGGGCCGCCTACGCCGCCGAGCTCCGGGGCGACCGCGCCGGGGCCCGCCGCATGCTGGAGCGCGCCCTCGGCGACGCCTTCTCCCCCGACGACATCGCCTACTGCCACTACGCCCTGGGCGAGCTCGCCCTGCACTCCGGCGACCTGGCCGGCGCGTCGGAGCAGTACCGCCTGGCGCTGCGGGCGACCCCCGGGTTCGCCCCGGCCCTGGCCGGCACCGCCCGGGCCGCCGCGTTCGGCGGCCGGACGGCCGAGGCCCTCGACCTGTACGCGACCGTGGTCGAACGGCTCCCGCTGCCCCAGTACGTGATCGAGTACGCCGAGGTGATCCGCGCCTCGGGCGGGGACCCGTCCGGCCAGTGGACGCTGCTGCGGGCGCAGCGGGACCTGATGACGGGCGCGGGGGTGCGGGACGACCTGACCTGGGCCGAGTACGAGGCGGACCACGGCTCCCCCGCCAAGGCCGTCTCGCACGCCCGGGCCGAGTACGCCCGCAACCCCAACCTGGTCGCCGCCGACGCCCTGGCCTGGGCGCTGCACCGGGACGGCCGCAGCGAGGAGGCTCTGCCGTACGCGCGGAAGGCCACCGCGACCGGCTGGCGCAACGCCCTCCTGCTGCACCACCGCGCCGAGATCGAGCGCGCCGTGGGCCTCACCGGGCGGGCCGGGAGGTCCGCCGCCGAGGCCCGCAGGGCCAATCCCGCCTTCTCTCCTCGCCTGCCCGCGCTGGCCAGGTTCTCCTGACCTTCCCGCTCCCGGTCCCGGGCAGGCGAGGTTCCCCCGGTCCCGTCCCCTGCTCCGTCCCCCGGCTCCCCGAACGACCCGAGGTTCGCATGATCTCCCGAACGACGCTCCGCCTGGCGGCCGCCTCGGCCGCCTCCGGCCTCGCGGCCCTGTGCGCGACGCTCGCGCTGACGGCCGCCCCCGCCCCCGCCTCTGCGTCCGCGCCCGCCCCGGTCATGGAGACCACCGGAGTCACCGGAGTCACCGCGCACCCGCTGGGCAGGTTCACCGTCAACCACTACAACGGCCTGAAGGTCACCCCGGACCGGGTGGAGAACCTCGCCGTCGTCGACAGCGCCGAGCTGCCCACCCTGCAGGCCAGAGCCGCGGTGGACACCGACCGGTCGGGGACGGTCTCACCGCGGGAGCGGTCGGCGTACGGCGCCGCCCGCTGCGGGGAACTGGCCGCCGCGCAGTGGCTGACCGTGGACGGGACGGCGGTCGCCTGGCGGGTCGCCTCCTCGGCGTTCGCCCACGAGCCGGGCGAGGGCGGGCTGGAGACCAGCCGCCTGACCTGCTCCCTGGCCGCGACCGTGACCGCGTCCGGGACGGTGGGGTTCGAGGACGGCTTCCTGCCCGACCGGCTGGGCTGGCGGGAGATCACCGCGGTCGCGGGCGGCGGGGTGCGGCTGGCCGAGTCCTCCGTACCCGGGACGAGCGTGAGCGGGGAACTCCGGAACTACCCCGACGACCTGCTGGCCGGCCCGCTCGACCAGCGTACGGCGCGGCTGGTCATCAGGCCCGGGACCGGGAATGGGACGGGCCCCGGGACCGGGAGCGGGACAGGGAACACGGCCGGGGGCGGATTCGGTGGTGACGCCGGCACGGGAACCGGCGCCGGAACCGGATCCGTCCCGGCCGTTTCCCCCCTGATCTCCGCAGGGCCGATCGGCGGCGCCCTCGCCCGGCTGGACCGCGCGTTCACCGGCCTGGTCGGCACCGGGTCGCTGACGGTCCCGCTCGGCCTGCTCGCGGTGGGCATCGCCGTGGTCCTCGGCGCCGGGCACGCGCTCATCCCCGGGCACGGCAAGACCATCATGGCGGCCTACCTGGCCGGACGGCGCGGCCGTCCGAGGGACGCCCTGGTCGTCGGCGCCACCGTGACCGCCACCCACACCCTGGGGGTCCTGGTGGTGGGCCTGCTGCTGAGCGCCTTCTCATTCCTCACCGGGGAGTCCGTGCTCGGCTGGCTCGGCGTGGCCAGCGGCCTGCTGATCACCGCCGTCGGCGCCCGGCTCCTGCGGACCGCCTGGCGCGCCCGCCGTACCGGAGAGACGCCCGGCCACGGCCACGGGCACGGGCACGGGCATATGTCCGTCCCTGCGGGGTCGCGGCGCGGGCTGGTGGGAATGGGGATCGCCGGCGGCCTGGTCCCGAGCCCTTCGGCGCTCGTCGTCCTGCTCGGCGCGATCGCGCTCGGGCGGACCTGGTTCGGGGTCGCGCTCGTCCTCGCCTACGGCCTGGGCATGGCGGCCACTCTCACGGCCACCGGTCTGCTCCTGGTCAAGCTCGCGGGGCGGCTCGACCGGTTCGCGGGCGCGGGCCACGGCCTCGTGGCCCGCGCGTCGGCCCTGGCCCCGGTCGGCACCGCCCTGGTCGTGGTCCTGCTGGGTCTCGGTCTCGCCCTGCGGGGTCTCACCGGCGCGGCGTGACCGCGGCCGTGTCCGGCCGCCGGGAGAATCCGCGCGCGCCGGGAGCCAGGGCCGCCGCCGCGGGGGCGAGGAAGCAGACCAGCGCGCAGGCGCCGAGCACGGCCGGCCACCCGAAGAGGTCCATCGCCGGGGCGATGAGCACGAGCCCGACCGGCGCGAGCCCGTAGGACAGCAGGAAGTCGAGCGAGGAGACCCGGGCCAGCAGGCCCGGGTCGACCTCGCGCTGCGTCGCGGTGAACCACGGGACGTTGAACAACTCGATCCCCAGGCCGGCGATGAGGTAGGCGCCCGCCACCACGAGCGGGTGCACCGGCAGCAGCAGGCTGAGCGGCGCGAAGCCGTAGCAGGCCAGCCCGGCGAGCGCGGCCCAGCCCTGGGCCCGGGGCCGCAGGCGCGCGATGATCAGAGCACCGGCCAGCGCGCCCGCGACGTAAGCGGTGGTGGCCCCGGCCAGGACCGCCTCGGTGCCGTACCGGTCCCGGCTCACCAGGGGAAGGGCGACGCCCGTGGCGGAGTAGCCGGTGGCGATGACGGCGGTGAGCGCGGCCAGGCCGGCCATGAACCAGGGGTGCCTGCGCGCCTCGCGCACGCCGTCGGCGAACTCGGTGAGGAACGAGGTCCGGGGACCGGCCGGGGCTGCCGGTCCTGCCGGGGAGTCCCCCGCCGGGGGAGCCGGGGGCAGCAGCGCCGCCGGCAGCCAGAGCAGCCCGGTGACCAGCAGCAGCGTCCTCGTGTCGAAGACCATGGCCAGCAGGGCGGTCAGCCCCGGCGCGACCAGGGTGGTGATCCGTACGGCGAGCGTCATCGCCGCGTTGGCCCGCTGCCTGCGCGAGGCGTCGACCACCTCGGCGGTGAGCGCCTGGAACGCGGGCCGGCAGGCCCCCTGCCCCGCCCCCACCACGGCGGCGGCCCCGCACATCAGCAGCGCGGACCGGCCCAGACCCGCGGCGATCAGCGGCGTGGCCAGCGCCGCGGCCAGCCCGGCCCACAGGACGACCACCCGGCGCGGGTGCCGGTCGGCCAGCACGCCGCCGACGGGGACGGCGGCGAGGAATCCGGCCGTGCGGGCGGCGAGCGCGAGGCCGAGGCCGGCGGGCGTGAGAGCCCGGTCGAGCACCGCGAGCCCGAGAACGAACGGCAGTGCCCAGGTGGCCAGGCCCGAGGCCGTGGCGGCCGTCCACAGTCGCAGGAACGCCGGGTCGCGCAGGACGGACCGGGGGCCGGATGGGGTGCCGGACGTCTCCGGCACCGGTGTCGTGGTCACGGGGTGCTGCTCCTCTGTATGGCTGCGGCCGTTCCCGCGTGATGCCGTTCCGGGACGCGGAGCCGGCGCGGGGTCACAGCCGTGGCTGGTCGTCGATCTCATGTAAGGTGCCAGGGCACGATAACGAAAACGGTTATCGATGCAAAAACAGCACAGGTTCCGTCGCACCATCCCCGGAGGCAGCCCATGTCCCCCCGCACCCGCCTCGGTGCCGCGTTCGTCCTGGCCTTGACGGTCACGGGTTGCGCGGCCCCCGCCGAGACCGTCCCGTCCTCCGGCCCGTCCTCCGGCGGCTCGCCCGCGCAGCAGGTGGTGACGGTGACGAGCTGCGGCCAGGAGCTCTCCTTCCAGCGGCCTCCGTCCCGGGCCGTCACCCTGGAGCAGTCGTCGACCGAGCTCCTGCTCGCCCTCGGCCTGCAGGATCGGATGGCCGGGACGTCCAACCTCAAGACGGAGATCCCGCCGCGGTACCGGGCGGCGTACGAGAGGATCCCGGTGCTCAACCCCAAGATCATCACCTCCGAGCAGCTCCGGGCCGCCACTCCCGACCTGGCCGTCTCCCCGTTCGCCTCCCTCTTCACCAAGGACCGGGCCGGCACCCGGGAGGAGCTCCACCGCGCGGGCCTGCCGACCTACGTGAGCGCGGTGGACTGCCCGGACCTGGCGGAGAACGGCCTGACCCCGTTCGACCTGCTGTTCCAGGACTACGAGAACCTGGGACGGATCTTCCGGGCCGAGGAGCGGGCCGCCGCGCTCATCGCGGAGCAGCGGGCCGCGGTCGAGGCGGCGGCGGCCTCCAGGAAGGAGGCGACCGGCAGGCCGTCGATCCTCTGGCTGTACTCGATGTTCAACGGCGTCCCGTACGTCGCGGGCGACGGGGGCATGCCCAGCGCGATGAGCGAGCTTCTCGGGGCCGAGAACGCCTTCGACGACGTCGACGAGCTGTGGCCGGAGGTGTCCTGGGAGGAGGTCGCCAGGAGGGACCCCGACGTCATCGTGATCGGCGACCTGTCGGAACGCGGCAGGCCCGGGGACTCCGCCGAGGAGAAGATCGCGATGATGCGGGAGAACCCGCTGGCGGCCGAGCTGACCGCGGTACGGGAGAACCGCCTCATCGAGGTCCCCGGGATCGAGATGGACCCGTCGGTGCGCACCGTCGACACCCTGCGGCTCGTCGCCGACGGACTGAGGCGGCTCGGCCGTGTCCGGTAGTCCGGCCGTGCGTTCCGGGGTCTCCGGGGTCTCCGGGGTCTCCGGGGTCTCCGGGGTCTCCGCGGCGGCGCTGTTCCTCCTCGGCGGCGCGGCCCTGGCCGGGTCCGCGGCCGTCTGCGTGCGCGTCGGCAGCGGCGACGTCGGTTACGCCGACCTCGCCGCCGCGCTGGGGCGGCGGCTGGGCCTGGCGGCCGAGCCGCTCCCGCCGCTGATCGACTCCCTCGTCTGGGACCTGCGGCTGCCGCGCGTCCTCCTCGCCGCGCTGGTCGGGGCGTCCCTGGCGGTCTGCGGAGCGGCGTTGCAGGCGGTGACCCGCAACTCCCTCGCCGACCCCTACCTGCTGGGCGTGTCCTCCGGCGCCTCGGCCGGCGCCGTGGCCGTGGCCGTGCTCAGCGTGGGCGCGGGATCGGTGGGTCTGGCCGGCGGGGCGTTCGCCGGCGCCCTCGTCTCGTTCGGTCTGCTGATGCTCCTGCTGCGCCGTACCGGCCTGGACTCCTCCCGGATCGTGCTGACGGGGGTGGTGGTGGGGCAGCTCTTCACCGCCCTCACCTCGCTGGTCCTGATGACCTCCGGGGACGCCGACACCACGCGGGCGATCACGCACTGGCTCCTCGGCTCGATGGCCTCGGCCCGCTGGGACGCGGTGGCCGCGTGCGCCGTCGCGGGCGCGGTGGGGGCAGTCGTGGTGCAGGCGTGCGCGCCCGCGCTCGACGGGTTCTCCTTCGGCGCGGACACCGCGGCCTCCCTGGGCGTCGACGTACGGGCGACGCGGCTGGTCCTGCTGGTCACCACCGCACTGCTGACCTCGACGGCCGTGGCCTCCGTGGGGGCCATCGGGTTCGTCGGCCTGATCGTCCCGCACGGCGTGCGGTTCCTGGTCGGCCCGCTCCACCGGGTCCTGCTGCCGTTCACGGCGCTGGTGGGCGCGATCTTCCTGATGTGGGCCGACACGCTGGCACGGGTCGCGTTCTCGCCCCAGGAGGTGCCGGTCGGGGTGTTCACCGCCCTGCTCGGCGTCCCGCTGTTCCTGCTCGTCCTGCGCCGGCGAGGTGAGCTGTGAGGATCACGGTGGAGAACCTGAGCTGGTCCGTCCCGGGCGGGGACATCGTCAGGAACGTCGATCTGGAGATCGGCTCCGGCGAGACCGTCGGCCTGATCGGCCCCAACGGCTCCGGCAAGTCGTCCCTGCTGCGCTGCGTCGCGGGCGTGAGAAC
Organism: Planobispora rosea; assembly: GCF_014648175.1. Taxonomy (GTDB): domain Bacteria; phylum Actinomycetota; class Actinomycetes; order Streptosporangiales; family Streptosporangiaceae; genus Planobispora; species Planobispora rosea. The sequence continues at coordinate 34,292 of NZ_BMQP01000007.1, forward strand.
GGCCTCGGCCGGGACCGTCCGGTACGACGGGCGGGACATCCGGGGCTGGAGCGCCCGCCGGATCGCCCGGCACACCGCCTTCGTGGAGCAGGCCACCGAGTCGGAGACCGATCTCCGGCTGGGCGACGTCGTCGCGCTGGGCCGGATGCCGTTCAGGAGCCGCTGGAGGGGGCCGGACCGCGCCGACCGGGCGATCGTCGACGCGGCGCTCGCCCGGCTCGGGCTCACCGGGCTGCGGACCCGGGGATGGAGGACGCTGTCGGGAGGGGAGCGCCAGCGCGCGCACATCGCGCGCGCCCTGGCCCAGCAGCCCCGGTGCATCCTGCTGGACGAGCCCACCAACCACCTGGACGTACGGCACCAGTACGAGCTGATGGACCTGCTGGCCGGGACGGAGCAGACCGTCCTCGTCGCGCTGCACGATCTGTCCCTGGCCGCCCGGTACTGCGACCGGCTCGTCCTGATGCACCGCGGCTCGCTCGTCGCGTCCGGCCCGCCCCGGGCCGTGCTCACCCCGGGCCGGCTGCGGGACGTCTTCGGGATCGACGCCGAGACGGGGCACGACGGCCTGGGCAACCTCACCGTCGCCTGCCGGGGGGTGGCGCGGGATCCGGCCTGAAGCGGCGGCTCCGGAGCTCAGCGGAGGCGGCGGCGGAGACCGTACTCGCGGCGCATCTCGGCCACGGCCTCCAGGATCTCGTCCTGGGTCTTGAGCAGTTTCGCCTCCGCCTCCTCGGTCCGCCCCTCGGCGGCCAGGCGGCGGTCCCCGATCCGGTGCCCCATCTGGCGCTTGGCCCGGGCCTTCAGCTCACGCAGATTAAATTTCTCCATGAGGCTCATCGGTTCCGTCCTTTCGTCAGGATGGAACATCATCTGCCCGAAAATAGACCTGTCATACACAGAATGTGACCAATGGGTCCCCACCCGGCCCCGGCAGCCGTCAGCCGAGCTCGGGCCGCATCAGTCGACCCCGGGAAGGTCAGTCGAGCTCGGGAACGTCGGAGTCGTACTCGGCGTCGCCCTCGTCGGCCCGGCGGAGCTTGATGTCCTCCACCCACGCGGTGGCGAACAGGCGGATCTCCCTGATCCGCTCCTCGTCCAGGCCGTAGGCCTCGAACTCCTCGTCGGCGATGAGATCGACGAACTCCAGGCGCATCACCAGCTCCGCGATGGAGAACTCCTCGTTGTGCAGGCGGGCGAGGCGTTCCAACTCGCGGAAGCCGTACAGCTCCGAGACCGCGGCGACGTCGATGACGTCGCGGGCGAGACTGCGCTCGTGCAGGGCCCGCATCTTGAGCCCGACGAGGTCGTCCAGCCCGATGACCGGCAGTTCCCCCACGGTCACGGACCCCTGCTGCAGGGCCTCCCGCAGCAGGCCGAGTTCGCAGCGCTGCCCGGTCACCGGCTCGGTGACGATCAGGCGGCCCAGGCGGGGCGTCACCTCCCGCACGGCGGCCTCCAGCCCGGCCCGCCGGAAGGTCTCGGCCAGCCCGTCCGCGACCTGCGGCAGCGGCGTCTCGGCCGCCGTCGCGAAGTCGAGGTCCTCACTCGGCCGATCGGTCAGACCGTGCATCCTCATGGCGTGGCCGCCCGCCAGCGCCAGCCCGAATCGCTCGCAGACCGGCAGCGCGATCTGCAGAACTCGCTCTTGGAACGGGGGGAAGTCCGTCACACCCCAAGTATGCCCACCAGGCCTGGATATATCAGGGACGCATAGATCGCTACTGACGGGAGCGCAACCGGGTGGAGGGCAGGTCGTGGCGGCCGGAGACGAACTCCTGGAAGGCGATCTTGGCTTGGATCACCGGACGGCGCCAGCGCTTCTCCCTGCGTACGGCGCGGACCATCTTGCCGGGCCGGGGACGGCGGGAGCCGGGGGCGAAGAACCAGTGGGCCCAGGGTGAACCCGGGCGGGCCAGCCGGATCGCCCCGGGGATCAGCAGGACCGGGACGAAAAGGCCGACCAGCCCGGTCCAGATCTTGCCCTTGAGCAGGGTGACGACCGCGAGCAGCAGGTTGGCCACGATCAGGCCGACCGTCAGCCAGGTGCCCTCCGCGGTGCCGTCGGAGTCCTCCCAGCCCAGCGGGCGCAGGCCGAGCAGGAGCAGGCCGGTGACCGCGATCGCGACGAACACCGCGTCGACCGAGGTGCGGCCCTCCTCCTCCCAGTAGACGTCGTGCAGGTGCAGGATCAGCGCGAACTCGTCGAGGACCAGCGCCGCGCCGACGCCGAAGACGGCGGCCGTCACGGCGTACCAGGTCTGCGAGACACCCGAGACCAGCAGGCCCGCCACCCCGGCGAGCAGGAGCAGCACCACGCCGAACACCACGTGGTGGATGTGCATCTCACCGATGTTGACGTTGCGGAACCAGCCGATCCTGGCGCGGATGAGCCGGACGTTGATGCGGGTGAAGACGAAGGCGAGGATCAGCGCGACGAAGAAGCAGAACAGCGGTAGCCGTCCCGTCTCCATGATGCGCTGCTGAAACCATTCCCCCATGTCCGTCGAGACTATGCGAGGAACCCCGGTGATCGGGTGGCATGCGGGGGCGCACGCCCGGATGGCGCGCGGAAAGCCCTCACCCGCGTGGCGCCCCGTGGCCGGCCTCCGTGGTCAGTACGGCCGGGCGGGACGGCTGGGCGAGGAAGCCGCGCAGGAGCGCGGCCGTGCCCTCCAGGTGCTCGGCCACCGCGCGGGCGGCGGCGTCGGGGTCGCCGGCCAGGACCGCGGCCACGATCGCCTCGTGCTGCGCGGCGGCGTGCTCGATGTTGCGCTGCAGGATCGGAATGGCGTTGAGCAGGTCGGTGACCCGGAGCCGGGCGTCGGCGCAGGCGGTGGCCAGCAGGGGCGAGCCGGTCAGCTCGGCGATGCACAGGTGGAAGGCGGTGTCCAGGCGGCGGTAGTCGTCCGGGCCCGCGGCGTTCACCTCCGCCAGGCGGCGGCGGAGCTCGCCGCGCCGCTCCTCGCCCAGCTCTCCGGCCAGCGCGGTGGCGGCCAGCACCCGGGCCGCGCCGCACTCGACGGCCATCCGGAAGGTGAGGGCGTCGGTCAGCTCGCCGGTGCCCATGTCGGCCACGGCCCTGCGCAGATCCTCGCTGCCCGGCTCCGGCGGGGCGTAGGTGACGAACGCGCCGCCGTACCTGCCGCGCCGTACGTCGAGGTAGCCCGCCTCCTGCAGGGCGCGGATCGCCTCGCGCAGGGTGACGCGGCTGATGCCCAGCCGCGCGGCGAGCTCGCGCTCGGGCGGCAGCTTCTCGCCGACGATCCCGAGCTTGATGGCCTGGAGCAGCCGTTCCACGGTCTCCTCGAAGGCGTTGCCCGCCCGCACCGGCCGCAGCACGGTCGTCAGTCGCGGCGACTCGCCCAATTTCCCCTCCGCTATTGACATGCCGACCTTCGTGCACATCAATGGTCTGACATTAGCCCAATAACACTCCGGCGAGGAGGGCGCGTGGACCTCAGCGAGCTTCGGGACGAGGTGGCGGCGGGGCGGATCGACACGGTGCTGCTGGCGGTCGCCGACATGCAGGGGCGGCTCCAGGGCAAGCGGCTGGCGGCCCGTTACTTCCTGGAGGAGGTGGCCGAGCACGCCGCGGAGGGCTGCAGCTACCTGCTCGCGGTGGACGTGGACATGAACACGGTGGCCGGCTACGCCATGTCGTCGTGGGATCAGGGGTACGGAGACTTCGTGATGCGGCCCGACCTGTCCACCCTGCGCAGAGTGCCCTGGCAGGAAGGTACGGCCATGCTCATGGCCGACCTGGTGTGGGAGGACGGCACGGACGTGGCCGTCTCGCCCCGGCAGGTCCTGCTCGGGCAGCTCGCCCGGCTGCGGGAGCGGGGCTGGCGGGCGTTCGTCGGCACCGAGCTGGAGTTCGTCGTCTACAACGACACCTACGAGGACGCCTGGCGCCGGGCCTACCGGGATCTCACCCCGGCCAACCTCTACAACGTCGACTACTCCCTGCTCGGCACCGCCCGGGTCGAGCCGCTGCTGCGCCGCATCCGGCTCGGCATGGAAGGCGCCGGGATGTACGTCGAGTCGGCCAAGGGCGAGTGCAACCTCGGCCAGCACGAGATCGCCTTCCGCTTCACCGAGGCGCTGGCCACCTGCGACAACCACGCCGTCTACAAGAACGGCGCCAAGGAGATCGCCGCCCAGGAGGGCATGTCGCTCACCTTCATGGCCAAGCCGAACCAACGGGAGGGCAACTCCTGCCACATCCACCTGTCCCTGCGGACCCCGGAGGGTGAGCCGGTCATGGCCGGGGACGGCCCGCACGGGCTCTCCGAGACCGGGCGGCGCTTCATCGCCGGGCAGCTGGCCGGCCTGCGCGAGCTGACCCTGATGAACGCCCCGAACGTCAACTCCTACAAGCGGTACGTGCCGGGCAGCTTCGCCCCCACCGCGGTCAAGTGGGGCGTGGACAACCGGACCTGCGCGATGCGCCTGGTCGGGCACGGGCCGTCGCTGCGGATCGAGAACCGGGTGCCCGGCGGCGACGTCAACCCCTACCTCGCGGTCGCGGCGATGATCGCCGCCGGGCTGCACGGCGTCGAGAGCGGGCTGGAGCTTCCGGAGGCGTGCACCGGCAACGCCTACGACTCGGGCGCGGACACCGTCCCGCACACCCTGCGCGACGCGCTGGAGCTGTGGGAGGGCTCGGAGATCGCCCAGGCGGCCTTCGGCGAGGACGTCGTGGCGCACTACGCCAACAACGCCCGGGTCGAGCTGACCGCCTTCGAGGCGGCGGTCACCGACTGGGAGCTGTTCCGGGGATTCGAACGGATGTGAGCATGAAGATCATCAATCCGGCGACCGAGGAGGTCGTCGCCGAGGTGGAGCTCGCCGGCGCCGACGAGGTGGACCGCGCGGTGGAGCGGGCCAGGGTCGCGTTCCCCGCCTGGCGCGCCGTCGCCCCGGGCGACCGCGCCCGGCTGCTGCGCCGGTTCGCGGCGCTGGTGGACGCCCACGCCGGCGAGCTGGCCGCCCTGGAGGTCGCGGGCGCCGGGCACACGATCGGCAACGCCCGCTGGGAGGCGGGCAACGTCCGCGACGTGCTGGACTTCTACGCCGGCGCGCCGGAGCGCAACCACGGCAAGCAGATCCCGGTGCCCGGCGGGCTGGACGTGACGTTCGCCGAGCCTCTGGGCGTGGTCGGGGTGATCGTGCCGTGGAACTTCCCGATGGTCATCATGACCTGGGGGGTCGCCCCGGCGCTGGCGGCGGGCAACACGGTGGTCGTCAAGCCCGCCGAGCAGACGCCGCTGACCGCGCTGCGCCTGGCCGAGCTGGCCCTTTCGGCGGGCCTGCCCGAAGGGGTGCTCCAGGTGGTCCCGGGCGAGGGTGAGACGGCGGGCGCCCGGCTGGTGGAACACCCGGACGTGGCGAAGATCGTGTTCACCGGCTCGACCGAGGTCGGCAAGCGGATCGCCGCGACGTGCGCCGGGCAGGTCAAGCGGCTCACGCTGGAGCTGGGCGGCAAGAGCGCCAACATCGTCTTCGCCGACGCCGACATCGCCAGGGCCGCCGCCACCGCGCCCTACGCGGTCTTCGACAACGCGGGCCAGGACTGCTGCGCGCGCTCGCGGGTGCTGGTGGAGCGTTCCGTCTACGACGAGTTCATGGAGCGGCTCTCGGCGGCGGTGCTCGGCGTGCGGGTCGGCGACCCGCTCGACGAGTCCGTCGAGATGGGCCCGCTGATCAGCGCCGCGCACCGGGACCGGGTGGCCTCCTTCGTCACCGGCACGCCGCACCTGCAGGGTTCGTGCCCGTCCGGGCCGGGCTTCTGGTTCCCGGCGACGGTGCTCACCCCGGAGGTGACCGACCCGGCCTTCACCGAGGAGATCTTCGGGCCGGTGGTGTCGGTGGCGCCGTTCGACGGGGAGGCGGAGGCCGTACGGATCGCCAACGACACCCGCTACGGCCTGAGCGGGTCGATCTGGACCCGCGACGTCGGGCGGGCGCTGCGGGTGGCGCGGGCCGTCGAGGCGGGCAACCTGAGCGTGAACTCCCACTCGTCGGTGCGTTACTGGACCCCGTTCGGCGGGTTCAAGCAGTCGGGCCTCGGCCGCGAGCTGGGCCCCGACGCGCTGGCCGCGTTCACCGAGACCAAGAACGTCTTCATTTCGGAGGAGTGAGGGGCTATGCAGCGTCTGCAGGACCGGGTTGCCGTGATCACCGGCGCGGGCAGCGGGATCGGCCTGGCCACCGCGCACCGCTTCGCCCAGGAGGGCGCCCGGGTGGTGTGCGCGGACATCGACGAGACGGCCGGGGCCAAGGCCGCCGCCGAGGTGGGCGGGCTGTTCGTGAGGGCGGACGTCACCAGCGAGGACGACGTCGCCCGGATGTACCGGACGGCGTTCGACACCTACGGCAGCGTGGACGTCGCCTTCAACAACGCGGGCATCTCCCCGCCGGACGACGACTCGATCCTGGAGACCGGCATCGACGCCTGGCGCCGGGTCCAGGAGGTCAACCTGACCAGCGTCTACCTGTGCTGCAAGCACGTGATCCCGTACATGCAGCGGCAGGGCAAGGGGTCGATCGTCAACACGGCGTCGTTCGTGGCGGTGATGGGCTCGGCGACCTCCCAGATCTCCTACACCGCCTCCAAGGGCGGGGTGCTGGCGATGTCGCGGGAGCTGGGCGTGCAGTTCGCCCGGGAGGGCATCCGGGTCAACGCGCTGTGCCCGGGGCCGGTGAACACGCCGCTGCTGCAGGAGCTGTTCGCCAAGGACCCCGAGCGGGCCCAGCGCCGCCTGGTGCACATCCCGATCGGCCGCTTCGCCGAGGCCTCCGAGATCGCCGCCGCGGTGGCGTTCCTGGCCTCCGACGACGCCAGTTTCATCACCGGCTCGGAGTTCCTGGTGGACGGCGGCATCTCCGGCGCCTACGTCACCCCGCTGTAGAACCCCGCAGGCCTGGAGGAGCCGGCATGTCCCGTCCCGTCATCGGCGTCACCTGCTACGTCGAGCCGGCGCGTTTCACCGTCTGGGAGACGACGGCGGCGCTGCTGCCGTACGGCTACGTCGAGCACGTGGTCCGCGCGGGCGGGCAGCCGGTGATCCTGCCCCCGGCGGGCGACCCGGCCGGCCTGGTCGGGCGCCTGGACGGGCTGATCGTGGCCGGGGGCGGCGACATCGATCCGGCGCGGTACGGCGAGCCGCCCCACGAGCGGACCGGCTACGTCCGGGGATTCCGTGACGACGCGGAGCTGGGGCTGGTCCGCGCCGCCCTCGACGCGGGCCTGCCCTTCCTCGGCGTCTGCCGGGGCCTGCAGGTCCTCAACACCGTCCTGGGCGGCACCCTGCACCAGCACGTGCCCGACGTGGTGGGGCACGGCGACCACGCCCCCGCCCCGGGCCGCTTCGGCCGCATGCCGGTACGGCTCACGCCCGGCAGCCGGGTGGCCGGGATCCTCGGCGCCGGGACCGCGGACGTGGCCCACTACCACCACCAGGCGATCGCCCGGCCGGGCGAGGGCCTGACCGTGACCGCCCGCGCCGAGGACGGCACGGCCGAGGCCGCGGAGCTGGCGGGCCACCCCTTCGCCCTGGGGGTGCAGTGGCACCCGGAGGCCGACGACGAGTGCGCCCTGTTCGCCGCGCTGGTCGACCACGTCCGCCGCTGACCCCGGCCCCGCCGGGACACGGGCGGGCCACCCGCCGGAGGGATTTCGCTCAGCGGGTCCGGGCCGTTAGGCTGGCTGCGACACCGATGAACCCCGCGCGGGAGAGCGTCCTGACACCCAGCCCAGGACCCCTGAAGGAGCAAGCCCTCCCCGCGAACCTCTCAAGGCAAAGGACCGTGCGGGTAGGTGCCCTCTGGAAAGCAGGCCCCTGAGGCCTCGCCGAAGGTGAAAGTCCGGGTAAAAACCGGGCGAAGCTCTCAGGCAACCATGACAGAGGGGGAGGATGCTCTCATCCGACCCTTGTCTGAGGTGCGAACATGTCCCGACCCACACCCCTGCGCGGCGTCCATGAGACCCTCGGCGCGACGCTGACCGACTTCGCGGGCTGGCTGATGCCGCTGCGCTACGGCAGCGAGTCCGCCGAGCACAACGCGGTCCGCCAGGCGGCGGGCCTGTTCGACCTGTCCCACATGGGGGAGATCTTCGTGACCGGCCCGCAGGCCGCCGAGGCTCTCGACTACGCGCTCGTCGGCCACATCTCCGCGCTGGAGCCGGGCCGCGCCCGCTACACGATGATCGTGAACGCCGAGGGCGGCGTGCTGGACGACCTGATCGTCTACCGCCTCGCGCCCGAGGAGTTCATGGTCGTCGCCAACGCCTCCAACTACCCCATGGTCGCCGCCCGGCTCACCGAGCGCGCCGAGGCGTTCGACGCGGCCGTGGACGACCGCTCGGACCGGTACGCGCTGATCGCGGTCCAGGGCCCGCGCTCGCAGGAGATCCTCGCCACGCTCACCGACGCCGACCTCGACGGCCTGAGGTACTACGCGGGACTGCCCGCCACCGTCGCCGGGCGCCCGGCGCTCGTCGCCCGCACCGGCTACACCGGCGAGGACGGCTTCGAACTGTTCGTCGGATGCGACGACGCCGAGCCGCTGTGGGCCGCGCTCACCGCGGCGGGCGAGCCGTACGGCCTGCGCCCCGCCGGGCTGTCGGCGCGCGACACGCTCCGCCTGGAGGCCGGCATGCCGCTCTACGGCAACGAGCTGTCGGCGGCCCTGACCCCGTTCGACGCGGGACTGGGCCGTGTGGTGAGGTTTGACAAACCGGGCGACTTCGTCGGCCGGGCCGCCCTGGAGCCGCTCAAGGACGTCCCGCCGTCCCGCCGTCTGGTGGGCCTGGTCGCGACCGGGCGCCGGGTGCCCCGGCACGGCTACCCGGTGGTGGTCGCGGGCGACGGCGCGGTCGTCGGCGAGGTCACCAGCGGGGCGCCTTCCCAGTCGCTGGGTAAGCCCATCGCGATGGCGTATGTGGACACTGGCCTGACCGGAGGTCTGGCCGTGGACATCCGGGGTAGCCACGAGCCGGTCGAGGTCGTCGACCTGCCTTTCTATCGGAGGAAGAAATGACCAGCATCCCTGACGAGCTGCACTACACCAAGGAGCACGAGTGGGTGGCGGGCGTCGACGACGGCCTGACCCTCACCGTGGGCATCACGGCCTACGCCGCCGACGCGCTCGGTGACGTGGTCTACGTGCAGCTCCCCGAGGTCGGCACGGCGATCGCCGCCGGCGACTCGGTCGGCGAGGTCGAGTCGACCAAGTCGGTGAGCGACATCTACGCGCCCGTCGGCGGTGAGGTCGTCGAGGTCAACGCGGCCGTCGTGGACGACCCGTCGCTGGTCAACGGCGACCCGTACGGCGAGGGCTGGTTGTTCCGCGTCCGCCTGGAGGGCGACGCCGACGACCTGCTCTCCCCCGAGGAGTACGCCGCGCTCACCTCCGGCGAGTCCTGATATTTCCCCTCTTGTGCCGTGACCGTGCGGGCCGCCATCCGGCACGCACGGCCACGGCGACCTAAGGACCGGATCAATGGCGATCAGTGTCTTCGATCTCTTCAAGGTCGGCATCGGCCCCTCCAGCTCGCACACCGGCGGGCCGATGGCCGCCGCCCACAAGTTCGCCCGGAACCTCGACCACGACGGGCTGCTGGACAAGACCGCCCGGGTCGAGGTGATCCTGTACGGCTCGCTCGGCCTCACCGGCAAGGGCCACGGCAGCGACAAGGCCGTCCTGCTGGGCCTGTCCGGCGAGAAGCCCGAGCTCGTCGACGTCGACAGCGTGGAGGAACGGCTGGCCGCCATGAAGGCCTCCGGGACCGTCCAGCTGTACGGCTCCCGCGAGATCCCCTTCGTCGTCGGCGAGGACCTCGTCTTCGAGCGCAAGGAGTCCCTCCCCGGCCACCCGAACGGCATGCGCTTCACCGCCTTCGACGAGGCGGGGGAGGTTCTGCGGCAGAAGGTCTACTACTCGGTCGGCGGCGGCTTCATCGTGGACGAGAACGCCACCGGCGCCGACCGGATCAAGGCCGACGACACCGTCCTGCCGTACCCCTTCACCACCGCCGCCGAACTGCTCGCCCACTGCCGCGAGACGGGTCTGTCGATCTCCGGGCTGATGCTGGAGAACGAGCGGGCCTTCGGCCGTACCGAGGCCGAGATCCGCGCCGGGCTGCTGCACCTGTGGCAGGTCATGTCGGAGTGCGTGAGCCGCGGGATCACCAAGGAGGGCGTGCTCCCCGGCGGGCTGAAGGTGCGCAGGCGCGCCCACCAGCTCCACCGTCAGCTGCAGGCCGAGGCCCCGGAGAAGGACTCCCTGCAGATCGTGGACTGGATCTCGCTGTTCGCCATCGCCGTCAACGAGGAGAACGCCGCCGGCGGCCGGATCGTCACCGCTCCCACCAACGGCGCGGCGGGCATCATCCCGGCCGTGCTCACCTACTACGACCGGTTCGTCCGCAGCGCCGACGACGACGGCGTGGTCCGCTTCCTGCTGACCGCCGGGGCGGTCGGCGTGCTGTTCAAGGAGAACGCCTCCATCTCCGGCGCCGAGGTCGGCTGCCAGGGCGAGGTCGGCTCGGCCTGCTCGATGGCCGCCGCCGGGCTCACCGAGGTGCTGGGCGGCACCCCCGAGCAGGTGGAGAACGCCGCCGAGATCGGCATCGAGCACAATCTGGGGCTGACCTGCGATCCGATCGGCGGCCTGGTGCAGATCCCGTGCATCGAGCGCAACGCGGTGGCCTCGGTCAAGGCCGTCACCGCCGCCCGGATGGCGCTGCGCGGCGACGGCCGCCACTTCGTCTCGCTCGACAAGGCGATCAAGACGATGCGTGACACCGGCCGCGACATGCTGGACAAGTACAAGGAGACGAGCCGCGGCGGCCTGGCCGTCAACGTCATCGAGTGCTGACCCCGGACCACCGGCTCGGAGCGCTGATCCCGGACCGCCGGCGCGGAGCGTTGATCCCGGGCCGGCGGTTCCATAACACCCCCTATGAAAGTCCACGATCCCGTGCAAGAGCACACGCTCCTGCCGTTATCGTTTGTGACTTGTTCAGGAAGGTCAGGAGGTCTCGGTGACAACGGGAATCCGTCCGGTGGGCCGCTTCCTCCGCAGGCACTGGTTGTTCACGGTCGCGCTGCTGATCGGCGGCGCGCTGCGGGTCCTGGCCGTGCTGGGGTACCGCCCCGCCCTGTGGTTCTGGGCCGACTCCTTCGCCTACCTGGGCGCCGCCCTCGACGTCCGGCCCCTGGAGTCGCGTCCCTCCGGCTACTCGCTGTTCCTGTGGTCGCTGAGCCCGCTGCAGAGCGTCCAGGCCGTGGTGGTGGTCCAGCACCTGATGGGGCTGGCCGTCGCCGTCTGCGTCTATCTCCTGCTGCGCCGCCTGGCCGGGCTGCCGGGATGGGGCGCGACGCTCGCCGCGCTCCCCGTCCTGCTGGACGCCCACCAGATCCAGCTTGAGCACCTCGTCATGGCGGACCTGCTCTTCCAGTTCCTCGCGGTGCTGGCGGTGACGCTGCTGCTGTGGCGGCGGCGGCCCGCCGCCCGGGTCGCCCTGCTCGCCGGGTTCCTGCTGGCCGCGGCCACCGTCACCCGGACCATCGGGCTGCCGCTGATCGCCGTCGTACTGGTCTGCCTGGTGATCCGCCGGGCCGGGTGGAGGGCGGTGGTCGCCACCGCGACGGCGAGCGCGATCACCTTCGGCGGGTACGCCGTCTGGTTCGAGTCCGAGCACGGCACCTACGGGCTCACCCGGGGCAACGCCTTCCTGTGGGCGCGTACGATGACCTTCGCCGACTGCGCGAAGATCCTCCCCATCGGGCCGGAGGCCGCGCTCTGCCCCACCGAACCGCTGAGCGAGCGCAAGCCGCCGCCGGTCTACATCTGGGGCGGCGACTCCCCCTTCAACAAGATCAAAGGCGAGTGGGCCGAACGCGACGCGCTCGCCGGGGACTTCGCCACGCAGGCCATCATGGCCCAGCCCGCGGACTTCCTCCGGGCCGGCCTGACCGACGTGGCCCACATCTTCGACTGGACCCGCCGCGTCTACCCGACCGAGGGCGACCAGAGCGCCTACGTCTTCCCCGCCACCCCGGGTCCCCTGCCGGACGGCCCCGCCAGCCGGGGCCGTACCGCCGGGGAACTCGTCACCGCCTACCAGGGGGAGCCCGGTGACGTCCGTACTGTCGAGCCGTACGCGAGCTGGCTGCGCGCCTACCAGGAGAACGCTTTCCTCCGCGGCCCCTTCTTCGGCGTCATCCTCCTCATCGGCCTGATCGGCGTCCTCACCCGCCTGCGCGTCTCCGTCGAAGGCCCCTTCGGCGTCCGCCGTCCCCGCCGGACGGAGGGAGCCCACCGCGAGCGCCCCTCCCGGGAGAACCCGCGGGGGCCGGGCGGCCCGGCCCTCGGCGGCGCGGCGCTGCTGCCGTGGGCGGCCGCCACCATGCTGGTCGTGCTGCCGCCGTTCATCGCGGCCTTCGACCACCGCTACGTGGTCCCCGCCGTCCCCCTCGCCTGCCTGGCGGCGGGGCTGGCCTTCGGTGTGCGCGAGCCCCGCGGCCTCTCCGACTCCGCGGAGCCCGGCGAGCCCGCGGAGCCCTCGGACCCCTCGGACCCCTCGGAGCCCGAGACGGGCGGGCCGAGGAGACCGCGGCCGGACGATCCCTGGCCGCCGGAGGAGTCCTGGACGGCGGAGCGAAGCCCGTGGATGCTCCCGCCGGAGGAGGCGCCCACGGCGGCCTCGGCGACGTTCTCCGCCTCAGCGGCGCCGGACGTGCAGGCGGACGAGCGCCCCCAGCGCCTCGTCCCCAAGCGCCCGGCGGACCTTGTGGACGGCGTCCTTGTTCACCCGCGTCACGAGCCTGCCGATGTCGGCCGAGGGACCGCAGCTCACCGCGATCCGGACCCGGTCGCCCTCCACCGATCTGACCCGGATCCGGCTGAGTCCTTCGACTTCTTTAAGGGCGACCCCCAGCATCGCGGTCCCGGTCCCGCTGCGGCTCCCCCACCGCCCCCAGCCCAGGGAGCGCAGCAGCCACCACATGGTCATCAGCGTCAGTACTACAAGTACTAGCGCCACCAGCCACCCCGCCCACGGGTCGTCGGCCAGCCGGGCGGGCAACCCCGGGTCGAGGATCGGCTCCACGCCCGACCGGCCGGACACCTGCTCCTGTCCCCGCAGGAAACCGTAGAGCCCGGCCCCCGCCAGCACGGTCCCGGTGACGGCCAGGCCGATCCGGTTGCCCAGGTACGGCTTCATCAGTTCACCCGCCCGCGCAGCCGGACCACGACCTCGCCGCCGTACATCGCCCCCACGCTCGCCAGCCGGTCCCCGACCGCCGTGCCCACCTGCCGGAGCAGCGGCCCGGCCCGCTCCTCGCCGGTGATCACGATGACCTCGACCTGCCGCGCCCGCAGGCGGACCCGAGCCCGCTGCACCCCGTCCACCGACTCGGCCGCGCCCCGCAGCGTACGGCGGAGCCCCGACCGGGTCAGGCCGATCACCGTCAGCGGATCGTTCGTCTCCAGCGGCACCAGCCGGGTCCGCCCGGGGACCGCGGCGAGCACCACCAGCAGCACGCCCGCCATCATCATGAACAGCGTCACGGCGACCACTGCGGGATCCGACCAGCTCAGCGCCCCGACTCCGGAGGCGAGCTTCTGGTACGGCACCAGCCCGAAGGGCGAGCCCGTCAGCAACCCGACCGTCGTCCCCGCCGACGCCGACAGCGTGACGGAGACGACCAGTGCCGCCGTCACCCCCGCCGGCCCCCGATCCGGCCGGAGCAGCCGTACCGACCTGCGGCGGATCGCACGCGGGCGTTCCCCCACCGAAGGGCTCGCCGTGCCCGCCAGGCTTCCCTGGAGAGTAGTCATCACCCGGTCAGGTGTAGCGGTCACCGGTACTCCGGGGCGGGACGCGGCTCCGCCACTTGCCCGACCCCGGACCCGTCGTGGCGGGAGAATTTACCGGCGTCCACAAATGTGAGCAGTACTCACGTTAGGACGGGCGGGGTTATCCTTCCCCCATGGACGACCGCCAGCGCTACGACCGGGCCACCGCGCACCTGGAACCCCCCTTCGCCGTGCTCGACCTCGCAGCCCTGCACGCGAACGCCACCGCCATGACCCGGCGCGCCCACGGCAAACCCATCCGGGTCGCCAGCAAGTCCATCCGCTCCCGGCCCGTCCTCACCCGCATCCTCGACATGGACGGCTTCACCGGGATCATGGCCTTCACCCTTCCCGAAGCCCTCTGGCTCGTCTCCACCGGCCTGCGCGACGTGCTCGTGGCCTACCCCACCGCCGACCGGACCGCCCTCGCCCAGCTGGCCGCCGACCCCCGCGCCGCCCGGGAGATCACCATCACGATCGACCGCCCCGAACACCTCGACTTCATCGAATCCGCCGTCTCCGGCGTCCGCGACCGCCACGAGCTCCGGATCTGCCTCGACATCGACGCCGGATACCTCGCCCTCGGCGGCAGATTCCGGGCAGGCGCCCTCCGCTCCCCCGTCCGCGAAGCCGACCAGGCCGCCGACCTCGCCGCCGACACCGCCAAACGCCCCGGCCTCCGCCTCACCGGCCTCATGGCCTACGAAGCCCAGATCGCCGGAGTCGGCGACGACCCGCCGGGCAGATCCGCCCTCACCCCCGCCATCCGCTGGATGCAGAGCCTGTCCCGCCGCGAACTCGTCATGCGCAGAGGCCGCATCGTCCAGGCCGTCCGCCAGGTCACCGACCTGGAGTTCGTCAACGGCGGCGGCACCGGCAGCATCGGCAGCACCACCCGCGAGAAGGCCGTCACCGAGATCGCCGCCGGATCCGGCTTCTTCCACCCCCGCCTCTTCGACTTCTACCGCGACTTCACCGGCCGCCCCGCCGCCCTGTTCGCCCTCCCCGTGGTCCGCCGCCCCGCCCCCGGAACCGTCACCGTCCTCGGCGGCGGCTACGTCGCCTCCGGCCCGCCCGGACCCCACCGTCTCCCCCAGCCCTACCTCCCGCCCGGCCTGCGCTACGCCCCCGACGAAGGCGCCGGAGAAGTCCAGACCCCCCTCACCGGCCAGGCCGCCGAGGACCTGCGCGTCGGCGACCGCGTCTGGTTCCGCCACGCCAAAGCCGGCGAACTCTGCGAACGCTTCGCCACCCTCCACCTCATCGAGGGCGACAAGGTCGTCGAGGAGGTCCCCACCTACCGCGGCGAGGGCCGTACCTTCCTATAAAAGGAACGACCCTCGCGGGAACACGGCACCGGGACCGCACGCCACCGGGGCCACCGGCGCCGCGAAGCCCCCTCACCCGGGACGGCGCGCCGCCGCCGGCGACGACACACCGTCATCGGCGCGACGGCGCGCCATCACCGGCGGCGGCGCCGCCAGAGCATGACCGCCGCCCCCACCACCAGCACCGCGCCCACGCCGATCAGCACCGGCGCCAGCCCCGGCTGCTCGTCCGCCCACAGATCGTCGGACTCGTCCTCCAGCTTGGCCGGGCGAGAATTGACCCCCACCACGTCCCCGATCCTCTCCCCCAGGGAGAAGACGAACTCCTTCGCGTTCGCCTCCGCCCGGGCAACGGTCCGCCGCGCGACGTTCTTGGGACTCACCCTGTCCGCGATGGCGTCAACCGTCCGGGCCAACTCCGCGCGCGAGCGCTCGATCCGCCGCTCCAGCTCCGCGGGATCGGTGTCCGCCATGACTCTCCTCTCGCAACCCTTGACATTGATCAGTCTGTCAGGTCCCACCCCCCGGCGACACTCCGGACAGGCCGGTAAGTTGACCCCGAACCGTTCCACCGAGGAGAACCATGAAACTCGAACCAGGCGACGCCGCCCCGGACTTCACCCTCCCGGCCGCCGACGGAACCACCGTGTCCCTGGACACCTACCGCGGCCGGCGCGTCATCCTCTACTTCTACCCCGCCGCCATGACCCCCGGCTGCACCAAGCAGGCCTGCGACTTCCGCGACAGCCTCGACTCACTGGCCGCCGCGGGCATCGCCGTCCTCGGCGTCTCCAAGGACACCCCGGCCAAGCTCGCCAAATTCGCCGAGCACGACGCCCTCACCTTCCCGCTGCTCTCCGACCCCGGCCTGGAGGTCCACAACGCCTACGGCGTCTACGGCGAGAAGACGATGTACGGCAAGACCACCCTCGGCGTCATCCGCTCCACCTTCGTCATCGACCCCGACGGAAAAATCGAGAAATCCCTCTACAACGTGAAGGCCACCGGCCACGTCGCCCGCCTCCGCCGCGAACTCGGAATCGACTGAATACCCCGTTCCCACCATTTAATGCATTTTGCCAGTGCCCCAAGAATTGTCGGACCCCCTCCATAGGCTTGGGGCATGGCAACAAAGTACAAATACACCCCCGAGATGCTGGCGGAGGCCGCCGCCGACTCCCACAGCATCGCCGACGTCCTGCGCCGCCTCGGCATCACCATCGCGGGCGGCAACCACGCTCACATCAGCCGCCAGCTGAAGCGCTTCAAGATCGACACCTCCCACTTCCGCAGGGTCCCCTCCAACAAGGGCAAACCCTCGCCACGGCGTCGACGTCCCGCACAGATACTGGTCGTCCTACCAGAGGGAAGCCCACGCCCCTCCCCCGCACGTCTCAGGCGCGCCCTGATCGAATCGGGGATGCCGTACCATTGCGCGGGATGTAAGATCGAGGGTGTCTGGCAAGGACAGCCCTTGACCCTGCACATTGATCACGTCAGCGGCGACTGGCTGGACAACAGAATAAAGAACCTGCGCTTTCTCTGCCCTAACTGTCATTCACAGACAGAGAATTTCGCAGGCAAGAAAAGGGGTTGTAGCCCAGCGGCAGAGGCGACGTCTTTAGGTGGCGTAAAGCGCGGGTTCGAGTCCCGCCAACCCCACGAGCGAGAGATAAATCGTGCGGTCACCCTCAGATCGGTGACGACCAGCGTGACCATTTCCCCTCAGGATGATTTCTTCCTCAGGGACTATATTTTCCGAAATAATTCCGCATCGCGCTCCGCCGTGATAGGAGAGGCGCTCGGCCTGCTCCGGGAGAAGGCCATGCGAGACGACTATGCCGCGTCCGGGGGCGAGGCGGGTGCGGAGCCGTGGAGTGCCGTTCCAGGGGCCGGGAGTGGCGGGCCGACCTGAGAGTCGCCAGACCTGTCGCCGGCCGGGAGAGATCTTCGAGAGAGATCTGGAGAGTGCCGCCTGGTCAGCGGCTGTGGGGGCGGTTGGGGACCGCCGGGGCGCGCGGGGCGTCTTCTGCGCCGCGCGGCCCGGCGTCGTTGTGATCCGCTGTCACAAACATTCTCCCTTTACTCACCCAGAAGGGTGTTCCCCGTAATGATGGTGCCGTAGGGGGCGTAAGGGCGGTGTAAGCGGTTCTCGGTGTGCGACTTGGGTCGTAGGCGCGTCTCCCCCTTACGGGGGAAGGGCTCTGATCTGCGGATACGTAGGGTGGATGGTGTGTTCGGCAGATTTCGCGCCTG
Organism: Planobispora rosea; assembly: GCF_014648175.1. Classification (GTDB taxonomy): domain Bacteria; phylum Actinomycetota; class Actinomycetes; order Streptosporangiales; family Streptosporangiaceae; genus Planobispora; species Planobispora rosea. Next base: position 51,745 of record NZ_BMQP01000007.1, read on the forward strand.
GGGTCGGCGCCATGCGGGGGTTGTGAGCGCGCTGTGGTTGGCGCCGTTTGTGGGTCTCTGCCTGCTTTTTCTGGGTCTGTATATGACGATGCCCGGGTTCACGGGCGGGGCTCCGCTCTGGTGGTACGCGGTGCTGGGCGTGGTGCTGGTGGTGCCGCTGTTCTGGCGGCGGCGGTGGCCCCGGGGGGTGTTCGCGGCAGTCTCGGGGATCAGTTTCGTGCAGTGGTGCCTGGGGGTGGAGCCGACTCCGTTCAATCTCGCGGTGCTGGTGGCGATGTACACCGTGGCGTCGTTGTGTTCGGCGCGGTGGGCGGTCGTGGCGGGTCTGGTGACGGAGCTGGGGCTGGCGCTGGCGTTCGGGCGGATCACGGAGGATCCGGATTTCGAGACGTGGGCGAGTACGTCGGTGTTCGTGGTGGCGATCTGGATCTCGGGGATCTACGCCAACACGCGGCGGCGTTATCTGGAGGGCCTGGAGGAGCGGGCCGAGCGGGCGGAGCGGGAGCGGGATCAGCGGGCGCGGCTGGCGGCGGCGGAGGAGCGGGCGCGGATCGCGCGGGAGCTGCACGACGTGGTGGCGCACAACGTGAGCGTGATGATCGTTCAGGCGGACGGGGCGGCGTACGCGATCGAGGGTGATCCGGAGCTGGCGCGGCAGGCGGTGCGGACCATTTCGGCGACGGGCCGGCGGGCGCTGGCGGAGATGCGCCGGATGGTGGGGGTGCTGCGGGCCGATGGCGGCGAGGCGGAGGATTACGCGCCGCAGCCGAGTCTGGCGGAGCTGGATGACCTGGTGGCGCGGGTGCGGTCGTCGGGGTTGCCGGTGGAGTTCCGGGTGGTGGGTGATCCGGTGGAGCTTCCGGAGGGCGAGCAGCTGACGGTGTACCGGATCGTCCAGGAGGCGTTGACCAACACGCTCAAGCATGGTGGTCCGGGGAGTGCGGCGTCGGTGGAGTTGGAGTACGGCGTGCGTGAGCTGGTGGTGCGGGTCTCCGATGACGGCCGGGGGGCGGCGGCGCAGTCGCGGCCGGGTGGTCATGGCCTGGTGGGGATGCGGGAGCGGGCGGCGGTGTTCGGCGGGACGGTGCAGGCGGGGCCGCGGCCGGGGGGCGGGTTCGGGGTGGTGGCGCGGTTGCCGGTGGGTGAGCTGGGGGCCGATCGTGCGGCGTGATGGGATGGGTGCGGATGTGTCGGCGGGTGGGAGCGTGAGTGGCCGGTGATCCGGGTGATGCTGGTCGATGATCAGGAGTTGCTGCGGACGGGGTTCCGCATGGTGCTCGGCGCGCAGCCGGACATCGAGGTCGTGGCGGAGGCCGCCGACGGGCGGGCCGCAGTCGAGGCGGTGGGTTCGGCCGAGGTGGACGTCGTGTTGATGGACGTGCGTATGCCGGTCATGGACGGGGTGGAGGCGACGCGGTCGATCTGCGCGCGGGGTGGACGGCCGAAGGTGTTGATCCTGACCACCTTCGATCTGGACGAGTACGCTTTCGCCGCGTTGAAGGCGGGGGCGTCGGGGTTCCTGTTGAAGGACGTGCCTCCGGCGGATCTGGTCAGTGCCATCCGGTCGGTGCACAACGGGGATTCGGTGGTGGCGCCGAGCACGACACGGCGGTTGCTGGAGCGTTTCTCGGTTCATCTGCCCTCGCCGGGCGGGGTGGAGCCGCCGGCGTTGTCGGGGTTGACCGCGCGGGAGCGGGAGGTGCTGGTGCTCGTGGCGCGGGGGCTGTCCAATATGGAGATCGCCACTCGGCTGGATCTGGCTGAGGCGACGGTGAAGACGCATCTGGGCCGGGTCCTGGCGAAGCTGGGGTTGCGGGATCGGACTCAAGCGGTCGTGTACGCCTACGAGTCGGGGTTGGTCGTTCCGCATTCGGCGGGTTAGGCCGCGGCGCGGCCGGGGGGCACGGTCAGTCCATGTGGCCTGAGCTCCATGCCCAGGCGGCGATTCCGACGCGGTTGGCGGCGCCGGTCTTGCGCTGGATGTTGGCGATGTGGGTCTTCACCGTTCCGGGACTGATCACCAGTTCGGCGGCGATGTCGGCGTTCGTTCCGCCTCGGGCGACGAGGCGGGCGATCTCCAGTTCGCGGCCGGTCAGCGGTTCGGCGAGAGGCGGGCCCGGTTCGGCGGGGACGCCCAGGCGCTGCAGGAGCCGGACGGTGATCTGGGGGCTGATCAGTGTGTCTCCGGCCATGGCGGCGCGGACGGCCTCGATGAGCAGGGTGGGGCCTGATCGTTTCAGCAGGAATCCGCAGGCTCCGTTGCGCAGTGCCGTGTGGACGTATTCGTCGAGGTCGAAGGTGGTCACCACGATGACCCGTGTCTCGGCGGCCAGGATCCTGGTGACCTCCAGGCCGTCCAGGCGGGGCATGCGGATGTCGGCGAGGACCACGTCGGGGCGGAGGTGGCGGGCCTGGTCGACCGCGCTCCGCCCGTCGGCGGCCTCGGCCACGACGGTCATGTCGGGTTGGGAGTCGAGGATGAGGCGGAAGCCGACGCGCACGTCCTCCTGGTCGTCGGCGAGGAGGATCCGGGTGGTCATGGCGTCGCCTCCGAGGGCAGGGTGACATCGGGCACGATCTCCGCGGGCAGGGTGACATCGGGCACGGTCTCCGCGGGCAGGACGGCGGTTACGTGCCATCCGTCCCGGGTGGGGCCCGCCGTCAGGGAGCCGCCCAGGACCCCGACGCGCTCGGACAGGCCGATCAGTCCGAACCCGCCCCTTCCGGATCCGCCGCCGAGGGATCCGCCGCCGAGGGATCCGTCTCTGCCCGATCCGTCCTGGTCGGTCGTTCCGGACCGGCGTCCTCCGTCGTCGGTGATCCGTACCCGTACGGCCCCGCCCCCCGCGGTGACCTCGACGGCCACGCGGGTCGCCGCTCCGGCATGCCTGCGCACGTTGGTGAGCGCCTCGGTCACCACACGGTAGACGGTGGCGGACGTCTCTCGTGGCAGGTCGAGGCCGGGCGTCACGGTCAGGCTCGCCGGCGGCGAGAATCCGCCGACCAGGCTCTCCAGGCTTTCGATGCCGGGCAGGCGGTGGTCGTCACCGGCGTCCGGCCGGTCGTGGAGCATCTCCACGGTCCGGTCCATGGAGGCCAGGGCCCGCTGGCCGGCCTCCTCGATGCGGCGCAGCGCGTCGGCGACCGGGGGCGGCAAAGGGCCGGACACCATCCGGGCGGCCTGTGCCTGGACGAGGATTCCGCTGAGGTCGTGGGCGACGTAGTCGTGCAGGTCGCGGGCGAGCGCGAGGCGCTGTGCCCGTCTGGCCTCGGTCACCGCACGGTGCCCGGCGGTGTCGAGGGAGCGCAGGTAGAGGCCGGTTCCGGCCGCGGCGATCGACAGGAGGGACCATCCCGCGCATCCTCCGATCATCAGGGACGGCTCGCCGGGCCACATGACGCGCACGAGCATCAGGGCGACCGCCGCGCCGGGCAGCCCCGCCGAGAGGACGGCCCTGCGGGCCGGGGCGCGCCGGGCCGCCACCAGGACGAGCGCGAGGAGCGGAGGTGTCTCGGCCATCATCCAGAGGCCGCCGTCGGCCTGCCGTCCCAGCAGCGGGTAGGAGGCGGTGACCATAATCGACACGGTCCCCGCCGTCTCCGCCGCGTGTGCGGCGGGCACTCCCGGCGCGAAGAAGGCCGCGGCGAGTGCGGTCAGGGCGGCCAGCGCCGGCAGGGCCGCGATCACATCCATGATCCCGACTGTAGAGGGAAGACCCGGCGGGGGGATCCGCCGAACGGCGGGTCAGGGGTGGCGGTGGAGGCGCGGGATCCGCCGAACGGCAGATGGGCCGCGCACCCGCCCGCGGCCCACGCTGAACCCATGGACACGACACCCATGGACAGGTCATCCGGGGGGACGACACCCGGCCGTACGACACCCGGGGGCACGACACCCGGGGGCACGACACCCGGGAATACGGCACACACGGATACGGGAGCCGGGGGTACGGCGATCGTCCGGACGACGGCCCGCTGGCCGCGCTGGGCGGTCTACGCGGCGGGCCTCTGGTCGCTCTTCTACGGCGCTCTCGGGCTGTGGTGGGCGCTGGACGGGAGGGGGTTCCCCTTCGGGGAGGGCGACGTCCCCGGTGCCCGGGAGGAGTCGCTGCTCGGTTCCGCGACCGCGGCGGGGACCGCGCCCGTCATCGCGGCGCTGGGGGCCTCGGGCGCGGTGCTGGCCCTGGTCATGGCGAGGGTACGGCTGCGCGGCCCGCTGCGGGCCGTGGCGCTGGTCCTGGCGTGGGCCGCCGCCTTCACCCTGGTCGTGCTCGTCCCCGACCAGCGGGGCCTGGTCGCGCTGGCGTATGCGCCGATCTTCCTCGTCGGGTTGCCCTGGGGCTGGCCCGATGCGGACTACTTCGCGACCGCGCTGCCGTGGCCGGTGCTGAACCTGCTGATCTGCACGACCGGCGGGGTGCTGTGGACGGCCGCGGCGCTGGCGTTCCAGCGGCGTACCGGTGACCGCTGCGAGAGCTGCGGCCGATCGAACGACGGGGCCGCCTCCTGGACGGACCCGGCCTCGGCGGCGCGCTGGGGCCGCCGGGCGGCCTATGTCGCCTTCGTCATCCCGCTCTTCTACGCCGTGGTCCGGTGGGCGTGGGCGCTGGAGATCCCGCTGCTGTTCTCCGCGGAGGAACTGCGCTGGCTGCACGAGTCGGGACTGGTCTGGGCCGGGGCCGGGCTGGCGACGCTGGCCGCGCTCGGCGGCGTGCTCACGCTCGGGCTGGCGCAGCGCTGGGGCGAGGTCTGGCCGCGCTGGGTGATCGGGCTGGCCGGCAGGCCGGTGCCCCTCATGTTCCCGGTCGTCTTCGCCTCTGTGGTCTCGGTCGCCCTGGCCTCGGCCGGCGCCACGGCCGTGCGCGTCACCGACTGGGCGGACCCGGCCGACTGGCTGGCCAGTCCGATCGCGTACTGGCCGCTCTGGGCGGTGGCGCTGAGTGTCGCGACCGCCGGCTACTACCTGCGCAGGCGGGACAGGTGCCGCCGGTGCGGGCTGATCTGATCCGCGGCCGATCCGGTGCGCTCCGGCAGGTCCGGCCCACTTTCGTCGTGGGGCGGGTCGGCCAAAGGGATGAGAGGGATCTACCTCGCTGGTCTCACGGTTCCCGCGGGGCCGACCCTTCGGGTGAGGAGAAGTCCGTCCACGAGTCCGATGGATCGCGTTTTGCCTGGCAATAGCGTTTTCGGTGTCAGAAGAGCGGATCTGTTCCAAGGAGAGATCGACGTGACCATCACCGGAGAGGTCGGCGCGTGGAACGCGCGGGGGAACTCGGCACCCGCCGTGGTCGCCAGGGGGCTGACCAAGGTCTACGGCCAGGGGGACGCGGCCGTGCACGCCCTCCGGGGGGTGGACATCACCTTCGCCACCGGGGCATTCACGGCGATCATGGGTCCGTCGGGGTCCGGGAAGTCCACGCTGATGCACTGCCTGGCCGGGCTGGACACGGTCACCGGCGGGCAGGTGCACATCGGTGACGTGGAGCTGACCGGGCTCGGCGACAAGCAGCTCACCCTGCTGCGCCGGGAGCGGATCGGCTTCATCTTCCAGGCGTTCAACCTGCTGCCGACGCTGACGGCCGAGCAGAACATCCGGCTCCCACTGGAGATCTCCGGCCGCCAGGCCGACCAGGTGCTGTTCGACCGGGTCGTGGAGACGGTGGGGTTGCGTGACCGGCTGGCGCACAAGCCGACCGAGCTGTCGGGCGGGCAGCAGCAGCGGGTGGCGGTGGCGCGGGCGCTGATCAGCAAGCCGCAGGTCATCTTCGCCGACGAGCCGACCGGGAACCTGGACTCGCGCAGCGGCGCCGAGGTGCTGTCGTTCCTGCGGACGTCGGTTCGGGAGCTGGGCCAGACGATCGTGATGGTCACCCACGACCCGGTCGCGGCGGCGTACGCGGACCGGGTGGTGTTCCTCCGGGACGGCCTGCTGGTCAACGAGCTGGTGCAGCCGACCCCGCAGTCGGTGCTCGACACCCTGATGAAGCTGGAGGCCTGAGTTGCTGAAGACGACTCTGGCCGGGCTGCGGGCGCACAAGCTGCGTCTGCTGCTCACCTCCCTGGCCATCACTCTGGGGGTGGGCTTCATCGCGGGCACGTTCGTGCTCACCGACACCATCGAGACGGGTTTCTCGCGGAAGTTCTCCGCGGCGGCGGACAAGATCGACGTCGTGGTGCTGCCCGGGGAGACGAGCGACGAGCCCGCCGTCCCGGCGGACCTGCTGGAGAAGATCCGCGAGGTCGAAGGTGTCGCGGACGTCCAGGGCGTCGTTCGGGGCTCGGCGCCGCTGATCGGCAAGGACGGCAAGGCGGTGGGCGACTACCCGACCGCGGCCGTCTCGATCCTGAAGGGCAGGCTCAACCGGACCGAGATCACCAGCGGCACGGCGCCGGAGAAGCCGGCGGAGGCCGTACTGGACGCCAACACCGCCAAGACGCGCGGGTTCGCGGTCGGTGACACCGTCACGGTGCTGGACTCCGAGGGCGCCAAGCACGAGTTCACCTTGGTCGGGTTGTTCGACGTGGGGCTCGACCAGGAGCTGGCCTACTACGGAGCGGTCGGCTTCACCGCCGAGACCGCGGCGAAGATGACCGGCCAGAAGGGCTTCCGGGAGATCGACGTGGCCGCCGCCGAGGGCGTGCCGGCCGAGACGCTTCGCGGCTCCGTCTCCGCGGCCGTGGGCTCCGGCGTGGAGGTCAAGACGGGCAAGCGCTACGCCGAGGACCTGGCCAAGGCCAACGGCGCGGACACCAAGGTCCTGACCCTGGGTCTGCTGCTGTTCGGCTTCGTCGCGATGTTCGTCGCGGCGCTGGTGATCTACAACACGTTCAACATCCTCGTCGCCCAGCGGACCCGGGAGATGGCGCTGCTGCGCTGCATCGGGGCCACCCGCAAGCAGGTGTTCGGCTCCGTCGTGCTGGAGTCGGCGGTGGTCGGCCTGGTCTCCTCGGTGCTCGGCCTGCTGACCGGGCTGGGGCTGGGGGCCGGTGCGCTGGCGGTGATCAGCCGGACCGGGCTGGAGGTTCCCACCGAGGGCGTGGCGCTGGCGCCGCGCACCGTCGCCGTCGGCATGGTGCTGGGCATCGTGGTCACCGTGGTGGCGGCGCTGCTGCCGGCGCGGGCGGCCACCAGGGTCGCCCCGATCGCCGCGCTGCGCTCGCAGGTGGAGGAGAACACCTTCCGGGCCGGGGTGCTGCGGCTGGTGTTCGCCGGCCTGTTCCTGGCGGCCGGGGCGGGTGTGACGGCCTTCGCGGTGAGCACGGGCCCCGGCGAGAGCGAGCTCTTCATGGCCATGGCCGGCGGGGCCGTCACCTTCCTGGGGGTGCTGATCCTCGGGCCGGTGATGGTCAAGCCGCTCAGCGCGGTCGCCGGGTGGGTGCCGCGCCGGCTCTTCGGAGTCCCCGGCAGGCTGGCGGTGGACAACTCCCGCCGCAACCCCAAGCGGTCGGCGACCACGACCGTAGCGCTCACCGTCGGCGTGGCGCTGATGACGCTGATCTCGGTGCTCACCTCGACGATGCGCGCCACCTACGGCGCCAAGCTCGACGAGCAGTTCCCGGTCGACTACATGGTCCAGGTCCAGGGCGATGAGGGCAGCTTCCCGCGTGCCCTGGCCGAGGACCTGCGGACCCGGCCCGAGCTGGCCTCGGTGGTGGCGCTGCGCCGCACCGACGCGAAGGCCGGCGCCAAGGGGAACGAGTTCGAGGTCGGCACCTTCACCCCCGCCGCGGGGTTCAGTCCGAAGGCCACGACCGGCTCCTTCGGCGATCTAAAGCCCGGCACGGTGGCCGTCGGCGACGAGGCGGCGAAGGCTCTGGGCGTCAAGGTCGGGGACGCGCTCCCGGTGACGACCACGAAGGACGGCGAGGTGCGGCTCACGGTGGTGGCCCTGTTCTCCGAGGCCGACGCGCTGATCCCCGAGGTGACCGTCCCGCACGGGGATTTCGACCGCTACTTCGGCGCGCTCGACGACGGCGCGATCTTCGCCAACGTCAAGGACGGCGTGGCCGAGGAGAACGCCCGCAAGGCGGTGGAGGCGGCGGCGCAGCCGTACCCGACGGCGATGGTCATCAGCTCCACCGAGCTGCGGGGCGAGTTCGACGAGGCGCTCGACATGATGCTGATGATCATCACGGGCCTGCTCGGCCTGGCGGTCCTCATCTCGCTGCTGGGCATCGCCAACACGCTGTCGCTCTCGGTCCACGAGCGCACCCGCGAGTCGGCCCTGCTGCGGGCGCTGGGCCTGACCCGGCCGCAGCTGCGCCGGATGTTGTCGGTCGAGGCGCTGGTGCTGGGCGTCATCGGCGCCCTGGTCGGCGTGGCGCTCGGCGTGGTGTTCGGCTGGGCCGCGACGAGCACGATGACCACCGGCGTGATCTTCCAGCTCCCGGCCGGGCAGGTCCTGGCGTTCGTGGCGCTGTCCGGCCTGGCCGGGGTGCTGGCAGCGGTGCTGCCCGCGCGCAGGGCGGCCCGCGCCTCCATCGTCGACTCGCTGGCCGCCGGCTGATCCGGACGGGACCGCGATGAGCGGCCGGGGCGTCCCGGGGAGGGGCTGACGTCTGTCGGCTCCGACCCATCGGGGGCGGCGCCCCGGCCGCCGGTCGTTTCATGGCCGGTCATTTCATGGCCGGTCGTTTGTGGGCGGCTGTTCCTGGCCGGTCGTCTACCGGGGGCGGCGCCCCGGCCACTGGTCCGCGACGGTCTCGGGGTTGAGGAGGGGGCGGACGGCGACCTCGCCGCTGGCCTTGTCGATCACGATGCACGCGGCGCCGACGGTGTCGGGCAGCGCGGCGGGGTCGTCGGGCTCGAAGTCCCGCGACCAGGCGACGTAGCCCTCCTTGAAGGCGTAGATCCCGACCTCCAGGGCGGAGTCGAGGGGGCGGACGCCGTTGAAGTACTCCTCCGCGACGGCCCTCGCCTGTTCGAGGTTCACAGCCGGCCCCCCTCCCTGTCGATGATCACAGCGAAGAGCCCGGTCACGGACTCGTAGGGCGGCTCGACCGCCATGTGACCCCGCTGGGCGTCGATCCAGATGACCTCGCCGCCGGAGTTGACCGCGTTCCAGGCGTGGCTGCCGCCGCTGGGCCAGCGGGTGACCAGGAGCGCGGCGGAGCCGTGACCGCCGCCCAGGAGCCGCTGGGCGACGAGGGTGTAGGCGTAGCGGCCCTGGCCGATGTGCTGCAGGCGGTGCCCCAGCCAGCGCTCGGCCCGTGCCGGACCGCCGGTCTCCCCGGAGAGCAACGGCTTGCCGATCCGGTCGTACTCCGGGTAGCGGGGCGCGGCGGCGGTCGGCACGCCGTACCAGGTGGCCAGGGTGGCCAGGGCGCAGTCCATGGCGTTGGTGGCGCGGAACGGGTCGTCGGCCACGCCGGATCCGTTGATCAGCCTGATCCACATGCCGCGCGGGTCGGGGAAGCGCCGCGGCTCTCCCCGGTCGTCGACCGGCACGGCCCGCTCGATGTCCGTCTGCGCCTGGGGCTCCGGTCGCGCCAGGCCGCCCGGCATGCCGTACGGCCGGCACCGGTCGAGGCCGGAGGGACGCCACGGCCCCCGCTCGGGCTCCCGGGGCGCGGCCACGACCACCGAGGCCGGGGCCTCCAGCTCGAAGTCGCGCCAGCGTTTCCCGTCCGAGGTCACGACCGGGTTGTAACTCCCCGCAGGCAGAAACCATCGCGTCACACGAATCCCCCCTTGCCCATCCGTGCCGCACCTCGATGGTAGGGGCGCTCACCTGCGCGGCGCCGGGAGTTGACCAGATCAAGGGGGAAGCGGTCCTCCCCTGTGGTCCGCCGCTCCGGGCGGGCCCCCGAGCGGAGGACCGGCCCGGCGGACCGGTCCTCGCCTCCGGGCGGGCCCCGAACCGGTACGGCGGTCGGTTCTCGCCGGGCCGGGTACGGGCCTCAGCCGACCGTGACCTCGACGGTGTGCCAGCCGGTGGCGCCGTCGGGGGCGACCGGGGCCACCGCGGAGGTCTGGGTGTAGCCGGTCGCGTCGGTGGCCCGCACCTGGATGGTGTGCCTGCCCGGGGTGGCGTCCCAGTCGTCGAGCACCCACTGGCGCCAGGTGTCGGCCGTGGGCGCCTCCGCCAGCCTCGCCTGCCGCCACTTCCCCTCGTCGACGCGGACCTCGACCGCGTCCACCCCCTTGTGCTGCGCCCAGGCCACACCGGCGATCACCGTACGGCCCGGCCGGAGGTTCGCCCCGGCTTTCGGCAGGTCGATGCGCGACTGCGTCTTGATCGGCCCTTTGGCCGCCCAGCCCCGGGGCGTCCAGTAGGCCTCGTCCCGGTCGAACCGGGTGACCTTGATCTCCGTCACCCACTTGGTCGCCGAGACGTAGCCGTACAGACCCGGCACGACCTGCCGGGCGGGGAAGCCGTGGTCGACGGGGAGCGCCTCGCCGTTCATCGCGATCGCCAGGAGGGCGTCCCGGCCGTCCATGACGACGTCGGCCGGGGTGCCGCAGGTCCAGCCGTCGGCGGAGACGCTCAGAAGCATGTCGGCGTCCCTGTGGACGCCCGCCTCGCGCAGGATGTCTGCCAGGCGGGCGCCGAGCCAGCGGGCGTTGCCGATGTACGGCCCGCCGACCTCGTTGGAGACGCAGCAGAGGGTGACGTCGGCCTCCACCAGCGGCCGTTTCATCAGGTCGGCGAAGGTCAGCTCGACCGGCCGGTCGACCATGCCGTGGATCTTCAGGGTCCAGTCGCCGGGGTCGACTCTGGGGACGATGAGAGCGGTGTCCACCCGGTAGAAGTCCCGGTTGGGGGTGAAGAAGGGCGACAGTCCTCTGATCTTGAGGTCGCTCCCGGCGGGGACCGGCCTGGCCGGGAGCGCGGGCGGCGGCAGCGCCACCCCGACGCGGGCCGCGTCCACCTCGGCGCTGCCGGACAGCAGCCGTCCCGCCACGCCGGTGGCCCCGGCCACGACCACCCCGCCGAGCAGACCGGTCAGCAGCCCGCGCCGGTCGAAGGAGCGGAGGTCCTCCCCGGCCCGCATGACCGGCGGCGCCGCCACGCCGCCCGGCGTCCTCGCCTCCGGCTCGGTTCCCGCCTCCTCCACGGACCGCGGCGCGGTGGGCCCGGTCTCCGTCCCCAGGCCGAACCAGGGGCGGGGGGCGTCCGGGCCGGAGGCGGCGGAGCGGCGGACGGTCCTGGGGCGGACCAGCCGGGAGAGGGACACCATGCCTGCGGCGACGCCTGCCAGGACCGGGAGGGCGTCGGCCGGGCCCGCCTCGGGACGGGTCAGCGCGGCGGCGAGGCCGATCGCGCCCAGGGCCGCCAGGGCGGCGTGGCCGTACCGGAGATCGCGGGAGGCCAGGATCCCGGTGCCGGCGGCGAGAGCGGCGAGGACCACGAGGACGCCGGAGAGCAGGACGGCCTTGTCGGCCTCGCCGAAGGTCCTGATGGCCCATTCCTTCAGCCAGGACGGGGACAGGTCGACGAGGGCGTCGCCCACCGTGAGAACAGGGAAGGCCGAGGCCCTCACGAACCCGGCGACCAGCCACGACACCCCGAGCGCCACCGCCCCCGTGACCAGCCCGACCAGTGCCGCGGCCCACGCGGGCACGCCCCTGTAGCTCTCCATGCTCCAGACGCTACGCCCGCCGGGGCGTGGAGGTTCTTACGCGCTGATTACGCCGGTCGGGCACGCCGGCCGGGCACGCCAGCCGAGCGCATCAGGCGAGTGCGTCAGACGAGCGGATCGGTCGGGTACTCGGACGCGGGCGGGTCAGCCGAGCAGCTCGGCCAGGATCGGGGCGAGCGCGCGGAAGGCGCGGCCCCGGTGGCTGATGGCGTCCTTCTCGGCGGGCGCCAGCTCGGCGGTCGTCCGGTGCTCACCCTCCGGGACGAAGATCGGGTCATAGCCGAAGCCGCCGGTCCCGCGCGGGGCACGGATGATCACGCCGCGGAGCGCGCCCTCGGTCACCCGCTCCTCCCCCGACGGCAGGGCCAGCGCCGCCGCGCACGCGAAGTGCGCCCCCCGGTGCGGCTCGGGCACGTCGGAGACCTGGGCCAGCAGCAGATCCAGGTTCGCCTTGTCGTCGCCGTGCGTGCCGGACCAGCGGGCCGAGAAGATGCCCGGCATGCCGTTCAGCGCGTCCACGCACAGCCCGGAGTCGTCGGCGATCGCGGGCAGCCCCGACGCACGGGCGACCGCGTGCGCCTTCAGCAGGGCGTTCTCGGCGAAGGTCAGGCCGGTCTCGGGGACGTCGCCGATCTCCGGGAACTCCTCCAGGCCCACGATCTCCACCGGCACCGCGGCCTCGGCCAGGATGCGACGGAGCTCGGTGATCTTCCCGCCGTTCCGCGTGGCCAGAACGGCCCGGGCGGGCGCCGTGTCCTCGCGCCCGCCGTACCCGCCGTGCCCGCCGGTCCGCTCGTTCACGCGAGCGCCTCCTTCTGCAGGCGGGTCAGCTCGGCGCAGCCGGCGATGCCGAGGTCGAGCAGCTGGTCGAGCGCGCCCCGGTTGAACGGCTTGCCCTCGGCGGTGCCCTGGACCTCGACGAACTCCCCCGAGCCGGTCATCACGACGTTCATGTCCGTCTCGGCGGCGACGTCCTCGGTGTAGCAGAGGTCGAGGAGCGGGACGGAGCCGACGACCCCGACCGAGACCGCGGCGACCGAACCGATCAGGGGGTCGCCCTTGCACATCTTCCGCTCCCGCATCCAGCGGATCGCGTCGGCCAGCGCGACGTACGCGCCGGTGATGGCGGCGGTCCGGGTGCCGCCGTCGGCCTGGAGCACGTCGCAGTCGATCAGGACGGAGTTCTCGCCCAGGAGCCTGTAGTCGACGCAGGCCCGCAGGGACCGGCCGATCAGGCGGGAGATCTCGTGCGTCCGGCCGCCGATCTTGCCGCGTACCGACTCGCGGTCGTTGCGGGTGTTGGTGGCCCGCGGCAGCATGGCGTACTCGGCGGTCACCCAGCCCTGGCCGCTGCCCTTGCGCCAGCGTGGCACGCTGTCCTGGACCGAGGCGGCGCACAGCACCTTGGTGCCGCCGAACTCGACGAGCACCGAACCCTCGGCGTGGGCGAGCCAGCCCCGGGTGATGGTCACCGGGCGGAGTTGATCGGGAGTACGTCCGTCTGCACGAGCCATGGGAATCACCCTAGGTCATATACCGCCCCGCTCCGCGCCAGCTCGACGCGCCCGCCGAAACCGCCCCGGGAGGCGTCTTCGAGGATGCGGTTCTTGTCGTACCAGGGGACGAGGTGGGTCAGCACCAGGGTGTCCGCGGCCGCCTTGGCGGCGTGCTCGGCGGCCTGCCGGCCGTTGAGGTGCAGGTTGCGCGGGAGGTCCGGCTCGTCGAGGTAGGACGCCTCGCACAACATCACGTCGGCTCCGGCCGCAAGCCTGACCAGCTCGCCGGACTCCCCGGTGTCCCCGGAGTAGGCCACCGACCGGCCGCCGTGGGAGATCCGGAACCCGTAGGTCTCGACCGGGTGGTTCACCCGGGCGGCGGCCACCGCGAAGGGCCCGACCTCGAAGACGCCGGGCGTGAGCCGTACGAAGTCGAAGGCCGTCTCCAGTCCCGGCTCCTCGGGCATGCCGTAGGCGGCGGCCAGGCGCCGGGAGGCGTCGGCGGGCGCGTAGACCGGGATCTTCCTGAACGGGCCGTCCGGGGAGTAGGTGCGCACCACGTGGTAGGGGCACAGGTCCAGGCAGTGGTCGGCGTGCAGGTGGGACAGGCAGATGGCGTCCACGTCGTAGAGGCCGATGTGCCGCTGGAGCGCGCCCAGCGCGCCGCTGCCGAAGTCGATCAGCATGCGGAAGCCCTCGGCCTCCAGCAGGTAGCAGGATGAGGGACTGTCCGGACCGGGGAAGCTTCCCGAGCACCCGACGATCGTCAATTTCACGGCGGCCTCCTGTTCGGTGCGACGCCACGCGTCGCGCTCGGGCGCTGGTGACCCCGCGCCCTGTTGTCGTACGGCGCTACGCCTCGGCTCGCCCCCTCGCGGCCGAGGCGGGATCAGGGATGCTGCCCGTTGCCCGCGGCGCCTCCCGCCGCCGCGAGTTCCGCGAGCTCCGGGAGCTCCGCGAGCTCGACCGCCTGGATCTCCGGGCCGAGGAACCTCCGTCCCAGCTGGGCGAAGAGTCCGGTGTCCCCGGTGGTGCGGAACATGTGCCGGGGCGTGCCGGGGGTGGCGGCCAGGCCTCGGTCATGCAGGATCCGGAAGACGTCCTTGGCGGTCTCGTCCGCGCTGGACACCAAGGTGACACCGTCACCCGCGACGTAGGAGATGGCGCCGGTGAGCAGAGGGTAGTGGGTGCAGCCCAGGATGAGTGTGTCGCAGCCGTCGCTCAGTACGGGCTCCAGGTATTCGCGGATGACGTCGATGAGCTCGTCGCTCATCGTCTCGCCGCGCTCGACGAACTCCACCAGCCGGGGTGCGGCCACCCCGGTCAGGCGGATGTCGGGCGCGGCGGCGAAGGCGTCCTGGTACGCCATCGACTCGATGGTGGCCCTGGTCCCGATGACCCCGACCCGGCCGTTGCGGGTGGCCCGCACGGCCCGGCGGGTCGCCGGCTGAATCACCTCCACGACCGGCACGTCGTAACGCTCCCGGGCGTCGCGGAGCACCGCCGCGCTCGCGCTGTTGCAGGCGATCACCAGCATTTTGACGTCGTGCTCGACGAGGTGGTCCATCACCTCCAGGGCGTAGGAGCGCACCTGCGCGATGGACTTGGGTCCGTACGGCTGCCGCGCGGTGTCGGCCACGTAGAAGATCGACTCGCTGGGAAGCTGGTCGATGATCGCCCTGGCCACCGTGAGGCCGCCCACGCCACTGTCAAAGATTCCGATACTCGCTTGCGACACGGTTCCCAAGGGTAGGCGACCTGGGAAGAACGCTCACGGTAAGAATCCTCACAACCCCTGTTGCGCCGATCACATGGCGTGGCGCCACAGGGGTGACGGCGCCGCGGGCGGCGGGTTCAGCCCCGGCCGACGCGGGCCAGCTGACGGGACTGGGCGACGAGCCGGCCGGCGGAGTCCCAGACCTCGACCTCCTCGTCGAACCAGCCGTCGCTGATCATCCGGCCGCTGCCCAGGAGGGTGAGCCAGCCGGGGGCGGGCAGCGCGCGCAGGTGCCAGGTGAGGTCCACGGTCGGGGCCCAGCCGCGGGCTCCGGCGGAGAAGACCACCGGCGGAAGCGCGTCCACCGCCAGGGCGAGGACGTAGGGATCGGGGTCCTGCGGCTCGGCCATCCGGAAGTAGGCGCGGCTCTCGGGGCGGCCGGTGGGGTTGCCGGTGAGCCAGCCGATGGTGGGCGGGTCGAACGCCATGTCGATCTGGGCGTTGAACGTCATGTTCGACTCGGGCTTGGGGTCGGGCAGCTTGACGCACTCCCCGACGGGCGGCATGGCGGCCGACGGCCGGTCCGTCCACTCGGGGGTCACGTCGGCGAGGGTGGCGGTGGTGACCAGCGTCTCGATGAAGGACTTGTCGCCCTGGACGAGGGTGGCGCGGGTCATCGTCGCGGTGCGGCCGGTCTTGATCTGCTCCAGCCGTACCCGGGCCGGTCCCGGCTGGGGCGCGCGCAGGAACTGCGCGCTGGTGGTCACCGGGTGCTCGTGCGGGGAGGCGTCCACGACGGCGCGCAGGATCGCGGCCATCAGGTAACCGCCGTTGAGCGGCCCGCCGATGGAGTAGCCGGGATCCAGGCACACGTCGTAGGTGGTCTCGTCCACCCGGATCGCCTGCGTCGCCTCGTCGAACTTCGTCATCTGCTCCCCACTGGCTCGCGCTGTCCGGCGGCGGGGACGGCTGCGGCGCCGTACGGCCGCCGCGTCCTCCCGCCCGGGTCCGGATCCGGGCATGTCTCCGGAACACCGTACCGAACCTTATTCTAGTGGTTAGACTTTACCCTTCTTTCCCCTTCCTAGGTGCTATGCGCCACATATCCTCATGGGGGCTAGAAGCAGGGGCGATTCCCCATTAGACGCCCCAAGCGCACAGTTAGTTCGTTGCAAGTCGTTCGCTAGAAACATGCACTAGCTTCTTCCTATCCGCGAAGTCCACATTGTGAGTGAGCATGTCTGCCAACAATCCCCCCGACCAGTTCCCCCCGCCGGGCGCGCAGCCCGACCGGACGATCGCTTACCGTCGGAACGAGGGTGCGCAGCAGCACGACCAGCCGCACACCCAGGCCTACCCCCAGCCGGGGGGCTATCCGTCCCAGGGCGGCGGCTACCCGCAGGGCCAGCCCGGACACCCCCAGCAGGGCGGATACCAGCAGCCTTCCTCCCCCTACGGTCAGCAGGCGCAGCAGCCCTACGGCCAGCAGCCCCAGCAGCCCTACGGGCAGCATGCGTACGGCCAGCAGTCCTCCCCCTACGGTCAGCAGGCACAGCAGCCCTACGGCCAGCAGCCCCAGCAGCCCTACGGGCAGCAGGCGTACGGCCAGCAGGCCTACAACCAGCAGCCCGGATGGCAGCAGAGCGGCCCCGACTTCCTGGGCTCCGGGCAGCCGCCCGCCGCACCCCGGCGCAAGGGCGGCAAGGGCTGGGTCATCGCGGTGGTCTCCGCGCTCGTGGTGGCCCTGCTGGGCGGCGGCGGGTACTACGCGGTCAACCTGCTCAGCGGTGGCGGCACCCAGCCCGAGCAGGTGCTCCCCGGGACCGCCTTCGGTTACGCCCGGATCGACCTCGACCCGGCCGCGAACCAGAAGCTGGCGCTGTACGAGATCGCCAAGAAGTTCACCGTCACCAAGGACTCCTTCACCGGCGACGACCCGCGCAAGTCCTTCTTCGACATGGTCAAGAAGGACAATGAGGACCTGAGCAAGGTGGACTACGCCGCCGACATCGAGCCGTGGCTCGGCTCCCGCGTCGGCGCGGCCTTCCTCCCGCCGGCCAAGAGCGGCGAGGAGCCCGGCATCGTGGTCGCCGTCCAGGTCACCGACCAGGACAAGGCCAAGGCCGGGATCGCCAAGCTGATGGGCGGGGAGAAGTACGGCATCGCGTTCCGTGAGGACTACGCGCTGATCACCCCGACCCAGGCCGAGGCCGACAAGGCCGTCACCGCCGCGCCGCTGTCGGAGAACGCCAACTTCACCGCCGACCAGAGCGACCTCGGCGAGCCCGGCGTCCTGTCCCTCTGGATGGACGCGGGCAAGGTCGCCGAGCTCGTCCCCGACCTGGCCAGCCAGGACCCGGCCACCCTCGCCAAGATCAAGAACGTCCGCGTGGCCGCGGCGCTCCGCTTCGACGGCAACTACGTCGAGATCGCCGGCGTCACCCGTGGCGCCCAGGACCTCGGCATGGGCGACGCCGAGCCCTCCCGGATCGGCGACCTGCCGGCCTCCACCGCCGCGGCGGTCTCCGTCTCCGGACTCGGCGAGGCGATCAGCAAGCAGTGGGCCGAGCTGACGAAGATGGCCGGTCAGGGCGGCGACCAGACCTTCCAGCAGTTCGTCGACCAGGCCCAGCAGAAGTACGGTCTGGCGCTCCCCGCCGACCTGCAGACCCTGCTCGGCACCAACCTCACCCTGGCCCTGGACTCCAACGGCCTCGACGCCAACGCGCCCAAGTTCGGCGCGCGGATCGCCACCGACCCGGCCAAGGCCCAGGAGGTCGTCGGCAAGATCGAGAAGTTCCTCGCCGACAGCGGGACCGCCGTCCCGCAGATCGCCAAGGTGCCCGGCGACGGCGTCCTCGTCCTGGCCAGCGACCAGGCCTACGCGGCCGAGCTCGCCAAGGACGGCAGCCTGGCCGACAGCGAGAGCTTCCAGCTCGCCGTCCCGAACGCCGCCGACGCGACCTTCGCCGCCTACGTGGACCTCGACAAGATCGAGAAGTTCTACCTCGAGAACCTCCAGGGCGACGAGAAGGCCAATCTCCAGGTCCTGCGGGCCGTCGGCATCAGCGGCTCCCAGGACGGCGGCAACGCGGACTTCTCCATGCGGCTGCTGTTCAACTGACGGATGGGGCCCACCGACGGTGGGGCCGCAAACACGAAGAGGGCGGGCGTCCCGACGGGGCGCCCGCCCCCTTTTCGTCCGTGCGCCGGCCCGGGGTCGGCCCGGGTCTTCGGCGGGGATGCCGGGCTCAGGCCCAGAGCTGCCCTTCCAGCCGCTCCTCGGCCTCGTCCAGAGTGCCCTCGTAGGCGCCGGTGGACAGGTACTTCCAGCCGCCGTCCGCCACCACGAACACGATGTCGGCCCGTTCCCCGGCCTTGACCGCCTTGGCCGCCATGCCGAGGGCCGCGTGCAGCGCGGCCCCGGTGGAGACGCCGGCGAAGATGCCCTCGGCGGCCAGCAGCTCCCGTGTCCTGCGCAGGGCGTCCCCGGAGGAGACGGAGAAGCGCGTGGTCAGCACCTCGGGGTCGTAGAGCTCGGGGATGAACCCCTCGTCCACGTTGCGCAGGCCGTAGACCAGCTCGCCGTAGCGCGGCTCGGCCGCGACGATCTTGACGTCGGGGACCTGCTCGCGCAGGAACCGGCCGACGCCCATCAGGGTGCCGGTGGTGCCGAGACCGGCGACGAAGTGGGTGACCGTCGGCAGGTCCGCCAGGATCTCCGGCCCGGTCGTCTCGTAGTGGGAACGCCAGTTGGCGGGGTTGCCGTACTGGTAGAGCATCACCCAGGACGGGTTCTCGGCGGCGAGGCCCTTGGCCACCCGGACCGCCTCGTTGGAGCCGCCCGCCGCCGGGGAGGAGATGATCTCCGCTCCCCACATGCGCAGCAGCTGACGGCGCTCCTCGGAGGTGTTCTCCGGCATCACGCAGATCAGCTTGTAGCCCTTGAGCTTGGCGGACATCGCCAGCGAGATGCCGGTGTTGCCGCTGGTGGGCTCCAGGATCGTGCAGCCGGGCCGGAGCAGCCCGTCCTTCTCGGCCTGCTCGATCATCCAGAGCGCGGGCCGGTCCTTGATCGAGCCGGTCGGGTTGCGGTCCTCGAGCTTGGCCCAGACCCGCACGTCCCCGGAGGGCGACAGGCGGGGCAGGCCGACCAGGGGGGTGCGGCCGACCGAGTCGATCAGCGATTCGAAACGCATGGGGAAATGCTCTCCACGCCCTGTCAGCGGGAGCCGCCGGCCACGGCGGGCAGCACGGTCACGGTGTCGCCGTCGGACACCGGGGTCTCCAGGCCGCCGAGGAAACGGACGTCCTCGTCGTTCAGGTAGACGTTCACGAAGCGGCGCAGCGCGCCCTGGTCGACCAGGCGCTCCTGCAGGCCCGGGTGGCGGGACTCCAGATCACCGATCAGCTCCTGCAGCGTGGCGCCCTGCGCGTCCACGGCCTTCGCGCCGTCGGTGTAGGTGCGCAGGATGGTCGGAATGCGAACCTCGATGGCCATCGCGGGTCAGTCTCCTTATGTCGTCGGGGGATCGCCCACCGGATCAGAACACCGGGGGGAGAGAGAGGATTCCAGGACCGCCGGTCAGCGACAGTCGTAGACGACGGAGAAGGGGGTGTGCCCGAACAGGAAGTTCTGCACGGGTGCGAGACCCGCCCGCCGGACCCGGGCACCGGGACGCGCGCACGCGACGTCCTCGTGGGTCGGATCGGAGGTCTGCATGACGGTCAGTTTACCCAATCGGATTCTTGTCTCCCACGGCCGTATCACGTGCCGGACATCACACCCGGGCGCCGGACATCACACCCGGGCGCCGGGCATCACACCTGCGTGATCGTGACCTCCTCCTCGGTCACCACCCCGTCGACGATGCGGTAGGACCGCAGCTCCACGTTCTCCTCCAGCTCCTCGCGGGTGGAGACCAGCACGTAGTGGGCGTTCGGCTCGGAGGCGTAGCTGATGTCGGTGCGCGAGGGGTATGCCTCGGTGGAGGTGTGGGAGTGGTAGATGACCACCGGCTCCTCGTCCCGGTCGTCCATCTCGCGCCAGACCCGGAGCTGTTCCATGGAGTCGAACCGGTAGAAGGTGGGCGAACGCTCGGCGTTCTCCATCGGAATGAACCGGACGGGGGTGTCCGAACCCTCGGGGCCCGCGATCACTCCACAGGCCTCGTCCGGGTGGTCCGCCCGGGCGTGCGCGATGATCTTCTCAACCAGTTCCTGCGAGATCGTCAACATGTCTGGAAGCTACCAAAGGGCCTACCAGAGGGCGCGGACCAGGGTGTCCTGGAGGTAGGTCAGCCAGTCGTAGGTGACGTACGCCGGATAGCGGGGGTCGTCCTCGGCCATCGCGGCGATCTCGTCGTGGACCTCCTCGTCCACCTCCAGCCGGGTGCCGAGCGCGAGCCGCACGTCGTTCAGCGCCCGCATCCACGCCTGCGCCTGCTCCTGGGTGAGCTCCACCTCGCCCGGCAGGGCGCTGTCGAGCATGGTCCGCGCGTCGGCCCGCTTGCCCTCGCGCAGGGTCGCCTCGGTGTAGCGGCGGAATTCCGCCGACTGCTCGTGGTCCTCGTAGGCCGAGGGGAACAGCCGGGCCAGCACCGGATCGGTGGGCTGCTCGGACGGGCCGATGCCGAGGGCGCGCTCCAGCGGGTCGTCGCCGGTCGGGCCCGGCTCGACCAGTTCGAGGATCTGCGACAGCAGCGACCTCAGGACCGAGATCTCCGCCGCGTCGAAGCGGGCGATCACCCCGCCTCCGGGCCCCGGCTTGAACCCGCTGCTCATCGGCCGCCCACCGGCCCTCGCCCGCCGCTCACCGCGTTCCCTTCGCCGCCGTTCCCGCCACGGTCTCCGCCCCCGGGGTTCACGACTGCTTCTGCACGGTGGCCCACAGGCCGTAGGAGTGCATGATCTGAACGTCGCGCTCCATCTCCTCGCGTGTGCCGCTGGAGACCACGGCCTTGCCCTTGTGGTGCACGTCGAGCATCAGCTTCTCTGCCTTCTCCCGGGAGTAGCCGAAGACGGTCTGGAAGACATACGTGACATATGACATCAGGTTGACCGGATCGTTCCAGACAACGGTCAGCCACGGCAGATCGGGCCGGACATCCATCGATGGACGCTCGACCTCCGTCGGAGCAGTGCTACCCACATCCCCAGTCTGCCCTACGCCGGGCTTAGTCTTCGACTCGTGACGATGACCATGAGCGCGGCGTTGCTGACAGATCACTATGAGCTGACGATGGTGCAGGCCGCGCTGCGGAGCGGCGCCGCCTCGCGACGGGCGGTGTTCGAGGTGTTCGCCCGGCGGCTCCCCGGGGCCCGGCGGTACGGGGTGGTGGCCGGGACCGGCCGGGTGCTGGACGCGCTGGAGCGCTTCCGGTTCGGTGAGGAGGAGCTCGCCTTCCTCCGGGACAACCGGGTGGTGGACGACCCCACCCTGGACTTCCTGGCCTCCTACCGGTTCTCCGGCCGGGTGTACGGCTACCGCGAGGGCGAGTGCTACTTCCCCGGTTCCCCCATCATGACCGTGGAGGGCACGTTCGCCGAGGCCGTACTCCTGGAGACGCTGATCCTGTCGATCTTCAACCACGACTGCGCCATCGCCACCGCGGCCTCCCGGATGGTCCACGCCGCCGGGGAGCGGCCCCTCATCGAGATGGGCTCGCGGCGCACCCACGAGATGGCCGCGCTGTCCGCCGCCCGCGCCGCCTACCTGGCCGGGTTCGCCGCCACCTCGAACCTGATGGCCGGCCGCGTGTACGGCCTGCCCACCACGGGGACCGCGGCCCACGCGTTCACGCTCCTGCACGACTCGGAGGAGCAGGCGTTCGAGGCCCAGCTCGCCGCGCTCGGCACGGGCACCACGCTCCTGGTGGACACCTACGACGTGGCGCAGGCCGTGCGGACCGCGGTGGAGCTCGCCGGACCGGAGCTGGGCGCGGTCCGGCTCGACTCCGGCGACCTGACCGAGGCGGCCCACGAGGTGCGCGCGCAGCTCGACGCGCTGGGCGCGCACCGTACCCGCATCCTGGTCACCAGCGACCTCGACGAGCACGCCATCGCGGCTCTGGCCGCCGCCCCGGTGGACGGCTACGGCGTCGGAACCTCCCTGGTCACCGGTTCGGGCTCACCCACCGCGGCGCTCGTCTACAAGCTCGTCGCCCGCGAGGACGCCTCCGGCGTCATGCGCCCGGTGGCCAAGAAGTCGGTGGGCAAGCCGAGCCGGGGTGGCCGCAAGGAGGCGTTCCGCGAGCTCGACGAGAACGGTACGGCGGTCGCCGAGCTGGTCCTCACCTCCGGTACCGCCCCGGACGGGGCCCGCCCGCTCCAGGCCGAGCTGGTCCGCGACGGCGAGATCGTGGGACGGGAGAGCCTGGCCGACGCCCGCGCCCGGCACCGCCGCGCCTTCGCGGAGCTCCCGGCCGTCGCCCACCAGCTCTCCCGGGGCGACGTGGCGCTGCCGACCGTGTTTGACTGAGCCCATGGCAACCGCGCTGATCATCGTCGATGTCCAGAACGACTTCTGCGAGGGCGGCAGCCTCGCGGTGAACGGCGGCGCCGAGGTCGCCGCCGCGATCTCCCGGCACGTCGCCTCGCACGGGTACGACCACGTCGTGGCCACCCGTGACTACCACATCGATCCCGGCGACCACTTCGCCGCTGAACCCGACTTCGTGCTCTCCTGGCCCGCGCACTGCGTGGCCGGGACCCCCGGCGCCGAGTTCCACCCCGCCTTCGACACCGGCCGCGTCGAGGAGGTGTTCAGCAAGGGCGCCCACTCGGCCGCCTACAGCGGCTTCGAGGGCTCCTCCCCCGACGGGACCGGCCTGGGCGAATGGCTCGCCGCGCGGGGGGTGCACGCCGTGGACGTCGTCGGCATCGCCACCGACCACTGTGTGCGCGCCACCGCGCTGGACGCGGTCCAGAACGGCCTGGCCGTCCGGGTGCCGCTGGACCTGACGGCCGGTGTCGCCCGCGAGACCACCGAGGCGGCCCTCGCCGAGCTCGACTCCGCCGGGGTCGTCCTGGCCGGCGCCCCGGTCGTCCGTTGAGGGTGTCTCCCGGTCGTCCGTCGAGGATGTCTCCCGGACCTCCGCCGCGCCGATCGCGGCGGCACGGAGGATCCGCGGGGCACGCCCGCCCCCGGGCCGGGTATCCGATCGGCCAGCCGCCGTCAATCAAGCGGCAAACGGGGCCACCGCGCGTCGCGACCGGAGTATGACGGACAGTCGACATCCTCATACTCGCGGTGGTGACCCCATGCTCCTGCTCGGCGTCCTGTGGTTGGTCCTGGCCCCTGCGTGCCTGTGGTTCCTGGTCCGGGGCCGCGGCCTGACCCGGGCGGGCGCGCTGCTCGCGCTCACGGGGCTGGAGGCGGCCACGATCTGGCTCGACGCCGGAGCCCGGCCCCGGACGCCGCTCGCCCAGCCCGCGCCGGGCTCCGCGGGCTCCACGGACCCCATCGGCTCCGGGGACTCCATCGGCTCCATGGGCTCCGCGCCGTTCACCGGGACGGCGGTCCCCTGCCTCGGCCGGCCTCCCGTTCCCGAGCGGGCGGAGCTGATCACGCGCGAGAACGGGGTCCGGGCCGTGACCCTCTCCTGGACGGCCGCGCCGGACGAGTGCGCGACCGCGAGCGTCGTCCTCCGCCACCGGAACCACCGGATCAAGGTGTGGTTGTCCGGAGGGCCGGACGGTCCCCCGTCCCCCGGTGCCCGCACGGTCCCGGTGACCGTGTCGGACGGAGTGGCGTCCGCGCGGGTCCGCATCGCCCCGCCGCTGCCCGGCGGGGCCGGTCTCACCACCGTCGACGGCCGCACCGGCCGCCCCATCGCCCTGCGCTGACCCGTCGCCCTGCGCTGACCCGGCCCGGTCAGCGGGAGCGCTGGGTGGCCCAGGCCCGGATCTTGTCGATCCGCTCCTGGACCTGCTCGGCGGTGGCCTGCGCGATGGCGGGGCCGCCGCAGGCGCGGCGGAGCTCGGCGTGGATGACGCCGTGCGGCTGGCCGGTGCGGTGGTTCCACGCGCCGACCAGGCCGTTGAGCTCCCGGCGGAGGTTGGCGAGCTGCTCGTGCGGGGCGAGCCGGGACTCCCCGGGCTCGGGCGCCTTCCGTTTGGCCTTGAGCTGCTCGGACTGGCGCTTGCTCAGCAGGGTCCGGACCTGGTCGGGCTCCAGCAGGCCGGGCAGGCCGAGGAAGTCCTCCTCCTCCGGTGAGCCGGGCTCGGCCGCGGCGCCGAACTCGCCGCCGTCGAACAGCACCCGGTCGAAGGTCGCGACCGCCTCCAGGGTCTCGAACGGCAGCTCGTCGCCGACGACGTCCGGGTTGTCCTTCTTCCGGTTGGCGTCCTCGACGAGGAAGTCGTCGAGCCCCTCCTCGGGCAGCTTGCGGTCGAGCACGTGGTCGCGCTCGGCCTCCATCTCCCCGGCCAGGCCCATCAGGTTGGGCACGGACGGCAGGAACACCGAGGCGAACTCGCCGCGCTTGCGGGCCCGGACGAAGCGGCCGACGGCCTGGGCGAAGAACAGCGGCGTCGAGGTGCTCGTGGCGTAGACCCCGACGGCCAGGCGGGGGATGTCGACGCCCTCGGAGACCATCCGGACCGCGACCAGCCAGCGGTCCTGCGAGGCCGAGAACTGCTTGATCTTCTTGGACGCCTCGGGGTCGTCGGAGAGCACGACCGTGGCGCCCTCCCCGGTGATCGCCCGCAGGTGCCGGGCGTAGGCGCGGGCCGTCTCATGGTCGGTGGCGATCACCAGGCCGCCCGCGTCGGGCACGCCCTTGCGCACCTCCGACAGGCGTCGGTCGGCCGCGTGCAGCACCTGCCGGATCCAGTCGCCCTTGGGATCGAGCGCGGCCTTCCACGCCTGGCCGAGCTGGTCCTTGGTGAGCGGGGTGCCGAGTGTCGCGGCGATCTCGTCCCCGGCGCGCGTCCGCCAGCGCATCTCACCGGCGTAGGCCAGGAAGATGACCGGCCGGACGACGCCGTCGGCCAGCGCCGGGCCGTACCCGTAGGAGTAGTCGGAGACGCTGCGCCGCACGCCCTCGCCGTCCTCGGCGTAGGTCACGAACGGGATCGGGTTGACGTCGGACCGGAACGGCGTGCCGGTCAGCGCCAGGCGCCGGGCGGCGGGCTCGAACGCCTCCCGCACGCCGTCGCCCCACGCCTTGGCGTCGCCCGCGTGGTGGATCTCGTCGAAGATGATGAGCGTCTTGCGCGCCTCGGTGCGGGCGCGGTGCAGCGCCGGGTGCATCGAGACCTGGGCGTAGGTGACCGCCACGCCGATGTAGTCGCGCGAGGTCGCGCCCTGGCTGTTCTTGAACTCGGGGTCGATCGGGATGCCGACCCGGCCCGCGGCGTCCGCCCATTGCCGCTTGAGGTGCTCGGTGGGGGTCACGACGGTCACCGCCCGGACGACCCCCCGGGACAGCAGGTCGCTCGCGATCCGCAGCGCGAAGGTCGTCTTGCCCGCGCCCGGCGTGGCGACCGCGAGGAAGTCGCGGGGCTCGCGCCTGCAGTAGAGGTCGAAGGCCTCCTGCTGCCACGCGCGCAGCTTCGGGGCGGTGCCCCAGGCGGCCCTGTCGGGGTAGGAGGGCGACAGGTGGGACGCGGCGGAAGTGCTCACCCGTCCCTCCTCGCCCGACGACCCGTCGAGGCCTTCACGGCACCGCTGTGTCTGATGGCTCGCTCGCTTCGCTCACTCACAATTGCTCCAGCGTAATCGCCGACACCGACAAGACGTGCCGATCATGCGAGATCTCCGTCAAGGCGGCCGCTCCGGATCGGGGGCCTCCCGGTGCCGTACGACGGCCCGCCGCACGGCACCGGCGTCGCCGCCCGTCCCGCCGCGCCGCCGTCACTCCCGGCGGATCCCCGCGATCACCTGGTCGATCTCCCCGCGCACCCGCGGATCGTCCGACTCGGCCACCGCGACCACGACGACCGGGTCCCCGCCCGGCCCGGTGAGAAGCACCACACGCAGATAGGCCGGGCGGTTCACCACGTCGCGGTACTCCGCCCGGAGGGTACGGCTGTGCCCGGTCCACCCGCCCGCGGCGACCGCCCGGTCGTCCTCGACCTCCACCTCGTCGCCGTGCAGCAGCAGCCTGCTGTACAGGTCGGCGAGCCCGGTCACGGCCTCACGCGGGTCGGCGGCCTCACGCGGGTCGGCGGCCGGTTCTCCGGGCCTGACCATCACCGTCACGTCCCGGCCGTTCCCCGCCGCCGAGGTGAACCCGGTGACCGGGGGCAGCGCGCCCTGCCGCCATCCGGCGGGCAGGGGGTAGCCGACGCCCGCGGCCGGGTCGGCCACGCGGGCGGGCGGAGGGGGTGCGGACACCACCCGGACCACCAGGAGGACGGCGCCCGCGACGGCCCCGGCGCACACCGCCAGGGCGAGCAGGCCGAGCAGGGGACGGCGGAGACCGCGGGGGATCCGGTGCCGGGAGGGAGCGGCGGGTGTGCCGTACCAGCGGGCCGAGGGAGGCAGGTCCTCCTCGGCGGGCGACGCGGGCCGCCCCGCCCGCCCGGCCCATCCGGGGGCCGCGGGCGGCCGTGCCCGGGGCGGGGGTTCGTCCACGGGGCCTCCTCCCGGCGGTCACGGCCTTCCCGTCCTACCATGACTCCGCGGGGGCGATCCGGCCATAGGCGATCATCGGTATGGGCGGACGGCCGGCCCGGTCAGGAGACGTCCCGCATCCGGCCCGCGACGACCATCCCGAGCACCCCCACGGCCGCCGTCATGGCGACGATCGCGGTGTAGCCGGTGGCGATGTCGTCATGGCCGATCAGGTTGACCAGCACGCCGCCGAAGCCGATGGTCAGCGAGCTGCCCAGGGTGTCGATGACCTGGAGCGCCGCGGAGTTCGCGCCCTGTTCGTCGTCGGGCGACTGGCGCATCGTGGTGATGCTCACGCTCGGCATGCCGACGCCCATGCCGAGCCCGGCGACCATCCAGGCGGGAGCCATGATCCATCCGGTCATCCCTGGGACGAACGCGAGCAGGGTCAGCAGGATGCCCGCGGTGACCGCGGCGGCGCCGAACCGTACCAGCCTGGAGCGGTCCCAGTCATGACGCGCCTGCAGGTAGGAGCCGCTGCTCCAGCCCAGGGCGCCGACGGTGAGCGCGACCCCCGCCTTGGTGAGGTCGAAGCCGAACTCCTCCTGGAGCACCAGCGGGATGAAGGCGTTGACCCCGAAGAAGGCCCCGCCCAGGACTCCGCGCATCATGACCGTGGTGGGCAGGCCCCGCCCGAAGCGCAGCGCCCTCGGCGGCAGCAGCCGGGGCAGCCCGGCGGCCAGTACGGCCAGCCCCGCCGCGGTCGTGATCCCGCCGGACACCGGGTGGGTGTGCAGCCGGTCGGCCCCGTAGAGCAGTACCGCGGCGCCGACCGCCGCCCCCAGCGCCGCCAGGGTCATCGGCACCGGCCTGGAGCGGGGCCCGGTGCCGGGGACGGGCGCCTCGCCCTCGCCGCCGCGCAGCGCGGGCAGCAGCATCACCAGGGCGGGGATCACCAGCGGGACGATTCCGTAGA
This sequence comes from Planobispora rosea, assembly GCF_014648175.1. Classification (GTDB taxonomy): domain Bacteria; phylum Actinomycetota; class Actinomycetes; order Streptosporangiales; family Streptosporangiaceae; genus Planobispora; species Planobispora rosea. Next base: position 79,077 of record NZ_BMQP01000007.1, read on the forward strand.
AGACCCAGCGCCAGCCGACCGTCTCGGCGATGAACCCGCCGACACCGGGTCCGATCAACGCGGGCAGCACCCAGGCGGCCGAGAGCGCGGCGAAGATCTTGGGTCTGGCGTCGGGGGCGTAGACCCGGGCGATCATGACGTAGATCGCGACGATGGCGAACCCGCCGCCCAGCCCCTGGACGGCCCGGGAGGCGATGAACACCTCCTTGGACCAGGCCGCGCCCGCCAGCGCCATGCCCGCCGTGAACAGGCCCACGCCGAGCAGGAACGGCACCGCGTGCCCCCGCCGGTCGGACCAGAGCCCGGCGGCCACGTTGGCGAACAGCCCGGCGATCAGGAACGCCGAGAAGCTCATGCCGTACAGGTTGAGCGCTTTGAGATCCGCGGAGGCCGCGGGCATGACCGCACCGATGGACATGCCCTCGAAGGCGATCAGAGTGACGACCAGCAGGATGCCGAGTGAGGCCGTCCGGTAGCGAGGGCCGAAGATCCGGGGAGGTCGGTATGGAGCGTCAAGCGTCTTCGGTGCTGTCACCTGTCAAGGGTAATGTCCGTATTCGTCTCCCGGTACACGGCCCAGGCCTCTCGCATGCGCAGTGACTGCCCCGCGGTGAACTCCGACATACAGGCGTCGGCGGAGTAGTCCATGAAGTTGTGGATCGGATCCCTGCCGTTCCCGGGGCAGGTGTCCTTTCCCGCCGGGCAGCCCTGGGTGGGGTGCGCCTCGGGCGGGGTGTCGGCGACCGCGTCCCCGGGCTCCAGGCAGCCGTTCTCGAAGGTGTGCAGCAGGCCGAGCCAGTGGCCGATCTCGTGGACCCCGGTGTAGCCCCGGTCGAAGTCGCGCAGCGAACCGCCCGGCAGGCTGCGCCAGTCGACGACCACGCCGTCCAGCACGGGGTCGTCGGCGTACTGGTGCGGGTAGGTGGAGTAGCCGAGTACCAGCCTGCCGAGCTGGGCGACGTAGAGGTTGAGCGTCTCGGCGCCGCCCCGGCGCATCTGCTTCATCGCCCGCTCGTGGGAGAGCGGGTCGCGGAACCAGGCCGGATTCTCCGTCCTGGTCAGGCCGGCGAGCCGGAAGCGGATGCCGGTGTCGGCGCCTCCGGTCCGTCCGCCGTAGGCGGCGTCGAGCACGGCCAGCTGCTCGCGCACGGCGCTGTCGGAGGCGCCCCGGGGGCCATCGGTGATCACATGTACCCAGGTGGGGATGGTGAGCGGCGCCCGGTCCGCCAGGCGCAGCGCCGGCCTGCGCGCGTCCAGGTCGGCGATCAGCTCGGCGACCTGCGCGGGTCCGGGCGCGTGCGGCTCGGGACCCCGGCCCGGCCCCCGGCCCGCGATCCGCGCGGCCTGCGGGCACTCACCGGAAACGGCGGAGGCCGCCTTCGGGGCCGGTACGGACGGCGAGGCGGACGCGACGTCCGAGGTGTGCGACGCGCCCACCGACGACAGGCATGACGAGACCATGGCAGTTGAGACCACGGCAGCCGAGACCGCGGCGAACGGGCGCGCGAACATGAATCCCCCGATAAATCACCCGGCCCGGCCGGATGCCGCCCTTCAGCGACATCCCGACCGTAACCTCATCGGCGGCAATCAACCGGGAGCAACACACTCACTCCTTGTCGTCGTCTCCACCCTTCGGCAGCCCCTCGTAGATCTCCTTGCACTCGGGGCACACCGGGAACTTCTGCGGGTCCCGGTTCGGCACCCAGACCTTGCCGCAGAGTGCGCGCACCGGCGTCCCGGTGAGCGCGCTCTCCATGATCTTGTTCTTCTCGACGTAGTGGGCGAACCGCTCGTGATCGCCGTCGCCGTGCGACAGGTTCGGCCGGACGTCGCTCTCAGGAAGGATCTTCGTGCTCACCCGACAATTTTATGCGGCCGGGGCCCCGCGGTCTTCTCCGGCGTCTCCCACCGGCCTGTTGTGTGCCGGTACGGCCACCCTCACATGCGCGTACGGCTCCCGCCGGGCGATGGCGGGAGCCGTACGGCGGACGGCGGGGTCCGCCCGTGCGGACCTCAGCCCGTGCGGACCTCAGCCCATGTGGATCGGGGCGCCCTCGGTCTTGCGGCCGGCCTTGACGACCAGCGCGAGCAGGGCGGCGAGCACCGCGACGCCGGTGCTGATCTGGAAGGCGAGGTGCATGCCGTCCAGGAAGGAGGAGTTCACCACACGGGTGATCGCCTGGACCACCGGCTCGGGCGTGCCGGGGGCGGCGCCCGCCTCGGCGAAGTTCGCGCCCTGTTCGACGAGCTTCATCTGCTCGGCCGGGAGCTGCGCCAGCCCGGCGGCGCTCCAGTAACCGGGGAGCACGTCGCTCACCTTGGCCGCGACGATCGCGCCGAGCACCGCGGTGCCCAGCGAGCCGCCGACCTGCATCGCCGACTGCTGCATGCCGCCGGCGACGCCGCTGAGCTCCTCGGGGGCGTTGCCCACGATGATCTCGGTGGCGCCGACCATGACCGGCGAGAGGCCGAAGGCGAGCAGCACGAACGGGACCGCGCTGGCCACGTAGCCGTCCTCAATCCCCAGGCGGGACAGGAGGAACATCGCGACAGCGGTGATCAGCATGCCCGCCGCGATGGGAAGCTTCGGGCCGAACTTGCTGATCGCAGCGCCCGCCAGCGGCGAGGCGACGATCATGCCGGCGCTCATCGGGAGCATGCGGATGCCCGCCTCCAGCGGCGACAGGTTGTGCACGCCCTGGAAGTAGAACGTGAGGAAGAACATCGCGCCGAACATCGAGAACGCCATCAGGACCATCAGCAGGGTGCCGACGGAGACCGACAGGTTCCTGAAGAGGCTGAGCGGGATCAGCGGCTCGGAGACCCTGCCCTGCCACCAGACGAACGCTCCGCCGATCACCACGGCGCCCGTGAGGAAGGCGAGGGTCTTGACGTCGCCCCAGCCGTACTCGGGAGCCTTGATGATCGCCCAGATGAGGCAGAACATCGCGCCCGAGAGCAGCACGACGCCGAGCCAGTCGACCCTGGACAGGGAGTCGGCCCTGCTCTCCTTGATGACGAGCATTCCGACGGCCAGTGCGACGATGCCGACCGGGACGTTGATGAAGAACACCGACTGCCAGTTGACGTTCTCCACCAGCAGGCCGCCGACGATGGGGCCGGCCGCGCTGGACAGGCCGATCGTGGCGCCCCAGATGCCGATCGCCATGTTGAGCTTCTCGGCCGGGAAGGCGGCGCGGAGCAGGGCGAGGGCGGCGGGCTGGAGCAGCGCGCCGAACAGGCCCTGCAGGACGCGGAAGGCGATCAGCATGCCGATGGAGTCGCTCAGGCCGATGGCGAGCGAGGTGAGCGCGAAGCCGGCGATGCCGATGACGAAGACCCGCTTGTGCCCGAACAGGTCGCCGAGCTTGCCCGCTGTGATCAGGAACACCGCGAGCGCCAGGAGGTAACCGCTGGTCACCCACTGCAGGTCTTCCAGGGACGCCTTGAGCTCGGCGCCGATCACGGGGTTGGCGATGGCGACGACCGTGCCGTCGAGCATCACCATCATCACGCCGAGCGAGACCGCCAAGAGGGTGAGCCAGGGATGACCCTGTCTGGACGATGCGCCCGGGCCGGATGGCGGCGGTGCCGCCACCGTCTTGGCATTTGCCATGGAGGGTCCCCCATTCACGTTGATACGTCCCACCTTGGGATGTCAGCTCCGGTAATTTATGACAGTCTCTGACAGATGACAAATTCTTTTACGAGGCAGAAGCTGCCTTATGGCAGACTGTGAAGTCAACGTTGCGAGGAGGTGACAGCCATGAGTCGGCCGGGCCTACGTGAGCGCAAGAAGCAGAAGACACGGCTGGCACTCATCGACGCCGCCCTGGACCTGTTCCGCGCCCAGGGCTACGAGGCGACGACCGTCGACCAGATCGCGGCCGCGGCGGATGTCTCACCGCGGACGTTCTTCCGCTACTTCGCGACCAAGGAGGACGTCGCGCTCTCCCTCCCCGTCGACGGGCAGGAGGTGATGCTGAGGGAACTCGCCGACCGGCCCCCCGAGGAGCCGCCCTTCGTCGCGCTCAGCCACGCCATGCGCGCGGTCCTCACCGAGCTGCAGGAGGGGGACGTGACCGATGTCACGCGGTTCCTCAAGTCCCGCGAGCTGGTGGAGACCACTCCTGCCCTCTTCGCCGGAAGCGTGCGCCGGATGATGGAGAACGAGCGGCGGCTCATCGACGAGATCGCCCGCCGCGAGGGTTCCTCCCCCGACGACCTCCTCCCCCACTTCGTGGTCTCCCTGTTCACCACCGTGGCACGCGTCGGCTTCGAGTCCTGCCACCCGCAGAGCATCCAGGACCTGTCCGCCTTCGCCGAGCGCCTGGAGCAGATGCTCTCCCTCGCCGAACGCTCCCTGCGGCCCGGCTGGGATCGCGGTCGCGTCTGACGGCGACGGTGGAGGCTCAGTTCATCGTGGGGTCGTCGGGGCAGGTCGCCACGTAGGCGAGCTCCCCGCGCTGGCGGCGGAGCACCGCGCGCCACAGGGACTCGGGGTTGCCGTGGAAGGTGTCTCCGGGCTCGGAGTCCACCACGTACCACGCGCCCTCGCCGATCTCGGCCTCCAGCTGTCCGGCGGTCCACCCGGCGTACCCGGCGAAGATCCGCATCTGGGCGATCTCACCGGCGAGGATCTCCGGCGGGGCGTCGAGGTCGACGGTGCCCAGCCGGGACACCGCGGCGATGCCGGTGTGCAGCCGCCGCCAGCCCAGCGGTTCCTGACCGCTCGGGACCGCGGCCAGCGCCAGGGCGCTGTCGGTCTGCACCGGACCGCCCTGGAACAGGACGGGCGGCCCGGTGACCAGCGCGTCCCAGGTGGGCAGCACGTCGGTCACCGCGATGTCGCTCGGCCGGTTGAGCACCACCCCGAGGGTGCCCCCGGTCGCGTCATGCTCCAGGATCAGGACCACGCAGCGCCGGAAGTTCGGGTCGTCGAGCTTCGGGGTCGCCACGAGCAGCCCGCCGACGTAGATCGCCTCCGCCATTCCTCCATCATCCTCCAGCCCCGGTCCGCACGCGGGGGTGGAACCGATACGGGCCGTCTACACCTCGGTCATGCCGGTGCGCGCCCGGCCGCCGGCCGACTCGCGCACGGCCGCCGCGACGGCGCCCGCCACGTCCGGATGGAACACGCTGGGGATGATGTAGTTCGGGCCGAGTTCCTCGGCGGTGACCACCGCGGCCAGCGCCCGGGCCGCGGCCAGCAGCATCTCCTCGGTGACCACGCTGGCCTGGGCGTCGAGCAGGCCGCGGAAGACGCCGGGGAAGGCCAGCACGTTGTTGATCTGGTTGGGGTAGTCCGAACGGCCGGTGGCGACCACGGCCGCGTGCTCGCGGGCGTCGTCGGGCGAGACCTCCGGCTCCGGATTGGCCAGCGCGAAGACCACGGCGTCCTCGGCCATGGTGGCGATGTCGTCGCCGTTGAGGATGCCGGGGGCGGACACCCCCACGAAGACGTCGGCGCCCTTGACCGCACCGCGCAGGTCACCGGAGTATCCCTCGGTGTTGGTGTGCTCCGCGATCCACCGGAGCGAGGCGTCCAGGTCGTCGCGCCCGAGGTGCACGGCCCCCCGGTAGTCACAGACGATCACGTTGCGCGCGCCGGCCGCGAGCAGCAGGCGCAGCACCGCCGTACCGGCCGCGCCGGCTCCGGCGAGGGCGATGCGGACGCCGGCCAGGTCCTTGCCGACCACGCGCAGCGCGTTGGTCAGCGCGGCCAGGACGCAGATCGCGGTGCCGTGCTGGTCGTCGTGGAAGACCGGGATGTCCAGCAGCTCCCGGAGCCTCCGCTCCACCTCGAAGCAGCGCGGCGCGGAGATGTCCTCCAGGTTGATGCCGCCGAAGCCGGGCGCGATGAGCTGGACCGCCCGGACGATCTCGTCGACGTCCTGGGTGTCCAGGCAGATCGGCCAGGCGTCGATGTCGGCGAAGCGTTTGAACAGCGCGGCCTTGCCCTCCATGACGGGGAGCGCGGCGGCCGGCCCGATGTTGCCCAGGCCGAGCACGGCCGAGCCGTCGGTGACCACGGCGACGCTGTTGCGCTTGATCGTCAGGCGGCGGGCGTCCTCGGGGTTGCGGGCGATCGCCATGGAGACCCGGGCGACACCGGGCGTGTAGGCCATGGAGAGCTCGTCGCGGTTGCGCAGCGGCACCTTCGACTTCATCTCGATCTTGCCGCCGAGGTGCATGAGGAAGGTCCGGTCGGAGACCTTGTGGATGACCACGCCCTCGACGTCGTCGAGCTTGTCGACGATGGCCTGGGCGTGGTCGGTGTCACGGGCGGCGCACGTGACGTCGATGCGCAGGGTCTCGTGCCCGGCGGTGGTCACGTCGAGGGCGGTGACCACGCCCCCGGCGGACTCGACGGCGTGGGTGAGCTGGCTGACGGCCTTGCCGCCGGCCGGCACCTCCAGCCGCACGGTGATGGAGTACGACACACTCGGCACAGTGGCCACAGTCAACCCGCTCCTTCGCGACCGACCTGGTTCGGGATTACCCTGCCAAATCTAGTGCCCCTCCCGCCAATGTTCGCCCCGTCGCGTCACCCGGGACGGTCAGTCCGGCGGTCAGTCCGGCGGTCAGTCCGGCGGTCAGTCCGGCGGTCAGTCCGGCGGTCAGTCCGGCGGTCAGTCCAGAGCCGTCGCCGCCGTCACGATCAGGTCCACGCAGGCGTCCACCGGGATGACCGTGCTGTCCAGGACCAGGTGGTAGAGGTACGGCGAGGCGGGGTCGGCACGGTAGAAGTGGCGGACGTAGGCGGTCCGCGCCCGGTCGTTGTCCTCCACCAGCTTGCGGGCCTGGCGCTCGGTCAGCCCGGCCAGCGCCGCCGTCCGCAGGATCCGCCTGCGGGGCGGGGCGTCCAGCCGCACGTGCAGCGCGCCGGGATGGTCCGCCAGGACCAGCGCCCCGCCGCGCCCGAGGATGACCCCGCCCTGCTCGCGCGCGACCTTCTTGATCACGTTCTCGGTGTGGACGGCGAAGTCCTCCGGCGGGAGCGGCATCGCGCCGGGCAGGTAGACGTCCACGCCGCCGAAGGTCGCCGTCGGCAGCCGCGCGGCCCCCGACAGCAACCAGCCCAGCCCGTGCTCGGAGCGGTCGTCGTGGGAGAGCGCCTCCTCCAGCGTGCAGCCGAGCTCCTGGGCCACCGCACCGGGGATCGCCCGGTCCACGAACGGCACGCCGAGACGTTCGGCCACCGCCGGGCCGATCACACTGCCGGCGGTGCCGTACGTCGCGGAGATGGTGACGACCCGCATACCGCATTCATGCCCGGCGGGGCGTCTCCGTATGACATTTCCCGGCCGCTGGTCGGAGCGGCTTTCCGGCCGTCGGTCAGAACAGCGCGGACGCCAGGTTCCGGCGGGCCTTGACGATCGACGGGTCGTCCGCCGGGAGCGTGTCGAACAGGCCGAGCAGGTGCAGCCTGGCCCGGTCGCGCCCCTCGCCCGCGGTCCTGCGCACCACCCCGATGAGACGGTCGAAGGCGGCGTCCACCTCTCCGGAGAGCATCTCGAAGTCGGCGGCCAGGAGCTGGGCCTCGATGTCGGCGGGATCGCCCAGGCGGCGCTCCACATCCGCGGGGTCGACGCCCTGGGTCCGCCGGATCAGGCCGAGGCCGGCCAGGCCCAGCTTGGCGTCCTGGTCGTTCGGGGAGCGGGCCAGCAGCCGCTCGTACGCCGCCGTCGCGCCGTCGAGGTCGCCGGCGTCGATGGCGCGTTCCGCGTCGAGGATGTCCGGATCCACCGGCGCCTCCTCGGGCCGCGCGCCGCCCTCCGGGCCCTCCCCGGGCGGCGGGAGGTACTGGGCCAGGGCCTCCATCAGCTGGGCGAGCCAGTCGCGCAGCTGCGGCTCGGTGGCGATGCCGGGAACGACCGCGACCGGCTGCCCCTGGAAGATGGCGTACAGCGCGGGCACGTTCTGCACCCGCAGGGCCTGGGCGATCTGCCTGCTGACCTCGACGTCCACCCGCGCCAGCGTCCACCGGCCCGCGTGCTCCGCGGTCAGTTTCTCCAGCAGCAGGCTGTACTGCCTGGCCTGCTCGGCGCGGCTGACGGTGAGCTCCAGCAGCACCAGGCTGTTCATGGAGCGTTCGACGACCTCGGTCGCGAAGTTGGCGTCGTCGACATCGACGACCTGCGCCGGAGCGCCCCCGGTTTCCTGCGCGGCGGCCTCCCGCCTCGCCTGCGCCTCCAGCGCCTGCTTGCGCGCGCCGAGGTCCACGGCACCGTACAACGATCCGGGTCGAGTAAAGTCCGCTGGGCTCATGACACCAATCCTGCCGTATCCGCGCCCCTCGCCGTGCGCAGCGTCGCCATCAGTCCCCGAGCCGCGACGCGCCGGCGTCGCCATCGACACAGCCTCAGAAGCGGGCGGGTTCGGTGTAGACGCCCCAGACGTCGCGGAGGGCGTCGCAGATCTCTCCCAGGGTGGCCTCAGCGCGGACCGCGTCGAGCATGGTGGGGATCATGTTGCCCTCCCCCCTGGCCACCTGGACCATCGCGGCCAGGGCTGCGTCCACGGCCGCCTGGTCGCGGGCCGCGCGGCGCTCGGCCAGGACGCGGTTCTGCTCGCGCTCGACCTCGTGGCTCACCCGCAGGATCTCCAGGGGCTCCTCGGCGGAGGCCGTGTGGCAGTTCACCCCGACGATCCGCTTCTCGCCTTTCTCCAGCTTGCGCTGGTAGTCGAAGGCGGCCTCGGCGATCTCGGACATGAACCAGCCGTCCTCGATGCCGCGCAGGATGCCGGAGGTCATCGAGCCGTCGGAGCCCATGTCCCGGATCTTCGCGAAGATCGCCTCGGCCTCCGCCTCGATGCGGTCGGTGAGCGCCTCGACGTACCAGGAGCCGCCGAGCGGGTCGGCGACGTTGACGACCTCGGTCTCCTCCATGATCACCTGCTGGGTGCGCAGCGCGATCTCGGCGGCCTTCTGGGTCGGCAGCGCGAGCACCTCGTCCAGCGCGTTGGTGTGCAGCGAGTTGGTCCCGCCCAGCACGGCCGCGAGCGCCTCGATCGCGGTGCGGACCACGTTGTTGTACGGCTGCTGCGCGGTCAGCGAGACCCCGGCCGTCTGGGTGTGGAAGCGCAGCCACTGCGCCTTGTCCGTCGTGGCGCCGTAGACGTCGCGCATCCACCGGGCCCAGATCCGCCGGGCCGCCCGGAATTTGGCGATCTCCTCGAAGAAGTCGATGTGCGCGTCGAAGAAGAACGACAGACCGGGGGCGAAGACGTCGACGTCGAGGCCGCGGGACAGGCCCAGCTCCACGTAGCCGAACCCGTCGGCCAGGGTGAACGCCAGCTCCTGTGCGGCGGTGGAGCCCGCCTCCCGGATGTGGTAGCCGGACACGCTCAGCGGCTTGTAGGCCGGGATCTCGGCGGCGCAGAACTCCATCAGGTCGCCGATCAGCCGCAGGTGCGGCTCGGGTGCGAACAGCCACTCCTTCTGCGCGATGTACTCCTTGAAGATGTCCGTCTGGAGCGTCCCGTTGAGGCGGCCGGCGGGGACGCCCTGCCGCTCGGCGGCCACGACGTACATGCAGAAGATCGGGACGGCCGGGCCGCTGATCGTCATGGAGGTCGTGATGTCGCCCAGCGGGATGCCGTCGAACAGCAGGTCCATGTCCATCGCGGAGTCGATCGCCACCCCGCAGTGCCCGACCTCGCCGAGGGAGCGCGGGTCGTCGGAGTCGCGCCCCATCAGCGTCGGCATGTCGAAGGCCACGCTCAGCCCGCCGCCGCCCGCGCCCAGGATCATCTTGTAGCGCTCGTTGGTCTGCCGGGCGTTGCCGAACCCCGCGAACTGCCGGATGGTCCAGGTCTTGCCCCGGTAGCCGGTGGCGTGCAGGCCCCGGGTGAACGGGTATTCGCCGGGCCAGCCGATGCGCCCGAACCGGGGGTCGTCACCCGCGGGCCCGTAGACCGGCTCCACCTCCAGGCCGGAGAGCGTCCGGAACTCCGACTCCCGCTTGGCGGCCTTGTCGAAGCGCGCCTGCCAGCGCGCCCGCCCCGCCTCGATCTCCTCGGCGTTCATCGCCCACCTCTCCGTCCGGCTTGTGGCCCCGGAAAACGACCTCGGAAAAATACTAGGACGTCCTAGTATTTTTTGGCCAGCGTCGCCCGGGAGGGAGTTCCCTTCCCGGGAACGCGACGGTGATTCGTCCGGGAGGTCAGTCCCGTTCCCCGGAAGGCCGGTCCGCGAAGTCGCCGGCCGACACCCGGAGGGTCCGCAGCAGCTCGAACAGCTGCTTCAGCTCCGCCTCGCCGTACATCGTCATGGCGAAGTCCGCGCCCATCAGCGCCCCGGTCGCCCGGTCCACGACCTCCCGGCCCCCGTCGGTGATCTCCGCGAGCACGCCGCGGCCGTCGCGGGGATTGCGCATCCGGCGGACCAGTCCCGCCCGCTCCAGCCGGTCCACCGTGTTCGTGACGCTCGTCGGGTGCACCATCAGCCGCTCACCGATCCGCGACAGCGGCAATGCCCCCGTCTTGCTGAACGTCAGCAAAACCAGCGCCTCGTACCGGGCAAAGGTCAAGTCATACGGTTTGAGTAGCGTGTCCAGTTGCGCCAACAGGATCTGATGCGCTCTCATGATCGAGGTGACTGCGGCCATGGCCGAGGACGGCCCGAAGCGGGCACGCCACGTCTCCGCGGCGCGCTCGATGGGGTCGAACGGCAAGTTCAGCTGACCGGTAGCCACAGGGCTACGGTAGCGCGGCCCCGTCCCGGTTCATCCGTATACGTACAGCAATCAGAACGATGGCTTCACCAAGAACCCGGACATCAAACGTCACACTCAGTTATGGTTCCCACATCGAATGGTGAGGCCGTGACCAAGTGGTCACGTGCGCTCAGTCCGGCCCGCGGGGGAAGCAGGCCGGACCGGATGCCCTGGGGACCGGCTCCGCACATTCATGGCACGGGGGGTGCTTGATGAACGACATTTCGAAGGCGTCCGGACGTCCTGTCGATTCCGGCTCACAGACCGATTCCGGCCCGCAGACCGATTCCGGCCCGCAGATCGGCTCCGGCCCGCAGATCGGCTCCGGCCCGCAGATCGGCTCGGGCTCACAGATCGGCTCGGGCTCACAGATCGGCTCGGGCTCACAGATCGGCTCGGGCTCACAGACCGGCTCCGGTCCGGCCCGGGGCCGGGCCGATGCGGCGTGGGCCCGGCCCGCGCTCTCCGGTGCGTGAGCACAGGGGCGTTTCACGCGAGGAACTCCAGCAGAGCGCGTTGGTGGCGGTCGCCGTCCTGCTCGTGCTCGGCCTGGTCGCCGCGTGGAGCGTCCTCATCCCAGGCGTCAGCGCGTGGGAGAACATCATCGTCGCCCTCATCGGCTCGCTCCGGCTCACCGGACCGGTGGCCGCCGCGTTCGCCGCCTGGGTGGCGGTCCGCAGGCGGCGCGGGACCGGAGGCAGGGCGCTGACCCCCTGGCAGGCGGTGCGCGCGCCGCTGGCGATCCTGGTGGTGGTCATGGGCTCCTTCACCGCGACCGTGCTGGTCCTGGCGGTCAAGACCATGCTCACCGAGCAGGCGGGCCGGCTGCTGCCCAGCGGCCTGATCATGAGCGTCGCGGGGCTCGCGCTCTACGTCACCATCGGCTGGGTGACCGGCTGGCTGCTCCCCTGGACGATCACTCCGGTGCTCGCCGGGATCGGCTGCTACGCGCTGTTCGCCTGGCTCTCCGAGACGTCGGCCTGGGCCGACCGGCTCGTGCCCGGCACGCGGGAGCCGTACGACCTCTTCCGGGGACTGAGCTCGGCGGCCTTCGCCGACCAGACGCTCTGGCTGCTGGGCATCAGCGCCGCGCTGCTGCTCGGCTGGGCCGCGGTGGTGACCCGGCAGGCGCTCGTGCTGGCCGCCGCGCTGCTGGCGGTGCTGGCCGCCGGGGCCGGCCTGTCCCGGCTGCTGAGCGAGCCGCAGCCCGTCTCGGCCGAGCGGGTGGTCTACAGCTGCCAGGAGTGGCCGATCATGGTCTGCGTGCATCCGGGGATGCGGACCGGGCTGGACGAGCTCGGCTCGACGTTCATCAAGATCGCATCCAGGCTGGCGGGCACGCCGGGTGAGTTCTTCCGGGTCGAGCAGCGGCCGCGGCGCGACGACGCCCCCCTCGCGCCGGGCACGGTCCCCGTACACGTGGACGACCTGGCCACCGGGTTCGCGGACCGGGCCGCCGACGAGTTCGTGGACGGCCTGGCCGCCAAGTGCGACGGAACGCCGTCGGCGGGCTACCGCGACATCGTGACCGCCTGGCTGCGCGGCGAGCCGTTGCCCGGCGGGCCGCTCGCCGAGCACCGGTACGCCGCCGCGTGGTTCTCCGGCCTGACCGAGACCCAGCGCCGTGACTGGCTCCGCCTCCACTACCCCGACTTCGTCGGCTGCCGCCTGCAGAACGTCCACTTCGGCGGCCGGCCGGCCAGGGCCGGAGCGGCCGAGCCGGAGCAGTGGCCGCAGCGGCTGGGACAGCGCCGCGCCACGGACAAGATCGGCATAGGCTCGATGTGAGAGGCCGCCGTCCGGTCGGCTGGGAAGCCTGGCGCCGGGGAACGTGAGAAGCCCCCCGCCCGGGGAAGGGGACTGCCGTGAAGGCTAACGTGGAAGCACCTCCCACCGCCCCGGCGGCACCCCGCAGGCGCCGGTGGCGCATGCTCGCCGGACTCCTCGTCGTCGCGGTCCTGCTCCTCGTCGCCGGCCGGCTCGCCTGGTCGTGGATGGACCCGTTCCGTGAGTCCACGGTCGACCGCAGTCAGCCCGTCCTGCTGCAGTCCATCCACGACCTCAGCCGTTTCGAGGCGGCCACCGGCAACTTCCAGGTCATCGTCGACCTGGAGAAGGACGCCGACTTCCTGCCCGACGCGATCAAGGGCACCCGCACCCTGTTCGTGGGCGCGGGCGGCGTGGACGCCTACGTCGACTTCAGCCGCCTCGGCAAGGACGCCCTGACCGTCTCCCCCGACCGGACCCAGGTCACGGTACGGCTCCCGCGCGCCCAGCTGGAGAAGCCCAACCTCGACAACGGCCGTTCCTACGTCTACACCCAGGAACGCGGTCTCTTCGACCGGGTCTCCGACTTCCTGTCGTCCTCCCCGGGCAACCAGCAGGAGCTCTACGTCCTGGCGGAGAAGAAGATCGCCGAGGCGGCCCTGGCGAGCGACCTGCGCAACCGCGCGGACCAGAACACGAAGATGATGCTGAACGGCATGCTGACCGGTCTCGGCTTCGACAAGGTCACCGTGAAGTTCGCCGACGAGCCCTGATCAGCCCAGGGCGGCCAGCAGCTCGTCGGCCGCCGAATAGGGGTCGAGACCGGCCTCCACGACGCGCGCCGCGAGCGTGTCGAGCCTCCGGTCCCCGTGCAGGCCGGCGAACCGGGACCGCAGCGCGGTCAGGGCGATGGCCTCGATCTCCTCCCGGGCCCTGGTGTGCCGGCGGCGCTCCAGCTCGCCCGAGGCCTCCAGGTACGCCAGGTGCTTGTCCAGGGCCTCGACCACCTCATCGCCACCCTCGCCCCGGTGGGCCACCGTCGGCACGATCGGCGGCCTCCAGTCCCGCTCGACCAGCGCGACCATGTTGCGGAGCTCGCGGATCGCCGCCTGGGCGCCGTCGCGGTCGGCCTTGTTCACCACGAACACGTCGGCGATCTCCAGGATGCCCGCCTTGGCGGCCTGGACGCCGTCCCCCATGCCGGGAGCGAGCAGCACGATGGTGCTGTCGGCCAGCGAGGCGATCTCCACCTCGGCCTGGCCGACCCCCACGGTCTCGACGAGGACGACCTCGCAGCCCGCGGCCTCCAGCACGCGCAGCGCCTGCGGCGTCGCCCAGGACAGGCCGCCCAGGTGGCCGCGGCTGGCCATCGACCGGATGAACACCTCGGGGTCGGTGGCGTGGTCCTGCATCCGCACCCGGTCACCGAGCAGCGCCCCGCCGGTGAACGGCGACGACGGGTCCACCGCGAGCACGCCGACCCGCAGGCCCCGTCTGCGGAACGCCCGGACCAGCATCCCGGTGGAGGTCGACTTGCCCACCCCGGGGGAGCCGGTCAGCCCGATGATCCGGGCCCGGTTCGGGCGGTCGGCGCAGAGCCTCGCGGTGATCTCCCGTAGCAGCGGCGAGCCGTTCTCCACCAGGGAGATCAGCCGGGCCACCGCCCGGGGCCGGCCCTCACGCGCTCCCGCGATCAGGACGTCCAGATCCACGCCCAGGTCCATGCCGCCCGCCCTCCGTACCCTCGATCCGATCACACCGGGTCCCCGACATCATGCGGCTCGCCCGCGGCTCCCGGGAACTCGGCCGGGGCCCGCGGGCGAGCCGGGACGTCAGGCCGAGGGGACGCGGATGATCAGGGCGTCGCCCTGGCCGCCGCCCCCGCACAGCCCGGCCGCGCCGAGCCCGCCGCCGCGGCGCTTGAGCTCGTAGGCCAGGGCGAGCACGATGCGGGCGCCGGAGGCGCCGATCGGGTGCCCGACGGCGATGCCGCCGCCGTTGACGTTGACCTTGTCGAGCGGGACGCCGAGGTCCTTGACGGACTGGAGGACGACCTGGGCGAACGCCTCGTTGATCTCCAGCAGGTCGAGGTCCTCGGCCGAGAGCCCCTGCTTGCCCAGGGCGTGCTTGATGGCGTTGGCCGGCTGGGACTGCAGCGAGTTGTCGGGACCGGCCACGTTGCCGTGGGCGCCGATCTCGGCCAGCCACTCCAGGCCCAGCTCCTCGGCCTTCGCCCTGGACATCACGACCACGGCGCAGGCTCCGTCGGAGATCTGCGAGGCGGAGCCGGCGGTGATCGTGCCGTCCTTGCTGAAGGCGGGACGCAGCCTGCTCAGGGCCTCGGCGGTGGTGTCGGCCCGCACGCCCTCGTCGGCGGAGACGACGATCGGGTCGCCCTTGCGCTGCGGGATCGAGACCGGGACGATCTCGTCGAGGATGCCGTTCTTGATCGCCGCGGCGGCGAGCTGGTGGGAGCGGGCGGAGAACTCGTCCTGCTCCTCGCGGCTCCAGCCGAGGCGGGCGTTGTGCCGCTCGGTGGACTCGCCCATGGACACCTGGTCGTAGGCGTCGGTGAGGCCGTCGTGGGCCATCGAGTCGACGATGTCCGCACCGCCGTACTTCACTCCCCTGCGCAGGCCGGGCAGCAGGTGCGGGGCGTTGGACATGGACTCCATGCCGCCCGCCACGACGATGTCGAACTCGCCCGCCCGGATGAGCTGGTCGGCGAGGGCGATCGCGTCCAGCCCGGACAGGCAGACCTTGTTGATCGTCAGCGACGGGACGGTCATCGGGATCCCGGCCTTCACCGCGGCCTGGCGGGAGGGGATCTGACCCGCGCCGGCCTGGAGCACCTGCCCCATGATCACATACTGCACGGCCTCGGGAGCGACACCGGCGCGCTCCAGCGCGGCCTTGATGGCGATGCCGCCGAGCTCGGCGGCCGTCAGGCTCGACAACGAGCCGAGGAGACGGCCGATGGGGGTGCGAGCTCCGGCGACGATGACGGAACCAGACATGGAGGGGCCTCCCTGGCAGGAAGTGGGGCGACTTTGCCACCATACCCATGAGTACACCAGCGACTGCCATGGAGGTTGGCCCCATGTTCATGCGTATCGACCATGTGGGGATCGCCTGCCACGACCTGGAGGAGAAGATCGCGCTCTTCGAGCGGACCTTCGACCTGACGGTGGTGGCCCGCGAGGTCAACGAGGAGCAGGGCGTCAAGGAGGCCATGCTCCACATCGCCGACGGCGAGGGCGGCGGGTCCTACATCCAGCTCCTGGAACCGCTGGGCCCCGACACGCCCGTCGGGAGGTTCCTGGCCAAGCGCGGCGAGGGGGTGCACCATGTTGCCTTCGGAGTCCCGGACGTCACGCGGGCGCTGGAGGAGATCGGCGGGAAGGGAATCCGCCTCCTCGACGAGAAGCCGCGTCACGGCTCGATGGGCTCCTCCATAGCGTTTCTGCATCCGAAGGACGTCGCCGGGATGCTGACCGAGCTCGTCCAGGCTCCTGACCAGCGACGGTAGCTCCACCGAACACAAGGGAGACTCATACGTAACAAGTCACGCAGATAGCCAGAGGGGGCCGCCAACGAGGCAACAGCGGAGTACGCTGGCCTATCACCGGACGTGGGTCCACCAGGATCCTGCCTCGGGTGTCCGAGCCCCCGTCCAGCACGTGTAGCCGTCTCGCCAACCCAGGATCGAGCCTCCATGCAGTCCGACATCGACGCCCAGCTCAACAACTTCTTTGAGGACGCCCCCGCCCGGGAATTCGACGTGGTGCTCCGTGGCTATGACCGGCACCAGGTTCACGACTACCTGAAGCAGCTCGACACCGAGCTGCGCCAGGCCCGGGAGCAGGTCACCGGCCTGCAGCGGGATCTGAGCGACTCCCAGCGCCAGCTCCAGGAGCAGGAGAGGCCGACCTACTCCGGTCTCGGCGCCCGGATCGAGCAGCTGCTCCGCCTCGCCGAGGAGCAGGCCACCGAGCTCGTCCAGGCCGCCCGGTCCGAGGCGAACGAGATCAAGGCGGCCGCCAAGGTGGAGGCCGCCGACATGCGCGCCGCGGCCGAGAACGAGGCGGCCGAGAAGCGCGCCCTCGCCACGCGCGAGGCCGACGACATGCGCGGCACCGCCGAGCGCGAGGCCGAGGAGATCCGCTCGACCGCCCGCCGCGAGGCCGAGGAGCTCACCTCGACCACCGAGCGCGAGGTCGCCAAGCTCCGCGCCACCGCCGACCACGAGGTCGCCGAGAAGCGCGCCGACGCCGAGCGCGAGATCGCCAAGCTCCGCACCACCACCGAGCGCGAGGTCGCCCAGCTCCGCGCCTCGACCAAGCGCGAACGCGACGAGATCCTCACCACCGCCAAGCGTCAGGCCGACGAGATGCGGGCGCAGGCCCAGCGCATCCTGGAGGAGTCCGAGGCCAAGCGGGCCCAGGACGAGGCCGAGTTCGAGATCCAGCTCGCCGCCCGCCGCGAGGAGGCCGAGCGCCAGGAGGCCGAGCGCCACGCCACCGCGCAGGCCGCCACCCAGAAGCTGGTCGCCGAGGCCGAGCAGCGCGCGGCCACCGCCGAGCAGCGGGCCACCAAGGCCACCCAGCAGGCCGAGCAGACCCGCCGCGAGGCCGACACGCACGCCAAGCAGCTGCTGACCAACGCCCGCAAGAACGCCGACCAGATCGTCGCCGAGGCCAAGAGCAGCGCCGAGTCGATCGTCTCCGAGGCCAAGGCCGAGGCCGAGCGGAGCCGCACGGTCGCCCAGCGCCAGGTCGACGAGCTCACCCGCCAGCGCGACAGCATCACCAGCCACCTGGCCCAGCTGCGCCAGCTGCTCGGCGGCGCGCCGCTCCCCGCGGCCGACCCCGAGCCCGCCGTCACCGCGGCCCCGGCCAAGCCGGCCATCGCCGCCGCCAACGGCAACGACAAGCCCGCTCCGGCCGCCGCGAAGGCGGACAAGACCGACGACGACGCGGAGTGGTGGCAGGAGTGACGCCCCGGCGCTGAGACGTTGACGACGGCTACCGGAGAACCCGGCGACCCCGCGGTCGCCGGGTTCTCCCTTTCCCTGGCAGGCGCCCGTCTCAGCGCAGCTTCCTGAAGAACGCGCGGACGTCGTCGACCAGCAGGCCGGGCGCCTCCATAGCGAGGAAGTGGCCGCCCCGGTCCAGTTCGGTCCAGTGCACGACGTTGTGGTCGCGCTCCGCCCAGCGGCGGACGGTCACGTCATGGGCGGAGACCAGCACTCCGGTCGGCACGGTCCCGGGCTGCGCCGCCGCCCAGCCGTCACCCGATTCGGCGCTCCAGGCGTCACCCGATCCGTCGCTCCAGGCGTCACCCGATCCGTCGCTCCAGGCGTTCGCGGAGATCTCCTCGTAGTAGATCTGCGCCGCCGATCCCGCCGTGCCGGTCAGCCAGTACAGCGAGACGTCGGTCAGGATCCGGTCGCGGTCGACGCTGTCCTCGGGGAGCCCTTCCTCCGGGTCGGTGAGCTCCTTGAACTTCTCCACGATCCAGGCGAGCTGGCCGACGGGCGAGTCGTGCAGCCCGTACGTCACCGTCTGCGGCCGCTTGGAGTTGCACTGCAGGTAGCCGTCGTTGAAGTCCTGCATCGCCTGCCAGCGCCGCTGCTCGGTCTCGGACAGGCCGTCCATCTCGCCCTCCTCCCCGATCGGGAAGGTGATCAGGGCGTTGACGTGGACGCCGACGACCTGTCCGGGAGCCTGCCTGCCGATCGCGGGGGCGACCCACGAGCCGGTGTCGTAACCCTGGACGCCGTACCGCTCGTATCCGAGCAGGGACATCAGCCGCACGAGCACCCGGGCCATCGCGGCCGCGTTCATCCCCGGCCCGGCCAGCGGCGTGGAGAACCCGAAGCCCGGCAGCGACGGGATCACCAGGTGGAAGGCGTCGGCCGGGTCGCCGCCGTGCGCGCGGGGATCCGAGAGCGGGCCGATGACGTCGAGGAAGTCCACGACCCCGCCCGGCCAGCCGTGCAGCAGCACCAGGGGCACGGCGCCGGGTTCGGGTGAGCGTACGTGCAGGAAGTGGATGTTCTGCCCGTCGATGGTGGTCGTGTACTGCGGATGCTCGTTGAGCGCCGCCTCATGCGCCCGCCAGTCGTAACCGGTGCGCCAGTACTCGGCGAGCTCCTTCAGGTAATCCACCGGCACTCCCCGGCTCCAGCCGACGCCCGGCACCTCGTCCGGCCAGCGGGTGCCGGCCAGCCGCGCGCCCAGGTCGTCGAGCTGAGCCTGCGGGATGTCGATACGGAAGGGGCGGATGTCCTGCTGCGGGTTCGTCATGGAGACGACGCTAGGAACCCCTTGGGACAGATCCGATCCTAAGAAGCTGGCAATCTTGGGACATGCTGGAGACCTCCGCACGGCTGCTCAAGCTGCTGTCACTTCTGCAGACCCGTCGTGACTGGTCCGGCGCCGAGCTCGCCGGACGGCTGGGCGTCACCGCGCGCACGGTCCGCAGAGATGTGGGACGGCTGCGCCGGCTGGGCTACCCGGTCCACGCCACCCAGGGCACCGCCGGTT
This sequence comes from Planobispora rosea, assembly GCF_014648175.1. GTDB lineage: Bacteria > Actinomycetota > Actinomycetes > Streptosporangiales > Streptosporangiaceae > Planobispora > Planobispora rosea. The sequence goes on from NZ_BMQP01000007.1 coordinate 98,116, forward strand.
ACCGGCTGGGGGCCGGCGCGTCGCTGCCGCCCCTGCTGCTCGACGACGAGGAGGCGGTCGCCGTGGCGGTCGGGCTCCGCACGGCGGCGGGCGGTTCGGTCGCCGGGATCGAGGAGACCTCGCGGCGGGCGCTGGCCAAACTCGAACAGGTCCTGCCCTCCCGGCTGCGCCACCGGGTGAACACGCTGAACACCGTTACCGTCCGGGTCGGCGGTACCGGGTCCGCGGTCAGCCCGGACACGCTGATGGTGATCGCCGAGGCCTGCCGCCGGCGCGAACGGCTGCGCTTCGACTACGCGAGCCCGCGCGGCGGCGAGACGGTCCGATCCGTCGAGCCGCACAGCCTGGTCAGCTTCGAACGGCACTGGTACCTCGTCGCCTGGGACACCGGCCGAGACGACTGGCGCACCTTCCGGGTGGACCGGCTGACCCCCCGCACCCCCACCGGCCCGCGGTTCCCACCCAGGCAACCGCCCGACGGCGATGTCGCGACCTACCTGGCGCACCGGCTGTCATCACGGACCTGGCCGTTCCAGGCGACCGTCACCCTGCACGAGTCCGCCGAGGCGGTGGCCGGCCGGGTCTGGCCGGGCATGGGCGTGGTCGAGGCCGTCGACGACCACAGCTGCCTGCTGCACGTCGGCGCCGACACCCCGTCGGACCTGGTCTGGATGATCACTTCGGTGGACGCCGACTTCACCCTCGTCAGCGGCCCGCCCGCCCTCACCGGCGCCCTCCGCGCCCAGGCCGACCGCTGCCTGCGCGCCGTACGGACGACATAGCCGTCCGGGGATCCGCACTCCGGCGTCCCCACCAGCACCGTGCGGGGGTCAGAGGAGGCGGTCCTTGAGGAAGCCGGTCACGGCCCGGTTGAAGGACTCCGGCTGCTCGATCGCGCTCAGGTGACCGGCTTTCTCGATCACGGTCAGGCGGCCGTCGGGGACCGCGTCCGTCATCGCCTCGGCGTCGGACAGCGGTGACAGCTCGTCCTCCTCGCCGACGATCACGAGGACGGGCACCTTCAACGCCCGGAGGGTGTCGAAGGAGTCGGGGCGGGCGGCCATGGCCCGCTGGGCCCAGGCGACGGCGCCCGGCGGGGCCGACTGCACCAGGCCGCGGACGCGGCCGAACACCATCGCCCGGCGCTGCTTGGTGGTGGGGCCCACCAGGGCCGGGAGCACCTCCTCGATCAGGACCGACGTGCCCCGCTCAAGGACGGCGGCGGCGATGCGCTCGCGGTTGGCCTGCGCGGCCTCGGAGTCGGCGGTCGCCTTGGTGTCCGCGAGGATCACTCCCAGGATCCGGTCGGGATGCCGCCGGCACAGGGCCATCGTCACGTAGCCGCCCATGGACTGGCCGCCGACCACGGCGCGGTCGATGCCCTCCTCGTCGAGGAGGCGGACGACGTCGTCGGCCATCAGGTCGAGCGACGGGTCGTCGTCGCCGAGCATCGAGCCGCCGAATCCGCGCAGGTCCGGAGTGATCACCTTGCAGGTGGCGGCCAGGCCTTCGCGCTGGGCCAGCCACATGGTGGACGACATCGGGAACGCGTGGAGAAGGATGACCGGAAGTCCCTCGCCCGCCGATCGTGTGTACAGGCGCACGCCGTCCACCGTAATCGCGGACTCCCGATCTGACACCCCTTGACTGGCGATCAGTTATGAGGTCGTGGTCACTCCGCCGTCCACGAAGAGCACCTGACCGGTCATGTAGGCGGAGGCCTCGCTCGCCAGGAAGACGGCCGGGTGGGCCATCTCCTCGGGGGTGCCCCAGCGGCGCATGGGCACGGTCTGGACGGTGGTCTGGTTCGACGCCGGGTCCTCCCAGAGGTTCCGGTTGAGGTCGGTGGCGGTCCAGCCGGGGCACAGCGCGTTGACCCGCACGCCGTTGCCGGCCCATTCCAGGGCGAGGCTCTTGGTCAGCGCGACGAGCCCGGCCTTGGCCGCGGCGTAGGCGGCCAGGAACGGGGCGCCCTTGGCGGCCACCGAGGCCACGTTGATCACCGAACCCGAGCCGCGCTCCAGCAGGTGCGGGGCGACGGCGTGGCAGACGGCCATGGCGGAGTCGAGGTTGAGCTTCATCAGCTTGTCCCAGCCGGACAGCCGCAGGTCCTTGAACGGGACCATGAAGTTGGAGCCGCCCGCGTTGTTGACGACCACATCGACGTGGCCGAGGGTCTCCACGGCCTGCCGTACGGCCTGCGCGGCGGCGTCCCGGTCGGTGAGGTCCGCCGGGATCACCACGGCCTTGCGCCCGTGGACCTCGACCTCCCCGGCGGTCTCGGCCAGCGACTCGGCCGACCGGGAGACGAGGGCGACGTCGGCGCCGGCCCGCGCGAACGCCACCGCGACCGCCCGTCCGATGCCACGCGACGCCCCGGTGACGAACGCCCTCTTCCCGGAAAGATCGAACGCCTGCACGGCCGCCTCCTCCTCGTTCGCGGAGCCGCACCGCGCGGCCCCGAACCGAACAAGATTCTACGAGTCGGCGACCTCGGTCGGCAGGGGGTGGGCGGCCGGGTTCACCCGGCGGACGATCTCGTCCAGCACGATCCGCACGTACGGCTCGCCGACCCACAGGTGCTTGGCGCCGTCCACCCCGACGACCTCGGCCTGCGGCACCCGGGCGAACCGGGTCCGGGCCTCCTCCGGCCGGAGGTAGTCATCGAACTCGGGGACCAGCGCGGTCAGCGGGCGGCCGAACGCGGCCCAGGCGTCGAGGTCGGCGTCGGTGGCCCGGTGCAGCGGCGGGGAGAGCAGGATGGCGGCCCGCACCAGCGGATCGTGCCCCCACTTGAGGACCAGCTCGGTGCCGAAGGACCAGCCGACCAGCCAGACGGAGGGCAGGTCGTGGAACTCGGCGTACTCCAGGGCCGCGGCGACGTCGAACCGTTCGCCCTCGCCGCCGTCGAAGGCCCCCTCGGAGGCTCCGCGCTCGGAGGAGGTGCCGCGCGTGTTGAACCGCAGGACCGCGAGGTCGGCCAGGGCGGGCAGCCGGTTGGCGGCCTTCTTGTAGACGTGGCTGTCCATCATGCCCCCGTGCGTGGGCAGCGGGTGCAGGCAGACCAGCGTGGCGACGGGGGGCCGCTCCGGGGGGAGGGCCAGCTCGCCCACGAGCGTCAGTCCGTCGGCCGTGTGCAGCTCGATCGGCTCGCGCCTGGCGGGCAGGACCGTAGAGGCCCGGATCTCCATCTCATCCCTTTCGTGACCGGCCCGTTCCATGGCCGGTGATCGGTGTCTCCATGGCCGGTGATCGGTGTTTCGGCGGCCGGTGTCAGTATCGGCTCCGGCCGGGGCCCCGCCGGATGCGGTTGCGCCAGCACGCGGTGTGCCAGTGCCTGCGCTCGTGCTCCCCGCCCGCCCAGGCGGGCCAGCTCACCAGGTGCGGCAGGCCCGGCCTGATCTCCTGGTCGCAGCCCGGGCACCGGTAGACCTTGTCGGCTCCCGCGCCGGTGACCCGGCGCACGTGCCAGTCGCCGTCCGGCCACTCCTCGACCTGGCCGACGCCGGGTACGGGCCCCCCGACGGGCCGGATGGGACCCCGGCCGCCGCCCCGGTCGAAGGGGTCCATCCGGCGCGCCTTGCGCGGGCTCACGGCGCAAGGTCGCGGATGCTCCGCACCCCGGCCGTGACGAGCTGGTCGAGCAGCGGCGCGGGGGCGAAGGACGGCTCGCGGTACTCGGCGTACAGGGCGCGCAGGCCGTCGCGGACGGTCTCCAGGCCCAGCCGGTCGAGTGTCTCGAAGGGCCCGGCCGGGTAGCCGCAGCCGAGCTTCATGGCCGTGTCGATGTCCTCGATGGAGGCGTAGCCGGACTCGTACATCCGCACGGCGTCGTTGAGGTACGGGTACAGCAGGGCGTCGACCACGAACTCGGCCCGGTCCCTGCACGGTACCGGGGTCCGGCCGATGATGCGCAGCAGGCCGTGCGCGACCCGGGCGGCGTCCGGGGAGGTGAGCACGGTGGAGGCGATCTCGGCCACCTGGTCTCCGACCAGGTGCAGGCCGACCAGGCGGTCGGGGTGCGGGAGCCGTACGGCCCGCTCGACCACGGGGGTGTGGGACAGCGCCAGGACCAGCTCGGCGCCCTCCGGATCGACGATCTTGAATCCGGCTCCGGAGAGCCGGGCGGAGAACTCCTCGGCGCCCTCGCCGAGGACCGCGACCGAGGCGGCCGACGGCTTCTCGTGGGGCGAGGGGCTCCGGGGCTCCTCGGCGCGGTGGAAGCCCTCGCCGGACTTGCGGCCGAGCCGTCCGGCGGTGACGAGCTCGCGCAGGATCGGCGCCGGGGCGTGGCGGCGGTCGCGGGTCTCCCGGAACAGGACCTCGCAGATCTCGTAGGAGGTGTCCAGGCCGATCAGGTCGAGCAGGGCGAAGGGGCCCATGGGGAAGCCGGCGCCCAGCCTCATCGCGGCGTCGATGTCGTCCCGGCCGGCCAGGCCGTTCTCCAGCAGGACGGCAGCCTGGTTGAGGTAGGGCAGCAGGAGCCGGTTGACCACGAACCCGGCGCGGTCCCCGACGGTCACCGGGGTCTTGCCGAGGCGGCGCGCGAGGTCGGCCACCTCGCCGGCGAGGCCGTCGTCGGTGGTCACGGTCCGGACCACCTCGACCAGCCTCATGACCGGAGCGGGGTTGAAGAAGTGCATGCCGACGACCCGGCCGGGCCGGGTGGTGGTGGCCGCGATCGCGGTGACCGAGAGCGAGGAGGTGTTGGTGGCCAGCACCGCGGACGGCTTGCAGACCCGGTCGAGGTCGGTGAACAGGGCCCGCTTGTAGTCCATGACCTCGGGGATGGCCTCGATGACCAGGTCGGCGTCCGCGAGGTCCTCCAGGGAGGTGGTGAAGGACACCCTGCCGAGGATCTCCGCCCGCTCCGCCTCGGTCAGCTTGCCCCGCGCGAGGGCCCGGCCGGTGGAGCCCTCCAGGTGACCGCGGCCCCGCTCCAGTGCCGCGGGGTCGGCCTCGACCCCGGTCACCGCGAGTCCCGCGCGGGCGAACACCTCGGCGATCCCCGCGCCCATCGTGCCCAGGCCGACCACGCCGACCGTCTCAAAGGTGCCCGCCATCGACTCTCCCCATCGCACCGAGAACGCGCTGCCGCCGGAGCTGCCCGCCCCGGCACCCATCAGTCTCCCAGAGATGACCTACCCGCCTCACCGGCCGGGTGCCCCATCCGGCCCTCCTCTTCCAACCTCAGGAAAGCACTTGAATGAGAGTTGAGTCTCCCCTAGTGTTTGAGTAGATGAGTGAGGAGAGACGATGAGAGAGCACCTCACGCCCGAAGACGCCCTGCGGCACATCGGCGACGTCGAGCGGCGCGCGCGCAGGCCCGCGCGGACGACGGGGCTGATCCTCCTGGTCATGGGCGTCGCCAACATCCCCTACTGGCTGGCGATGTCGCTCGGCCCCGACTGGTCCAAGTACGCGGCGATGATCTCGTGGTTCATCATGACGACCTTCATCCTCGTCCTCGGACACCGCTGGTCCCAGCAGGCGCAGGACCGCGAGGTGACCTGGATCAACAGGCCCACCGGGCCGGTGACGGCCACCACCCTCGTCATGACCGCCGTGATGGTGGTGGGCACGTTCCTCATGCCGGAGCACCCGGGCGCCGGCTGGATCACGCTGATCGTCGCGCTGGCGGTCTGCACGAGCCTGCCGATGTTCTACGGGGCCTGGCGGATCCTCCGGGCGGAAAGGTGAGCGGCAACGGCTCGCACCTGCGCCACCAGCTGGACGACCTCATCCACGCGCCGGTCCGGCTGTCGATCATGGCTGCCCTGGCCGCCGCGGACAAGGCCGAGTTCCGCTTCCTGCGGGACACGATCGAGGTGAGCGACTCCCTGCTCTCCAAGCACATCATCACCCTGGAGGAGGCCGGTTACGTCGAGGTGGAGAAGGTGTTCGTGGGCAAGCGCCCGCGCACCTGGCTCTCCCTCACCGACGTCGGGCGGCGCGCCTTCCAGGACTATGTCTCCGTGTTGAAACGACTGACCGAGGGATCCCCCTGATGATCGAGATAGATGATCTCCACAAACGGTACGGCGACAAAACCGCCCTGGACGGAGTCTCCTTCTCCGTGAAGCCGGGTGAGATGTTCGGCTTCGTCGGCGCGAACGGCGCCGGCAAGACGACCACGATGCGCATCCTGATGGGAGTCCTCACCGCCGACTCCGGGCAGGTGCGCCGGGACGGCAGAGCGCTGACGTTCGACGACCGGCGCAGGTTCGGCTACATGCCCGAGGAGCGCGGGCTCTACCAGAAGATGAAGGTCGCCGAGCAGGTGCACTACTTCGGGCAGCTCAACGGCCTGTCCCCGAAGGAGGCGGCGAAGGCCACCGGCGATCTGCTCGAACGGCTCGCGCTCACCGAGCGCGCCGGTGACGAGGTGGGCGCGCTCTCCCTGGGCAACCAGCAGCGCGTGCAGCTCGCCGTCGCGCTGGTGCACGATCCCGAGGTGCTCGTGCTGGACGAACCCTTCTCCGGGCTGGACCCCATCGCCGTCGACGCGCTGGCCGAGGTGCTCGCCGAGCGCCGCGCGGCGGGCGTGCCGGTGCTCTTCTCCAGCCACCAGCTGGATCTCGTCGAGCGGCTGTGCGACTCGGTCGGCATCATCTCGGCCGGCCGCATGGTGGCCAGCGACACGGTGGAGGCGCTCCGGGCCCGGGAGGGACGCCGCCTGCTGAAGGTGGTGGTGCGGGGGGCGGCCCCCGACTGGCCGACCGGCTTGAGCGGAAATATCACGAAAAACGGTGATGAGGTGCTCTTCGCCGACGCGAACGGAAGCGATCAGGAGATCCTGCGGGCCGCCACGGCGGCGGGGGCGGTGGAGCACTTCGGCTGGGAACGGCCCACGCTCACCGAGATCTTCCGGGAGGCAGTGGCATGAACGGGCTGTGGCTGGTCGCGCGGCGTGAGATCGTCACGCGCGGCCGTACCAAGGGATTCGTCGTCGGCCTGGTGCTGAGCGCGGTCCTGGTCGGCGCCCTCGCCGTCCTGCCCCGGCTCTTCTCCGGTCCCGACTCCTTCACCGTGGGCGTCGTGAACTCCCCGGCGCTGCAGTCCGCGCTCGCCGGGGCGGCCGGGAACGCCGGGGACGCCGAGGTCACCGCCAAGCCGTTCGCCGACGAGGCCGCGGCGCGCAAGGCCGTCCTCGACGGCGACGTGGACGCCGCCGTGGTGGGTGACCGCAGGACGCTGGCCGACGGGGAGGTGGACGGGGAGCTCGGCGCGCTGCTGGAGAGCGCGCACCAGACGGCGCAGACGCAGAAGCAGCTGGCCGAGGCGGGCCTGGACCCGGCCAAGGTCTCCGCGGCGATGCGGGTCACCCCGCTGGAGCAGGTCTCCGTCGGCACCGACACCCGCTACGAGGGGGTCCGGACGGGGATCGCGTTCCTGCTGGTCATGGTGCTGTTCTTCCTGCTCCTGCAGCCGTCGATGTACGTCGCGATGGGCGTGGTCGAGGAGAAGGGAAGCCGCATCGTCGAGATCCTCCTCACCTCGATCCGCCCCTGGCAGCTGCTCGGCGGCAAGATCCTGGGGCTGGGAGTCCTGGCGCTGGCCAACCTCGTCGTGCTCATCGTGGCCGGGCTGGGCGCCGCCGCCGCGACCGGCTTCTCCGCCGACCTGCCGCCCGGCATGACCGGCATCGTGCTCGGCACGCTGTTCTGGTTCCTGCTCGGCTACGCCTTCTTCGCCACCATGGCCGCCGCGCTCAGCTCGCTGGTCTCCCGGCAGGAGGAGGTGAGCAGCGTCATCAGCCCGCTGACGTTGCTGATCATGGCCACCTACTTCGTCTCCTACTTCGCGGCCGTCGAGCCCGGCAGCCCGGTGGCCCGCATCCTCTCGATCATCCCGCCGTTCTCCACGATGGTCATGCCGGTCCGTACGGCCGGCGGCGGGGTGCCGCTCTGGGAGATCGGCCTGGCCGCGGCGTTGATGGCCGCGGCGACGGCGGGGATGCTCGTGCTGGGCGCCCGCATCTACGAGCGCGCGGTCCTGCGCACCGGCGCCCGGATCAAGCTCTCGGAGGTCGTGCGCTGACGGGCGCGCACCGGGTACGGTCACGGCCCGCCAGGTGGGACCGTACCCGGTGTCCGGCGAGGCGACCGGCCGTCCGCTTCGGCGGGCGGCCGGTCCCGTCCGGCCGGTAGGGTGGTCCTCCATGCGGCTGGTCATCGCGCGTTGCAGCGTGGATTACGTGGGTAAGCTCACCGCCCATCTCCCGATGGCGCCCCGGCTGATCCTCATCAAGGCGGACAGCAGCGTGTCGATCCACGCCGACGACCGGGCCTTCAAGCCGCTGAACTGGATGAACCCGCCGTGCAAGCTCCGCGAGGACGGGGGCGTCTGGACGGTGACCCACGGCAAGACCGGCGAGAAGCTCATCCTCACCATGGAGGAGATCCTCCACGACTCCAGCCACGAGCTCGGCGTGGACCCCGGCCTGATCAAGGACGGCGTCGAGGCGCACCTGCAGGAGCTGCTCGCCGAGCACATCACCACGCTGGGAGCGGGCTACACGCTGATCCGGCGGGAGTACATGACGGCGATCGGGCCGGTGGACATCCTCTGCCGCGACCACAGCGGCGCGACCGTGGCGGTCGAGATCAAGCGCCGGGGCGAGATCGACGGCGTCGAACAGCTCACCCGCTATCTGGAGCTGCTCAACCGGGATCCGCTGCTGGCCCCGGTGCGGGGCGTGTTCGCCGCCCAGGAGATCAAGCCTCAGGCCCGCGTGCTCGCCACCGACCGGGGCATCGACTGCGTGACCCTCGACTACGACGCGCTGCGCGGCATCGAGCCGGAGAACCCCACGCTGTTCTGATCCCCTGCGGACCCCGGCTCCCCTGCGGACCCCGGCCCCCGTGTCCTCCGTCCGGAGGACAGCCCGTTCCACCGGTCGTCGGTACCGCGTGATCGGCGTTCTCGCGACGATCGGGACATGACGACAGCGGTGAAAGTACGCGGGCTCACCAAGCGCTACGGCGACGTGCAGGCCGTCGGGGGAATCGACCTCGACATCGACGCGGGCGAGGTCTTCGCGATCCTCGGCCCGAACGGGGCCGGGAAGTCCACCACGGTGGAGATCCTGGAGGGGTACCGGCGACGGGACGCCGGCGAGGTGAGCGTCCTGGGGACCGACCCGGGCAGGCCCACCCGCGAGTGGCGCTCCCGGGTCGGGATCGTGCTCCAGAGCACCGGTGACGCGGGTGAGATGACGGTGCGGGAGACGGTCCGGCACTTCGCGGGCTACTACCCCCGCGCCCAGGACCCGGACGAGGTGATCGAGCGGGTCGGCCTGGCGGAGAAGGCCGGCAGGCGGGTCGGCGAGCTCTCCGGCGGCCAGCGCCGCCGGGTGGACGTGGCGCTGGGAGTGATCGGCAGTCCGGAGCTGCTCTTCCTGGACGAGCCGACCACCGGGTTCGACCCCGAGGCGCGCCGCCGGTTCTGGGAGCTGATCCAGGGGCTGGCCCACGAGGGCACCACGATCGTGCTGACCACCCACTACCTCGACGAGGTCGAGGCGCTGGCCGATCGGGTGGCGGTGATCGCCCGGGGCCGGATCGTGGCCGAGGGCGAGCCCTCGACCCTGGGCGGGCGGGCCACCGCCCAGGCCACGGTCCGCTGGGCGGGCGGGTCGGTGGAGACCGGCACCCCGACGCGGACCGTCATGGAGCTGACCCGGCGGTTCGACGGGGAGATCCCCGAGCTGACCGTGACCCGGCCGTCCCTGGAGGACGTCTACCTCGGCCTGATCGGCAGCTGATCATCCCTCGACTTCCTCGACTTCGCGGACCGTTGTCCCCGATCGCCCGCGGCCGCCCCTGACCGCCCCTGATCGACCCCGCTTCTCATCACTTTCCCTGACTTCTCATGACGTCCCCGAGGGGCGGGCCCTCTCCGGCGTCCCCTTCGGCAGACCGAGGACCGGTATCCATGACCCAGACCACGACCGCACCATCCGTCTCCGCCGTGGCGGCTTCCCCGGCGATGCCCTCCACGCTCAGGCTGGGGCTCTCCCAGGCGGCCGCCGAGAACCGGACGTTCTTCCGGCGGCGAGACGCGATGATCTTCACCTTCTCCTTCCCGATCATCCTGTTGGTGATCTTCGGATCGATCTTCTCCAGCACGGTGGAGGGCACCGGCCTGACCGTCTCCCAGCTGTACGTGGCCGGGCTGATCGGCTCGGCGACCATGACGGGCTTCCAGAACCTCGGCATCGGCATCGCGCTGAACCGGGACGACGGCACGCTCAAGCGGCTGGCCGGCACGCCTCTGCCGCCCGCCGCCTACTTCATGGGCAAGGCGCTCAACACCCTGCTCGTCTCCTTCGTCCAGGTCGTGATCCTGCTGGTCATCGGGGTGGCCCTGTTCGACCTGGACCTGCCCTCGGCGGCCTCCGACTGGCTGACCTTCACCTGGGTGTTCGTGCTCGGCGTGCTCGGATCGTCCCTGCTCGGCATCGCCGTCAGCAGTCTCCCCCGCTCGGGGAGCAGCGCCAGCGCGGTGATCGCGATGCCGTTCGTGGTGCTGCAGTTCATCTCGGGGGTGTTCATCCCGGCCAGGGAGCTGCCCGAGTGGCTGTCCCAGATCGCGGCGATCTTCCCGCTGAAGTGGATGTGCCAGGGATTCCGCGCCGTCTTCCTGGGAGAGGACGGTGCCACACTTGAGCCGACGAATTCGTACGAACTCGGCCGCGTCGCGTTGATCCTGGGCGCGTGGGTCATCGGAGGACTGGTGCTGTGCCTGACGACCTTCCGCTGGAAGAGCCGGAACGACGGCTAGCGGGCCACCCGGACGGACCGCCTACCGGACCGCCCGCCGCACCTTCCGCCATGCGGGGCGGGCGGGGTGCCGTCCCGCTGCTGCGGCCGGGCCGGCCCGCCGACCCGTCCGGTCCGAACGTCTGGGAGTCGTCCCTGCTCGGCTGGGAGCTGCTGCTGGCCGCCACGACGCTGCTGCCCGCCGTGTTCATCATGCTGTGGAGCCGGGGCGGCTGGACGGACCCGCTCGCCGCCGGGCTCATGGCGGCCGTCCTCCCGCTCTACCTCCTCGTCGGCCGCCCGGCGATCATGAGCGACGACCGGCGGCGCGGGATCGTCTACATCGCCCTGCTCGTCGCGCTGTTCACCCCGGCCGCGCTGCTGGCCCCGTCGGCGACGTTCGCGCTGTTCGGGCTCTGCCCGCAGTGCTTCATGGTCCTGCGGGCCAGGCCCGCCGTCGGGGTGGTCGTCCTGCTCAACCTCGGCCCGGCCCTGCGCTTCCTGCTGTCCTCCGACGGCTGGGCGGGGACGTTCAACTTCCTGACCGTCACCACGATCACGATCTTCTTCTCCGCCGTCTTCGGCGTCTGGATGGAGAGGATCATGCAGCAGAGCGAGGAACGGGCCGCGCTCATCGCGGAGCTGGAGGCCCAGCGGGCCGAGGTGGCCAGGCTCTCGGCCGAGCGCGGGGCGCTCGCCGAACGGGAACGCCTGGCCGGGGAGATCCACGACACCCTGGCGCAGGGGTTCACCAGCATCATCATGCTGATCCAGGCCGCCGAGGCGCAGCCGGACCCGGCCCGCCACCTGGCGCTGGCCGTACGGACCGCACGGGAGAACCTGGCCGAGGCCCGCGCGCTGGTGGCGGCGCTCGGCCCCGCCCCGCTGGACGGCTCCAGCTTCGACGAGGCACTCGGCAGGCTCGTCGCCCGGCTCGGCGAGGAGACGGGGATCGCGGCGGGCGTCTCCGTCCGGGGGACGTCGCGGCCGCTGCCGCCACCGGTCGAGGTGGTCCTCATCCGCGCCGTCCAGGAGGCCCTGGCCAACGTGCGCAAGCACGCGGCGGCGAACCGGGTCGAGGTCTCGGCCGCCTACGGTCCCGGCACGGTGGTCCTGGAGATCCGCGACGACGGGCGCGGCGCAGACCATCGGTCCTCCGGCGGGGAGGGGTACGGCCTGCGCGGCATGCGCGCCCGCGTCGAGCAGGTGGGCGGGTTCCTCACCCTGACCGGCGCCCCCGGCGGGGGAACCGCCCTGGAGATCACCGTTCCCACCGGTTCCGGCGCGCTCCGGCAGGGCTCCGATCCCGGGACCGCCCCACCCGCGACCGCCGTCGCCTCCGAGCAGGGAGCATGACCGTTGCTGCGTCTGATGATCGTCGATGACCATCCGGTGGTCCGCGAGGGCCTCCGCGGAATGCTGGAGTCCGACCCCCGGATCACCGTGGCGGGCGAGGCCGCCTCGGGGGACGAGGCGGTCGTCCGGGCGCGCGAGCTCGTCCCGGATGTGATCCTGATGGACCTGCGCATGCCGGGCGGGGACGGGGTGGGCGCGATCTCGCGCATCCTGGCGGACCGGCCGGAGAGCCGGGTGATCGTGCTGACCACCTACGAGACGGACCAGGACATCGTGCGCGCGGTCGAGGCCGGAGCCGCCGGATACCTGCTCAAGGACACCTCCCGGGCGGACCTGCTGGCCGCGATCGTCTCGGCCGCGCGGGGCGAGACGGTGCTCTCGCCGTCGGTGGCGACCCGGCTGGTCACCCGGATGCGGGCACCCGTGGCCGAATCGCTGTCCCGGCGTGAGACGGAGGTGCTCTCCCTGGTCGCACGGGGGCTGACCAACGCCGAGATCGGGAAGGAGCTGTTCATCAGCGAGACCACGGTCAAGACCCATCTCCTGCGCGTCTTCGGCAAGCTCGGCGTCTCCGACCGCACCGCGGCGGTCACCACCGCCATGGAGCGGGGGTTCCTCCCCCGCTGATGGACCCTGCCCGGCGGAGCCGAGTAAGTGATGGTTTACCTCGTGGGCGGTCCCGGTCTATCGTGGGCGCACCGTGCCCGTTCGGCTCGCCGCGCTCATACGGGGTCCGGCGAAGGCCTTCCCTCGGGCATCCCTCATGCGTGACAGGAGGCCCGTGATGTCCACGGCGACCGAGCAGCGAACGTTCGACTCACTCAACCCCGCGACCGGTTCCGTCGTCGGCACCCACCCGGTCCACGACGCGGCGGCCGTGCGCGCCGCGGTGGCCGCGGCCGGGCCCGCCGCGGAGTGGTGGGCCGGGCTGGGCTGGGCCGAGCGCAGGCGGCGGCTCCTCGACTACAAGGCGGTCATCGCGCGGGACATCGCCAGGATCGTCACCATGGTCCACGAGGAGACCGGCAAGCCGAAGGCCGACGCCACCCTCGAAGTGATCCTGACCATCACCCACCTCGACTGGGCGGCCCGCAACGCGCGCAAGGTCCTCGGCCCCCGGCGGGTCTCCCCCGGTCCGACCGGCCTCAACATCGCGGCCACGCTGGAGTACCTCCCGCTGGGCGTCGTCGGAGTGATCGGCCCGTGGAACTACCCGGTGTTCACGCCGATGGGCTCGATCGCCTACGCGCTGGCCGCGGGGAACGCGGTGGTCTTCAAGCCGAGCGAGCTGACCCCGGGCACGGGCGTGCTGCTGGCCGAGCTGTTCGCCGAGTCCGTGCCCGAGCACCCGGTCTTCCGTACGGTGACCGGCCTGGGCGAGACGGGCGCGGCGCTGGCGGGGGACCCCGGGGTGAAGAAGATCGCGTTCACCGGCTCGACGGCCACCGCCAAGCGGGTGATGGCGGCCTGCGCGCAGAACCTGACCCCGATGGTGGCCGAGTGCGGCGGCAAGGACGCGCTGATCGTGGACGCCGACGCCGACCTCGCGGCGGCCGCGGACGCCGCGCTGTGGGGCGCGATGTCCAACGCCGGGCAGACCTGCGTCGGCGTGGAGCGGGTCTACGTGGTGGACGCGGTCTACGACGACTTCATGCGGGAACTGACCGGGCGCGCGGAGAAGGTGCGGGCGGGCGAGGAGTACGGCCCGATCACCATGCCCGGGCAGATCGACGTCATCCGGCGGCACATCGACGCCGCCGTGGCGAACGGCAAGGCCGTCCTCGGCGGGCCGGAGTCGGTCCGCCCGCCGTACGTCGACCCGGTGATCGTGGAGGACGTCCCCGAGGACTCCCCCGCCGTCCGCGAGGAGACCTTCGGCCCGACCGTGACGGTCAAGCGCGTCGCCGACGCGGAGGAGGCGCTGGAGCGGGCCAACGCCAGCGCCTACGGCCTGGCCGGCACGATCTTCTCCGGAGACCGGCGCCGGGCCATGGACCTGGCCCGGCGCATGCGCACCGGGATGACCGCCATCAACTCGGTCATCTCCTTCGCCTCCATCCCCGCGCTGCCCTTCGGCGGGCTGGGCGACTCCGGCTTCGGCCGGATCCACGGCGCGGACGGGCTGCGGGAGTTCTCCCGGCCCAAGGGCGTCTCCCGCCAGCGCTTCGCACTCCCCGGAATGAATCTCACATCGTTCTCCCGAGGGCAAGCCGAGCTTGACCGTCTTGTCAGACTTGTGAGCTTCTTGCACGGGCGACGCAAGCAATAACACCTTTACTCTTCCACAAAAGGGATCTTGCACCCATAATTGGGGGTTCCAGGGAGCAGGATCGTGGAGTGGAAGTGATATCTAATGCGTTTGTCAACTCCCCACCCGCAGCGAGGAGTTGACATGGGTGGACGTTCTTATCGGGGAATGTCAGCAGAGGAGCGTTTGCAGGAGCGTCGCGAGCGGCTCATCTCCGCGGCCTACAGCCTCTACGCGGACCTGGGCTTCCCGGACACCACCATCGAGAAGCTGTGCGCCGTCGCCCGCATCTCCAACCGCGCGTTCTACGAGTGCTTCACCGGACGCGAGGAACTGATGCAGGTGGTGTACAACCGGTGCGTGCGCGACAACCTCGCGGTGGTCTCCAAGGCCGTCGAGCAGGCCCCGAACACACTGCTCGGCCGGATCGAGGCGGGCGTCGCGGCGTACATCCAGTTCGTCACCGAGGAGCCGCGCCGGGCCCGGATCCTCCACCTGGAGGTACGGCGGGCCGGCGACTGCCTGACCTCCTCCCGGCAGGCGGCCGTGGCGGGTTTCACCCAGATCATCGAGACCAACCTCATCGAGGCTCCCGACACCGACGGGGCCGACCCGCACCTGCTCGTACTCGGCATGATCGGCGCCCTCCAGGAGCTGCTCATCGAGTGGGTGCTGGCCGACGACCCGCCCTCGGTCGATCAGGTGGTCAAGACCGCCGTGCACATCTACCGGCGGTCGCTGGGGAACTGACCGGCCCGGCCCGTCACAGCCAGCCCTTCTCCTGGGCGGCCCGGATGGCGGTGATCCGGTTGGTGGCACCCAGCTTGGTGATCGCGCTGGACAGGTAGTTCCGGACGGTGCCCTCGGTGAGGTGGAGCGTCTTGGCGATCTCCCCCACCGACGCGCCCCCGGCCGCCTGGGCCAGCGCGTCCCGTTCCCGGTCGGTCAGCGGGCTCTCCCCCGCCATCATCGCCGAGGCGGCCATCTCCGGGTCGAGGTAGCGCCCGCCCGAGTGGACCCTGCGGATCGCGGTCGCCAGCTCGTCGGAGGAGGCGTCCTTGGGGACGAAGCCGCGCACCCCGGCGGCCAGCGCCCGCCGCAGGTATCCGGGCCGCCCGAAGCTGGTCAGCATCAGCATCGCCTGTCCGGGCAGCGCCTCCGCCACGCTCAGCCCGTCCATGCCCGGCATCTCGATGTCCAGCACGATCACGTCGGGCGCGTTCTCCCGTACGGCCTGCGCCACCAGGTCGCCCCGGGCGACCTGGGCCACGACCTCGATATCCGGCTCCAGTCCGAGCAGCGTGGCGATCGCCCCGCGGATCAGGTGCTCGTCGTCGGCCAGCAGGACCCGGATCATCGAATCTCCTCCAGCGGGATCGTCGCCCGCAATCTGAACTCCCCGGAGCGGTCCGCCCCCGCGGTCACCGAACCGCCCGAGGCGGCCACCCGCTCCGCCATCCCGGCCAGGCCGGTGCCGCCCCGGCCGTTCATCTCCTTCACCCCGTCGTTGACCATCTCCAGCACCGCCGTACCGTCCTGGAGGGCGATGGAGATGCGGCAGCGCGTCGCCGTGCTGTGCCGCAGCACGTTGGTGGTGCCCTCACGGACCACCCACGCCAGCAGCGTGGCCAGCTCCTCGGGCACCTCCTCCTGCGGCGTCCGGAGCACGCAGCGGATCCCGCCCGCCTCCAGCACCGCCGTCATGCTGCGCAGCTCGGCGTCGAGGTCGACCGTACGGTAGCCGCGCACCGCCGTGCGGATCTCCTTCAGCGCCTCCCTGGCCAGCCCGCGGACCTCCTCCATCTCGGCGGCGGCCCGCTCGGCGTCGGCCCGGGCGAGCTTGACGGCCACCTCGCTCTTGAGAGCGATCGCGGAGAGGCTGTGCCCGACGAGGTCGTGCATGTCGCGGGCGAAGCGCAGCCGCTCCTCGGTCACCGCCAGCCGGGCCTTGGCCTCCTTGCCGGCCTCGGCCGCCCGGACCACCTCCCAGAACCAGAGCTGGAACCGGTTCGTCCACGGAAGGACCAGGGATATCCCGACATAGCCGCCGACCACCGCGCCGAAGCCCTCCTGGTCCGAGTAGATCGCCAGAGCCTCCGGGGAGTCCGGCGCGCCCGGCCAGAGCAGGTACAGCCCCGCTGCGGTCGAGCCGAGGGTGGCGAGGAAGGTGCCGGACCGGCTCAGCAGCAGCGCCGCGCCCGTCGCCCAGGCCAGGGCGACCATCCCCCAGGCCCAGAGATGCCCGTTCTGGGTCACCAGCACGGCCAGCGCGATCACGCCCGAGACGGCGATCTCCCGGTTCGCGGTGGTGCCGTCCATCGCGGCCCTGACGATGCGCACCTGGAGCAGGCTGAAGGGGATCAGCGCCAGAACCCCCGCGATCACCAGGGGGACCGGCTCTGTCGCGGTGGCCCGGGAGAACCAGCCGAGGGATCCGACCCAGGGCAGGAAGGCGCCGATGCTCAGCATCCAGAAGGTCAGCCGGCGCAACCGCTCCACCTGGGAGCGGCTCTTGCGGCGCAGCGGCAGCCGGGGGACGGCCGAGGGGACGAGGCGCCCGATGCGCCCCGTCCCCTTTTTGTCAGTATTTGTCGACATCGGCGTTTACGTTAGCTGTGCCGGGGCTCCCACCGGAACAACCACCGGGCCAGCACCGCGCCGATCGCGACCCAGGCGAGCAGGATTCCGATCGAGGGCAGCGCGGCCACCCACTGCTCGATCATGGTCAGCTTCTCACCGCCGTCGGAGAAGTGGTCCGCGCCGAGGAAGCCGGTGCGCATCATCTCCACGATCGGGGTGACCGGGAGCAGGCCCGAGATCACCGCCAGCGGGCCGGGCAGCACCTCGGCGGGGAAGGCGATCGGCGCGGCGACCATCATGACGAGCAGCACCGGGAGCACCGTGATCTGCGCCATCTCCGCGTTCGGCGTCAGGCCCGAGAAGGCCGCCGCGATCAGGCCGAACACCGCGACTCCCAGCGCCGCGGCGACCACGATCATCGGCACGTTGGCCGGCAGGACGCCCTCCGAGCGGTGGACCCAGACCCCCAGCAGCAGCACCTGGAAGAGGAAGAGCGCCAGAGCGCTGAGCCCGCTGCCCGCCATCACCGCCGCCGCCGACGGCTGGCCCCCGCGCAGCCGCTTGAGCACCAGTTCCTCGCGGCGGGCGGTGAAGGAGTTGACCAGGTTGATGAAGACCGCGAAGGCCAGCATCAGCCCGGGGACGCCGGTCAGCACGAACAGCTCGCCGTCGATCCCGGCGATGTCCCCGGTCGGGAACGAGGTGTAGACGGCGGCCAGCAGCAGCGGCATCAGCAGCACGTTGAACAGCACAGTCGTGTTCCGCCCGACCAGGGCCAGGTCGACCCGTGCCAGCCGCACGGCGTGCAGAACGTCGGTCCTCATCACTCCACCACTCCTCGTCGTCCGCCGTGCGGTCTGCTCGTCCTCGCGGATCACTCCGCTCACTGCTGCGGTCGCGTCGCGCCTCACAGCCCGGCCTCCCCCACGATCCGCATGAAGACGTCCTCAAGGGTTCCGCGGCGTACGGCCAGGCGCTCCAGGGTCTCGCCGTGCGCGTCGGCCCAGGTCATCAGCGGGCGCAGGGCGGCGTGCGCGCGGGTCGCGGTGTCGGCGCCGGTCAGCGTGTAGCCGACCTCGGTGCCTCCGCCGGCGTAGGTCAGCACCGGGGGGACGCCGTCCAGCGCGGGCAGGTCCCCGAAGGTCCAGGAGGTGCCCGGCAGCCGGAAGGTGATCATGTCACCGGAGGTGGCCACCACCTCCTCGACCGTGCCGTGGGTGTGGATCCGGCCCTCGTGCATGATGGCCAGCCGGTCGGCCAGGCGCTCGGCCTCCTCCAGGTAGTGCGTGGTCAGCAGCACCGTCGTACCGGCGTCCCGCAGGTTCTCCACGACCTTCCAGGTGGTACGGCGCGCCTCGGGGTCCATCCCGGTGGTCGGCTCGTCCAGGAAGAGCACCTCGGGCGAGCCCAGCACCGCCAGCGCGAGGTCGAGCCGGCGCTTCTGGCCGCCGGAGAGCTGCTTGACCTTGACGCGGGCCTTCTTCTCCAGGCCCACCAGCTCCAGCGCGCCCATGGTCGCGCGGTCCACCCGGCGGATGCGGGTGCCCATGAGGGTGAACCCGCCCGGCAGCTCGGTGCTGCCGGACAGGGTGACCGGGCGCCCGGCGTCCTCGCTCATGCCCTTCCACAGGTCCACGGTCTCGGCCACGGTGAGGTCGCCGAGGAAACCGCCCTCCTGCAGCATGATCCCCATGCGGGGGCGCAGCTGGCGTTGCTGCCGGATCGGGTCGAGGCCGAGGACCCGGACGGTGCCGTCGGTGGCGGGCGTGTACCCCTCCAGGACCTCCATCGTGGTGGTCTTCCCGGCCCCGTTCGTGCCGAGCAGGGCGAAGACCTCCCCCCGGGGGACGGTGAAGGAGACGCCGCGCACGGCCTCGAAGTCACCGTACTTCTGCCGGAGCCCGCCAACCTCGATCACGTTCTCGAGGCCGGCGGATCCGGCGCCGGTCGCGTCCGCAAGCTGTCGTGTTCTCATGGGAAAAATCATGATCTACCGGCTCGCGTGCAGGTAGTCGTGGATATCACCGGAGAAATATGGATCTCGCGGGCGGTCCGGATGACATTTGTCATCCCGGTGCCGTCCCCGGGGCCCGCGCAGGCCCCGGAGACGGCACCGGTGCCTCACGGGCGGGGCGGCAGGGCCGGGCGGCGCCGGGAGGGACGGGTGGCGGAGTCGGGCGGGGTCACCGCGGGACGCTCCGCCAGGGCGTCCAGCGCCAGCCGTACGGCCTCCTCGATCTGCGGGTCGCGCCCGGCCGCCCAGTCGTCGGGGGTGATGTCCACCTCGACGTCCGGGTCGACCCCGTAGTTCTCCACGCCCCAGCCGAGCCCCTCGAACCAGAACGAGTACCTCGGCACGGTGAAGGACGTCCCGTCGACCAGGCGGTGCTCGTCCTCGATGCCGATGACACCGCCCCAGGTCCGGGTCCCGACCACCGGGCCGAGCTTGTGGATCTTGAAGGCGGCGGTGACGATGTCCCCGTCGGACCCGGCGTTGTGGTCGGTGACCGCGACGAGCGGGCCGCGCGGGGCGTCCTCGGGGTAGGTGATGGGCGACAGGCCCCGGGGCAGGTCCCAGGCGATGACGCGGCGGATCAGCTTCTCGATGACCAGCTCGGAGGTGTGGCCGCCCCGGTTGTCCCGGACGTCCACGACGAGCCCCTCGAAGGTCATCTCCCGGCGCAGGTCCCGGTGGAACTGCGCCCAGCCCTCGGCGACCATGTCGGGGATGTGCAGATAGCCCAGGCGCCCGCCGCTCAGCTCCCGGACGAGCGCCCGGCGGCCGGCGACCCAGTCCTGGTAGCGCAGCCGCCGGTCATCGCGGAGCGGCGTGACGACCACCCGCCGCCCGCCGCCCAGGGTCAGCTCGACCGGCTTGTCCGCGGCGCCCACCAGCAGCCGCGCGGGCCCCTCCGGCGGCACCGGGCGGCCGTCGACGGCCAGCACCGTCTCGCCCGGCCGTACGGCCACGCCGGGCGCGGCCAGCGGGGAGCGGGCGTGCACGTCCGACGACTCGCCGGGCAGCACCCGGTCCACCCGCCATCGGCCCTCCTCGTCGCGGGACAGGTCCGCGCCGAGCAGACCGACCCCGTCGGAGGCCGGGACGCCCCAGGGCGCGGCCATGACGTAGGCGTGCGAGCTGCCGAGCTCCCCGACCGTCTCCCAGAGCAGGTCGGCGAAGTCGTCGTTGGTGGAGACCCGGTCCACCAACGGCCGGTACTGCTCCAGCACACCGTCCCAGTCGACGTCCGCCATGTCCTCCACCCAGAAGTCGGCCCGCATCCTGCGGCCCAGCTGGGCGAAGGCGTGCCGCCGGTAGACGGCGGGGTCGACGGTGACCCGGATCCGCGACAGGTCCACGGTCACGTCGTCGTCGCCGTTCTTGCCGGTGGCCGGGCGGACGGTGAGCGTGCCCTTGTCCCAGACGACCAGGCGGGTGCCGTCACCGCTGACCCGGTACCAGTCGAGCTTGTCGACCAGTTCCTCGCAGGTGCGCTTGGCCAGGTCGTAGCGGTCCAGCGCGGGCCTGGGCGCCTCCCCCGCCAGGTCGCCCCGGTCCTCACCGAGCTCTCCGGCCAGCGGCTCGCGCAACCAGACGAACCCTCCCTTGACCGCGCGCAGTGTCGAGTAGCGGCCCTCGGGCACCGGCACCTGCACGATGCGGGAGGCCAGGCCCTCCACGTCCACGGTGATCGGGGCCTCGGCCTTCCTCCCGTCGCCGCCCTCGCCGCCGTCGCGCTTGTCACCGCCCGGCTCGCCCACCGGGCGGCCGTCGACGCTGGGCGCGAAGGGCGAGGGGGCGGCGGCCGTCAGGGGGACCAGGTAGGGGCGGTAGCCGTACGGGAACGACATGTCGAAGGAGTGGGCGTCGTAGACCGGGTCGAACCCGCGCCGCGACAGGAACGCCAGATGGTCACCGGTGAAGGCGGGTGAGACGTCCACGAAGCGGCCGTCGGTCACATCGTGGATCACCCGGTCCGCCGTCCGGGCCAGCCGGATCCGGCGCAGCGGCGTCGCCTCCGGGTGCGACCAGGCCAGCCAGGCGGAGTCCGGGGACCAGGCCATGCCGTCGACCTGGCCGTTGGCGCGGGCCAGCTCGACCACCTCGCCGGAGGCCACGTCCACCAGGAGCAGCCGCCCGTCCCGGGCCGCCACCGCGATCGTGCTCCCGTCGGGCGCGACAGCCAGGTCGCCGACCTCGCCCAGCCTGCCCTCGGCGATCCTGCGGGTCTCCCCGCCCCCGGCCGGGCCGATCTCCAGCCACTGCGTCCCGCCGTCGTCGACGACCCACACGACCTGGTCCTCGCCCAGGAGGCGGGGGCTGCCCGCGGCGAGCCCCGAACTGAGCTGCCGGGCCGGGCCGTCCCGGTGGGTGAGCCAGTGCACCGTGCCCTGGACCTCCACCACGCTGGCCCGCCCGGTCGCGTCCACGGCCAGGTCCCGCAGCTTCCTGGCGGCGTTGACCGGGTACGGCTGCCGGCCCCGGACCGGGGAGCCGAGCCGCACGTCCAGCCGGCGCGTCTCGGCCTCCAGGCCGTCGAGGAGGTAGAGGTCGCCGGCGTGCTGGTAGACGATCCGGGTGCCGTCGGTGCCGGCGTGCCGGGCGTAGAAGGCGTCGTGGTCGGTGTGCCGCCGCAGGCCGGTGCCGTCCAGCGCGGTGGAGTAGAGGTTCCCCACGCCCTCGTGGTCGGAGAGGAAGACCAGGCGGTCACCGACGATCATCGGGTTGGCGAAGTGGCCGTCCAGGTCGGCCAGGACCCGGGTGAAGCCGCCTTCGCCGCCTTCGCCGCCGTCCCCCTGCCTGATCCACACGCGGCCCGCCGTACCGCCCCGGTAGCGCTTCCACGTTCCCGGGTCGCGGTGGAGCGACGCGGTCAGCAACGCCGTCGCCCGCTCGGTGACCGCCAGGTCGGTCACCGGCCCGTACGGCAGCCGCTCGGCCCCGCCGCCGTCCAGCACGTACGCGGCCGTCTTGGAGCCGAACGGCTGGCCGGTCGCGCTGATCGCGAGGACCCGGCCGTCCGGGGTCCACCCGCGGTTGCGGGTCCGGGGGTCGCCCCAGTAGGTCAGCCGCTCGACCGATCCGCCGTCCAGGTCGGCCAGGAAGACCTCGGGGGCGCCGTCGCGCACGCTCGTCCAGGCGACCTTCGCCGCGTCCGGCGAGAGGCGGGGATGGCTCGCCGGGGCCCGGTCGGCGGACAGGCGCCCGGCCCGCCCTCCCTCAACGGGAGCCGTCCACACGTCGTCATCGGCGACGAACGTCAGCGTTTCGCCAGATATATGGGGAAATCGCAGGTAAGAACCAGAAGCCATTGATGCAGCATATTGTCCATCGCGGGGGTGATCAGACGAATTTTTTGCCCGCTACGCTGACCCCATGACGCGAGCTGACAGAGACAACCCGGTGGTGCTGTCCAAGATCTACACCAGGACCGGCGACGACGGCACCACGGCGCTCGGCGACATGAGCCGCACCCGCAAGACCGATCCGCGCCTGGCCGCCTACGCGGACGTGGAGGAGGCCAACGCCGCCCTCGGCCTGGCCCTGTCGATGGCCGGGGCGTCCGGCACGCTCGACGAGGACGTCGCCGCCGTCCTCACCCGGATCCAGAACGAGCTGTTCGACGTCGGCGCCGACCTGTGCACCCCGGTCACGGAGAACCCCGAGTTCCCGCCGCTGCGCGTCGAGCCCTCCTACATCGAGTGGCTGGAGGCCCGCTGCGACGAGTTCAACGAGCGCCTGAAGCCGCTGCGCAGCTTCATCCTCCCCGGGGGCACCCCGGCCGTCGCCCAGCTCCACGTGGCCAGGACGGTCGTGCGCCGCGCCGAGCGGACCGTCTGGGCGGCGCTGGAGGCCCACGACGACGTCAACCCGCTGACCGCGAAGTACCTCAACCGGCTGAGCGACCTGATGTTCATCCTCTGCCGGATCGCGGCGGCCGGCGACGAGATCCTCTGGAAGCCCGGCGGCACCCGCTGACCCCGTCGGCCCGGCGCTGAGCGCCGGGTCAGACGACGTCGAGGTGGGCGCTGGGCGGGGCGGACTCCAGCCAGGCGACGAAGCCGGTCAGCGCGCGGTAGCCCGCGGCCAGCTCGAAGCGGAACGTTCCGCTCTCGCACTCCAGAGCCGTCACGCCCTCCAGGAAACCGAAGAACTCGCCGGACCCGATCCGGCGCCGTCCGGAAACCACGAGGCCGCGCCTCACGATGACGTGGCGCGGCCTCGGCAGCAGACCTATGAGCGGGATCCAGTTGAGGCGCTCTCCGGCGTAGCGGGCGACGCCCAGCCGCCAGCCCCGCTTCCCGGGTACCGGGCGCAGACAGCACAGCACCGAACCCCGGGAGCGGGTGAGCACCACTATGCGGAGGGCCAGCAGGAGGACGGGCAGCAGCACCGCCACGATGAGCATGTCAGGCACCGTCATGTCCGCCCCCAAAACCCGTACCGCTCAGGAGCAGAACCTATCCGACTTCCTCGCCTGCCGCGCGCAGCCGTGCCCTGGCGCGCTTGGCGTCGGCGGCGGCGTCCGCGCTCTCCTGGCCGACCTCGACGGAGGCCTGCGCCCGGTCCAGCGCGTTCTTCGCACGGGCGACGTCCACCTCGGAGCCGAGCTCGGCCACCTCGGCCAGGATCGACACCTCGTTGTTCGCCACCGAGAGGAACCCCCCGTGGACCGCGGCGACGAGGTCGGGCTCGCCACCGCCGCGCTTCACCGTCAGCACGCCGCCCTCGACGAGGACGCCGAGCACGGGAGCGTGCTGGGGCATGATGCCGATCTCGCCGTCGATGGTCTTGGCGATCACCATGTCGGCCTCACCGGACCAGAGCTCCCGCTCCGGCGAGACGACGCCTACTCGCAGCTTCGCCACTTTCGGATCCGTTCCTTTCGAACCGGGTGCCGGTACGGCCGGGGCCGTACCGGCACCGAAGGCGACTAGCGGGAGAGTTCCTTGGCCTTGGCGATGGCCTGCTCGATGCCGCCGACCATGAAGAACGCCTGCTCGGGCAGGTGGTCGTACTCGCCGGCGCACAGACCCTTGAAGGACGCGATGGTCTCGTCCAGCGGCACGAACTCACCCGGCTGGCCGGTGAACGCCTCGGCGGCGTACATCGGGTGCGACAGGAAGCGCTCGATGCGGCGGGCCCGGTTGACGGTGACCTTGTCCTCCTCGGAGAGCTCGTCGATACCGAGGATCGCGATGATGTCCTGCAGCTCCTTGTACTTCTGCAGGATCCGCTTGGTCTCCTGGGCGACGCGGTAGTGCTCCTCGCCGACGACCTGCGGGTCGAGGATCCGCGAGCTGGAGTCGAGCGGGTCCACCGCGGGGTAGATGCCCTTCTCCGAGATCGGCCGGGACAGAACGGTCTGCGCGTCGAGGTGCGCGAACGCGTTGTGCGGGGCCGGGTCGGTGATGTCGTCCGCGGGGACGTAGATCGCCTGCATGGAGGTGATCGAGTGACCGCGGGTCGAGGTGATGCGCTCCTGGAGGACACCCATCTCGTCGGCCAGGGTCGGCTGGTAACCCACCGCGGACGGCATGCGGCCGAGCAGGGTGGAGACCTCGGAACCGGCCTGGGTGAACCGGAAGATGTTGTCGATGAACAGAAGCACGTCCTGCTTCTGCACGTCACGGAAGTACTCCGCCATGGTCAGGGCGGAGAGCGCGACGCGCAGACGGGTGCCCGGCGGCTCGTCCATCTGGCCGAAGACGAGCGCGGTGTCCTTGAGGACGCCCGCCTCCTCCATCTCCAGCCAGAGGTCGTTGCCCTCACGGGTACGCTCGCCGACGCCCGCGAAGCACGAGGTTCCGGAGAACTTCAGCGCGACGCGGCGGATCATCTCCTGGATCAGAACGGTCTTGCCGACGCCCGCGCCGCCGAACAGACCGATCTTGCCACCCTTCACGTACGGGGTGAGCAGGTCGATGACCTTGATGCCGGTGGGCAGCATCTCGGTGCGGGACTCGAGGGTGTCGAAGGCCGGGGAGGGGCGGTGGATGCCCCACTTCTCGGTGACCTTCAGGGAGGCGGTCGGCACGTCCAGGGACTCGCCGAGCGCGTTCCACACGTGGCCCTTGACGACGTCGCCGACCGGCACCGAGATCGGCGCGCCGGAGTCGGAGACCGCCGCGCCGCGGACCAGGCCGTCGGTGGGCTGCATGGAGATGGCCCGGACCAGGTTGTCACCCAGGTGCTGGGCGACCTCCATGGTCAGGGTCTTGGTCTCGCCGCCGACGGTGACGTCGACGTTCAGGGCGTTGAAGATGTCGGGCATCGCCTCGACGGGGAACTCCACGTCGACGACGGGACCGGTGACCCGGGCGACACGGCCCACACCGGTCGCGACGTTCTCCACAGTCTCTGCAGTCATTTCACTCTTTCCCCGCTGCGGCGTCAGCCAGCGCGTTGGCGCCACCGACGATCTCGCTGATTTCCTGGGTGATCTCGGCCTGGCGAGCCTGGTTCATCTGCTGCGTGAACACGCGGATGAGCTCGTTGGCGTTGTCGGTCGCCGACTTCATGGCCCGGCGGCGCGCGGCGTGCTCCGAGGCGGCCGACTGGAGCAGCGTGCTGAAGACGCGCGACTCCACGTACCGCGGGAGCAGCGAGTCGAGCACGTCGCCCGCGGTGGGCTCGAACTCGAAGTAGGGCAGCGGCGTCTCCGGCTTCTCGGCGGTCTCCTCGACCTCCAGCGGCAGGATCCGCTTGACCACGACGTTCTGCGTGAGCATCGAGACGAACTCGGTCGAGACGACGTGGATCTCGTCGATCTCCTCGGCCGAGAACGCCGAGATGAGGACGTCGGCGATCTCCTTGGCGTTGGCGTAGGCGGGGCTGTCGGAGAACCCGCCCCACTGGCCGCCCATCTCCCGTCCCCGGAAGCTGTGCCAGGTGATGCCCTTGCGTCCCACCACGTAGGGCACCGGCTCGATGCCCCTGCTCCGCAGCAGGCCGCCGAGGGCCTCGGCCTCACGCAGGACGTTGGCGTTGAAGCCGCCGCAGAACCCGCGGTCGCTGGTGACGATGAGCACACCCGCCCGGCGGGGGGTCTCCCTCGCCACGGTCAGCGGGTGGTCGACGCTGGCGGTGTTGCTGACCACGCCCGTCACCGCGCGAATGATCTCGCGCTCGTACGGCACCGCGGCCTGCATCCGCTGCTGGGCCTTCACGATGCGCGAGGAGGCGATGAGCTCCTGGGCGCGCGTGATCTTCGCCGTGGACTTGACCGACTTGATCCGCCGCCGCAGCAGTCTTAGCTGGGCACCCATCGGCTACTTCTTCTCGTTCGTGCGGATCTGCTTGGTGATCTTCTCCTGGCCGACCTTGTCGGCACCGAGGGCCGCGACCGGCTCGTCGTTGATCAGCAGCTCACCCGCGGAGGTCTCGAAGCCCTTCTTGAACTGGGTGATCGCGTCCTTCAGGGTCGTGATCGCGTCGTCCGAGAGGTCCTTGGTCTCGCGGATGCCGTCGAAGACACCCTTGTGCTCACGGCTCAGGTAGTCCAGGAACTCCGCCTCGAAGCGGCGGATGTCCTCGACCGGGACCTCGTCGAGCTCACCGGTGGTGCCGGCCCAGATCGAGACGACCTCCTTCTCCACCGGGAAGGGGCTGTACTGCGGCTGCTTGAGCAGCTCGACCAGGCGCTGACCGCGCTCCAGCTGGGCCTTGGAGGCCGCGTCCAGGTCGGAGGCGAAGGCCGCGAAGGCCTCCAGGTCGCGGTACTGAGACAGGGCGAGACGGAGCGTGCCGGCGACCTTCTTCATCGCCTTGGTCTGCGCCGAGCCGCCGACTCGGGAGACCGAGATACCGACGTTGATGGCCGGGCGCACACCGGCGTTGAACAGGTCGGTCTCAAGGAAGACCTGGCCGTCGGTGATGGAGATGACGTTGGTCGGGATGAACGCCGAGACGTCGTTGCCCTTGGTCTCGATGACCGGCAGACCGGTCATCGAACCGGCGCCCATGTCGTCGGAGAGCTTGGCGCAGCGCTCCAGCAGACGCGAGTGCAGGTAGAAGACGTCGCCGGGGTAGGCCTCACGGCCCGGCGGGCGACGCAGCAGCAGGGAGACGGCGCGGTAGGCGTCGGCCTGCTTGGTCAGGTCGTCGAAGACGATCAGAACGTGCTTGCCCTGGTACATCCAGTGCTGGCCGATGGCCGAACCGGTGTAGGGGGCGAGGTACTTGAAGCCGGCCGGGTCGGAGGCCGGGGCGGCGACGATGGTGGTGTACTCCATCGCGCCCGCCGCCTCCAGGCGGCCCTTCACCTGCGCGATCGTCGAGCCCTTCTGGCCGACCGCGACGTAGACGCAGCGGACCTGCTTCGCCGGGTCGCCGGAGAGCCAGTTCTCCCGCTGGTTGAGGATGGTGTCCACGGCGATGGCGGTCTTGCCGGTGCCGCGGTCACCGATGATCAGCTGACGCTGGCCCCGGCCGATCGCGGTCATGGCGTCGATCGCCTTGATGCCGGTGGCCAGCGGCTCCTTCACCGGCTGGCGCTGGACCACGGAGGGGGCCTGGAGTTCGAGGGCGCGCATGCCCTCGGCCTCGATGGCGCCCTTGCCGTCCAGCGGGTTGCCCAGCGGGTCGACCACGCGGCCGAGGAAGTTGTCGCCGACCGGCACGGAGAGGACCTCACCCGTGCGGCGGACCGACTGGCCCTCCTCGATCTTGCTGAAGTCGCCCAGGATAACGACACCGATCTCCCGGACGTCCAGGTTCAGTGCCAGACCACGCGTGCCGTCCTCGAACTCCAGCAGCTCGTTCGCCATCGCCGAGGGAAGGCCGGAGACATGGGCGATGCCGTCGCCGCAGTCGACGACGGTCCCGATCTCCTCGCGCGCGGCGCCTTCCGGCTCGTACGCCTGGACGAAGCGCTCAAGCGCGTCCCGGATCTCGTCCGGCCGGATCGTAAGCTCCGCCATCTCTCTTCTGTCTCCCTATTCGCCTAGCCGGCCAACCGGCGGCGGACTTCTTCGATTCGTCCCGCGATGGTGGTGTCGATGAGGTCGTCCCCGATGCGGACCGAGAACCCACCGATCACTCGCGGATCCACCTCGACGTTCAGGTGAACGTCGCGGCCGTACGAGGTGCGCAGCCACGCGGCCAGGCGCTGCTTCTGCTCCTCGGAGAAAGCGACGGCGCTGCGCACCACCGCGACGAGACGCTGTCGCTGGGCGGCGACCAGGCTGCCGAACTCCTCCAGCCCACCGTCCAGGCTACGTCCTCGCGGATGCACCACGAGCTGCGTGACCAGACGGAGCGTGGACGGGCCGACCTTGCCGCCGAGCAGGGTGGTGAGCAGCTCCCGCTTGGCCTGCACGGGCGCCGCCGGGTCGGTCAGCGTCCGGTGCAGGTCCAGGTTCCCGGCGACGATGCGCCCGAACCGGAACAGCTCGTCCTCGACGTCGTCGAGCCTGCCCTGCGCCTCGGCCTCGGCCGAGGCGGCGACCACGCCGAGACGCTCCAGCACGTCGGCCAGGTCGCCGGAGCGCGCCCACCTGGCGGAGACGGCCGCGACGACCGTCTCCAGCGCGGCGGCGCCGACCTTGCCCTCCAGAAGGATCCGGATGGTCTGGGCCTTCTGCTCCGCCGGGCGCGCGGCGTCGGACAGGCTCCGGCGGAGCCCGTGCTCACGGTCGAACAGGTCGGCGACCGCGAAAAGCTCGTCGGCCAGCGTGCCGAGGTCCGCGCTCCCCGCGACGGCGTTGAAGCGCTCCTCGACCTCGGCCAGCGAAGCCCTGCTCAAGCCTCTCATCGGACCGCCGCGCTGCTCGATTCAAGCTCCTCGAGGAAGCGGTCGACGGTACGGCGCTGACGTGCCTCGTCCTCCAGGGACTCACCGACGATGCGGCCCGCCAGGTCGGTCGACAGGCGACCGATCTCGGCGCGGAGCTGGGCGAACGCCTGCTGACGGTCCGCCTCGATCTGGGCGTGCGCGGCCTCGATGAGGCGGCGGGCCTCGGCCTGCGCCTCCTCGCGGAGCTCCGCCTTGATCTGAGCGCCCTGCTCACGGGCCTCCTCACGCAGGCGGGAAGCCTCGTGACGAGCCTCGGCGAGCTGCTCCTTGTACTGCGCGAGCAGCGCCTGGGCCTCGGCCTGGGCGTCCTGCGCCTTCTGGATGCCGCCCTCGATCGCCTCGGTCCGCTCGGCCAGAGTCTTCTGGATCCGGGGAGTGAGGATCTTGCCGACAACGAGGACGACGACAGCGAAGGCGAAGATGCCGACGACCAGCTCGTAGACGTGCGGGATGAGCGGGTTGTTCCCCTCCGCCGCCACGAGCGAAGCTGCTGTGATCATTGGTGCAGCCTTCCGTCAGAGATGTTCCGGTCTTACCGGCCGAACATGAACGGCGCGACGAGACCGATGAGGGCCAGCGCCTCGGTGAGAACGAAGCCGAGCAGCATGTTCTGGCGGATCAGACCGTAGGCCTCGGGCTGGCGGGCGATGGCCTGCACACCCTGACCGAAGATGATGCCCACGCCGATGCCGGGGCCGATCGCGGCGAGACCGTAGCCGATGGAACCGAGGGAGCCGGTGACCTCAGCGAGGATGCCCATTGTTGTCTTCCTTTACTGATCGGCCGGTGGATGCCCTCCACCGGTCTGGATATTCGAGGTAGGTCGTGGTGCTCGGGTCAGTGCTCGGCGTGGAGCGAGTTGCCGATGTACATCGCGGCGAGCATCGCGAAGAGGAACGCCTGCAGGAACTGGATGAACATCTCGAAGCCGGTCATGGCGATCGTCATGACGACGCCGATCACGCCGAGCGGGGCGCCCAGCGGGGTGAGCTTCTCGAAGAGGAACCAGAAGCCGACCAGGCTGAAGAACGCCAGGATGATGTGGCCGGCGAACATGTTCGCGAACAGTCGCACCGCGTGCGTGAAGGGCGCGATGATCAGGTTCGAGAGGAACTCGATCGGCGCGAGCAGCACGTAGATCGGCTTGGGCAGGCCCGGCGGGAACATCATGTTCTTGAAGTAGCCGATCGGGCCCTGGTGCTTGATGCCCAGGTAGATCTTGAGGATGTAGATGCTCAGCGCCAGCACGACCGGGAAGGCGATGTGCGAGGCGACCGGGAACTGGATGACGGGGATGACGCCCATCAGGTTCCAGATCCAGACCATGAAGAAGATGCTCAGCAGCAGGCCCATCCACCGGTCGGCGTCCTTGCCGAGGAAGGGCCGGGCGACCTGGTCTCGGACGAACGTGTAGCCGATCTCGGCGACGTTCTGCACGCCCCGGGGCACGAGCTTCGGCTTGGCGAAGGCGGCCCAGCAGAAGGCGATGACGATCAGCGAGCTCAGCAGCGCGAGGAGCACCGGCTTGGTGAACCAGGTGACGCCGGCGATGATCGGAGGAAGGTCGAAGAGTTCCAGCCCCGGAGGCGTGAACTTGTCCTCGGGAGCGGTGAGGAGCGTCAGCGTACTCACGCGGCGGTCCCTTCAACGTGGTAGTGGATCGAAATGGCTTCGTCGGCGAGCCGGCCGCAGCCGAGGACTAGCGGCCGTACTTCCGGTAGACCAGGTAGACGGCGAGAGCGACACCGAGAATCAGCCCGATCGGAGTGAAGGCGACCACGCCGGTCCACTTGGACAGCAACCAGCCCGCACCGCCGTACAGGATCATCCCGGAGAGCAGATAGCTGGGGACCGACCAGGCGGCGTTGGCGAAGTCGCGGCCGTCGTCCTCGGGCCGGATTTTCTTCTCGCTCATCGCGGCCACGACGATAGCAGGCGTGATAAGGGCTAGTCATATCGGGCCCCACCGCATCCAGGGAAAGCTTAGCCCTCATCGGGGATCACCCTGGCCCGGGACCTTGCCCTCCGGGTCGACGTAGAACATTCTGAGCTTCATGAAGCCGCGCACCTCGCCGATGGTCCAGGCCAGGGTGCAGACGATGGCGGCCCAGCCGAAGGCCTTGGGCTCGAACGCGGTGGCGTCCTCGAAGGCTTTGAGCATCGCCATGACCGCCAGGATCTTGACCGCGTAGGTCACCACCGCGGCGGTCATCATCATCATGGGCGAGACGCGGCTGGCATAGGAGACCGCGACCAGTCCGAGGGTGAAGAACGCCGAGACGACCAGTAGCCCGATCGCGGCGCCCAGCGCGCCCTTCCCGCCGGCCACCAGAGCCGCGACCACGACCACGGCCAGCCCCGCCAGGACGGTGGGGATCGCGGCCCCCTTCAGGAGGCTCATGTCGTTGGCCTGCATCGACACTCCAGGTGACTGTTATCAAGCGAGCGATTGCTACTCAGCAGGCCTCGTACTGTTCAGCGCCTGCTAGTGAAAGCTATCACAAGCTCTTGGAAGAGCGCCTTTACCTGCCGTTTCAAGTAAACGATCAAGAGGTTGCCGGGACGTGTTCAGCACGTCGTCCCAGGTTTCAGCGTGAGGTCTCGGAGGGCGGGAAACCCGGCCTGAGCGCGCTGAGTGACAGATCGGGCAGGGAGGAGAGCACCGCCGTGTCGTCACCCGCCCCGGGCGTCCCCGGGCGCGGCGGCTCCGGCGAGAACGGCGGGACGGCCCGCGGGAACGGGGGCTCCGCCGGGAACGGGTGAGGGACCTGCGCCGACTGGGGCTGCGGCTGCAGCGGCTGCGCCGGCTGGGGCTGAGGGTGCGGCGGCTGCGGGGAGACCGGGCGGATGACCCCCGGGGACACGGCCCCCGGGGACACGGCCTCCGGAGGGAGCGGGACGACGGTCTGGTCCCGGCCGGGACCCTCGGCGGGACGCGCGTGGCGTCCGGTGGCGCGCGCGCCCCCGCCGTTGCGGCGCGAGCGCAGGCGCGGCAGCGCCATGGCCACCAGCACGCCGACGGCCAGCAGCACGGTCAGCGGGAACAGGATCAGCGGGACACCCTCGATGGACATCGCCACGACCGCGAAGGCGAACAGGGACGTCCAGGCGTACATGATCAGGACGCTGCGGCGGTGCGAGTGCCCGATGTCCAGCAGGCGGTGGTGCAGGTGGCCGCGGTCGGGGGCGAACGGCGACAGGCCGTTGGAGGTGCGCCGGATCACCGCCGTGATCAGGTCGAGCAGCGGCAGGACCAGGATCGCGACCGGGACCAGCAGCGGCAGGATGACGGGGAAGGAGTTGATGCTGTCCAGGTCGAGCGGCGTAATCGTGATCATCGTGGAGGCGAGGACCAGGCCGATGAGCATCGCCCCGGTGTCACCCATGAAGATCTTCGCCGGATGGAAGTTGTGCGGCAGGAAACCCAGGCACATGCCGATGAGGACCGCGGCGATCGTCGCCGTGGCGTTGATGCTGGTGTTGCCGAAGGTCGCCGAGAGGCTGATGGCGTAGATCCAGGTGGCCATGGCGGCGATGCCGACGATCCCGGCGGCCAGCCCGTCCAGCCCGTCGACGAAGTTGACGGCGTTGATCATGACGACCACGACCAGGATCGTGACCAGCGGCTTCAACCTGGAGTCGAGGGCGTAGATGCCACCCATGTCACTGGGCAGCGGGATCCACGGCAGGGTGACGTCGAAGGCCGCCAGCACACCCGCCGCGCCGATCTGCCCGGCGAGTTTGATCAGGGCGTCCATGCCCCACCAGTCGTCCAGGAATCCGGTCAGCGTGATCAGGCCGCCCGCCAGGATCAGCGCGGTGACGGTCTTCCCCCCCGCCAGGTCATCGGCCGCCAGCCCCAGCTTCCCCCCCACGTACGGCAGGTTCGCCGCCACCAGCAGGCCCGCCACCAGCCCGCCGTACATGGCCAGGCCACCCAGACGCGGGGTCGGCGTGGTGTGCACGTCCCGGTCGCGGACCTCGGGCATCGCCCCGATGCGGATGGCGAAGACGCGCACCAGCGGGACCAGCAGATAGGTCGCCGCCGCCGCGACGAGAGCCGTCAGTAGGTATTCGCGCACGGACCTAGTTTCGCGGATGGACCGGCCAGCTGTGACCGGAAAACTGCACAGAGCGCCTCATAATTCGCTGGGATATGCGGGATGGATGCGCGTCAGCTCCGCCACCCGCTCCCTGACCTCCCCCGCCGCGTCGGGCTCGCGCACGACCCGCGCGATCATCGTGGCCACCTCCTTCATCTCCTCCTGTCCCATGCCCTGCGTGGTCACGCAGGGGGTTCCCACCCTGATGCCGGAGGTCACCGTGGGCGGTTCGGGGTCGTAGGGGATGGCGTTGCGGTTCAGGGTGATCCCGGCGGCGGCGCACCGCTGCTCGGCCAGCGCGCCCGACACCCCGGCGTCGCGCAGGTCGATCAGGGCCAGATGGCTGTCCGTGCCGCCGGAGACCGGCCGGAGTCCCTCGGTGGCCAGCGCGTCGGTCAGCGTCCGGGCGTTGTCCACGACCCGGCGGGCGTAGTCGGCGAACTCCGGCCGCAGCGCCTCCCCGAACGCGACCGCCTTGGCCGCCACCGCGTGCATCAGCGGGCCGCCCTGGACGAACGGGAACACCGCCCGGTCGATCTTCGCCGCCAGCTCCGCCGTGCACATGATCCCGCCGCCCCGCGGACCGCGCAGCGCCTTGTGCGTGGTGAAGGTCACCACGTCGGCGTACGGCACCGCGGACGGCAGCGCCCCTCCGGCCATCAGCCCGATGGTGTGGGCGACATCGGCGAGCAGCCACGCGCCGACCTCGTCGGCGACCCCCCGGAAGGCCGCGAAGTCGATCTCCCTCGGGTAGGCGGTGGCACCACAGATGATCATCTTGGGCCGGTGGCGCAGCGCCAGCGCCCTGACCTCGTCATAGTCGATCAGCTCGGTGTCCCGGCGCACGCCGTACGCCACGATGTCGAACCAGCGGCCGGAGAAGTTGACCTTCGATCCGTGGGTGAGGTGCCCGCCGTGCGACAGCTCCATGGCCAGCACGGTGTCACCCGGCTGGAGCAGCGCGGCGTAGGCGGCCAGGTTGGCCGAGGCGCCCGAGTGCGGCTGCACGTTGACGTGCTCGGCGCCGAACAGCTTCCGGGCCCGGTCGATCGCGAGCCGCTCGGCCCGGTCGACGACCTCGCACCCGCCGTAGTAACGCCGGCCGGGGTATCCCTCGGCGTACTTGTTGGTGAGGGTCGAGCCGAGCGCGGCCAGCACCGCGGGCGAGGCGAGGTTCTCGCTCGCGATGAGCTGGATCCCGCCGCGCAGCCGGTCGAGCTCGTCGAGGAGCACTCCGGCGATCTCGGGATCCTGCCGGAGCAGAAGGCTGAAGTCGGGCCCGTAGTACGGCACGGGGCTCTTGGGGCTCCCAGGACTCATCGCCTTACTCCGTTCGGCGGCGGGCGGACGACTCCTCTCCACTCTAAGCCCGCACGCCCTCGTTATCCCATGTCAGGGCGGGTCGCCTGGCGAGGTCTTAACAGAACGCCCCGGAGAGTCCTTCACGGGACACCTCTCGGGACGCGGACCCACCTTTGGGAGAACGCCCGCCCCCGGGAGAACGCGTCTCAGGAGAACGCGTGCGGCGCCCCGGTGTTGACCGGCACCCAGCGGGGCGTGTCGGCGGCCTGGTCGCTGATCGAGGTGAGGATCGCCTGCCGGTACTGGCCGAGGCGGGCCCGCCACTCCACCAGGTCCCGCACGTAGCGCTCCCCCACCGGGGCGTCCCAGACATCGCGGCTCCTGGACATCTGGTAGGCCTTGTCCAGGGAGGTGGTCAGCGTCTCCAGCAGGGGCAGCACCTGTCCCCACAGGGTGACCAGCCGCTGGTACTCCGGGTTGAACTCCCAGGTAACGGCCGCGCCGGGGCCGAGCAGCGCGGAGCCCGCGGAGTCCGGCGCGGGCGGTGTCTCCCCCGGCTGGAGCGGCTGCGGGGCGGGCGGGTCTGCGTACATTCAACGGCTCCTCACGCCGACTCTGCGCCTGACGACCCGCCCGGGGGCGGGATGGGCCGGAGCGGCTCGCCCGGCTCCACATCGCCCGCCGGGCCGTCCGGCCTGATGTCCATGGGCGCCCAGGGTCCCTCACCCCAGGTCTCCCCGTCGGGCACCCGCACGTCCGGCATGTCCAGCGGCTCGATCTCGCGCACGTTGTCGACGAGCGTCCTGAGCGCGTCCGGGTCCAGCGGCCTCGCCTCGACCGAGACCACGTCGCCGCCGTCGGTCGCCCACGGTGCCGTGGAGCCTCCGGAATCGTCACCACTCCCGGAACCACCGGAACCGCCGGATTCGCCCTGAGTACCCGAATCTTCCTGCGCGCCGGAGTCGCCGGGCGTCGTGTCGCCGGGCGTCGTGTCACCGGGCGTCGTGTCACCGGGTCGGACCTCACCCTCGGCCCTCGGCGGCTGGATCGCCTCGTCGTCGGCGGGTCCCGCGGTCTCGACAACGGGGCTGTCGGGCTTGGCGGTGGGGAGCGGCTCGCCCGGCTCGACCTGGCCGGGCGGCCCGTCCACGGCCTCGGGGTCGCCCTCCACGGAGGGCATGTCCATGGGCGGGACACCCTCGATGTTCCGCAGCAACGTCTCGACCTCCGCCGCGGTCGGCGGGTCGAGCGGGATCTGCAGCACCCTCACCCCGTCCACCATGACGACCTGGGGCTTGGGATCGCCGCTCTGGTCGATGTCGTCGGGGTGGTCCTTCCGGGGCGTGTCCATGAGGTCGTCGTCCCGGGATCCGTCCGGCGGCGGATCCTTGGGCTCGGGCTTCGGCTCCGGCCCGGAGTCCTTGGGCTCGGGCTTCGGCTCCGGCGCGGAGTCCTTGGGCTCGGGCTTCGATTCCGGCGCGGAGTCCTTGGGCTCGGGCTTCGGCTCCGGCGCGGAGTCCTTGGGCTCGGGCTTCGATTCCGGCGCGGAGTCCTTGGGCTCGGGCTTCGGCTCCGGCGCGGAGTCCTTGGGCTCCGGCTTCGGCTCCGGCGCGGAGTCCTTGGGCTCGGGCTTCGGAGGGTCGTCCGCCGACTGGTCCTCGACCCGCGGCCCGCCGGATGTCTCCTTCTGATCGGCCTTCTTCTCCAGCAGGACGACACGCCCGGAGACGTCCTTCACCAGGGCGTCGCACGCCTCGGCCACCTGCACGGGGCGGTGGGCGGACTGGGAGGAGAGGCCGGCCCCGCTCATGAGCCGGGTGACGCGGCCCTCGACCGTCCGCATCTGCTCGGCGGCCTGTTTCACCTCGGCCAGCAACTCGCGGACCAGCTCGGGGTCCATCCCGTCGAACTTTCCCATGGGCGTCTCCCGGGGGGTGTCGGCCCACTTCACGCTACCGGGGAGACGGCCTCCCGTCATGATGATAATCATCCGGTATAGGCCACGGCGGAGATCGGAAGGCCGGTCGTCGCGCCGACAGTGCCGTGTGACAGTGCCGCGTGGTACCGGTGAGCCGTACAGTATCGGCAGTTCGCGTAGTTTCACCTCACCCGGCTGGCCGGCTGTACCGGACTCGATAGGGGCCACCGCAATGCGTCGTCGCGTCCTGCGGCTACTACTGATCGTCTGCATCACAGGCGGCCTGATGGGGGCGTGCGGCGCCGGGGCGCTCTACATGTTCCAGGCCAGTCTCGACAGCGACATCACCCGCCTCCCCGATGCGATACCCACCCTTGAGGCGGACCGGCCGCCGCCGGAGGTGGGCGTCGGAGAGAACTGGCTGCTCGTCGGGACCGACAGCCGCTCGGAGACCGCGACGACCGGCAAGGACGCCGGGAACTCTCTCTGGCGGCCCGGGCAGCAGCGCACCGACACGATCATGCTGGTCCACCTCTCCGAGGCCCACAACCGCGTGTACGTCGTCTCGATCCCCCGGGACTCCTGGGTCACCATTCCCGGCAAGGGCAAGGCGAAGATCAACGCGGCCTTCTCGTGGGGCGGTCCCGCCCTGCTGATCAGGACGGTCGAGAAGCTCACCGGCGTCCGGATCGACCACTACGCCGCGATCGACTTCCAGGGGTTCGCCTCGGTCGTCGACACGGTCGGCGGTGTGCACGTGGACATCGCCGAGACGGTACGGGACCCGTACAACAGCGTCACCTGGCAGGCGGGCCGCCAGCACCTCAACGGCGAGAAGGCGCTGCTCTTCGTCCGCCAGCGGGCCAACCTGCCCGGCGGCGACTTCGACCGGATCAAACGCCAGCAGGCACTGCTGAAGTCCATCGCCGACAAGGTCCTCACCGCGGAGACGCTGGCCAACCCCGTCAAGGTCAACGACCTGCTGCGCACGGCGGCCAGGTCCCTGAGCGTCGACGAGGGGGTCACCGCGGGACTGCTCAGGTCGCGGCTGATCGACATGGCCGACCTCGCCTCCCTCGACTACCTCACGATGCCGGTGAAGGGAACCGGCACGGAGTCGAAGCAGAGCGTCGTGTATCTGGACATGCCACAGGTCCGCGCGCTCAGCGCGGCGATCCGGGACGACCAGGCCGATGTCTACGTGAGCCAGACCGACAGCGGCAACGAGGTGGAAACCGTACGCTGACCGGCTGGACGCGCGTCAGTCGCCGGTCTCCGGACCGGCGTCCGTCGCCACGTAGCCGACCACGCCGCGCAGCTTCTCCACCGGGATCGCCCCCTTGCGCAGCAGCCGGGGCACGGCCGTGGTCAGGTCGAGGATCGTGGAGGGGACGTCGTCGGCGCAGGGCCCCCCGTCGAGGTAGACCGAGATCGAGTCACCGAGCTGCTTCTCCGCGTCGGCGGCCGTGGTCGCGGGGGGCGCCCCGGAGCGGTTGGCGCTGGAGACGGCCATCGGCCCGGTCTCCTTGAGCAGGTCGAGCGCCACGGCGTGCAGCGGCATGCGCAGCGCGACGGTGCCCTTGGTGTCGCCCAGATCCCAGGAGAGGGAGCGGTTCGCCCGGCAGATCAAAGTGAGCGGACCGGGCCAGAAGGCGTCGATGAGGTCCTGACCGTACGGTCCCAGGTTCTCCACCAGGGCGTTGGCCGCCCGCACGGTGCCGACCAGGACGGGCACCGGCATGTCCCGGCCGCGCCCCTTGGCCTCCAGGAGGCGGGCGACGGCCGACTGGGTGAAGGCGTCACCGCCGATGCCGTAGACGGTGTCGGTCGGGAGGACCACCAGCTCGCCCTGGCGTACGGCGGAGGCGGCGTCGGTCAGCCCCGCGGCCCTCTGCTCCGCGTCGGCGCAGTCATATCGTCGGCTCACGGGACGCCATCCTATTCGGTCCGCCGCCCCTGATCGGCTATTCCTGGCCGAAACGAGCGGTGACGAACCGGTCTCTGCGGGTGAGGTCCTGGCGGCTGCGCACGTCGCGCCAGCCGTTCTCCTCGGAGAAGATCAGGTAGACCGGGGTGCCCTGCTGGTCGGCGTGCTCCACGGCGACGAAGCCCCCGGGCCGCAGCAGCCGCCTCGCGGTCCGCTCCACCGCCCTGACCTCGTTCAGGCCGTCCTCGCCCGAGCCGTACAGCGCGCGGTACGGGTCGTAGTCACGCACCTCGGGATCGCGCGGGATCGCCCCCGGCGGGATGTAGGGCGGGTTCGAGATGACCAGGTCCACCTGGCCGTCGAGCTCGGGAAGGGCGTCCGCGAGGTCCTCGGGGTGCAGGTGCACCCGGCCCTGGCCGTGTTCCAGGATGTTGCGCTTGGCCCACCGGTAGGCGTCCGGATCGACCTCGACGGCGTGCACCGTGGCCAGGGCGACCTCCTGGGCGATGGACAACGCGATCGCGCCGGAGCCGGTGCCGAGGTCCACGACCACCGGAGCGGCGACGTCCATCTCCCGCAGCCGCTCGATGGCCCATCCCGCCACGACCTCGGTCTCCGGGCGCGGGACGAACACGCCGGGGCCGACCTCCAGGGACAGGTAACGGAAATAGGCCCGCCCGGTGATGTGCTGGAGCGGCTCGCGGGCCTCCCGCCGGGCGATGCCCTCCCAGAACAGCGCGTCGAAGTCCGCGTCGGCCACGGTGTGCAGCTCGCTGCGCCGCACGCCGTGCACGTAGGCGGCGATCTCCTCGGCGTCGGTGCGCGGCGACGGCACACCGGCCTCGGCGAGCCGGGCGGTGGCGAGGGCGATCTCGTCCAGCAGAAGGGTCATGGGCGCGTTCTGTGCGTTGGCCTTAGGAGTGGGCCGCGAGCTTCTCCGCCATCTCTGCGTCGAGCAGGGACTGGATGACGGCCGACAGGTCGCCGTCCAGCACCTGGTCGAGGTTGTAGGCCTTGAAACCGGTGCGGTGGTCGGAGATGCGGTTCTCGGGGAAGTTGTAGGTGCGGATGCGCTCGGAGCGGTCGACCGTACGGATCTGGGACTTGCGCTCGGCCATCGCCGCGGCGTTGGCCTCCTCCTCGGCGAGGGCCTGCAGCCGTGCCCGCAGGATGCGCATGGCCGACTCCTTGTTCTGCAGCTGGCTCTTCTCGTTCTGGCAGGAGACGACCACCCCGGTCGGCAGGTGCGTGATGCGCACGGCCGAGTCGGTGGTGTTGACGCTCTGGCCGCCGGGGCCGCTGGACCGGTAGACGTCGATGCGCAGGTCGTTCGGGTCGATCTGGACGTCGACCTCCTCGGCCTCAGGGTAGACCAGCACGCCCGCCGCGCTGGTGTGGATGCGGCCCTGCGACTCGGTGACCGGCACGCGCTGCACGCGGTGGACGCCGCCCTCGAACTTGAGCCTCGACCAGACGCCTTCGTCGCCCCTGGCCTTCAGCGCGACCGTGACGTCCTTGTATCCGCCCAGGTCGGAGGCCGTCATGTCGATGATCTCGGTCTTCCAGCCGACCCGCTCGGCGTAGCGGAGGTACATCCGCAGGAGGTCGCCGGCGAACAGGGCCGACTCCTCACCGCCCTCACCCGCCTTGATCTCCATGATGATGTCCTTGTCATCGTTGGGATCACGCGGGATGAGCAGGTGGCGGAGCTTGTTCTCCAGCTCGGGGACGCGAGCCTCCAGCTCCTTGGCCTCCTCGGCGAACGCCTCGTCCTCCGGGGCCAGCTCCCGGGCGGTGGCCAGGTCGTTCTGGACGCTCTCCAGCTCGCGGTAGGTGGCGATGACCGGAGTCAGCTCGGCGTAGCGCCGGCCGAACGTGCGTGCCTGCGTCGGGTTGGCGTGCACGGCGGGATCGGCGAGCTTGAGTTCCAGCTCGGCGTACTCACTGAGCAGCTCGTCGAGGTTCACCGCACGTCCTTCTTCCTTGGAGAGCCCTTTTACCCTGCCTTATCACCACGAACGCCGACCCGGGCGGGTCCCCCGGGAACGGGGGACACGCCGAGCCGGCGTCGGGACGAGGGCTACTTGCCCGCGGGCTTCTTGCCGAAGCGCTTCTCGAAGCGCGCCACGCGGCCGCCGGTGTCCAGGATCTTCTGCTTGCCCGTGTAGAACGGGTGGCAGGCGGAGCACACGTCGGCGTGGATCGAACCGGTCTTGGCCGTGCTGCGGGTCGTGAAGGTGTTACCGCAGGTGCAGGTCACCTGAGTGGTGACGTACTCCGGGTGAATGTCGGGCTTCATGGCTTTCGTCCTCTCCAGTGCGCGGTCGCCGGGTCGCCACTGCGTCTCGCCGAGAGTGGCGTGCGCGCTGAGGCACACCGGAGTGCGCGCGGGCGGGAACCGGAACCGCTGCGGTTCGGTAACCAGTGTGCCAGATGCTGCAACCACTTCAGCCCACGAGGCATTCCCAGGGACTTGATCGATTCCCATAGACGTGCCACTTCCGCACCGTTAGGCTCCCATGCCCGAACTGTAACTTTTCCACCTTCTTTACCCAACTAAGGGGATTAATGATGAGGAAGGGAATGCGGTTGCTCCTCGCGACCGCTACGGGGGCCGCCGTCCTCGCCGGGAGCGTGGCCACCGCTCTCGTACCGACGACCGCACTCGCCGCCACCGAGTGCTCGAAGAGCGACGAGTTCAGCAAGGT
Organism: Planobispora rosea; assembly: GCF_014648175.1. GTDB lineage: Bacteria > Actinomycetota > Actinomycetes > Streptosporangiales > Streptosporangiaceae > Planobispora > Planobispora rosea. The sequence continues at coordinate 138,819 of NZ_BMQP01000007.1, forward strand.
CGAATGGACCGACGCGTTCGTCCCCCTTGAGAAGAACAACAAGGTCACGGTCACCGCCGTCCTGAAGAGCCCCTTCAAGAAGAACGCTGACGGGACCTGGGAGCGGACCGCCGACAAGAAGGCCGTCTACTCCTTCACCTCCGTCACCGGTGATCTGACCAAGGCGGACAACGCGAAGGCCTCGCTCACCGTCTCGAAGCTGCCCGACCCGCCGGCCGTCGCGGACGACGATCTCAAGAAGGCGCTGCCCGAGGTCAAGGTCACGGCGGAGTTCGAGATCGCCAAGGCCGACAAGGACGGCAAGTGGACGCTGAACCTCAGCGCCGACAACAAGGCGTGCTCCGCGGAGATCACGGTCGACCCGCAGGTCAAGTTCGTCTCCGCCGCGGTGACCGACCCGGTCGTCCTCCGGTCGGGTGAGGACACCGAGGTCAAGGTCCGCGCGAACGTCATCGGCGCCTCCTCGGTCAAGGGCAAGCTCTACAGCGACGACGAGGCCGACTCCGTCGACGTGACCCTGACCAAGGGCAGCGGCAACGCCTGGCACACCACCACCTCCTTCGACACCTCCTACGCCACCGGAAGCTGGACGCTGGAGCTGGTGGCCTCGCGCGGCGGCCAGGACCTGAAGACCGAGAAGGCCGACACCTTCTACGTCCAGAAGAGCTCCTCCAAGAAGAAGACCAAGTCCAGGGTCTCCTTCGACGTCTCCGCCAACAAGGTCAGGAAGGGCACGTCCGTCCGCCTGTTCGGCAAGGTCTACCGCGGCTACTCGGCCTACTCCGGTAAGACGGTCGGGCTGTACTACAAGAAGAAGGGCGGCAGCTGGAAGTTCGCCTACTACGTCAAGGCGAGCAGCACCGGCAAGTTCAGCAAGACGGTCAAGCCGAGGTTCGACGCCTACTGGCGGGCCGTCGTCGGCGGGACCAGCAAGACCCACGGTTCCACGTCCGGCTACGAGTACGTCGACGTCCGCTAGGGGAGCGGGATCCGCGGCGCGCGGAGCCGCACGGTGTGCGTCCCCAACCCCGGGCGCAGGCCGTACGGACCGCGCGGCGGCACGGCAGGCGCCCGCGAACGGCGCGGACAGACGGCGCCGATGAACGCCGATGAACGCCGATGAACGATGATGAACACGGATGAGCACGGGCAAGCGAAACGCCCGGTGGCCGAGGCCACCGGGCGTTTCCCGTACGGGACGACGGGTCAGTCGCGGTCGGAGTTGACCGTCGTCTTCTGCACCTGGAGCAGGAACTCCGCGTTGGACTTGGTCTCCTTCATCTTCTCCAGGAGAAGTTCCAGAGCCTGCTGCATGTCCAGGGCGTGCAGCACGCGCCGCAGCTTCCAGACGATCTGCAGCTCGTCCTTCGACATGAGGATCTCCTCCTTGCGGGTGCCGGACGCGTCGACGTCCACCGCGGGGAAGATCCGCTTGTCGGCGAGGGAGCGGTTGAGCTTGAGCTCGGCGTTGCCGGTGCCCTTGAACTCCTCGAAGATGACCTCGTCCATCTTGGAACCGGTCTCCACCAGCGCCGTGGCGAGGATCGTCAGCGAGCCGCCGTTCTCGATGTTGCGGGCGGCACCGAAGAAGCGCTTGGGCGGGTAGAGCGCCGTGGAGTCGACACCACCCGACAGGATCCGGCCGGAGGCCGGGGCGGCCAGGTTGTAGGCGCGGCCCAGGCGGGTGATCGAGTCGAGCAGCACGACGACGTCGTGACCCAGCTCCACCAGGCGCTTGGCCCGCTCGATGGCGAGCTCGGCGACCGTGGTGTGGTCCTCGGCGGGACGGTCGAAGGTCGAGTGGATGACCTCGCCCTTCACCGACCGCTGCATGTCGGTGACCTCTTCCGGACGCTCGTCGACGAGGACGACCATCAGGTGGCACTCGGGGTTGTTGCGGGTGATCGCGTTGGCGATCGACTGGAGCACCATCGTCTTGCCCGCCTTGGGCGGGGAGACGATGAGACCGCGCTGGCCCTTGCCGATCGGGGCGACCAGGTCGATGATCCGGGTCGTCAGGATGTTCGGCTCGGTCTCCAGGCGCAGGCGCTCCTGCGGGTAGAGCGGCGTGAGCTTGTTGAAGTCGGGCCGCTGGCGGGCCTGCTCCGGGTCCATGCCGTTGACCGTGTCGAGGCGGACGAGCGCGTTGAACTTCTCGCGGCGCTCACCGTCGCGCGGCTGGCGGACGGCACCGGTGACGACGTCGCCCTTGCGCAGGCCGTGCCGGCGGATCTGGGCCAGCGACACGTAGACGTCGTTGGCGCCGGGCAGGTAGCCGCTGGTCCGGACGAACGCGTAGTTGTCGAGGATGTCCAGGATTCCGGCGATCGGGATCAGGACGTCGTCCTCGCCCACCACGGGCTCGTTGCCGTCGAAGCGGTCACGGCCGCGGCGGTTGCGCTCCCGGAACCGGCCGCGGCGGCCACGACGGTCGTCGTCCTCCCCGCCGGCCCCGTGCTGGTCGGTACGGCCCTGCGTGCCGCGGTTCTGGTCACCGCGCTCGGTCCGCTCGGCGCGGTCTCCGCGGCCCTGGCCCGCGTCGGCGGCGCGCTGGTCGGAGCGGGCCTCGCCACGCTCGCGGCCCTCGCCACGCTCACGGCCCTCGCCACGCTCACGGCCCTCGCCACGCTCGCGGCCTTCACCGCGCTCGCGACGCTCGCCGCGGCCACGGCGGTCACGGCGGCTCTCGCCACGCTCGGAACGGCCTTCGGCCTGGCCGGCCTCGGACGGCTGCTCCACGACGGGAGCGGCGGCGGCCACCGGCTCGGGCGCCGCGACCGGCTCGGGCGCCGACACGGGCTCGGCGGCGGGGGCGGGAGCAGCGGCCCGGGAACGTTCCCGGCGGCTGCGAGTGGGGCGCTCGGCGGCCGGTTCGGCGGCGGCCGGAGCCTCCTGGACCGCGGCGGGCGCCGGGGCGCTCTCCGCGGAGACTCCCTGCTTCTCCTGGATGGCCGCGATCAGCTGGCTCTTGCGCATCCGCCCGGTCCCGCTGATGCCAAGGCTCGTCGCCATGGCCTGCAGCTCAGGCAGCACCATGGCGGACAGGCCGGTGCCGGAGCGACGACGCTTCACGGCGCGGGTGGGGGTGTCGCCGGCCGCCGGCTGGGCGCCGTTGGCGTCGGAGAGGAGTTCGGTGGTGTCGCTCACTAATGGGTCCTTCCCAGGGGTCGGGCGTGGCCACGATCGGCCAATCGTCCCGGTGGTGCGATCGGCCCGGTGGGACAGACCGGGCCGGGTTGCACGTCACGATCCTCGACGGCTCGTGGGAGCCGCCGCCGCTGTCGGAGAAAGGCGTATCCACGCCGTCACCATCGAGGCTCATCGACGGTGGGGCTTGGAGGACACCCCCCGGATCGCTACCGGCAACCAGATGTCGAGATGGTTCGAACGCGCATGTCCCCTGAAACGCCGTCTCTGACAGCCCCAACCGAATGTGGGCCATTCGGAGGCGACGGATTCGGGGAAACCACTGTGGCGCCCGCACCTCACGGAGCGAGGCGTGGTACGACGATGTGTGGCTGACAAGCACGCACCCGAAACGGGGGCACCTGGTGCGGCTATCAGCCTAACATCACCAGCGCACACAGCTATTCCCTGAAGGTCGCAGAGGTATCAGCGTGTCTCGGGAGAAACGACGCACGCACCGTGGGTCTCGACATCCAGTGGCTGGATGTGCCAGTCAGTACCCACTTCCGGTGCGATCAAATCCTGCGTATCCGCTGCCGGAAACGCAAGAACCGTGGGACCCGCCCCCGAGACGACCGCCGGGACGCCCGCTCCGCGCAGGCGCTTGACCAGCTCGGCCGTCTGCGGCATGGCGGGAGCGCGGTAATCCTGGTGCAGCCGGTCCTCTGTCGCGGCCATGAGCAGGTCCTGCTCCGGCCGTCCGGTCAGCGCCGCGATCAGCAGTGCCGCCCGCCCGGCGTTCGCGGAGGCGTCCGTGTGCGGGACCTGCTCGGGGAGCAGCCCCCTGGCGACCTCCGTGGACAGGCGGTGCCGAGGGATGAGCGCCACCGGCCTGACATCCGTGTGTGGAACCAGTTTCACCATACGCGGGACGCCCGGCTGCTCCATCCACGCGATCGTCAGCCCTCCGGCCAGACAGGGGGCGACGTTGTCGGGATGCCCCTCGATCTCGGTGGCGAGGGCGAAGGCGTCGTCGTCGGTGAACGCGCGCTCCGCCGGATTCCCCTCATAGCTGAACGCGGGGCCGTCCGGGCGGGGTTGCGCGGCGTACGGTGCCGCCGCCAGGGCACGGGCCGCGACGATCCCGGCGCAGATCGCGGCCGAGGAGGAACCGAGTCCGCGCGAGTGCGGGATGCGGTTGCGGCAGCGCAGCCGGATGCCCCGGGGCTGCGGCAGGCCCATCCGGTCGAAGGTCTTGCGCATCGTCGCGACGATGAGGTGGCCCTCCCCGAGGTCGAGCTCACCGGTGCCCTCGCCCTCCACGGAGACCATCGCGACCCTCCCGTTCGAGGAGGTCGAGGAGGTCGAGGCGGGTTCGAAGAGGGTGGCCTCGACCTCGTCGTAGAGGGCGAGGGCCAATCCGAGCGTGTCGAACCCGGGGCCGAGGTTGGCCGAGGTCGCCGGTACGCGGACGACCACCGTGCTGTCGGTCATGTATCTCCTTGTTGCTCGCCGTACGGCGGCGCCGGGAGCCGCCGTGACGCGACCCGCCGTACCGGCGCCGGCAGAGGGACGCCGGCTCGGCGGGCGGGGGCGGACGCCTGCCACCGAGACGGCCCGATCCGGCCGAGGCGGACGCCGAGCGCCGGAACGGCTCGGTCCGGCGGGTCAGACGAGGTCGAGGGCGGTCGCGGCGGCGTGGGCGTCGATCGGGATCGTCAGCGGGGTGGGGGCACCGGAGATGGCCCAGTCGGGGTCCTTGAGGCCGTTGCCGGTCACCGTGCAGACGATGCGCTGGCCGGGATCGACCAGGCCCTGCTCGTGGGCCTGGAGGAGGCCGGCCACGCTGGCCGCCGAGGCCAGCTCGACGAACACGCCCTCCTCCTGCGCCAGGAGCTTGTAGGCGGCGGCGATCTGCCGGTCGGTCACGGACTGGATGACGCCGCCGGATTCGTCGCGCGCGGCCTCGGCCAGCTGCCAGGAGGCGGGGTTGCCGATGCGGATCGCGGTCGCGATCGTGTGCGGGTGGGTCACCGGGGCGCCGTTGACGATCGGCGCGGCGCCGCTCGCCTGGAAGCCGAACATCCGGGGCGTCCTGGTGGCGATGCCGTCCCCGGCGTACTCGGTGTAGCCCATCCAGTAGGCCGAGATGTTGCCGGCGTTCCCGACCGGGATGCAGTGGATGTCGGGCGCGTCGCCGAGGGCGTCCACGATCTCGAAGGCCGCGGTCTTCTGGCCCTGGAGCCGGAACGGGTTCACCGAGTTGACCAGCGCGATCGGGTAGTTCTCCGAGAGCTTCCTGGTCATCTCCAGGCAGTCGTCGAAGGAGCCCTCGACCTGGAGCAGCTTCGCGCCGTGGACCAGCGCCTGGGCCAGCTTGCCCATCGCGATCTTGCCTCGGGGCACGAGCACGGCGCAGGTCAGGCCCGCGCGGACCGCGTAGGCGGCGGCGGAGGCGCTGGTGTTGCCGGTGGAGGCGCAGATGACGGCCTTGGCGCCCTCCTCGACGGCCTTGCTGATGGCCATCGTCATGCCGCGGTCCTTGAAGCTGCCGGTCGGGTTCAGTCCCTCGACCTTCAGGTACACGTCACAGCCGGTCAGCGCCGAGACCCGGTGCGCCGGGACGAGCGGCGTGCCCCCCTCCAGGAGGGTGACAACGGGCGTCGCCGTGGTCACCGGAAGCCGGTCGCGATACTCCTCGATGAGGCCACGCCACGCCCTGGTCATGATTGCTCCTCCCGCGCAGGACCCGGCCGTGCGCGTTCTACCTGCGATGTTGGGCAAAGAGTCTACGGCCAATGGTCTCGGCGGCGGGATGCGGCGTCCACCAGATGGACATCTCAGGCGTCGTCCACACAGGGAACACTCAACAACAGCGAATATGGTCAAGGTTCTGACAAGCGACAACGCGAACGAGGGGCGCGACATCATGACGGGCGGAGCAGCGAACGACCTGCCCCCGATCCGGCACAACGACTACTCACCGCTGTGCCCTCCCGCACTCGGCGAGTGGGCTCCCTCTCTCTCGGTGAGCGTGGTCATCCCGGCCCACGGCGGGCAGCACCGGCTCGACCTGACCCTCGCCGCCCTGGCCGCGCAGACATATCCGGATCACCTCATGGAGGTGATCGTGGTGGACGACGGCAGCGACCCGCCGCTGCGCCTGCCGGAGATCGTCCCGGAGGAGACCCGGATCGTCACCGCGGACCCCGGCGGCTGGGGTATCGCGCACGCGGTCAACACCGGGGCGTCCCTGGCCGGCGGTGACGTCCTGCAGCGCCTGGACGCCGACATGCTCATCTGCCGCGAGCACATCGAGGCGCTGGCCCGCTGGCACCACCTGGCCGGCCACCTGGTGACCATCGGGGCCAAGAAATTCGTCGAGGAGCCCGCGCTGGAGCCCGGCGAGGTGTACGAGGCCGTGCGCGCGGGCTCGCTGGAGTCGGTCGTCGACCTGTCGGCTGCGCTGGCCAGCTCCACCGAGCAGACCATCGCCCGCACCGACGGGCTGCGCGCCAGCCGCAACCCCTACCACGTGTGCACCGGCCCCACGGTGTCGATGCGGCGCGAGACGTTCCACGCCGTGGGCGGGATCGACCCGGACGTGCTGCGGGGCGAGGACACCGAGTTCGCCTACCGGCTGGCCCAGCACGGCGTGGTGTTCATCCCCGACATGGAGGCCGGGGCCGTGCACCTCGGGCTGCCCGCCCAGCGGCGGGACCGGGAGCGGGTCGTCCGCGCGGTCGCCCCGTACCTGGCCCACCGGGTGCCGCTCCGCAGGGACCTGCGCAAGGACCGGGGGCGCCGCTGGCTGGTGCCGTACGTCGAGGTGGTCCTGCACGTGGGCGGGGCCGCCCTGGAGCGGGTGCGCGAGGCGGTGAACGCGGCGCTGGAGGGGTCGGTGACCGACGTGGTGGTCACCCTCGTCGCACCGTGGTCGTCGCTGCCCCCGGGGCGCCGCCCCGTGCTCCGCGACCCCGCGTTCGAGCTGCGCCTGATGCGCGAGCACTTCGCCCACGACGAGCGGGTACGGCTGGCCGACGAGGTCTCCCCGAGCCCGGCGCCGATCCCGTTCCGCTACACGGGCCCGGTCTCGGTCCCGCTGGAGCACAGGTCGCTGGAGAAGATGATCTCCGCGCTCCAGGGGGACCGGGCCGGGCTCCTGATCGTCGATCTCCCCGGTCACGGCCCGGCCACGCTGGAGCGCACCGAGGCGCTGGGCCGGGCCCGCCTGCTGGGCGCGGACGGTGCGGACGACGTGGTCGCCTCGATCGAGCGCACCCACGGCGTACGGCACGGCGCCCCGCAGGAGTTCTGGCCCTCCCGGCCGGTGACCCGGACGGGTCCTGCGGAGAAGGCTTCGGAGAAGGCACCGGTGAAGGCCCCGCGCCCGGACGACCCGGCGCGGGAGGAGGGCAGGAGACCGGAGGCCGGAGTCCCTCAGACAGGAGTCCCTGAGACGGGAGTCCGTGAGGCGAAGAAACCCGATCCGGACAGGCGCACTCCCGGGAACCGGGGATCGGCCGGTCCCGCGCCGCGCAAACCGCCCTCGCTGCTCTCCCGCCTCCGGGACGCCATCCGCGCGGACTGACCGGGCCGCCCGCCGGGCGCGGGCGTCGCGCCGTCACAGGCGGCGGGTGATCGCCCGTTTCATGGAGGAGAGCAGCCCTCGCCGCAGGACTCTCCTGGCCGCCGTCAGTTCCCTGCGGAGCGTGCCGACCTCCCGCCGGAGCTCCACCGCGCTCCTGCGCCAGCGTCCGGCGTCGTCACGCCACCGGTCCACCTGCCCGCGGAGCCGTTCGACCTCCTTGGTGAGGCGGGCCACCTCGGCCTCGGCCTCGGCCCGGGCCCGGTGGGCGCCGCGGCGGCCGGTGATCGGCCGGGCGCCGAGGGCGAAGCCGTAGGCGCCGCCGTCCACCCAGAGGGTCCCGAAGGTCTCCTCCACGGCGTCGTCGAGGTCCTCGCCGTCCCGGCGCACGATCGCCGCGCGGGCGAACGCGGCGGTGCGTTCCAGCCGCGCCGTGACGATCTCGCGGCCCGGGCCCTCCGCCAGCAGCACCGACACCAGGCCGTATCCCCCGTCCGCGGCCAGGTCGAGCAGGCCGGCCAGGCCGTCCTCCCCCGGCACCCACCCCGCGGGCAGCCTGAGCCGGTACGGCGCCGCCTCCCCCGACGGCGCACCGGCCGTCCGCACCCGGGACTCGTGGGCGTAGTGCCCCCGGATCAGCACCAGGTCCAGATCGGGATTCGTCAGCGGCGCGCGTCCCTCGTCCCGGACCTCGTCCCACGGACCGATGATCGTCACCGCGACGTCGGGGACGGTGCCCGCGAGCACGGCGTCCACGGTCGCGCGGACCTCCTCGTAGCCGAGCCGGTGATCGTGCCCGGCCTCGACGACCACCTCCACGTACGGCACCTTCCACCGCCGGTTCGGGTGGGAGCGCAACCAGCGGTAGGACGGGATCCGGTCGGCGACGAAGGCGTGGCTCACCCGGTCGATCGGGGCCTTGTCCCGCATCCGCATGGTCGGGCCCAGGTGGAAGGCGCGGGCCAGCGGCTCGGGGACGAACACCGCGCCCGCCTGGGCCAGCCGGTAGCCCATCTCGGTGTCCTGACCGAGGATCAGGTCGGTGTCCATCGGCCCGGCCTGCGCGAGCAGCGCGGCGTTGACCGAGGTGGCGCCGCCCACGTGGAGGCTGAAGGCGCGGGCCTGGTTGTCGGTGAGGCCGCCGGTCCGCTCGATCAGGTCCACCAGCCAGGCGTGCGGCTCGGCGGGCTCGAAGAGCTCGGCCAGGTCGTCGGCGGCGGCGACCGCCTCGGGGGCGGGCAGGTCCGCCGGGGTGAAGCGGATGTACCCGGTCACGGCGAGGTACGGCGCCGCGTGGTGCCAGCGCATGTGCGCCTCGACCGCGCGGCGGTCCAGGACCACGTCGGAGTCCAGCCAGTGGATCACGTCGCCGCCCGCGGCCCGGAGCCCGGCGTTGCGGGCGTGGGCCCGTCCGGGGACCGGGCAGACGATCAGCCGGGTGTCGCGGGGACGGATCCCGGGCAGGCGCAGCGGCGGGTCGCTGCCGTTGTCCACCACGATGACCTCGGTGAGGCCGGCGGGGTAGGTCTGCGCGGCCAGTCCGGCCAGGACCAGGTCGAGCTTGTCCTGGCCGCCGTAGGCGGGGATGATCACGCTGACCCGCAGCGACGGCGTCCACGCGCCCAGTTCGGGCGGGGTGAGGCTGCGGTAGTCGTTGCCCACGATCCGTGCTGTCATGACATTTCCAGAATCAGGCTGGGGCGGAATCCCCGCCACTGGTTCGACGCGACGCGCAGGAAGTGGGCGAGCGAGAGCCGCCAGGTGTGCTCGGCGCTCACCGAGCGGCGCAGCACGTAGCCCAGCCCGTGGGTCCGGTAGATCCGCGCCCCGGCGGCGTGGGCGGCCTTCAGGAAGGCGGCGTCGACCCCCGCGGGCAGGCCGGGGAAGCCGCCGGCCCGCCGGAACCCCTCCCGGTCCGTGAGGATCGTGCCCCCGGCCACGTGGTCGGACCAGACCTCGCTGGTGTAGTCGGTGCGCCGGACGGTGACGTTCAGCGGCTCCAGGTAGAAGAACTCGGCGGCGGTCCCCACGATGTCGGCCCCGGAGTAGGAGCGGGCCAGCAGGAGGTCGGCCAGGTGATCGGGGCCGTACCAGTCGTCGTCGTCCCACTTGGCGACGTAGTCGCCCGTCGCCCGGGACGCGGCCAGGTTGAGCACCTCCCCGAAGGGGGTCCCGGCGTCCGCCTCGACCATCGTGACCGGGAGCGGGCAGGCCGCGACCGCCCGCCGTACCGCCTCGTGGCCGGCCGGGACGCCGTGCAGGCCCAGCAGGATCTCGGCCTCCACGCCGCGCTGGCGGGCGATCTGGGCGAGCGCGGTCTCCAGGAAGTGCGGGCGCATGCTCGCCATCACGACGCTGACCTTCGGGGTGCGCCCCCGCTCGCGGTCCGGCCGTCCCCGTCCCGCCCGCTCTCTGCGCGCCAGCCCGTGCCTGCGCAGGCGCACGCTGTGCTCCTCCCGGCGCAGGTTCACCGTGCAGCTCGGCGTGTCCCGGGGCTCCCGGCCGAACCAGCCGTCCGCGGCGAGCAGCCGCGCGAGCACCGGATCGGCCCGTACGGCCCAGGCCGGGACCTCATCAGCGTGGAGCGGGACGCCCGCGGCGGCGAGATCGAGCAGCGCGGTGAGATCGACGGCGTTCTCGGGCCAGTGAACGCGCAGGCCGTGCCGGGCCCGCACCGCGGCGAGGGAGTCGTCCTCGACGGTCCACCGGCCGTCCTCCCAGCGCAGGTTCCCCGCCCCATCGGGTGAAATTCGCAGGAAACCCACAGGTTCCAGCCCGGCCTCCGGGAGACCGAGATCGACAACAGCTGCCATAGAGCTTGTTTCCTGCCTGCTTCATCCGTTGTGGCGGCATCTCGCCACATAAATGCCTACCTTAACCAAGATCGGACAGTATCTTGATCTGAAATGCCCAGCTGGAATCGCCCGCCGGCGACACCGGAGCCGCCGGTCTCCGGAGCGCCGGCCATCCCGCTCCCGCGGATTCCGCATGACCGTAATGGGAGCCTCTAGCACATCCGGAACCCATCCCCCACCTCTCCCGCCTGGGCCGCGGCGATCTCGGAAGGCGACTCTCAGCAACCACGGAGAGCTCATATAGTTTCAAACGTTACATTTAATGATGTATCCATCTCCGGGCAGTGGATAAGTCCCGTGAGTTCCCCCATCGGCGGGTGATGACGAAGAGAGCATGAAAGGTGCCGACACGGATGCCCACGCCGCGACAACTGCTGATCCTGGCCGCAGCCGCCGGGTCCGTGATACTGATCGCCCTGGTGACGCTGGCGAGTGCCGGCGCCGTCTCCCCCGCCGTCGCCGCGCTGCTCGGCATGGCCGCCGTCCTGCTCGGCGTCCAGCTGCTCATCGTCACGGAGATCCGCAGAGTCGACGGCAAGGCCCTGCGCGCCGACGCCAGGACCAAGCGATGCGAGACCGGGATCGCCCAGGTCGCCGCCGCGGTCGAGCGGCTCGACTCCCGGATCGGCGAGATCGCCGAGTCACTCGGGCGGGAACGTCACCGGCACGACGAGGACCTGCGGGCCATCCTGGCGTCGCTGGGCGAGGAGCGGCTCCACGCGATGTCCCTGCGGCAGGAGATGAAAGAGCTGGTCGACGACCTCCTCCCCCGGATCGCCTCCGGGATGCCCGGGACCGCCGGGACCGCCGGGACCGCCGGGACCGACGTTCGGGCGGGCCGCCGGGACGGAGCATGACGGCGCGGATCCGGCACAACGACTACGGGCCGCTGCGGCCCGCCGCCCTCGGCGACTGGCGGCCCAGGCTGACGGTCAGCGTCGTGATCCCCGCGCACGACTGCCAGGACGCGCTGGAGCGCACGCTCGCCGGGCTGGCCGCGCAGAGCTACCCCGCGCGGCTGATCGAGGTGATCGTCGCCGACGACGGCAGCTCTCCCGCCCTGCGCGTGCCCGGCCTCGCCCCAGCGAACACCCGGATCGTGCGGGTCCCGGACGGCCGGTGGGGCCGGGGCTGGGCCCGCCAGACCGGCGCGTCGGCCGCGAGCGGCGACGTGGTGCACTGGGTCGACTCCGACATGATCCTCGACCGGGAGCACATCGAGGCGCACATGCGCTGGCACCACCTCGCCCCCTACACGGTCGTGCTCGGCGACGTCCTGTTCACCCCGGAGGGGACCGCCCCCTCCCCGAAGGAGGTCTTCGCCGCCGTCGGGAGCGGCGCCGCGGCCGCGCTGTTCGACGAGGCGAGCCCGCACGCCTACCGGGCGGGAGTCCTGGCCGAGACCCGGGGGCTGCGGGACGCGGGCGCGGGCGCCTACCGCCTCCACTCCGGCGCCACCGCCTCCGTCGCCGCCGCCCTGCTGCGCGCGGTAGGCGGGCTGAACACCGCGCTCACCATGGGCGAGGACACCGATCTCGGCTACCGGCTCGCCCAGGCGGGCGCGGTCTTCGTGCCCGACCCGCAGGCCCGCTCCTGGCATCTCGGCCCCTCCACGGTCATGCGCCGGGAGAAGGAGGTGCACCGGCACAACTGGTCGCTGCTGCCCGACCTCATCCCCGACCTGCGCTGGCTGCGCGCCCACCCGCGCAGGAACTGGCTGGTGCCGTACGTCGAGGTGGTCGTGGACGCCCGCGGCGCCTCCTACGAGGACGTGCGCGCGAGCGTGGACTCCGCGCTCGCCGGGACCCTGCCCGACGTCGCCGTCACCGTGCTCGGGCCGTGGCGCGACCTCACCGGGGGGCGCCACCCGTCCCTCGACGATCCGCTGCTCGACCTGCGCCTGGTCCGCAACCTCTACGCCCACGAGCCCCGGGTCTCCTTCGCCGGGGAGACCGCGCCGACCCCGGCCCCCGCGCCGTTCCGGCTGACCTGCCCGGCCGGGCGGGTGCTCGGGGCCGACAGCCTCGCGGAGCTGGTACGGCTGGCCGAGCGGGAGGGGTACGGCCTGCTGAACGTGGTGCTGGACGAGGGCCCCGACGGGGTCGAGTCCATGCGGCTGGAGCGTGCGGCGGCCTTCGCCAGGGCCGCGCTGGTGGCGGACGGCTCCCCTGGCGATCTGAACGACCCTGGCGATCTGAATGATCTGGATGATTCGGATGCCCTGGACGATTCGGAAGACCTGGACGACCTGGACGACCTGGTGCACGAGCTGTTCGGCTCGTTCTGGGTGAGCGCGGAGGAGTTCGGCGTGACGACCGCCGAGGAGGCCGGGCCCCTGTCGGGCGACCCCGCGAAGTGGCGGGCCGGCGCGGAGAGGTCGCGCAGGGAGGCGCAGCGCCTGCGGCAGGAAGTGGAGTCCCTGCGTGCCGAGACCGAACGGCTGCGCGCGGAGATCGGGCGGCTGGAGGAGGAGCGGTCGCGCGGGCACCTGCGCGGGCTCATCACCTCGGCCATGCGGCAGAGGAAGACCGGCTGATGTCACGACCGGACGAACGGCCGGACGAACGGCCGGTGCCCCGTCTGATCGACCTCGTCCGCGCGGCGGAGGAGCGCGGCGGACGGCACGTGGTGGTCTACTGCGCCGGGCTCGAAACGCTCGCCGGGCTCGAACCGTACCGGGTGGTGGACCTGGACGGGGATCTCACGGGCGCGCCCCCGGCCGGGGAGGACGCCGCCGAGGTCGTGGTCCTCGCCCGGACGCCGACCGACATCCGCAGGGCCGCCACCGTACAGGCGCTGCTCCCCGCGGCCTCGCGGGTCATCGTGGCGGTGGCGGAGACGCCCCCCTGGTACACCGCGCCCGTCCTGTCGCCGACCCCCGCCCACCGCTGGCGCGCCCTCACCGAGCTGCGCGTGTACCGGCCGGGCGCGTCCACGTGGGTGGTGGACGCCCGCTTCACCAAGCCCGTCCCCGCGGGCCGGACCGTGGCCGCGACGGCCCGGGCCTTCGCCGGGTACCGGCTGGACGCCGTCGCGGCGCCGGTGGCCGCGCTGGCGGGCCCCGGAGCGGCGCACTGGCGTCCCGGCGATCCGAACGCGGCCCCGGCGGACGTGAGCGGGCCCGTCCCCGACCGGTTCGGCGCACGCGGCGGCGACGTGGTCCTGCGCACCACCGATCAGGACGCCGAGCCGTGGGAGGGCGAGGAGGTGCCGGTGGAGCGCCCCCTGGCCGAGCTGGTGAGCTGGGAGCGGCTCGGCCGCCCCGGCGGGGACGAGATCCTCAGGACCGGCCTCGCGGACCTGTCCGACCCGCGCGCCGTGCCGCCGGTGGACGACCGCTCGGTCAACCCGACGGGGTTCGTCACCGTTCCCGCGCTCGGCATGGCCGACCTGTCCCTCGACACCGGCCGCTGGGCCGTCGCCTGCGAGGACCGGACGCTCACCCGGTTCGCCGCCTCCGGATGCGTCACCGACGTCGACGTCAGCCGGATCAGGCAGGTCCGCGGGGTACGCGTGGACTGGGGACGCAGCCACACCGGGCCCGTCGCCGCGCTGCGGGTCGTCACCGGGCTGGCCGCCGCCGGTGTCCCCCTCCTCTCGGAGGCCGTACCGGCCTGGGCCGGCGCGCTCGGGCCGGAACTGATCCGGCTGATCACATCCGTGGGCGAGGACGACCTCGGCGACGACCTGGTGCGGGAGGAGTACAGCGTCCGGCTGCGGCGCGAGGCCCTGCGCACGCACGGCGTCCGCACCCGCTGGGAGCAGCTGGGCGCGCCCTCCGCGCCCGCCCCCCTGACCTCGGTGCTGCTGGCCACCCGCCGCCCGGAGATGGTGGGCTTCGCGCTGGAGCAGGTGGGCCGGCAGCGTGGCGCGGAGCTGGAGGTGATCCTCGCCCTGCACGGGGTGCCCGCCGGTCATCCGGAGGTGGCGGCGGCGCTGGCGTCCTTCGAGCGGCCGGTCACCGTGTTCGAGGCCGAGGGGCGGACCGTGTTCGGGGAGGTGCTCAACGAGGCCGCCGCCAGGGCCTCGGGGTCGTACCTGCTGAAGATGGACGACGACGACTGGTACGGCCCGGACTTCCTGTCCGACCTGCTCCTGGCGCACTCCTACTCGGGGGCGGAGGTCGTGGGCACGGTCCCGGAGTTCGTCTACCTGGCCTCGATCGGCGTGACCGTGCACCGCGAGCAGATCACCGAGCAGATCACCAACTTCATCGCCGGAGGGACGATCTTCGCCGAGCGCTCGGCCTTCGAGGCGGTGGGCGGTTTCCGGCCGCTGCCGGGCACGGTCGACGCCCAGTTCCAGCACGCCGTACAGGCCGCGGGCGGGCAGATCTACCGCACCCACGGGCTGGGGTACATCCTGCGGCGGGGCAACGTGGCGGGCCACACCTGGCGCGAGCCGATCGGCACGTTCCTGCGGCGCAACAAGCGCCAGTGGCGCGGTTTCCGGCCCAACGCGCTCATGGAACTCCCGGGGGAGGCTCCGTGATCGGGCTCGCCGAGGTCGTCACCGGGGTCGTGAGGCCGGCGGAGGGGATTTCATGACCGGTCGTGGAGACGCCGGGGGGAGGCCCGAGCCCCGCATCCCCGGCAACGACTACGGCGTGCTGGATCCGCCCGCGCTCGGGCAGTGGCGTCCGCGCCTGCCGGTGAGCGTGGTGATCCCCGCCCGCGGCGGCCAGGACAAGCTCGACCTGACCCTGGCGGCCCTGTCCGCCCAGTCCTACCCCGGCCACCTGCTGGAGGTGGTCGTCGTGGACGACGGCAGCACTCCCCCGCTCCGGATCCCGGAGATCGCCCCCGAGCACACCCGCCTCGTCCGCGCCGCCCCCGGCGACGGGGGCGTCGCCCGGGCCCTGGAGTGCGGTACGGCCGCCGTCGGCGGCGAGGTGATCCACCGGATGGACGCCGACGTCGTGCCCTACCGGGAGCACGTCGAGGCGCACATGCGCTGGCACCACCTGGCCGGTTACCTGGTGGTCACGGGCACGCTGCGGTTCACCGCCGCGGGCGGGCCCCCGTCCGGCGACGCCGGGGACGCCCTCGCCGCAACCCTTCCCGTGCCCGCCGGAGTCCGGACCGCCGTCGCCGAGGGCGGGGCGGACTCCCTCTTCGAGCTCGATCCCGACAACGGGCACGACTGGATCGACCGGCTCGTCGCCGGGTACCGCGGCTTCCGCGACGCGCCGGAGGCCCTGCTGCACCGGATCCACGTCGGCGCGACGGTCTCGGCCCCGGCCGGGCTGCTGCGCGCCGCCGGCGGGTACGACCCCTCGCTGACGCTGGGCGAGGACACCGACCTCGGCTACCGGCTCACCCAGGCGGGGGCGGTGTTCGTCCCCGACGCCGAGGCCCTCGCCTGGCACCTGGGGACGACCACGGCGATGCGGCGCGGCGCCGAGGTCCGGCGGTACACCGCCCCGTTCGTCGCCGACCGGATCCCCTACCGGCGCCACCTGCGCACGGACCCGGGCCGCCAGTGGCTGGTGCCGTACGTCGAGGTGGTGGTGGACGCCCGGGAGGCCTCGTTCGAGGACGTGCGCGCGAGCGTGGACGGGGCGCTGGCGAGCGCCCTGCCGGACGTCCGGGTCACCGTGACGGGCCCCTGGTCGTCGCTGTCGTCGCTGTCGTCGCTGTCGTCGCTGTCGTCGCTGTCGTCACCCGCCGGCGGGCTCCGGACCCCGCTCGACGATCCCCTGCTCGACCTGCGGCTGCTCCGGGCCCAGTACGCCCATGACGGCCGCGTCGTCTTCGCCGACGAGCCCGCCCCCGCCCCCGCGCCGTTCCGCCTCACCTGTCCGGCGGGCTGGGTGCCCGGCGCGGACACCCTCGGGTCGCTGATCGAACGGGCCGAGGAGGACGGCGCCGGTCTGCTGCTCGTCGCCCTGGACGAGAACGAGTCAGGGGTGGTGGCGGCCCGGCTGGAACGGACCGCCGCGGTGGCCAGGGCGGCGCTCGTCGCCCGCGAGGGCGAGTCCCCGGACGACGTGATCGCCGACCTGTACGGCATGGCCTGGCTGGACGGCGAGTCGTGGACGTTCCGCCCCGCCGCCAGGGCCTACCCCTCGTGGGCGTCCAACCGCAACCGCGAGGCCGCCCGCTGGCGTGCCGAGGCCGAGGCGCGCGGGAAGGAGGCCGAGCGGGCCCGGCGTCAGGTCGCGGCGCTCAAGGCCGAGGTGCGGGAGCTCCGCGCGGCCGTGGCCAAGGGGGAACGCGACACGGCCCGGTGGCGGGACAAGGCCGAGCAGCGCCGCCTGGAGGCGGTGGCCCTGCGGCGGGCGGCCCAGCGTTCCCTGCTGCGGCGCACCCGCAACCGGCTCCGGCGTCTCTGGAGCGGCTCCTGACCGTCCGGCCTGACCGTCCGGCCGACCGTCCGGCCCTCGCGTGAGCCTGGGCCCGGTCTCTGGGCTGCGCCCCGGAGGGCCGGCCCCCGCGCGGACCCGGGACTCAGTTCCCGGGCGCGGGCCTGGGCTTGCCGCCGGCCACCTCGGCCATGGTCCTGACCACCGTCCCGCGGCTCTTCCTGCTCGCCAGCCAGTCGAGGAACTCGCCCAGCCGCTCCGGCGGGGTCGAGTAGAGGCCGCAGTCGTCGCAGACGCGGTGGAAGACCAGGGGGACCAGGCCGCCCCCGGCCTTCTCGGCGTTCAGCACCAGCTGCTTCATCTGGCGGACCTCGGTGTCCTCCTCGAAGGAGCGCGGCGTGCGGATCGCCCAGCGGTCCGCCGGAGGAAGCGTCTCCGCCGCGGGGCAGCCGGGGCATCCCCACTGCTTGAGGCCGCCGACCTGGCGGGCCGCGCCGTACCCGCACAGCCGCGCCGTCCTCCTGGCATCGGCGTCGGCGACCCCGAAGGGGTAGGCGAGGGTGGTGACCTTGTAGCCCCGTTTCATCAGGGCGCGGCGGTCGTCGCAGATCTGCGCGCGCTGCTGCTCGGGCAGGAGCTCGGTGAGCCGGGTGTGGTTCAGCGTGTGCCCGCCGATCTCGTGCCCCGCCTTGGCGATCGCCGCCAGCTGGCGGCCGGTGAGCTTGTCCTCCCCGCCGACGGTCCCGCTGTTGATGTAGAAGGTTCCGCGCATGCCCCGCTTCTGGAGCATGCGGGCGGCCGCCAGGTGCGTGGCGTCACCGTCGTCGAAGGTGAGGGCCACGATCGTCCGGGGCTTGGCGTCCGTCGCCTGGGCCGGAGTCCCGGGGAGGACCGCCACGGCCAGCGCCACCAGGATCCCTGCCGGATACACGGGCTTCACGATGGGGCGTCCCTCCGAGCTCGGGGTGCGGGCCGGGCGCCCGGGGGCGGGCGGGACGGCCTGGCGGGATCAGTACTACGAAAGCACCATACCTATCCATGGCGCCTGCCAGACCGTCCCCATACCAACCCCACACCAAGCGGTTCAGTCCCTGCCCTGCCAGGTCGTCACACAGGCCTCGTTGCCCTCCGCGTCCGCGAGCACCCAGAAGGACGGCGCCGCCTCGTCGGACAGCAGCACGCCCCCGGCCTCCAGCGCGGCCCCGATGCGATGCGGCGCCTCGTCGTGCGGGACGGAGATGTCGAGGTGGATGCGGTTGCGCTGCGGGCGCGGCGCGTCCATCTGCTGGAACCAGATCGCCGGGCCGTGACGGAGAGGATCGACGATCGCGTCCTGCGGCCCCGAGGCGCCGGCCTCGTCGGTGTACCCCATCACCGCCTTCCAGAAAGGGCGGATGCGAGAGATGTCGAGCGCGTCGATCGCGATCTCGACCAGCTGGACCGAGCGGGTCTCCGCGCTCGCGACCTCGGGGCCGGGCCGCAGTCCGAGCTCCCGTACGGCCTCGGAGATCACGCGGGCGAGCTCCACCTCCGCGGGGGTCACCGTCGCCGCGGCGAGCGACTGCAGGGTCAGCACCAGCCGGTCGGCGCGCACGTCCATCCAGAGACTGCCGTCGGCGCCGTCGCCGGCCGCCTCCGTCACGCGGGCGGCGACGTCGACCGCCCGGCGCAGCGACGGCGCCCGTACCGACGTCTGCAGGGCCCCCAGGACGTATCGCCAGCCCAGGTCGCCGACGGCGTCGGAGACCTCCTGCCGGGTCAGCCGCCTACCGTTGTCCGGAATATCTGCCATGCCGCCATGATCGCAGCAATCCGGCGTCCGGCGGGCACGGCCGCCGCCGTACGGGGTCCTACGAGGCGTCCTCGCCCTCGACGCGCATGACGCTCACCACGTCGCGCACGATGTCCAGCTCGCGCAGGCCCTCGATCGTCGCCGAGAGGGCGGCGTCGCTGGCCCGGTGGGTGACGAGGACGAGCTGGGCGTCGGCGCCGAGTCCCTCCTGACGGACCGTCTGGATGGAGACGTCCTGCTTGGCGAACATCTCGGCGACCCGGGCGAGCACGCCCGGCTTGTCGGCCACGTCGAGGGAGACGTGGTAGCGGGTGACGGTCTCGCCCATCGGGTGAACGGTCAGGTCGGCGTAGGTCGACTCCTCCGGGCCGCAGGTGCCGGCCAGTCGGTTGCGCGCCACGGCCACGATGTCGCCCAGCACCGCGCTGGCGGTCGGCGCGCCCCCGGCGCCCGCACCGTAGAACATGAGCCGCCCGGCGGACTCGGCCTCCACGAAGACCGCGTTGTAGGCCTCGCGGACCCCGGCGAGCGGGTGCGTCCTGGGGATCATCGCCGGGTGCACCCGGACGCCGAAGGAGCGCCCGTCCTCCGAGCGCGCGCAGATCGCCAGCAGCTTGATGACGTAGCCCATCTCCTTGGCGCCGGCCACGTCCGCCGCGGTGATCTCGGTGATGCCCTCGCGGTGCACGTCGGCGGCCGTCACCCGGCTGTGGAAGGCGATCCCGGCCAGGATCGCGGCCTTGGCCGCGGCGTCGAAGCCCTCGACGTCGGCCGTGGGGTCGGCCTCGGCGTATCCCAGCGCCTGGGCCTCCTCCAGCGCTTCGGAGAACGAGGCCCCGGAGGAGTCCATCTTGTCGAGGATGTAGTTGGTGGTGCCGTTGACGATGCCGAGGACGCGGTGCACGTGGTCTCCGGCGAGGGACTCGCGCATCGGCCGGATCAGCGGGATCGCGCCCGCGACGGCGGCCTCGAAGTACAGGTCCACGGTGTTGTCCCGGGCCGCCGCGTGGATCGTCGCGCCGTCCTCGGCCAGCAGCGCCTTGTTGGCGGTGACGACCGACTTGCCGCTGTTCATCGCGGCGAGGATGAGCGAGCGGGCGGGCTCGATGCCGCCGATCACCTCGACGACGATGTCGACGTCCTCCCGGGTCACCAGGGCCTCGGCGTCGGTGGTGATCAGTGAGGGGTCCACCTCGACGCTCCGTACCCGGCCCGGACGGCGTACGGCCACGCCCGCCAGCTCCAGCGGGGCGCCGATCCGGGCGGCGAGGTCGGCGGCCTGCTCGCGCATCAGCCGGATCACCTGGGACCCGACGACGCCGTAGCCGAGCAGCGCGACTTTCAGCGGTCTGCCTGCGGTCTGTTTCACAGCTGGCCTCTCAGCAGGTCATCCTCGTTCTCCCGCTGGACGATCACGCGGGACGTCCCGTCCTTGACCGCGACCACCGCGGGCTTGGGGAGGTAGTTGTAGTTGTTGGCGAGCGAACGGCAGTAGGCCCCGGTCGCGGCGACGGCGATCAGGTCCCCGGGGGCCAGGTCCCCGGGGAGCCACAGGTCGCGGATGACCATGTCGCCGCTCTCGCAGTGCTTGCCGACCAGGCGCGAGAGCATCGGCTCCGCGTCGCTCTCCCGGGAGGCCAGGCGCGCGGTGTAGTCGGCGCCGTAGAGCGCGGTCCGGATGTTGTCGCTCATGCCGCCGTCGACGCTGACGTAGGTGCGCAGGCCCTCGACGTCCTTGATCGTGCCGACCTCGTAGAGCGTCACGCCCGCGGTCCCGGCGATGGACCGGCCGGGCTCGACGGTGAGCGTGGGGACCGGCAGGTCCGCGGACCGGGCCACCTTGGCGACGATCTCGCGCAGGCTGTCGGCGATCTCCTTCACGTCGAGCGTCTCGTCGCCCTCGACGTAGGCGATGCCGTACCCGCCGCCGAGGTCGAGCTCGGGCAGGACGACGCCGTGCTCCTCCTTGATCTGCACCAGGAGCTTGGCCAGGCGGCTCGCGGCCACCTCGAACCCGGCGGTGTCGGTGATCTGCGAACCGATGTGGGAGTGCAGGCCGACCAGTTCCAGCTGGGGCAGGGCGAGGATGCGGCGGGCGGCCTCGGCCGCGGCGCCGCTGTTCAGGGAGAGGCCGAACTTCTGGTCGTCGTGGGCGGTGGCGATGAACTCGTGGGTGTGGGCCTCCACGCCCACGGTCACCCGGATCATGACCTTGGGCCGCCTGCCGTGCTTGTCGGCCAGGAAGCCGAGCCGGGCGATCTCCTCGAAGGAGTCGACCACGACGTGCCCGACGCCCGCCTCGACGGCCCGCTCCAGCTCGGCGAGCGACTTGTTGTTGCCGTGCATGGTGATGCGCTCGGGCGGGAACCCGACGCTCAGCGCGACGGCGAGCTCGCCGGCGCTGCACACGTCGAGGCCGAGGCCCTCCTGCATGATCCAGCGGGCGACCTCGCGGCAGAGGAACGCCTTGCCCGCGTAGTGGACCTCGCCGTCGGTGAAGGCGGCCCGGTAGTCGCGGCAGCGGGAGCGGAAGTCCTCCTCGTCCACCACGTAGAGCGGCGTGCCGTACTCGGCGACCAGGTCTCTGACATCGACGCCGCCGATCGTGACGGCGCCGTCGGAGCGGCCCGACGTTCGCGGCCAGATCGCCGGGTCGAGGACGTTCAGGTCGGCGGGCGCGTGCGGGGGCCGGTCCTCGGGCAGCACTTCGGCGTGCCGGTCACCGGCGGGGTGGACGAATCGACTCACCCAAAGGAGGCTATCGGAAGCGCTGATCCCCGTGGGACGAGTGCCCACCTGGCGAGACAGGATCACCCCGCAGCACGCGAACTTTTCACGATTTGCACAAGATGTACCGCATATTTTGGCGTCACAGAAGCATCTGACGGTCGAGAACGGCCGACGCCGGGAGACCTCGGGGACAGCCCCGGGAGGGCTTCTCCGGCTACGAGACTTCCTTCTCCGGCGCCTTCCAGGTGTTGCAGGCCCCGGCGCTGCCCGCCTTCTGACCGCGCAGCATCCACAGGGCGCTGCTGCGGAACGAGCCGTGGGAGTCACGCCGCTCCGCGGCCACCTCCTCCGTCGCGCCCGTCTCCGTACCGTAGGCCAGCGACCGGCGCAGGTCGTTCAGGAGGTACGGCTGGACGTCGCGAAGCGTCGCCGCGGCCAGGCAGTCCGCCTGCAGTTCCAGCCTCCGGGACCACGCCTCGTCGAAGACCTCCGACCCGTCCTGGGCGGAGATGCCGACGACCGCCTGGACGTGGTGGGCGTACTCGTGGGCGAGGGTGAACATCATCGGGAAGATCTCGCGGCCGTCGGGGGAATCGGGGTCGTCCTCGACCAGAACGTTGACGATCCCCTCTCCCCCGCAGTAGATCCCGGCCCAGTCGAAGTCCTCGGTCCCGCAGGCCGCCTCCTCGGGAGAGCCGACCAGCCGTACCTCTTCGGGCTCCTCGTAGTCGATCCCGGCCGGCTCCAGCGCGGCCCTCCACGTGCGGTCCAGGCAGTGCGCCAGCGCGTTCAGCGTCGCGCCGGTGTCGGCGCCGAGCTCCTCCGGCAGCCCCTCGCACCGGCCGCCGAGCGGCCCGCTGCCGGTGTAGAAGCGGTGGGCCGCCACCTCCGCCCTGGCCGATCCGGGCGCCGTGCCGAGCAGGTTCTGCAGGTCAGACCGGAGGCAGACCGCTCCGCCGACGATCACGGCGAAGACGAGGAGGACCGGGAGGATCCGCCGGATCGCACCTCTGCGCGGGACCTCGCCGGGGGACCAGTCCCGCGGACCGCTCACTGGCCCTCCCCGCGTTCTGGATGATTCATCCCAATCTACTGGGTGCCGCACACTTCGATCGGCTCACGATCCGGTACGTCGTCGCGCCACTCCGCGGCGGTGAGCGTCCGGCCCACCCGTTCGCAGACCGCCGCCGCCGCCCGCTCGCCGTCCAGCGGATACCCTCGCACGAACCCGTCCGGGGTCGCGCTGTAGAGGGTCCGGCCGTCGGCGCTGAAAGCCAGCGACGCGCTGTCTGCGAAGCCGTTCTCGGGGCCCCATCCCTCGAAGAGCACTCCCAGCGGCCGTCGGTCTTCGACGTCCCACAGCCGGATCCGGTCGGCGCTCTCGTACGCAGCGATGGTGCGGCCGTCCGGCGACCAGGCGAGGACGTACGCTTCGGACGCCGGAACGGCGGTGAACGGCCGTCCGACGGGACCGGTGAAGTCCGCCCGCCAGACCAGCAGCCGGTCATGCAGGCCGATGGCGACCAGCCGTCCGTCGGGGCTGAAGGCATAGGGACCGTCGGCGAGGCTGCCCAGCCCGCCCGGCCGCTCCACCGGCGTGCCGCTGCCCGGCTCCGCCAGCCTGAGTTCCGGTGAGATCTCCGTCACCAGGAGCTTCCCGTCCGGCCGGTAGCTCATATCCTCCGATCCGGTCACCGTCGCCCTGGTGACCGAGGGCCGGTCCACGTTCCACAACTCGATCGGCAAGGTCTGCCACGGCTCGGGGCTCTCCCCCGAGGCGACGGCCAGCGCGGTGCCGTCAGGGCTCAGTGCCAGCCCCGACACCAGGCGCGCCTTCGGATTCGCAACCGTTATATCGCTGATCTCCCTACCTGTGACGGCGTCGAGGACGACGACCCGCCTGTCACCTCCCGCGGCCACTCTCCTGCCGTCCCAGCTGAACGCGAGCGCCGTACCGGGCACCGTCCTGGGAGTCCCGATGGGCCTGCCGCCCGGCACGTCCCAGAGACGGAGCTCGTCGTCGGCGTGAACGGCGAGCACCCGGCCGTCCGAACTGAGCCTGACGACACCGTCTGCGGAGGCGGGCTGCACGGGCCGGTCGAACAGGAAGGCCACATCGACGGAGCGCATCTCTCCCGTGCCCGTGCTCAGCCTGATGACCCGGTCCTCCTCGTCGAAGTGCACGTCATCGACGACGTCCGGGAAATCCTGGATGAGAACGACCTGCTGGTCCGCGAGCCGGAGGACGAGCAGGTGCCTGTCCCTCCACGAGGCGACGAACTTCCCGCCGAAACCGAGGGCGAAGCGCTGCCCCACCTCGCCCGGCGCCCCCCTCTGTGCACCTGTTCCATCAGCGGCGAGCGCCGTCCCGGAGGGCACCCGCCAGAATCGGAGACTGAAATTGCCCAGTTCGGGGAGGAACTCGGACACCGCCAATGTGGAACCGCTGAACTCCGCCTGCCCGATCAGCTTCTTCGCGGGAAGCCAGTCAGCCGCGATCCGCCGGTTGTCGGTCAAGTCCCACAACTCCGCCTTACCGCTCCCCGTGGAGAAGGCGATGCCCAGGGTGCCGTCCGCATTGACCGCGTCCATGCGCACGCGCGTCCCGCTCTCGACGTCCCACCAGCGCAGCCGGCCCTCGCGTTCATCGTCGGGGACGCCGAGCAGCCGTCCCCCGGGGTCGAACCGCAGCTGTTCGATGCCGCCGGGGGAAGCTCCCGGGGCGAACGCCTCTCCGACCGTCCCACCGGTCGCGACGTCCCACAATCGCACGCGGTCGTCATCCTGGATCGCCAGAGTCGTCCCGTCCGGGCTGAGCGCCGCCTCTCTCGCGGTCGGGCTCACTCCGGAGAACGTACGGGTCTGCCTGCCTTCACGCACGTCCCACAGCCTCACCCGCCCGCCGCGGACGCTGACCAGGACGCGCCCGTCCCGACTGGCGGTGTACACGGTGTCGGCGCTCATGTCCGGATCGGTGAACATGCCGACGGTGCGCTGCCCCAGCGATTCGTACAGCGCCCCGCGGGTCTCTGGCAGTGAGGGGGCCAGGCGGTAGGCCGCCACGCTCAGCAGCATCGACCGCCGGGGATCGGTCTCGCGCAGGCCCGCCGCGCGCAGCGCGAGCGATCGGGCGGTCGCCTCGTCGCGCTGGCGGTCGGAGATCCCGCGCCGGTACTCGGCCAGCCCGAGCGCCCCCAGCGCCGCCACCAGCAGGACGGCGAGCGCGGCGGCGAGCAGGCCCCGGCGCCGGGACTGACGCCGGGACTGCCCGGCCGCCGCGTCGAGGAACGCGCGCTCCAGGTCGAGCAGCGTGATGTCCCTGCGTTCCGCGGCGGCCCACCGCAGCGTCCTGTCGAGGTTGGAGCCGTGCAGCAGGTCGCCGGGCTTGCGGCCGTGGTCGTCCCAGAACCGGGCGGCCTCGGTCAGCCGCCGGTGTACGGGGAGGCCCTCGCGGTTGTCCGTCACCCACTGCCGCAACCGCGGCCAGGCCTGGATCAGGGCGGGTCTGGCCAGCGTGTACGCCGAGTCCTCCGCGGTGACCAGTCCCGCCGCGCCGTACAGGGCGAGCAGGGAGTCCACCGCCTCGGTTCCGGCGAGTTCCTCCCGGGAGACCTGCCTGATCGTCCCGTCGCCGCCGACCATCCGCAGGAAGACGTCGGGCGCCGCCGCCCGTTCGCTCTCGGAGAGTTCCTCGAAGAGGGCCTCGGCGATCGTGCCCAGGTCGGGATCCGCGGTCCCGGCGAGCGGGGCGGCGACGCTCCCGCCCTCGTCCAGCAGCCGGTCGCCCTCCACCTCGCCGAGCAGGGCGAGCAGCAGGTCCCTGGCCGCGGGCCGGTCGGCGGGGTCGCGTGAGAGCGCCGCCGTCACGAGGGCGGCGAGGGGTTCCGCCAGGCCGCCCGTGTCGGGACGGAAATCGAGCACGGCGGTCATGACGGCCGCGGGATCCTCACCCCGTACGGCGTCCCGCCCCGAGGCGGCGAACAGCACCACCAGTCCCCACGCCCAGACGTCGGCGGCGGCCGTGGCGCCGCGGCCCGCCAGGACCTCGGGCGCCATGTAGGCGGGGGTGCCCATGAGGGGCCCGGTCGTGGTGGGGCCGGTCTCCCGCGCGAGACCGAAGTCGATCACCCGTGGCCCGTCCGGACCGAGGATGATGTTGTCGGGTTTGAGGTCGCGGTGCACCACCCCGGCCTGGTGGATGGCGGTCAGTGCGGTGGCGGCCCCGATCGCCAGCCGCCGCAGCGCGTCACCCCGGTACGGCCCCTCCTCGGCGATCACCTGCCGCAGGTTGGGACCGGGGACGTACTCGCTGACGATGTACGGCCGGGCGACGTCGGTCCTGACTTCGATGATCCTGGCCGTGCAGAACGAGGCCACCCGCTGGGCGGCCGCGGCCTCCTTGGCCAGCCGGGCCCTGGAGGCGGGGTCGTCGGCCCTGGGCACCTTGACCGCGACGCGCTCGCCCGCCTCGCCGTACGCCTCGTAGACCACGCCCTGACCGCCGGAGCCGAGCCGCCCGGCCAGCCAGTAGCGTCCCAACCGGTAGGGGTCAGAAGGAGTGAGAGCATCCATCAGATATGGGATTCTGATCGATCAAATAATGGATCGCCTACCGTACCGGGGAATCCGTAGTGGAATTTCGCATTATGGGCGCGCTCGACGTGCGGGACGGTACGCAGGATCGCACCCCGACCGCACCCAAGCACCGGGATCTGCTGACGGTGTTCATCCTGAACGCCCGCCGCCCGCTGACCGTGGAACGGCTGCGCGCGCTGCTGTGGCCGCGTGAGGGGGGCGAGCGCTCCGACTCCCTCGTGCGCGGGTACATCGGTCAGCTCCGGCAGCTGATCGGCAAAGACGTGATCACCACGGTCTCCGGGACCTACACGCTGGCCATCGGCGAGGACCAGCTCGACGTCGACCGCTTCCGGCGGCTCGTGGCGAGCGGGAGGCGCGACGACCTGGTCGAGGCCCTCGCCCTGTGGCGGGGACCCGTGCTGGCGGACGTGGATCCCGACGCCGAGCGCTGGGCCGAGACCGGACGGCTCCGCGAGGAACTGGAAGAACTGCGTCTGCTGGCGCTCGAACGCCGCATCGGTCTCGACCTGGACGCGGGCCGCCACCGTGAGACCCTCGCCGAGCTGCGGAACCTGGTGCGGCGATACCCCCTCTGGCAGCGCTTCCGCGGCCAGTACATGCTCGCGCTCTACCGCAGCGGACGCCGGGTGGACGCCCTGGCCGCCTACTCGGCGTTGCGCGACGAACTCGACGACGGACACGCCATCGAGCCCGACCCCGGGCTCCAGCTGCTCTACCACCGGATGCTCCACGACGACGCCTCCCTGCACGTCTCCGCGGGCCCGCCGGTGCTCCTGCCCCACGACGTGTCCCACTTCACCGACCGGCAGGACCTGATCGACCGGGTGATAGGTGGGCAGGTCGTCGTCCATGGCCCCGTGGGCGTGGGCAAGTCGGCGCTTGCCCTCCACGCCGCGTGGCGGCACCGGGAGTCGTTCCCCGACGGGATCCTGTACGCGGACATGCGTGAGACGGCCTCGCCCGCGGCGGTGCTGGAGGACTTCCTGCGCTGGCTCGGCTGCCCCGCCCAGGCCGTTCCCGCCACCGTCGACCAGCGCGAGCGGCTGTTGCGCACGTACACGGCCAACCGGCGGCTGCTCGTGCTGCTCGACAACGCCGCGGACGAGGCCCAGGTCCGGCCGCTGCTGACGGCCTGTCCCACAGTGGTGACGAGCCGGTCCGCGCTCGGCGGCCTCACCGGTGCCACCCGGGTGCCGGTCGGCGTGCTCGACGACGATTCCGCGAAGGACCTGCTGGTGAAACTGATCGGCCCCGACCGGGGGTCCGACCGGGAGGATGTGTCGAAACTCGTCCACATCTGTGGCGGGCTGCCCATCGCGCTGCGCATCACGGGGTCCCGGCTGGCCTCCCGGCCCGACTGGACCGCCGGTTACCTGGTAGGCCTGCTGGAGGACGAGCGTAACCGGCTCGACAGACTGAACGCGGGTGACCAGACCCTCCGCAGCGTGTTCTCCATCGGATACGACGGGCTGCCGGAGACGGCCCGCCGTACGCTGCGGTCACTCGGTGCGCTGTCGGCCCCCGACGTCGCCGACTGGGTGGCCGCCCGGCTCGGCGGCGGAGCGGAGACGCTGGTGGAGGCGGGCCTGCTGGAGACGCATGTGATCGACGTCGCGGGTCAGGCGCGTTACCGGCTGCACCACCTGACCCGGCTGTTCGCCCGCGAACTCCTGGACGAGAAGTCCGTCCCCGATGTCCTGTCCGACCTTTTCGCCGTGGCCATGGCCCGCGTTCAGGCCTCACGCTTCTCCCTGGTCTCCGGCGATCTCCGGACGGCATCCGCCACCGGGGACATCCGTGAATCGGTCGAGTGGCTGCTCGCCGAGCGGGCATTCCTGACCGGCCTCGTCGCCGACCTGCACGGGGCGGCGCTGGACGATGAGTGCTGGAGGCTCGCGCACCTGCTCACGCCGTTCCTCGAACGGCACCGCTTCCTCGACGACTGGCGTCACGTGAGCGAGACCGCGCTGGATGCCGCCCGGCGCGCGGGGAACGTCCGGGGTGAGGCGCTGATCCTGCGCGACCAGGGTGACCTGCACCGCGCGGAACGGCGCTGGGACCTGGCCCACGACCGCCTCAGGCTCGCCCTCGGCATCTTCCTGCGGGAGGGCGGCGGCGGAGACCTGGCACGGGTCAGACGCAGGCTCGGCCATGTCCAACTCGAACTCGGCGAGGTGGGCAGAGCCCTGCTCACCCTCACCAGGTGCCTCGACTCCGCTGAGAACCCGAGGGACGCCGCGGAGACGCTCCACGCCCTCGGCGTCACGCTGAAGCGCGGTGAGCGCATGGACGAGGCCGCGGACCGGCTGGCCGCGTCGGCGGAGCTGTTCGCCGGCCTGGGCGACCGGCTCCGCCAGGCCGACGCGCTGGTCGAGCTGGCCGCCGTACAGCTCGCGCAGAACCTGACCTCCGATGCCAGGGAGACGGCGGAGACGGCCAGAGGCATCGCCGTACGCCTCTCCGACCGGCTGCTCAACGCTCACGCGCTGCTGGCGCTCGCACGCGTCAACCTCGCGGAGGACGCCACCGACCGGGCGCGGGACCTGGCCGGGGAAGCACAGAAGATCTTCGAGGAGGTCGGCGACGACCGGGGCAGGAGCGAGGCTCTGGACGTGCTCGCCCAGGCCTGACAAATCCTCAACATCCCCTCAACACGCCCCGGCCTACCTTCCTCTCATCCGCACGACAAGAGAGGAAACGACATGGGACTGAACGCGAAACTGAGCACCGCGCTCGTCGCCGGGGTGCTCGCGACGGGCGTGGCGGCCACCACTGCCCACGCCGCCGCCCCGCAGACCGCTCCGGTCGCCGCCGAGGCCGCCGCCACCGCGGCGAGCCTGAACCTCAGCGGCAACTGCTCGGCCGCCCGCGGCAACTACGGCAATCTCAAGGCCTACTACTACACCAGGGGCCGCAACGACATCTTCAACCGGATGAACTGGTATCTCGGCGGCCCCGGCCTGCGGGACCGGAACAACGTCACCCTCCGGCTCCGGGAGCACCTCAACGGCCGATCCGACCGGACGCTCTGGAAGTGGGTCTCGGGGGACAACGTCAGGAAGGGCACCGGCGGGATCTCCCTGAACGAAGCGGTCCCCCGCAGGGCCAAGGTCCACGCCGACTTCACCTTCGTCTTCGACCGCCGTGGCAACGACCCGCGCTGCTCCGGCCGTACCAACAGCGTCTGATCCCGCACGCTCTGTGAACGCGGGGGCCGGGACCCGGCCCCCGCGTCCGGTCCCACCGGAGACGATCATGATCTTAAGAACGACGGTCCGGACCGCCGCCGCCCTGCCGGCCGCCCTGCTGGCGCTCGTCGCCTGCACCCCCGCGCCGGTCGCCGCCCCGCCTCGCCCGCCCGTCCCCGAACCCGCTCCGGTACTGGTCGCCGCGTCCCGCGAAGGGGCCATCGTGCTCGACCCGCGGAGCGAATCGTTCCTCGGCCTCACCCGGACGGGGCAGCGGGCCTGGCAGGACCGTAGGGCCTTCCACAGCGGCGCCCAGGCCCTCTGCCTGGCGCGCTGCCCGGACGCGGTCTTCTCCGGGACCTGGAAGCCCACCGGCCCCGACCCCGCCCCCTGGACACGCACCGGAGCGAGCGTTCGGCCCTTCGGAAAGTCCTCCTCCCCCATCCGCCGGATCCTGACCGCACGCACCGCCTCCGACTCCGTGATCGCCGAAGGGCCTGCCGGCGGAGCGGGGTGGTTGCGCCTGATCCGCCCGGCCGGCAAGCCCGTCCGGGTACCGGTACCCCTGACGGCGGACGTGCTCTGGGTCGAAGACGCGGGCCGGACGACCGCGCTCGCGGTGGCCACCGACCGGGTGCTGTGGTTCGGCCGTGACCGCGACGGCTGGCGCCTGCTCCGCGGCGGGCTGCCCGCCGCGAGGACCTGGGGCGCCTGTACGGCCGGCGACGGCGAACTGTCCGTGCTCCTCGGGGACACACCCCGCCTGGTACTCGGGCGCGAGCGCACGGTACCGCTCAGAACCGACCTGGAGGTACCCGGCGAATGCGCCGCCGGCCGGGAGAGCGCCGTAATCGTCTCCCGTTGGAAGGACGAGTCCGGCAGACCGTTCACGGCCATCCGCGGCGTGGACACCTCGGGCGCGCAGACCTGGGCCCGCGATCTCCCCGCCGAGGCGCAGGTCCGGGCGGATCCCTCCGGCAGGCGTTTCGCCGTCGTCCACGACGGCACCGCCGAACTGGTCGACCAGCGGGGGCGGACGACCGCGACGTACCGGAACACGCTGTCCGCCGTCTACGCGGAGACCGGAGAACTCGTTCTGCTCCGGCAGGACTACGGAGTCCGGTGGCTGACACCATGACGAATCGACCGCCGGCGGGCGGACGTCACCCCGTCACACCCGGACGGGCGCCTCCAGGCCGAGCGCTCCGAGCGCCTCCGCCAGCACGTCCCGTACGGCCCGTGCCAGCCGCACCCGCGCCGCGTGCAGCGCCGACGGCTCCTCATCGCCCACCGGCAGCGCCGGAGCCCGCTCGAAGGCGTCGTGGTAGGCCAGCGCCAGCTGCTCGGCGTAGGCCGCCCAGCCCGGGTCGCGGCTCACCCGCCGGCCCGGGACCTCCGCCAGGAGCCTGAGCACCGCCCGATCCCGGCTCCCGGACAGCGCCTCCGGGCGGAACTCCCCCGGCACGCCCAGCTCGGCGGCCCAGCGCTGGACGGCGACCGCCCGCGCGTGGGCGTAGCCGACGACGAAGCCCGGGTTCTCCCAGGTCCCCGGGGAGAACGCCCACGGCGGCTCTCCGGCGGTCCCGCCGGCCGGTGGGCCGATCTCCTCCAGCAGCTCCCCGGGAACGGCCACCGCGATCTCCAGGAAGCCGTTGGCCCGGACCCGTACGGCCGCCACCCCGGGCAGCGCGCGCACCCGCCCGGCCAGCTCCTCCGGCGGCTCACCCCGGCGCAGCGCGGCCGGGGAGACGTAGAGCGCCTCCCCGGCCCACGTCCCCTGCGGGGTGGGCGGCATTCCGAGGATCTCGCCGAGACGGCCGGGGGTCACTCCCTGCCCGGCCCTCTATACGAAGGCGTGCGGCTCGGCGGGGCCGTACGCGACGAGCTGGGAGGAGCCGAGCAGCCAGCGGTCCTGGTCACGGAGCCGGACGTAGCCGTACCGGTCGGCGGAGAAGACCTTGATCCCGTCGGCCCGGCACTGCCGCATCAGCACCTCGTCCCAGCCCTCGGAGACGTCGGCGAAGCCGATGGAGCGCAGCACGGTCCTGCGGGCCAGGAGGGTGGCCCCGGCGACGTCGGGAACGTAGGAGTACTCGGCGGCGGGATGGCGCAGCACGGTCGCGGCGACGTCCCGCAGATGCGCGATGTACGCGGCCTTGCCGACGATGTCGGCGGTGGTGAACAGGAAGGCGCGGGACAGGTCGGTCAGATAGTGCTCACCGTAGGCGTCCTGGCCGTCCATGACCGCCACCAGATCGCCCTCGCACAGGTCCAGCGCGCGGTTGAGCATGCTCCCCAGGGACAGCTCCGGGTCGGTACGGCGGACCGCGACGTCCACCCGCTCGGACACGGCGGCGCGGGCTCTGGCCTCGGCGTCGGGGGCGTCCGACAGCAGCACCAGCTGCACGACGCCCTTCTGCGGCGCGACCTGGGCCAGCGTGTGGTCGAGGTCGCCCCGGTCAATCATGATCACCGAGATGTTCAGCGTCGCGCGGGCGCTGGGCAGGCCGATGGCGTCGAGCAGCTCGTCGACCTTCTGCGTCATCGTGCCGGAGGTGTAGGCCTGCCGGAGGGCGACGTGCGCCCGGCGCTCGTCGGGCTCGGTCCCGATCGGGGTGCCGCAGGCGGCCAGCTCCGCCATCCGCCAGAGCTCGGTCCCGGGCGGGCAGTCCACGGCCCTGGGCCAGCGGTAGGAGGTGAGCACGTCCGGATACGACAGGTGCGCGGGGAGCAGCTCCTCCAGGGTGAGCACCCGGTCGAACCGGTCCCCGGCCAGCGGCAGGGGGTTGTGCACACGCGGCTGGATCGCGAAGGGCAGCAGCCCCAGGGACGGCTCCCGGCGCCCCGGCCCCCGCTCGGCCTCCCCGGCCGCCAGCGCGGCGCCCCACGCGCCGACCGTCGCGGGCAGCGCGGTGACGATGTGCTCGAACAGCGCGGCGGCCGGGGCGAAGTCCGCGACCTCGCCGTGGGTGTGCCAGAAGACGGTACGGATGCCCCGCTCGGCGCACCATGCCAGCAGGGAGCGCAGGCCGCTGAA
Organism: Planobispora rosea; assembly: GCF_014648175.1. Lineage (GTDB taxonomy): Bacteria > Actinomycetota > Actinomycetes > Streptosporangiales > Streptosporangiaceae > Planobispora > Planobispora rosea. Next base: position 171,038 of record NZ_BMQP01000007.1, read on the forward strand.
CCCGCCGTCCCGGTCCCGCAGCTCCTCGGCCCACGGCCCCTCGGTGACCGACTCCACCAGCAGCAGGTGCGGCACCTCGGCGGCCAGCACACGGGTGAAGTCCCGCGGCGTGAACCCGGTGGTCTGCCGCCACTCGTAGCGCAGCAGCGCCTCGGCGTGCGGCTCGGCGACGACCGCCGCGGTCAGGTGCGGGCGGGTGTTCGGGCCGGTGGGAATGCGGAAGGGCTTGAGCTTGACGGACTTCCCGCCGACCGTCCGGGTCGTCGCGGTGGCCTGGAAGGCCGCTCCGGGAACCTGCCTCGCCTCGCTCTTCGGCTGCGCCACGGGCTGGCGCTTGGGCGCGACCGGGCGCTTGGCGGGCTTGGCCGCGCCGCGCAGGCCGCGCGCCAGCCGCACCGGGTTGCTCTTGCCCGTCTTGATCGCGTCACCGATCCGGGACCAGCGCGCCATCTGCACCGACGAGAGCTTCCACCGGGCCACCTCGGCCTGGTACCGCTGCTCGGCCAGATCCCGGCGGAGTTTGCCCTCGACCGCCTCAGCCGCCTCCAGACGGCTCTCGGTCTCCTTCAGCCGCTCTTGGAGGACGCGCGCCTCCTCGGCCGCGCGCTCGGCCTCCGCGGCCCTCGCCTGCGCCGCGTCGAGCAGTCTGGCCAGCTCGGCGGCCCGCTCCGCCTGGGCCATGGCCTCCCGCAGCGCCTGCCGCGTGCTCTCGAGTTGCTCGCCCGCCACGTCGTCCTCCGATTGTCCTGAGCCGCGCAAAGGATACCCTTTGGACAATCGCGACACGGAGGAGTCAGCACGGTGCAGTGGCCGACGTTCAATGTGAGGCCGTACGTCTGCGGCGGCATCGGCCGGCTCGACGAGGGTGCCCTGACGGCCCTGCGCGAGGCCGGGCCCCGCGTCCGGCCCGCGCTGCGGACCCCGGGCGCGGCGCTGTTCAGCTCGTCCCCGCTGCCGCCGTACGCCAAAGGGCCGGGCCGGGGGCCCGCCGCGAGCCTCGCCGAGAGCGCCGCCCAGGACGCCGGCCCGTGGGCGTTCTCCTGGGGCGAGCGCCGTCCCGGCGGCGCGGCGCCGTGGATCACCGTGGCGGAGACCTACGAGACTCCCGGGCTGATCGACGACGGCGAGCGGATCACGCTCCACGCCGGCGGGCTCGGCCTGGTGGACGTCTACTACCTGGTCCAGGGCGAGGCGGTCTACTTCTCCTCCCTGCTGGAGCCGCTGCTCTCCCTCGCGCGCACGCCGTACGAGATCAACTGGGACGCCTGGGCCGCGATCATCCAGGTCACCTTCCCGCTCCGCGACGACACTCCGTACACGCAGGTCAGGCGATTGGCCGGGGCGAGCGCCCTGGTCTGGGACAAGCGGGCCGAGCGGCTCTCCACCGACCGGCGGCTCCCGCGCTGGCTGCGCGAGGAGCCGGTCGAGGCGGGACGGACCGCCGGAGAGCTCCTGGAGATCCTGCACGAGGTCTACAAGGAGTTCGACGGGCGCCCGCTGCTGGTGCCGGTCAGCGGCGGCTACGACTCGCGGCTGCTGTGCTCGGTGGCCGTGGCCCGGGGCGCGGACGTCGAGTCGTGGACGACCAGCCCGGACGACGGCACCGACACCGACATCGCCTTCGCCAAGGCGATCACGCGTGAGCTCGGGGTACGGCACCGCGTGATCGACCAGGATCCGGCGGCCTATCCCGCCGACGCCCTGGCCGTCGCCCGCCGCCTGGAGTTCCTGACCCCGCACCACGCCTGGTACGCGCCGTTCGCCCGCGAGGTGCACCGGGCCGGGCGGACCCTGGTGGACGGCCTGGCCGGCGGTCCGCTGCTGAAGAACTTCATGGTCAGCGGGGCCGCGCTGACCGCCTCCACGCAGGCCGAGCGGAAGGCCGCGCTGCTCGGGTCGCTCGCCCTGGGCGCCCCGTCGGTGCCGTTCCTGTCCGAGCAGGCGGAGGAGTGGATCACCTCGTCGGTGCGCACCGCGTTCACCCAGGCGACCTCCCCGCTCAACGGGCACCGGGCCGAGCTGCCGCTGTCGGTCCTGCACACCCGCACCGCCCGGGGCATCGCCCGCTCCGCCGTCAACCTGGTCGGTCCCGAGGTGTCGTTCGCGGCGCCGTTCATGCACCCCGACTTCTTCGACGCCGCCCTCTCGGTGGGCGTGGCCCGCAAGGACGGCGGGAAGTTCTACCGCGAGCTGCTGCACACGGCCAACCCGCGCGTGGCCGCGCTCCCCTCGACCAACGTGGTCAAGCAGCCGCTCCAGCGGGTCCCGCTCCGCTCGGCCGCCGCGCCCGCCCGCGCCTACGGGCACGAGATGCTGACCCGGGTCGCGCGGACGGTGCCGTCGCTGCTGTCGGAGCGGCTGCACGAGGTGGTCGCCGAGGGGCCGGACGCGCTGGCCCGCTTCAACGGCTGGAACGACCGGTTCTGGGTGCGCAGCCTGGTGCTGTTCGGCGCCTGGCTGGGCGACTACGCCGACCGTCTCCCGGACCTCACCCCGCCCTGGGACTGACCCCGTACGGCACCGGGCGATCCGGACCGGACAGCCCGGCCCGGCCCGGCCGTCGCGTCCCGTCACCGCCGATCACCTTTGATCGGATCGCGGAGCGGGGCCCACCCGCCGTCGGCCCCCCGGCGGTGCTGCGCGATACTCGCCAGCATGAAGATTGTGCTGGCCGGAGGCACCGGGGCGCTCGGGCGCAGTCTCTGCGCCGATCTGGCCGCCCGCGGCCACGAACCCGTCGTGCTCACCCGGCGGCCTGCCGCCACCGGCCCCCACCGGCAGATCGGCTGGGACGGTGACCTGGCCGGCGAGCTGGCCGGAGCCGTACTCATCAACCTGGCGGGCGAGATCGTCGACCGGCCGCCCACCCCGGCCAACATCGACCTGCTCACCCGCTCGCGGGTCGGGCCGACCCGTGCCCTGGCCGAGGCCGCCGCGAACGGCGCGCCCGCCCTGTGGATCCAGCTCAGCACCCTGGCCATCTACGGCGAGGGCGGCGAGACCGTCCTCACCGAGACCTCCCCGCCCGCCGAGGGCCCGCCCCAGATGGCCGGGGTCGCCCGCGCCTGGGAGGCCGCCGCCGCCGGCGTGCCCTGCGACCGGCAGGTCATCCTGCGCACCGCCGTCGTCTTCGACCGTGACACCCCCGCGCTGAACCGGCTGACCGGCCTGACCCGATGGGGTCTGGGAGGGCGGGTGGGCAGCGGCCGCCAGTGGGTGAGCTGGCTGCACATCGACGACTTCCAGGCCGTCGTCCGCCTCGTCATCGACGATCCCGCCTGGAGCGGCGTCCTGCACGCCACCAGTCCCTCGCCGGTGCGCAACGCCGAGCTGATGCGCACCTTCCGCCGGGTCCTGGGCCGCCCGCCCGCGCCGCCGACGCCGGAGTTCCTGGTACGGCTGGGCGCCCGGGTCCTGCGCACCGACCCGGCCCTCGCGCTCACCGGGCGCCGCTGCCTCCCGGCCCGGCTCACCGAGGCCGGATTCGCCTTCCGCCACCCGGACCTGGCCGGCGCTCTCACCCACCTGCTACGCGGGTGACCCGTCGACGGTGATCTCAAGCAGCGGGAGCATCCGTCCGGGGATCGACTCCGACGGGGTCGCGCCGATCCTCGTGGCCCCCATGGCCAGGTAGAACGGCTCGGCGTTCGGATCGGCGTCGATGGTGAGGCGGGTGAAGCCGAGGCCCGCCGCGGCGGCGGTGACGTGTTCGAACAGGCGCCGGCCCACGCCCCGGCCGATCGTGGCGGGCTCGACGAAGAGCATGCCCAGGTCCCCTTCCGGCGGGTCTCCCTCCAGCGTGGCGAAGCCCAGGACCCGGCCGTCGCCTTCGGCCACCACGGTGCGCCGCTCTGCGACCTCCGAGGCCCGGACCACCAGCTCGTCCCGGCAGGCCGCCATGAACGCCTCGTCATAACCCCAGTGGGCCTTGGACCGGACCGCCAGCTCGCTCAGGAGCCCGGCCTCGTCCTCCCGCGCCGCTCTGATCAGCATGACCGCCTTCCCAGGTGTGACGCGCCCCTCGGCCCTGCCGGACCCGGTGCGTCGAATCGTCTCCCGGTGGCAGCGTAGACGGCTCCGCCGCCGGCGGTGAGGGACGCTCCCTGCCCGGTCAGCACTGCGGTCGCGCGGAGACGGGCGCGGGGGACCGGCCGGGGCCGGGCGCGGCCTCAGGCGGGTGTCGAGCCGACGCCGGAAACGGCACGCGACCGGATGACCGGGTTATTCCCGATAATAGTATTTGACGAGGTAATCACGCAGGGCCCGCATGATTCCCGAGGCCCGATATGACGCTATGTCTTCCCCGCCCCCGTAGATCTCGACCAGGATGTTCGCGACGAGCGTGGGCGTGACCTCACCGGGGTCGTCCGGAAGCCTGCTCAGCAGCTTGTCGACCGAGACCGCGACCACCGACCCCATTTCGTCGCCGTGCGGTATCTCCCCGGTCGTGTATGTGGGATTGACGCAGCGGAAGAAGATGAGGTCGGCAGGCTCGGGCTCCATCGTGTGTATCACCTTGAAGCGGCGGACGTCGTCGGACGCGCAGCCGACTCGCTTGTGGCTCTCCTCGGCCAGTTCCCGCAGGAACGCGTCCTTGCCCGGTTCCTCGTCCTCCAGCCTGCCCCCGAAGAAGACCAGGAAGCCGGCCAGGAAGCCGGCCCGCTTCGCGCCCATCACCAGCACGTCTTTTTCGGTGTCGTTGATGATGCCGTATGCCCGATAAGCCATAAAAAGACTACTTTCGAAATGACAGGGAGAGGATGACGGAGAGGCGTCCCGCCGCCCGGCCGGTGGCGCACCGCCGGTCAACCGCCCGTGCTCAGGGCGCCGGCCCTGCCGGCGACGACCGGACCCGGGGACGGTGACGGTGACGCGAGGGGATCCAGCACCTCCTTGAAATGAATTCCACGGGTTCACCCATCCCTGAAAATACCGCGTGCCGCCGCCGGTGTCGCCGTCCTCGCCGTTTTCCGTCCTACGACGGTTGCATGGTGGGCGGGTAAGCGGACGCTCGCTTTCAGGCAAGAGAGGGAACGGCCGAGGACAACGGCAGCGAGAAGGGCGGTCAGCGAATATTTTTCACTTTTCGCCTTTTCCTGCCGGACGCAGGGGCGGCCAGTCCGGCCGTCCACCCGACGGCCGGGCGACCGCAGGGCCGGCACATCACGAAAAATTCATATCATTTCCCACGGCGCCGAGCGCAGGCCCGGGCGCCGACACCGGGTTACGGCCGACGCCGGAGGGGGGACCGCAAGCGATCCCCCCTCCGGCCATGGGAGTCCCGACAGTTGCGCCCTATCGTGCAGCTTTTATCGCACGATGGTTACGCAGGGAAGCCCCCTGCGCGTGTAGGTGCCGTTGGAGTTCTTTTGATATGCCTCACTGCAGACTTTGCTTCCGTTGGGAAGATGGCGATTTATAGCCCTTTGATGGAGAATGCTCCATGAATTGTTCTGGTCCGGGGTGTTGAAGGCGAAGCCGGGGCCCCAGATGCGGAAATGTCCATAGAAGCTGAGCACGACCAGAGGGCCGTTCGTTCTGGCTTCGACGGTGCTCACCCAGGTGCTGTCTCCGTATACCTTGACGCAGGCCCATCCATTGCAGCCCGACTCGGTGGCTCCAGCGGGAGTCGCGAATCCCAGCATGGCCACGAGGACTGCCATGCACACTGCGAGGCTTCCGACGATCTTGCCTGTTCGTTTCTTCACTGACCGCTCCATTCTCGCCCGGAGGTGTACTTGTGAGATGACCGGTTCCTCTCTGATCCTCGATCGGCTTATGAAATCTTGAGATTGACGCCCGCCCGTTGGCAGGAGTCGCGTGACCGGAAGGGTTGACCGATTCAGCCGAGGGTGACGAATCTCGTTCACCGAGAAGATGCAACATCAGCGCGGCGACCGCACCCTGCCGGGCTCCTGCCGGTATCACGCCAGTCAGATCGCCTTAGACGGTTCATCATGAGCCGAAACCGCAAGGCGGCGCGGTTCCAGGCTGAATCCGCACGATCTGCGACTGACGGAATTCGTTGGGAACGCTTCCACGGCCTACGCATAGCACCTTGCCGGCGCCCTCCCGGTTGACCAGGACCACCTGGCAGCCGGGAGGAGGCCGGTTGTCGAAGGCACCGACTGAGAACAGCTGCGACTGATATTGCCTTGGAGGCTGACAGGAATCGTAGAAGATGGTGCGCTCGGTGGTCCCGCTGCTCAACATCAGCCATCCGGCGGCGGCATGTGCGATGCCCGGAAGGCGTACGACCTCCTGAACCTCGATGGGGCCTGGCCCGTTCCGTCCAACGGGTTTCACCGCGGCGTTCCCTGCCGCGTACGCCTCCGCCGGGAAAGCGACTGAACCGAGTGCCATCACGATCGCAGCGGCGAGCGGCGTCGCCGTCTGCGCGATTTTTACTCTCACGATCCTCTCCACCTTTCACCTGCCCGGACGCGGAATCGAGTTGTGATTCCGGTGGTTGGGAAAACGGATGGCCTCGGGGCCGGGCTCCTTCTCCTTCTCACCATGAGGATGCAAGCCGTACCCGGACCCTGTCTTTCGGCAGAGTGCACCGGTTTTCAGTCCTCGTGCAGGATCGCGGACTGATGGCGGAATTGGCGCGGCGAGAGGCTGTAGGCGCTGCGGAAGGTTTGGCTGAAGTGCGCTGGGCTGGTGAAGCCCCACCGGGCTGCGATCGCGGTGATCGTGCGGGTGGCCAGCCGGGGATCGGCTAGGTCGCGTCGGCATCGCTCCAGGCGACGCTCACGGATCCAGCCGGCGACGGTGTGCCCGCCGGTATGGAACAGCTGGTGCAGGGAGCGCAGCGAGATGTGGTGGGCGGCGGCGATCGTCTCCGGGCTCAGGCGGGTATCGCCGAGGTGGGCCAGGATGAAAGCGTGGATCTCGGCAAGCAATGCGCGCCGCCTGCTCTCGGGTGGGACCGAACCGTCAGCGTCCAGTGCGCCGGCCAGCGCCGCAGTCAAGACATCGAGCGTCAGCGCAGCCAGCCGGGCGGTGTCGGAGGGGGTGAGCTCATCCAGACGCCTGGCGATCTGCAGCATGAACTGCGAGGTCAGCGCGCCGATTCCGTGGGCGCCGGAGATGGGGACCATGGACAGGCGCCGCAGGTCCCGCGAGGGTAGCGGCAGCGACGAGCGCGGGAACTTCAGAACCAGCATCTGGCTGGTCGGGGCGTCCGGCGCGAGCTCGGCCCGGTAGGGGCGGGAGGTGTCGTACAGGACCAGGTCCCCGGGCCCGAAGACGGCCTGGTGGTCGTCGTGGGCCACCACACCGTGACCCTGCACGGTGCAGCCGAGCTTGTAGATCTCCGGATCGGTCTGACGGATGAGCCGGGGGGTGCGGCGGATGGCGTACGGCGTCGTGGTCATCAGCGTGGCCTGCACCAGGTCCAGCTGGCGGTAGGCGATCTGCGCCTGGAAGCGCTGTCGCAGCTGCGGTGGACAGCGCGCGTCGTAGGGCACCCAGGTGGTGGAGCTCACTTCGCGCCAGAAGGCGAAGCGTTCCTGTGCCGGGACTTCGGCGGTGCTGACGACGTCCATGACCCCCTCCTGTGCGACGGCCGTGAGGGCCGTCCTCGGCGAACGTTGCGGACTTGCTCTGTGCTCGGCACTCCCTCGGCTGCGGCCGGGGATCAGCTCTTTTCCGGCATACGTGGCCCGCCGCCCTCCCCTCCTCGGGGGCTGCCCCGTCTTCGCCCGCGACGCTACGGTGAACACGGCCTCCTCAACAGGTCCAAGCACGGCACTCTCGACCCGACCAAGTTGGAGTGGGCGATGGAACTGTTCATCGATCCCGATGATGAGCGCAGCCTGACCCGGCAGTTGTACGAACAGATCCGTGAGGCGATCATGAACGGGCGGCTGAGGCCGGGTGACCGGCTGGCGCCGTCCCGGGCGGTGGCCGCCGAACTGGGCATCGCCCGCTCCACGGTCACCGGTGTCTACGGGGCGCTGGCCGCGGAGGGCTACACCGAGGGCCGGGCCGGTGGCGGTACCGTCGTCGCCGCCGGGTACGGGCCGTCCCTGCAAGGCCCGCCGCCCGGGGCGCTCGCCCCCACGCCGCGCAGCGCGGCCCTGCGGCGCTACGACGACGACCCGCAGGCCGAGGCGCTCTTCGAGCTGCGGCCCGGCCGGATCGACGCGCGCCTGTTCCCCGCCGCCGTGTGGCGCCGGTGCGTGCTGGCCGGTCTGCGGCAGGATCCGACCCTGTACGGCGACCCCACCGGCACCGCCGACCTGCGCGCCGCTCTGACGCGCTGGCTGGCCGGCTCGCGGGGCATCACCATGACGCCGGACCAGGCGGTGGTGACCGCCGGCACCGGGCACGCGGTCGATCTCGTGGCCAGAGTCCTGCTCTCCCCCGGAGACGTGGCCGCCGTGGAGGAACCCGGCTACCCGCCGGTGCGGGAGCTGCTGCGCTGCCACGGCGTCGAGGTGGCAGGCGTGCCGGTCGACGAGCACGGCATCGTGGTCGACGCCATCCCATCAGATGCGCGTCTGGTCTACGTCACCCCCTCCCACCAGTACCCGCTCGGCGTGGTGCTGTCCCGCCGCCGCCGGCTGGAGCTGCTGCGCTGGGCCGGCCGCCACGGCGCGGCCGTCGTGGAGGACGACTACGACAGCGAGTTCCGGCACACCGCGCGCCCGCTGGAGCCCTTGCACCGCCTTGACCGCGACGGGCGCGTGATCTACATCGGCAGCTTCAGCAAGATTCTGAGTCCCGGGCTGCGAACGGGGTTCCTGGTCGCCCCGATGGCGCTGGTACCGGCCATCACCACCGTGCGCCAGGCGGTCGACTGGTGTCCTCCGCTCGCCACCCAGCAGGCGCTGACCGTCTTCATCGACGCCGGCCACCTCGGCCGCCACCTGCGGCGGATGCGCGCGGCTTACACCACGCGCTTCCACCGCATCCACCGCGAACTGCTCGACCGGCTCCCGGCGGGATACCGGCCGCTGCCGGTCCAGGCCGGACTGCACGTGGCCGTGGCCGGTCCGGAGACGGCGGCGCAGGCCAATGTGTGCCAGGCCCTGCTGCGGCACGGTGTCCTGGTCGGTTCACTGCGCCGCACCTACCAGGAGCCCCGATCGGTCGCGGGATTCCTCGTCGGCTTCGGCGCCCTGCCGACCGAGCGGGTCACCGCCGCGATCGACGCCCTCGTCACCGGCCTCACCGCTCTCACCGGCCGGTGACCCGTGCGAGGCGGTCACCGTCCTGCAGAACTACGAACTCGGCCAAGGACGAAAAGGATCCATCAACGATCTCGCGAATCGGTTATTGCGCGATTGACGCCATGTTTGCGACGCACGATCGCGCCACCACAGCTCCCGGGCCCTGACCTGACACGGGAATCCAGCCGGCCGGCCCGTCAGCCGGACCCGGCTGCCCCCGGCCGTCCGGAGGGCCTGGACGAGGATGTCGACGACCAGCTGAACGGCGTGCGCCCCGTGGGCGGGGTCGCTCAGGTCGCGGATGGTCAGCGCGCGAGCGAGCTCGTCGGGGCTGAGGGCATCCGGGCGGGGCTTTCCGCCTTCGGGACGGAGAGAGCCGTCGGCGCGAGAAGAGACAGAGGAGGGACGAGAAGAGACAGAGGAGGCAGGGGAAGCAGAGGACGGAGGGGTGGAAGGCATCGTGATTCCGATCGGTTCGCAGCGGACGGGGAGATCTCCCCCGGCCGACCCGCCGCCGGGCGCCGATGCGGATGCCGCCTTCAGTCAGGTCAGAGCACGCCGATTCGCCCCAGCGGCTGACACGGCCAGCCGGGGGCGGATAAATCGCCGGACTCCCACCATGCGGAGATCATAACATTCCGACATTTCGTCCGGCCTCCCCTCTCTCTGTCATGTACGACCGGCCCTTTCGCGCCCCGCCTGACCACCCCTTTCCCGGCCCGGCCGGACCGTCCCGAACGCCGCACCGGCGGCGGGCCGCAGAGGAGCTGGACACTTTCCGGCCATACATGATCGAATGCTTCCGGTCCGCCCCTTTTGGGCCTATCTGTACTCAGTGTTGCTCCCCGCACCCGGAAGCCCCCCATGACTCCAGCCCTTGAGATCACCGGCCTCTCCAAGACTTTCGGCGAGAAGATCGCGGTCGATCACGTCGACCTGACCGTCCCCCAGGGCTCGTTCTACGGACTGGTCGGGCAGAACGGAGCCGGTAAGACCACCACCCTGTCCATGGCCGTGGGCCTGCTCCGCCCGGACGGCGGCAGCGCCCGGATCTTCGGAGCGGACGTCTGGTCCGACCCCTCCCGCGCCCTGTCGATGGTCGGTGTGCTGCCCGACGGTCTGGCGATGCCGGAACGGTTGACCGGGCGCGAGGTGCTCACCTACCTCGGGCTGCTGCGCGGCCTGCCGAAGGCGGTCGTCGCCGAGCGCGCCGAGGAACTGCTGTCGGTGCTGGAGCTGGACGTGGCGGAGAAGACCCTCGTGATCGAGTACTCCACGGGCATGCGCAAGAAGATCGGTCTGGCCACCGCGCTGCTGCACGCCCCCCGGCTGCTCGTGCTGGACGAGCCCTTCGAGGCCGTCGACCCCGTCTCCGCGGCCACGATCAAGACCATTCTGCGGGGTTTCGTGGCGGGGGGCGGGTCCATCGTGCTCTCCAGCCACGTCATGGCCCTGGTCGAGCAGCTCTGCGACCACGTCGGGGTGATCGACGGCGGCCGGGTGGCCGCCGCCGGGACGCTGGAGCAGGTCCGGGGCGGCCGCTCCCTGGAGGACACCTTCGTCGGGCTCGTCGGGTCGGCCGGCACCGGGACGAAGGAGCTCTCATGGCTGTCACGCTGACCCCGGCCCCGGCCGCGGCCACTGCCGTGACCGCGGCCCGGACCATGGCCGGCATGAAGCTGGCCGTACTGCGCCATTCGATGAGCGGGCAGAAGGCCGGCCTGGTCGCCACCGGCGGCACGCTCGGGCTCGTCCTCGCCGGTGGCACCCTGTTCGCCGCGTTCCAGAGCGGCGACCTGCTCGCCGCGGCCTACGCGGTCTGGATGCTCGGCTGGATCCTCGGCCCGGTCTTCTCCGGGGGAGGCGACGAGACGCTGCGCCCGGAGTACTTCACCCTCCTCGGTCTCCCCCCGCGCCGTCTGGCCGTCGGCCTGCTGGTCGGGGCCTTCGTCGGGGTGGCGCCCGCGATCAGCCTGCTCGCTCTCACCGGGCTCGCGGTCTCCGGGGTGCGGCGGGGCCCGGCCGCCGTCCTGGTGGCGCTCCCCGCGACGCTCCTGCAGCTGGCGGTCTTCGTCCTGCTGTCGAGGGTCGCGGTGGCCGCCCTGGGCATCGCCCTGCGCTCGCGCGTGGGCGCGATCGGCACCGGCCTCGTCAACGGCGTGATCCTGGCCGCGCTCGGCCAGGGCTGGGTCTTCGTCATCGCCCTGGGCCAGGCGGGCGGGATCACCCCCGAGGCCTCGGCGGTCCTGCGCTACCTGCCGTCCGGGTGGGGACTGGCCGCGGTCGAGGCGGCGGGCGCCGGGAACTGGGGCCGCGCGGGCCTGGTGCTGGGTGCGACGGCGGTGCTCGTCGCGCTGCTGCTGGCCACCTGGGCCGCCCTGCTCACCCGGCGGGTGGGCGCGGCGCGGGCGTCCGCCCGGAGCCGGCGTCCCATGACGGCCTCGACCGCGTCCGGCGCCGTGGTGGCCAAGGAACTGCGCGCCTGGTCGCGTGACCTGGTCCGGACCCACCAGCTCACCTTCTCCGTCGCCTACGGCGTGTTCTTCGCCGCCGCCCCGCTGGTCCTGGGCATCGACGCCATGCTGCCCTGGGCCGGTCCGATCTTCATCGTCATGGCCGCCGCCATGACGGCCGGGCTCTACGCCGTCGACGGCACCGCGCTCTGGCTCACCCTGACGGTCCCGGGCGCGGCCGACGTGCGGGGCAGGCAGCGGGCCTGGCTGCTGGTCGTGGGCCCGGTGGCCGCGGCGCTGGCCCTGGCCTGCACCGCGGTGACCGGCGGTCCCTGGCCCATGGTGCTCGCGCTCACCGCCGCGCTGCTCGGCGGCGGTGCCGGGATCGTCCCGCTGATGTCGGTCTACGCGCTCGTCCCCGGAACCGATCCGCACCGGCGCGGCGGCAACCCGCTGCGCGTCAGCGAGGACGACGGCGCGCTGACCGGCATGGCCTACGCCGTACTGGCGCTGGTCGCGCTCACCGGGGCCCCGGCCGCGGTGGCCGTCGCGCTGTACGGCTGGGCGGGCGTGGCCGTCGGCGTGGCGACCGGCGTCCTGTGCTGGTGGGGCTTCGGGCTGCTGGCCCAGCGGCGGCTGCACGCCCGGGGGCCGGAGCTGCTGCAGACGATGCGCACGGGCAAGCGCCCCGCGGCCGGGCCGGGAAGCCGGGGGAACGGGGGAGGCTTCGACGAACTGCCGAAGCGCGAGCGGATCATCGTGGGCGTCTGCATGACGATCGCGGCGATCCCGCTGTTCCCGCAGGGCGTCGTGCCGGCCCTAATCAAGATCAACGATGGTGGGACCAGGAGCTGGTTCCTCGCGCTCCACCTGCCCGAGGTGTTCCAGTGGCCGGTGATCGCCATGATGATCCTGCTCGGCCTCGGCGCCTACGGCACGGGGGCGTGGATCTTCTACCGCCACCGCAGACGCTGACGGCGCGCACCGGCCGACCCGGCGGACGCGACGGGCGTTGCGGGACGTGGAGACCGCACCGGTGAACCCACCGGTGCGGCTCCATGATCCTCTGAGGTCGGTGCACGCTCCCGGGTCCCCGGTCACCGATCCCCACCGGTCACCCGGGGCACCCCTCAGCAGTCGACCTTGACCGTCCCGGAGTGCAGATCATTGATCTTGTACCAGTAGCCGCCCTTGAGATCGGGCGCCCAGGAACGGACCCCCTTGCACCCGGTGGGGATGTAGAAGCCGTCGGTGTCCTTGAAGTATTTGGTGGAAGTCTCACCGGGCTTCACGAATGCACCGTTCGCCGTCTCCGGCGGCCAGTTGTTGATGATCCAGAGATCCGTGTCGGAATTGCTGTGGTTCTTGACCCTGCCACAGAGGGGGCCCGTACACGTCCCCAGAGGAGTGGGCTCCCCCAGCTGCACGACGTTACCGGAGGCGGACTCGTCGGCGGGCGGTGGAGCGGCTTGCGCGGCGGTGGATCCCAGCAGGACCAGGAGCAGCGCGGCGCCACCGGCAGCCGTGATTCTCTTACTGTGCAGCCGCGTATTCGGCATGTGTTCTCCCCGTGAAGTAAACCATCCCTTTTGATGCGCGGCTGGCCGGCCAGACATGACCCACAATAGCCAAATTTCATCAAATGGAGCAGTTTTAACTTAAATGCACCATTAATAGGAATTCTGTCGGACCGAAATACCGGTGATCCGGTTCCTTCTGCACGCCGGACAAGGAAGCCGGAAGTCGTGATGATTCGCGAAGCGCCGGACCGGCCGCCTCGGAGGCACGGGGCCTGCGGGGCCGGGCACGCCTCGCCGTCCCCTACTCCTCCCCCAGCTTCCTTGTTGATCAGCCCTCCCGCAGAGCGCCCGACTGGTAGTGTTTCGCCCCAGAAAGCGCCAGAACGGTCGGCCCGAATCGCGGATTCGGTCTGTCCGAGGGCAGGGAGCTGTGGGGATGACGGCTCCCTCCAGCGCGGTCACCAACACATCATCAGCCGGGTCACCGGGTGACTTCGTCCTGCCCTTCTCCACTGCGAGCGTGAACGATGAACGCATCCCCCCACCCCGAAGCGGTTGCCGAGGACTTCGTCTCGGCGGACCCCCAGTGGTACAAGCGCGCGGTCTTCTACGAGGTGCTGGTCCGGGGTTTCAAGGACTCCGACGGGGACGGCACGGGAGACCTGCGCGGCCTGATCGAGAAGCTGGACTATCTCCAGTGGCTCGGCGTGGACTGCCTGTGGCTGCTGCCGCTGTACGAGTCGCCGTTGCGCGACGGCGGCTACGACATCTCGGACTACATGAAGATCCTGCCGGACTTCGGCGATCTCGCGGACTTCGTGGAACTGGTGGAGCAGGCCCACAAACGGGGCATGCGCGTCATCACCGACCTGGTGATGAACCACACCAGCGACCGGCACCCCTGGTTCCAGGCGTCCCGGCACGACCCCGAGGGCCCCTACGGGGACTTCTACGTCTGGGGCGACGACCCGTCCCGCTACCCCGACGCGCCGATCATCTTCATCGGCGCCGAGGAGTCGAACTGGACCTACGACCCGGTCCGCAAGCAGTACTACTGGCACCGGTTCTTCCACCACCAGCCGGATCTGAACTACGACAACCCGGCGGTCCAGGAGGCCATGCTGGAGGTGCTGCGGTTCTGGCTCGACCTGGGCATCGACGGCTTCCGCCTGGACGCGGTGCCGTACCTGTTCGAGCGCGAGGGCACCACCTGCTCCGGCCTGCCCGAGACCCACGCCTACCTGCGGCGGGTCCGCGCCGAGGTGGACCGGCTCTACCCGGACCGGGTGCTGCTCGCCGAGGCCAACGGCTGGCCCGAGGACGTGGTGGAGTACTTCGGCGACCCGGCCGCCGGCGGCGACGAGTGCCACATGGCCTTCCACTTCCCGCTCATGCCGCGGATCTTCATGGCGGTACGGCGCGGCAGCCGCGAACCCATCTCGGAGATCATGTCGCGGACTCCGAAACTGCCCGACAGCGCCCAGTGGGGCATCTTCCTACGCAACCACGACGAGCTGACCCTGGAGACGGTCACCGACGACGAGCGCGACTACATGCACGCCGAGTACGCCAAGGACCCGCGTATGCGGGCCTACCTGGGCATCCGGCGCCGCCTGGCCCCGCTGCTGGACAACGACCGCGACCGGATCGAGCTGTTCACCGCGCTGCTGCTCTCGCTGCCGGGCTCCCCGGTCATGTACTACGGCGACGAGATCGGCATGGGCGACAACATCTGGCTGGAGGACCGCGACGCCGTCCGCACCCCGATGCAGTGGAGCCCGGACCGCAACGCCGGCTTCTCCACGGCCGACCCGGGCCGGCTCTACCTTCCGGCCGTGATGGACCCGGTCTACGGCTTCCAGGCGGTCAACGTCGAGGCCCAGCAGAAGAACGAGTCGTCGCTGCTGCACTTCACCCGGAAGATGCTGGGCATCCGGCGGCGGCACCCGGTCTTCGGCACCGGCGCCTACATCGAGCTGTGGTCGGACAACCCCGCGGTGCTGACCTTCGTCCGCGAGGACGGCGACGACACGATGCTGTGCGTCAACAATCTGTCCGGGCACCCGCAGCCGGTCCAGCTGGACCTGCGCCGCTACGAGGGCATGACCCCGGTCGAGGCCCGCGGCGGGGTGCCGTTCCCGGTGATCGGCGACCCGCCGTACGTGCTGACCCTGCCGGGTCACGGCTTCTTCTGGTTCCAGCTCACCCACCTGGAACGGTGATCCGGCCGGTCCGCGGCGGCGCCGTGGAGGCGGGCGCTACCGGGCGGTGACCGGGACCTGGGCCCGGGCGGCCCTGCGGGCGGGGATCAACGCCACCAGCAGGGCCGCCCCGATCACCGTGCCCGCGGCGATCGCGAGGGTCGGCGCGGACGGGGTGCGGCCGATGCCCGCGCCCACCCCGCTCGTGTGGCCCTGCAGGTCGATCAGGCCGGCGACCACCGAGGCCCCGGCCGCCGTACCGGCCACCACTCCCAGCACGGCCGGCAGCCCCGTCCCGGTCACCAGGGTGGCGGCCACCTGCCGGGGGGTGAGGCCCATGGCCTTGAGCACCGCCAGGTCGAGCGCGTGGTCGCGCAGGCCCAGGGCGCTGGCGGTGAGCAGGTTGGCCAGGGCCAGCAGGGCGAGGACGACGGTCAGCGCCACGATCACCACCCGGATCACCGCGAGCCGCTCGGCCGGGTTGACCGCCGCCCGTACCTCCAGCGCCTCCCCGGAGGCGGCCAGCAGCCGGGCGCGGACCGTCGCGGGGTCGGCGCCCTGCCTGAGCACCAGGCCGTAGAACTGGGGCGGCACGGCGTCCTTGGCCGCGAGGCTGTCGATGCCGAGGGAGAGGACCTCCCCGTCGTGCTCGGGCTCCACCACCCGGCCCACGATGTGCACGATCAGCGGCGTGCCGCCGACCGTCATCCGCACCCGGTCGCCGATCTCCGCGCCCAGCAGGTCGAGCAGCCCCTGGCCGGCGACGGCCTCGCCGCGCGCGGCGAACATCCGGCCCTCCACCACCGAGAAGGGGTACGGCTCGGCGGAGGTGCCGAGCGCGCGGGCCAGCACGCTCCGGGTCTGCTCCGGTTCCAGGGCGGAGACCTCGGCCCCGGGGTAGACGGCCGCGACGTCCGGGTCGGCTCCGGCCAGGCGGGCGGCGACCTCGGCCGGGAGCCGTCCCGGGTGGACGGTGAGCGCAGCGGCCTGGCCGACCCGTTCGGGGTGGCGCAGGAAGTCGTCGAGGGTGGCCCAGCAGCCGAGGCCGATGGTGATCATCATCATGGGTACGGCCAGGCCGACGACGCTCAGCACCGCGGGGGTCCTGCGGGTGAAGGCGTCGCGGGTGCCCAGCACGAGGGCGGGCGGGAGCCGTACCAGGAGGGCGAGCCGGGCCAGCCGCGACAGGCGTCCCCGGGGCGGGGCGGCGGGCGCGGCGGGGATGGGCGGGGTGCGCCCGCCGCGCCAGGCGGGCAGGGCCACGGCCACGAGGACCACCGCGGCGGTGCCTCCGGTGATCGCGAGCAGCGGGACCGGGGAGAGCGGCAGGATCGGCAGGCCGTCGAGCGTGAAGGTCGCGACGAGACGGCCACAGGCCAGGCCGAGGGCGATACCGAGCAGGCCGAGCGCGCCGTGCTCGGTGACGAGGACCGCGAAGACCTGCCCCCGGGTGTAGCCGAGGGACTTGAGGGTCGCGATGTCCCGGGTCTGGGTCAGCACCCGGCCACCCGTCGCGTTGGCGAGGGCCAGGGCGGCGGCGACCAGCCCGGCGGTGCCGAAGAGCGCCAGCAGCAGACCGAGCAGCCGGTTGTCCAGCTCCATGGACGCGCTTACCTCCCGCCAGGTGGACATGCGCTGGATCCGCTCGTCGAGCAGGGTGACGGCGCCGTGGACGGCCGGGAGGGTGTCCTCGCCGTCGGCCAGCCGCAGCCCGGTGACCGACTCGCTGCGGCCCTGGGCCGGTTCGATCTCGTTGAGGGTCTCCGGCAGGGTCCAGGCGAGGCCGGGGGTCCATTCGGGATAGAAGCCCTGGTCGGAACTGTCGGCGAGACCGACCACGACCAGCGGGTGGGAGGCGCCGCTGAGCGCGGTGACGGGGAAGGGGTCACCGACCCGCAGGCCCAGCGCCTGGGCGAAGGAGCGCTCGGCGACCACGCCGCCGCCGTCGGCGGGGCGGAGCCAGCGGCCCTCGCGGACGAGCGGCGCGGCCACCCGGGGCGGTTCGGCGGTCGCCTCTCGCAGCGCGACCGGCGACTTCTTCCCGTCCAGCACGAGGGTCACCGGCGCCGTGCGGTACGGCCCGGCGACCTGCTCCACGCCCGGCAGCCGTGACAGCGCGGCGACGTCGGGCGCGTCCTCGGTGTGGATCCACACGTGCGCGCCCTTGGTCTGGATGAACAGCCTCCGCCACGGGTTGGTCCCGTCCTCCAGCAGGGTCGCCGACGTGATCAGCGCGGTGACGATCCCGGTCACGGCGAGGACGGTGAGGATCGCCTGTCCCCGCCGCGCCCGCAGGTCCGCCCTGATCCACCGCGCCGAGGCCCGGACCGTGCCCACCGCCTCAGCCCCTCAGCTCGACCACGTCGCCGGCGGTGCCCCGGGGACGGCGGCGGGGGGCGGCGACGGCGCCGTCGTCGACGATCTGGCCGTCGAGGAGGGAGACGACACGATCGGCGAGGCTCGCCACCCGGGCGTCGTGGGTGACCATAATGATCGTCTGCCCGTCGCGGTGGACCTCGCCGAGCAGCTTCAGCACGTCGCGGGTGTTGCGGCTGTCGAGGTTGCCGGTGGGCTCGTCGGCCAGCAGGAGACTGGGCCGGTTGGCCAGGGCGCGGGCCAGCGCGACCCGCTGCTGCTCACCGCCGGCGAGCTGGGCGGGGGCGGCGTCGGCGCAGCCGGTGAGACCGAGCGCGTCGAGGAGCCGCTCCCGGCGCTCGCGGGCCTCGCGCGGGGAGGCCCCGGCCAGCAGCGCGGGCAGTTCGACGTTGTCCGCGACGGTCATGTTGGCGACCAGGTTGAAGAACTGGAAGACGAAGCCGATCTTCTTCCGGCGGAGCAGCGCCCAGGCGCTCTCACCGAGAGTGTCGGCCCGCTTGCCGTCCAGCCAGATCTCGCCGCTGGTCCGGGGGTCCAGGCCGCCGAGCATATGGATCAGGGTCGACTTCCCCGAACCCGAGGGGCCCATGATCGCGACGAACTCCCCCCGCTCCACCCGCAGGTCCACCCCCCGTACGGCGGGCACCGGCACGCCGCCGTTCTGGTAGATCTTGACGAGGTTGACGGTGGTGACCACGGGGTCTGCTCTCATCGGTCGCTCACCCCTCCTCACTCGCTTCGTCCGCCCCCCGCTTCAGCTGAGATCCTCCTGGCATCGTTCGAGCCAGTCCAGATCCGCCTGGAGATGCAGCATGGCCCCCTCGATCAGCAGGAGCGCGACCCGGTCCTCCGGAGCGGTCCGCTCGGCGAGTCCGTTGAGGTCACGCATGATCGAAAGGTAGTGGCGGCGCTGGCGATTGATCAACGCCATCCGGTCGGCGACTCCGGTCATCGGGGCCAGCACGAGCTTCATGAAGAACTCGTCGCGGACCCTCGGCCCCTCGGTGGGCTCGTCGGCCCAGGCGTCGAGGGCCTCCCGGCCGGCGGCCGTCAGATAGTAGACCTTCTTGTTCGGCCGGTTGGACTGTTCGACGTCCACCGCGCGTACCAGGCCGTCCTTCTCCAGACGCCCCAGGGTCACGTAGATCTGGCCGATGTTCGGTGACGGGTAGGCACTGCCAAAGATCTGTTCAAGCGCCTGTTTGAGCTCGTATCCGTGGGCAGGTTCCTTCGCGAGGAGCGCCAGCAGGAACAGCCGCACGCCCACCTCCTCATCGTGCTCACGTTATGTGAGCGTTACGGATGCATCCGTTGACGTCCACATTAACGCTGTGCATAACATGAATGCAGGTACCTAACACGTATGTAACCGCCCCGAAACCCGGAGGTCGTCGGTGCATCGTCTGCTTCTCGCCGCACTCGCCGCGATCACGCTGGCGGGGTGCGCGGCGGGGGCGGCCGGCGAGACGGACCCCGCGGACCTCGGGGAGCCCGCGGAGCTCACGGCGCGGTCCGGCGGGAGCGGCCCGTTCACCCTGGTGATCGGGCGGGACACGACCGCCTATCTGCAACCGCTGCTCGACCGGTGGAACCGGGATCATCCCGCCGAGCAGGTCACCCTGCTCGAGCTTCCCGAGGCCGCCGACGAGCAGCGCGCGCAGATGGTCGCCAACCTCCAGGCGAAGAGCGACCGCTACGACGTGCTGGGCCTGGACGTGGTCTGGACGGCGGAGTTCGCCGACGCCGGCTGGATCGTGCCGCTGGACCGGAGCCTGTTCCCGCTCGACCGGTTCCTGCAGCCGGCCGTGGGCACGGCCGTCTACCGGGACAAGCTCTGGGCGGTGCCGTACACCAGCAACGCCGGGCTGCTCTACTACCGCAAGGACCTGCTCGCCAAGGAGGGCTTCACCCCGCCCACGACCTGGGCGCAGTTGCGCGAGCAGGCGCGCGCCCTGCACGACGAGTACGGCATCGGCGGCTACGCCGGGCAGTTCCTGGCCTACGAGGGGCTGACCGTCAACGTCGCCGAGGCGGTGCAGTCGGCGGGCGCCGGGCCGATCCTCAGCCGGGACGGCACGCAGGTGACCATGGACCCGGCCAAGGCGGAGACCGGTCTGGACTTCCTCATGGACGGGTTCCGGGAGGGGTGGATCCCGGCCGAGTCGCTCTCCTTCAAGGAGGAGGAGTCGAGACTGGCCTTCCAGGAGGGCCGCCTGGCCTTCGCCCGGAACTGGCCGCACGCCTACGGCCCGGCCACCCAGTCGGAGATCGGCGAGAAGTTCGCCGTCACCAGGCTGCCCGGCCTCGACGGGCCGGGCTCCAGTTCGCTGGGCGGGGCGAACCTCGCGCTCAGCGCCTACTCCAAGCGGCAGAAGTCGGCGGTGGAGTTCATCCGCTACTTCACCGGCCTGGAGAACCAGCGGCGGGTGCTCACCGAGGGCTCGTTCCCACCCGTGTGGACCGAGCTGTACGACGATCCCGCCCTGATCGAACGCTTCCCCTACCTGCCGGTCCTCAAGCAGAGCATCCTGTCCGCCACGCCGAGGCCGGCGACCGCCAACTACGACCAGGTGAGCCTGGCGATCGCCAGCGCGGTCTCCAACGCGCTCATCCCGCCCTTCGAGGAGTCCAGCGGCGACGTCGTCGCTTCCATGAGAGACCAGCTCAACGAGATCATCCGGGCTCGCTGACCGGAGCCGCCCGGCGAGCCGCCGAACCCGCCGGTCCGACCCGCAGGGAGTTACGAAAGCACAGGAGGTCTGTTCGACATGCGCAAAACCATCACCCTGGCGACCGTAGCGGGTCTCGCCGTCGCGCTCGCCGCGTGCGGTGGCGGCGGCGGCGAGACCGCCGAGCCCACCTCTCCGGCGACGGGCGGCGCCACCTCCGCCCCCGCGGCGGGCAAGACCCTGGAGGGCCAGACCGTCGAGGTCGCCGCGAAGTGGACCGGGGCGGAGCAGGAGAACTTCCAGAAGGTGCTGGACGCCTTCACCGCCAAGACCGGCGCCAAGGTCACCTACTCCTCCACCGGTGAGGACACCGGCGCCTACCTCGGGCCGCGGATCCAGGGCGGCAGCCCGCCGGACGTCGCGATCCTGCCCCAGCCCGGCCTGGTCCAGCAGTACGCCGACGACGACGCGCTCAAGCCGCTCACCCCCGAGGTGATCAAGCAGCTCGACGAGAACTACACCCCGTACTGGAAGGAGCTGGGCTCGGCCGACGGCCAGGTCTACGGCGTGCTGGTGAAGGCCGCCCACAAGTCGCTCATCTGGTACCGCGACCAGGCCTTCACCGACGCCGGGGTGCAGCCGCCCACCACCTGGGACGAGCTCATCACGGCCGCCCAGACCGTCGCCGACTCCGGGACCGCGCCGTTCGCCCTCTGCGGGGCGTCCGGCTGGACCCTGACCGACCTGTTCGAGAACGTCTACCTGTCCACCGCCGGGCCGGAGAACTACACCAAGCTCTCCAAGCACGAGATCCCGTGGACCGACCCGAGCGTGACCACCGCGCTGGAGAAGATGGCGCAGATCTTCGGCAAGCAGGAGTTCATGCTCGGCGGCAGCTCCGGCGCCCTGCAGACCGACTTCCCCGGCTGCGTGACCCAGGTCTACGGCCAGGACAAGGCCGCCATGATCATCGAGGCCGACTTCGTGGGCACCACGGCCGAGGAGTCGGACGCCAAGCTGGGCGAGGAGGCCAAGTACTTCCCGTTCCCCAAGGCCGGCGACACCGCTCCGGTCGTGCTGGGCGGCGACGTCGCGGTGGCGATGAAGGACAGCCCGGGTGCGATGGCGCTGCTGGAGTTCCTCGCCTCCAAGGAGGGCGGCGAGATCTGGGCCAAGCTCCCCGGCTACCTGTCGCCCAACCGCAACGTCTCCCCGGACAACTACCCGAGTGACCTGACCAAGCAGCTCGCTCAGACGATCATCTCCGCGGGTGAGTCGGTCCGCTACGACATGTCCGACCTCGCGCCCAGCGCCTTCGGCGGCACCGACGGCAAGGGCGAGTGGAAGCTCCTTCAGGACTTCCTGCGCAATCCGTCCGACGTCAAGGGCATCCAGCGCCAGCTTGAGGCCGAGGCCAAGAAGGCCTGGAAGTAAGGGGAGACGGCCGTGACCGACAGGTTGGACGGCCCGCAGGACCCGCGTGGCGGCCACGCCCGCGGGTCCTCCCCCGGACCGCACGACGCATCCGGCGACGCCGACCCCACGCCCGGCGACGCTCCCCCCGCCGCCGGTGACGACGGGAAGGTGCATCCCGCACTGTCCGACGTCCGCTCCGAGGATCCGCTGGTCCCCGCCGCCGAGCCGGAGGTCGCGACCGCCGGGCCCGCCGCCCCGGAGGCCGTTCCGGCACCGGCCCGGCGCTCCCGGCTGGGACCGCGGCCGACGCTGGCGGCCCTGTTCCTGCTTCCGAGCCTGGTGCTGCTCGGCGCGATGGTGCTCTATCCGATCGGTTACTCCATCTACCGGAGTTTCTACGGAGCCAACGAACGGGACTTCGTCGGCCTGGACAACTACGCGACGATCTTCACCGACGCCTCGACCCTGACCACCATCAGGAACAACCTGATCTGGGTCGTGGTCGCCCCCCTGCTGGTCACCGTGATAGGCCTGATCTTCGCGGTGCTGACCGAGCGGATCCGCTGGGCGACCGCGTTCAAGCTGATCGTGTTCATGCCCATGGCGGTCTCACTGCTGGCCTCCGGTGTCATCTTCCGCCTGGTCTATGAGCAGGACCCGGACCGCGGCGTGGCCAACGCCGTGATCTCCTCGGTCTCGGGCGTGTTCGGCGGCGGTCAGGGGTATCCGGACGCCCGCCCCCGGGGCGGCGACCAGTCCCCGATCGCCGCCGAGGGCCGCGCGGTGGTGACCAAGCAGCCCGCCCAGCCGGGACAGCCCGTGCTCCTCCCGCTGGTCGGCGTCAAGCCCGCCGGCCTCGCCTCGGCCGCCCCGGCGAAGGCCGCCCAGCCGGCCCCGGGCGAGCTGACCGGGACCGTGTGGGTGGACTTCACCCAGGGCGGCGGCGGACAGCCCAACCAGGTGGACGGCACCGAGAAGGGCCTGGCGGGGATGACCGTCGAGGCGGTCCAGAACGGCGCGGTCAGGGCGGAGGCCACCACCGAGGCCGACGGGACCTTCCGGCTGACCGGCCTGGCCCCGGGCGACTACGTCGTACGGCTCCCGCAGTCGAACTTCGAGGCGTCCTTCAACGGCCTCAGCTGGCTCGGCCCGACGCTGATCACCCCGGCGATCATCGGTGCGTTCATCTGGGTGTGGGCCGGGTTCGCCATGGTGCTGATCGCGGCGGGGCTCTCGGCCATCCCGCGTGACGCGCTGGAGGCCGCCCGCATCGACGGCGCCACCGAGTGGCAGGTGTTCCGCCGGATCACCGTCCCGCTGCTCTCCCCGGTGCTGCTCGTCGTGCTCGTCACGATGATCATCAACACGTTGAAGGTCTTCGACCTGGTCTTCATCATCGCGCCGGGATCGGTGCAGCCGAACGCCAACGTCATCGCGCTGGAGATGTGGCGGGTCTCCTTCGGCGGCGGCGGGAACCAGGGGCTGGGCAGCGCGCTGGCTATCTTCCTGCTGATCCTCGTGCTGCCCTTCATGATCCTCAACATCCGGCGGTTCAGGAGGGACAACCAGTGACGGCCCCCACTCTCGGCGCACCGCCGCGCAGCACCCTCGGCCGGATCGTCGACCGGGTGGGCGGCGGCGTGGTCCAGGTGCTGCTCGTGCTGATCGGCATCTTCTGGCTGGTCCCCACCCTCGGCCTGTTCGTGGTCTCCATCCGCCAGGAGGCCGCCAACAACTCCAGCGGCTGGTGGACCGTGTTCACCAAGCCGGCCGAGCTGACCCTGTCCAGCTACAGCAGCCTGCTGTCCAGCGGCTTCACCTCGTCGTTCTGGAACACCGTGCTCATCGCGCTGCCCTCGACGATCCTGGTGATCGGCATCGCGGCCATGGCGGCCTACGCGTTCGCCTGGATGGAGTTCCCCGGCAGGGACGCGCTGTTCCTGGTGGTGGTCGCCCTGCTGGTGGTGCCGATCCAGATCGCGCTCATCCCGATCGCGAAGATGTACGGCGCCCTCGGCATCTTCGGCTCCATCCCCGGCGTGGTGCTCTTCCACGTCGCCTTCGGGCTCCCCTTCGCCATCTTCCTGCTCCGCAACTTCTTCGCGGGCATCCCCGCCTCGCTGCTGGAGGCGGCCCGGATGGACGGCGCGGGAGAGTGGAAGATCTTCTCGACCGTGGTGTTCCCGCTGGCCAAGCCGGCGGTCGCCTCGCTGGGGATCTTCCAGTTCCTCTGGGTCTGGAACGACCTGCTCGTCGCCCTGGTCTTCGCCAACACCGAGAACCAGCCGATGACCAAGGCTCTCCAGTCCCAGATGCGGCAGTTCGGAACCAACGTCGACATCCTCGCGCCGGGCGCGTTCCTGTCGCTGATCATTCCGCTGATCCTGTTCTTCGCCTTCCAGCGCTACTTCGTGCAGGGAATGTTGTCGGGATCGGTGAAATGAGGCGTGCCCGGCGGCGGAGAGCGCATGCTCCGCCGCCGGGCACTCGCGGGGGCAGCTCCGGTACGGACCGCCGGGGGCGGAGCCTCCAACGCGGCCGTACCGGAGCTCGGGCCCGTACCGGAGCTCGGACCCGTTGCGGGGACCACGTGCCGTCCCGGTGACCGGCGGCTCTTCCACCGGCGGCTCTTCCACCGGCGGTCCTTCTAGCGGCGGCCGACCACCCGCTGCCGCTCCTGCTCGAACCGGGCGTAGAAGGAATCGACCGACAGCCCGAACGCCCCGGCGAACGCCTCGCGCCACGGGCGTCCCCGCGCGACCTCGCGGCAGAACGCCAGCAGGGACGAGGGCCCTTGCGCCTGCTGGACCAGCGAGCGGGTCGCCAGGTGGAACAGGGCGTAGGCCGGATCCCCCGCACCGGCGCCCGTACGCTCGTAGGCCGACAGCGCTCCCAGCTGCGGGTCGTCCACCCCCCACCGGCGGATCTGGCTCAGAGCCTCCTCGTCCTTCCACCGGCCCTCGGCCACCATGGCCTGGTAGGCCAGGTGTACGGCCATGCCCTCGAACAACCACAGCCACTCGTGTTCGTCGGAGGATCTGCGGCAGCCGACCTGCCCCTGCAGGTTGTGCACATGCTCATGGGCGACGATGCTGCGCGCCGCGGCGGGGTCGCCGGCCATGACCTCACGCCAGGTGGGCGACATGGTGTTCACGCACAGGAAGTGCGACTCCGCCCAGGCGGTGGCCGGACCGGTGGCGCTCATCGGCCACCGGCAACCCCGCTCACGGGCGAGGCGGACCTCCACGCGCTCGTCCACTCCCCGGCCGAGGGCGGACCTGAAATAACGGTCGGCCGCGCGCAGGCCGTCCTTCACCGCCTCCACCTCGGCCGCGGAGACCCCCGGCTGGATCATGAGATCGGCCGGCGGCGCGGTCAGGGCCTCCCGACGCGCCTCGAACCGCGTCAGGCTCCACGCCACCCCGCCGCACAACACCAGCAGCGCCGCCGCGACCGCCGTCCACACCACGACCCGTCGCCGCCTCGAACTCCGCAATCGACCCTCCTCGCTCAGGCCCGTCCCCGCCTCCCGGCCGACGGCCGCACCGCCTCCCGGCCGACGGTCGCACCGCGGTCAGGGCAGCACGTACATGATCGAGGAGATCGGGGCCGACGGCGAGACCTGCCCGGCATCCGGACACCGAGACCGGGTGCTTCTCGGCGGGCGCACGGGATCGTGGTCCTCGGTGCACGCACGGGATCCTGCGGAGTGACGTGTACCTCCCCGTAATGTCGGTAGATCCCGATAGGGTGCCGAGCATGGCCGCACGACCGCTGAACGAACTCGTGGAACCCGGGTGGGCCGAAGCCCTCGAACCCGTCGCAGGAAAGATCGCCGAGATGGGCGACTTCCTCCGGAAGGAGGTCGCCGAGGGCAGGGGCTACCTCCCCGCCGGGGAGCACGTCCTCCGCGCCTTCAAACAGCCCTTCGACCAGGTCAAGGTGCTGATCGTCGGCCAGGACCCCTATCCGACGCCGGGGCACCCGATCGGCCTGAGCTTCTCCGTGGCCGCCGACGTGCGCCCCATCCCGGGCAGCCTGCGCAACATCTACAAGGAGCTCACCGAGGACCTCGGCCTGCCGATGCCGAGCAACGGCGACCTGACCCCGTGGGCCGAGCACGGTGTGCTGCTGCTCAACCGGGTTCTCACCGTCATGCCGGGCAAGCCCGCCTCGCACCGCGGCAAGGGCTGGGAGGAGGTCACCGAGCAGGCGATCAAGGCGCTCGTGGCCCGCGACAAGCCGATGGTGGCGATCCTGTGGGGCCGGGACGCCCGCTCGCTCGTGCCGATGCTCGGCGACACCCCCGCCATCGAGTCGGCGCACCCGAGCCCGCTCTCCGCCCGCAGCGGCTTCTTCGGCTCACGCCCGTTCAGCCGGGCCAACCAGTTGCTGGAGCAGCTGGGTGTGGCACCCGTCGACTGGAAACTGCCCTAAGCTGATCTCACGCCGCCGAGGGCACTAGGATATCTCACCATGAGTGATGATTCGGGCACCGAGCGCTACCTCCGGCTGACGGTCGAGCTGACGGTGGAGGTGCAGGACCTCGGCGCCCTGCAGGCCGCCGCCCTGAGCGAGATCGAGCACCCCGACGCCGATCTGGACGACGACGAGCGCCGGGAGCAGGCCGAGATGGTCTCCGCCGACGAGACCGGCGCGACCGCGCTGCAGTGGCTGATCGAGCCGGACCACGTCCTGTCGCTGATCGAGCACGTCGACCAGGTCGAGCCCCGCGAGGCCATCCTGAGCGTCGAGCCCTCCGACGGCCCCTCGGACGAGGATGACGACCACGACCACGACGGACATGGTCACGGTCACGGCCACTGATCCGGACAGGTGACGAGGGGCCGGACCGCGGAGCTCACCGAGCCCACGGTCCGGCCCCTCCCACCGCGGGAACGGCCCCTCCTGTCACCTTCGCGGCGTCCACCGGCAAGGCCCCCCGTCCCAGGGGTGACTCGGCGGTTCAGCCCGTCAGGACGTCCTGTCTGCGGGCGACGAGAGAGTCGCGCCGACCGGCCAGTTCGGTGCCGCGGGCGGCCAGGTTGCCCATCGTGTCGTTCACCCACCGGGCCATCTCGGCCACGGCCTCGCCGGTGCGGGTGACCCGCTGGTGCTTGAGGGCGTCGGTGATGATGTTGTCGAAGAACATGTCGGCGAACATGCGGGTGTCCACCTCGGGCAGGGCCGGGGCGACGTGCACGCCGATGTCGGCCAGTTCCCGGGCGAAGGCGTCCAGTGCCCGCTGGGCGTGCCAGGCCGCCTCGTCCGCGTCCCGCAGGTGGCCGTGCTCCATCATGTCCGCGATGAGGCCTCCGCCGATCACGTCCCAGGTGGACGCACCGCGCGCGCCGCCGAGGCAGCGCAGGACCCGGCCGATCGCCTCGGCCGCGACCGCCCCGGCGCGGTGGGCCTCCTCGTGCTCCCGCAGGTCCGCGACGGTGTCGGCGAGGGTCCGGCCGAGCTCGACGAGCTCACGGCCGCGCGGGTCGCCTGACTGCACCAGCAGGTGCTCCTTGCGCTTGAGCAGGGCGTCGAACTCCTCCCGCGCCCCGCCGACCTCGGCCAGCGCGCTCTCCACGGTCACCCGGTCGGCGCGCAGCCACTCCAGCCGGGTCCGCTGCCCGCGCAGCCGTTCCCGTACGGCCTGCGCCTCGGCCCGCTCCCGGGCCAGCCGTTCCTGCCTGGAGCCCGCCAGGCCCGACAGGAACGCCGCGAAACCGCCCTCCTCCAGGCGGGAGACGTCGCCCTCCTCCTTCGCCAGCCGCGCCTCGAGCTCGGCGACGAGCTGTTCCGTCTCCTCGATCTGCGCGGCCACGGCCCGACGCTGCCCGGTCAGTCGTTCCAGGCGGCGCGCTCTCTCACGGGCGGCGCGCAGGTCGTCATCGGTGCTGTCGAAGGGGGTCACACCTGTGCGACGTGTACGGCGATCAAATCGTTCCGCCTGCCCGCCCCACCCGCCCGCCTGCCCGTCCGCCCGCGCGGTCGGCGCCGGCGAGGGGCGCTGGCGAGGGCGGCGACGTGGCGGGACGCCCGGACGCCCGGACGGCCGCGGCGGGCGCGGCGGGCGAAGGCGCGCAGGAGCCCATCAGGGCTCTCAGGACTTGCGGCCGACCCCGGCCGCGCCGAGGACCGCCATGCGCTCCAGCGCGTTGGGCGCGATGAACCTCCTGTTGTCCAGGAGCTCGAAGTCACCGAAGAAACGCCGGATCTCCTCCGGCGTCCGGGGCACCACGCCCGAGCTGGCCCGGGAGTAGACGTTCTTCACCGCGTCGGTGTCCTTGGCCCGGCGCTCGGCCATCGACAGATGGGTGATCACCAGGAAGCTGCCGGGGGCCATCAGCTCCCGCACCTTGGCGACCTCGTCGTAGGGGTCGTCAAGGAAGTGCAGGATCGCGACCATGAGCACGGCGACCGGCTTGCCGGGGTCGAGCAGGCCGGTCCGCGTCGCCCCGGCCCAGATCTCCCCGGGATCGCGCAGGTCGCCCTCGACCATGGCGACCGTCGGGGTGCTGGCGAGCAGCGCCCTGCCGTGCACGCACACGACCGGGTCGTTGTCGACGTAGACCGTACGGGCCTCGGGGTCCACCTCGTGCGCGACCTCGTGCACGTTCTTCTGTGTGGGCAGACCGGCGCCGATGTCGAGGAACTGCCGGATTCCCGCCTCCTCGGCGAGGTGGCGGACCACGTTGCCGAGGAACTCCCGGTTGAGCCGGACACCCTCGCGCGACTCGGGGAACGCCCTGAGGATCTCCTCGGCGGCGGCGCGGTCGGCGGCGAAGTTGTCCTTCCCGCCGAGCATGTAGTCGTAGATCCGCGCGACGTTGGCCGTACTCACGTCGATGCCGTAGGGGTTCCGATCGTTCACACGCACCTGCCTCGACGCCGCGCCCACCAGGATCACTCTGGCGCAGATCGTAACTCACGGAACGCCTGCCTGAACGGGGTTCTAGAACAGTTCCGTCCCTCCGGCTCCGACGTCCCGGTCGCGGCCTCCCGCCCGCGTCGCCCCTCCGCGACCACCCGGCGAGCCGCTCGACGATGACGGTGTCCGTCACCAGGCTCTTCGTCGACCGGCTCGTCCGCGGTTGCATCCGCCGGGGAGCCGGTTGCGAAAGAATGTTCTGAGCGTGTGGGCGATCCCCCGCGGTTCAGGCGTGGAAGACGAGAGCGATGGACGAGCGACCGACCAGTGAAGACGAACCGGGCTACGGCATCGGCGCCGTCGCACGGCGGCTCGGCGTGCCCGCCCCGACGCTTCGCACCTGGAACCTGCGGTACGGCGTCGGCCCGAGCCGCCGCAGTCCCGGCGGGCACCGCCGCTACGACTCCGGTGATCTGAGGCGGCTGGAGGAGATGAACCGGTTGATCAAAACCGGTGTCCCCGCCGCCGACGCCGCGAGGCAGGTGCTGCGGACCCGGCCCGCCGGGGCGGAGGCGGGCGTCCCGGCCGCCTGGGAGGCGGCTGCCGTGGCCGCCCGGGAGGCGGCTGCCGCGGCGGTCGTCGAGGAGACCTCCAGGGAGGATCCCATCGGCGGCGATGACGCCGTACCCGATGGGCTTGCGGTGCCGCAGCCGCGGCACGAGATCCCGACGCCCGCGATGCTGGCCCGGTCCGCGATGGCGCTGGACGGCTCGTCCCTGTCCGGCTGGCTCACGGCCGCGCTGACCCGGCACGGGGTCGTGTGGACCTGGGAGCACCTGGTCCTCCCGGTGTTCGGGACGATCTGCGCGCGGCAGGCCGCGACCGGCGCCGCCGTCGAGGTCGAGCACGTCTTCTCCGACCGGTTGCTCGCCGCCCTGCTCCCGTTGGCCAGGACGCCCCGGGCACCGGTCAACGACCGGCCGGTGCTGCTGGCCTGCGCGGAGGACGAGCAGCACAGCCTGCCGATCTACGCGCTGGCCGCGGCGCTGGCCACCGAGCACGGAATCGAGACGCGCGTCCTGGGCGCCCGGACGCCCTCCTCCGCGCTGGCCGGAGCCATGCGCCGCCTCGCCCCGGCGGTGGTGTTCGTCTGGTCCCAGCAGTCGTCGACCGGTGATCCCGGAGCGCTCGGCGGGCTGCCGGTGTCACGCCCGGCGAGCCGCGTCATGGCGGGCGGCCCGGGATGGTGGGGCGAGTTGCCACCGTCGGTCCCGCACGTCACCTCGTTCCGTGAGGCCCTCACCCGGATCTCCGCCGCCCTGAGCTGAGGGTTCCCCTCCGGTCTCCGCCGCCCTGGGCCCAGGTCCTCCCTCCGGTCCCCGGCGCCCTGAACCGAGATCTCCCGGATCTCCGCCACCCGGGCCGGGAAACGGCCTTCACCCCTCCTGCCCCATCTGTCCCGTCTCTGCTTTTCCCCATCCTCGCGCCCAATTTTGTCCACTTTCCGTGTCCGCCCGGGCGCGCGCCTTGTGTTCATGGAGGAGGAGTCGGTATGAATAAGTTTTGAATAGGTTTTTATGAGGAGGTCGCCATGACCGCGGAAACCCTCAACGTGCGACTCGCCGCCGGCGACGACGCCGCGTTCGCGGAATGCCTCCGCACCCACTCCGCCCTCATCGGCGCCTACCTGCGCCGTCTCGTGCCCCCGTATGACGTGGAAGACGTGCGGCAGGTGGTTTTCGCCGAGGTCTGGCGCTCCCGGCACCGGTTCGATCCGACCCGGAGCCTGCCCGCGTGGCTGCTCGGCATCGCGCGCAACCGCGCGGTCGACCACCTGCGGGTGCGCACCCTGCCGACGGTGCCGCTGGAGGCGGTGGCCGACCCGCCCGGCGCGGACGGCCGGGCCACCGACGACGGCGTGGCCGACCGCGACCAGCTCCGCCGGGCGCTGGCCGAGCTGCCCGCACCCCAGCGCCAGGCCATCGAGCTGGCCTACTACGGCGAGCTGACGCAGCGGGAGATCGCCGAGTTCCTCGGCGTCCCGCTCGGCACCGTCAAGGCCCGCACCTCACGCGGCCTGCGCCGGTTGTCGAACGTCCTCGCCGCCACGTCGGCCTGAAGGAAGTGTGATCAACATGAACGGCCTTCCCACCGCCCCCACCGACGAGGTCAGGCCTCGCGTGGCGGTGTCGAGCTGCCTGATCGGTGAGCTGGTGCGCTTCAACGGCGGGCACAGCCGGGACCGGTTCCTCAGCGGGGAGCTGGACCCGTATGTCGACTGGGTACCGATCTGCCCGGAGATGGAGATCGGCCTCGGCGCCCCTCGGGAGAGCCTCCATCTCGAGCGCTCTCCCGAGGGTCCCCGTCTCGTCGCCACGAAGTCGCGGACGGACCACACCGCCCGGATGACGGCCCTCGCCGCCGAGCGGGCCCGCACCCTCGACGTGGACGGCTACGTCTTCAAGGCCAAGAGCCCCAGCTGCGGCATCCACGGCGTCCCGATCTACGCCGGGGAGATGGCGGCCGACCGCAGGAACCGGGGCCTGTTCGCGGCCCGGATCATGGACGCCCACCCGCTGCTGCCCGTGGAGGACGAGGGGCGGCTGCACGACCCGCTGCTGCGCGAGACCTTCGTCGAGCGGATCTTCGC
This sequence comes from Planobispora rosea, assembly GCF_014648175.1. Lineage (GTDB taxonomy): Bacteria > Actinomycetota > Actinomycetes > Streptosporangiales > Streptosporangiaceae > Planobispora > Planobispora rosea. Next base: position 202,367 of record NZ_BMQP01000007.1, read on the forward strand.
TCATGCCCGGCTGCGCGCGTTCCTGGAGAGCGACTGGGGCCCGCGCGAGCTGATCGAGTTCCATACCCGCCACAAGATGCAGCTCCTCGCCCACGACCCCGTCGCCTACAACACGGCGGGCCGGGCCGTGGCCCTGGCCGGCGTGCTCACCCGCCGGGAGCTCGCGACCAGATACGGCCACGCCTTCCGGACGGCCTTCTCCCACAAGGCGAGCATCGGCCGCAACGTCAACGCGCTCCAGCACTGCGCGGGCATGATCGCCGACTCCCTGGATCCGGCCCGGCGGGCCGACCTGGACAAGGTCATCACCTCCTACCAGGAGGGACGGGTGGCCCTCAGCGTGCCGACGGCTCTGCTTCTGCACGACGCGTGGGGCGAGGGCAAGGAGTACGTCCGCGACCAGACGTACTTCGCCCCGTACCCGGAAGAGCTCCGCCTGCGCAACCACGTCCCGGCCTGAGCCGCGGACGCCCGCGCTGCCGTCCCGGGACGGGCCGCGGGCGCGGCCGGTCCGTTACGGACCGGCCGTTCCCCTCACCGCCACCGGCCGGCCGTGCTCTTCGCCGTCTCCGGTACGGCGCCGCCGGAACCGCCCTCCCGCACCCGGGTGAGCCGCCGGTCCGGCCACCACATCCACCGGCCCACGTCCAGCGTCAGCGCCGTCAGCAGGACCGAGCGGACCACGAAGGTGTCCAGCAGGACGCCGAACGCGACGACGAAACCCAGCTCGGCGAGGACCACCAGGGGCAGCACGCCCAGCACCGCGAAGGTCGCCGCGAGCACCACACCCGCCGAGGTGATCACTCCTCCGGTGGCGGAGAGCCCCACGAGGGCGGCCTCGCGGGTGCCGCGGAGTGCGGCCTCCTCCCGGACCCGGGTGATCAGGAAGATGTTGTAGTCGACGCCGACCGCCACCAGGAAGACGAAGGCCAGCAGCGGCACCCCGGTGTCCACGGCGGCGAAGCCGAACAGCTCCGTGAAGATCAGGCCGCTCACCCCGAGTGCCGCCGCGAAGGACAGCACGACGGTTGCCATCAGCAGCAGCGGCGCGACCAGCGCGCGCAGCAGGAGCACCAGGATGACCAGGACGACGCCCAGGATCAGGGGGACGACGACCCGCAGGTCGCGTTCGGAGGCGAGGGTTCCGTCCAGGTTGACCGCGGCGGTGCCGCCGACCGTCGCGCCGGGGATCTGCCGGAGCCGCTCGACCGTCTCGTAGGCGGCCGGGCTGTCCGGTGCGTCCTTCAACGCGCCGCGGAGCAGGACCCCGCCGTCCACGGTCACGGCGGCATCGCCCGGCCGCCCGCCCGTGCCGTCCGGCTGCCCGCCCGTGTTGTCCGGCCGCCCGTCCCCGCCCCGGTCGCCGATCCGCTCCACGCCCGGATCCGCGGCCACCGCCGCCGCGACCCGCTCGGCCTCGTCCGCCGGGGCGAGCACCACCAGCGATCCCTCCTGGCCGGTGCCGAAGTACCGGTCCACGACCTGCGCGCCGCGTACGGACTCGGGCACGGTTCGGTAGGCGTCGGCCTCGGCCAGCGGTCCGACGGTCACGGCCGTCAGCGTCAGCGCCAGTCCGCCCAGGACCGCGGCCGTCCCGATCCAGGTGGTCCGGGGACGGCGGGCGATCACACGGCCGATCCGGTCCCAGAGCCGGGAACCGGTCTCGGCCGCGCCGCCGTACACCGGGACCCTCGGCCAGAACACCCCGCGAGGGAAGATCACCAGTAGCGCGGGCAGCAGGGTGAGCATGGCGGCCAGCGCGCAGGCCACTCCCACCGCGCAGACCGGTCCGAGCCCGCGTGTGGCGTTCTGCTCGGCCACCAGCAGGCAGCAGAGCCCGGCCGCCACGGTCGCCGCGCTGGCCGTGATCGCCGGGGTGGCCCGGCGCAGCGCGGCGGCCATCGCCTCGTGCCGGTCCTCGTGCAGGGCGAGTTCCTCGCGGTAGCGGGCGACCAGCAGCAGCGCGTAGTCGGTGGCGATGCCGAAGACCAGCACCAGCAGGATGCCGCCGCTCTGCCCGTTCACGGTCAGGCCGGCGTACTCGGCCAGCAGGTAGTTGCCCGCCCGCGAGCAGGCCAGCGCCACACCCGCCGCGAGGAACGGGATCAGCCACAGCAGCGGGCTGCGGTAGGTGAGCAGCAGCACCAGGATCACCACGGCGGAGGTCGCCGCCAGGAGCGTCGCGTCGATCGACCCGAAGACCTCGATGGTGTCGGCGCTCTGCCCGGCCGGGCCGGTCACGTACGCGCGGTCGCCGGTGATCTCCCGGATCCGGTCGACCGCCGCGGTCAGCACCTCGTAGTCGCTCCCGTCGAGCGGCACGACCACCTGCACGGCCTCCCCGCCGGGAGCCGGGGCCGGGGACGACACCCGCCCGGCGACCCCCTCCACCGCCGCGAACCGCTCGGCGTCCGTCGCGGCCTCGGCGACCGGCCGCCCCTCGTAGACCACGATCGCCGGGACCTGGTTCCCGGCCGCGGAGCGGCGCTGGGCCTCCTGCACCACCGTGGACTCGGCCCCGGAGGGGAGGAACGACGCCGGGTCGTTGCTCTGGACCTCCTCCAGCCTGCCGCCGAGCATCCCCGCCCCGGCCGCCAGCAGCAGCCAGACCACCAGGACCACCCACTTGCCCCTGCGCCCGCACACCGCCGCGCTCACGCTCCGCACCGCGCCCGCCCCTCGGAATATCCGCTACAGCCGGAATGTTCGCCATCGCTCACACGGGTCTCTTCGCCGGCGCGGTCCCCGGCGGTTGCACTCTCCGGGTGGGCGACCGGTCAGACGCGCAGGATCGCCAGGGAGCGGGGCGGGAGGACGAGATCGGGTCCCAGGTGGACGCCGGGGTCGGAGGCCAGCACGATCTCGGCGGGCTCGGTCTGGAGCGTGAGCGGGGCCCGGCCGAGGTTGGCCGTCACCCGGAAGGCCCCCCGGTGGACGACCAGCCAGGCGTCGCCGTACTCCACGTGGACCCGGTCGAGCCGGGAGTCCGACAGGTCCGGGTGCGCGCGGCGCAGCGCGATCAGCGCCCGGTACCAGTCGAGGTGAGCGCGGTGGGCGGGGTCGTCGAGCTCGCTCCAGTCGAGCTTGGAACGGAGGAACGTCATCTCCTCCCCCGGGTCGGGCGCCTTCTCCGCCCAGTCGTCGTAGCCGTGGCCCACGAACTCCCGCCGCCTGCGGTCGGCCTCGCCCTCCCGCAGCGCCGGCTCGACGTGGTCGGTGAAGAACAGGAACGGCGTGCGCGCGCCCCACTCCTCCCCCATGAACAGCATGGGCGTGAACGGCGAGGTCAGCAGGAGCCCGGCGGCCAGGCGGAGCGCCTCGGGGTCCACCCGGTCGCCCTCGGCCCGGTTGCCGATCTGGTCGTGGTTCTGCACGCAGACGACGAACCGGTGGCCGGGGACGTGCCGGGCCGGGCGGCCGTGGCCGCGCCCGCGGAAGGCGGAGTAGGTCCCGTCGTGGTAGTAGGCCGAGGTCAGCACCTTGGCCAGGGACGCCGGCGACGTCACGGCGAAGTCCTCGTAGTAGCCGTGCCGCTCGCCGGTCACCGCCGCGTGCAGGGCGTGGTGGACGTCGTCGTCCCAGGCCGCGGCCAGGCCGTACCCGCCGGCCTCGCGCGGGGTCATCAGCCGGGGGTCGTTGAGGTCGGACTCGGCGATGAGCGTCAGCGGGCGGCCGAGCGCGGCCGACAGCGCGTCCACCTCGACGGCCAGCTCCTCCAGGAAGTGGGTGGCGCGCGTGTCGTGCAGCGCGTGCACGGCGTCCAGGCGCAGCCCGTCGATGTGGTAGTCGCGCAGCCACTGCAGCGCGTTGCCGATGAAGTAGCGGCGCACCTCGTCGGAGCCGGGACCGTCCAGGTTGACCGCCTGCCCCCAGAAGGACGAGGCGGAGGAGTGGAAGTAGGGGCCGAAGGGGGCCAGGAAGTTGCCCGACGGTCCGAGGTGGTTGTAGACGACGTCGAGGATCACCCCGAGCCCCTGGCGGTGGCAGGCGTCCACGAAGCGCTTGAGCCCGTCGGGGCCGCCGTAGTTGTCGGTGACCGCCCACAGGTCGACCCCGTCGTAGCCCCAGTTCCGCTTGCCCGGGACCGGCGGCACCGGCATGACCTCCACGAAGCCGACCCCCAGCTCGACCAGGTGGTCCAGCTTCTCGATCGCGGCCTCGAAGGTCCCGGCCGGGGTGAAGGTGCCGATGTGCAGCTCGTAGACGACCGAGCCGGGCAGGCTCCGGCCGGTCCACAGGTCGTCGCTCCACACGAACCGGTCGTGATCGTAGACCCGGCTCGGCCCGAAGATCCCCTCAGGCTGCCAGCGGGTCCGCGGGTCGGGCAGCGGGTCGCCGCCGTCCAGCCGGAAGCGGTAGTCCGTACCGTGACCGGCTCCCGGGACCTCGGCCGTCCACCAGCCGCCCCGGCCGGGCCGCATGGGGTGCCGGGCCCCGCCGATCTCCACCTCGACCGACTCCGCCTCCGGTGCCCAGACCTCGAACATCGGTTATCCCCTCTCCCTCTCCAGAAGCGCGACCGGGTGGTGTGACAGCAGGTGGGCCAGGGGGACGCGCCCGGTGTGCTCGGCGCCGGACAGCAGGTCCCGCCAGCGCCCGTGCGGAAGTGTCAGCGTGCGGTTCCCCCAGCCTCCGCGCCGCTCCAGCCCCACCGGGAGCCGGGTCGCCACCGTCACCGCCTGCTCCCCGCGGGCGAAGGCGATCGCGTGCTCGTCGGCCTCCAGCGGGATGTACGGCGCCGCGGGGTCGAGCCGCCGCCGCAGGTTCAGCGCCTGGCCCGTGACGAGCAGCTTGGCCTCGTCCCAGGAGGATCCCCGCCCGCTCCCCGGGGATCCTCCCCCGTCCGGTCGCGACCCGGCGAGCGTCCGCCGGCGCAGCTCGAAGTCGACCGGGCGGCGGTTGTCCGGGTCCACCAGGGAGAAGTCGGTGATCTCGTTGCCCCAGTAGACGTCGGGGACGCCGGGCAGCATGAGCTGGACGAGTTTCTGGCTCAGCGAGTTGGACCGCGCGTAGGGCTCGATCGAGGCGGCGAACTCCGCGATCGAGGGGCCGCACTCGCCGATCGCCCGGTTCGTGAAGGCCCGCAGCCCTTCCTCGTAGGCCGGGTCGGGGTTGACCCAGGAGATCGAGGTCTTGGCCTCGCGGGCCGCCTTGAACAGGTAGTCGAAGAAGCGGTCCGGCTCGATCGGCCAGGCGGCCATCAGGTTCTGCCAGGCGAGATAGTCCAGGAGCGGGTCGAAGGAGACCTTGGCCGACCACTCCCCGACCGCCTCCGCCCACCGTCCGGGCAGTTCCGACAGCGCGGCCAGCCGGGCCCGCACGTCCTCCGAGCGCTTGGTGTCGTGGGTGGAGAGCGTGGTCATCGTGCCCGGGGACATCTCCCGGCAGAACGCGTGGAACTCCTCCACCGTCCCGCCGAACCGGTCGGGCTCCCCGCCCACCTCGTTCAGGCACGACAGCGGGTACCACCGGTAGAGCGCGGTGTCCTCCACGCCCTTGGCCATCACCGGGCCGCAGAGCTGCTGGAAGCGGATCACGGCCTCGGCCGGGCCGTACAGGACCTTCTCCACCGCCTCCTCGACCGGCGCGCCCTCCGGCAGCCGCCTCGCGGCAATCCGGCCCGCCTCCTCCACGATCGCGGCCGAGGCGGCGGGCACGGGCTCCCCCGGCACCGCGTACGCCCGGTAGACGGGCATCGCGGCCAGCAACTCGGCGAGCACGTCGCGCCCGGCCCCGGTGATCACGGACAGCCGGTTGAGCTCGGCGCCGAAGAACAGGTCGAGGACCTGTTTCTTGGACGTGTAGACCACCTCGGCGTAGTCGCGCGGCATGCCGGTCTGCCGGACGAACAGATCGGTCAGCGGACCGGCTCCGGCCGGGTCCACGAACAGCCCGGTGATCCGGTTGAGCACGTCGTAGCCGGTGGTGCCGTCACAGTCCCAGTCGGCCGGGAGCCGTTCCTCGCCGACCAGGATCTTCTCCGCCACCGTCCACACCCCGCCGGAGGCGGCGCGCAACCGGGCCAGGTAACCGCGCGGGTCGGCCAGCCCGTCGGGGTGGTCCACCCGCAGCCCGCCGACGAGTCCCTCCCCGACCAGCGAGAGGATCACCCTGTGGGTGGCGCCGAAGACCTCCGGGTCCTCCACCCGGAGCCCGATCAGCGACGACACGTCGAAGAAGCGCCGGTAGCCCGGCCCCTTCCGCCAGTCGACCAGCCGGTAGTGCGTGTCCGGGCGGGGGAAGACGTGGTCGTGGTAGCGCAGCACGTCGCCGTCCGCGACGGGCTCGGTGTCGTCGCCGATCACCGGCATGTTCACCTTCCCGTCCGACCAGTCGATGTCGAACCACGAGGCGTACGGCGACGCGGGCCCCTCGGCGAGCACCGACCACAGCTGGGCGTTGCCCGACTCCGGCACCGGGACCGTCATGTGGTTGGGGACGATGTCCACCACGATCCCCAGCCCGTGGGCCGAGAACGCGCCCGCCATCTCCCGGAACCCTTCGATCCCGCCGAACTCCGCGCGGATCCGGGAATGGTCGGTGACGTCGTAGCCGTGCCTCGACTCCGGTACGGCCTGCAGGATCGGCGAGAGGTAGACGTGACCGACCCCGAGGTCCCGCAGGTAGGGGGCGAGCGCGGCCGCCTCGGCGAACCCGAAGTCGGGGGTCAGCTGGAGGCGGTAGGTGGAGGCGGGCCGGCCCGCGGCGGCCGCGAGCCGGCCGGCCGTGAGGTCCGCACCGGGATCCGCCGCGTGGCCGGGCACGGCACCGGGCGCGGAGCCCGTCGTCGGGTCAGACATCGGGTCAGACATCGGGTCAGACACGGCGCATCACCCGCATCGACCGGCCCACCACCGGCACCCGCTCGCCCGCCCGGCAGAGCCGGGTGTCCACCGTGATCGGCATCGCCGTGTCGATCTCCGTCAGCCACATCTCGCCGTAGTCCTTCGGGATCGTGAATTTGATGACGTCGTGGTGCGCATTGATCATCAGGAGGAACGAGTCGTCGGTGATCCGCCGTCCTCTGCGGTCCGGCTCGGTGATGGCCTCGCCGTTCAGGAAGACGGCCAGCGACTTGGCGTAGCCGACGTTCCAGTCGGAGTCGGTCATCCGTTTGCCCTGCGGGGTGAGCCAGGCGATGTCGCTCAGCTCGTCCTCCGACCCGCGCACCGGCCTGCCGTAGAAGAAACGCCGGCGGCGGAAGACCGGGTGCTCGGCGCGGAGCTTGGCGAGCTTGCGGGTGAACTCCACCAGCAGCCAGTTCTCCCTGATGTCGGACCAGTCGACCCAGCTCAGCTCGTTGTCCTGGCAGTAGACGTTGTTGTTGCCCTTCTGGGTGCGGCCCAGCTCGTCGCCGTGGGAGAGCATGGGCACGCCCTGGGACAGGAAGAGCGTGGTGAGGAAGTTGCGCTTCTGCTGCTCGCGCAGCGACTCGATGGCGAGCGTCGCGGGTCCCTCGGCGCCGCAGTTCCACGACCGGTTGTCGTCGCTGCCGTCCCGGTTGCCCTCCCCGTTGGCCTCGTTGTGCTTGTGGTTGTAGGAGACCAGGTCGGTGAGGGTGAACCCGTCGTGGCAGGTGACGAAGTTGATCGAGGCGGCCGGCCGGCGGCTGTCGTCCTGGTAGAGGTCGCTGGAGCCGGTCAGCCGGGAGGCGAACTCCGGCAGCGCGGCGGGCTCGCCCCGCCACAGGTCGCGGATCGTGTCGCGGTAGCGGCCGTTCCACTCGGTCCACCGGGCCGGGAAGTTACCGACCTGGTAGCCGCCGGGCCCCACGTCCCACGGCTCGGCGATCAGCTTCACCCGCGAGAGCACCGGGTCCTGCTGGACCAGGTCGAAGAACGCGCTGAGCCGGTCCACCTCGTGCAGCTCGCGGGCGAGGGTGGCGGCCAGGTCGAAGCGGAAGCCGTCCACGTGCATCTCGGTCACCCAGTAGCGCAACGAGTCCATGATCATCTGGAGCACGTGGGGGGAGCGCATCAGCAGGCTGTTGCCGGTGCCGGTGGTGTCCATGTAGTAGCGCTTGTCGTTCTCGACGAGCCGGTAGTAGTCCTCGTTGTCGATGCCGCGCATGCTCAGCGTCGGGCCGAGGTGGTTGCCCTCGGCGGTGTGGTTGTAGACCACGTCGAGGATGACCTCGATGTTCGCCTCGTGCAGCGCCTTGACCATGGCCTTGAACTCCAGCACCTGCCCGCCGCGCTGCCCGCTGGAGGAGTAGGCGTTGTGCGGGGCGAAGAAGCCGATGGTGTTGTAGCCCCAGTAGTTCGTCAGTCCCCGCTCCACGAGGTGCTGGTCGTTGACGAACTGGTGCACCGGCATCAACTCGATCGCCGTCACCCCGAGCGCGACCAGATGGTCGATGATCTCCGGGTGCCCGATGGCGGCGTAGGTCCCCCTGATCCGCTCCGGGATCTTCGGGTGCTTGATCGTCAGACCCCTGACGTGCGCCTCGTAGATCACGGTGTCGTGGTACGGCGTGGCGGGCGGGCGATCGTGCCCCCAGCCGAAGAAGGGATTGATCACGATGGAGCGCGGGACGAACGGGGCCGAGTCGGCGTCGTTGCGGCTGTCCGGCCGCCCGAAGCGGTAGCCGTACACCGCCTCGTCCCATTTCACATCCCCCTCGATGGCCTTGGCGTAGGGGTCGATGAGGAGCTTGGTGGGATTGCAGCGCCGCCCGCGCGGCGGGTCGTAGGGGCCGTGCACGCGGTAGCCGTACCGCTGCCCCGGACCGACGCGCGGCAGGTAGCCGTGCCAGACGTACCCCTCGCACTCGGTCAGGGGCACTCGGGTCTCCACGTTGTCCTCGTCGAACAGGCACAGCTCGACCCGTTCCGCGGCTTCGGAAAAGAGCGCGAAGTTGGTCCCCGCGCCGTCGTAGGTGGCCCCCAGGGGATAAGGGTCACCCGGCCAGATTTCGATCATTTCACCGCCCTTCAGCGGTGTGGAGATATGCCCACTGCTCTGCGGGCCATGCCTCCTTCTCCCATCCCGGCGGCGGCCGTGTCCTCCCGGCCGCCGCGGGCTCAGGCGTGGGCGCCGAACCAGTCCACCAGGGGGCGGAGCTCGCGCCAGGCGTCGCGCACCTCCCGCAGCGCCTGCCTGCCGGTGGCCTTGGTCTTGGGGATGCGCTTCTCGGCGCCGAGCGAGGTGTAGCGCAGCAGTCCGACGCGCGGATGATCGGCCGGACAGCCGCGCGGCCGGGTCTTGATCCGCTCGCCGACCAGCGAGAAGCCCTTCTTCTCCAGCCGGTCCACGATCGCCTGGAGTTCCTGGCCCGCCTTGTCGTCGTCGACGGCGCTCCGGTAGCGGCCGAGCGCCTCGGAGGAGAAGGGATGGAAGCCCGCGCCCGCGAACAGGCCGTCGGCACCGAGCTGGAGGTAGTACCCCGCGGAGCCCTCGCCGCCCACGGTGGCGCCCTGTGTGGTCTTGTAGGGCGACTTGTCGGCGCTGAACCGGGTGTCGCGCTGCGGCCGGAACAGCTTGGCCGGGCCGAACTCCTCCTCCAGTTCCGCCAGCAGCGCCTGGAGCGGCCCGCGCACCGCGCTGTCGTAGTCAGCCTTGTGCGCGTGCCAGTATTCGCGCGTGTTGTCGCCCTCCAGTTCCCGGTAGAACTCGAAGGCCCTGCCCGGGATGCCGTCGAAGGCCACTTCCCCCTCCTTCATGCCTTCCTCCTCACGGTTGCCTGCCCGGTCGTCCTTCCCGCCTGACGGGTTCACACCAGGCCGGTGAAGCGCTCGACGACCTCCGCGGCCTGGGCGGCGTTCAGCCGGGGGTCGCACGCGGTGCGGTAGCGCGGCAGCGGGGGCGGGCGCCGGAACGGCCTGGGCGTGGTGATGCACTCGGTGACGTCCTCGGGTGTCATCTCCAGGTGCAGGCCGGCCGGGTGCCCGCGCTGGGCGCGCATGACGCGGACGAATGCCACGACCTCCTCCAGGATCGCCTCCATCGGCCGGGTCTTGGGCCCGGAGCCGAGGCGCGTCGTGTTGCCGTGCATCGGATCGCACAACCAGACCACCGTCCTGCCCCGCCTGGCGACCTCGCCCACGATCTCCGGCAGGAGGCTGCGTACGAGGGTGCTGCCGAGGCGCACGATGAAGACCAGCCGGCCGTCCCTGTTCTCGGGATTGAGCAGGCGGCTGAGCCGTACGGCCTCCGCGGGGGTGACACCGGGGCCGATCTTGACGCCGACGGTGTTGGCGACGGAGCGGGCGAAGGCCACGTGCGGGCCGCCGGGCTGCCGGGTGCGGTAGCCGATCCACACCGAGTGCGCCGAGGTGGCGTAGCCGCCGCGCAGCAGCGGGCGCTCGTAGTCGAGCAGCAGCGCCTCGTGGGAGACGTAGGCCCGCTCCGGCTCCGGCCTGCCGGCCCAGGAGTCCCGCACCACCCGCAGCACCCGCTGGGCGCATTCGTGAGCGCGCAGCAGCCGCGCGGGGTCCGGGTGCCGGGCGCGCGGGTCGTCGGCGGGGCTGTTGACCGCGTCGCCGCGGTAGGAGGGGACGACGACACCGGCGGCGGTGCGCTCGTGCGAGGCCGAGCGGGGCTTGCCGTACTGCCCGGCCAGGCGGCCCAGCGGGATCGCCATGCAGCCGGTGCCCGCCCGGATCACCTCGGCCAGGCCGTACAGCTGCGCGAGCTTGGCACGCACCTCGGCGGGTCCGGACTCGCAGAAGCGTTCGGCGCAGTCACCGCCCTGCAGCAGGAAACCGTCACCGCGGCCGACGCGGGCGACGGCCGCGCTCAGCCGGTCGCACTCGGCCGCGGTGACCAGCGGTGGCGCGGAGTGCAGGGTCCGGGTGACGTGATCGAGCAGCACCGGGTCGCCCCAGTCCGGTTGCTGCGCGGCCGTGCCGTTCACGGACTCCCGCTCCACAGCCGGGCCCCTCACGACGCCTCGTTCCGCAGCCGGGCCTTGTCGATCTTGCCGACCGGCGTGAGGGGGAGGCTGGGGACGGTGACCACGCGGTCGGGGATCTTGTAGTCGGCCGCGCCGCGCTCCCGCATGAAGGCCCCTATCTCCGCGAGCGTGGGCGGTTGGCCGTCGGCGACGATGTAGGCGCAGGTGCGCTCGCCGAGATAGGGGTCGGGGACGGGGACCACGGCGGCCGCCCGCACGCCCGGGTGGGCGAGCAGGTGCTCCTCGACCTCGTCGGCCGGCACCTTGTCGCCTCCGCGGTTGATCACGTCTTTGACCCGGCCGCAGATGACGAGGTGGCCGGTCTCCGTCCGGCGGGCCAGGTCACCGGTGCGGAAGAAGCCGTCGGAGGTGAAGGAGCGCGCGTTGTGCTCCTCGGCGCGGAAGTAGCCCCTGATCGTGTACGGCCCGCGGACCAGCAGCTCGCCGGAGTGCCCGGCGGGCACGTCGGCGCCCGACTCGTCGACGATGCGGATCTCGTCGTGCTCGGACAGCGGCCTGCCCTGGACCGTGGCCAGCAGCTCCGGCGGGTCGTCGGGAGGGCTCTGGCTGAGCAGTCCCTCGGCCATGCCGTAGGACTGCTGCACCCGGCCGAGCCGCTCGCCGACGGCGCGGGCCAGCTCGGGACTGACGGCGGCGCCGCCGAGCTGCACCAGCCGCAGGCTGGACAGGTCGTGCGGGCTCCAGCCCGCCGCCTCCGCCCACAGCAGCGCCAGCGACGGCACCAGACCGGTGACGGTGACGCGCTCGCTCTCGATGAGCGGGAAGGCGTCGTCGGGGCTGGGCGTGCGGGTGAGGACGACGCGGCCGCCCGCATACAGCGTGCCGAGCACGCCGGGGCAGCCCAGCGCGTAGTTGTGGGCGACGGGCAGCGCGGCCAGGTAGGCGTCGTCCGGGGTGAGGCGGGCGTTGGCGGCGCTGAGCCTGATGTTGCACAGGTAGTCGTCGTGGGTGCGCGGGATGAGCTTGGAGCGTCCGGTGGTGCCGCCGGACAGCAGGAACAGCGCCACGTCGCCCGGCTCCGGCGGCTCGAACCCGAGCTCCCCGGTCTCCGCGGACCCCGGCGGTCCTGCGTAGAGGGAGGCCAGCGACGTGAACTCCGCCGGCTCGCCGGCGACGATCACATGCTTCGGGCCGCTGATCCGGCGGGCCAGCTCACGGTGGTCGAAGCCCTGGTGCGCGTCGGGGACGATGTAGGCGACGGCCTCGGTGTGCGCGGCCAGATGGCCGATCTCGTCGTGGCGGTGCGGCGGGAGCGCCAGCACGGGCACGGCGCCGAGCGTGAAGAGCGCGAAGAGCGTGTCGATCAGCTCGGGGGTGTTGGGCAGCTGGACGATCACCCGGTCGCCGCGCCGTATCCCCAGGCCGTGCAGCCCCACGGCCAGGCGGGCGGCGCGGTCGGCCAGGTCACGGTAGGTGCGGCGGCCGCCGTCCCAGACGAGAGCGGTGCGCTCGCCGTGGGAGCGCACCAGGGTGTCGAGCGTCCGGCCGGTCCACAGGCCGAGCTCGCGGTAGCGCTGGGCGGTCTCGGCGGGCCAGGGTACGCATCCGGGGGTCATCACGTCCTCCTCACGGCGCGATCCGCACCGCACGCCAGCCCTCGTCCTGGCGTCGGTAACGGACGCGGTCCTGGATCTCGTCGGCCCTGCGCTGCCAGAACTCCATCTCCTCCGGAACCAGCCGGTAACCGCCCCAGTGGCGGGGGCGCGGGATCTCCTGGCCGGTGAAGCGGGCGCGCTGGAGGTCGAAGCGCTCGCGCACGACCCGGCGGTCGTCGATCTCGGCGCTCTGGTCGCTGCTCCAGGCCAGCAGTTGGAGGGAGCGGGGCAGGGTGGCGAAGTGGGAGTCGGACTCCACCTCGCCGAGCCGGACGACCGGGCCCTCGGCCCTGATCTGGCGGCCTCTGTCGAGCCACCCGAAGCACAGCGCGGCCACCGGGTTGACCGCGACGTCGGCGGCCTTGCGGCTGGCGTGGTTGGTGAAGTAGACGAAGCCGTGGTCGACGTAGGCCACGTCCACCCAGCGGGCCGAGGGGCGGCCGTGGTGGTCGGCGGTGGCCAGCACGGCCGAGAGGGGCATCCGGGGATCGGCCGCCCGCCACTCCTCCTCCCAGAGCAGGAACTGACGCAGCGGATCGGCCGCTAACTGTGTCAGCATTTCATGTCCAATCATTCTCTCGCCATTCAGACTCTATTGCCTATAATCGTCGTCATGCAAGAACTCGCATACACCCTCCTGACCCGTCACCGGGAAATAACCACGCCCCGCACATTCCAGCTGCTCGGCATGGAATGGGACCTCCTGCCCGGTGTCTACGCCCCCCACCTGTCGCAGTCCTCGGCGCTGTACGCCGAGTGGCTGCCCTACCCCGTGCACGGCTCCTTCTGCGAGGTCGGCAGCGGCACCGGCTACATCTCGGTGCTGGCCGCGCTGCGCGGCTGCGCCTCGGTGACCGCCCTGGACATCAGCGAGGCGGCCGTGGAGAACACCCGGCGCAACGCCGAGCGGCACCGCGTCGACTCGGTGGTGCGCGTCGCCCGCGGTGACATGTTCGAGCCGCTGACCGGCGAAGACAGGTTCGACGTCATCTACTGGAACTCCAACTTCGTCGAGGGCGAACCAGCCGACGCGCTGGAGCGGGCCTTCTTCGACCCCGGCTACGCCGCGCACGCCGCCTTCTTCCGCGGCGCCTCGGCGCACCTGGAGCCGGGCGGCAGGCTGCTGCTGGGCTTCACCGACCTGGGCGACGAGCGTCGCGTGCACGCCCTGGCGGCGGAGCACGGCTGGCGTCCCGCCCTGCTGCGCGCCGCGAAATGCGGCACAGAAAACGGGCACATCGAATATCGGCTCCTCGAATTCACGCAAGCCGGCTGAATGGTTTGCCGGACCTTTCCCCCACCTCCTCGGAAGCCTTTCCCGGACCTCTCCGGGAAAGGCTTCCAGCGCCTCGGGGAGGTCCGGGCAAATCATTTGTCAATCATTTGTAGAGCCGTACGGCCAACGGCACCAATATCACGGTCGCCGCCACCGCCCACGCCCCGGTGAAAAGCACCGGCAGCAGGACCGGGCCGCCGCCGGAGAGGCCGACCAGCGCGTCACCGGCCAGCGAGAGCGGATTGGCCCGCACCACCGGCTGCAGCCACCCGGGGAACTGCTCGACGGGCACGAACCCCGACGACAGGAACAGCAGCAGCGTCACCGGCGTGTTGAGGGCCCCGCTGACCGCCTGCTCGCTGGAGGCCGCCATGGCCACCACGACCGCCAGCCACAGGAAGATCCAGGCGAACAGCGCGACGACCGCGAAGAAGCCGAGCACGGCGAGGGGTCCCCCGGTGAAGCGGAACCCGGCCAGGTGGGCGACCGCCGTGGTGACCGCGGCCACCAGCACCGCCCGGACCAGGTCGCCGACGATGCGTCCGGCGAGCACCGACAACCGGCTGATGTTCATGGACCTGAACCGGTCGACGATGCCGCTGCGCAGGTCGGTGAAGAAGCCCACGCCGGTGCCGACCGCGCCGTAGGCGGCGCTGAACAGCACGATGACCGGTGCGAGCCGGTCAATGTAGCGGCCGCCGTGTGTGGCCGCGCCGACCAGCTCGCCGAAGACCAGCAGCATCAGGAAGAGCAGGATCAGCGGGAACATGACCGCGTCGGCGACCAGTTGCGGGCTCTTGGCGAAGCGCCGCAGATTGCGCCCGGCCAGCAGGCCCGTCTCGGTGATGGTGCTCATGTCGCCCTCCGGAACGCCTGGACGGCCGCGGCCGAGAAGACCGCCAGCAGCCCGGCCAGCCACGCCACCGCCGTCAGCACGGGTCCCGCCGTCGGTCCGCCCCCGGCCAGCGCCCGGAGCGCGTCCAGCACGGCGGTGACCGGCTGGTGCCGTACGAACGGCTCGATCCAGCCGGGGAAGGCGTCGGCGGGCACGAAGGCCGAGGAGATCATCAGCAGGGGCAGGTAGACGACGTGGAGCGTGGCGGAGACCGCCTCCGGGTCCCGCGAGACCAGCCCCAGCGCGCTGGTGCCCGCGGACACCGTGAGCGCGAAGCCCACCGACAGCGCCACGAAGCCCAGCGCGGCCGGCAGCCCGGCCTGGAAACGGAAGCCCGCCACGTAGCCGGTCGCGATGATCACCGCGATGGCCAGGAGCGCACGCACGCTGTCGGCCGCCATCCTGCCCACCACGACCGCGCCGCGGCTGATGGCCAGCGAGCGGTAGCGGGCCAGCATGCCGTTGCGGCGGTCGGAGGCGAAGCAGAAGGCCGCGGTGATGGCCACGGAGAACATCCACTGCACGACGATGGCCGGGGGCAGGAACTGGGCGTAGACGATGCCGCGTGCCTCCAGCAGGTTGCCGAACAGCGCCAGGAAGCCGAACACGAAGATGACCGGGAAGACCACCATCGTGCTGATGGTGTCGGCCGTCGAGTTCAGCCTGATGTTGCGCCCGGCCAGCAGCAGGCCCTGCCCGAACAGGTTGCCGAGGCCGGCTTCGGTACCGGTCGTCACGAGCGGGCCTCCTCCCCGGTCCGCCGGGCCGGCGCCCTGCCGGTCAGCACGAAGAAGACCTCGTCCAGGGTGGGGCGGCGCAGCTGTATGTCGTCGGCTTCGACGCAGGCCTCGCGCAGCACCGCGACGACCTCGGCCAGCGTCTCGGAGTCGGCCCCGCGCACGGTCACCGTGCCGCCGGACTCCACGACGTCGCCGAACCGCTCCCGCAGCGTCCGCAGCACCTGCTCGCGCGGCTCGGCGCGCACCTCGCACACCTGGCCGCCGACCCGCTTCTTCAGCTCACCGGGCGTCCCCTCGGCGATCACCCTGCCGTGGTCGATGAGCACGATCCTGTCGGCCAGCCGGTCGGCCTCCTCCAGGTACTGGGTGGTCAGCAGCAGCGTGGCGCCCTCCTCGCGGAGACCCGAGACGATCTCCCACATCTCCTGGCGGCCGGCCGGGTCCAGCCCGGTGGTCGGCTCGTCCAGGAAGATCACCGGACGTTTGACCACCAGGCTGGCCGCCAGGTCGAGGCGGCGGCGCATGCCGCCGGAGTAGGAGGCGACGGGCTTGTCGGCCGCCTCGCCCAGGCCGAAGGCGGTCAGCAGTTCCTCCGCCCGCGCGGCGGCCGCCCGGCGGTCCAGCTTGAGCAGCCTGCCGAACAGCACGAGGTTCTGCCGGCCGGTCAGCACGCCGTCGACGGCGGCGAACTGACCGGTCAGCGCGATGGACGCGCGCACGCCCGCCGGGTCGCCGGCCACGTCGTGCCCGGCGACCGAGGCGCGGCCGCCGTCCAGCGGCACAAGCGTGCTCAGGCAGTTCACCACCGTGGTCTTGCCCGCGCCGTTGGGGCCCAGCAGCCCCACCACGGCACCCGGCTCGACGGTGAACGAGACGTCCTCCACCGCCGTCTTCCTGCCGAAAACCTTGCGGAGGTGCTCGACCTCGACTCCCCCTCCGTACATGCGCGCCGCCTTCCGTGTCAGCCGTCTACGTCTTTGGCGTCATGCCAGTGCTCCCTGGTATCCGTGCCCCGTCAGTCCTCCTGTTTCACCGGGGTCTGCTGGTGGAAGACGAGCTTCCAGGCACTGCCGCTGCGCTCGTAGACGCTGGTCATGTAGAGCTGGAAGGAGAAGTCCGACTGGCTGAGCCGCACCGTGGCCCGGTAGGTGATCAGGGCCGACTCGTGGCCGAGCGGCAGCACCTTGACGTCGTCGAGCCGGTAGTCGTCGAACGGCGCCTTGTTGGCGTCGATGTCGTCGGCCAATTCGCGACCGGTCTGCAGCCCGTCGGGCTCGACGCAGATCGTGCGCTCGGTGACCAGATCGCGATAGAACGCACCGTTGCCGACGGAGATGGCCGCCCAGCCCTTCTCCTCCAGCTCGCGCAGTTCCTTCTCGATGGTCATCTCGCGTGCTCCTCTCGTGTCGGGGTTACGGGGGTGGCGTTCCGGATCACGGGGGTGCCGTTCCGGGGTCACGGGGTCGAGGGCCAGCGGCCGGGCAGTCCGCAGCACAACAGCACCTGCCCGACCAACGCGTCTTCCTGCGGAACCAGGTAGAAGTGATCACCGGGGAAGACCCGCAGCCGGAACCGTCCCGTGGTGTGGCGCTCCCAGGCAGCCGCCTCGTCGCGGTCCACCTCGGGGTCGGCGTCGGAGACGCAGGCGCAGATCGGAGTCCGTATCGGCACCGTGTCCCGCGGCCGGTAGGTCTCGATCAGCCGGTAGTCGGCCTCGATCGTGGGCAGGACCAGCTCGCGCAGCGCGGGGTCCCGCAGGACCTCCTCGGCCGTGCCGCCCAGCCTGCGCAGGTCCTCCAGCAGCGCCTGCTCGCCACCGCGGTGCACGGCGGTACGGCGGAGCCGGTCGGGAGCCGGCCGGCCGGAGACGATCAGCCCGGTCAGCGGGCGGCCGAGGGCGGCCTCCAGCGTCCTGGCCGTCTCGTGCGCGACGGCGGCGCCCATGCTGTGGCCGAACAGGGCGAGCGGCACCTCGCCCAGCGCGGCCAGCGCGGCCGTCACCGGCTCGGTCAGCTCCTCCATGGTCCGGGCCGGCGGTTCGCGCAGCCGGTCCTGGCGGCCGGGGTACTGCACGCCGTACAGCTCGACGCCGTCGGGCAGGCGCGCGCCCCACGTCTTGAAGAAGCCGGCGGCCCCGCCCGCGTGGGGGAAGCACACCAGGCGCAGTCTCGGCACGTCCTGTGTGCGCAGCGGCCGCAGCCACAGCTCGCGCTGACGGGTGGTCGTGATCGTCATGCCGGTGGTTCCTCCAGCTCCGTTCTCGCGGCGGCGATCAGCTCGTCGGCGGGCATCGGGCGGGGCGGCGGACCCGACAGCCGCTCGGGGAATCCGAGCGCGGTGGCCATCGACTGCCAGACCCCGCTGACCGACAGGTAATACTGCCCAGAACGCAGCGGATCGATCCTGTCCCGCGCGGCTTTCCAGGTGTCCGTGATCGCGCGGCGGGCGGCCTCCGGCCAGACGGTGGCGAGGAGCTCCCGGTACGCCGGGGCGTCCGCGGGGCCGATCACGGTGGTCGCGGGCAGGTCGAGGCCGGGATCGGCCGCGGCATCCAGCCGGGTGGTCTTCCTGGCCTCGGCGGGCAGGTGCGGGCGGGGCGACCACAACACCGGGCCGTGGGTGTCGGCCAGCGTGAGCGTGCCGCCCTCCGCGCCGATGGTGATGCGGTGCAGCAGGTGGGCGTGGTTGTCGGGGTCGGCGGGGTGCAGCTGGTTCTGCACGCGCAGCGTGAAGGGGACGCCGGCCAGCGTGCCGTCGATCGTCCGGAAAGGGCCCGAACCGGTGGGTGCGGGCAGGTCGTAGGGGCGCAGGCCGCCCAGCGCCCTGCCGAGGATGTCGAACAGGTGGTAGGAGACCTGCACGCCACAGGCCGCCTCGACGTACAGCGGCCGGAGCACGCGAGCGGCGGCGATGAAGCGCCGGACCGACGGCAAGTGCACGTAGTGGCTGTTCACCTGATAGATCACCCGATGGGCGCGGGCCTCGCGCAGCGAGGCGGCCAGCTCGTCGCGCAGCAGCGGCCCTTCCTGCAGGACGTGCACGCCCCGCGCCATCAGCCGCCTGGCCACCGTGCTGCCCGGGCCGCCGTTGACGTCGCCGAGGAGCACCACGCAGGCCAGGTCGATGTCGCCGGGCACGGTCTCGACGCCGGTGTGGAGGGGCACTCCGGCCTCCTCGGCGCACGCCTGCGAGCGCTCGCCGCCCCTGGCCAGGATGCCGGCGAGTTCGAAGGGCGATCCCGGCGCGGTCAGGGCGGCCAGGTGCACCCGGCCGAACCCGGTGCCGCAGACCAGCACCCGGGGGCGTCCGCCGGCAGCACCCCCCGCTCCCGCGGCGTTCTCCGCTCCCGCGGCGTTCTCCGCTCCCGCGACGCCGTCCGCTCTCACAGCACTCCCTCCTCGACCTGCTCGGCTTCCCCGGTCTCCGCGACCCCCCCGTCGGGGGCGGCGGACGGCCCGACGATCCGCACGGCGTGGTCGGCACGCAGCTCGTCCAGCACGCGGGCCGGGTCGAGCACGTCGGCGGCGTCGTACACGCCCGGCGGCACGCGGCCGGCGGCGACCTCGCGGGCCGCGACGGCGGCGAGGGCGGCGGTCAGCTCGTAGCTGTCGGCGGCGTGGGCCAGCAGAACCCTGCCGTCGAGCTCGAACGCGAGCTGGAAGTACGGCTCGCGCCCGAGGGTGTCGAGGCGGGCGGCCAGCTCCAGGTCCTCGGCGGCCCGTTCGGGCTCCTTGTCCCGCGCTCCGGACAGGGCGCGCAGGGTCCGCTCACCGTCGAAGACGCCCCACCACTCCACCTCCGCCAGACCGACGGCGCGGGCCAGCCGCTCGGTCTCCTCACTCAGGTAGGGATAGGCGCTGACCCGGCCGGGGAAGTACGGCAGGGACACGCGCTCGGCGGGCCGCAGGGCGCCGCGGATCACTTGGTGTCCGCGCCAGGCGGCCAGGGGCGTGGCCTGACCGTCCGACAGGGAGGCGACGTAGTCGAGCGCGGCGGCCGGGGTGAAACGGTCCCGGCCGCCGACGCGGGCGACCAGCCGGACCGGCCGGTCCGCACCCGCGGCCAAGGCCCGGGGCAGCAGCGCGGACAGGCCGGGCATCATCCCGGCGGCCAGCACCGCCGCGCGCCCGCGGCGGGCACCGGCGGAGGCCGGTCCCGCGGACCGGGCCGCGTCCGTCAGGCGGGCGTGGCCGATCCGCTCACCGGCCACGTCCACGTAGTGCGCTCCGGCCTCCAGGGCGGCACGGGCCACCGTGTCGAGGATGCGGGCCGAGGGGCCCGCGCAGTTCACCACGACCGCGCAGCCGGCGCAGAACTCCGCCAGCCGGGCGCCGTCCGCGATGTCCACGGTGACGGTCTCGTCGCCGGGCCGGGCCACGGAGCGGACCCGGGCCGCGTCTCTGCCGCCCAGCCGCAGCGGCTCCGGCAGGCGCCGCACCAGCGCGCGGCCCACCGCGCCGTAGCATCCGATCACCCCGATGGTCATGACCGCTCCGGGATTCCGGCCAGCAGGGTGGCGACCTCCTCCACGTTGGGCGGCTGCAGGCAGCTGAAGTGGTCGCCGGGGATGTCGGCCACCCGCAGCTCGCCCAGGCACAGCTCGCGCCAGAAGCCGGTCATGTCGTCGCGCAGCCACGGCAGGAAGTGCGTGTCGCCGAGCTGGCGCAGGAAGGTGATGTCACCGGCGTACGGTTCCGGATCGTGCGAGCCGACCGCGAGCAGGCTGTGCCGTACCACCTGGAAGGAGGTGGCGATGTGCCGCTCGATGTCGGCGTCGCCGTGACCGGGGTCACCATGGCCGGCGGCCTCACCGCCGGCGTCGCGGGCGGCGTCGCGGGCGGCGTCGCGGGCGGCGGCACGGCCGATGGCCGCCAGCCGCTCGGCCTGCGGGCGGGCCGCCTGGGCGCGGAAGATCTCGGCCGCGGGCGCGAGTTCGCCGGTGAGCGCGGTGACGCGTCCCGGCGGCACCCGGCGCGGGTCCTCGCGCAGGAGCAGCTCGAAGACCTTCGACATGAGCCGCTCGTCGGCGGGGTAACCGGCCTCGGCCGGGTCGGCGCCCAGCACCTTGGCGAAGACGTACTCCACCACGAGCTCGTCCTCGATGATCCTGGGCAGCGTGTAGCTGCTGATCACTGTGAGGCCGGCGACGTGGGCGCCCGCCTCGGTGAGCTGCCTGGCGACCTCGGTGGCCAGCAGTCCGCCCATGCAGTAGCCGACCACGTGGAAGGAGTCGGTGCCGGTGTCGAGCAGCGCGCGGGTGTAGCGCGCGGCGCGGCGCTCGATCAGCCCACGCGGTTCCTCGGCCAGGTAGGCGTCCACGTCGGTGACCGCCAGCCCGGCCAGCCGGCCGCCCTTGGCCGCCAGGAGCCGTGACAGCGCGCGGTAGGGGGCCAGGGTGCCGCCGCCCTCGTGCACGAGCACGCGCAGCGGGCCGTCGTCCTCCGGCCCGCCGCCGAGCGGGATGAGCGGCGGGCGCTCGACGCGTCCGCCGTCCTCCTCCCGGGCGCCGCCCCGGCGCAGTTCCTCGGCGAGCGCGGCCACCGTGGGCCGGTGCAGGATCTGGCGGACCAGGTCGTCCCAGTGCATCCCGGACGCGGCGGGGACACGCTCACGCAGCAGGGCGGCCAGCTTGGCGACCACGAGGGAGTCACCGCCGAGGTCGAAGAAGTCGTCGTCGCGGTTGACCTGCGCCACGTTGAGCGCCTCGGCCCACACCGCGGCCAGCGCGCGTTCCAGGTCGTCGCGCGGCGGCCCGCCCGCCGACGCCCGGTTCACCGCGGCGCGCGGCAGCCAGCGGCGCAGCGCGGCGGCGTCCACCTTGCCGTTGCGGTTCAGCGGCAGCTCGTCGACGATCTGCAGGTGCGCCGGGATCATGTACTCGGGCAGCCGCCCGGCCAGATGGCCGGCCAGCGTGGCGACGTCCAGCGGCTGCCGGTCGGCCTTGAAGCGGGCGGCGAAGACGTTCTGACCGAGCGGGCCGGTCACGTCGCCGGGTCCCGGCAGGCAGACGGTGGCGTCCGCGCCCGCCTCACGCAGCAGCTCCAGCCACTGGTCGCGGCCGAGGAAGGTCTGGTCGAGGCCCTTGCGCAGGTCCTCGTAGTCCCACTTGCGCGGGTCCTTCTCCGGCATCATGAACTCCATCGAGGTCATGATCTGGTAGCTGTCCTTGGTGGTCTCGATGAAGACCAGCCAGCCGCCGGGGCGCAGCATCTCGACGAGCCTGCCGAGCACGCGGCCGGCGTGGCGGGAGTTGTGCAGCACGTTGGCGCAGAGGATGACGTCGAAGTCGTTGGCCGTGTACCCCTGCTCGCGGACGTCCTCGTTGATGTCGAACAGGCCGTAGCGCACCCACGGCCGGTCGCCGAAACGGCGGCGCGCCTCGGTGAGGAAGAACGGCGACACGTCGGTGAACAGGTAGTCGACGTCGTACTCCGCGAGCGCGGGGATCATCTGCGCGCTGGTGCCGCCGACGCCGGCGCCGACCTCCAGCACCCGCAGGCCGCCGCCGTGGCGGGCGGCGATGCGGCGCAGGATCTCCACGGCGGCGTGGTTGACGTAGCGGCTGATGATGTTCTCCCGGTAGGCGGCCTCGGAGATCTCCAGGCGGCCCTCGGGGAAGAGCAGGGGCAGGGGGTCCATCGCGTCGCGCACCAGTTCGGGCAGGTGCTCGGTGCTGGTCTTGAAGTAGCCGATCAGGTCGGCCGGGTAGCTGTCCTCGCGTTGCAGCTCGTCGACCGCCCGCCAGGCGTCGTCGAGGTCGTCGGCGGTGGCGCCGCGTACGGCGCGCAGGACGTCGCCCTCGCGCTCCAGGAAGCCCTCGTTCTCCAGCACGCGCAGCCAGCGGCGCACCAGGCGGTGGTGGCGGGGGGCGGCCTCGGTGGCCCGGATGACCTCCTCGACGGTGGCCGTGGCCCCCGGCTCGCCGAACAGGCCCCGGCGGACGAGGGCCCGCATGATGCCGACGACCGCGGCCCTGTCCAGCCGGGCGATGAACTCCATGAGCTCGTCGCGGTCGATGTGCGCGGTGTGCGGGTCCCCGGCCCGCGCCCCCGCCGCGCGCAGCTCCTCCGCCAGCTCCTGCGCCGGCTCCTGCGCCGATCCGTCCGGGCCCGTCTCCGACGGGGCACGGCGGGCGGGCCGGGCGAAACCGGCCAGGCGGCGCTCCATCCCGTCGCCGTCCACCAGCACGTGCGCGGCGGCGACCGCCGGATGCTCCTGCATGGCCGCCTCGATCTCGGCGAGTTCGATCCGGTGTCCGCGGATCTTGACCTGCCTGTCCTCGCGGCCGAGGAATTCGATCACGCCGTCCTCGCGGTAGCGTCCCAGGTCGCCGGTCCGGTAGAGGCGCTCGCCGGTCTCCGGGTGGCGGATGAAACGCTGCGCCGTCTTCTCCGGGTCGCCCAGGTAGCCCAGGGCCAGCCCGGCCCCGCCGATGTAGATCTCCCCCGCCACCCAGTCCGGGCAGGGGCGCAGCGCCCGGTCGAGCACGTGGAAGGTCTGGTTGGCGAGCGGCCTGCCGTACGGGATGCTCGTCCAGTCCGGCGACAGGTCGCCGATCGGGTGGTAGATGGACCAGATCGACGCCTCGGTCGCGCCGCCGAGGCTGACCAGGTTCAGCCGGGGCAGCCGGGCGCGGACGGCCGGGGGCAGCGTGACCGGGATCCAGTCCCCGCTGAGCAGGGCCAGCCTGAGCGTGGACAGGTCTGTCTCCGGCTGGGCGGCCAGGTAGTGCTCCAGCATCTGCAGCTGGGCGGGCACGGAGTTCCACACCGTCACCCCGTGGGCGGCGATCAGCCGGGCCCAGTGCTCCGGGTCGCCGCGGCCGGCCGCGTCGGGCAGCACCAGCGCGCCGCCGACGGCCAGCGGGCCGAAGATGTCGTAGACCGACAGGTCGAAGCCGAGACTCGCCAGTCCCAGCACGCGGTCGTCCGCGGTGACCGAGAAGCGGCGGTTGACGTCGGCGACGGTGTTGAGCGCGGCCCCGTGGGAGATCATCACGCCCTTGGGGTCGCCGGTGGAGCCGGAGGTGTAGATGACGTAGGCCAGGTCGTCCGGGCGGGCCGGGCTCGCGGGGGCGGAGGCGGGGGCGGGGGCGGGGGCGGGCGGCAGCGTGTCGACGTCCAGGCAGCGGACTCCGGCCGGGCGCCCGCCGATCCACGACTGGGTGAGCACGGTGGTCACCCCGGCGTCGGCGAGGATGCGCTCGCGCCTGGCGGGCGGCTGCCCGGTGTCCAGGGGCAGGTAGGCGCCGCCGGCGAGCAGGGTGCCGAGTACCGCGGCGACCTGCTCCCAGCCCTTGTCCATGAGGATCGCGACCGGCGCGTCCCCGGTGTCCCCGGCGTTCCGGATGCCCTCGGCGACGGCGGTGGCGCGGGCGAGCAGCTCGCCGTAGGTGAGGATGCGCTCCCCGGTGATGACGGCGGGCGCGTCCGGGGTCGCCGCCGCCTGCGCGACGACGGGCTCGTGCAGCAGTCCGTCCGGGCGCGGAGCGGCGGTCGCGTTGGCGCGCTCACGCCGCTCGGCCTGCCCGGCCGGCAACCGGACCGGCGAGGCCGACTCCCAGGCGGCGCCGGATTCGGCCAGCTCGGCCAGGAGGACGCGCAGGGCGCCGAACAGGTCCTCGACGAGCCCGTCGGGGAAGACGCCGTCGCGCACGTCCGCCCTGACCTCCAGGACGCCGTCCTCGACGACGGCCTGGCAGTCGATCCACACCTGCGGCGTCTGGCTTCTGCCGTACACCACCTCGGCCAGGCCCCGCATGCCCTCGTGCTCGTCGCCGAGGCCCACGGTGCTGGTGAAGACGACCGGCATCAGCGCGGCGTCCCTGCCGCGGCGGCGGGCGAGCTCGCGCATCAGCTCGACCCCGGAGTAGAGCCGGTGGTCGAGGTCCTCCCACAGCCGCCGCTGCAGCGCGGCGGCGCGGGCGGCGAAGCTGCCGCCCGCGGCCCCGTCCACTTCCAGGAGGCTGACCGTGGTGAAGTCGCCGACCAGCGAGCCGACCTGCGGGTGCAGGGGCTGCCGGTTGAGCAGCGTGAGGTTGAGGCAGAACGCGGGCTGGCGGCTCCAGCGGCCGACGACCTCGGCGAAGGCGGCGAGCACGGCGGTGGAGGGGGTGACCGCGTGCGCCGCCGCCCGCTCGCGCAGTCCTCGCCACTGCCCGGGTGTGAAGGTGACCCGGTGGCGGGTGAACGAGCCGCGTGCCAGGGCCTCGCGGTCCTCGCGCAGCGGCAGTTCGGGAGCGCCCGGCAGGTCGTCCAGCCGGTCCTCCCAGTAGCGGCGGTCGCGCTCGTAGGCCGCGCTGTCGCGCAGGCCCCGCATGGCCAGCACGTAGTCGCGGAAAGTGATGTCCAGTGGCGGCAGTGCGGCGTCCGGGTCGAGGTAGAGGCGCTTCAGCTCGGTGAGCAGGAGCTGAATGCCGAGGTAGTCGGTGATGAGGAAGTCGACGGAGACGTGCAGCAGGTCGCGCCCGCCGGTCCTGGTGGCGCGCACCTCGAACAGCGGCCAGCTCTCCGGGTCGTAGACGCGGCTGTCCATGGCGGCCCTGGTGGCCGCCAGGTGAGCCTCGACCTCGGCGTCCGGGCGGCCGGTGAGGTCGGCGACCTGGATGCGGTAACGCGGCCGCTGGGGGGCGGTGACCTGGTAACCCTCCCGGTGGACGGTGGCGCGCAGCATGTCGTGCCGCTCGACGAGCCGGTTCCAGGCGTCCTCCATCCGCTGGGGATCGAGGTCGTCGAAGGCCAGCTCGGCGTAGACCTGGCAGGCCGTGCCGCCGTAGTCGAAGGCGTCCCCCCGGCCGAGCAGGTAGGCGGCCTGCACGTCGGTGAGCGGGAACGGCTCGTGGCGGGCGTCCGGGTCGGGCGTCAGTTCCGGGGCCGCCCCGCGGCTCAGGTATTCCAGGAGTTCGTCCTTGCGGGCGGCCAGCAGCGCGCGGCGCTCCTCGGTGAGCACGCCCCGGGGGGCGCGGAAGCGCAACCGGCCCGATTCCTCCCACAGCTGCACTCCGTCGCGGGCCAGTTCGGCGATGAGCTGACCGGCTGTCATATCGAGCCCTCCTCGAAGGCGTGGTCGTCGTAGCGCTGGTCGTCGTGGCTCTGGTCGTCCAGGGCGGCGCGGTCGTGGCGACGCCGGTCGATCAGGGCCGCGTGCTCGGCGATGGTCGGTCCGGCGAACAGCTCCCGCAGCGGGATCTCGACGCCGAACTCGATCCGGATCTCCTCGGCCAGGCGGGTCGCCAGGACGCTGTCGCCGCCGAGGGCCACGAAGTTCTGGTGTCTGCCGACCTCCGGCACGTCGAGAAGCGCCTGCCAGATCCGGGCGAGGCTCTCCTCGACGGGGCCGGCGGGCGGGGCGTCCCGTACCTGCCCGCCGTCCTGTTCCTCCACCAGGAGGGCGAGCGCGGCCCGGTCGACCTTGCCGTTGGCGCTCAGCGGGAGGCCGTCCAGGACGGTGATGGTGCTGGGGACGGCGTACGACGGGAGCCGTTCGGTGAGCCAGTCGCGCAGCTCGTCCTCGGTGAGGGACCCGTCAAGGGAGCCGTCGAGATCGGCAGCGGGGTCTGCGGCCGGGTCGCCGGGGCGGGCCTCCTTGGGCTTGTCGGCCGGTACCACCAGCGCGGCCAACCGCCGCCCCGGACCACCCGACGCACCCCCCACCGTCACCGCCACCGCCCGCGCCACCCGCGGATGCGCCAGCAACGCCGCCTCGATCTCCCCCAACTCGATCCGGTGCCCCCGCACCTTCACCTGATGATCGACCCGACCCAAAAACTCCAACGTGCCATCAGGCCAATACCGGCCCACATCCCCGGTGCGATACCAGCGCACCCCCTCCCGCTGCACGAACTTCGCCGCCGTGGCCTGCGCATCCCCCCGATACCCCGTGGCCACCCCGGCCCCGCCGATCCACAACTCCCCCGCCACCCAGTCCGGGCAATCACGCCCCAGCCCGTCGACCACCCGGAAACACTGATTGGCCAGCGGACGCCCGTACGGCACCGACACCCACTGCTCGGGCACCCGCGCCGGCACCCGGCAGAAGTTCGACCAGATCGCCGCCTCCGTGGCCCCGCCCAGCCCCACCAGCTCACAACCCGGCGCCACCTGCGCCAGCCGCCCCGACAGATCCAGCGGCACCCAGTCCCCCGACACCAGCGCCAGCCGCAACGACCCCAGCTGCCCCCGCTCGGCCACCAGCAGCATGTCCAGCAACGCCGGAACCGAGTTCCACACCGTCACCCGATGCTCGGCCACCAGCCGCGCCCAGCACACCGCGTCCCGGCGCTCCTCCTCGGCCACCATCACCAGCGACCCGCCCACCGACAGCAGCCCGAACACATCCCACACCGACAGATCGAAATCCAGCGCCGAAACGGCCAGGACACGATCATCGGCACCGACCCCGAAACGCCGGTTGACATCTTCGATCGTGTTGAGCGCGGCCCGGTGGGAGACCTCCACGCCCTTGGGCTCACCGGTGGAACCAGAGGTGAAGATGACATACGCACTGGAATCAGGATCGACCTCCACCGGCGCCGCGAGCGGCTCAGCCGCCAACGCCTCCGACAGGCCGGTGATCTCCAGGTGCGCGCCGGCCCGCTGGAGCATCCGCTCGCGGCGCAGCCTGGGCTGGTCGACGCCGATGGGGACGTACAGCGCCCCGGCGGCCAGCACCCCCAGCACCGCGGCCACCTGGTCGGGACCCTTGGGCAGCGACACCGCCACCGCGTCCCCCTCGCGCACGCCCCGCCCGCGCAGATACCCCGCCACCCGCAACGCCCGCTCGGCCAGCACCCCGTAGGAGACATCCGGGCAGATCGCCACCCGCCCCGGATCCCGCCGCGCCACCGCGAAGAACCCCCCGTGCAGCGTCCCCTCCGGCAGGGGGGCGGCGGTGTCGTTGACCTCCGCACGGACGGCGAGCTGTGACGGCGGCACGAGCGACGGCGCGGGAGCGTCCCAGTCGTGCTCCAGGAGCCAGTCGAGCAGGCGGTCGTACCCACCGGCCATGCCGTCCAGGACGCCGGGCGGGAAGAGCTCCTCCACCGCGTCCCAGTTGACCAGCAGCCCGCCGTCCACCTCGACCACCTGGTGATCCAGCCAGACCTGCGGCGTCTGGGAGAGCATCCAGCCCAGCCGGCCCAGACTGCGCTGCACGTCCGCGCCGACCAGGTCACCCATGCCCAGCGCGCTGGTGAACACCACCGGCGCCGTCACCTGGTCGTGACGGCCGCCCCGGTTGAGATCGCGCAGCACCTCCACACCGGAGTAGGCCGCGTGTGACACGTCGCGCTGGAAGCGCGCCTGCAGCGACGCCACCCTCTCCGCGAACGTCTGCGGCCGCGACAGGTCCACCTCCAGCAGGATGAGGTTGGTGAAGTCGGCCACCATGCGGTCCACGTCGGGGTGGAGCGCCTGCCGGTCGAAGAGCGGGGCGTTGAGCACGAAGCGGGAGGCGCCGCTCCACGCGCCGACGACCTCGGCCAGCGCGGCGGCCATGACCATCGGCAGCGTGACGCCGTACGTGCGGGCGCGCTCGGCCAGCCGCTCGCGTTCCCCGGCGGTGAGCCTGCGATCGCGGCGCACCACCCGGACGCGTTCCACCTTGTCCGGCTCGACGGCCAGCGGAAGGGGCGGAGCGGGCGGCAGTTCGGGAAGGCGGGCCGCCCAGTAGCGGCGGTCGGCCTCGCGGTCCCCGGCGCGCAGCCGGTCGCGCTCGGCGAGGTAGCCGGGGAAGGTGGAGGTCAGCGGCGGCAGCTCGGCGCCCTCGCCGCGGTAGAGGACGGCCAGGTCCTCCAGCAGGATCTGGATGCTGCGCACGTCGGCGACGAGGAGGTCGATGTTGGCGTGGAGACGGTGGGCTCCGCCGGGCAGCAGCGAGAGCGCCAGGTCGAGGACCTCGCCGCGCTCGACCTCCAGGCGGCGATGTGACAGCCGTTCGCGCAGCTCCAGCAGGTACCTCTCGGCGTCCTTCCCGGTGCGCGGGTCCTTCCCGGTGCGCAGGTCGTGAACGGTCAGGCCCGGCCACGGGGTGCGCGGCAGGATCTGCTGGGTGCCGTCGCCGAGGAACCGGGCGCGCAGCAGGTCGTGCCGCTCGAACAGCGCGTGCACGGCACTCTCCAGGGCCCGGGGGTCGATGCCGTGACCGTCGAACTCGACGTAGAAGTGGCACCCGACGCCGCCGAGCACCTGGCGGTCGCGACGGCCGAACCAGTAGGCGTGCTGCAGCGGGGTCAGGCTGAAGGGCGCGTAGCGGTCGACCGGCTCGTCCTGCCGGCCGGCCGTCCCGTTCTCGGGGGACGGGACGGTCGCGCCGTCCGGGCGGCCCTTCTCCTGCAGCAGCGCGTGCCAGGAGGCGACCGTGGGCGACTCCATGAGGTCGGCGAACTTGACCTTGACGCCCTGGCGCTGCCAGTCGTTGGCGAGCTGCATGACGCGGATCGAGTCCATGCCCTGCGAGATGAGGTCCCCGGCCGGGTCGAGGTCGTGCGGGGGGACACCGAGGAGGTCGGCCGCGGCGCGGGTGATCTCCTCCAGGGTGAGGGGGTCGCGGGAGGGCCGCGGGGCACGGACACCGGCGGACCCGGCCCCGGCCTCGCGCCCGGTGGGCGTGGCCGCGGGCGCCGAGGGAGTCGCGGCGGCCTCGGGCGCCGCGGGGACCTCGGGCGCCGCGGGGACCGCCGCTCCGGGTACGGCTCCGGAGGCGGTTCCGGGCGCGGCGGGCGGAACCGCCAGGGTGTCGACGGCGCGTACCGGCAGCAGGTTGCGGCGGAAACGGGCCACCAGGCCGGCCCGGTCCTCGTCCAGGGATCCCGGGGCGGTCACCGCGACCGTCTCCACCACCACTCCGCAGGCGTCCAGGACGGCCGCCCGTATCTGCCGCGCCGTGGGCTCGGTTCCCGGCACGGCCTCCACCAGGAGAGTCGTCCCGCCGCCGGGAACGGTCTGCAGCGCACGGCAGGGGAGCCCGGTCAGCTCGCTGACGGCCGCTTCCATCTCCTCGACGGGCAGTGCCCGGCCCTGTACGGACATGCGGAGCGGCCTTCTCGCGGACATGCGGGAATCACGCGTCTGCGTTTCCGTCATGCCAGGGAAGCTGACATATCCAGCCCGCGCTTGACAAATCGAAAAATTTCCTGGGGGCTGGACCGACTGGCCATTCAGCGATTAAGTTTGCCTTACCTAACTGACCGACCGGGTGCGGATGGTCAGCGGAGATCCGGTAAACGTACCCGTTCGATATGACCCGCAGATGTGGCCCCCCCTCTTTCGGGGTGGCCGTCCGGGCACTTGCCTCTTGATCCGGGCCCTTCCTAACCTCCGGCGGTGGACCCGAAAGGAGGCGACGTGCCGCAGACGCTCACGCGCGACGTCCCCAGCGCCGCCGAGGCCCACGCGCTCGGCGAGGAGTACGTCACCGCGCTCGGAAAGATCATTAACAGTCACGTGCGCAACGAGGCGGCGGGCGCGGCGGTGTTCGACGAGCCGTCCATTTCCCTTGCGCCCACTCCCCGCGAGAAATGGCTGGCCTGCAGAATGGCCATGGAGGAATACGGCCACCATTTGAAATTCAACAAGCTCGCCAACGAGCTCGGACTCGAGGACGCCCACAGCCGTCCGCCGCTCTCGGTCTTCGATTACCAGGTGACGTCCTGGACTGATTACGTGATGACCAAGGCGATCGTCGACCTGGCTGAGATCGTGCTGATGGAAGACCTGTGCGAGTGCTCCTATGTGCCGCTGCGGGAGCTGTGCCGGTCGCTGATGCCGGAAGAGCGGTTCCACGTCCGGTTCGGCGCCACGAGCGCCAGGCGGCTGGCCGCGGATCCGGCCACCCGTGAGGAGGTGCGCTCCTCCGCGCACCGTCTCATCACGATGACGGTGCCGTTCTTCGGCCGCAGCGACTCCAGGAACAACGAGATCTTCCGCGCGTGGGGGATCAAGCGGCTGACCAACGACGAGTCACGGGCGGAGTTCATCCGCCGCACCCGGGCGCTGCTCTGCGACGATCTCGGGCTTGACTATCCGGAGGTGGAGACGCGATGGCACGGTACTACGAGCTGAGCACCCCGCCCCGGGAACTGGCCGAAGACCTCGGGACGGGTGGCCGCCGCGTCGCCGCCCTCCTCGATGCGCTGACCACGCACGTGCCGCCGGCGTCCGAGCACGTGCCGCCGGCCGGCGCGCGGCCACGGCCGGAAGCCGGCAGCGGGGTGCCGGGCGGGGTGCCGGGCGAGGTGGCGGGCCTGCCGGTGCGGCTCGTGCGGGAAGCGCCGGCGACGCTCCTGGACCGCGTGGACCCGGGCTGGCTGGTCTGGCTGGAGAGCCGGCGTTCCGACGCCCGCGGGCGGCTCGTCGACGCGGGCCGCGAGGACCGGCTCGACCTGGCCGAGCACGTGGCGATGCTGGTCGCCACCCCGCGCCTGCATCCCGCCGATCCCGGCGACGCCGACGCGCTGACGCAGTCCGGTGCGATCCTCTGGCTGCTCGGCACCCTGGTCGCCACCTCGCTGGCCGACGACCGCGACGACGCGCTCGCCGACCTGATCATGCACGGCTGGTGGCCGATCGGCCCGCTGGACGGCTCCTTCCTCATCGCCCCCCTCGACCTGCCGAGGAGGTCACGCCATGCCTGAGGTCCTGCCCGGCCGGAGCCCCGTCCGCCCGCGGGTCTCCGCCGACGGCGCGGTGGGCTCCCCGCCTTCCGCGGACGCGCCGATCGCCGCAGCCCTTCCGACCTCCACGGGCGCCCCGGCTCCCACGGGCTCGTCCACCGCCAACTGCGCGGTGCACCTGGCCGCGAAGGCCCGCCGCGAGGGCTGGTGGGAACTGCCCGCCTTCCACACCCCCGAACGCTCCTGGACGCATGGCGAGGTGCACACTCTGGCGGCCGCCGCCGCCCAGGTCCTCGTCGATCACGGCGTCCGCCCCGGCGACCGGGTGCTGATCGCGATGGGCGACGGCATCGTCTGGGTGGCGGCGTTCCTGGCCACCGCCCGGCTGGGGGCGGTGGCCGTCCCCGTCAACCCCGACCTGACCCCCGACGACCACGCCTTCATGGCCGACGACTGCCGGGCCCGCCTCGTCGTGACGGACGACCATCTCACCGGCCGCTTCACCGGCACCGCCGTGCTGACCGGGGAGCGCCTGATGCGGCTGGCCGCGAGCGCTCCGGCCGGTCCGGCCGCCGATGTCACCGGCGAGACGCCGCTGTACGCGCAGTACACCTCCGGCACCACGGGCGTGCCCAAGGCGGCGCTGCACCGCCACGCCGACCTCGCCCGCTACCAGCGCGCGGCGGGCGAGGGCGTGGTGGGCGTGTGGCGCGACGACGTGACGTTGTCGGTCTCGAAGCTGTTCTTCGCCTACGGCCTGGGCAACGCGCTGGTCTTCCCCCTCTTCTCCGGCTCCTCCGCGGTCCTGCTGCCGCACCGGCCCACACCGGTGGAGATCGCCCAGACCGTCGAGCGATACGGCGTGACGCTGCTGTACGGCGTGCCGTCCGCCTACGCCAACATGCTGGCGGAGTGCCGGCCCGACGCCTTCTCCTCGGTACGGCTGGCCGTCTCCGCCGGTGAGCCGCTGGCCGTCTCCCTCGGCGCCCGGGCACGCGACCTGCTCGGCGCCCCGGTCCTGGACCAGCTCGGCTCGACCGAGGTCGGCCACGCCTTCTGCTCCAACACCGCCTGGAGCGACGAGCCGGGCACCATCGGCCGTCCCCTGCCGGGGTACGAGATCATGCTGCGGGACAAGAACGGTGCCCAGATCACCCTCGGCCGGGGCGAGATCTGGGTGCGCGGAGCCTCCGTCATGATCGAGTATCTGGGACGGCCGGAGCAGACCGCCAAGGTGCTGCGCGGCGGCTGGCTGCGCACCGGCGACCTGGCCGAATACGTCGACGGCGGGGCCCTGAGGCACTGCGGCCGCAACGACGACATGGAGATGGTGGGCGGCATCACCGTCTCCCCCCTCGAAATCGAGCAGGTGCTGGCCGAGCACCCCGCGGTGGCCGAGGTCGCGGTGGCCGCCATCCCCGACGAGCGCGGCGCCGCCAAGCTGCGCGCCTTCGTGGTACCCGCGCAGCCGGGCGCTGTCGATCCCGCCGTCCTGGAAAGCGAGCTGATCGGCCTGGCCCGGCTGCGGCTGAGCCCGTACAAAGTGCCGCGTAGTGTGCATCTCTGCGCGAGGCTGCCGCGCACCCCGACCGGCAAGCTGCGCCGCTTCGCGGTGCGCCAGGGAAAGTGGTGATCACATGGTGGCTGTTCTCACCGGTCCCGTCCGGGGACTGACGGGCGAGCGCCTGGTGTGGACGGAGCGGTCCGGCCTGTCCCCCGCGGCGGGGCCGCCGCAGGGCGAGCCCGCGGTCGTCGACTCCTGGCTGGTCGCCGAGGGCCGGGTGCGCGATCTGGCACTGCACGGGCGGCGTTTCCTGCGCTCCTGCGAGCAGCTCGTGCCCGAACTGCCGTCCGCCGCCGTCCGCCGCTTCCTGGACGAGGTGTGGCAGTGGCTGCCCGGACACGGCCGCTGGTTCCCGCGGATCGAGGCGTACGGCGGCGCCGAGCCACTGCTGGCCCTGTGGCCCAGGCCCGCGCCCGAACACGCGCCCGGGGAGGTGACGCTCTGGACGCCGCCGGAGCCCGATCCCCGCCGCCGTCCCACCGTCAAGGGTCCCGACCTGCGGGTCCTGGCCCGGCTCCGGGACCGGGCCGAGGCGGCGGGCGCCGACGACGCCCTGCTGCACGACGCCGACGGGACCGTGCTGGAGACCGCGCACAGCGCGCTGGTGTGGTGGCGCGGCGGGACTCTCTGCGTGCCGGAGGCGACGCTGCCGGTCCTGCCCTCCGTCACCAGGGACCACCTGGAGCGGCTGGCCGCCTGCTGGAACTTCCCCGTCAGGCACGACCGCGTCACCTTGGACGAGGTGCCCGAACTGGAGGTCTGGACGCTGAACGCCCTGCACGGGCTGCGCCCGGTGCGCGCCTGGATCGACCGCGCCGGCCGTACGAGGCCGGGCAGGATCTCGGCGCGCGCCGCGGAGTGGCAGCAGGCCGTACGGCACCGCACCGTCCTGCCCGCCCCCCACCTCTGGGAATGACCGTGCGCACACTGATCGTCGACAACTACGACTCCTACACCTACAACCTGTTCCAGCTCGCCGCGCAGGTGTACGGCGTGGAGCCGGTGGTGCTGACCAATGACGACCCCGGCTGGGCGGAGCTGGATCTGAGCCGCTTCGACGCGCTCATCGTCTCCCCCGGCCCCGGTCGGCCGCAGCGGGACCGCGACGTCGGCGTCACGATGGACCTGATCCGCGACTCCGGGCTGCCCGTGCTGGGCGTCTGCCTGGGCCACCAGGCGCTGGCCTGGCTCTCGGGCGCCGACGTGGTACCCGCGCCCGCGCCGATCCACGGCTACGTGGAGGAGATCAGGCACTGCGGCCGTGACCTGTTCCGCGGCCTGCCCCAGGGCTTCCACGCGGTGCGCTACCACTCGTTGTGCGTGGCCACGCCGGCGCCCGACGACCTGGAGATCACCGCGTGGACGGCCGACTCGGTCGTCATGGGCCTGCGGCACCGCACGATGCCCTGGTGGGGCGTGCAGTTCCATCCGGAGTCGATCTCCACCGAGTACGGGCCCACGTTGCTGCGCAACTTCCGCGACCTGGCCCTGGAGTACAGGGAGTCCGCCGGGTCCGGGGCCGGAGCCGTCCTCACGCCGCGCCGGGCCGGTGAGCCGCGCTGGTCGCTGGAGGCCGAGCGGGTCTACGGCGTCTCCGACGCCGAGGCGGTCTTCACCGAGCTGTTCGCCGCCGAGCCGTACGCCTTCTGGCTGGACAGCAGCCGGGCCGAGACCGGGCTGGCCCGATTCTCCTTCCTCGGCGACGCCGGCGGCCCGCACGGCGAGGTCCTGTGCTGCCAGCCGGGTTCCGACAGCGTGCTGGTGCGCTCGGGCGGCATCGAGTCGGCGGTCTTCTCCTCGATCTTCGACGTGCTCGACGCGCGTCTGAAGGCACGGGCCGTCCCCAGCGATCCGGCGCTCCCGTTCGACCTGAACGGGGGCTACGTCGGCTACTTCGGCTACGAGCTCAAGCGCGACTGCGGCGCCTCGGCCGCGCACGTCTCCCCCTTCCCCGACGCGGTGTGGATGTCGGCCTCCAGATTCGTGGCGATCGACCATCAGACCGGCGAGACGTGGGCGCTGGCGCTCACCGACGGTGAACGCGACAGCCGGGCCGCGGCGCGCTCCTGGGTGGCGCGGGCCGCCGCCGTCTGCCGCAGGAACAGGCAGCTCGCGCAGCCGCCCGCCGAGCCGGGCCCGGAGTTCGACCCCGAACCATGGCTGGTACGGCCCCGCGAGCGCTACCTGGCCGACATCGAGGAGTGCCTGCGGCTGCTGCGCGCCGGGGAGAGCTACGAGGTCTGCCTGACCAACACCGCGGAGATCCCCTTCGGCGGTTCCCCCTACCGGCTCTACCTGGCCCAGCGGCGGCTCAACCCCGCCCCCTACGCCGCCTACTTGAGCCTGGGCGACATGCACGTGCTGTGCTCCTCGCCCGAGCGCTTCTTGAAGGTCGACCGGGACAGGATGGCCGAATCCAAGCCGATCAAGGGCACCGCGCCGCGCGTCCCCGAGGCGCGCCTGGACGCCGCCCTGCGCGAGGAGCTGGCCACCTCCGACAAGACCAGGGCGGAGAACCTCATGATCGTGGATCTGCTCCGCAACGACCTGGGCCGCATCTGCGACATCGGTTCGGTGCACGTGCCGGGTTTCATGGTGGTGGAGTCCTACGAGACCGTGCACCAGCTCGTCTCGACCGTGCGCGGGCGCCTGCAGGAGGGCGTCAGCGCCGTCCAGGCCGCGCGGACGTGCTTTCCCGGCGGTTCGATGACCGGGGCGCCGAAGCTGCGCACCATGGAGATCATCGACCGTCTGGAAGGACGGGCCCGCGGCGTGTACTCCGGCGCCCTCGGCTTCTTCGGCCTGGACGGCACCGCCGACCTCAACATCGTCATCCGCACCGCGGTGGCGCGCCGCGGGTGGCTGTCGGTCGGGGCGGGCGGCGCCATCGTGCTGGACTCCGACCCCGTCGCGGAGTTCGAGGAGATGCTCCTGAAGGCCAGGGCGCCGCTGCGCGGGCTGTCCTCCCGGGACAGCGGGCTGGCCCGGGAGGACAGCGGGCTCAGCGCGTCCGGACTCGCCGCGCGCTCCCCGGATCGGGAACCAGTCCGCGACTGATCGCCGTCGCCGCCGCCAGCGTCCTGTTCGGGCAGTTGAGCTTGGCCAGGATGTTGGCGACGTGCCGTTTGGCGCCGTGTTCGGAGATGCCCAGCCGGCGGGCGATCTGCTTGTTGCTCAGTCCCTCCACCATCAGCTTCAGCGCCTCCATCTCGCGGCAGCTCAGCGGGACGGACCGCGGGTCGCCCGGCCGTACCGCGACGGGCGGGTCCCGTCGGGGCCTGGGGGCCGGACTGATCTGGGCGATCAGCGTGCGTGCCACCGGACCCGGCATCGGCACCAGCCCGCTTTCGAGGTCGCTCAGCGCGCTCAGCAGCGCCTCGCGGGTCAGCGCGTGTTCCAGCAGGTAACCGTCGGCGGGGATGGCCGCCACCGCCGCCAGTGTCTGGTCGCTGGCGGCGCGGAGCACCAGCAGCACCCGCACGCCGAGGTCGGTCGCCGTGCGGGCGAGCTTCTCGGCCTGGTGCGGCTGGTCGCCGCTGCTCAGGATCAGCAGCGTGGGACGGCCGGAGTCCAGCAGTTCTATGCTCTGATCGAGATTGTCGCTCTCGATCACGTCATCGACCGCTCCCAGCTCCCGCAGCATGGTGCGCAACCCGCAGCGGACCACTTCGCTGCCCAGCGCGACGAGGGCGACCCTTGACCCGTCCTTTTCCGATCTGAATCCCACGGACCCGTCCCTTTCCGATCTGAGTCCCACGGTCAGAGCCGTCACAATCCGATCGCTTCGGGGAACGATCCGCGATTGCTTCGGAGATCGTCGCTCCACTGCCCACTAGATGTACTCTTATTCCCGACTAAATGGGTATTGTCGGTCGGCCGCGGGTGGCCGAACGGCCACCTGGGGCCCCATCAGGCCGACAACTCCTCCGCCAGGGCGTCCAGGGCCAGGTCGTAGGCTCGCACCCCGGCGCGGCGGACGAATCCCTGGGCGGCCCGCAGGTGCTCCCCGGCGCGCTTCCGGTCACCGTCCAGCAGGGCCAACCGGGCCATGCACAGATCGGCTACCGACCAGCCGAGCAGCCGTCCGGCCTCCGGTGCCAGGTGACCGTAGAGGACCCGGCCCGCCTCGACGTCTCCGAGAACGGAGCAGATCTCGCCGAGGGCGTCGGCGACGAACCGGTAGGACAGGTCGGGCAGGATCTCCGCGAAGCCGTCGCGGGCGAACCCGGCGAACTCGGCCCGCGCCTCCCCGACCCACGCCTTGCCGGGTCGCGCCCCCTCGGAGCGGCCGAGGTCGGTCAGGGCCAGGCAGCGCAGGATCCGCCAGGGCCGCTGACCGGGGCGCAGGGCGAGGATCTCCTCGGCCAGGGCCAGCGCCTCGGCCGCACGCCCCTCCCGCCGCAGCGCCAGGAAGCGGAACGTCTCGCTGCGCAGCCGCGCGTCGCCGCGGCCGAGCGCGCCCTCCGGGTAGACCGCGCCGGACTCCTCCGCCGCCGCCAGCGCCTCGGCCGGCCGCCCGGTCAGGTAGGCGTGGACCGCGGCCTGCCAGGCGGCCAGGCTGATCATCGAGGGGAGCCGGATCCTGGCCGCGGTCTCCCGCAGCCAGGCCAGCGTCCGTTCCGCTCCCCCGGTCGTGCCCTGTGCGATCAGCCGGACGTACTCGGCCTCCCGCCCGATCCACTCGGTCACCAGGTCCCCGGTGCGGATTCCGATCTCGATGATCTCCTCGACGACCTCCCGCCTGAGATCGTGGTCGTGGCCGGTCCGCAGCAGCAGCTCCTGCACGATCAGCGTCCTGGACAGGGTCTGGTCGTCCCCGGCGCGACGGGCCAGCCGTACGGCCTGCGCCGCCAGCTCCCGGCTCCGTTCGACCGGCCGCCCGGTGGAACCGATGAACGCCGAGGCGGCCAGCAGGCGGGCCCGCCAGGGCGACTCCTCGGCCAGGTCCGAGGCGAGCGCCCGGTCGATGCGCCCGGCGAGCCGCTCGACCCCGGTCACCTCCTCGTACATGGCGAGGTAGATCTGGTCGGACAGGCCCAGCGCCGCCCGGGCCAGCCGGTTGTCGTCGCCGAGCTCCTCGGCGATCCCCGCGGCGCTCTCCAGCGAGGCGTGCGCGGCGGTGCTCATCCCCGCCGCCGCCTGCGCCTCGGCCAGGTCCAGCAGGAGGTCGCAGCGGAGCGCGTCGTCCGACCTGGGCAACCGGTCGATCAGCGCGATCGCCCGCTCCAGGTGCTCCACCGCGTCCTCATGGGCGAACTGCGCCGTCGCCTGGGCCGCGGCGCGCCGGGTGTAGCCGATGGCCCTGCCCGTCATGCGCGCGCCCAGGACGCCCTCGCGGTAGTGGTGGGCGATCTCGGTGAGGCGGGTGCCGCTCCGCTCTTCCAGCACCTCCGCGATCCGGGTGTGCAGGCGCCTGCGGCGTACCGGGGGCAGCGCCTCGCGCAGCACGTCGCGGACGATGTCGTGGACGAACCGGAAGACCGGCCCGTCGCCCTCGGCCAGCAGCCGGGCCCGGACCGCGGCGTCGAGGATGTCGAGCACCCGGTCCTCGGGCGGCTCGACCACCCGGAGCAGGATGTCGGTGGCCGCGTCCCTGCCGAGCAGGGCGGCGGCGGTGAGCACCTCCTCGGTGTCCGGCGGCAGGCCGGCCATCCGCCCCCGGACGACGTCCGAGAGTTCTCCGGGGGTCTCGCCCAGGTGCAGGACCTCGCCGAGGAAGAACGGGTTCCCGGCGGTGAGCCGGGCCATCTCGGCCGCGCGTTCCGGGTCGGCCCCGGCTCTGCCGAGGTAGTGACGGATCTCGGTCTCGTCCAGCCCGCGCAGCACGAATCGCCGCACGTGCGGGAGCCGTACCAGCGCACCGAGGGCGTGCTCCAGCGCTCCACCGGGCCGCACGTCGGTGTCGCGGTAGGTCGCGATCACGGTCAGCCCGGGACAGAGCCGGGTCGTGGCGAGGAACTCCAGCAGCCGCAGCGAGGAGGCGTCGGCCCACTGGAGGTCGTCGAGGACGACCAGGACCCGGCCGTGCTCGTTCAGCAGCCCGGCGAACGCCTCGTAGAGCTCGAACCGCCCGCCCCCGGCGAGCCGCCCCAGCCCGCCCCCGCCCCCGGCACCGGCGAGTTCCTGTACGGCCTGCGTCCACGGCCAGAACGGCGGCGCGCCGGTCCCGTCCCAGCAGCGGCCCCAGACCACCCGGCGGCCGAGGGCCTCGGCAGTGGCGGCGGCCTGCTCGGCCAGGCTGGTCTTGCCGATTCCCGGCTCCCCGGCCAGCAGCACCACCCGGTGGCCGTCCTCCGCGACCGCCCGGCGCAGTTCCGCGGTCTCCGCCTCCCGGCCGACCAGCCGGGGCGCCTCCGCCGTGACGTGGACCCGGGGCGTGAGCGCGGGATCCTGGGCGAGGATGCGCCGCTCCATCTCCCGCGACCGGGGACCGGGGTCCAGCCCGAGGTCCTCCACCAGCAGCCTGCGGCCCTCGGCGAGGACGGCCAGCGCGTCGGCCTGCCTCCCGGCCTGGTAGAGCGCGTGCGCGCCCAGCACGCGGAGCCGTTCCCGCAGCGGGTGGGCCGCCACCAGCCGGGACAGCCGCCCGGTGAGCGCCTCACCCCGCCCCAGCGCGAGGTCCGCCTCGGCGGCGTCCTCCTCCAGGGTCAGCCGGAACTCGGCCAGGTGGGCGGTCTCGCCCTCCGCCCAGGGGGCTTGCGCGAAGTCGGCCAGCGGCTCCCCCCGCCACTCCTCCAGCGCCCGCCGGAACTCCTCTCCCGCACCCCGGTGGTCCCCGGCGGCGGCCCTGCGCCCGCCCTCGGCCGCGTGCGCGCGCGCCCGGCCCAGGTCGAACGCGTCCGCGGGGACGTCCAGGGCGTAGCCGCCGGGCCTGCTGACCAGGACCGCGGGGGGCGTGTTCCGCCGCCGGCCGGGTTCGAGGACCCGGCGGAGCTTGGAGACGTAGGCCTGAACGGTGTTGACCGCCCCGGGAGGCGGCTCGTCCTCCCAGAGGACGTCGATCATGCGGTTCAGCGGGACCGGCTGGGGAATGGCGAGCATGCACAGGGCCAGCACCACCCGCTGCTGGTGGGGCCCTGTGTCCAGGGACGTCCCATCGTCACCGATCACCCCGACCGGTCCCAGCACCCGAAAGTCCACCCCGGCCACCTCGCTCGCAGATGCGCCGATAGTAGCCCTTCATCCTGTTTGCCCCAGCCGACCGCCCCCACCCCGCCCATCCCGGTCGCCCGCTCCCGCCCCAGCCCTATTCCGGCCGCCCAAGACTGACGGCACCAGGCCTCCCCTTTAGGCCCCGGCTCCGGCCCCGGTCGATCCGCCCGGTCCCGTCGCAGAGCGGGCACCGCTTCTCCGCGGCGGTCGTGCCCTCACCCCGGCACAGGCCGCACTCCTGCAGGGCCTCGAACCCGGGGTCCCGGTAGACCCGGCGCAGCACCCTCCGGCGGTCGATCTCCCACCCCTGCACCCACGCGAACGCGTCGATCTCTCCGAAGATCCGGTCCTCCAGCGCCCGCAGCCAGAGGGCCAGCATGCCTCGTACGCCGATCCAGTGACCGCCTCGGATCTCGATGTGCTGCTTCACAACAGCACCCCCTTGAAGGTTCGCCCACCAGGGCCCTTTAAGGACATTTACCCTGGTTTGTTCCATAGGCAAACGCGATTTGGCAATTACCAAAGAGATTTTTCCGACGGTTCTTGCCGCAGGAACACCGGGGAGCGGTAAGATCTGTTTCCACCTGCGGCTCGACGGCTCGTCGGCAACCCCAAGGAGAGGTGGAGCCGATGGCTGAGACCAACGCGACCCTCCGTCGCCGTCAACTTGCCGGAAAGTTGCGAGAGTTGCGCAAAGCAGCAGGGCTGACAGTTGAGCAAGCCGCTCAGGAGCTGTTGTGCAGCCCCCCGAAGATCAGCCGCATAGAAACGGCACAACGTTCCGCCAGCCAGAGGGACGTACGCGATCTCCTGCGAATATACGGCGTCACCGACCAGGAGCTGATCAATCGCCTTATGACGCTGGCACGCGAGGTACGGCAGCCGGGCCTGAAACACCAGTACGGCGACCTCGGAGACGACGCGCTCTACACCTACATGGATTTCGAGTCGGCCGCCTCATCCATCACCGAGTTCCAGACCGCATACTTTCCCGGCCTGTTGCAGACGGAGGACTACGCCCGCGCTCTGATTCAAGGGCTGCTGCCACGGATGACCCCGGATGTGCTGGAACGGCGTGTCACCGCCCGGGTCAAACGCCAGCAACTCCTGTCGAGGGAGAGCCCTCCCCGCTACTGGACCTTCATCGACGAGGCGGTGCTCCACCGCGAGGTGGGAGGCGCCCAGGTCATGCGCGCGCAACTGGAACGGGTCCTGGAGACCGCACAGGCACCCCACGTGACCCTCCAGGTCATCCCCTTCCACGTGGGCGCCTACATGGGAGCGGGGGACCCCTTCGTCTACTTCGAGATCCCCGACGACAGGTTGCCGGCGGTGGTCCACCTCGAAATCCTCACGGGAAACGAGTGGCTGGAGAAGCCCAGCGAGCTCAGCGTGTTCCGTGAGGCCATCGATCAGATCCGTGCCGCGGCGCTGGACCCACGGGCGTCACTGAGACGCATAGCGGAGATGATGCAGATATACAAACCCTAGACCAGGCGAGAGTTCGCAAAAGAGACATACGAACTCCTGGGTCACACTGGAATCACCTGGAAGACGCATCACATTGTTCCAGTAGATTCCAGGAGTTTCAATGAGCTCACCGCAGGGCGTCACCAATCCTTCACTGGATTGGCGCATCTCCTCCCGCTGCAACGGGGGCGGATGCGTCCAAGTCGCCTTCGCAGACAACATGATCGTCGTTCGGGACTCCAAGCACCCGGACAACGGCATGCTGCGCTATTCCCACAGCGAGTGGCTCGCCTTCACCCGGGCCGTCAAGCAGGGTGCATACGATCTCGCCTGAGCGATCCTCTGTGGTACCGGGGCCGGCACACCCGGCCCCGGTACACTTTAGCGCCCAAAAGAGACATTAAATTTGTAAGTGGGTATATTACGCTACTTCCGACACGGCGCCTGCATCTCCATGTAGCCGATCTTTCTGGGAGAGCGCATGACGGAGAACTCTCCGTTCAACGCCAGCGTCTGGCATCGTCCGTGTAACGGCGGAAACTGCCTGGAGGTGGCTTTCGACGGCAGCCGAGTGGGGGTGCGTGACAGCAAGAACGGCGGCACCGGACCGGTCCTGACATTCGACGCCGAGGAGTGGACGGCCTTCGTGCGGGCCGTACGGCGGGGACGGTTCGACATCGCGTGGTTCAGGCGCACCCTGCGCAGGGCGCGCCTGTTCTCGCGTCATCGTCCCCGAGGCCGGGAGCGGCCTCCGCCGCCACCGGCCGAGATGGCCTCCGGCGGCGGCGGAGTCTTCAGAGGGTGAACGGTTCCGGTCGCGGGTCAGACCTGACCGGGCCGATTGCCGGGGTGGCCGTTCGGGGGCGGCGGGACCGGGGCGTTGGCGTACGGGGTGGCCGGGTTGCGGGGGTAGACCCGGGTCGCCGCGGGGTCGGGCGTGCCCGGTGCCGGAGCGTACGGCGCGGCCGGCGGAGCCGTCTGCGGGGTGACGCCGTCCGGTGCGGCCTGGGCGAAGGCACCCGGGCCGAACGGGAAGGGGGCCGGCAGGGCGGCAGGGGCGGAGCCGGCTGTGGAGGGCTGGAGTGCCGGGCCCGAGGGCGTGGCGGTGGCGAGCTTCCGGCGGTGGAGGGCCATGAGCAGGCCGCCGAGCGCGAAGAGCACCAGCAGCGCGCTGCCGAAGATTCCGACGAGCGCCATCGGCTTGTTCATCAGCCCTTCCTCGGCCGCGACCGGCTCGGTCTCGATGGAGGGAACGGGGGCCGGTGACGCGTCGGCGTTCGCCGCGGCGGTGCCGGGCGCCGGGGTCGCGGACGCGTCCGGGGCGGCGGAGGCGGCCGGCGGAGCCGTGGCGCCCGCGTCCGGAACGGCGTTCGCGTCAGGCTGCGGAGAACTCGACGGCGCGCCGGACGAGCTGTCCCGGCCGGCGGCGATGGCCTCCTGCGACTCCTTGATGTAGCCGGCGGCGTACGGGTGCAGCGGGTAGAGACCGAGCGTCTCCTTGAAGCCCGCGACGGCCAGGCTGTACCGGTCGGCGAAGAAGTCGTTCAGCGCGGCGTTGTAGGTCCGGGTGGCCGGCGATTCCTGGGGGGTGACCCCCTGGGCCGCCAGGAACTCGTTGATCTGACCGATGGGGAAGAACAGGCTCTGGTTCTCCTGGCGCTCGGTCTGGGTCTCGTTGAGGTACGTGGCGGAGACGAGCGCGACGACCTTGCCCTCGGCGTTGAAGACCGGCCCGCCGGAGTTCCCGCCGTAGATGGGGGTCTGCGCCTGGATGTACGGCACGCCCGAGGTGGTCTCGCGCAGGGCGCTGTAGGCGCCCTCGGTGATCGCGGGGTAGAGCCGGGACTTCTCGGTCAGGCCCTCGTCGCGGTTGACCGTCCCCGGGAAGCCGACGGCGTAGAGGGCGTTGCCGACCCGCACGTCGCCGTCGGTGCCGAGCGGCACGGTGGGCAGGTTGCGGGCGCCGGCGAGCTTCAGCAGGGCGACGTCCTTGCCGGTGCCGCCCGTGCCGTCCGCCGCGACGAGATCGATCGGCAGGTGGGTGGAGGAGGCGTTCATGCCTCCGCCGGGGAGCGGCAGGACCACCTCGTACTTCACCTTCGTGCCCGAGACTTCGAGGTTGTCGGTGTTGAACGTGACGAAGACCTTGGTCACCAGGTCGGTGAGCTCCTTGTCGGGTTCGACCGAGCCCATGAGGTCCTTCAGCGCGGTCTCGACGTCCTTCTTGGTGAGGTCGGCCAGGCCGTACTCCGCGAAACCGGCCTCGATCTGGGCGGGGGTGTTCTGGACGCAGTGCCCGGCGGTGACCATGTGGCCGTCGGGGGTGATCCACCAGCCCGTGCACGTCCCGGAGAAGGTGACGTCCTCGGTGCGCTCCGGCCCGCCGGCCTTGAGGTACTTGCCGGGATCGGCGGCGAGCTTGCCGAACGCCCACTTGGCGATGCTCAGGTTGTCGGAGGGGATCCGTCCCTTGCGCGCCTGCTTCTGCGCCTCGTCCAGCAGGTCGTCGAACGTCTTCTTCGAGACCGCGGTGGGAACGGTGACCTGGCCCGAGTAGGTCGTCTGGATCAGCTGCACGGCGGGGTTCGCCTGCGCCGCGATCAGCGTCGCCGCGGGGACCGGCTCGGTCTCCGCGGCCGCCGTGCCGAGGGATCCGAGTGCTCCCGTCACGGCCAGCGCCGCCACCACGGCCGCACGCCGCGTCGAAACTCCGCTCACTTGTCCACCCCGTCAGCCGATGCCCCTCCTCATCCGGGGCGGTTCCTGATCCGGAGTCTGCTCGAACGGACTTGCCCGGTGCTTGCGGCTCAGTGAAATCCCAGATCAAGTGGGTGAAAGCGGTCCATGAACCCCGGTCGCGCCCGTCCGGTGACGGTGATGGCGGTGCCCGGACTGCCGTGGGAAGGCATGCTGTAGGACGATGGACGCGTGAACTTCGAACTGGCCGTCTGGCACACACCCGAGCCGATCACCAGGGAACACGCGGAACACACCTTCCGGGCGCTCCGCAGGGGGGAGCCCGAGGCCGTCGCGCCGCACCCCGGGGTGGCGGCGTTCGCCGGGCGGCTGGCCGAGGCCGACCAGGTCGCGCCCGGCTACGCCCTCGTCAGCGTCGAGCCGGAGCGGGCCGACGAGGTGACGGGGGCGGCCTTCGAGCTGGCCCGGGAGTGCGGGCTGGTCTGCTACGACCCGCAGCGGCGGCTGGTGCACAACCTGGAGCCGCTGGGCTCCTACCCGGGCATGCAGATGCACACGGGCGACGGCATGATCGTGATCGACCCCGACCTCCAGCTGGTCCACGACACCCTGGGCACCATGGGGCCGCACAATCCGTTCGTCGCGCTGGTCGTCTTCGGCGAGCACTTCGTCCAGGCGTCCCCGGAGACCAGCGGGTACGAGCTCGAGTACAAGGACAGCGTCCGGAACCTGATGTTCCGCACCCACGTCCCGGAGCTGGAGCCGATCCGGACCGCCTTCGCCGAGTACGCCGTCGCCAACCGGGCCTTCCTGGAGCGCCACGACTGGAAGGCCGTCTGACGGTTCACTCCCCGGGGAAGCGCACCCCCGCCTGCGCCCGGACCTCGTCCATGATCCCCATCACCTCGAGCGTCGCCTGCCAGGGCACGAGCGGGCTCTCCAGGAGCCCCTCCCGCAG
Source organism: Planobispora rosea (assembly GCF_014648175.1). Taxonomy (GTDB): domain Bacteria; phylum Actinomycetota; class Actinomycetes; order Streptosporangiales; family Streptosporangiaceae; genus Planobispora; species Planobispora rosea. The sequence continues at coordinate 247,239 of NZ_BMQP01000007.1, forward strand.
GCAGCGCATGGCCTCGGCGGCCTCGTGGTTCATGCCGTTGCCGTCGTAGGGGACGCGGAAGGTCTCCGGCTCGCCGCCGGTGCGGTAGAGGGTGAAGGTGTCGGGGCGGAAGAACAGGTGCGGCAGCTCGATGCGGCCGAGCGGACCGGAGACCGACGCGGTGACCGGGCTGTGCGTGCCGATGCCGCAGGACAGCAGCGCGACGGCGCCGTCCGGGTAGCCGAACAGCATGCCGGTGTTCTCGTCCACGCCCTCGGGGGTCAGCCGGGCCCAGGACTGCACCTTCCCGGGACCGCCGAGCAGCATGTGGGCGAAGGAGACCGGATAGACGCCCAGGTCGAGCAGGGCCCCGCCGCCCAGCTCGGGGTTGCGGAGCCGGTGGCCGGGCTCGACGGCGACGGAGAGCCCGAAGTCGGCGTGCACGGTGGTCACCGGCCCGATCGCGCCCTCGCCGATCAGCTCGACGAGTTTCCTGATGGCGGGGTTGCACCGCATCCACATGGCCTCCATCAGGAAGAGGCCGCGCTCGCGTGCCAGGTCCACCAGTTCGGCGGCCTGGGCGCGGTTGAGGGTGAAGGCCTTCTCGCACAGGACGGGCTTGCCCGCCTCCAGGCAGAGCCTGACCGCGTCGTAGTGGGCGTTGTGCGGGGTGGCGACGTAGACGATGTCCACGTCCGGGTCGGCGGCCAGTCCGGCCCAGCTGCCGTGGGCGCGGGGGATGCCGTACCGGCCGGCGAACGCCGAGGCGCTCTCGACCGAGCGGGACCCGACCGCCGTCACCTCGGCGCCGGGCAGCAGCTTCAGGTCCTCGGTGAAGGTCGCGGCGATGCCGCCGGTAGCGAGAATGCCCCACTTAATCGTGCTCATAGCGACATATCACACCACGTCACACCGCCTCGTGGGAACGCTCCCACGGCTGCCCGCCGTACCGCCTCCACGGGAACACCCCGCAGCAGGCGGTACGGCGGGCGGCGGGCGTCAGCCGCGGGTGTCGGCGAGCAGCGGCTCCAGCACCAGATCCGGATGGTCGCGCAGCACCCCGCGCATCCGCCACTCGTCGGTGAACAGCGCCAGCAGCGCCCCGTCGAGGGTCCGGGTGAAGACCTCCACGCCGCGCTGGCGGGCCAGGATCGGCGCCGACTCGGCGTCGGTGAGCCGGGCGAGGCTGAAGTCGAGCCGGTCCAGGGCGATCTCGGTGTTGAACTCCCCGGCCAGCCGGTGTTTCACCACGTCGAACTGCATCGGGCCGACCGCCGCGAGCACCGGCGACTGGTCGCCCCGGATGTCGGAGCGGAGCACCTGGACGACGCCCTCCCCCTCCATCTGCTCGATGCCCTTGCGGAACTGCTTGGACCGGCTGGAGTCGCGGACCCGGGCGGTCCAGAAGTGCTCGGGCGCGAAGCTCGGGATCTTCGGGAACTCGACCGCGGGGCCGTCGTAGAGGGTGTCGCCGGGGCGCAGGGCCGTGGCGTTGACCAGGCCGATCACGTCTCCGGGGAACGCCTCGTCGATCGTGGCGCGTTCCTGGCCGAAGACCGACTGGGCGTACTTGGTGGCGAAGGGGCGCCCGGTCGCCGCGTGGGTGAGCACCATGCCGCGCTCGAACCGGCCGGAGCAGACCCGGACGAAGGCGATCCGGTCGCGGTGCGAGGGGTCCATGTTGGCCTGGACCTTGAAGACCAGGCCGGAGAAGGGCTCCTCCAGCGGGCGCGGGTCGCCCTTCACGTCGGGGCGGGGCGCGGGAGCCGGGGCGATGTCCACCATCGCGTCCAGCAGGCGGCCCACGCCGAAGTTGGACAGGGCCGCGCCGAACAGCACCGGGGTCGACTCGTGGGCCTCGAACGCCTTCTGGTCGTGGTCGGAGCCGATCTCCGTGAGGAGATCGACCTCCTCCTTGGCCCGCTCCCAGTCCTCCCCGATCTCGGCGAGGGCCTGCTCGGGGGTCAGCTCGGTCTCGATCGCCTTGGTGGCGCCGCCCGGGGTCCGGGTGTAGCGGACGGACTGACCGGCGATCCGGTCGATCACCCCGTGGAAGAAGCCGCCGGTGCCGATGGGCCAGGTGATCGGGGTCGGGCGCAGGCCGGTCCGCTCCTCGATCTCGTCCAGCAGTTCCAGCGCCTCGCGGCCGGGACGGTCCCACTTGTTGATGAACGTGATGACCGGGATGCGGCGGTGGCGGCAGACCTCGAACAGCTTCAGGGTCTGCGGCTCCATGCCCTTGGCGGCGTCCAGCAGCATGACCGCGCAGTCGACGGCGGCCAGCACCCGGTAGGTGTCCTCGGAGAAGTCGGCGTGGCCCGGCGTGTCGACGAGGTTGAACATGTGCCCGCGGTACTCGAAGCGCAGGGCGGCGGAGGTGATGGAGATGCCGCGGGCCTTCTCCAGGTCCATCCAGTCGGAGGTCACGCCGCGCCGCCCGGCCTTGCCGTGCACGGCGCCCGCCTCGGTGATCGCGGAGGCGTGCAGCGCCAGCGCCTCGGTCATGGTGGACTTTCCGGCGTCCGGATGGCTGATCACCGCGAACGTGCGGCGCCGTGCCGCCTGCTGTGCGATCGCGGTCATCCTTCGTCTCCTTGCCGTACGGTGGAACTCGTCCGAGATGGTGGGCGGGGTGCCGCAACAGCTTACGCGCCACCACGCCCTTCAATTGATGTGGCAACACTTTCTCAGGCCGCTTGCGCCACCACGGCGCACAGTGGATCGTTGGAGATCTCGGTTCGCCGTGTCCGTATTGACTGTCCGAAAGCGACTGCTCGTGCAACTCGATGTTCCAGTTCGCAGGGTTCCCTCGGAGCGCAGGGTCCCGGTGGAGTGCAGATGATCACGCTCCGCTACGCGGCGGGTTCCGACGTCGGCAAGATCCGTCAGGGCAACGAGGACGCCGCCTACGCCGGGGCCCGGCTTCTCGCCGTCGCCGACGGCATGGGCGGGCACGTGGGCGGAGAGGTCGCCAGCTCGGCCGCGGTGGCGGCCGTCTCGCCCCTGGACCACGAGACCCCCGCCGATCTGATCGCCGCCGCCGAGGGCGGGGTCCGCCGGGCCAACCAGCGGCTGCGGGAGCTGACCGAGCAGGACCCGAGCCTCACCGGGATGGGCACCACCCTGACGCTCATGCTCTGGGACGGCCTGCGCGTCGCGCTCGCCCACATCGGTGACTCCCGCGCCTACCTGCTGCGCAACGGCGACCTCTACCAGATCACCTATGACCACACCCTCGTCCAGACCCTGATGGACGACGGCCGCATCACCGCCGAGGAGGCCGCCCGGCACCCGCACCGGTCGATCCTGCTCCAGGTGCTGGACGGCAGCGACGGCGCCGAGCCCGACCTGTCCCTGCGGGACGCCGAGGTGGGCGACCGTTACCTGCTCTGCTCCGACGGCCTGTCCGGCGTGGTGGAGGCCGAGCAGCTCCGTCACGTGCTGGCCACGGTCGACGACCTGGACACCGTGATCCGCACGCTCATCGATCTCGCCTGCGAGGGCGGCGGCCCGGACAACATCACCTGCGTGGTGGCCGACGTGGTCGACGATCCCAGCCCGGCTCAGAACACCCCCGTGGTCGTCGGCTCGGCGGTGCCGTCCGCGCCGTGACACCCCGGCCCCGCCCGGACGGCGGGCGGAGGTCGGGGCCGTCACCGGCGGGCGCCGGTCCCGGAACCCTGGGGACGGCCGTCAGGGGGTGAGCTTGCGCTCGGTCGCGGCGCCGACGACGAACCGCTCCGCGCCGGAGGGGTGGGCGCCGAAGTCGGCGACGATGCAGGTGATGTTGTCGGGCCCGCCGCCCCGGTTGGCCAGGTCGATGAGCCGGCGGGCGGCCTCGTCCGGGTCGTCGATCTCGGTGAGGGTGTTGAAGAGGGTCTCCGGGCCGACGACGGCGGTCAGGCCGTCGGAGCAGATGAGGTAGCGGTCGCCCGGCTGCGCCTCGCGCAGGGTCAGGTCGAGCTCGCCGTCGCCGGTGCCCTCCAGCACCCGCAGGACCATCGACCGGCGCGGGTGTTCGGCCGCCTGCTCGGGGGTGATCCGCCCGTCGTCCACCAGTGACTGGACGAGGGTGTGGTCGTGGGTGATCTGGTAGAGGGCGCCGTCGCGCAGCATGTAGGCACGGGAGTCGCCGACGTGGGCCAGGGCGAACATCTCGCCGTCCCAGAGCATCGCGGTGAGGGTGGTGCCCATCCCGCGGAGCGCGGGCTCCCGCTCGGCCGTGTCGCGCAACGCCTGGTTGATGTCCCTGGCCACGCCCTTCAGCGCGGCCTTGAGGTCGACACCGCTGCCCGGAAGACTGGCGTCCAGCGCCGCCACGGCGGCGACGGCGAGCGAGCTGGCGATCTCGCCACCGGCGTGGCCGCCCATGCCGTCGGCGACGGCGAGCAGGCGCGCGCTCGCGTAACCCGAGTCCTCGTTCGCCTCGCGGCGGACCCCGACGTCGGAGCGGGCGGCGTAGCGCAGTGCCAGTCCTTCGTTTTGTGCCATGAAGGCAGTAAAGCACTGGTTGAAGCACTTCACAAGCAAAGGAGCTGTAGACCATTTCAGCACAGTCAACTACTGTGACCGAGTATGGAGGAGAGTCAGGAGATCACCGTGAATGCGGGCGACATCGCCCGGTTCGCCGATGTCGGCAGGGCCGCGGTGAGCAACTGGCGCCGTCGTCACGACGACTTCCCCCAGCCCGTCGGCGGCACCGCCTCCAGCCCGCTCTTCTCCCTGTCCGAGGTCACCGCGTGGCTGCGCGGCAACGGCAAGTCCTTCGAGGTCTCTCTCGGCGACCTCGTCTGGCAGCGGATGCGGACCGCGGTCGACGACCTGCGCCTGGGCGAGCTGGTCGGTCAGGTCGGCGTCTTCCTGCTCTTCCTGCACCGCGATCCCGAAGGCTGGCGCGAGCACGGCTCGCGGGCGCTCTCCGGTGATCTCCGCATCTGGCCCTCCCCCGGCGGCGACGACTCCCGGTCCCCTCTCGACGGCCGAGACGCGCCCTCCCTCGCCGCGCTGGTGGCGGCCGCGACGGCCGATCTGCCCGACGCTCCCCGCCTGCGGCTGGACCCCACCCTGCTCCGGCTGGTCGTCCGGCTGGCCCGGGAGCACGGGCCGCTGGGCGCGTTCGAGTTCCTCTGCGCCCGTTACGTCGAGGCCCACTCCCGCCAGCTCTCGGTGACCAGAGACGACGTGGCCGCGCTCATGACCCGCCTGGCCGGCGACGGCACCGTGCTGGACCCCGCCTGCGGCGTCGGAACCCTCCTGCTGGGCGCGGGCACCCCGCTCGGCCAGGAGCTCAGCGAGCCGAACGCCCTTCTCACGGCGGTACGGCTGCTGCTGCGCGGGACGTCCGCCCGGATCGTGGCCGGTGACTCGCTCCGCGAGGACGGCCTGGCCGGCGTGCTCGCCGACGCGGTGCTCTGCGACCCGCCGTTCAACGAGCGGGCCTGGGGCTACGACGAGCTGACCGGCGACCCCCGCTGGGAGTACGGCCTGCCGCCGCGCAGCGAGCCGGAGCTCGCCTGGGTGCAGCACTGCCTGGCCCACGTGCGGCCGGGTGGCCTGGTGGCGATCCTGATGCCCTCGGCCGCGGCCAGCCGCCGCCCCGGCAAGCGGATCCGGGGCAACCTGCTGCGGGCCGGGGCGTTGCGGGCCGTGGTCTCCCTGGCGCCGGGCGGCCCCGACCTGTGGCTGCTGCGCCGTCCCGCCGGAGAGCGGCCCCCGTCGCAGGTGCTGATGGTGGACGCCGGCGAGGACCTGTCGATCGTGGAACCGGCCTGGCACGCCTTCATCGCGGATCCCGAGGCCGAACCGGCCGGCGACAGCCGTACGGTGCGGATCATCGACCTGCTCGACGACGAGGTGGACCTCGCCCCGGGACGGCACCGCCCGCCGCAGGGCGGCATGGACTTCGCCCGCGACTTCACCGCCGTCCTGGACCGCTTCCGGGAGGCCTCGGCCGCGCTGCCGCAGGTCCCCCCGGCGCTGGAGACGCTGACCGAGCGGCAGGAACTGCCCACCACGACGGTCGGCGAGCTGGTCAAGGCGGGGCTGGTCACCATCCTGGCGGCCCCGTCGAAGATGGCCGCCGACTCCGGGCCGATCCCGGTCCTGACCGCCGACGACGTCGCCGCGGGCCTGCCGCCCTCCGGCGGCACCGTCCTCGATCCGGCCCTGGTCATGACCCGCCCCGGGGACATCGTGACCACCGCCCTGGGCACGGTCCGGGTGATCACCGAGTCCTTCCCGGACTCCGGCGCCGACTCCGGCGCCGCGCTCGGGCCGCAGCTCACCCTCTACCGGGTGGACCGGGACCGGCTCGACCCCTATTTCCTCGCCGGGTTCCTCCGCTCCGCCGACTCCTCCCGCGTGCACTCCAGCTCCAGCAGGCTCGACGTACGGCGGGCCCGGGTGCCGGTGCTGCCGGTGACCGAGCAGCGGCGTTACGGCGCGGCGTTCCGGGAGCTGACCGCGATGGAGGACCGGTTGCGCGAGACGGCGGCACTGGGCGAGACCTTGATCCGGCTAGGCTTTGATGGACTGGTCGACGGCCATCTGAGACCGTGCGGCCAAGGGGGTTAGCGCCCACGGGTCCAGGGAGGGTCGATGGTCATCGGTGACCGCTACGTACTCGACGACCTCCCCCTGGGGCAGGGCGGGATGGGCGCGGTCTACGCCGGTCACGACAAGCACCTCGACCGCAGGGTGGCCGTCAAACTCCTGCGCCTGCTCACCGGCCCGGACGAGGAGATGGAGCGGCGGTTCCTGCGCGAGGCCCGCATCCTGGCCCGGCTGGAGCACCCCGGCGCCCCGGTCCTGTACGACTTCGGCACCTTCGACCAGCGCCTGTTCCAGGTGATGCAGTTCATCGACGGCGTCACCGTGGCCGACCTGGTCAGCGAGCACGGCCCGCTCCCGGTGCCGTGGGCCGCCGCGATCGCGGCCCAGGCCTGCGCGGTGCTCTCGGCCGCCCACGCGCTCTCCATCTACCATCGCGACCTCAAGCCGACCAACCTGATGCTCTGCCCCGACGGCAGCGTCAAGGTCCTGGACTTCGGCCTGGCGATGCTCCGGGAGACCGACTCCACCCGGTTCACCCGGATCGGCCAGCTGCTGGGCACCCCGTCGTACATGGCGCCCGAGCAGATCCAGCGCGGTCTGGCCGGGCCGCGCAGCGACCTGTACGCCCTGGGCTGCGTGCTCCACGAGATGCTGACCGGCAGGCAGCTGTTCACCGGCCCCACCGAGTACGCCGTGTTCGAGCGGCAGGTGAAGGAGCGCCCGCCCCCGGTGCCCGGCATTCCCGCCGAGCTGAGCCGCCTCCTCGCCGACCTGCTGGAGAAGGACCCCGAGCGGCGCCCGGCCGGCGTCGAGGCGCTCTACGAGCGGCTGCAGTCCTTCGCCGTGGACCTGCCCATGCTCCCCGGCTTCCTCACCCCGCCCTCGGTGCCCAGCCCGGGCCGGATGTACGCCCGCGTGGTCGGCCGCGTCCTCGCCTGATCCTCACGGGCGGGACTGCCCGGACCCGTCCGTCCCGGGAGCCGCGGCGGTGTGCCGCTCGCCTATCCGGTCGACCTGGCGGGCGGCCCACTCGGCCCACTCCTGCTGCATGGCGGTGAAGCGCAACCCCCACTCGAGGGCGATGCGGCCGTAGACCGCCAGGGGGGCGTTCTCCAGGTCGCCCTTGTCGACGGTCGAGCGGATCTCCTCCAGGCTCTCGCGACCGCGGGCCGCCACCGCGCCCTGCTCCCGGAGGTAGGCCTGGGCCTGCTCGGGACTGACCACGCCGAGGAAGAACACCCGGAGCAGCATGTCGGTGCGCCGGAACGACTCGGGCTCGACCTCGATCAACCAGCGGCGCAGTTCGGCCAGGCCCGCCTCGGTCAGGCCGTACTCCTTCCGGCCGCGCGGTCCTTCGGCCACGACCTCGATCAGGCCGGCGTCGGCCAGGCGGCCGAGCTCGCCGTAGAGCTGGCTCTGGGTGGCCGGCCAGACGTTGGCGAGTGAGGCCTCGAAGACTTTCAGCAGGTCGTAGCCGCTGGCCGGGCCCTCGGTGAGGAGCCCGAGCACCGCATGACGGAGGCTCATGAGGTCATCTTAGATTCCTCCATTGACATGTCATGAATGAACGTTCTACTTTCGACATGTCACAATTGAAATATTGGAGGGCATATGACCGCCGCCTACCTGCAAGGGCACTTCGCCCCCGTCCCTGATGAGATCAGCGCCGTTGACCTGCCGGTGACCGGCGAGCTCCCCGCCGAACTGGCCGGCCGCTACTTCCGCAACGGCCCCAACCCGCTGCCCGGCCAGGACCCGGGCCACTGGTTCCTGGGGCCCGGCATGCTCCACGGCGTCCGGCTGCGCGACGGCCGCGCCGAGTGGTACCGGAACCGGTGGACGAAGACCAAGGCCTTCACCGACGACGCCCCGTTCCTCACCGACGAGGGCGTCGACCTGGCCGCCGTCAGCGCCAACACCCACGTGATCCGGCACGCCGGCCGGATCCTCGCGCTGGTCGAGAACGGCCTGCCGTACGAGATCAGCCCGGAGCTGGAGACCCTCGGCCCCCGCGACTTCGGCGGCAGGCTCACCACCGCCATGACCGCGCACCCGAAGGAGGATCCGAAGACCGGGGAGCTGCTCTTCTTCGGGTACGGCTTCGTCCCGCCGTACCTCACCTACCACCGGCTGTCGGCGGACGGCGAGCTGGTCGAGAGCCGGGAGATCGAGGTGCCGGGACCGGCGATGATCCACGACTTCGCGATCACCGAGAACCACGTCGTCTGGCTGGACCTGCCGGTGGTCTTCGACCTCGAGACGGCCATGGGCGGCGGCATGCCGTACCGGTGGGACGACGGCTACGGCGCGCGGCTCGGCGTGATGCGCCGCGACGGCGGCGACGGCGGGAAGGTGCGCTGGCACGAGATCGACCCGTGCTACGTCTTCCACGTCGGCAACGCTCACGAGGACGCCGAGGGCCGGGTCGTGCTGGACGCGGTGCGTTACCCCTCCGGCTCGTTCCGGCGGATCTGGGGGGAGATCAGCGGCGATGCGGACCCCGCGGCCTCCGCCGCCGTGATCGGCGGCGCGACCCTGCACCGCTGGACCCTCGGCGCGACCGCGAAGCAGGAGCAGCTCGACGACCGGGAGGTGGAGTTCCCCAGCCTCAACGGTGACCGCACCGGCCTGGCCAACCGCTACCTCTACGCGGTGACCGGCGACGCGATCGTCAAGTACGACACGGTCACCGGCTCCAGCCGGGTCGAGGAGACCGGCGGCCCGGCCGGGGAGGCTGTCTTCGTCCCCGCCGAGGGGGCGCGAGCCGAGGACGACGGCTGGCTGATGTCGATCGTCGCCACGGAGGACGGCTCGGAGCTGCGGGTGCTGGACGCCGGCTCCCTGGAGCGGGTGGCGGCGGTACGGCTGCCGCGCCGGGTGCCCGCCGGCTTCCACGGCAACTGGTTCGGCGACGAGGGCTGACCGCCTCACCCTGGGCACGATCTCGCTGGCCGGCTCCGGCTGCCGGTTCGGCTCCTTCGACCGTCTTCTCCACCGACTCCGACCAGGACAGGGCCTGATCGCCAGGATCACACGATGGAGTGATTTAGATAGCCTTACCGGGGATCGACGATCGGTGATCGACGGTCTGGAATCGACCATCCCTCGTCAGAAGGGACCGGGTACGTGCTCGACGACGCCGGGTTCCGGGCACTCCGCGAAGCGGTGCGCCTGTCTCCGGAGAACCTTCCCCTCCGGCGGCACCTCGCCGATCAGCTCCTGGCCGGGGGGTACCTCGCCGAGGCCGAGGCCGAATACCGCGCCGCGCTCCGGCTGGCCCCCGCAGACCCGGACGTCGTGGCCGGGCTGGCGGAGGCTTTCGTACGGCAGAGCTCCCACGGCGCCGCGCTGTCGGCGCTCGAACCGTTCCTGGCCGTACCCGGCCACCCCCCTCGGCTGGGAGTTATCGCGGCCCGCGCGCTGCTCGGCGAGGGCGACCTGGCCGGTGCGGCCCGGCGCTACCGGGACGCGGTCTCCCGCGACCCCGCGGTGTCCGACCCCGAGCTGGCCGTACGGCTGGGGCCGCCGCAGTCCGTCCCGGAGGCCCCGGACCGCCCCGCGCCGGCGCCGTCCGGCGAGACCGGCGTGGAGGCGGTGCGCTCCCCCGTCACCTTCGCCGACGTGGCGGGGATGGACGCGGTCAAGGAGGCGCTGCGGATCAAACTCCTGCTCCCCGTCCAGCAGCCGGAGCTGTTCGCCGCGTTCGGCAAGCGCGCCGGTGGCGGGGTGATGATGTACGGCCCGCCGGGAGCGGGAAAGACCCACCTGGCCAGGGCCGCCGCCGGAGAGCTCGGCGCGTCGTTCGTCGACGTCGGCCTGGCCGACATCCTGGACATGTACATCGGTTCGAGCGAGCGCAACCTGCGGGCCACGTTCAACCTGGCCCGCCGCAACCGGCCGTGCGTGCTGTTCTTCGACGAGGTCGACGCGCTGGCCGCCCGCCGCGCCGACATGCGCCAGGCGCACAACCGCCAGCTGGTCAACCAGTTCCTGGCCGAACTCGACGGCGTGGACGAACACGCCAACGAAGGGGTGCTGGTGCTGGCGGCCACCAACGCCCCCTGGTACGTCGACGCGGCCTTCCGCCGCCCCGGCCGGTTCGACCAGCTGGTGTTCGTGCCTCCGCCCGACGTCGCGGCGCGGGCCGCCATCCTGCGCATCCTCTGCCGTGACAAGCCCCTGGCCGAGATGGACTTCGACGCGGTCGCGCGGGCCACCGACCAGTTCGCCGGCGCGGATCTGAAGGGCGTGGTCGACCGGGCGGTGGAGGCCAAGCTCCAGCAGTCGATCAGCGCGGGCCGCCTCGTCCCGCTCTCGACGCAGGACCTGCTGGCCGCCGCCCGGGCCGTCCGGCCGACCGCCGTACGGGAATGGCTGGCCACCGCGCGCAACTACGTGCTGCACTCGAACGACTCCGGCGCCTGGGACGAGCTGATGCCCTGGATCAAGGACGGCTGGTGACCACCGACACCCTGATCGAGCGGGCACGGACGCTGCTGAAGCTGCGCCGCCCCGCGGAGGCCGAGCGGGAACTGCGCGGGGTGCTCGCCCGGGACCCGGAGCACGCCGAGGCGCACGCCCTGCTGGGCGTCACCCTGGCCGAGCAGCGGATGCCGTCCGAGGCGGTCGCCGAGGCGCGCGAAGCGGTACGGCTCGCGCCGGACCAGTGGTTCCCGCACTACGTGGCCGGTCAGATCCACCTGATGGCCGGCCGGCCCGGCGACGCGATCGCCGCCCTCCGCGCCGCCCTGGCCATCGAACCCGAATACGCGCCGATCTGGAGGTTCCTGTCCCGGGCCCACCTGCGGGCGGGGCAGGGGGCCGAGGCGGCGGACGCCTCCCGCCGCGGTCTGGCCCTCGACCCGCGGGACGCCGAGCTGGCCGGCCTGCTGGCGCTGGCCCTCACCGCGCTCGGCGAGGCCGCCCAGGCCCAGGACGCCGCCGCGCAGGCCGTACGGCTGGACCCGGAGAACGCGCTGGCCCACCTGGCGTACGGGCGGGCGGCACTGGCCTTCGGCGATCCCGGTCACGCCGCCCGCGCCTTCCGTGAGGTGCTCCGCCTCGATCCCGGCTTCGGCGAGGCGAGAGACCTCCTGCTGAAGGCGCTGAAGCGGCGCAATCCCCTCTACCGGACGCTGGACCGGTTGCGCGGCAGGTTCTTCGGCAGATGGTGGGTGGTACTGCTGCTGCCCGCGGCGCCGATGCTCGTCATCGTCCTCCTCCTCGTCGCGCTGCTGCACTGGGTGGCCTGGAGCGTCGAGGCGTTCACCACCCTGCGCCTGGCGCACGCCGGGGCCACCAGGCTGCTCTTCGAGCGCGCGGAGGTCCGGGCGGCCCGCCTGTGCTGCCTCCTGCTGGCCGCGGGCGCGACGCTGATCGCGCTGGGCGTGCTGTCCTCCCAGGAGGTGGTGGGCGCGGCGGGCGCGGCGGCCATGGCGCTGATCACCCCCGTCCAGGAGTCGGTGCACACCGGCTCGCCGCTCGGGCGGGCCGTGCTGTACGGCTGGGCGGTCCTGCTGGCACTCGTCATCGCCGTGTCAGCGGTCCTGGGCTCGATGGCCGCCGTGATGCTGAGCACCTACACCGGGCTGGCCACGATCTGGATCGCGGCGGGGGTACGGCGCCTCTTCGGGCGGACGGCCGGCGGGGAGCCCCGATGAACCGGTGGAGCCGGTGGAGCCGGTGAGCTCTCCCGGGGCCGGAACCGCCCGCGTCCCCTAGGGCGTGTCGTCAAAGTGTCATAACCACATCAACAACGCCGCCAGCGTGACCGC
>NZ_BMQP01000008.1 GCF_014648175.1 Planobispora rosea
ACGAACTCGCTCATCGGGGTGGTGCCTTTCTCATCGTCTGTTGTCGTCGTCTGTGACGGTGTCGTCAGGTAAGAGAGGCGATCGGGGCGGATGGTTACACCGACCCCCAAGATTTTTCAGAGGTGCTCCGAGGGCGTGGGCCGCCCGGGCCCCGGCGGGGCGGCGGGGCGGCGGGCGTCACCATCCTGCAAAGCGGTCGCAGGTGGTTTCCAAGTGCCGTGTCCCACAGTGGTGGCGTGACCCGCGAGAAGAAGAACGCGACGAAGAAGAACACGACGCAGAGGCGGGATCTGAAGAGCCCCGCCGGCCGCCCGGCCCCGGAGAGCTCGGGGACCGGGACGGCCATCGGGGCGGCGCTGTGCCTGATCATCCCGGGCGCGCTGCTCGTCTGGCTGGTGGTCGTGGGCATCGACGTCACCGTCCGGGAACTGGGCGATGTGCTCGGCCCCGAGGGCACGCCCGGTACCGCGACCGTCCTGTCCTGCGAGCAGACCGGCAGCGGGAAGAACAGGCGCTACGACTGCGAGGCGGACTTCGTGTTCGACGACCGCTCGAAGGAGCCGATCGTCATCGACACCGTTCCCGATGTGGAGGTGGGCGAGGTCTTCCCGGCCGTGCTGACCCCCGAGGGGGACAGGGTGGTGCCCGCCGGTGCGCGGGGCGCGTGGCGGGTCATCCTGCCGTTCAGCGCGATCCCGTTCACCTTCGCCCTCGTCGCGTTCCTCACCGCTCTCCTGACGCGATCCAAGAAGGCGATCATCTGGACGGGCGCGGTGCTGGTGCCCTTCACCGTCGTGATGGTCATGGGGATCGTCATCGGGACCTGAGCCCGGGAACGGGGCGTCTCCGGAGCCGGCGGTCCGGAGCGCCTCCGAGGTCAACGGGCGGAGACGACCGCGCGGACCAGACGGCACAGGTCGGCGGGGCGCAGGGCGTCGGAACGGTGCCACAACGCGGAGTCGACGCTGTCCGCCTGCCGTACGTGCTCGGCCGTCTCAAGACCGTGCCCCTCCAGTGCGGCCGACAGCTCGCCGGGAGTGAAGAACGCCAGCCAGGGCTCGCCGCGCTCGGCCGCGGCGGGGAGGGCGAAGTCCGCGTAGGCGCTGCCCCGCTCGTCGCGGAGCCCGGCAGGCAGGGCGTACTCCATGACCAGTTCCGTGCCGGAGGCGAAGCGGCGGACGGTGGCCAGCGTGGCGTCGATCGCGTCCCGCGTGAGGTACATGGACACCCCGAGCCAGCTGACCAAGGCCGGCCTGGACGGGTCGAACCCCGCGGCTGACAGGGCGGGCGTGAGGTCGTCGGTCTCGAAGTCCACGGGGACGAAGGTCAGACCGTCCGGGTGCGGGATGCCCGCGGCGGCGAGCAGGCCCCGCTTCCACCGCTGTGTGGCGGGGTGGTCCACCTCGAAGATCCTGACCCGGCCGGCCGGGCCGGGGCGGTAGGCGAAGGTGTCGAGGCCCGCGCCGAGGACCACGTACTGCTCGACGCCGTCGCGAGCCATCTCGGCCAGGCGGCGTTCGGTGTAGTGGCTCCGCGCCGTCACCTGCGCGCGAGTGCCCGACAGGATGAGGTGGTCGCCGTGCGCCCGGTGATAACCGATGATCTCCTCGGCGAGTCCGCCGAGGAGGGACGCGGCGGCGGTGTCGCGGAAGATGAAGGGCTCCCGGTCCACCACGAGGTGGGCCGCGCGGGCGGCCGCCGCCATGACCGCGGTCTGGCTCGGCTGCGCTTCGTGCATGAGTCGTCGTTCCTTTCTCGGTGCCCGGAACGACGATGCTAAATGTGAAATTAAATTATCGGGGACCATCATATCAGGTGGAAATAAATTTCAAATATCCGGCCGATAACGAGGTTGATGACAGGTCGTTCGTGTTTGTTTGAATGGCGGCCGGGCCCCGGTCCCCGGCCGGGCGGGACCCCGCTCTTCCGGGCCGGAGGAATCAAACCCGTCGGCGCATCGGGCCGCCCTGGGGTACGGATGAGTCATGACATATGAGATCCGTCCGATCGGAGTCGTCGAGTCCCCCTTGGTGGATCGCGCGAACGCTCCGAAACAGGGTGTGGAGGGCGGTCCCGAGGCGTGGCTGGTGTTCGATCCCGCGGTGGCCGACGGCATCCGTGATCTCGCGGTCGGCGACGAGGTGTTCGTTCTCACGTGGCTGCACCTCGCCGACCGCTCCGTGCTGGCCGTACATCCGCGCGACGATCCGCGGAACCCGCTGACCGGCGTCTTCAGCACCCGTTCCTCCGACCGGCCCAACCCCATCGGCCTGCACCGGGTCCGGGTGCTCGCGACCGACGGGCTCCGGGTGCGGGTGGCCGATCTCGAGGCCGTCGACGGTACCCCGATCGCCGACGTGAAACCGGTCCTGGACGCGACGCGCTAGCGAGGCGCCTCGCGGCCGGCGCCCGCGAGCCCGGCGGGCCCTACCGCACCGGTGCCGGGCCGGCGAGGGTCTCGGTCAGGCGGGAGAAGCTGTCGCCGCCGTGCCCGGCCTCGACCGCCCGCCGGGCGACGGCCCGGGCGGCGTCGATCACCCCGGTGTCCAGGCCGTGGGTGTGCGAGACGTGGGCGATGTGCTCCATGCTCGCCAGGGCCGAGACGATGGTGGACGCGTCGCCCGGATGGTCGCCGCCGTCGATGTGCTGTGCGAACTCGTCGATGATGGCCGGCATCAGGTCGCTGATTCCCCGGGCGAACGGGGCGAGCTCCGCGGCCGTGACGCCCTCGGCCCCGGCCAGGGCGAAGGCGTGCACGAGGCCGCTCATGGACGTCCAGAACAGGTCGAGCAGGGCCACGTCGTGCGCGGCCGCCCGGCCCGGGTCGGGGCCGAGGTACGCGGCGGCGCCACCCAGGCTCGCCAGCGCCGGCCGATGCTCGCGGTAGAGATCCTCCGGCCCGCTGTACAGGATGACGGCCGCGGGGCCCCCGATGGTCTCGGTCGGGGACATGATCGCGCCGTCGAGGTAGTCGACGCCGTGCTCGGCGGCCCACGCGGCCGTACGGCGGGCGCGCTCGGGCGAGTCCGCGGTGAGGTTCACCAGGGTCCGCCCCTTGAGCACGTCGGCGGCGGGCTCGACGATCGCGTGCACCGCGTCGTAGTCGATCACGCACGCGATCACCAGCGGGCTCGCCGCGATGGCGTCGGCGGCGGTGTCCGCCCGCCGCGCCCCTCGGGCCACGAGGGCGTCGGCTCTGCCCGCCGTACGGTTCCACACGGTCGTGGGGTGGCCGCCGCGCAGGAACGCGCCGGCCAGCGCCTGGCCCATCGGGCCCAGGCCCAGGATCGTCACAGGTGAGCGGTCGCTGTCAGTCATGTCGTTCTCCGAAAGGTCGTCGATCTTGGAATGCCGCGCCGCCGCGAGGTCTCGGCGCCGCGCGTGCTCTCGGCGCCGCGCGTGCTCTCAGCGCCGCGCGGGGTCCGTGCGCAGCAGGCCGACCAGACTTGAGACGGCGCCCGCGCCCAGGCCCTCGGCGACGGCCCGGTGGAGGAGCGCCCCCATGGGCTCCACCAGCTCGGTGCCGACTCCCTGCGCCCGGCTGGCGTCCAGCAGGTTGACGTAGCTCACCGCCTGCATCTCCACGTTCGAGTCGGCGGCCGAGTGGTCGCCGGAGTCGATCGCCGCCGCCATGGCGGGCAGGCCCGCGATCATGGCGTTGAGCCACCCGACCACCATGGGAGTGAACTCCGCCGCTGGGACCTTCTCCGATCCGGTCATGGCGAGGGCGTGGAAGAACCCGCCGAACATCCCGTACATCGCGCTGAGCAGCGCCAGGTCGTACAGCGCGGCCCGGCCGGGGTCCTCGTCGAGGTAGACGGCGCTGCCCAGCGCGCCGAGGGTCCGCTCGTGGGCGCCGAACGCCTCCCGCGACCCGCTGTAGAGGATCAGCGCGCCGTCCTGCCCGATCATGGGCGGTACGGCCATGATGCCGCCGTCCACGTAGTCCACGCCCTGCCCGGCCGCCCACCCGGCCATCGCACGGGCCTGCTCGGGGGTGCCGTTGGTGAGGTTCACCAGCGCCCGGCCCGCCAGGGCTCCGGCCGCCGGCCCCAGGGTCTCGCGCACCGCCGCGTCGTCCAGCAGGCAGACCACCGTGACCGGGCTCGCGGCCATCGCCTCGGCGGGGGTGTCCGCCCGCCGCGCCCCCCGGGCCACGAGGGCGTCGGCCCTGCCCGCCGTACGGTTCCACACGGTCGTGGGGTGCCCGCGGTCGAGGAAGGCCCCGGCCAGCGCCTTGCCCATCGCACCCAGACCGAGAACGCTCACCGGTGAACGGTCGCCGTCAGTCATTTCAAACTCCAGTTCAGTTCAGCTCAGCCACCCCGCGTCCACGTGCGGACACCCCGGTCCGGGAGATCGTCCGGGCATGTCGATGTTCACGCTTTACTGGAACTTCCTCAAGTACCTACTATTTTTTCAGGTACTGACCTTTTTGTAAGTGTGGGGAGCGGGATGAAGAAGCGGAGCTACAACTGCGGACTCGACGCCGCCGTCGATGTCGTGGGCGGAAAGTGGAAGGCGCTGATCCTGTGGGCGCTCCACCGGGAACCCCTCCGGTTCGGGGAACTCAAACGGGCGATCTCGGGCATCAGCGAGAAGATGCTGATCCAGCAGCTCCGGGAGATGGAGACGTACGGCCTGGTGCACCGCGAGGTCTACCACCAGGTCCCGCCGAAGGTGGAGTACTCCCTGACCGAGTTCGGCGACTCCCTCAACACCGCGCTCCTCCCCCTCGGCGAATGGGGTGAGAAGCACATGGAGACCATCGAGGCCATCCCCCGCGACTGACCGTGATTCCTCGTCAGAGCCGGTCGGAGGCCGTACTCCGGACGGCTCGCACGACCGCCGCGCTGCCCACGGGGCCGAGCGTGATCGTGTAGTGGTTGACGCCGTCCACGGTGGACTCGGTGACGCCGGGCAGCCACTCGGCGGCCCGGCCGGGGGAGTACAGCGGCGCGTCCGGTTCGTCCAGCATGCCGCGCGCCGCGCGGAGGAACACGGCGGGCACCGGCAGGGGCCGGGGACGGACGCCGGGCAGCGCGTACACCTCGGGAGCGTCGGCGAGCGCGGCCTCCAGGCGGCACGCCGCCACGAACCCGCTTCCCCCGCCCACCGGGGCACGGCCGGGAGCGGGAGCGGCCGTCACCTCCACCAGGTCGTAGTCCGCGTAGGCGGCGCACGCCTCGGTCCAGTCGGCGAACGCCGGATGCGCGCGCCACAGATCGTGGTACTCCGCCCGGGAGCCGAAGGTCCGCCGCAGCCGGGCCAGCACCGGTCCCACCGTGCGCTCGATCGCCTCCGGCACGTCGCCCGCGCCGGGCGGCAGGGGCAGCGGCGCGCCGCCGTCCACCAGGACCAGCCGGTCGACCAGGTGCGGGTGGCGCCGGGCGGTCTCGGCCACGACGAACCCGCCCATCGAGTGCCCGGCCAGTACGGCGGGCCCGCCCCCGTGGTGGGCGATCACCGCCGCCAGGTCGTCGGCGTGCGCCGCCATGCCGTACGGCGCGGGCAGGTCCCTGCTGCCTCCCCGGCCGCGCAGGTCCACCGCGACGAACCGGTGATCGCGCCCCAGCTCCGCTCCGACCAGTGTCCACGCCATGTGCGAGGAGGTGATGCCGTGGGCGGCCACGGCCAGCGGCCCCCGGTCCCCCCACACGCCGGTCCGCAGGTCGCCGCCCCGGACGGGAACGTCCTCCCGCCGGTAGCCCGGCTCCCGGCGGCGGTCCGGCACCGCGTCACCGCCCCGCGGAATCGACCGCCGAGCCGTACGGAGAACCGCCCGGCACGCCGTCCACGACACCGCGCAGCACCTCGGCGAAGTCGGCGGCGCGCTCGATGTGCGGACTGTGGCCCACCCCGGTGTAGACGATCTCCTCGTAGGCGCCGCCCGCCGCGGCGTACCGTTCGAGCACCTGCCTGGTCTGGGTGACCATCGGCTGTGGCGGGCACAGCTCCTCACCCGGCCAGCCGGGGACCGCGCCGAGCCTGCCCAGGTTGGCCAGGTCGAACAGCGACGCGTCCGAGACGATCTGGTCGACGTCGCCGCGGACCCAGGTCACCTTCGGCTTGACGGGGACCGCGACCAGGTCGTCGGCGATCTCGAACCAGCGCGGCGACATGGCGTTGAGCACGCCGTACCGGCCCGCGGCGACGCCGGGCCACTCCTCGGCGGAGGCCGCGTCACCGGGGTAGTTGCCCTCGGCGATCGCGGTGGACAGCACGGTGTCGAGCAGCAGTTCCTCGTCCGCGCCGAGGCTCTCCGGGTCGGCGACGTAGTACGTCCGCAGGATCGTCCGGGGGCTGGCGGGGGAGTCGGCGGTACGGTCACCGGCGGCCAGGCGCGCCACGAAGTCGGGATTGGCCGCGCCCGCCCCGCCCAGGCCGAAGCCGTACGGCGACAGCGGCGCCTCCAGCACCAGCCCGGCGACCCGCTCCGGGGCGTCGATCAGCAGCTGCATCGCCACGCCGCCCCCCATCGAGTGTCCGACCACCACCGGGCGCGCGCCCGCCGGGAAGACCTGCTCGGCGTCCAGCAACGCGGCCAGGTCGTCGGCGAAGTCACGCAGCCCGCGGGTGGCGTCGACGGGGACCGTCTCGGTCTCCCCGTAGCCGCGCAGGTCCGGGGCGACGACGCGCCAGTGCGCGGGCAGCAGCCGTACCAGCGGCTCCCAGAACGCCGCGGAGGAGCAGTTGCCGTGGACGAGCAGCACGGGCGGGCCGTCGATCGGCCCCCGGACCAGCAGGTTGTGCCGGAGGCCACGCGCGGTGAGTTCCATGTACGGCATCCTGGCAGGCGCGTTCCGGCGGGCAATGTGGCCGGACGCCATATTTTTCCTGTTTCGGTGTCGTCGCCGGGCATGCCGGATGCCGGCTCCGGCACCCCCGTGAGGTCTGCGGGGTGGAGGTCTACAGGGTGAGGGTGAAGGCGCCGCGGTCCTCCAGCATGCGGAGGAAGGGCGTGGCGGGGAACGCCTCGGCGGCGCTGAGCACACCGGGTTTCGCCGGGCCCTCGCCGCCGGCCAGCCGTACGGCCGCCTCCACCGAGGCCAGCGCGCCGGCCCACCAGATGTCCCGGCCTCTGACGTTGCCGTTGCGACCGCCGCCGGCGGATGCGACGGCCTGGACGGCCACGGTGAACTCCGTCTGGGACCGTGCCTCGGCGCTGGCGTCCACGCTGGTGAAGACCTGCTCCTCCTCGAAGGTGGAGGCGGTCAGCTGGGACTCGACGGTGCGGGCGGGCACGTGACGGGGGATGGTGACGACCTCCCCCGAGGGGAAGGGCGCGATCATCGTGCGGGGGCCGACGGGCGGCGGGAAGGGGAAGACCGTGTTGCGGATCTCCACCGGGCCCACCCGCTGGGCGCCGTCGGAGAAGGTCACCCGGTCGATCTCGCCGATCAGCAGTTCGGCGGTCCGTACCGCCCCGGCCGTCATGCGCCAGCCGGTCACCGCGTAGCCCACCGTCACCCGGTCGACGTCGGTCATGCCCTCGGTCACGGCGGCGGCGAGCAGGTCGGCGAGGCCGCCGTAGAAACTCATCTGGGGGATCATGACGGCGCCGGTGCGCTGGGCCTGTGCCTGCAGGGCGTCGAACATGTATTTGACGTGGTGGGGCTCGACGGCGTGGTCGACGTAGTGGCAGCCCGCCGCCGCGGCGGCCGCGGCGACCGGCTCACCGGTCTGCGCGTACGGCCCGGCGCAGTGGATGATCACAGTTGCGCTCTCGGTGAGCTCGCGCAGGGCCGCCGGATCGTCCAGGGGGGCCACCAGGGTCCGCACGTGGCCGGGCGCGCCGAGCTCGGCGAACTCCGCGAAGTCGGCCAGTTCGCCGGCCAGCGCTCGCAGCGCCGCGCCGTTGCGCCCGGCCAGCAGGACGTTCTGGTTCCGGGAGAGCAACTCGGTGGCCACCAGACGTCCGGTGTGCCCGTTGGCGCCGTATATCGCGAAAAGCGGTGCGTCCATGCCCGGCTCGCTTCCATGACGGGAGGGGTGAGCTGACCTTGATTCGAACGTATGTTCTGCACCAGTGTCCGTCAAGGGGGTGGGAGGCGTCGCCGCGCGAAGGGCGGACCGGAGTGGTCGGGGCGGCCGGGGTCAGTCGGTCCGCTGCCGCTGGGCCGCGTCGGCGCCCAGCACGCTGTCGAGCAGGCCGGGGAAGAGGGCGTCGAGGTCGTCGCGGCGCAGCGCGTTCATCTTCGCGGTACCCCGGTAGACCTGGTTGATCACTCCGGCCTCGCGCAGCACCCGGAAGTGGTGCGTGGTGGTCGACTTGCTGATCGCCAGCTCGATGGCCGAGCACGGCGCCTCCCCCTCCTCTCCCAGCTCGGCGAGGAAGCGCACCACCTGCAGGCGCATCGGATCGGACAGTGCGTGCAGCACGGCCTCCAGGCGGATCTCCTCGCGCTCCGGATGCTCCAGGGCCCGGGTGGGTGCGGTCGACACGGCGGCTCCTCCTGTTGCTCCGTTCAATTGTACGACGACCGTCGTAGTTTGACACTTCCCGTACTACGATGTTTATCGTAGTAGGAGACCGGGCGCACCGGTGTCCCGTCCCCCGAACCAAGGAGCATGACCGTGAGCGCGTTGTTCGAACCCCTGAGGATGCGGAGCCTGACCATCCCCAACCGGGTCTGGATGGCTCCCATGTGCCAGTACTGCGCGGCGGTCGACGGTCCCGACCAGGGCGTCCCGACCGACTGGCACCTCACCCACCTGGGCGCCAGGGCGGTGGGCGGCGCCGGCCTGATCCTCACCGAGGCCACCGCGGTGACGCCCGAGGGCCGGATCAGCCCCGCCGACCTGGGCCTCTGGAACGACCGCCAGCAGGAGGGGTTCGCCAGGATCACCCGGTTCCTCCGGGAGCACGGCGCGGTGCCGGGCATCCAGCTCGCGCACGCCGGGCGCAAGGCCTCCACCGACCGCCCCTGGCGCGGCGGCGCGCCCGTCGGCCCCGACCAGCACGGCTGGCAGCCGGTCGCGCCGAGCCCGATCCCCTTCGCCGAGGACCACCCCGTCCCGGCGGAGCTGAGCGTGGCCGGGATCCGGGGGATCGTCGAGGCGTTCGCCGCCGCGGCGCGGCGGGCACTGGCCGCCGGTTTCCAGGTGGCCGAGGTCCACGGCGCCCACGGTTATCTCATCAACGAGTTCCTGTCGCCGCACAGCAACCGCCGCACCGACGCCTACGGCGGCTCCTACGAGAACCGCACCCGGTTCGCGCTGGAGGTCGTCGACGCGGTCCGCGCGGTGTGGCCGGAGGACCTGCCGGTCTTCTTCCGCATCTCGGCCACCGACTGGCTGACGGAGAACCCCGAGGACCACCGGGAGGGCTGGACCGCCGACGACACGGTGCGCTTCGCCAAGGACCTGCTCGCGCACGGGGTCGACCTGCTGGACACCTCCACGGGCGGCGTCGCGCCGGGCGCGCGCGTCCCCACCGGTCCCGGTTACCAGGTCCCGTTCGCCGCCCGGGTGAAGTCCGAGACCGACCTGCCGGTGGGCGCCGTCGGCCTGATCACCGAGGCCCGGCAGGCGGAGGAGATCGTCGCCTCGGGACAGGCCGACGCCGTGTTCCTCGGCAGGGAGCTGCTGCGCAACCCGTACTGGCCGAACCTCGCCGCCCGCGAGCTCGCGGAGCTGGGGGCCGAGGCCCGCTGGCCCGACCAGTACCACCGGGCCGTCTGACCCGCGCCGTCCTCCGTCTCCGCCGCGGACCGCATGATCCCCCGTTCCCGCCGGATCACGGGACGTTCCCGCCGGATCACGGGACCAGGACGATCTTGCCCCTCGTGCGGCCCCCCGAGATGAGCTCGTGCGCCTTGGCGACATCGGCCAGCGGCAGCGCCCGGTCCACGTGCACCCGGAGCCTCCCGGCCTCCGCCAGTGCGACCAGCTGGGCCAGGTCCGCCGCCGAGGGGCGCACGGACACCACCTCCAGCCGCACCCCCAGCTCGGCCGCCCGCTCCGGGGTGATGCCCCCCATGGGACCGCCGAGCGCGCCGACGAGCAGGCCGCCGGGCTTGAGCGCGGCGGCGGAGCGCTCGCCGTACTCGCCGCCGACCAGGTCGAAGACCACGTCCACCGGCCCGGCCTCCGCCACGAAGTCCGCGACGGTGTAGTCGATCAGCCGGTCCGCGCCGAGAGCGCGGAGGAAGTCGTGGTTGTCGGCCCGGGCGGTGCCGATGACGTACGCCCCGCGCGCCTTGGCGATCTGCACGGCCAGGTGGCCGACACCGCCGGCGGCGCGGTGGATGAGCACGCTCTGGCCCGCCTCGACACGCGCGATCCCGACGAGCGCCTGCCAGGCGGTCAGGCCCGCCAGCGGGAGGGCGCCCGCCTCCTCGACGGTCAGGGCGGCGGGCCTGCGCACGAGCTCGTTGGGCGAGGCGAGCACGTAGTCGGCATGGGCGGCGGCCTCGGCGGGGAAGGCGGGCATGCCCAGCACCTCGTCACCGGGGGCGAACGCCGATATCCCCGAGCCCACGGCCTCGACCGTGCCCGCGACGTCCCAGCCGAGGGTGAACGGCGGCTCGCCGAGGAGCGGGTAGGCACCCGACCGCACGGCCGCGTCGACCGGGTTGATCCCGGCGGCCCCGACCTTGATCAGAACTTGCCCGTAACCCGGCTCCGGGCGTTCCACTTCTCCGATCTCCAGCACGGACGGGTCGCCGAAAGCGGACTGGGTGACAGAACGCATCACGATCTCCTCATCAGGGGGTTCAGTACGAACCGTGTGGGATCAATCGTGGCGGAGGCCGGTATATCTAGGAAAGAAGGCACCTTTCCGATATATAGGTACCTTGTGGATACCAAGTGTGAAGCGGGAAAGTGGAACGTCGACGCGTACCTGAGGGGGTGCGCCTCGCGGACGGTCCTGGAGGCGCTGGCCAACAAGTGGACCTGCCTGCTGATCGACGCTCTGCGGCACGGGCCCCTGCGGTTCGGCGAGCTGCGCCGCAAGCTCGACGGGATCACGCAGAAGAGCCTCACCCAGACGCTGCGCGTCATGGAGCGCGACGGCATAGTGATCCGCAGCGTCTACCCGACGATCCCGCCCCGGGTGGAGTACGAGCTGAGTGATCTCGGGCGGAGCGTCGCGGGCCTGATGGAGGGCGTCAAGCGCTGGTCCGAGGAGCACGTGGACGAGATCCTGGCCGCCCGGGAGGCCTACGACCTGCGGGCACAGGAGGAGCCCCGGCCGGTGCCCGTCGGATGACGGGCGGCACGCCGCGCGGCGGGGAGCGGTGTGCCGTACGGCGGGCGGCGCGTTACGAGCGCGCCGTCTTGTCGAACAGGGAGGTCGGGGGCGCGGTGTAGAGGGCCAGGGCGTCGGCGGCGCCGGCCACGTCGGTCACGGGGTGGCGCTCCTCGGCGGACTGCCAGCAGAAGAACGCGCCCCCGTAGCCGACGAACACCCAGACGGGCAGGTGGGACGCCGGTGGGCGGACGACCAGTGCCTCCCCGCGCAAGTCGGCGGGGACCCCGCGCTCGGCCAGGCGGACGCGGAGGGCTCTCAGTGATTCGACCTCGTCCATCCCGCCATTATCCATCACTCAGAGTCGATATCCCATTACCAGGAGTCATGAAACGAGAGTCGGATGCCGGAGCATCACGACAGGACTTCAGGCGTCGCGGCGGCGCAGCGTCAGGTAACCGCCGATGAGGGCGGCGGCGGCCCAGAGGGCGACAATGCCCATACCGGCCCACGGGCCGTACGGACGACCGAAGTTCGGATCCCCGGGCGGGCCGGTGAGACGCATGATCACCATTCCCGCCTGGTCCGGCAGATACTGTGTGACGGCCTTCACCTGCGGGATGTTTCCGAGCCCCTGGGAACCGAGGAAGAACAGCGGGAGCAGGATGCCGAGCGAGAGCGTCGAGCTGCGCAGCATCGCCGTCACTCCCGCGGCGAAGACACAGATGAGCGTCAGATAGAGGCAGGAGCCGAGGATCGCCTGCGACGCCCCGTCCGCGTCCGGGGACATGCCGTAGGGGCCGAGACCCGCCTGCGCCGCGAAGAAGGTGGCCGGGACGGTGACCACCGCGACGCCCAGCGCCGTCAGCGCCACGGCGAGCATCTTGCCGCCGTAGAACGCGCCGCGCCGGGGCACCGCCGTCAGGGAGGCGCGGATCGTCCCGGAGGCGTACTCGCCGCCCACGGCCAGGACCGCGAACACCACCAAGGGCAGCTGGCCGAGGGTGAGACTGTAGAAGGTGGCGAAGAGCAGGTCGGCGGGATCGGTCTGCTCCCGGGCCATGCGAGAGAGGTTGGCGCTGAAGCTCAGTCCCAGCAGATAACCGAGACCGGCGCTGAGGACGACGCCCAGCAGCAGGGTCACGGCCGTCGATCGCAGGGTCCTGAGCTTGATCCATTCGGCGGAGAGGACCGCGCGCGCGGAGATCACGTTCATCCCCGCCTCCCGGCCCGGCGCTCCCCGGAGCGCGGCCCCGCGGCCGGGTGACCCGTGCCGTCTCCGGTGTCCGAGGCTGTCGTCCGGTGACCCGTGCCGTCTCCGGTGTCCGGCCCCGAGGTCCGGTGGTCCGCGCCGTCTCCGGTGAGCCGCATGAACGCCTCCTCCAGCGACGCCGTCTCCGTGCCGATCTCGTGCACCGTCAGGCCGCTCGCCGAAGCCAGGTCACCGACCCTCGCGGCCTCCGTCCCGTACGCCTCCAGCGTTCCGTCCGCCGCCTGCCGTACCCGGACGCCGGCCGCGGCCAGCGCCCGGCGCATCCGCTCCGGCTCGGGCGTGCGGATCCGGACGCGGGAGCGCGAGTTGGCCTCGATGAACTCCCGCGTGGAGGTGTCGGCGAGCAACCGGCCACGGCTGATCACGACGAGGTGGTCCGCGGTGAGCGCCATCTCGCTCATCAGGTGGCTGGAGACGAACACCGTCCGGCCCTCGGCGGCCAGCCCTCTCATGAGGTTCCGGATCCACCGGACCCCCTCGGGGTCCAGCCCGTTGACCGGCTCGTCGAGCAGGAGCACCGGCGGGTCTCCCAGCAGCGCCGCGGCGATGCCGAGCCGCTGGGTCATGCCGAGCGAGAAGCCCCGGACCCGGTGGCGGGCGACCTTCTCCAGCCCGACCAGCTCCAGCACCTCCCGGACGCGGGCGGCGGGGATCCGGTTGCTCCGTGCCATCCAGAGCAGGTGGCCGTACGCGCTGCGCCCGGGATGCACGTCCCGGGCCTCCAGCATGGACCCGACCCGCCGCAGCGGGTCGGCCAGCTCGCGGTAGTGCCGGTCGCCGATGAGGACCCGGCCCCCGGTGGGGTGGTCGAGGCCCAGCGCCATCCGCATCGTGGTGGATTTGCCGGCCCCGTTCGGGCCGAGGAACCCGGTCACCCGGCCCGGTTGCACGGTGAAGGAGAGCCCGTCGACCGCGACCGTGTCCCCGTACCTCTTGCTGAGGTTCTGTATGTCGATCACGCGGCCCACGGTAGGAATCGGGACCGGTCCGGCGCAGTCCTCGAAAGTGCCCGGTTCCCGACGACGAAAGTCGACACGGCGGCTGAGAGGTCCGGACGTAGTCTGCCCATTATGGGGCGAGACCGCAGTATGGGCCGGCACAGTATGGGCTGGCGCAATATGGGTTCCCTTCTCGCCGTCGTCGTGGTCATGGCCGACACGGCGCTCGTGGCGGCCATGGGGCCGGGCGTGCTGCTCTCGTGGGGCACGGCGGGATACGCGCTGGCCGCGGGGCTGGTGATCGTGTTGTGCCGCCGGTCCCCGGCGGGGGCGTTCGTGGCGGCGCTGACTCTCGCCTCGCTGGCCGGCGGCACGTATCTCCTCCTGCTGTGGACCGCCTACCACGCCGGGCGCGGGATCACCTCACCGCGGAGCCTGGCCGTGGCCGTCGGCGCGGCGCTCGGCGGTCTCGCCGCGCGGCTGGTGGTCCTGCCTCCGCCCGGGGAGGAGATCCTCCCGTCCGCGTACGCCTACCTCGTGATCGTCGCGTTGCCGCTGCTGGTCGGCCGCTACCTCGCCCAGCACGAGCGGCTGGTCTCGACGCTCGACCGGCACAACCGGCGGCTCCGGCAGGAGCGGGAACTCCTCGCCGAGCGGGAGCGGCTGCGCGAGCGGCTGCGGATCGCCCGGGACATGCACGACTCCCTGGGTCACCGGCTCAGTCTCGTGTCGGTCCAGGCGGCGGCGCTGGAGGTGTCGCCGCTGCCCGCCCCGGAGCGGCAGGCGGTCCAGCAGCTGGCGGGAGCGGCCCGTGCCGCGATGGACGAGCTGTACGAGCTGGTCGGGGCGCTCCGGGCGCAGGACGAGCCGCCGGTGCGGTCATTCGGCGCGCAGACGCTCGGAACGCTGCTGGAGGAGTTCCGGGCGGCCGGGGTCACGGTGGAGCTGCGGTGGCGGGGGGAACCCCGGGTGGTGTCCCCGGCGGCCGGAGAGGCGGTGTACCGGGTGGTCGAGGAAGGGCTGACCAACACGGTCAAGCACGCTCCGGGCCTGCCGGTCACGGTGAACATCGCGTGGGAACCGGACGCGCTGCTGATCACCGTGTCCAACCCCGTCCCGGACCATCCGGTTTCCGTGAGCTCCACAGGCTCCGTGAGCTCCGGCGGTTCCGGGCACGGTCTGGCCGGGCTGGGTGAGCGGGTGCGGCTCGCCGGCGGGTTCCTGGACCACCGGCGGTCGGCCGAGGGGTTCCGGCTCTTCGCGATGGTGCCCGCCGCCGATGGGGAGACGACCGGCGGGGAGGTCTCCGCGGAGGCCTCCGGCGACGGGCCGTCCGGGGCGGAACGCCTCCGAACGGTCGCGCTCGGCCTCGCCGCGGCGGTCGCGATGATCGGAATCCTGTCCGCGGGCGTGGTGGTGGGAGTGAGATGAGGTGATCAGAGTCCTGGTCGCCGACGACGAGCCGCTGATCACGGCGGGCATCCGCACCGTGCTGGAGTCGGCGGGCGACATCGAGGTGGTCGCCGAGGCGGCGGACGGCAGAGCGGCCGTCGAGGGGGCGATCAGGCACCGGGCCGATGTGGCGCTGGTCGACATCAACATGCCGGTGCTGGACGGCCTGGGCGCGGCGCAGGAACTGCGCCGCCGGATGCCCGGGCTGCGGACCGTGGTGCTCACGGCCTTCGGCGCGGAACCGAACGTGCTGCGCGCCGTGCAGAACGGCGTGGCCGGCTTCGTCCTCAAGAACTGCACGCCCGACGAGCTGATCCGCGCGGTCCGGGCGGCGCACCGCGGGGACGCCTACCTGTCCCCCGCGGTGGCCCGGACGGTTCTGGACATGGTCACGCCGGGGGAGGCCCTCCGCCGGAGGGAGGCGGCCGACCGGCTGTCGGCGCTGGCGCCCCGTGAGTCGGAGGTGGTGGGCCTGCTGGCCGAAGGGCTGTCCAACGCCGAGATCGGCCGGCGGATGAACATGAGCGAGACGACCATCAAGACCTACGTGAGCCGGATCCTGGCCAAGCTCGGCTGCTCGAACCGCGTCCAGGCCGCGCTGCTCGTCCGGGACGCCGGTCCGCGCGGCTGACGCGGAGAGCGGGGATCGGAGATCGGGTGAGGAGTGAGCGGGGGGTGAGGAGTGAGCGGGACGGGCGTGGCCGTCAGGCGGGGATGGAGACTCCGACTCCGCCGCGCGTGCGCGCGCCGTACCGCTCCTTCTCCCGGGCGATGTCCAGCGGCTTGATGCGTGAACGCCCGGCGAGCGTCTCCTGGGTGATGAGGTCGGCGGGGACCAGCCAGGAGACCTCGAACTCCAGACCGTCGGGGTCCTTGGCGTACAGCGCCTTGGTGGTGGAGTGGTCGGAGGCGCCGACCAGCGCGCCGAGCTCGCCGAGCTTGGCGGCGACGCGCTCCAGCTCCTCCAGGGTGTCGACCTCCCAGGCCAGGTGGTAGAGCCCGACGGTGGACCGCCCGGCCGTGGAGGGAGCCGCCTGGGCGCCGATCTGGAACAGGCCGAGGTCGTGGTCGTTGGCGGATCCGGACGCCTGGAGGAAGGCCGCGCCCGGCATGGCCATGACGACCTCGAAGCCGAGGGCCTCCCGGTAGAAGGCGACGCTGCGCTCGACGTCGCGCACGTACAGGACCGCGTGGTTGAGACGCTGGACGGGCATGGGTCCCCCTGGAGCGATAGAAGCTTGAACTCTCAAGTACCTTACCTGGAAGAAGTTGAGAGTTCAAGTAAGATGGTGTCATGACGCGATGGCTGGATGAGAACGAGCAGCGGACCTGGCGGGCCTTCCTGGCGGCCTCGCAGCGGATCCAGGAGGACCTCGACCGCCAGCTGCAGCGGGATTCGGGCATGCCGCACGCCTACTACGCCATTCTCGTACGGCTGTCGGAGGCGCCCGGACGCAGGATGCGGATGAGCGAGCTGGCGACGGTGGCCAACTCCTCGCAGAGCCGGCTCTCGCACGCGGTGGCGCGGCTGGAGGAGCGCGGCTGGGTCCGGCGGGAGCCATGCCCGGCCGACCGGCGGGTGAGCTGGGCCGTGCTCACGGACGAGGGGTTCGCGGCGCTCGCCGCGGCCGCCCCGGGCCACGTCGGAGCGGTACGGCGGAGCCTGTTCGACCGGATCTCCCCCGGGCAGGCCGAACAGCTCGCGGCGATATGCGCGGCGATCCTGCGCGATCCCGACTCCTGACGTACCGTTGCCCCCGACCACTCGACAGCCGACTCGACAGGGGGACACGGCGAATGACGGAGGCCTCTCTCGCCCGCGCCGAAACGACGATCCGGACCGGCACCGGATACGAGGCGGACCGCGCGCTCTTCCGGACCGTCCACGAGGTCGCGGTGGAGTACGCCGGGGCGGCCGTGCCGCGGGTGACCGCCGTGCTCCGGCACCGGCTGAACGGGGTGCCGGGCCTGGACGGGCCGGAGCTCCTCCGGATCGCGGAGGAGATCAGCGTGGGCCGGGATCCCTCCGGCCTGTAGCCATGTGGCGCCCGGGGTCGGCGACGACCCGCTGGAGGACCCGCCCGGCGGCGCCGAGGGTGGCCGCGTCGGCGCCGAGCCGTGAGACGGCCAGTTCCGGTACGGCCCGGCGCATCGCCCCCAGCCGGCCGGCCATGGTGTCGCGGGCCGGGCCGGAGATCCAGGGGAACAGCGGGGCGAAGACCCCGCCCAGCACGATCGTGCCGGGATCGAGCAGGTTGATCGCCGAGGTGAGGGCGATCCCCAGCGCGTTCCCGGCACGCTCGCAGGCTCGCAGCGCGGACGCGTCGCCCTCCTGAAGGCGGCGGACCAGCTCCGCCAGGGCGGGAGGGACGCCGGACCCGGCGCCCGGCCCCGCTCCCGGCCCGGACCCCGGCAGGTCCGCGCCGGGCGCCGGGAGAGAGGCCGGGAGGTCCAGCCCGGCGGCGCGGAGCAGGGCCTCCTGGCCGGCGTACTGCTCCAGGCAGCCCCGGCCGCCGCAGCGGCAGGCCGGGCCGTCCGGAGTGACGATCACGTGCCCCAGTTCCCCGGCGAGGCCGCGGGTGCCCCGGAAGAGCGTCCCCCCGACCACCAGTCCGGCGCCGATGCCGATCTCCCCGGACACGTGCAGGAAGTCGTCGGGCGCCGAGCCGAACCAGAGTTCCCCCAGCGCGGCGAGGTTGGCCTCGTTCTCCACCTCCACGGGGAACTTCCCGGGGAACTCCCCGGGGGGCCGCTCGCCCACCTCGCCGGTGAGGCCGTCCATGAGGTCTCCGACGCGGACGTCGCGCCAGCCGAGGTTCGGCGCGCTGTGCAGCAGGCCGCCGTCCACCGGGCCGGGGACCGCGAGCGTGGAACCGGCGATCGTCAGGCCCGCCGCGCGGGCTTCATCCACAGCCTTGTGGATAAGTTTTCGCAGGTGGGTAAGGGTCTCTGCGGGTGTGCACGCCCGGTTGTCCACAGCCTGTGCACAGCGCAGCCGTACGGCGAGCGTGAGATCCACGACGCATACGGAGAGGTAGTCGACGTTGATTTCCAGCCCGAGCGCCGCGACCCGCTCGCCGCTCAGGGCGAGCGTCGTGCCCGGCCGGCCGCGCTCGCCGTCCCGGAGCGTCCCCGTCTCGGTCACCATGCCCGCCGCGATCAGGTCGCCGACCATCTTGGAGACGGTGGTCTTGGTCAGCCCGGTGATCTCGGCCAGCGCGGCCCGGGTGACCGGCCCGCTCCGGCGGATCTCGGAGAGGACCACCCCGAGGTTGCGTGCGCGCATCGAGTCGTGCCGTACGGCCTGCGTCATGGAACCCCGCGTCGTCATCGAACCCACCGTCGTCGAACTCACCGTCGTCGAACCCGGTGCCATCGGACCGGGTGTCATGGAACCACCTGCGGAACCCGGCGGGGCCGCCCGGTATCCGACCCCTTGACGTTCTCACTCTCTCGACCCATATTAAATCCATAACGTGGATTAAATCGGAGGAACGCCTCATGAACGCCTACACGCCCACCCCGCAGGACCGCTTCACCTTCGGCCTGTGGACGGTCGGATGGCAGGCCCGCGACCCGTTCGGTGACGCCACCCGGGCCGCGCTCGATCCGGTGGAGACCGTCCACCGGCTGGCCGGGCTCGGCGCGTACGGCGTGACCTTCCACGACGACGACCTGCTGGCCGTCGAGCCCGACCGGGACAAGGCGATCGAGCGGTTCAAGGGGGCGCTGGCCGAGACCGGACTGAAGGTCCCGATGGCCACCACCAACCTGTTCACCCACCCCGTCTTCAAGGACGGCGCGTTCACCAGCAACGACCGCGACGTCCGGCGCTACGCGCTGCGCAAGGTGATCCGCAACATCGACCTCGCCGCCGAACTGGGTGCGACCACCTACGTCTGCTGGGGCGGGCGCGAGGGCGCCGAGTCCGACGCCGCCAAGGACGTCAAGGCCGCGCTCGACCGCTACAAGGAGGGGCTCGACCTGCTGACCTCCTACGTGATCGACAAGGGCTACGACATCCGCTTCGCCCTGGAGCCCAAGCCGAACGAGCCGCGCGGCGACATCCTGCTGCCGACCGTCGGCCACGCGCTGGCCTTCATCAACGAGCTGGAGCACCCCGAGCGGGTCGGCCTCAACCCCGAGGTGGGCCACGAGCAGATGGCCGGGCTGAATTTCGTGCACGGCATCGCCCAGGCGCTCTGGCAGGGCAAGCTCTTCCACATCGACCTCAACGGCCAGCACGGTCCCAAGTACGACCAGGACCTGATCTTCGGTCACGGTGACGTGAAGAGCGCGTTCTTCCTGGTGGACCTGCTGGAGAACGAGGGCTACGACGGCCCCCGGCACTTCGACTACAAGCCGCTGCGCACCGACGACGCCGCCGACGTCTGGGAGTCGGCCGCCGCGAACATGCGCACCTACCTGATCCTGAAGGAGAAGTCCAAGGCCTTCCGCGCCGACCCCGAGGTGCAGGCGGCGCTGGCCGCCAGCCGGGTCGGCGAGCTGGCGCAGCCCACGCTGGCTTCGGGCGAGACCCTTGAGGACCTGGCCCGCGACGACTTCGACCTGGACGCCGCGGCCGAGCGCGGCTTCCACTTCACCCGCCTGAACCAGCTCGCCCTGGAGCACCTGCTCGGGGTGCGCGGATGACGCTCGTGGCCGGGGTGGACTCCTCCACCCAGAGCTGCAAGGTGGTGGTCCGGGACACGGAGACGGGCGCCCTGGTACGGCAGGGCAGGGCGGCCCACCCGGAGGGCACCGAGGTCGATCCCGAGGCCTGGTGGACGGCGCTGGGCGAGGCGGTCGCCCGGGCGGGCGGGCTGGACGACGTCGCGGCGGTGAGCGTGGCGGCGCAGCAGCACGGCATGGTCTGCCTCGACGAGTCCGGAAATGTCGTGAGAAAGGCGTTGCTCTGGAACGATACCCGGTCGGCGCGCGCCGCCGTGGACCTGGTGGACGAGCTGGGCGGGCCGGCGAAGTGGGCCGAGGCGGTCGGCAGCGTGCCGGTCGCGTCGTTCACCGTGAGCAAGCTGCGCTGGTTGGCCGAGCACGAGCCGGACAACGCCCGCCGCACCGTGTCGGTGTGCCTGCCGCACGACTGGCTGACGTGGCGCCTGGGCGGGGCGTCCGGGGAGATCGCCACCGACCGGGGTGACGCCTCCGGGACCGGCTACTGGTCCCCCGCGGCCGGGGAGTACCGGACCGACCTGCTCCAGGCCGCCCTGGGCTCCGTACCCGGGCTGCCCCGGGTGCTGGGCCCCCGGGAGAGCGCGGGCGAGTTACGCGCCCGTCCGGGGGGGACGGACGCCGCAGCGCCGGCCCGGGGGCCGGCGCTGCTCGCACCGGGCACCGGGGACAACATGGCGGCCGCCCTCGGGGTCGGGGCGCGGCCCGGGGACGTGGTGGTCTCGATCGGGACGTCGGGGACGGCGTTCGCGGTGGCGGAGAGGCCGAACGCGGACCCGACCGGGGCCGTGGCCGGGTTCGCCGACGCCACCGGGCGGTTCCTGCCCCTGGTGTGCACGCTCAACGCGGCCCGGGTGCTCGACGCCGCCGCCCGGCTGCTGGGCGTGGACCTCGACCGCCTGGGCGAGCTGGCCCTCTCGGCTCCCGCCGGAGCCGGGGGGCTGGTCTGCGTGCCGTACCTGGAGGGGGAGCGCACCCCGAACCTGCCCGACGCCACCGGGTCGCTGCACGGGCTGACCCTGGCCACCTCGACCCCGGCCCACCTGGCCAGGGCCGCGGTGGAGGGCATGCTCTGCCACCTGGCCGACGCCTTCGACGCCCTGGGGCTGGACCCGGCCCGGGTGCTGCTCATCGGGGGCGGCGCCAGGTCGGAGGCGGTACGGCGGATCGCCCCCGCGGTCTTCGGACGGCCGGTGCTGGTGCCCGAGCCCGGGGAGTACGTCGCCGACGGCGCGGCCCGGCAGGCCGCCTGGCTGCTGGCCGGGGGCGACGAGCCGCCCGCCTGGGAGACGGGCCGGGCCGGACGCTACGAGGCCGACGCCGTCCCCGAGATCAGGACACGTTACGCCGAGGCCCGTCACCAGGGTTGACCGCCGCACTCCCGCGCCGCTCTCCGCCGCGCTGCTGCTCGCCGTACCGGCGCGAGCAGCGGAAGGCGCAGGGAGATCAGGGAAGCGGGAGGCTGCGGTGAGTCGGGGCTGACCGCCGTGCTCCCGCGCCGGGCAGGTGCGCGGGGTTCCCGAGGCCGGGGCCGAGGGCGGGCGGGGCCGCTGTGAGGGCCCGGGGGTCAGGGGTGGGATCAGGGTCGGGTCAGGGGTCGCTCCGGATGTTCGGAGAGGCGTTTCCGGGACAGGGTGGGACCATGCTCCGGTTGAAGACGCTCCTCCCCCTGATCGCCTGCGCGGGAATCCTGCTGGCGGTCGTCGGGGCCGTGGTCGGGCAGCTCGACCCCGACCCGTACCTCGACCCGCTCAACCTGACGGTCAGCGAGTACGCCGTGCTGGACCGGGGCGGGGCCACCGAGTTCTCCATGATGGCGCTGGGAGTCGGATCGCTCGCGCTGGTGGCGGGTCTGCGGATGGCGCAGGCTCCGACGGGCGCGGTGGCGGAGCGGCTGATGCTGGTGTGGAGCGGGGCGCTCCTGCTCATCGCGGTCGTGCCGACCACCGCGCCGGGGCTGGCCATGGACCTGGGCGCCCAGGTGCACCGCTACGTGTCGATCACCGCGTTCACGGTGATGCCGGTGGCGGGGGCGATGATGGCCGCGCGGTTCGGCCGGGACGAGCGGTGGCGTGCGGTGGCCAGGCCGCTGGAGTGGCTGGCGCTGGCCGGGGGGTTCGGGCTGCTGGCGATCACCTACGTGGCGCTGCCGGGGGACCGGGTGCTGATCGGCCTGGTGGAGCGGGTGCTGCTGGGCACCGAGGTCGCGCTGGTGGGTGTGCTGGCCGTACGGCTCGCTCAGCTGACCTGGCCGCGGGCGGCCCGCCTGCCGTGGAACCCGCGGGGCTCGCGGCTCGCCCGCCTGGCGCGGAGCGCGCAGGGCTCGCAGGGCTCACAGAGGTCGCGAGTCGCCCTGGGGTGACCCGTCCGCACCCGCTCGTACCTCCTCGTACCTCACTGTTCACGCCGGGCTCGCCCTGCCGTACCTTACCGTTTGCGCTGGTCTGATCCTTCTGTGCCCCATCGGTCGCGCTGCGCCGACTTGTCACTCCTCATGACTATTTCATGACATGTCACAAATAGGACACAGATATCTGGCCTAGTCAGTGCTATCCTCGTCGCCGATCTAGCGATCGCCCGGAGGGGTTCCCTCCTCCGGCGCCCCCGGACCGAACCGTCGAGGTGACATGGCATCGAGCAGGTCCATCCGGTTCAAGGTCTCCGTGCTCCTGGCGATCCCGCTGACCTCGCTGGTGGCGCTGTGGGCCTTCGCCGCGACCACGACCGTGGGCGCCGCGGTGGAGCGGCTCGACGTGGTCACCCTGAACGGTGCCATCATCAGACCTGCCGACCTGCTCCTGGGCAATCTCCAGCGGGAACACCTCCTGTCGGCCGAATACCTGGCCACCCGGTCGGAAGCGGACCGTTCCACGCTCCTCGGCCAGCGCGTGGCGACCGACCAGGCCCGTGCCCGGCTCCGTGAGGAGTCGTCGGACGACGCGGTGCAGTCGGCTCTCACCCCGCAGCTGAAGGACCTCTTCGGCAGGATGATGGAGCGTGTCGAGCGGCTCGACGTCATCCGCGCCAAGGTCGACGAGGGGGGCATCAGGCTTCCCGAACTCGCCGAGGAGTTCGGGGAGATGCCCGACGTGTTCCAGCGGCTCACCAACGGCATGACGATCGGGAACGCCCCCGAGGCGCGCGCCGTGGTCACGATCGCCTACGCCAAGGACATCCTCAGCAGGCAGCGCGCGCTCGCCGCCGGGGCGCTGGTGATGGACCGGCCGCTGGCGAGGGACGAGGCGCGCCTGTTCTCCCGGCTCTCCGTCACGCACGCCTTCCTCATGCGGCAGGGCCTGGGGGACCTCCGGACGGAGGCGCTGCGCGCCCCCTTCGCCGAGGTGGCGGCCTCGAAGCTGCACACCCGCTTCAACGACATGGAGAAGCGCCTGCTGGCCGGGACCGAGGTGCAGCACAGCGAGTGGCGGTCCGTCACCGACGAGCTGGAGGCGGCCTTCCAGACCCGGATCAGCATGGCCAACGCCCTCATGGTCGAACGGTCGACCCCCGCGGCCGTCGCCATCTTCGTCAGGGCCGGCGTCGCGGGCGCCATCGGTCTCATCGCGGTCGTCGCGTCGCTGATCATCTCCTACCGGGTGGGCCGCGGGCTCACCCGGGAGCTGGCCGGGGTACGGCGGGCCGCCGCGGAGATGGCCGAGGTGCGGCTCCCCCGCGTCATGGAGAAGCTGCGCCGCGGCCAGGAGGTGGACGTCGCGGCGGAGGTGTCCGTGCTGGAGCGGCTGGGCAGCACCGCCGAGGTCCACGACGTCGCCGCCGCCTTCGACAGCGTCCAGCGCCGCGCCCTGGACGCCGCCGTGGAGCAGGCCAAACTGCGCGAGGGCGTCGCCCGGTCCTTCCAGAATCTCGCCCGGCGCAAGCAGAGCCTGCTGCAGCGCCAGCTCAAGCTGCTCGACTCGATGCAGAAGCAGGCCGAGGATCCCGAGACGCTGGCGAACCTCTTCACGCTCGACCACCTCACCACCCGCATGCGCCGGCACGCCGAGGGCCTGGTGATCCTCTCGGGCGGGGCGGCGGGCCGCAAGTGGCGCTCCGCGGTGCCGATGGAGGACGTGCTGCGCGGCGCGGCCGCCCAGGTCGAGGACTACGCCCGGGTGCGGATCTACCCGATGCCGGACAGCACGCTGACCGGCGGCGCGGTGGCGGACATGATGCACCTGTTCGCCGAGGTCATCGAGAACGCCGCGGTCTTCTCCCCGCCCGGCAGCGAGGTGTCGATCCGGGGCGAGCTGGTGGGCCGGGGCTTCGCGGTCGAGATCGAGGACCGGGGGCTCGGCCTGGAGCGGGAGAAGCGCGAGGCGATCAACACCCGGCTGGCCACCCCGCCGGAGTTCGACCCGGCGGAGACCGACCGCCTGGGTTTCGCGGTGGTCGGCCTGCTGGCCGCCCGGTACGGGGTCAGCGTGTCCCTGCGGCCCTCGCCGTACGGGGGGACCACGGTGGTCGCCCTGATCCCCGAGACGCTGCTGGGCGAGCGGGAGTCGGCGCGGCCGGTGACCGGTGAGCCGGCGGGGCGCTCCGGGAAGGCGGGGAACCCGGTGAGCGCGGAGCTCTCGAAGATCGGCGAGGGTGCCGGCGGGAGCACGCGGCAGCCCGGGAGCGGTCCGGGGAACGGGCACACCGAACCCGGTGAGCTCCGTGAACTCCGCGAGTTCCGTGAGATCGCGGAACCCGTCCCGCTCGCCGGACAGATCCCGGCGCGGGCGCACTCCGCGATGGACGCCTGGCGGACGCCTCAGCGGCGCAACGGCGGGCTGCCCCGCCGGGTACGCCAGGCGAACATGTCGCCGCAGTTGCGGCAGCGGCCCGAGGCGGTTCCACCGGCCGGGGAAGAGGCGCAGGTCTCCGTCCCCACGGTCGAGGCGGAGCCCTCCGGGACCGGAGAGAGGTCGCCTGAAGAGGCGAGGGCGTTGCTGAGCTCGCTGCAGTCGGGGTGGCGTCGCGGGCGGTCGGAGAGCGAACACACTGGTGGGGAAGGGGCTTGACCACGTGCCGGGTGAGCTGTACTGGCTTCTGGATGATTTCGTCACGAGCGTGGCGGACGTCTCACACGCGCTGATCCTGTCCAACGACGGGCTGCAGATGGCCTCGTCGAGAGGGCTGAGCAAGGAGGACGCCGACCACCTGGCGGCGGTGGCCTCGGGCTTTCAGAGCCTGGCCAAGGGGACGAGCCTGCAGTTCGGCGGCGGAGCCGTACGGCAGACGATGGTGGAGATGGACTCCGCGTTCCTCTTCGTCACCGCGGCGGGCCAGGGCAGCTGCCTGTGCGTCATGACGACGGGAGCGGCCGACGTCGGCCTGATCGCCTACGAGATGGCCCGCCTGGTCGGCAGGGTCGGTCAGCACCTGGCCACCGAACCCCGGAAGGCGGGCCAATGAGCGGCGACTTCGAGTGGATCGACGAGGAGGCGGGGCCGGTCGTCCGTCCCTACGCCATGACCGGCGGACGGACCAAGCCGTCCTCGACGGCGTTCGACCTGCTGTCGATGGTGGTGGCGACGGGCGCGGAGATCTCGCCCCGAGCGCACCTCAGCTCGCAGCACCGGCGGTTGCTCGGGCTGGTCGGCCGGGCCCGGCCGATCGCGGAGATCGCCTCGGACATCGAGCTGCCGGTCGGGGTGATCCGGGTGCTGCTGGGAGACCTGCTGGACCAGGGGCTGATCCTGGTCCGCCAGCCGATGCCCGCGGCCACCTCGCCCGCGGAGAGCCTGCTCCTGGAAGTGATCAACGGCCTCCGTGCCCTGTAGGAGTGATCAACGGCCTCCGTGCCCTGTAGACGGGGCGCCTCCCCGCACCGCGTAACGTGGCATGACGTGGCATGACGTGGTCTGAACGTGACATGACCTGACGCGGCGTGGGCGCCGTCCCCGCTGGGACCGCTGTCCGCGCCCGACGGCGGTCCCGGCCGGGAAGCGGTACGCCGGAGAGGCGGGCCGCACGCGATAGCCATACATTTCTTCCTTCTCGGTACGTTAGAGGGGGAATATGGAGTGTTTTGAAAGCATATGAGCCGCCACTTTTTGTGTGAATTGCGGCAGTAAAGTGATTTGTTTCTGAATCGCTGACGGGTCTGGACGGAATGAAGTGACCGATGTGAAAATCGGTCGTGCTTCCGAGATGACGCTCGGTGATCCTGGGTTAACCGAGGGGAATCGAGGGAGTTCATCGGCATTGTGCCGATACCAGCCCATTCGCGAGAAAGGGAAACATATGAAGCGCTACGAGAAGCCACGTCTGACGGCGGCCGGCTCCTTCCGCAAGGTCACCGGCCTTCTTCAGTTCAGGGGTAACGACCGTCTGCTGCTGAGCAAGAACTAGCGGTCGCCCATCCGACTCATGGTCGCTGACACACTGGGTCGGCCACGCCACGGCGAGGCGTATTTCGCGGTTCTTCCCGACTGCGAATCCGCGCCCGCCGTGGCCGCGGCCCTGCGCACCCCCGCCGCCCGGACCGTCTGTCATGCCTCGGGCCGCCCCTGGCTGGTCGGGCACTGGCCGGACGGATCTCTCACAGTGGCCGAGGCGGGCGCCACCCGACTGGCTGTGATCGGCACCTGTCCCGTCGGCACCGAGCGGCTGACGGCCGAGGCGGGACGGCTGCGCGACCTGGCACACCTGGACCAGCTCGCCCGCTCCCTGCCGGGCAGTTTCCACCTGGTCGCCTCCCTGGACGGCCGCCTGCGCGTCCAGGGCACCGCCTCCGGGCTGCGCCTGGTGTTCCACGCCCGGGTCGGCGACCTGACGGTGGCCGCCGACCGCGCCGACGTCCTGGCCGCCGTCACCGGGGCCGAGATCGATCGGCGGCAGGTGGCGGTACGGCTGCTGTGGCCGGTGCCGCACCCCCTGCAGCACACCCCGATGTGGCGAGGGGTGAGCGCGGTCGAACCGGGAGACTGCCTGGTCGTCGAGACCGACGGGCGGACCGCCCGGCACCGCCGCTGGTGGGTTCCTCCCGAGCCGGTCCGCCCGCTGGCCGCGGGGGCCGAGGACGTCCGGCGGACGCTGGAGGAGGCGGTCGCCGCCCGTACGGCGGGTGGCGGCACGGTCAGCTTCGACCTGTCGGGCGGCCTGGACTCCACCTCGCTGTGCTTCCTGGCCGCCGCCCGGCCGCAGGCCC
This sequence comes from Planobispora rosea, assembly GCF_014648175.1. GTDB lineage: Bacteria > Actinomycetota > Actinomycetes > Streptosporangiales > Streptosporangiaceae > Planobispora > Planobispora rosea. The sequence goes on from NZ_BMQP01000008.1 coordinate 26,682, forward strand.
GTCTCATCGCCTCCACCTGGCCGGGACGCGACCCCGCCGACGACGATCTCGCCTGGGCCCGGCGCGCGATCGCCCACCTGCCGGGGGTCGAGCACGCGATCTGGCCGCCGGAAGACTCCCCCCTGGTCTACGCCGACCTGCTGGAGATCGACGACACCCTGGACGAACCGACCATCGGCGTGATGGACCGCGCCCGGGTGCTGTCACACGTGCCGGCCCTGGCGGCCAGGGGCAGCAGGCTGCACGTCACCGGGATCGGCGGCGACCACGTCGCCTGGTGCTCGGAGGCCGCCTACCACGGCCTGCTGCGCAGGCACCCGTTGCTGGCGATCGGGCGGCTGCGCGGTTTCCGGGCGCTGTTCCACTGGCCGGCCGGGCCGATGATGCGGGCACTGGCCGACGGCCGTCCTTACCAGCGCTGGCTGGCGGACGCCGCCACCGATCTGCGCGCTCCCGCGCCGCCGCCGGTGATCGGCGCGCTGGGCTGGGGGTCACCGCCCCGGGCGTTCGACTGGGTCACCGACCAGGCGGTGGAGACGGCGGCCGAGGTGATCGGCGAGGCGGCCGGGCGCGCCGAGCCGCTGGCGGCCGACCGGGGACGCCACGTCGACCTGCACGCCATCCGCGACGCCTGCCGGATCGTCCGGCAGTGGGAGCAGATGAGCGCCCGCGCGGGCCTGCCCATGTCCTCCCCCTATCTCGACGACCGGGTGATCGAGGCATGCCTGGCGGTACGGCCCCAGGACCGCGTCACGCCCTGGCGCTACAAACCGCTGCTGACGGAGGCGATGCGCGGAACCGTGCCCGAGGAGTGCCTGCGCCGCTCCAGCAAGGCCGAAGCGTCCCTGGACGCCGCCGAAGGGCTGCGCCGACACGGCGGCGACCTGTACGCCCTGTGGGAGGACTCCCGGCTGGCCCGCCTCGGGCTCGTGGACGCCGCGGCGCTCAAGGACCTGGCCGGCCGTCCCGACGCCCCGCACCTGCGTCACGCGATCGTGTATTCGACCATCGGCTGCGAGGTCTGGCTGCGGACCTTGGAGCCGTCGAGGAGAGAGGTGCCCTGATGAGCCTGCGGTTGCGCACCGATGTGGCCGCCACCGACACGGACTACGGAGCGGTCCTGCTCGACCAGCGCAGTGGTGAATTCTGGCAGCTCAACCCGACCGCAGCGTTGATCATCCGGCGGTTGACGGCCGGGGACAGTCCCGCCTCGGCCGCCGCCGCGGTGGCCGAGGAGTTCGAGGTCGGGCCCGACCAGGCGCTGGCCGATGTGCGGGAGCTGGTGGACGAGCTGCGGGCGGCCGGGCTGGTGGCACCATGAGCGTCCCCAGCGCGCTGGAGCGGCCCAGCGGGGTGCCGCCGGTCCGGCGGCTGGCGGCACGGATCGCGGTGGGAGCGGCTCTCCCGCTGAGCCTGCTGCCGCCGCGGCGGCTGCACGGCGTTCTGGCCCTGCTGAGCAGGGGCGCCGGACCCGCCCGGTACGCGCATGCCAAGGCGGCCCGGGAAGCGGTGCTGGCGGTGAGCCTGACCTGCCTCGGGTCGCACGGCTGCCTGCCGCGCTCCCTGGCCACCGCCCTGCTGTGCAGGCTGTGGGGCGTGTGGCCCACCTGGTGCGCGGGCGTCCGCGCCAGGCCGCCGTTCGCGGCGCACGCCTGGGTCGAGGCCGAGGGGCGGCCGGTCGACGAGGACGTGCCGGACGGCTATCTCCGGCCGCTGGTCACCGTCGCGCCGCGCCATGCTCGGTGAGGTGCTGCGGCTGGCGGCCCGTCACCGCTGGTCACTAGCCGCCGGGGTGGGGCTGACGCTGCTCGGCTCCGCACTCGGGCTGGCACAGCCGCTGCTGGTCAAACGGGTGATCGAGGAGGTCGGGGCGGGCCGTACCGCGTGGGGTGCGATCTGCGCGCTGGTCACCTTCTTCCTGGCCCAGGCCGCGGTGGAGGCGCTGGTGCGCTACGTCCTGGCGCGCACCGGTGAGGGCGTGGTGCTCGGGGTCCGCGTCCGCCTGGCCGACCGCCTGCTCCGGCTGCCGATGCCGCTCTACCACCGTTACCGCACCGGTGACCTGATCTCCCGGATGGGTGCCGACACCGTGGCGCTGCGCCGGGTCGTCTCCACCGGGCTGACCGACGCGGTGACCGGTGTCCTCGGTCTCGCCGGCGCCGTGGCGTTGATGATCTGGCTGGATGCCACCCTGTTCGCCATGGTCGCCGTGCTCGTCGCGGTGGCGGCGGCGACCACCGCCTGCGCGCTGCGCGCCATCCGCGCGGCGTCGCTGCGGGCCCAGGAGGCGACCGGGGAGATGTCAGCCGACCTGGAACGGGCGCTGGGCGCGATCCGCACCGTGCGCGCCGCGCGTGCGGAGCGGCGCGAGGCCGCGCGGATCACCGCCCATGCGCATGCCGCCCACGCGGGCGGGGTGCGGATGGCCCGCCACGACGCACTGGTGGCTCCCGCCGGAGACCTGGCGATCACCGGTTCGTTCCTCCTGGTGCTGCTGGTCGGCGGGGCGCGGGTGGCCGCCGGGGACGCCTCGGTGGCCGACCTGGTCGCGTTCGCGATGTACATGGTCTACCTGACCGGTCCGCTGGGATCGCTGGTCGAGGCGGTCAGCGTGATCCAGCAGGGCGCCGGGGCGCTGCACCGCGTCAGCCAGGCGCTGTCCTGGCCGGGCGAGCCGGACGACGGCGGCCCGCACCCGGCGCGGGTCGCGCGGGACGGCGGCCGGGCGCTGCTGGAGTTCCGTGACGTGTGGTTCGGCTACGAGCCGGACCGCCCGGTGCTGCGCGGGGTGTCGTTCCAGGTCCCCCCGCGCGGGCAGGTGGCGCTGATCGGCCCGTCCGGCGCCGGCAAGTCCACGCTGTTCGCCCTGGTCGAACGGTTCTATGACCCCGACCGCGGTCGCATCCTGTGCGACGGCGTCGATCTGCGGCGCGTGGATCGAGCCGCGCATCGCGCGGGCATCGGGCTGGTCGAGCAGGACTGCCCGATCATGCACGGCACGCTGCGCGACAACCTCACCTACGCCGCGCCGGACGCCGCGGCCGACGACCTGCGGCGGGTGATCGAGCTGGCCGGGCTGTCCGGGCTGGTCGCCCGGTTGCCGCAGGGTCTCGACAGCCCGGTCGGGGAGCGCGGTACGGCGCTGTCGGGCGGGGAACGCCAGCGCGTCGCCATCGCCCGGGCCCTGCTGGCCAGGCCGCGGCTGCTGCTGCTGGACGAGCCGACCGCCCACCTGGACGCCGAGAGCGAGGCGGCGCTGCGCCGTACGATCGAGCACCTGGCGGATGAGTGCGCCCTGGTGGTCATCGCGCACCGGTTCACCACGGTCCGCCGCGCCGCCCGGATCGTGGTGCTCGACGGGGGCCGGGTCACCGCCTGCGGCACGCACGAGGAGCTCCTCGAGCGCAGTCCCTACTACCGGGCCCTGGCCGCCGAATGGCTCGCCGGTGATCCCCTGGAGGGCGGTGATCCTCTGGAGGACATCACCGGAGACGCCGCCCGGGGCGGTCGCCACCGCGTCGCCCTGGGCGAGTAGGAGCGGCGCGGTGGCGGGCCCGGGGTCAGGCCTGGTTCGCGGTCAGGACCTTCAGAGAGTGCTCCACGAGCGTGATCAGCACGGTCTTGGCCGACGCGCGGCGCCGTACGTCGCACATGAGGACCGGCACGTCCGGGTCCAGGTCGAGAGCGGAGCGCACCTCCTCGGTGTCGTAGCGGTCGGCTCCGTCGAAGCAGTTGACCGCCACGATGAACGGCGTGCCGCGCTGCTCGAAGTAGTCGATCGAGGGGAAACAGTCGGTCAGCCGCCGGGTGTCCGCCAGCACCACCGCACCCAGCGCGCCGTAGGACAGCTCGTCCCACATGAACCAGAACCGCTCCTGGCCGGGCGTGCCGAACAGGTAGACGACCAGGCCTTCGCGGATGGTGATGCGGCCGAAGTCCATCGCGACCGTGGTGGTGGTCTTGCCCTCCACACCCTCGACATCGTCGATGCCGATACCCCGGTCGGAGAGCACCTCCTCGGTGCGCAGGGGGCGGATCTCGCTGATCGCGCCGACGAGCGTGGTCTTGCCCACACCGAAGCCGCCCGCGATGAGAATCTTGAGCGCGACGGGCTCGTCAGAGGGCTCGAAGTCCATTGATCACTTCCTTGAGAATGCGCTCACTCGCCGAGGCGCGTCCGATCGAGATGAGACCGTGGTCCTGCAGATCGCCCAGGAGGACGCGGACCACGCCGAGGGGCAGGTCGAGTTCCGAGGCGACGTCGGCGACCGGGGTCGCGGTGCTGACCATGGAGAGGATCCGTTCCTGTTCCGGCCCGGGGACGAAGTCCCCGGATGGGGCGGCCCCGGTCGCGGTGACCAGGGCGACCAGGTCCAGCGCGTCGCCGGAGGACCGGGTCCGGCCTCCGACGAGCGCGTACGGCCGGACGACGGGCCCGGCCTCCTCGTCCATCCAGCGGGTCATGACGGACCTTGGCGTGGATTGGTTGAGATGTGCTGGCCGACCCGCTTGACCAGCATCGCCATCTCGTAGGCGATGTGGCCGACATCGGCGTCGGAACTGCTGAGCACGGCGAGACAGGTTCCCTGCCCGGCCGCCGTGACGAAGAGGAACGCCGACTCCATCTCCACGATGGTCTGGCGGACGTCACCACCGCCGAAATGGCGTCCCGCGCCGCGCGCCAGGCTCTGGAACCCGGCGGCGACGGCCGAGAGATGCTCGGCGTCCTCCCGGCTGATGCCCGAGGAGAAGCCCATGGCGAGCCCGTCCGTGGACAGGATCACCGCCTGCCGCACCGCGCCTACCCGGCCGGTCAGGTCGTCGAGGAGCCAGTTGAGTTCGCCGGTGTTGCTTACTTTTCCGGCCATGTGACCTCCTCCGTAGGACTCATGACCGTGATGCCGTCTTTGACGCCCTCGCTGCGTCTGGTCACTTGTCCTCCTTTTCGCCTGTGTTGTGCTGTGCGAAGTCGTTCTCGTACTCCGCGCGCCCCCGCCGGGTGCCCGCCTGGAAGGCCGAGAACAACGCGCGGGCCTGCTCCGGGCAGCGCCCGGCCGTCCCGGACTCCGCGGCCGCCCCGGACTCCGGAGCCCCAGGGGACGACTCTGAAGGCCGTGAAGGCTCTGAAGGCCCTGTGGGCCCCGCCGACGCCGTTTCCGCGGGTGCGGGAACGTCCTGGGACGTCTCGGCGTCCTGGGAGTTCTGGGGGCCCTGGGAGTCGTGGAGGTCCTGGGGGGATCGCGAAGTCTGAGTGCCCTGGCGGAGCTGCGGGGCCAGGTTCGCCTGCCGTACGCGCCGGGGCAGCCTCCCGGGGCCGGTGGTCTCGCGGACCACGGCACCCCGGTCGGCCTCCGCACCGGCGGTCACCGTGTCGGCGGTCACCGTGTCGATGGTCGTCGCGTCACCCGACGGCGTGTCGGCCACCACGGTGAGCGTCGGCGCCGCCATGGGCTGGGCGCCCTGGGCGGCGGGGGCGCGGGGGACCGTCCTGGTGCGGCGGGGCAGGCCGCCGGACCGGCGGGCCGGGGGCAGCGCGGCCGGAGCGGGCTCGGCGAGCGCCATCCGCCGCTTCCCGTTCGAAGGCTGCTCGGCGAGCCGCTCGGCGGTGAGGGACAACGACGCGGCGGTATCGGCGATCACCGCGCGGGGCAGGAGCACGATGGCCGTGGTGCCGCCGAACGGCGAGGCGCGGAGCACGACCTGGATGCCGTGCCGGGCGGCGAGCCGGCCCACCACGAACAGGCCGAGCCGGTCGCTGTCGGCCAGGTCGAACTCCGGCGGGTCGGCCAGCCGCGCGTTGATCTCCGCGTACTCCACCGGCCCCAGCCCCAGGCCCCGGTCCTCCACCTCGACGGCGAACCCGTTGGCGACCAGGTCGCCGCGTACGGTGACCATGGTCTGCGGCGGTGAGTAGAGCGTGGCGTTCTCGATGAGCTCGGAGATCAGGTGCGTGATGTCGGCGACGGACTCCCCGTCGAGCAGGACGTCGGGCAGCGGCGCCACGCTCACCCGCTTGTAGTCCTCGACCTCGGCGATCGCCGCCCTGACGGCGTCGATCACCGGCACCGGCCTGCGCCAGGCGCGGCCGGGCTCGGCGCCGGACAGGATGATCAGGCCCTCGGCGTGGCGGCGCATGCGGGTGGTCAGGTGGTCCAGGGCGAACAGGTCGTCGAGGTTGTCGGGGTCGGTCGCCCGGCGCTGCATGTTGTCCAGCAGGGAGAGCTGGCGGTGGAGCAGGCTCTGCTTGCGGCGGGCGAGGTTGACGAAGACCTGGCTGACGCCGCGGCGCAGGTTGGCCTGGCCGACGGCGGCCTCGATCGCGGTGCGCCGCACCGAGCCGAACGCCCGGGCCACGTCGCGGACCTCCGCCGAACCGCGCACCTCGATGAGCGGGGCATCGGTCTCGACGTCCACCTCCTCACCGCGCCGGAGCCGCTTGACCAGGCGCGGAAGCCGTACATCCGCGAGTTCGAGCGCGGCGGAGCGCAGCCCGGCCAGTTCGCTCGCCAGGCGGCGGCCGAAGCGCACCGAGATGACGATCGAGGCGATCACCGCGATCAGGCCGGCGCCGCCCGCGACGGCGATCCGGACCACGATGCCGGTGGCCAGCGACCCGGACCGTTCGGTCAGCGTCCCGGCGGACTCGGCGGCGAGCTGGTCGAGCCGGAGGACCAGCGGATCGGTGATCTCCCGCCACTGCGCGGCCTCGGCGGGCAGCCGGTCGCCGGTTCCCGAGGCGATGGCGTTCTCCATCGCGGTGAAGCGGGCGAAGGCGGGGGAGTTGAGGGCCTCCCGGTACGGCCCGCCGAGGGTGGAGTCCAGCGCGGACAGGGCGCGGTCGTGCAGGAAGGCCCGGTTCGCGGCGTAGTCGGCGAAGGCGGCGCGCTCCTCGGGAGAGAGCCGCAGGTCGATCAGCGCCCCGTTGACCAGCGCGTTCTCCCGGGCCATCATCTCGCGGGCGTTGCCCATCGCCTGCATCGCCGTGGCCTGCTGGAAGATCATCAGATCGGGGACGGCGACCAGCTGGTCGTACAGGAGGAAGACGGCGTCCAGGATGTGGTTGTAGCCCGTCAGCACGGCCAGCCGGGTGCTGCGTCCCTGGTCGATCCCGGCCCGGACCGCTCCGAGTCCGCCGAGCCTCCGCTCCGTCTCCTCCAGGGCGGAACGGAGTTCGGGGGAGCTGCCCGCCCGGTGCTCGGCGAGGGCCTCGCGGAACCGGGTGATCGCCTGGTCGGTGCGGTCGCGCTGCCGGCCGAAGCCGCTGGTGATCAACCGCGAGGTGATGGCCGTCGCCGACTGCGCCCGTTCGGCCTGGAGCTCCGCCCCCAGCTCGGTGGAGGCGACGCCGACCGTCTCGTAGAGGGTGTTCGCGCGCAGCAGCGCGGTCCCGTCGCCGACGGTGATGTTGAGCACGAATCCCCACAGCGCGCTCAGGGAGAGGAGGGGTAGGAGCAGCAGCAAGAAGATCTTGAACCGAATCGAGCGGTTTCCAGAGCCCATGCCCACTCGTCCCAACTTCTGAGTGTGTGGAGGCTTGTGTGGTTAGGGGATGGAATGTGCCTCCGGAAGATCGGACAGGAGACTAGCACTGATAACGCTGCGGCGCAGGTGGCGGATTGGCATCCGGTGTGTTTCCGCTGACGGCGGAGGCGCCTGTGCATTCACCCGCGACCTGGCCGGAAGCTCGCGGATGCCCGCCCGGGAGAGGAGTTCTCCGGGCTTTCACCCCGTGTTGGCCGGTGATTCGCGGCGACATCGTTAGGGTCCGTGAGCTGTGAGTGTCGCCGCCCCCGTCCGGATGGCCTTTCCCCGGGAGTCCGTCCGTGATCCGTTCTTCGACAACGCCAAATTCCTGGCGATCACGCTGGTGGTCTCCGGGCATCTGATCGAGGACCTGCGGGACGTGGCGGTGGCGCACGCGGCCTACTTCTACGTTTACGTGTTTCACATGCCGCTGTTCATCGTGCTCAGCGGTTACTTGTCGCGAAATTTCACTTTTTCCTCGGGTAAGGCGCGCAAGTTGATCAGCGCGCTCGCCGTGCCGTACGTCGTCTTCGAGCTGGCCTACGCCCTGCCCCGGTTGATCATGTACGGCAAGCTCGACATCAGCCTCCTCGACCCGTACTACCTGACCTGGTTCCTGATGTCGCTGTTCCTGTGGCGGCTGTCCACCCCCGTCTGGCAGCAGCTCAGGTGGCCCCTGGTGATCGCGGTGGCGCTGTCGCTGCTGTCCGGGACGAGCGATCTGCCCGACGAGCTGTCGATGAACCGCACGCTCGGACTGCTCCCCTTCTATGTGCTCGGCCTGATGCTCCGGCCCGAGCACTTCGCCCGGCTCAGGCGGCGGGCGGTGCGCGTCGCCGGAGCGGTCACGCTGGTGGCCGGGGCCGCGGTGGCGCTGGCCGTGCACGCCGAGGTGAAGACCGAGTGGATCCGCTGGCGGCACGCCAACGAGGCGATCGGGGTGGACGACCTCACCGGGAGCCTGATCCGGCTCGGCATGCTGGCCGCGGGCGCGCTGCTGGTCGCCGCGTTCCTCGCGGTCACCCCGTCCCGGCGGACCTGGTACTCCGGTCTCGGCATGGCGACCATGTACGCGTACCTGCTCCACGGGTTCGTGGTGAAGATCGCCGAGCGCTTCTACGGCGACTGGGCGGCCACCTCCTGGGGTGTGGCGATCGTGGCGGTCTCCGGGGTGGGGCTGGCGGCGGTGTTGTGCACCCCGCCGGTGCGCCGGGCGACCCGCTGGGCGGTCGAACCCAGGATGAGCTGGGCCTTCACGCGGCTCCGGCGCCCCGCCTGAGCCGTGGGCGCCGGGAGGGGGGCGGTGGTGCTCCACCTGAGGCGCGGACGCCGGAATCGCGGTGGGCCGGGAACGCGGTGGGCCGGGAACGCGGCGGCGGGGCCGCTCGTTGTCGGGCCGAGGACGAAGAACGCGGGCCGAGACGGGGGTCGGCCGTGCCCGCGCTTCCCGCCGTACCGCGCCCCGGTGGGTGGTGAAGCCGGACATGTCGGAGTAGCGTCCGCATTCGGGATTCTGTTCGGTGACGTGGCGGGGAGTTGCGTGTGATCGGTAAGCAGGGCAGGGTCACCGGCAGGATCGGCCCTGGTCTGGTCGGGGAGGTGATGGTGCCGATCCGCGGGGGCGTCGAGGCGTTCTACGCGCACCCCACCGTCCCCGACGAGGAGATCTCCGTCGGCTCGATCGTCGTGGTCGTCGAGTATTTCCCGCCCCGGACCGTCTACGTCGCCCGCGCCCTCGTCTGACTCCAGACTCCCCTCTCCCGCGCCGTGGAGGTCGCGATGCCTACGGAGTACTTCATCATCGGGGGTGCGGCCCTCGCCGCAGTCCTTCTCGTCATCATGCTGTTCAAGGCCATCTGGCGGGTGGCCGAACCCAACGAGGCTCTGATCATCTCCGGCCTCGGGGCCAGGGGGAAGAGCGAGACGGCCGACAGTCTGGGCTTCAAGATCGTCACTGGTAAGGGCACGGCCGTGCTCCCCGGCTTCCAGACCGCCCGCAGGCTCCGCCTGGACAGCCGCGCCGCGAACCTCCAGGTCTCCTGCGTCACCCAGCAGGGCATCCCGGTGGTGGTGAGGGGTGTCGTGATCTACAAGGTCGGCGACGACCTGCACTCCATCGCCAACGCCGCCCGCCGCTTCCTCGACCAGCAGGACTCCATGAACGGCGCCATCCACGAGCTGTTCACCGGCCACCTGCGCTCCATCATCGGCAACCTGACCGTCGAGGACCTCATCCTCAACCGCGAGCGCCTGACGGGGGAGACCCGGGCCTCGGCCGCCGACGAGATGATCAAGCTCGGTCTGATCGTCGACTCCCTGCAGATCCAGGAGATCGACGACGAGACCGGTTACATCACCAACCTCGGCAAGCCGCACGCCGCCAAGATCGCTTCTTCCGCCCGCATCGCCGAGGCCCAGCGGGACCAGGAGGCCACCGAGGCCGAGCAGATCGCCGCGGCGAACAAGGCCGCCGCCTGGCGCGACTCCCAGATCAAGCAGGCCGCCTACCAGGCCGAGATCGACCAGGCCCAGGCCCGCGCCCGTCAGGCCGGTCCGCTCTCGGAGGCCTCCGCCCGGCAGGAGGTCGTGGTCCAGGAGACCCGCGCCGCCGAGCTGGAGGCCGCCCTCGCCGAGCAGCGCCTCCAGGCCCAGGTCCGCAAGCCCGCCGACGCCAAGGCGTACGAGACCGTGACCCTCTCCCAGGCCGAGCGCGACGCCCGCATCGCCCAGGCCGAGGCCGAGGCCCGCGAGACCGAGCTCCGTGCCACCGCGCAGGCCTCCCAGGTCAAGCAGGCCGCCGCGGCCGAGGCGGAGTCGGTGCGGCTGCGCGGTGAGGCCGCCGCGGCGGCGACCAAGGCCACCGGTATGGGCGAGGCCGAAGCCGCCAAGGCCCGCGGCCTGGCCGCGGCCGAAGCCGCCAAGGCCCAGGGACTCGCGGAGGCCGAGGCCGCCCGGGCGAAGGGCCTGGCGGAGGCCGAGGCGATCCGAGCCCGCTCCGAGGCCCTCGCCGAGAACCAGGAGGCGGTCATCGCCCAGCAGCTCGCCGAGAACTGGCCGCAGATCGTGGAGGCCGGGTCGAAGGCGTTCGGGAACGTGGACCACATGGTCGTGCTGAACGGCGCCCAGGGCATCGAGGAGATGCTGGCCAAGGCCCTGACCCTCGGCGGCACCGGCCTCGGCCTCGCCCGCTCCCTCCTGAACGGCGGCACCCCCGCCCCTGTCGCGAACGGCTCCACCCCCGAGGTCACCCGCAAGGTCGCCGACACCGCCTCCTGACTCACCCGACCTCTTGATCCACCCGGCGTGCCGTGCCTCCCGGCACGGCGCGCCACCACCCGTACGGCGCCGCCGCCCCGGTTCAGGGTGTCCGCCGTGACCGGAAGTCGTAGCGGCGCGGCCTGGCCCGGGACGGCGCCGGTGGTTGCGGCTCCTGCTTGACCTCGGGGATGGCCGGGGCGGTGATGACCTCCGTGCGCGGCTGACCGACGGGCCGGTGGGTGGCCAGGTCGACGACCACGCCGTTCCGGCCGGTCGCGGCATGCGAGGCCGCGAACAGGATGAACACGTTGAGCAGCTTCAGGAACAGCAGCATGCCGACCGCGCCCGCGACGACGTGGTACGCCGGGTTGGCCGAGCTGATGTTGAGGTAGACCTGCCCGATCGTCTTCAGCAGCTCCAGCCCGATCGTGATGATCAGGGCCGGGCCGATGACCCGCCGCGGCGGCAGGCGCAGCCGGGGGGCCAGCGTGAGCAGCGCCGTCGCCAGCAGGAGGTTCACGCAGAGGCCGAGCGCGAAGGCGACCGCCGACAGCACCCACCGCACGGGTACCGCCTCAGTCCCGATCGTCTCCCCGATCAGCCAGGTCAGCGCGGTCTGGGCGCCGAAGGACAGCGTCAGCGAGAGCGACAGCAGCAGCCCCAGGGCGACCAGCACGCCCAGGTCGATCAGCCACCGCAGGAAGAAGTTGCCGGGATACTGCTCCAGCCCCCAGACCGCCCGGATGGAGGAGCGCATGGAGTCGATCCAGAACAGGCCGGTGAGCGGGAGGCCGATGGAGGCGATCACCCCTGCGGTGTCCCGGGCGTCGCGCAGCGCCTGTACGTCCAGACGCGGGAACGTGTCGCTGAGGTAACGCTCCACCTCCCCGAGCGCGGCGGGCGTGTCCAGCACGTGACCTATGATCACAAACCCCAGCAGGGCCAGGGCGAAGGTGGCGTAGAAGGCGTAGTAGGTCATCCCCGCGGAGAGACGGCCGGCGTCGACGCGGTCGTAGTGGATGCCGGCCCGGACGAGGTGATCGAGCCAGCCGTACCGGCGCCGCGTGTCGGCCCATCTCATGGCGAATCCGCCGGTTGATCGGTTCTGGCTCTCGGCGGACGTCATGCTGGCGCACCCTACCCTCAGGGACGCGTTTCAGCGGTGGAAGGCGATGGAAAGCGACGGAAATCGACCATCGGCGCTCCCGGATGCCGGGCTCAGATTGATGTCCGAAATCTTCTGCAATGGGCCGTCTGATTCCCGCGAGCAGGGCGAGGTGCGCTCGAACTACCTTCGTGATCACAACGAGAGCGAAGGGAAACCCTCCTATGGATCTGCAGCTTTCCGGAAAGGTGGCCGTCGTCACCGGGGCCTCCAAGGGAATCGGCCTGGCCGTGGTGCGCACGCTGCTGGCCGAGGGCGCCCGTGTCGTGGCGGCCTCCCGCAAGACCACCGCCGAGCTGGACGCCCTCGCCGGTGCGGACCTGGTGCACGTACCGGTCGATCTGATGGACCCCGAGGCGCCCGGCCGGGTCGTGGCCCGTGCGGCCGAGGAGTTCGGCGGACTGGACATCCTGGTCAACAACGCCGGTGGCCCGCCGCCCGGGGTGAGCCTGCCGCGCTTCGGCTTCCTCACCCCGGACGACACCGCCTGGCGGGAGATGTTCGAGTTCAACCTCTTCTCCGCCGTCCGCGCGATCCGGGCCGCCATCCCGCTCATGCTCCAGCGGGGCGGCGGCGCGATCGTCAACGTCTCCTCGGTCCTCGCGCGGCAGCCCGCCCCGATGAACGTCGACTACAACGCGGCCAAGGCCGGCATGAACACCGTCACCAAGGCGCTCTCCGAGGAGTACGGACCCCAGGGCATCCGGGTGAACACGGTCTCCCCGGGGCCGGTGCGCACGGCCTGGTGGACCGAGGAGGGCGGCGCGGCCGACATCCTGGCCGCGGCGACGGGCGCCGGTCGCGACGCCGTGCTGGACAGTGTGGCGCCGGAGATGATGAAGCTGACCACCGGGCGCCTGGTCGATCCGCAGGAGGTCGCCGACGTGGTCGCCCTGCTCGTCTCGCCGCGCTCGGCCAGCACCACCGGCGCGGAGTTCGCCGTCGACGCCGGCTTCCTCAAGGAGAGCTGACCGGACGACCGCGGAGATCTGCGCACGCGTGGGCATCGCCCCCACCGAGGTCTGGGCCTTCGGGGACATGCCCAACGACCGCCCGCCCCTCACCTGGGCGGGACCTGAGGACCGGACCCCGGGGCGGGGTCCGGTCGATCGGTCAGAAGTACCGGCCGCAGGGGACCTGGCCCGCGTCGTAGCTCCAGCAGAGCTCGACCGTGAAGGGGCGCCCGTCCTCGTAGTGGACCTTGTACAGGCCCGCGTCCCCGAACTCGTCCTGGTACGACCACCACGGGGGCATCGCGTGGGCGGGGGTGGCGGCGGCGGCGCCTATCAGTGCGGCGGCGACCCCGCCGAACAGCACGGTCACGACCCGCTTGCCTGCCCTGGAAAAGCGTGACATCGATAACTCCGATCTCGTTCCCTTGGAGAACCGAGACACAGTCCACCGCCACGGGCTTGGAGATCAGTTGGATCCGACTGAAGATCCGTCCGAGGCGCCGGCACCCCGCACCACCTCGGACGGCGGCGGGGTGCGGCGTCGTCAGATCATGACGTGGGCCTCGGGGCGGCCGACGAAGGAGAACTGGGCGCCGCGGGTCAGCTTGTGGTCGTCGGGCTGCCAGGTGTGCATCGCCGGGTCGCCGCTGCGCCAGTAGACGAAGTTGAACCGGTCGGCTGAGTAGATCTTGACCCGGTCCTCGCGCAGCCGCTTGACCAGGCGGGTGTCCTCGCCGCGGGTGACGTCCTCGAAGCCGTAGTGGCGGAACATGTCGGCCTTGCCGAGGAACGTGCCGCCCTGGACCAGCCAGGCGTAGCGGTGCTCCAGGCCGGGCATGCGCAGCATCGTGGTGTTGCGGCTCTCGAAGTAGGCGTAGTGCGCCCCCTTGCCCACCAGTTCGGCGTCGGAGTAGTCGAACGCGCGGACCAGGTCGGACAGGTAGTGCTCGCCGTAGAGGTTGTCGTCGTCCATCTTGGCGATCAGCTCGCCCTCGGCCGCGGCGATGCCCGTGTTCATGCACGCGCCCAGGGTCATCGACGGGTCGGCGGGGAGCACCACCACGTCGCTGATCCCGGCCATGCGGGCCTTGTCGGCGACGACGACCGGGTCGATGTCCAGGCCGTGCAGGACCATCACCAGCTGCAGCGGCCGGTGGATCTGCTTGGCGACCGAGGAGATGGCGTGCTCGATCTGCGAGGCCCGGTTGGTCGGCAGCACCACGGAGACCGAGCGGGTCCGCGGCGTGACGGGCTTGCCGAGGAGCTGGAGGATCTGGTCCACGCGGTGGGAGAACAGGTGCTTGTCGAAGACCTCGCGCATGGCGAGGTGGCCCTGGCGGGCACGGAGCTCGGGGCTGTTGATCAGGTGGAGGACCTGGTTGTAGGACTCCAGCTCGTCGTGGGCGATCGGGATCAGGTCGCCGAAGGTCTCCTCGATGGCGCGGGACCAGCCGGAGACCACCGAGGTCGAGCACGCCGACAGCTCGAAGACGCGGCGGGCGCACATGGTCGGCGAGTCGAGCACCGAGTTCACGTTGAGGAAGACCTTGTACATCTTGTACGCGGCCAGCATCCGGTCGTACGGCAGCTCGCCGACGATGTGCGGGACGTACTTGTCCGGCCAGGCGTACTTCTCGTCCACGGTCCCGTTGCGCGCGAAGATGTGCAGGCCGAGCTCGCGGATCGGGTTGAGGACGGTCTCCATCTGCTCGCGGCGCTCGGGGTGCTTGTCCCGGAAGTACATGCCCGCGAAGACGACGTCGTGGATGCGGCCCTGCTTGTCCTGGATCGGGTTGTGCACCCGGGGCTGGGCCGCGAACTGGAGGACATCGATCCGATCGTGTCCCAGAATTTCGCGATATTTCGGCACCATGTCGCCGTCGCACGTGAACACGTAGTCGAACAGCTTGGCCGTGTCGATGAAGAAGTCGAAGTTCGGCGGGTCCTCCTTGTTCCAGAAGACCGTCGGGACGCCCTCCTGGCGGCACCAGTCGATCAGCGCACGCAGCTCGGGCTTGGGCGCGTTGGTCCCGGTCATCTGGTAGCGCCAGCGCCCCTGGTTGCCGTGCCAGGCCGACTCCACGAACAACATCTCCGGCCGGCGCTCGGCGAAGATCTCCGGCCAGTCGCGCAGCCCGAACTCGATCTGGTCCCACTCGTACTTGAACGCCATCCGGGAGAAGTCGTCCAGGATGACCGCGACCTTCATGTCCGGCCGCACGATCGGCCCGTTCGGCCACTTCACCTGGGGCACGTCCACCGACGGCCCGCGGTTGTCGAGCTCGGCGACGACCTCGGCGACCGGCCGCGGCGCCTTGGGCCCCTTCCGGGGCTGCATCGCGGCCTTCAGCTTCCCGGGCAGCCGTACCAGGCCCGGCGTTCCCTTCGACCCGGCCAGGACCTCGGCCACCCGGTACGGCCGCTGGACCTTGGTGGACTCCAGCTTCCACTGGGCGTAGTCCGCGCGGGCCTCCGCGATGGCCAGGCGCCGCTCCAGATCCCGGACGCGCTCCTCGTAGCGCTCGATGACCTTGCGCTCCTCGGGCAGCCAGTTGACCGGCCCGAGGCGCTGGAACGCCGGCTCTTCAGGGGTCTCTTCACTCGGGGGGGAAGTCATGGGGAATCGCCTTTGTCCGGGATCGTGCAAGCGTACGGCTTTCCATCCGGAAGCCGGGCCGAAATAGCGGTTTTATCGGTCTCTGGGAGGTACGGCCTGCGACGCCGGCGAGAGGTTCTCCCCCGTGAGCCAGGCCGCGATCACCCGGGCGATCCGGGGACCGGCCTTGCCGTCCCAGAGCGGGGGCAGCTCGCCCGAGGGCGTCGCCGCGCGGTCGGCCAGGGCCTTGTCCGCGGCAGCCGGGAGCAGGGCCGGGGTGACCAGGCGGTTGGTGCCGTGGGTGACGGTGATCGGCCGCTCGGTGTTGGGCCGGACCGTCAGGCAGGGCACGCCCAGCATGGTCGTCTCCTCCTGGACGCCGCCGGAGTCGGTGACGACCAGGGCCGCGCCGCGGACCAGGGAGAGGAAGTCGACGTAGCCCAGCGGGTCGACGATCAGCAGGTTCCCGCCGGTCACCAGCCCGGCCGCGGCCAGACGCTCGCGGCCGCGCGGGTGGATCGGGACCACGATCGGCAGGCGCTCGCTCACCTGCAGGACGGCGTCGACCAGTTCCTTGGCCGAGGCCGGGTCGTCGACGTTGGCGGGACGGTGCAGGGTGGCCACGCCGTACCGCTCGGGCAGGCCCAGGCGCTCGCGCACCGGCGCCGGGTCGAGGCGGTCGAGCGCGGAGAACAGGCTGTCGATCATCGGGTTGCCGACGAGGTGGACGCGCGCCGGGTCCACGCCCTCGTTCGCCAGGTAGGACAGGGCGTCCGGCGAGGTGGCGAACAGGATGTCGGACAGGGCGTCGGTGACGATCCGGTTGACCTCCTCGGGCATGCCCCGGTCGAAGGAGCGCAGACCCGCCTCGACGTGCGCGGTCGGGATGTGGAGCTTGGCGCAGACCAGGATCGCCGCCAGCGTCGAGTTCACGTCGCCGTAGACGACGACCAGCGCCGGGCCGTGCTCCAGCACGACCTCCTCCAGGCCGGTGAGCAGGGCCGCCGTCTGGCGGGCGTGCGAGCCGGACCCGACGCCCAGGTTCGCGATCGGCTCGGGGAGGCCGAGGTCGGCGAAGAACACGTCCGACATCAGCGCGTCGTAGTGCTGGCCGGTGTGGACGATGCCCTGCCGCACACCCAGGTCGGCGAGGGCGCGCACGACGGGGGCGGCCTTCACGAAGTTGGGACGGGCACCCAGCACGTGCAGGACGAGGGGATTCTCGGGGGCCGGAGTCGCCTGCGAAGGGGCGGAGTCCCTCATTGACCTCGCCTTTCATAAGGGAGTGGGGCAAACGTTGCCTATGGTACGGTCACGACCGTGGTACCTGACGCCAGTCCGCCGGAGTCCCCCAAGGTTTCCGCGAAGTCGGCGCGTGCCGGTTTCCGCGGACTTCTCAAGGGGTTCGCCCAGCATCCGATCATCGTTTCCCGAGTCGTCGCGGCCAAGGTCAAGACCGATCCCATGCGGGTCGCGCACGCCGCCGCGGAGGCCCTTCCGCCGCGCATGCGTCCCGTCGTGGGCCGGGTCGCCTGGCCCGTCGCGCGCCGAGCCAAGGTCGTCGTGCGCAAGCTCGGCATGCGGATGGTCAAGGGCCCGTGGAACGAGGCGAAGGAGCACTTCGACGCCGGCCGGATGACCGAGGCCGCCGAGGTGCTCAGGGCGCACAGCAAGTACCCCTTCATCAAGCGCCGGGCCGCCTACTACGCCGGTGAGCTGGCCGCCATCCAGCCCAACCCGATCCCGCCCAAGGCCAAGGTGATCGTGGGCGAGCGGGTCGAGGGGCGGGTGCTGCACCTGGTCACCAACGCGCTGCCGTACACGCAGGCCGGCTACACCGTGCGCACGCACCGGATCGTCACCGCGCAGCAGGCCGCCGGCCTGGACCCGCACGTCGTCACCAGCTGGGGCTGGCCGATGATGCAGGGGCACGCCGACGCCGCGCCGTACGAGGAGCTCGACGGGATCCCCTACCACCGGCTGCTGCCCAGCGGCGAGGTGCCGTTCGAGAGCCACGGCCGGATGATCCGCGGTGCCGGCGAGGTGACCGAGCTGGTCAGGACGCTCCGGCCGCAGATCCTGCACGCCGCCACCGACCACCGCAACGGCTCGGTGGCGCTGGCCGTGCGGGAGCGGACCGGCACGCCCGTGGTCTACGAGGTCCGCGGCTTCCTGGAGGAGACCTGGGCCTCCCGCGACCCCAAGCGGGTCGGCAGCCAGCGGCACGTGCTGCAGCGCGACCGCGAGGCGTTCATCATGCGCTCCGCCGACGCCGTGGTCACCCTCGCCGAGACCATGGCCGCCGAAATCGTCGAGCGGGGCGTGCCCCGGGAGAAGATCCACCTCGCGCCCAACGCGGTGGACGACTCGCTGCTGACCGCCTCCTACGACGGCGCGGCCTTCCGCGCGGCGTACGGCATCCGGGACGACGAGATCGTCATGGGCTCGGTGTCCAGCATCGTGGCCTACGAGGGTTTCGCGACGATGATCAGCGCCGCCGCGCTCCTGCGCGACCAGGGCACGCCGGTCAAGGTGCTGCTCGTGGGCGACGGCGCGGAGCGCCCGGCGCTGCTGGAGCAGGTCGAGGCGCTCGGCCTCCAAGACATCGCGATCCTGCCCGGCAGGGTCGGCCCGGACGAGGCGCTCCAGGCGCAGTCGGCGATCGACATCTTCGTCTGCCCCCGCGAGGACCTGCGGGTTTGCCGACTCGTTACACCATTGAAACCGGTCGAGGCGATGGCTCTCGGCAAGCCCGTCGTCCTCAGCGATCTGCCCGCCCTGTCGGAGCTCGTGGGCTCCGAGGGCGCGGGGCTGCTGGTCCCGCCGGGAGACCCCGAGGCGCTCGCCAAGGCGATCGCCGGACTGCGGGACGACCCGCGGCGGCGGGCCCTGATGGGCGAGGCGGGCCGCGCCGAGGTGGCCGCGAAGCGTACGTGGAGCCGGATCGCGGAGACCTATCGTGACCTCTATAGATCCATTCTCGACTGATGTCCGGCCGACATTCACGGACAACCCTCATGTTTGCCATGCGTTTGGTTGCATCAGACGTGGCTTGTGCCGAGTTGAGATAACCTTTGCGACCATGAAGTGTTGTTTCCGTGTCCCCAGGGTCTCCCAGTGACCGGCTACGACCTGGCCGTGATCGGTCTGGGATACGTCGGGATGCCGCTGGCCAAGGAGGCCGTCGCGGCAGGACTGCGTGTCGTCGGATTCGAGGTCGACCCCCGCAAGGTGGAGGCCCTCAACGCCGGCCGCTCCTACATCGACGACCTGACCGACGCCGACCTCGAGCACATGCTGGTCGGCGGCTTCCGGGCGACGCTGGACGAGAGCGTGCTGGCCGACAGCCGCACCATCGTCATCTGCGTGCCCACCCCACTGGACGATGACCACCGTCCCGACCTGTCCGCCGTGGAGGGCGCCACCGCCACCGTCGCGCGCAATCTCAGCGCGGGCGCGCTGGTGGTCCTGGAGTCCACCACCTGGCCCGGCACCACCGACGAGGTCGCCCGTCCGCTGCTGGAGGCCTCCGGGCTCACCGCGGGCAAGGACTTCCATCTCGCCTTCTCGCCCGAGCGCATCGACCCGGGCAACCCCAAGTTCGGCCTGCGCAACACGCCCAAGGTCGTCGGCGGCTACACCGAGGCCTGCCGCGACGTGGCCACCGCGTTCTACGCGCAGTTCATCGAGCAGGTCGTGCCGGTCAGCGGCACCCGCGAGGCCGAGATGGCCAAGCTGCTGGAGAACACCTACCGGCACGTCAACATCGCCCTCGTCAACGAGATGGCGATCTTCTGTGACGAGCTCGGCATCAACCTCTGGGAGTCCATCGAGGCGGCGGCCACCAAGCCGTTCGGCTTCCAGAAGTTCCTGCCCGGACCGGGCGTGGGCGGCCACTGCATCCCGGTCGACCCGTCCTACCTGTCCTACACCGTGCGCAAGCTGGGCTACCCCTTCCGGTTCGTGGAGCTGGCCCAGGAGATCAACGAGCGGATGCCGTCCTACGTGGTGGCCCGCGCGCAGCGGCTGCTCAACCGGCACAGGAAGGCCGTCAACGGCTCCCGGGTGCTGCTGCTCGGCGTCACCTACAAGCCCGACATCGCCGACGAGCGCGAGACCCCGGCCCTGCCGGTCGCGCGGGCGCTGCTGGAGCTCGGCGCCGACCTGGTCTTCGCCGACCCCTACGTCAGGGAGTGGGCGGTGGACGGCACCCCGGTGCCGCGTGAGGACAACCTCTCCAAGGCGGTCGCCGAGGCGGACATCACGTTGCTGCTCCAGCAGCACGCCGCCTTCGACCTGTCGGTCATCGAAGACCACGGCAAGCTCGTGCTCGACACCCGAGGCGTGCTCGCCGAGGGTGAACGCGTCGAGCGGCTCTAGCGACGAAGGGGCTGCGCGCAGTGCACGTGCTCGTCATGACGGTGGTCCATCACCCCGAGGACGCCCGGATCCTGCACCGGCAGATCCGGGCGCTGGTGGATGCCGGTCATGAGGTCACGTATGCCGCGCCGTACACCGCGCGGGGCGTCATGGCCCGGCCCTGGGTGAACGGCATCGACCTGCCCCGTGCGGCGGAGCGCAAGCGGCTGGCGGCCGTGCGCGCCGCGCGCAAGGTGTTCAAGCGCATGCGCGGCCAGGTCGACCTGGCCGTCATCCACGACCCCGAGCTGCTGTTCGCCGTGGCGGGCGTGCGCAGGCGCCCGCCGGTGGTCTGGGACGTGCACGAGGACACCCCGGCGACGCTGTCGCTCAAGCCCTGGCTGCCCGCGTTCCTGCGCCCGCCGGTGCGGTTCATGGCCCGCCTCCTGGAGGGCACGGCCGAGCGTCACCTGCACCTGCTGCTGGCCGAGACCGCCTACGCCGGGAGGTTCCGCCAGGCGCACCTGGTGGTGCCGAACGAGACGTGGGTCCCCGACGACGTGGTCGTGCCGGGCGACGACCGGATCGTCTACCTCGGCTGGTTGTCGGAGGCGCGGGGCGTGCGCGAGGCCATCGAGGTGGCCCGCCTGCTCCAGCCGTACCGGGTGTCGGTCGAGTTGATCGGCTACGCCGACCCGCAGTCGCGGCCCGCGCTGAACGAGGCGGTGACCGAGGGCCTGCTGGAGTGGCGCGACTTCATGCCCAACGACGAGGCGCTCAAGCGGCTCGACGGCGCGCTGGCCGGGCTCTCGCTCCTGCACGACGAGCCCAACTACCGGCACTCCATGCCCACGAAGATCGTGGAGTACATGGCCCACGGCATTCCCGTGATCACGACCCCGTCGCCGCGCGCGGTGGAGCTGGTCGAGCGCTACAACAGCGGCATGGTCGTGCCCTGGCGGGATCCCAAGGCGGTGGCGCAGGCCGTGCTCACCCTCAGGGACGATGTCGAGGAGCGGCATGCTCAGGGCGCCCGTGGGTATGCGGCGGCCCGTGCCAACCATCACTGGCCCAACTCGGCCCGCCGTTTCGTCGCCCAGCTGGAGGCCTGGGCGGGGGTCAAGAACTGACGCCGTGCACGGCACCCACGCCCGGCACGCCCAGGGCGGCAGCTCCGGCACCCGTGCCCGGCACGTCCCGGGTGGTCGCTCCGGCGGCCCGTACGGCCCGCAGCACGGCGGGCTTCCTTACGTCGCTCTGATCACGAGAACGGTAGTGTCCTGAACGTGCGCTGGTTCACGGCTCTGCTCGGCGTGGCGATCCTCGCCGCCGTGGCGGCGGTCATGCTGGTCCTGCCGGCCGACGACCCCGCCCCGTCCAGTGACAGCTCGCCGATCGCCTCCCCCTCCGCCGCCTCTTCCTCTACCGCGGCCCCCACACCCGCGGCCGCCACGTTCACCGACCCGTGTGGAACGTTCGACACGGCGGTGAAGGCACCGTACGCGGTGACGGGCTACTGGCTCATCCCGACCACCGACCACTGCACCTGGCGCCGCCAGTTCCGGGCCATCCACCAGGTCGGCGGCGACACCGTGATCCGGATCGGGTGGGGCCTGCAGGCCCGGCCGGTCGACGAGGACGGCCGCGTCCTCAAGGACGGGGAGGTGGACTCCCGCTACGCGCCGTGCGAGGAGGACGGCGTGCCCTGCGTGACGGCGGCCGAGAACGACCTGAAGGCACTGAACCCGGGCAACCGGGTCAGCTGGACGTTCGTCTACCGGACCGACGAGGCGTTCGGGCCGGGCATCTTCCGCTGCCCCGAGGTGGAGAAGAAGATCGAGGTGGACGACACCGTCTTCTACCGGCTCATCGCCCCGGGGGACGGCAGCGACGACGCCAGCTGCGGGAACCTCAGCTCCCAGGGCCGCGCCTACCACGTGATCCTGATCGCCGCCGCGAAGGAGGACAGCCTCACCGAGCTGCTCGATCTCGGCGACCAGTTCGGCATGAAGGTCTTCCCGGCGCTGCCGCTGGCCCCGCGCGACCCGGGCCAGAGCACCCGGGCCTCCGAGCGGGGCGTCAACACCCTCACCACGCTCACCCGGCGCATCCTGCAGGACTACGGCGACCGCTTCCAGGGCCGCGCCTCGCTCGGCGGTTTCTACCAGCCGTTCGAGCTCCAGATGCGCGACATGGTCTACTCCGGCGCGGACGACCCCGACGAGGCGGCCAAGGACAATCCGACGCTGCGGGTCTACGCCTCCCAGCACGGGATCGTCGAGCAGGTGATGCCGGACAAGCCGATCCTCGTCAGCCCCTACCTGGAGGCGCGCAAGAGCAAGGCGTTCAGCGCCACGCCCAAGGAGGTGGCGGCCGGATTCGAGGCGCTGGCCAGGACCGGCGTCGGGATCGTCGCGCCGCAGGACAGCCGGGGCACCGGCAAGGTCGGATTGTTCTGGCCGGACGAGCGCGACGAGCCGGTGGACGACAGGCTCCGGCCGGTGGTTGGGGAGGGCCTGAGCAACGGCGAGGCATATCACGGCTCGACCCGCGACTACTACCGGGAGATGGCCGGGGCCCGGGACCGGATGGCCGAGCAGGGTTACGACGTGCAGCTGTGGGCCAACGTCGAGGCGTTCGAGCCCTCCGGGGCCGAACCCTGCGGCACCCGGACCGGGACCCGCGGACGCACGGACAAGGACCGGCTCGACCGGGCCGTCACCCAGGTCGGCCGGTACGTCTCCAAGGTCGTCTCCTACATGTGGAGCGACTTCTTCACCTGCGCCGCCCCGGGAACCCCGTCGCTGGCCGAGGAGATCGCCCGCGACCACGACCGGCCCATCCCGGTGGACGCCGTACGGCTCCCGCGCGACATCCAGGACGGCATCGAGATCCGCGGCTACAACCTGTCCGCCGAGAGCCAGGCGACGATCACCTGGGAGGGGCAGGAGACGCCCAGGACCGTCGCCGTCGCCGGGGTCGGCCTCGAACCGCCGCCTCCCGGCACGCCCGCCGGGATGGGGACGGCCTGGGTCCCGTTCGACTGGGGCCAGGTCCCCGAGGACACCTGGGTGCGGATCGAGATCACCGGGCCCGACGGGCGCAGGGCGGCCGAGCCGCTGCACGTCCGGATAACCCTGTGAACCCTGCGAACGTCGCACGTCCCGACGACCGTGATCGGTGTAACGTTCCTGCCGTGACCTCTCCGGTGCCGCGCGTCCCCGTCAGCGTGGACCTGGTCGTCCTGACCGTGCGGGGCCAGGAGCTCAGCGCGCTCGTCTGGCTGCGGGACAAGCCGCCCTACGAAGGACGCTGGGCCCTTTCGGGCGGCTTCATCCAGCTCGACGAGGACCTGCCGGCCGCCGCGGCCCGGGTCCTCGCCGAACGGGCCGGCCTGCCCGGAGCCCCGGTCCACCTGGAGCAGCTCCAGACGTACGGCTACCCCGACCGCGACCCCCGCCAGCGCGTGCTGAGCGTCGCCTACCTGGGCCTCGCCCCCGACCTGCCCGCCTCCCGGGAGGCGCACATGAGCTGGCAGCCGGTCAAGGACCTGGCGACGATGGCCTTCGACCACCGCCGCATCATGGTCGACGGCATCGAGCGGGCCCGCG
Organism: Planobispora rosea; assembly: GCF_014648175.1. Lineage (GTDB taxonomy): Bacteria > Actinomycetota > Actinomycetes > Streptosporangiales > Streptosporangiaceae > Planobispora > Planobispora rosea. Next base: position 50,148 of record NZ_BMQP01000008.1, read on the forward strand.
CCAAGCTGGAGTACAGCTCGCTGGGCGCGGCCTTCTGCCCGCCCGAGTTCACCGTCGCCGACCTGCGCCGGGTCTACGAGATCGTCTGGGGCCGCCCGCTGGACCCGCGCAACTTCCACCGCAAGGTGACCAACGCCGAGGGCTTCCTCATCCCCACCGGCCGGACCACCACCCGCGACGGCGGCCGCCCCGCCAAGCTCTACCGCCGCGGCCCGGCCGAGCTGCTGCACCCCCCGATGCTCCGCTCCCTCAAGGACTGACCGCGGGCCCGTGGACGGCGGGCCCGGCGACCGCGGGGCCGTGCGCCGCGTCGAGCGGGTGGTCCAGGAAACAGTGGGGGGCGTCGTTGCGCTCGTCGTGGACCACCCGCCCCCGCACGCCGAACACGGTCGCCAGCAGCTCCTCGGTGACGACCTCGCGGGGCGGGCCGTCGGCGGCGACCCGTCCGCCGGCCAGGGCCACGATCCGGTCGGCGAAGCGGGCCGCGTGGTCCAGCTCGTGCAGTACGGCCAGCACGGTGAGGTCCCGGCTGTCGCGCAACCGGCGGACCAGGGCGAGCACCTCCAGCTGGTGGCGGACGTCCAGGTGGGCGGTCGGCTCGTCCAGCAGCAGGATCGGGCTGCGCTGGGCGACGGCCAGCGCCAGCCGTACCCGCTGGCGCTCCCCGCCGGAGAGGGTGTCCAGCACCCGGCCGGCCATGTGGGCCACTCCGGTGAGCTCCATCGCCTCCTCGGCCACCCCGTCGTCGGGCTCGCCGAGCATGCCGAGCGGGCCCCGGTGCGGGTACCTGCCCTGCCGTACGAGCTGGCGCACGGTCAGGCCGGGGACGGGCGCCAGGGCCTGGTGCAGCACGGCCAGCCGCCGGGCCACCTCCCGCCGGGACAGGCTCGCCAGGTCCGTCCCGTCCAGGCGGACGGTGCCCCGGCGCGGGGTCAGCAGACCCGCGATGAGCCGTAGCAGGGTGCTCTTGCCGCAACCGTTCACACCCACCAGCGCGACGAGTTCGCCGTGCCCGACGGTCAGGTCGATCCCGTCGAGCACCGTGCGGTCCCCGTAGCCGAACTCCAGCCCGCTGACAGTGATCATCCCAGCCCTCTCTCCTGTCGTCGTCATCACCCGGGGACGTGGGCGGCCCTGCGCGCCACGGTCACCAGTACGGCGGCTCCCGCCAGGGCGGTCACCACGCCGGTGGGCACCCCCAGCCGCTGGGTGACCTCCGCACCGGCCATCAGGCGGTCGGCGAACTGGGCGACCGCGTCGGCGCCGGCGATCGCCGCGGCCCCGGTGAGGGCGGCCACCGGTACGGTCCTCCTCGGGTCGGCTCCCGCCAGCCACCGGGCCGCGTGCGGGACGACCAGGCCGACGAAGGCCACCGCCCCGGCCAGGCTCGCCGCGCCCGCCGCCAGCGCGGTCGCCGCCGTCAGCGCCGCCGCGCGGGCGGCTCCCGGGCGCAGGCCCAGCCCGGCGGCGTGGTCGTCGCCGGGGGCGAGCACGCCGAGCACCGCCGATCCGGCCCAGATCAGCAGGATCCATCCGGTGATCCACCACCAGGTGAACCCCAGGTGCTCCCAGACCCGCCCCTGGACCGACCCGACGAGCCAGCGCAACGCGTTGCCGAAGCGGCTGGGCTGGTAGGCCAGCAGGAGGGTGACCAGCCCGGCCAGCAGCGCGCTGCCGAGCAGGCCGTACACGATGGCTCTGCCGGGATCCCTGGAGGTGAGCAGCCAGGTCGCCGACCCGCCCAGGGCGCTCCCGGCGAGCGCGGCGGCCAGCGCGCCGCCCGCCGAGTCGGCCGGGAACAGCCCGAACGTCAGCCCGGCAAGGATGCCCAGCACCGCGCCGGGGTTGACCCCGGTCAGCTCGGGGGCGGCCAGCGGATTGCGGAGGGTGAGCTGGAGGACCAGCCCGGACACGCCGAGCGCCGCACCGGTCAGCAGCGCGGCCAGCAGCCGGGGCACGCCCAGCTCCCACATGATCCGGTGTTCCAGGGTGCCGGCGGGTCCGAGCAGCGTGCCCAGGTCCCCGATGCCGGGAGCCAGCAGGTGCGCCAGTACGGTCGCCGGCAGCGCGACCGCCAGGATCCAGACGAGCCGTCTCACCGTGATCCCCCCGCTCGCCCGTCCCGCGCCGCCGCGCGCGGACGCACCGCCTCCCCGCGCAACAGGACGGCTCCCGCCAGAACGCCGAGCAGGGCGGTCCACGCGCCGAGCGGCGTCTCCACCGGGGCGAGGGCGAGCCGGGCCACCAGGTCGGCGGCCAGGACCACCAGCGCGCCGAGCGCGGCCGACCAGGGCAGCCATGTCCGGGCCTCGTCGTGGGGCCGCAGCCGCCGCGCCAGCAGCGGCGCGACGAAACCCACCCACGCCAGCGGCCCGCACGGTCCGGTCACGCACCCGATCAGCAGCGAGGCCACGGCCAGCACGCCCAGCCGGGCACGGCCCACCCGGCTGCCGAGGGCGGCGGCGGTGTCGTCACCGAGCCGCAGCAGCCCGAGCACCGGCACGCAGAGGACCACCAGCGGGACCGCGAGCAGGGACCACGGCAGCACGTGCGCGGCCTGCTCCCACATGACGCCGGTCAGGCTGCCCACGAGGTAGCGGAACAACATGTCGTACTGGATGCGTTCGGCGGTGGCCATCACCGCCAGCAGCAGCGCCTGGATCGCGGTGGAGACCGCGGCGCCCACCAGCAGCGTCGCCGAGGCGCCGCGCGCGGTGCGGGCCGCGGCCAGGCACAGCGCCCCGCCGCAGGCCGCACCGGCCAGCCCGAGCAGCGGGTGCAGCCCGTACGGCACCGGCAGCGCCCACACCACGCAGACCGCCACCGCCAGCGCGGCCCCGGAGGACACCCCGAGCAGTTCCGGGACCGCCAGCGGGTTGCGCAGCGCCTCCTGCAGCAGCAGCCCGGCCGCCCCGATCGCCGCGCCGCCGAAGACGGCGACGGCGAGCCGGGGCACCCGCAGCTCCCACAGCACCACGAACTCCACCGAGGCCCGGTCGCCCAGCACGGCGGGCAGCCGGTGCGGCGGGATCACCGGCTGCCCCAGGCAGACGGCGGCCAGGGCCAGGACGGCGACGGCCGCCGCCACGATCACGGCGGCACGCGGGCCCGGGCGCGGGCTCCCGGACAGGCTTCCGCGCGTGCCTCCCGGCGGTGAGGCGGCGGCGCGCGGAGGTGACACCTGGCTCAACCGGAGACCTTGGCGAGGGCCTCGTCGAGGATGATGCCGAAGGCCCTCGTCCCGCGGCCGGAGGCCCACAGCTCGGGCTGGACCTCGAAGGCCCTGCCGTTGGCCACGGCGGGGACCCGCTTCCATACGGGATTGTCCCGGAGGGTCTCGGTCACGGTCTTGGCGTCGGGGCCGAAGGTGAAGGACTGAATGAAGATCACATCAGGCGCCTTGGCCAGGATCTCCTCCACGCTGTAGGCCTGGGCGGTCTCGAAGCCGCCTCCCTTGCTCGGCCAGGGATAGGCGAAGAACTCCGACATGAAGTCGCCGAGCACGTCGTCGGTGGTGTTCACCCCCACCGAGCTTCCGCCGTACATGGCGAGCACGGTGGTGCCGTCGAGTCCCCTGGCCTTCGCGGTGGCCGCTCCCTCGGCCAGCTTGGTACGGAACCTCCGCTCGGCCTCGGCCTGCTGGGCGCCCCGGTCGGTGAGCCGGGCGAGCGCGCGCAGGTAGCCGACGGAGTGCTCGTAGTCCTTGACCTCCACCACCCAGAGCGGGGCGAACTTCTCCACCGCGGTCCTGAGCTGGTCGTGCACTCCGGCGAGTCCGATGACCAGGTCCGGCCGCTGTTCGGCGATCTTCGCGACGTCCTCGCCGCCGAAGCTGCCCGGGATGACCGGGACCTGCCCGGCGGCCGCGCCCAGGTAGTCCGGGCGGGCCAGGAGCTTGGGCGTGGTCGTCCCGGCGGGGGTGAGGCCGAGTTCGACGAGCATGTCGTCGCAGATGCCGGTCAGGCAGACGATCCGCTCCGGCTTCTCGGTGAGGGTGATCTGCTTGCCCGCCGGGTCGGTGACGGTCAGGGCGGCCGTCACCGGGGTGACCTGGACGGAGGGCGCGGCCGATGTCGCCGCCGCGGCCTCCGGCGTGCCCGACGTCGTCGTCCCGGCCCCCGGGGAGGGGGACGCCCCGGCGCCGCACCCGCTCAGCAGGGTGGCGCAGAGGACGGCGGGCAGGAATCTACGCAGCATGGTGCCTTGCTCCTCAGCGGCCGACGGTGTCGGCGTCGGACCGGCCGGGGGTGACGACGGTCAGGGCGCCGCCGCCGTCCAGCCGGGTGGGGGTGGTGATGGTGCCCACGGTCCGGCCGTGGTCGGGGGAGATCACGCTGATCCGCCCGGTGCCGCCGCCGCTGACGTAGGCGAGGGCGCCGGTGGGGTCCAGCGCGATCCGGCGGCCCTGCGTGCCCCACGGGGGCGAGCCGACGGCCGGGCCGCCCGGCAGGGAGCCGAGCTGGACGTTCGCGGTGATCTTTCCGTAGCGCGAGGAGCCGGGACGGACGTCGACGAAGGAGACCTTGTCCCCGCCCGGCTGCTGGAGCACGTAACCGGCGTACCGGTCGGACAGCCCGAACCGGAACAGGAAGCCGGTGCCCAGGCGGGTGGTGACGGACCGGCCGGTGGCCGGGTCGACGAGGAAGGCGTCGTGCAGCCAGTTCTGCCAGTCGTCGCCGGACTCGTTGGAGGTGTAGGTGACCAGGTTCCGTCCGTCGGCGCTCAGCCGCACGTAGAAGGCGCGGCCGGTCTCCGCGGGCCAGGGCACGGTCCTGACCGGGGTCAGGGAGCCCGCCCGGAGCCGGGCCGTGTCGAGACCGGCGTCGGTCGCCGTCAGCGCCAGGTCGCCGGCGAGGGCCTCGCCGTGCCCGGCGGCGCCGGTCGGGACGCTGGAGGTCGGCTCCAGGTGGCCTCCGGCGGAGGCCAGGATCGCCGAGACGGGGAAGGTCTCCAGCGTGTTGTCGGCGTCGTTGCGGTGCACGATGGTCAGCGGCTCCCCGCCGATCATGACGCCGGGGTGGGCGCTGTGCACCTCGACGCTGGAAGGCGTGTAGGTGCCGAGGTCGACGAGGGTGAGGATGCCGTGGCCCTCCTCTTCCTCCTCGGCCTGGCCGATCTCCTGGGACTCCTCCTCGTGGTCGTGCTCCTCGGCGGCGGCCACGACGGCGTAGCGGTTGGCCGGGTCGACGGCGATGTGCGTGACCTCCCCCTCGGGCAGCGGGACCGCGCCGACGATCCGCGGGACGCCCGTCACCTGCAGGGCGACGAGCTCGTGGTTCGTCTCGTCGACGAAGAGCACCCGGCCGTCGCGCAGGGGGAGCATGCCGGCGTGGCCTGACGGGGTCCGGCCGGTGATGGTGGCGGTCCTGCGGTGGGACGGGATCGCGTAGACGTGCACCTGGCTCGCGGCGGGGTCGGCGACGACCAGGCGGGATCCGGGTCCCACCCGGGTGCCGGAGGTCTGGTCCGTCGCGCCGGGCGAGGCGGTGGCCCCGGCGGCTTCGGGTTCCCCGCTCGTGACCTGCTCACCGGGTTGCGGGGACGCGGCTGCGGCGGGGGTGAACGCGGTTGCGGCGGCGGGGGCGAACAGAGCCAGGGCGAGCAGGCCCACGGCTCCGACGCGGCCGACGATCTTGTCGGGCATCTGACCTCCAAGGAAACGAAAATCATTCTCTACTCGTAGACATGAAAATCATTATCATTTACGCTGGCTCCGCGCCAAGGGCCCAAGAGCGCAAAAGTCCAGAAATCTCAGGAGGTAGCCCATGGAGTCCTACGACGACGTGCCGGTGTTCTCGGCGATCGTGAACCCCGCCCCCGTGGCGGCGGCTCACCCGACCTGCAACCACGCCCTCGTCGCCGACCTGTTCGACGACGAGGCCTGATCCGTACGAGGCCTGATCCGTACGGGATCTGACCCGTACGAGGCCTGATCCGTACGAGGCGCCGCGCACCCCTCCGGGCGCGCGGCGCTCCCTCACAGACAGCGGCACCCCCTCACAGACAGGAGAGCCGATGGCGCTGCGGACCTTCGCGCCCGGTGTGGAGATCTTCCCGGTGGCCGGCGAGACGGTGCTGAGGACGCCCTCCGGGGAGTTCTTGCGCGTCAACCGGGAACTCGGCGACGACCCGGACCGCATGGACCCCGAGACGCTCGGCGCGTTCGAGGCCCGGGGGCTGGTCACCGCGCCGGGACCGTCGCGGTGGCCCGGTCCGGTGACGGTCGTGGGCGACGGGGCGATCGCCGCCGCGCTGCGCGGTCTGCTCGACCGGATGGGCGCGGAGGTCATCCACGCGGACGACCTCCGCCCGAGCGCTCTCGACCCGGACCTCTCCCCGGCCGACTGCGCGGCGGTCGTCTGGTGTTGTGACGGTCACCCGCCGGAGGCGTGGGCTACGCTCGACACCCTGCTCACCCGGCGCGGGATCGCCTGGCAGCGCTGCTCGGTCGAGGGCGCCACCATCGTGATCGAGCCCGTCGCCCTCGGTCCGGACGACGTCACCCACGCCGACGTGCGGGCCCGCCGCCTGGCGGCCAGCGAGTCCCCCGAACACCTGCTGGCCTACTGGACGGCCTCCGGGGAGGACCGCCGGAGGGGCCCCTCCCCGATCGGCCCCGCCCAGGCCGCCTTCGTCGCCGCCCTCCTGGCCGCCGACCTGGCGGATCAGGTGGGCGGGGCGGACGGGGCGGGCCGTCGCGCGGCGGCCGGGGCGCGGAGGCTGCGGCTGGTCGACAGCGTGGAGCTGACGGTGACGGACCACCCGATCCTGCCGCTGCCCCCCGTCGAGCCCCGGCGGTCCGCATGACCGTGCTCCACGGCGCGGTACGGGTCCCCGGCCACGACGGGACGGAGCTGGTGGCCGACGCCGTGCTCCCCTCCGCGGGCGGACGGCACCCGGTGATCGTGATGCGCACGCCGTACGGCAGGACGCGGCACCTGGCGGAGGCGCACGGGTGGGCGCGGCGCGGGATCGCGGCGGTGGTCCAGGACGTCCGGGGCCGGTACGAGTCCGGCGGACGCTGGGAGCCGTACGTCCACGAGCGCGAGGACGGGCGGGAACTGCTGCGGTGGGTGCTCGGCCGGCCGTGGTGCGACGGACGGGTGATCCTCTACGGGTCGTCCTACGGAGCGTTCTGCGCGGTCGAGGCGGCGGCCGGGGAGCCGGAGGGCGTCGCCGGGGTGATCTCGGCGGTGCCCGCGCTGGGAGCCGTCGCCAGGGAGCCGGGCGGGGTGCCGAAACTGTACTCCCACGCCTGGTGGTGGACGACCTACGGCGACGGGCGCACCGAGCGCGTGGGCCTGCTCGACACCAGGATCGCCGACGACCCGGACGCCCTGCGGCACCTGCCCGTCACCGACCTGCCCGCCCGGCTCGGCGTGCCGCTGCCCGGGTGGGAGCGGGCCTGGCGCGATCCGGCGCCTGCGCGCGCCGACGTGCGGGTGCCGCTGCTCAGCGTCGCCGGGCTGTACGACCCGTTCGTGGACGACGCGGTGGACCTGTGGCGCCGGGCGCGCGGGCCGCGCGCGCTGGTCGTCGGGGCGTGGCAGCACGACCTCGGCCTGGTGAACCGGGAGCGCAACGGCGACCGGCCGGTCGCCCCCGGGCACCGTGTGCCGGCGGCCCGGCTGGTCATGGCGTGGATCGACCGCCTCCTGGCCGGGGACCCGCCCTCGGCCGTGCTGCTGGCGGCCGAGGGCGACGACCGCTGGCTGATCGGGCGGGATCCCGGGGACGGGTGGCCGAGGACACGGACCGCCGAGCTGGGTCTTCCCGGCGGCGGCGCGTTCGTCGCGGACCCCGGTGACCCGTTCCCCTCGCGGATGGGACCGGTGGACGTCACCTCCGACGCGGGGAGGAGCGATGTCGTCGTGTTCCGCACGGATCCGTTCGAGCGGGCGGTCACGGTGGCGGGCCGGCCGGTGGTGACCTTCGCCGGAATCGGGGAGGGCCACTGGGCCGTACGGCTGGCGGAGGAACATCCCGGCGGCGGGGCCGTCCAGCTCGGCCACGCGGTGGCCGACCACGAAGACGGCGGCCTGCGCCCCGGTGACCACGACGCCGCGGGCCCGCGTCCCGGCCGTACGGCCGCCGGGCGGGACCGGGCCGGTCTCCAGCGGGTCGTCCTGCCGACGATCGTGAACCGCTTCCCCGAGGGCGCCCGGCTGCGCGTGGAGGTCGCCGGGCACCACTTCCCCCTCCACGTGCGCCACCCGCACACCGCCGAGGACCCGCTCACCGCCCGCACGCTGCTCCCGTCCGCCCGGAGTGTCACCGGAGCCCGGCTCCTCGTCCCGGTCGTCCCGGACCCGGCGTGGACCGTCGATCCCGTCAAAGAACTCCAGGAGGCTCCCTGATGACCAGGCCAGAGGCACTCGTCGCCCCAGAGGCACTCGTCGACCCGGTGTGCGGCGTGATCCGCCGGATCGTGCCCTACCCGCGCCTGGACGGCATGCCCGACGCCTACCGCTGCCTGATCGCCGAGGTCTCCGACACGCGCAGGATCGGCGTCTGGCTCGCCGACCAGGTGGCCGCCGGGACGTCGTTCGGCGACGAGGAGAGCGCCCGGCAGGCGGCCGTCGGCGAGGCCGTCGAGCGCTACTGCGGCAACAACATCCCCTCGGACCTGCGCCGGGCGAGCGTCGCCGAGCTGACCCGGCAGGGCGTGCGCTACCTGGGCCCGCGGGATCTGCCGGGATTCACGCCCGAGCAGTACGGCAGGGCGGCCTTCCCCTACCGGCCGTGGGCCGAGGACGAGGAGATCCTCTGGGCGGAGGGCGTCGAGCTCGACGCCGCAGGATCCGGAACGGGAGACGGCGGGATGCGGGGCGTGCCCTGCCTGGTCCCCGGCTCGTGGACCTACCTCAACTGGCACCAGGGCCCCCGGCGCCGCGAGCCCCGCCACCACCATCTCAACTACGCGGGCGTCGCCTGCGGCGTGGGCCTGGCCGACGCCGCCCGCCGGGCGTTGCTGGAGGTCGTCGAGCGGGACGCCGTCACCCTGTGGTGGGGACTGGACCTGCCCGCCCGGGGGATCCGCGTCGATTCGGTGCCGGGGCTGCGCGAGGCGTGGGCCGGGTCCCGGCTGGAGCTGAGCCTGGTCGAGGTCCCGGGCGGGCAGGGGGTGCCGGTGATCGCGGCTCTCGCCTACGATCCGGAGCACCGTATCGCCGCGGCCGGGTTCGCCTGCCGCCCCGACCCCGCCGAGGCCTGCCACAAGGCGGCCATGGAGGCGGTGCAGGTGTGGATCGCCTCGCGGGGGCTGCTGGCGGAGGACGGCGCGGCTTTTGAAGCGATGAAGCGCGGCGTCCTGGCCAGGCACGCCTACCTGCCGTGGCGGGCCGACCGGCGTTACCTGGACGAAGCGGGGGAGGACTTCGCCGCGGTCCGCGACCTCGCCGCCCAGGCCCAGGTCTGGCTCGACGAGCGCATGCATCCGATGTTGCGCCGGTTCACCCGTCCCGCGGCCGGGACCGTCGACGCCGGCGAGATCCCGGCGGGCGCCGACCCCTTCGCCGCGCTGTCCGGCCACCGGATCGTCGTCGTCGACCTGACCACCCGGGACATCGCCGAGACACCGCTGCGGGTGGCGCGGGTCGCGGTGAGCGGCCTGCTCCCCAACAGCCCCGCCGCCTACCCCTACCTGGCCTCCCCCCGGTGGACCCGGCCGCTGCCCGAGATCACCCTGGCCCCGCCCCCGCACCTGTGAGGACGCCGTGAGAACTTCGACGTTGAGGGAACTGCTGCACCTGTCCCTGGCGGCGGCCGGTCCCACGGTGGGATCGGTACGGCTGCGCCGGGTGCCCTCGGCGGGGGCACGCTACCCGGTCGACGCCCACGTCCTGACCTCGGGCGGCCGCTTCTTCTACGACCCGCTCGGCGACGACCTGACCGAGCGGGGCAGCGGCCCGGCACCCGGCGGCGGGGCGTTGATCGTCCTGGCCCTGGTCCCGGAGCGCACGGAGCGCAAGTACGGCTCCCGCAGCCTTCCCAGCCTCCTGCTCGACCTCGGCCACGCGCTGGGAGCGGTCGCCGCGGCGGCGGCTGCGCTCGGGGTCGGCTGCCGGGTCCTGCTGGAGGCGGACGGCGCGGCGCTGGAGCGGCTCACCGGGCCGGCCGGAGGGTACCCGCTGGCGGCGGCCTGGGTGGGGGGCGGCGCGCCTCCGGAGCTCGCGGAGCTCGTGGAGTCCGTGGAGTCCGTGGAGCCTGTGGAGTCCATGACGTCCATGACGTCCATGACGTCCATGACGTCCGTGACGTCCATGACGTCCGTGACGTCCGGAAGCCTTCACGGCACGGCGCAGACGTGGGCGCATCCGGACCTGGCCCGTCTCGGCCCGGGAGACCGGGACCCGCTGTGGGAGACACCCGAGGCGGCCCGCGTCGGAGCCGAGACGATCATGAGGCGCAGGAGCGCGTCCCCGCCGTTCACCGGTGAGGTCGACCCCGCGCCGCTGCTGGCGGGTACCCGGCTGGTCGCCGCCCTTCCGGACGGTCTGCGCGACGCGACCGGGCTCATCGGCCGGGGGGACGCCCGCCCGGCCCTCGCCGCCTGGGCCCACGGGCAGCCCTTCCTGGCCGATGCCGCGGCCGTACTGCTCTACACGACCCCGCACGCGGCGGCGGAGAAGACGGGGTGGCCGGCATACCGGGTGGCGTGCCTGCGGGCCGGGATGACCGTGCACCGGGCGCTGCTGCTGGCCCAGGCACGGGGACTGCGGGCCAGGGCGATCGGCAGCTGGGGGGAGGCCGACCTGGGGGCCGCGCTCGGCGGGACGCCGGGAGAGCGCGTGATCGTGCACGGCGCCGTCGTGGGCCCGGGCGGAGACGGGGCCACGGGGCCGGAGAGGGGTGCGAAGTGATCGTTCATCGGAGACTGGTCCAGCTCGCCGGAGACGTCAAGGGGCCGATCGCGGTGTGCGTCGGTCTCGGCCTGGCGGTCTCCTCGGCCTACGCGGCCCAGGCGCTGCTGCTGGCGGGTTCGCTCGCCGCGCTGGTCCGGGGCCGCTGGGACGAGGCGGTGACGCTTCTCCTGTGGGCCTTCGCGGTCATCGCCGCGCGCGCGGCCCTCATCTGGCTGCGGGAGACGGTGACCGTGTGGGCGGGGGCGCTCATCCGGGCGAAACTGAGGGACCGGCTCGTCACCAAGCTCGGCGAGCTGGGACCGGCCCACCTCACCGGGACCAGGACCGGTCAGGCGCAGACCACGCTGGTGGACGGCGTCGAGGGACTCGACCCCTACTTCAGCCGCTACCTTCCGCAGGTGGTGATCACCTTCACCGTGCCGACGGTCCTGGTCGCCTGGTTGTCCACGGTCAATCCCGCGGCGGCGGCCGTACTCGGCACGGCGGTCGCGGGGGTTCTGATCATTCCCCGGTTCTGGGACGCCACGCTGCTGCGCCGCGGCCGTACCCGCTGGACGGCCTTCGCCGACCTGGCCTCCGACTACCTGGAGGCCATGCAGGGGATGGCGACGCTGCGGGCGTTCGGCGCGGTGGGCCGGGTCGGCGCGCGGCTGGCCACGCGGGCACGCGAGCTGTACGAGACGACGATGCGCCAGCTCAGGGTCTCGCTGGTGGAGACGGGGGTGAGCGCGTTCCTGATCCAGGCCGGTACGGCGGGCGCCGTACTGGCCGCGGCCGCGGCGTTCGCCGCGCCGGGCGCCGGAACCCCCGGACCCGGGGCCTGGGAGGTGTTCGCGGTCCTGATGGTGGCGGTGGAGTGCTTCCGGCCGGTGAAGAACCTCTCCGAGTACTGGCACGCCGGGTATCTCGGGATCACCGCGGTGGACGGCATCGAGAACCTGCTGTCGGCCCGGCCCGCCGCGCCGGACACCGGCGCCCTCACCGCCCTGCCGGGGCGGGCCGGGGGCGGTGCTCCGGAACTGCGCTTCGAGGGCGTCACCTTCACCTATCCGGGGCGGGAGCGGCCCGCCGTACGGGACGTCAGCCTGACCGCGGCGCCGGGACGGACCGTCGCCCTGGTCGGCCCGTCCGGGGCGGGCAAGTCCACCTGCGTCTCGCTGCTCCTGCGCCACCTGGACCCCCAGCACGGCCGGATCACCCTGAACGGCGTCGACATCCGCGATCTCACCCTCGCCGCCCTGCGCGCGCAGATCGCCGTCGTCGCCCAGGACACCTATCTCTTCCACGGCACGGTCGCCGACAACCTCCGCCTGGCCCGTCCCGGCGCCACCGACGAGGAGCTGGTGGCCGCTTGCCGGGACGCCGGCGCGCACGACTTCATCGCGGCCCTGCCGGACGGCTACGCGACCGTGCTGGGCGAGCGCGGCGCCACGCTCTCCGGGGGCCAGCGCCAGCGGGTCGCGCTCGCCCGCGCGCTCCTGGCCGACGCGCCGCTCCTGGTGCTGGACGAGGCGACCTCGCACGTGGACGCCCGGGGCGAGGCCGCCATCGCCCAGGCCCTCGCCCGCGCCCGGAACGGCCGTACCTGCCTGGTCATCGCCCACCGCCTGTCGACCGTCCGGGACGCCGACCACATCGTCGTCCTGGCCGACGGCGCGGTGGCCGAGTCCGGCGGCCACGGCGACCTGCTCGCCGCCGGCGGCGCCTACACCCGTCTCGTCACCGCCCAGGAGATCCCCGCATGACCGCCGGTGCCCCGACCCCCTCCCCGGAGACGACCGCCGCGGACCGGCCGCCGCTCCCGGACGGCACGGCCGCCCCGCCGCCCGGGGGCGACCCGCGCGCGGACGCTCACCCGATGATCTGGCTGGCCTCGGCCGTCGCCGGGCACCGGCGGGCGTTCGCCGCCACGCTCCTGTCCAACCTGCTCGGCCAGACCGCGGCTCTGGCCGCCGCCGTCACCGGGGCCTGGCTGCTCGGCCGGACGGTCGCGGGACAGGCGGCCCCGCTGGACGTGGCGGGCGCCGTGCTGGGCGGGCTGGTGGTCGTCGTCACCCTCGCCACCTGGTGGGAGATGTACGTCGCGCACGACCTGGCCTACCTCGTGCTGGCGCGGCTGCGCGGCCGGGTCTACGACGCGCTGGCCCGCATCGCCCCCGCCCGGCTGCTCGGCAGGCGCAGCGGGGACCTGTCGGCCGCCGTCCTGTCCGACGTCGAGACCCTGGAGTGGCTGTTCGCCCACACCCTGGCCCAGTTGGTCACCGCGGCGACCGTGCTCGTCTGCGGCGCGGTGGGGGCGGCGCTGCTCGACCCGATACTGCTGGCGGTCTCGCTCCCGCTGGCGCTGTGCGTGCTCACCGTGCCGTTCTGGCTGCGCAGGACCTCCTCCCGGCACGGTGAGGAACTGCGCGAGGCCACCGCGGAGCTCACCTCCGACGTCGTGGACACCGTGCAGGGGCTGCGGGAGATCACCGCGTTCGGCGCGCTGGAGCGGCGGCGGGACCTGCTGGCCGCCAAGACCCGCCGGCTCGCGCGGGCGCAGGCGGCCAACGCCTCCCGGGGCGGCCTGGAGGCCGCGCTCACCGACGCGCTGCTGGCCGTCGCCGCCGCCGGCACCCTGCTGGTGGTCTCCGCGCTGGTCCGCTCCGGCGAACTGGCGGTCGCCGACGGCCCGGTCGCGATGGTGCTGGCCGCGGCCTCCCTCGGCCCGGCCTCGCAGGTGGCGCTGCTGCTGAAGGAGTACGGCACGCTGCGCGCCGCGGCCGGGCGGGTCCACGCGCTGGTCACCGCCCCGCCCAACGTGACCGAGCCCGCCGCGCCGCGACCGCCGCTGGAGGGCGAGGTGGTCTTCGAGGACGTGCGCTTCCGCTACACCCCCGACGGGCCCGAGGTCCTGCGCGGGGTGTCGTTCACCGTACGGCCCGGTCAGACGGTGGCGCTCGTCGGCCCGTCCGGAGCGGGCAAGTCGACCTGCGTCTCGCTGCTGCTGCGGTACTGGGACCCCGACGGCGGCCGGATCACCGTGGGCGGGGTCCCGCTGAACGAGCTGGCCGACGCCGACCTGCGGCGGCTGGTCACCGTCGTGCCCCAGGACGTGCACCTGTTCGCGGGCTCCCTGGCGGAGAACGTCCGCCTGGGCGCGCCCGGAGCTCCGGTCGAGGAGGCGCTGCGCGACGCGCAGATCGGACCCGGGGAGTTCCCCGACGGCCTGGACACGGTCGTCGGGGAGCGCGGCGTCGCCCTCTCCGGCGGCCAGCGCGCCCGGGTCGCGGTCGCCCGCGCCCTGGCCGTGGACGCCCCGGTCCTGGTGCTGGACGAGGCCGTCGCCAACCTCGACGCCGAGAACGAGGCCCGCCTCGCCGAAGCCCTGGAGGCCGCGGGCGCGGGACGGCCGGGGGCCGGGGGCCGGGCCACCCTGGTCGTCGCCCACCGGCTGTCCACCATCCGCAGGGCCGACCACGTCGTGGTCCTGGAGGGGGGCCGGGTCACCGAGCAGGGCGCCTTCGCCGACCTGGCCGCCGACCCGGACAGCCGCCTGTCGTGGCTGCTGGCCCACCAGTGATCAGGGCCGGGTGGCCTCCGTCAGGTCGATGTCCACGTCGAACGGGACGGAGAGCGTCAACCGCTCGCGGTGGGTCCCGGTGAGCCGGTAGACGTCGGAGTCGCAGTCGGAGTCGGGATCGAGCTCGTAGACGTACACGGCGGGAGTGCCCTGTGCGTACTCGACCCGCCAGAAGTGGGGGATGCCCGCCTCGGCGTACAGCTGGGGCTTGCGCTTGCGGTCGCGCTCCGCCGACTCCTCCGAGACGACCTCGACGGCGAGCAGGACGTCGGCCGCCTCGTAGAAGGTGCACATCGGATCGGTGGCGGCATGCGCATGAAGAACGACGACGTCGGGCTCGGGGCGCTGTCGCGGCCCCAGTTTCACCGTCATCTCCCGTTCCACTCGCAGCTGGGCGGGTGCTGCCGCGCTCAGCGCCCGCTCCAGCAGGGAGAGCATGCGCGTGTGGAAACGGGTCTGGGGGCTCACGAAGACGAGAGTGCCATCGATCAGCTCGGTGTGCGGGGGGATCCCGCGAAGTCTGTCCAGGTCATCGGCGGTGAAGCCGCGCTCCGGCGGGATCAGCCAATCGGGGACGGAGTCCGAGGGCGACGGCGGCTCCTCAAGCGGATCCGGGATGAGCGGATCCGGAAGGTTCGGATCCAGGATGAGCCAATCGGTCTCGGACAGCGGCGCGGCGCTCATGTCGTCCTCCCGGTCGGGCATGCTCTCACCTCCAGTCTTGCAGGATGATGCCCCGTCCGCCCGCTCCTCTAAAGTAAGGCCATGCCTCGTTTCCGTGCGATCCTGGACACAATGCCTGCTTACAAGGCGGGCAAGGCCGTGGTGTCGGCCGACGGCCGGTCCTACAAGCTGTCTTCCAACGAATCCCCCTACGACCCGCTGCCCTCGGTCGTCGAGGCGATCGCGAAGGCGGCGACGGAGGTCCACCGCTACCCGGACCCGGCGGCGACCGAGCTGACCGACGCCATCGCCGAGCGGTACGGCGTGCCGGCCGAGCACGTCGCGCTCGGCGCGGGCTCGGTCACCGTGGCCCAGCAGCTCTTCGAGACCGTCAGCGAGCCGGGCGCCGAGGTGGTCTACGCCTGGCGGTCCTTCGAGGCCTACCCGCTCCTGGCCGACCTGGCCGGGGCGACCTCGGTCCGGGTCCCGCTGGCGGAGGAGACCCACCACCTGGAGGCCATGGCCGAGGCGATCACTCCGGAGACCCGGATGGTCTTCGTCTGCAACCCGAACAACCCCACCGGCACGGTCGTGCGCGCGGCCGAGCTGGAGGCCTTCCTGAACCGGGTCCCGGAGAACGTGCTCGTCGTGCTCGACGAGGCCTACCGGGAGTACGTGCGGGACGCCGACGTCACCGACGGCCTGACGGTCTACCGGGACCGGCCGAACGTGGCGGTGCTGCGGACGTTCTCCAAGGCGTACGGCCTGGCCGGGCTCCGGGTCGGCTACCTGATCGCCAACGAGCCGGTGGCCTCCGCCGTACGGAAGACGATGGTGCCCTTCGCGGTCAACCACCTGGCCCAGGCCGCCGCGGTCGCCTCCCTGGCCGCCGAGGACGAGCTGCTGGAGCGGGTCGAGGCCGTGGTCAAGGAGCGCACCCGGGTCCGCGAGACCCTGATCGCCCAGGGCTGGACGGTGCCCGCCACCGAGGCCAACTTCGTCTGGCTCCGGCTGGGCGGGCGCACGATGGACTTCGCCGCGGCGTGCGCGGCCGAGGGTGTCGCGGTGCGGCCGTTCGCCGACGAGGGCGCGCGGATCTCCATCGGCAGCCCGGAGGCCAACGACACCTTCCTCGCGGCCGCGGCCGCCTTCCGGAACGCCTGACCGCTCCGGGAGCGTCCGGCCGGGACGGCGGTCCCGGCCGGACGTCCCGCGTGCTCCGGGGGTTCGCTCCCGATCGTCTCGCCCGCCCCGGGGTGCGCGCTCCCGGCCGGCGGATCGTCACACCCTGCTGGTGGCCTCCACGGCCACGGGCTCCCCGTCCGCGGGCGCGGCCTGCCTGCGGCGCTCGGTGGAGACGACCAGCGCGACGCCGACGACGATCACCAGGCCGGCCGTGACCATCGAGCCGGTCACCGGCTCGCTCAGGATCAACGCGCCCAGGACGACCGCCACGACCGGGTTCACGTAGGCGTAGGTGGAGACGAGCGAGATCGGCGCGTTGCCCAGCAGCCACACGTAGGACGTGAAGCCGACCAGCGAGCCGACCAGGATCAGGTAGGCCAGCGCGGCCCAGGACCGGCCGGAGACGGCGGCGAGGTCCAGCCGCTCGCCCATCACCGTGGCCGTCACCGCCAGCCCGGCGGCGCCCACCACCATCTCGACCGCGCTCGCGGCGAAGGGGTTGGCGGGCATCGGGATGCGCGAGGACAGGAACGACCCGATGGACCAGGACAGCGACGCCAGAAGAATGATCACAATGCCCGTGGTGGTCCCGGCGCCGCTCCCGCCGGTCAGGGAGAGCGCGGCGACGCCGCCGAAACCGACGAGCACCCCGGTCAGCGTGAGCACCCGCGGCCGGTCCCGCATGACGATCCGGAAGATCACCAGCCAGAGCGGCACCGAGGCGACCAGGAGCGCGGCCAGCCCGCTGGAGATGTGCTGCTCGGCCAGGGCGACCATGCCGTTGCCCGCGGTCAGCAGGAGCAGCCCGACCACCGCGGCGCCGCAGAACTCCTTCCACGTCATCCGGAACGCCTCCCGCCCGCCGAACAGCAGGACCGCGGCGGCGAGGACCACGGCGGCCACGGCGAACCGCATGGCCCCGCTGGCCAGCGGGGGGATCGTCTCGATCGTGATCATGATGCCGAGATAGGTGGATCCCCAGACCACGTAGACGATCGCCAGAGCGCCCCAGACAAGGAGGGACGTGCGCTTGTCAGCAGTGTCAGGGCTCATGGCACATGACAATACCGGCCAGGACCGACATTCCGCTCGCGGGTATCGGCCCTTGAGATGACCCGTGGATCCCACCCCGCAGCGGCTCGCCGCACGCGCGAATCAGCGGTTCCCGGGGACGACCAGCCCGGACTCGTAGGCGTGGACCACCAGCTGAGCCCGGTCGCGGGCGCCCAGTTTGCCGATGATCCGGCTGACGTGGGTCTTGACGGTGGCGTGGCTGATGGTCAGGTGCAGGGCGATCTCCTCGTTGGACATCCCGGTCGCGACCAGGGCCAGCACCTCGCGCTCGCGGTCGGTCAGCCGCTCCATGCCGGGTCCGGGCACCGGCCGGGGCGGAGTGGAGACGTACTCCTCGATCAGCCGCCGGGTCACCGAAGGCGACAGCAGCGCCTCGCCGAGGGCGGCGACCCGTACCGACTGCAGCAGGTCGGCCGGCTCGATGTCCTTGACGAGGAAACCGCTGGCCCCGGCGCGCAGCGCGGCGAAGACGTACTCGTCGAGCGCGTAGTTGGTCAGGATCACCACGCGGACCCCCGCCAGCCCGGGGTCGGCGCCGATCCTCCGGGTGGCCTGGATCCCGTCGAGCAGCGGCATCCTGACGTCCAGCAGGACCACGTCCGGCCGCAGCGCCCGGCAGAGCTCGACGGCCTGGCCCCCGTCGCCCGCCTCGCCGACGACGGTGATGTCGCCGGCCATCTCCAGCAGCACCCGGAACCCGGCGCGGATCAGCGGCTGGTCGTCGGCCAGCACCACCCGGATCACGGGTGCCCCGCCGGACGGCCGGTTCCCGCGGCGGATGAAGATGTAGCCGGGAGCTCGGCCGGTACGGAGGATGAGGGCCCGGCCGGGAGCTCGGCCCGTACGGCGAAGCCCCCCTCCGGCCGCGGCCCGGCGGTGAGCGACCCGCCGACGGCGACCGCGCGCTCGCGCATCCCGATCAGCCCCATCCCGTTCCCGATCTCTCCGGAACGGTGCTCCCCGTCGTCCTCGACGCTCAGCACGATCACGCCGGGACGATACTCGGTCGTCAGTGTGATCGACGCGGCCCCGGCGTGCCGCAGCACGTTGGTGAACGCCTCCTGCACGATGCGGTAGGCGGCCCGGTCGACCCGCGGAGGGAGTTCCCGCCGCGCGCCGACGACGACCGTGCGCACCGGCAGTCCCGCGGACTCGGCCCGGGACACCAGCCGGGGCAGCCGGGCCAGACCCGCCTCCGCGCCGTCCGCGTCGGCCCGCCGGAGCACGCCCAGGGTGGCGCGCAGCTCGTCCATGGCCTCGTGCCCGGACTCCCTGATGGCGGCCAGCGCCTCGCGGGCCAGCTCCGGCCGGTGCTCGAACGTCTGGAGGGCGACGGACGCCTGGACGTTGACGACCGAGATGGCGTGGGTGAGCGAGTCGTGCAGCTCCTGGGCGATCCAGAGGCGTTCCTCACCGGCCCGGCGCAGCGCCTCCTCCTCCCGCGTGCGTTCGGCCTCGGCCGCCCGCCGTTCGACCTCGCGGACGTAGGCGCGGCGGTTGCGGGTCAGCTCGCCCGCCACGACCGTGGCCATCAGCCAGCCGCTGAGCAGGGTGAGGCCGCCGGGTTCCGGATCGTTCTCGGCGAGCGCGACCGGGACGGAGATCCCCACGGCGAGCACGACGGCCAGCACGACGGCCAGACGGCGCCGCCCGAGGACCGCCGCCGTGTAGATCGAGACCAGGGCGGGCCCGGTGGCGAAGACGCCCGGGTACCGGGCGGCGTAGTAGGCGACGCCGCAGCCGACCACGACCACCCCGACGGACACGGGAGCGCGGCGCCGGAACACCAGCGCGAGCGAGGACACCACGAGCAGCGCGAGACCCGGCGCCTCCAGGGGCCGCTCCGCCAGTCCCGAGGCGGACAGCCGCCCGTAGGTGCCGGCGACGCCCAGCGCCAGCACGACCGCGACGGTCAGGACATCGATCTTCCAGTCCTTCCAGTCCTTCCGGACCCCGTCTTCCCAGATCCGCCGGATCCCGGCGATCTCCATGACCTTCACGCCTGAAACGGTAGGCCACCGGCCCGGCCGCGCCCACCGGCCGGGGGACGGGATCGCGCCTGCGTCCCCGGTCGTATCCGGGCCCCGTACGGCCGCGCCGTACATCCCGGGATGTACGGCGAAGTGCCGTCGCCGGTCCGACGACCGGCCGGGGACGGCGTACCACCATGGCGGCCATGAAGATCTCCCCCGAAGCGGAGCAGGCCCCCGGTACCCGTGACGCGGCCCGGACCTCCGGCCCTCGCGGTGCGGAGCGTGCCCGCCGTACCCGTGCGCCCGGCTGGATCACCTGGTCCCTGCGCTCCACCGCCACGCTGCACCTGCTCGGCGTGCTCGGCCAGGCGATGCTGGCCGGGCTGTTCGTCACCGGCGACGTGGACCTGCTCCGCTGGCACCGCGACAACGGCGGGTTCACCGCCGGCATGCTGTTCTGCCAGCTGGTGGCCGCGATCCTGCTGTGGCGTCCGGGCCGGGGACCGGCCTGGCCCGCCTGGGCGACCGCCGCGCTCACCGTCGCCGAGACGATCCAGGTCTTCCTGGGACAGGAGCGCATCCTCGTCGGTCACTTCCCGCTCGGCGTGACCGTCTTCGGCGCCTCCGCCGTGCTGACCTGGTGGGTCTGGTACGGCCTGCGGACGGAGGAGGCGTGATCTCCCGCGCGGTCTCCCGGCGGGGCTTCCTCGGGCTGCTCGGCGGCGCCGGGCTGGCGGTCACCGGATGCGGCGGCCCGGGGGGCTTGCTGACGGCCGAGACCTCCGGGGAGGTCCTGACGAGCGCGCTGCCGCTGCCCAGGCCGTTCACCGTGCCGCTGCCCGTCCCCGCGACGGCGCGTCCCGTACGGCCCGGCCACTACGAGGTGGTCCAGCGCGCCGCCAAGGTGGAGATCATCCCGGGGACGCCGACCGAGGTGTGGGGATACGACGGGACCTTCCCCGGACCGACCTTCGACCTGCGCCGCGGCAGCCGTACCGTCGTCCGGGTCCGCAACGAGCTGCCCGTGCCCACCTCGACGCACCTGCACGGCGGGGTCACCCCGCCCGACTCCGACGGCTACCCCACCGACCTGGTGGTGGCCCGGGGACGGGGGTTCCGTCCGGCGCCGGGAGCGCACGCCCACCATGACCCGGCGCCCTGGACCCTCCACGCCGGGGCGAGGGACTACGTCTACCCGCTGGAGCAGCGGGCCGCCACGCTCTGGTACCACGACCACCGGATGGACTTCACCGCGCCGCAGGTGTGGCGCGGGCTGGCCGGGTTCCTCCTGGTCCGCGACGACGAGGACGACGCCCTGCCGCTGCCGAAGGGAGAGCGGGACATCCCGCTGATGATCTGCGACCGCGCCTTCGAGGAGGACGGCTCGTTCCGCTACCCGTCGGTGGACCCCAGCCTGCTGGTGAAGCCCGGGGTGGAGGACGCCTACATGGAGGGCGTCGAGGGTGACGTGATCCTGGTCAACGGGGCGCCCTGGCCGGTGCTCGACGTGGACGCCGCCCGCTACCGGCTGCGGCTGCTCAACGCCTCCAACGCCCGCCGCTACCGGCTGGCGCTGACCCCCGGCGGCCGGTTCGTCCAGGTCGGCAGCGACCAGGGGCTGCTCGCCGCACCGGTGGCGCACGACACGATCACGATGGCGCCCGGCGAGCGGTTCGACGTGGTCGTCGACTTCTCCGCCCATCCCGTCGGCGCCGAGGTGACCCTGGTCAACACCCTGGGGACCGGCCCGGCGCGCGACGTCATGCGCTTCCGCGTCGCCCGCCGGGCCCGTGACGACAGCGCGGTCCCGCAACGGCTGAGCCGGGTCGAGCCCCCCGACCGGTCGGCGGCCGTCGCGACCCGGGTCTTCGACTTCCGCCGGACCGGGCAGGGCGGCGGCGGGTCGTGGACGATCAACGGGAGGCCGTACCGCCCCGGGGACTCACTGGCCAGGCCGCGCCTGGGCACCACCGAGCTGTGGCGGTTCACCGGCGACTTCCACCACCCCGTCCACGTCCACCTCGCCCGGTTCCAGGTGCTCGCGCGGAACGGCGGACCGCCCGCCCCGGCCGACGCGGGCTGGAAGGACACCGTGGACGTCCGGCCCTACGAGGTCGTGGACACACTGGTCCGCTTCGAGGGCTACCGGGGCCGCTACATGATGCACTGCCACAACCTCGAACACGAGGACATGGCGATGATGGCGGACTTCGAAGTGGTCTGAGAGGGGGTCTGAGACGCGTCCTGGCAAGCCTCCCTGAGGTGTCGGGGCCGTCGTGTCCTACCGGCTGCTGAGCTTCTCCACGATCAGGCGGTAGAGCTGCCGGGGACGGCCCGGCTGGGGGGTGCGGTTCGGCGGGAGCGGCCACGCGAGTCCCTCGTCCACCAGCGTGCGCAGCAGTCGCCGAGCCGTACGGGAGGTGACGCCGAGCATCTTGCCCGCGCTCTCCGCGTCCACCACCGTGTCCCCGCTCTCCAGTTTCGCGGCCAGCCGGGCCAGCACCTCCACACCCTTGGGACGGACCGTCCCGCTGCCGTGCGGGGGCGTCCGGGGCGCCGGGACCAGCGCGCGGCCCTCGCGGTCCACCGCGAAGCCCTGCGCCTGCTTGCCCGCCTGGGCACGGGCCAGCGCGGCCCTGGCGTGGGCCTCGGCGTCGTGGGTCGTCCGGCCCATGCCGACGCCGACCTCCACCGCCAGCCCCAGCTCCTCGCGCACCCGCGCGGCGAACGGCAACACCCGGAAACCCTCGGTGACCGCGGCCACCGAGCCTCGTGTGGCGATGACCAGGTAGCTGTGATCGTCGATCGGGGTCACCGTCGCGTTGATCCGGTTGGCCTCCTGCACCAGCAGGCGGTGCAGCGAGAGGCGGAGCTCGTCGCGCCAGTGGCGCGGCGCGGCCCGGCGGACCGGCTCGCGCAGCGTCGGCACCTCCACCAGGACCACCGTCAGCTGCGACTCCTCCAGCCGGTGGTGCGCGCCGAGCAGGGCGGCCGTGTGCAGGGCCGTACGGACCGCGGCCGAGGTCGGGCGGATCCTGACCACCGGGACGTCCGCCGCCCGCAGACGGTCGGCGACCGTGGGCAGGCAGGTGAGCGCCCCGCTGGTGGCGCCCTGACGGGCCAGCCGCTCGTGGAAGGCCGTGATCGTGCCGGTGGCGCCCGGCTCGTCACGGCTGTGCACATTCTCGACCGGCAACCCCAGGTCCGCGTAGGCCTCCTCGACGTCCGCCCGGCCCAGCACGTCCACACTGATCCGGCGCGGGTCGATCCGTTCGTCCAGCGCGGCCCGGGCCAGCGCGGCGATCAGCGCGGCCCCGCCGAGCTGCACGTACGTCGCCGGCATGGTCAGCACTCCCGAACGCCGGGCCAGATCGTAGGGGACCGGGCTGGCGAACAGGCAGGCGTCCACGCCCGCCCCCAGCCGGGTGACCTTGTCCGGGGCCTCCTGCTCGTCCCGGTAGGCGGCGGCCACGAGGCGGCAGGGAAGAGGCGCCGCCGCATGACCCATCAGCATCACTCGCTCGACGAGATCATGGGGGCCCACCACACCGATAGTGAGATCCGGTGTCATGGAGCCCGGGCGTGACACTCGTGGAGCTTCTTCGACCCGCTCTACCAATGTTCGTTCCCATCCTGCCGTCCGTTGATTTCGGCTCTCTTTTGGAACGATCGCTCGTGGGGGCCATAATGTCACGCCCGATTTTCTGTCCACCAGCGGCCAACGGACTCCGCTAAACCCTTGACTCCCACTATTTACACAGGTCGACGCGGTTCTCGGTGGACGAAACCGGTTGATTATGGCGCAGAAATCTCCTGCACCACATCCGCGCCGAGCGCCTGCATACGCTCGGCGAGATATGAGTGACCCCGGTTGATGAGATAACCGGACTCGATCACCGTTTCGCCTTCGGCCGCGAGGCCCGCGAGGACGAGAGCGATTCCGGACCGCAGATCGTGCGCGGTCACCTCGGTCCCCCGCAGCGGAGTCGTGCCCCGCACGACCGCGCTGTTCTCCTTGACCTCGATATCGGCGCCCATCTTGTTGAGTTCGCTGGCCAGTGCGAACCGGCCGTCGAAAATACGCTCGTGAATGTAGCTCGCGCCGTCGGCGAGGCAGGCGATCGCCATGATCGGTGACTGGAGGTCGGTGGCGAAGCCCGGGTAGGTGTCGGTGATCACGTTGATCGGGCGGAGCGGGCGGTCCCGGCGCACGTGGAGCACCGCGCCGTGGTCGGCGAACTCCACCCCCATCTGCTCCAGCTTGTAGCGGACCACGCCGAGGTGGTCGAGGTCGGCGCCGACCAGATTGACCTCGCCGCCGGTGATGGCCGCCGCCATGGCGAACACGCCCGCGTCGAGGCGGTCGGGCATCACGGTGTGCTCGACGGCGTGCAGCTCCTCCACGCCCTCCACGGTGATGAACCCGGTGCCGCCACCGCTGATCTTCGCGCCCATCCGGGTCAGCATGTCGATGACGTCGAGGACCTCGGGCTCCAGCGCCGCGTTCTCGATCACGGTGGTGCCGCGCGCCAGGGAGGCCGCCATGATCAGGTTCTCGGTGCCGGTGTGCGAGGGTGTGTCCAGGTACAGGGTCGCGCCGGTGAACCCGGAGGCCTTGACGTGGATGACGGCGTCGCCCTCGTTCACCACGGCGCCCAGGCGCTTGTAGCCGAGGTAGTGGAAGTCGAGGTTGCGGCTGCCGAGGTTGCAGCCGCCCACGCCCTCGATGATCGCCTCGCCGAGGCGGTGCAGCAACGCCGGGACGAACAGCACCGAGCCGCGGAAGCGGCGCGCGATCTCCGCCGGCAGGATCGGGCTGGTCAGCTCCGAGGCGTCGATCACCAGGGTGCGCTCCTTCTCGTGGAGCTCGACCTTGGCGCCGACGGCCTCGGCCAGCTCCACCGCACGCCGTACGTCCTCGATGATCGGGACGTTGCGCAGCACCGTACGGCCCTTGGCCGCCAGCAGCGCCGCGCCGATCATCGGCAGCACGGCGTTCTTGGCGCCCTGGATGAAGGCGGTTCCACGCAGTGCGTTGCCACCGCGCACGCGGTAACGGACCATGCATGCTCCTTGGAAGGTGGAGAGGTGTGAGTCGTGCGACGAGGGCGGCAGCCTGAGCGTCGGCCCAACAGTAGCCGTTGTGCACCTTTCGAACCTGGTACTTCGGGGAGGAACTACCCCGTGAAGGATCGACCAGTCAGTTTCTCGTAAGCCTCCACGTATCGGTCGCGGGTACGTTTCACCACGTCGTCGGGGAGCGGGGGCGGAGCCTCGCCCGAGGCCCGGTCCCACCCGGACGCCGGGGAAGTGAGCCAGTCGCGGACGTACTGCTTGTCGAAGGAGGGCTGCTGGCGGCCGGGTTCCCACTGGTCGAGCGGCCAGAAGCGGGAGGAGTCGGGCGTGAGCACCTCGTCGCCGAGGGTCAGCGCACCGTCGGTGTCCCAGCCCAGCTCGATCTTCGTGTCGGCCAGGATGATCCCCCGCTCCAGGGCGATCTCCGCGCCGCGCCGGTAGACCGCGAGCGTGATCCGGCGCAGTTCGTCGGCCACGTCGGCGCCGACCTCCGCCGCGACCCGCTCGAAGCTGATGGGCTCGTCGTGCTCGCCGACGGCGGCCTTGGTCGAGGGGGTGAAGATCGGCTCGGGGAGCCGGGAGCCGTCCACCAGGCCGGGCTCCAGCCGTACCCCGGAGACCTCGCCGTCGCGGCGGTAGTCGACCAGGCCGGAGCCGGTCAGATAGCCGCGCGCGACGCACTCCACCGGGACCATCCGCAGCGGCCTGCACAACACGCTCCGCCGGTCGGGGCCCGGACCCACCACGTGGTTGGGCACGACGTCGGCCAGTTGCTCGAACCACCACAGCGACATCTGGGTGAGGATCGCGCCCTTGTCCGGGATGTCGGGGGTCAGGACGTAGTCGAAGGCCGAGATGCGGTCCGAGGCGACCATCAGCAGCAGGCCGTCGTCGGTCTGGTAGAGGTCGCGGACCTTGCCGGAGTGCAGGTGCTTCACGGACCAAGTCTGCCAGGAGGGCCCGAGCGGCCCGGTGGGACCCCGGGGAGACGGGGAGGGACCGGGCCTGCGGGAGCTACAGGGCCTGATGGGCGATGTCGGTGCGGTGGTGGGAGCCGCGCAGGCGGATGCGGCCGACCGCCTCGTAGGCGGCGTCACGGGCGGCGGCCACGTCGGGGCCGGTTCCGACGACGCTGAGCACCCGTCCGCCGCTGGAGACGATCCGGTCGCCGTCGGAGGCGGTCCCGGCGTGCAGCACGTAGGCGCCCTCGACCTCCTCCGCCTCGGCCAGGCCCTCGATCACGTCGCCCTTGACCGGGTCGTCCGGGTAGTTCTCCGCCGCGACCACCACGGTCACCGCCGCACCGTCACGGTAGGCGATCGGCCCGAACCCGGTCAGCGTCCCCTCGGCGCAGGCGAGCAGGAGACCGGCGAGCGGGGTCGCCAGGCGGTCCAGCACGACCTGGGTCTCCGGGTCGCCGAAGCGGGCGTTGAACTCGATGACCTTCGGGCCCTTGGCGGTCAGGGCCAGGCCCACGTAGAGCACCCCGGTGTACGGCGTGCCGCGCCGGGCCAGCTCGGTCACCGTCGGGATGACGGTCTCGGACATGACCTGCTCGGTCAGCCCTTCCGGTGCCCAGGTCAGCGGGGTGTAGGCGCCCATGCCGCCGGTGTTGGGACCGGCGTCGCCGTCGTAGGCGCGCTTGTGGTCCTGGGCGGGCTGGAGCGGGACGGCGGTGCTCCCGTCACAGAGCGCGAAGAGCGACACCTCGGGGCCGTCGAGGAACTCCTCGATGACGACCCGCTCGCAGGCGGCGGCGTGCCGCAGGGCCTCGTCGCGGTCCTCGGTGACCACCACGCCCTTGCCGGCCGCCAGACCGTCGTCCTTGACCACGTACGGCGCGCCGAACGCGTCCAGGGCGGCGGCGGCCTCCTCGGGCGTGACGCAGGTCCGGGAACGCGCGGTGGGCACGCCGGCGGCGGTCATGACGTCCTTGGCGAAGGCCTTGGAGCCTTCGAGCATGGCGGCCCGGGCCGAGGGTCCGAAACAGGGGACGCCCGCCTCCCGGACCGCGTCGGCGACCCCGGCCACCAGCGGCGCCTCGGGGCCGACCACGACCAGGCCGGCGCCCAGCTCCAGGGCCAGCGCCGCGACCGCGGCCGGGTCGGTCGGGGTCACCGCGTGGAGGGTCGCCACCTGCGCGATCCCGGCGTTTCCGGGAGCACAGTGAAGCTCGGTGACCTGGGGGTCTGCTGCCAGCGACCGGCACAGGGCATGCTCACGCCCGCCGGATCCGATTACGAGAACGCGCACGGCGAAGAGCCTAGTGGAGGGCTCCGCGCGGCCGCCGGGCGTCTCACCGTACGGCGGCGCCGGGAAGGAAGGGAGCGGGTGTGGGCGGTTCGGGGTGAGGGGTTCGGGGGCTGGGAGTACCCTGGGAATCGCGCTCGATATCTTGTGATAGATTCGTACGACTTTGTGTGCCTGCTGCTGATTGGAGGTGGTTTGGGAATGTCCTCTGGCGATCCCAGCAGTACGTGCTCGCGCACCCTGCCCGTGCGCCCTCTCAACCACTCCACATCGGTGCCCGATCGGTCTCGCGCGCATTCCTGATTCGAACTGAGGTGACATCACGTCACGCGCGGAGAATATCGAATCGGGCGGGAAGGCATGTCATGCGCTCCTCGCTCCTTTTCCCTCGCATCAAGCACGCACGTACTGCCCGTGTCCCCCACATCTCCGCTCCCGTGATGCGTGACCGGCGCACCGGCGCCTGCGTCCCGCCGAGTGACTCCCTCGTCGAGTACGCCGCCTACATCGGCGGCAGGAGAGTCGAGGCTCTGGGCATCCCCGACGCCCTGGAGCTCGTCCGCGAGCACAACGCCGCCCAGGAGAAGGCCGACGGTTTCGTCTGGGTCGGCCTGCATGAGCCCGACGCCCCCGAGGTCGAGTGGTTGGCCGAGGTCTTCGACCTGCACCCGCTCGCCGTCGAGGACGCCGTCAAGGCGCATCAGCGGCCCAAGGTGGAGCGCTACGACGACTCCCTGTTCGTGGTCCTGAAGACCATCGCCTACCTGGAGCACTCCGAGCTGACCGCGACCAGCGAGATCATCGGAACCGGTGAGATCATGGCGTTCGTCGGAGCCGACTTCGTGGTGACCGTACGGCACGGCCGGTACTGCCCGCTGTCGGCGGTGCGCGAGCGCCTGGAGGACAAGCCCAAGCTGCTCAACCGCGGTCCCACCGGCGTGCTGCACGCCATCGCCGACCACGTCGTGGACAAGTACCTGCACGTGGCCGACGAGATGCAGACCGAGCTGGAGGACGTGGAGGCCATGGTCTTCGCCGACGTCAGCGCCCGGGACATCGGCCGGATCTACAACCTCAAGCGCGAGATGATCGAGATGAAGCGGGCCGTGACCCCGCTGCAGGCGCCGCTGTCCACCCTGGCGCAGCGCCGGATGATCCCCTCCGAGATGCGGGAGTACTTCCGCGACGTCGTCGACCACCTCGCCCGCGTCTGCGAGCAGGTGGAGTCGTCCAACGAGCTGTGCAACTCCGTCCTGCAGGCGGCGCTCGCCCGCTCCAACGCCCTCGCCAACGAGGACATGCGGAAGATCTCCTCGTGGGTCGCCATCATGGCCGTCCCCACGATGATCGCCGGAATCTACGGGATGAACTTCGACCACATGCCGGAGCTGAACTCCGTCTACGGCTATCCGGCGGTGATCGGCGTCATGGTGCTGGTCTGCTCGCTGCTCTACCGGGGCTTCCGCCGCAACGGCTGGTTGTAGGCAGTCGCGGCCTCAGGAGGCCGCGGTGGCGGGAGGCCGCGGGGGCCGGCAAGGCCCCCGGACGCGGCGGGGAGCGGAGGTTCAGACGGCGACGGTGCGCCGTGCGGTGACCGGGGCGGGCAATGGCAGTCCCCGCTCGGCCCACAGGTCGCGCATCCGGTCCGGATAGTCGGTGACGATCCCGGCCACCCCCAGGTCGAGCAGTTCCGCCGCCCGGCCGGTGTCGTTGACCGTCCACGGGACCACCGGCAGCCCGGCCCGCTCCGCCTGCCGGGCGAACCGTTCGTCCACCATCACGTGCTCGGGCGAGACCGTCGTGCCCCCGGCCGCCGCGGCGGCGGCCGGGACGTCGCCGTCGAAGTCCGCGAGGTCCAGGCCGTCCAGCCAGACGCCGTCCAGGGTGTCCAGCTCGATCAGGGCGTAGCGCTGCGCGGCGGGGGCCAGCTCCCGGGCGATCCGCAGGATGCGCCAGTCGAAGCTGAGGATCGCCGCGCCGCCGAGCCTGTGGTGCCGGTCGAGTTCCTCGACCACCATCTCGGTGAACTCGTGCGGATCGGCGGACAGGTCCGGGCGGGTGGGGTCGGACTTGAGCTCCACGTGCAGCCGCACGCCGTCGGCGCCGTAGGCGTCCACCAGGCCCAGTACGGCTCCCAGCGTCGGCATCCGGGTGTCCGGCACCGGCATCTGGGTCGCGGCGAAGCGGTCGCCGGGATGGAGCGGGAGCCGTACGCCGCAGTCGAGGGTGCGCAACTGCGCCAGGGTGAGCGAGCCGACCGGCCGGCCCACGTAGGGGAACAGGGGGTCGCCGTGGCAGGCCGGACGGGTGTCGGCGCTGGTCACCGCGGACACGGTGAGGTCGTGGGTGAGCACCAGGCGCCGGTCGGCCGTCACGGCGACGTCGAACTCCAACGCGTGGACGCCCAGTTCGAGGGCGTGGGCGAGACCGGGCAGGGTGTTCTCCGGCCGGAGCCCTCGGGCTCCCCGGTGACCATGAATCTCGGCAGGCACACGGGGACTTTACCGACAACAGACGCCGATTCCCCGCATGCGGCGCGCCGCATGCGGGGAATGTGATCCAGGAATCAGATCAGCGGGCGGAGCTGAAGGGTCTCGGTACGGCCGGGGCCGACGCCGATGGCGGAGATCGGGGCGCCGCTCATCTCCTCCAGGGCCTTGACGTAGGCCCGGGCGTTGGCGGGCAGGTCCTCGAAGGACTTGGCGCCGGAGATGTCCTCCTGCCAGCCGGGGAACTCCTCGTAGACCGGCGTGGCGTGGTGGAAGTCCGTCTGGGTCATCGGGATCTCGTCGTGGCGCACGCCGTCGACCTCGTAGGCGACGCAGACCGGGATCCTCTCCAGGCCGGACAGCACGTCCAGCTTGGTGAGGAAGAAGTCGGTGACGCCGTTGATCCGGGTGGCGTAGCGGGCGATGACCGCGTCGAACCAGCCGCAGCGGCGGTTGCGGCCGGTGGTCACGCCGTACTCGCCGCCGGTGGTGCGCAGCCACTCGCCCATCTCGTCGTCGAGCTCGGTGGGGAAGGGACCGGAGCCGACGCGTGTGGTGTACGCCTTGAGGATGCCGATCACGCGGGTGAGGCGGGTGGGCGGGATGCCCGCGCCGGTGCAGGCGCCGCCCGAGGTGGGCGAGGAGGAGGTGACGAACGGGTAGGTGCCGTGGTCGATGTCGAGCAGGTTGCCCTGCCCGCCCTCCAGCAGCACGACCTTCCCCTCGTCCAGCGCCCGGTTCAGGATCAGCGAGGTGTCGGCGATGTGCGGGCGCAGGCGCTCGGCGTAGCCGAGGTACTCCTCCAGGACCTGGGCCGGGTCGAGCCCGCGCCGGTTGTAGATCTTGGTGAGGATCTGGTTCTTCTCGTTGAGGGCGACCTCGATCTTCTTCTGCAGGATGCCCGGGTCGAGCAGGTCCTGGACCCGGATGCCCATGCGGTAGATCTTGTCGCCGTAGGCCGGGCCGATGCCCCGGCCCGTCGTGCCGATCCGGGCCTTGCCGAGGTAGCGTTCGCTGACCTTGTCGATGGCCTTGTGGTGCGGCATGATCAGGTGCGCGTTGGCGGAGATCAGCAACCGCTCGGAGGAGACCCCGCGGGCCTCCAGCCCCTCGATCTCGCTCAGCAGCACGCCGGGGTCGATGACGACGCCGTTGCCGATGACCGGGATGACGTTCGGCGAGAGCACCCCCGTCGGGAGCAGGTGCAGGGCGTACTTCTGGTCGCCGATGACGACCGTGTGGCCCGCGTTGTTGCCGCCCTGATATCTGACGACGTAGTCAACCTGGTCGCCGAGCAGGTCGGTGGCCTTACCCTTGCCCTCATCGCCCCACTGGGCGCCGAAGAGAACGACAGCCGGCATCGTTAGTCTCCCACTGCAAAACCGAAAACCCCTGGCGCAATCGCGACAGGGGCTCTTGCGTAGAGAGAATACCCGACGAGGTCGGGAAAGGAGATCTCCCGCCACAGGGCGGGAGATTCCTCCAGGCCACAGTGACTCTCCGCGGCCCTCCGGTCAGTTCCGCCGGCACCGGCCGGTCAGTTCCGCCGGTGCCCGCCGGTGTGCCGGCCCGTCAGCCGCCGAGCTCCGCCACGGCCTCCGGGCTGGAGTCCCGCAGGAACTGCATGCAGCGCTCCGCCTCGTCCTTCTCGCCGATCGCCTGGGCGGCACGGGCCAGGGCGAACAGGCAGCGCAGGAAGCCGCGGTTGGGCTCGTGGTCCCAGGGGATGGGGCCGTGGCCCTTCCACCCGGCCCGGCGCAGCTGGTCCAGCCCCCGGTGGTAGCCGGTGCGGGCGAACGCGTACGACGTCACGGCGTGCCCGCCGGCGAAGTACTCGTCCGCCAGGGCGGCCCACGCCGCGGAGTAGGAGGGGAAGCGCGCGGCGACGTCGGACGCCTTGTCACTCTGTTCCAGCGCCTCCCTGGCCTCCGGGGTGTCCGGCAGGTGGGTGGGCGGTGGTCCGGCGAGGAGGTTCTCGTGGGATTCCATGATGAAGTCCTATCTCGTGGCCCGCGCCGGGCCGTGACCGGCCCGGCCTCCTGGGAGGGACGGCAGGGGCGCCCGATGGGTCCGCGGCACGCGATCCACCGGGCGCACCCTGGATGACCTGGGGCTAGGCGAGCTTGGTGCCCGCGGACTTCAGGTGCCGGCACGCCTCCACGACGCGGGCCGCCATGGACGCCTCGGCGGCCTTGCCGTACGAGCGGGGGTCGTAGGCCTTCTTGTTGCCGACCTCGCCGTCCACCTTCAGCACGCCGTCGTAGTTGCTGAACATGTGGGCGGCGATCGGGCGGGTGAAGGCGTACTGGGTGTCGGTGTCGATGTTCATCTTGACCACGCCGTAGGAGATCGCCTCGTGGATCTCCTCGAGCAGCGAGCCGGAACCGCCGTGGAAGACCAGGTCGAACGGCTTCTCCTTGCCGTACTTGGCGCCGACGGCGTCCTGGATCTCCTTGAGCACGCTCGGGCGGAGCTTGACGTGGCCGGGCTTGTAGACGCCGTGCACGTTGCCGAAGGTCGCGGCGAGCATGTAGCGGCCCTTGTCGCCGACGCCCACGGCCTCGGCGGTCGCGAGGGCGTCCTCGGCGGTGGTGTAGAGCTTCTCGTTGATCTCACCGACGACGCCGTCCTCCTCGCCGCCGACGACGCCGATCTCCATCTCCATGACGATCCTGGCGCGCGCGCACTTCTCCAGGAGCTCCTTGGCGATCTCCAGGTTCTCCTCCAGCGGTACGGCGGAGCCGTCCCACATGTGCGACTGGAAGAGCGGGTCCTGCCCCCTGGCCACCCGCTCCAGCGAGATGTCGATCAGCGGGCGCATGAAGCCGTCCAGCTTGTCCTTGGGGCAGTGGTCGGTGTGCAGCGCGACCGTCACGGGGTACTTCGCCGCGACGATGCGGGCGTACTCCGCCAGCGCCGTCGCGCCGGTCACCATGTCCTTCACCGTGGAGCCGGAGAGGAACTCGGCGCCGCCGGTGGAGACCTGGATGATGCCGTCGCTCTCCGCCTCGGCGAAACCGCGCAGTGCGGCGTTCAAGGTCTGCGACGAGGTCACATTGATCGCCGGATAGGCGAAACCGCCTGCCTTGGCGCGGTCGAGCATCTCGGCGTAGACCTCTGGGGTGGCGATGGGCATCGTGTCATCTCCCTGGAGACATCGGCTGCGGATCGGCGGGCCCGGCGACGCGTGGCCCCCGGCCAGTATTCCTGGTTCCTACCCGCCCGGGTAGCTCCACCCCGGCCGATCTACCCGTCACCCACGTGGGTCAGCCCGTACGGCGGTGGGCTGAGGGGGCGGATCCGCCCCGGGCGGAGGACGCCGGGCACGGAATCGAGGGGCGGTATCGAGGGGCGGTCGTGAGATTTCTTCACCTACCGCTACCCTCCACCGTGTGGGACGCCACAGGTCTGATCCGATGGGTATCGCCCGCCTCGCGCTCGCCGCGCTGGGAGCGCTGGGGCTGATCGTGCTGATCGTGCTGGGGGTCATCTCGCTGACCGGCGGGTTCGGCCCGGCGCCCGAAGCGGGCTCCTCCCCACCGCCCGAGACCAAGCCCCTCTCCGCCTCCTCCGAGGCGCCCGCCTCCTCCGAGACGTCCTCGCAGGTCCCCACGGTGCTCGTCGAGTGCCTGCAGGAACGCTGTCCCACGGTCTTCCTGAAGGTCACGGGCGGGGACGTGCTGTTCAACAGGGAGATGACCCGGGGGGAACAGGCTCAGTCCTCCGACGACAAGGTGGACGTCGTGCTGACCGACGCCTCGGCCGTCCGCGTCCGTGTCAACGGCTCCGAGCGACCCGCGGGCAAGGCCGGGGAGCGGCAGGAGTTCACGGCCTCCCGCGAGTGACGGCCTCCCGCGAGTGACGGGCTCCCCGGCCTGACGGCCGGTTCTCAGGCCAGGCCGAGGTCCTCCAGGGTGTAGGCGGTCAAATACGGCAGACCGGTCTCGCCGATGGCGGCGGCGGCCCCGCGGTCCACGATCGTGGCCACCGCCACGACCTCCGCGCCCGCCTCGCGCAGCGCCTCCACCGCCGTCAGCGGGGACCCGCCGGTGGTGGAGGTGTCCTCCACCACCAGGACCCGGCGTCCGGCGACGTCCGGCCCCTCGACCCGGCGCTGCATGCCGTGCGCCTTCTGCGACTTGCGGACCACGAAGGCGTCGAGCACGCGGCCCCGTGCCGCCGCCGCGTGCAGCATGGCCGCCGCCACCGGGTCGGCGCCCAGGGTCAGCCCGCCCACCGCGTCGTAGCCGAGGTTCTCGGTGAGGTCCAGCATGACCCGGCCCACCAGCGGTGCCGCCGTCCCGTCAAGGGTGATCCGGCGCAGGTCGATGTAGAAGTCCGCTTCCTTGCCGGAGGACAGCACGACCTTGCCGTGTACCACCGCCTTGTTCTTGATCTCGGCCAGCAGGCTCTCACGATCGCTCATGCCGACAAGATTAGGGCCGCTCCGGCGGCGGGTCCGCGCCGCCCCGCGGCCGGTCGGCGAGGTAAAGGCCGCATCCCGGTTTAGCCCGGGTACGGAGTGCGGAATGAACCCGCGTGGCAACAGTGGGTAATGGTGAGGTCACAATGAGTATGGATGCGCTCCAGAGCGACGCCGGGTTGCTCGCCGCGATCCGCGGCGGGAACGCGGCGGCCTATGTCGGCCTCTACGAACGGCATGTGGCGGCGGCGCGGGCTCTGAGCAGGCAGCTCGTGCACACCCCCGCAGAGGTCGAGGACATCCTCGCGGAGACGTTCACCAGACTCCTCGACCTGATCAGGCGGGACGGCGGCCCCCGGGAGGCGTTCCGGCCCTACCTGCTCACCGCGCTGCGCCGTACGGCCTACGAGCGCGGACGAGGAGAGGACGGCCAGGGCGCCGGGACCGAGATCGAGCTCTTCGATCCCGGCGTTCCCTTCGTCGATCCCGCGCTGACCGGCCTGGAGCGCTCACTGGTCGCCCGGGCCTTCCTCTCGCTGTCCGAGCGGTGGCAGCTCGTCCTGTGGCACACGGAGGTGGAGCGGGCCGATCCCGCCGAGGTCGGGCTCCTCCTCGGCCTCCCGCAGGACGCCGTGCCGTCGTTCGCCTGCCAGGCGCTGGAAGGGCTGCGCCAGGCGTGCCTGCGCACCCATCTGGCCGGCACGCCCCACCAGGGGTGCCGCGCGGTGCTGGCGAAGATGGGCGCCTACGTCCGGGGCGGCCTGGCCAAGCGCGAGAGCCGCTCCGTCGACCGGCACGTGGAGGGCTGCGCCGACTGCCGTGTCGTGTTCATGGAGCTGAACGACGTCAGCCAGGGGTTGCGGGTGATCGTCGGCCCCCTCATCGCCGGCTCCACCCTGAGCGGGTACCTCACGGCGCTGGGCCGGACCGACCGCGGCGGCGGTCTGCTCGGCAGCGTGATCGGGTGGGGGCGGGAGCCCGGCAGATGGCGGCAGATCGGCGCGGCCACCGGCGCCGCCGTCGCTCTCACCCTGGCCGTGGCGCTGATAGTGATGACCATGGGCGATCCGGTGCTGTTCGGCTCGGCCCACACGTCCACCCCGATACCCGCGCCGATCGTCGCGCAGCCCGGTCCGGACGGCCCGCCGCCGTCGGAGGGCTCGCCGCCGGGCGATCCGGGGCCCCCGGGGCAGGAGACGCCGGAGCCCGGCAGGTCCACGGTCGTGGTGCCGCCGTTCGGCCGGCGGGCGGAACCCGCGCCCCGGCCGGAGGCGGGCCCCGCCCCCGCGGCACGCCTGGTCGCCCGGATCGACGCGCTCGGCGCGCTGGTCAGGTCCGAGCAGGGCATGGTCGCCGTACGGCTGCGCAACGCCGGTACGAGCCAGAGCGGGAAGCTCGTGGCACGTGTCGTCCTTCCGGACGGGGTGACGCTGCTCCCGCGGGTGCGACGGAACCGGACGATCTCCGCTGTCGGTCCCGTCGCGCTGACCGCTCCCGTGGTGGTGACGGCCTCGGTCGGCATGGGCGCGGTGACCGGGCGGGCCGGGACGGTCCTGGGATCCGCCGACGCGGGACCCGCCGAAACGAGATCCGCTGACGCGGGGCTCACCAGGGCGAGACCCGCCCTCCCGGGGAGCGCCGGTTCGTCCGGCGGACCCGTCGGCACGGTCGACGGCTGGTCCTGCCGTCCGGTGGCCGCGGGCGCCCGCTGCACCCGCGGCCCGCTGGCGGCGGGCCGGTCCACCGCGATCTTTCTCCGGGTGACGGTCTCACCGGAGGCGCCCGAGGGCGGGGCGCTCTCGGTCCGGATCACCGGCGGGGAAGCGAAGGCGACGGCCGTCTCGGCGAGCGGGGTACGGGCCACCGGGGCGCCGGCCCGCTTCGCCACCGACGGCCGGGTGACCACCGCCGCGATCGGCAACACTCTCCTGTCCCGGGCGCCCACCGGTTCGGCGCGCGTCATCGGAGGCGCGGCGCAGACGCCCGCCGATCGGCGGTGCGGGAACGACCGCGGACATGACCACGGGAATGACCGGGGGAATGACCGGGGGAAGGTTCGCGGGGAGAGGGAGTCCGCCGAGGGGACACCCGGTGGCGTGATCCGGAGCAGCGCGGTTCGGAGCAGCGGGATCCAGAGCGGTGAGACCGGGAGCGGCGGCTCGGGACCGGAGAAGAGACCCAGGGAGAGGCCGGAGGAGATGCGCTCCGTGGACCTGGACCGGGACCCGTCGACGGGGAGTTCGAGCGCGGCACGGCTGGTGCTGCCCAAACGCAGCCGGGTCGTCTGGGCCGGGCTCTACTGGTCGGCGAGCGCGCCGGCCGCCGGGCCGGTCAAGTTCAAGGCCCCCGGGGACGAGCACTACACCCGGGTGCGGGCCGTGCGGACGGCGGAGCGGAGGCTGCCGACCGGCCGGGCGTACCAGGCGTTCGCCGACGTGACCCGGCTGGTGCACCGGCTCAGGGGACGCTACTGGGTGGCCGACGTCCCGGTGCGGAACGGGGCCGCCCGGTACGCCGGGTGGAGCCTCGTGGTCATCGCCGCCGATCCGCGGCGGCCGTACAGCCAGGCGGTCGTCGTCGACACCGTCGCCGCGGTCGGCCCCGCGACACCGGCGCAGGTCCCGCTGGGCGGGCTGACGCCCGCCGCGCCCGCCCGGGTCAGCCTGGTGGCCTGGGGCGGCGAGGCCGGGCTGAAGGGGGACCGTGTGACGATGGAACGCGGTGGCGCGCTCCGCCCGGAGGGCGGGAGCCGGGACCCGGGCAACGTCTTCGACGGCTCCTCCACGGGGGCACTGGGCACCCGCTCGACCCCCGGTGTGGACGTCGACGGCTTCCGCGTCCCACTGGGCCGCGCGCCGGTCATCAGGGTGAGCACCCGCCGCGACGCCGTACTGTTCGGAGTGGCAATGGTGCAGGTGCAGGCCCGTTTGTAATGAACGGTTCCAAGAACGGGACAAACTGGTACGGTCTGCGTGAACGCTCCGGCGGATGGTCGAGTGATGGTGGAATCGTCGGGATTCGCCTTCGGACGATCAATGGCTTGATTACCCTGAGGACGGGCTGCCTGCCCGGTCTCTCAGGGCCTTGTCGAGCTTGTCTGAGCCGTAGGGTCGGGCCGCGTAGAAAGGGCGGTGTCGCGTGGATCGCTGCGCGCTGTTCGTGGACGCTGGCTACCTCCTGGCGGACGGCGCGATGGCCGTGCACGGAACCCGTCGCCGAGAGGCGGTCTCCTGGGACTACCCGGGCCTGATCCAGCTCCTCACCGACCTGTCGAGGGAGCGCACGGGGCTGCCGCTGCTGCGCTGCTACTGGTACGAGGCGACCGTCGAGGGCCGCCACACCCCCGAGCACGACACCCTGGCCGACATCCCCGGTCTCAAACTCCGCCTGTCCCGCATCCGCCCGGGCCGCCGCGAGGGTGTGGACGCCCAGGTCCACCGTGATCTGCTGACGCTCGCCCGCAACAACGCGATCTGCGACGCCGTGGTGGTCAGCGGGGACGAGGACCTGGCCCAGGTCGTCTGCGACGCCCAGGACCTCGGCATCAGGATCACCCTGGTGCACGTCGCCGCCGACGGCGGCTGGGCCATCTCCCGCTCGCTCCGCCAGGAGTGCGACGACCTGATCGAGATGAGCGGCGGTCATCTGCGGCCGTACGTCACCCTGAACACCGGTGTCACCGAGCTCCCGGCGCTGAGCAACGGCTCCGCGCCGAACAACGGCCACCAGGCCGTCGCCGGTCCCGCCGCGCTGGGCACCCCCGCCCCGCTCGGCAACGGCCTCCCGTCGGGCAGCTCCACGCCGGCCAACGGCATCACCCCGGCCGCCGGCCCCGCGTCACCGGCCCAGCCGTCCAGAGCGAGCGCCTCCCCGCCCGCGCTGCCCGCCTACCCCGGCTACGCCCAGGAACGTCCGGCCACCTCGTCCGCCCCGGCGGCTCCGG
Organism: Planobispora rosea; assembly: GCF_014648175.1. Taxonomy (GTDB): domain Bacteria; phylum Actinomycetota; class Actinomycetes; order Streptosporangiales; family Streptosporangiaceae; genus Planobispora; species Planobispora rosea. The sequence continues at coordinate 87,651 of NZ_BMQP01000008.1, forward strand.
CCCCCCCGCCCCTGTCCTCGTCCACCCCGTCTTCGTCCGCCGCGGCCCCGGCATCCTCCTCGGCGTCCTCCTCACCGGTCCCGCCGGCCTCGCCCGCCGGGCACAGCAACCCGACCGGCCCGATTCCGGCCGCCTCGCCGTACTCCTCCGGCTCCTCCGGGCAGTACGCCTCGGGCGGCACCGGCGGCATGTCGAGCTACCAGGCCGCCGGCCCCTACACGGGCCCGCAGCCCGCCGCCGGCTCCTACACCGGCCCCCAGGCGGCGCCCGTCCCGGCCCAGGGCGCCGCCACGAGCGGCGCGACCACGCTGGCGGACGCGGTGAAGGCCGCGCACACCGAGGGCCACGACTTCGGCGAGTCCGTGGCCAAGGACGCCCCGGCCCTGTGGCTGGAGGCGGTCCTGGCCCGCAAACCCCGCATGCCCTCCGACCTTGAGGCCCGCCTCCTGCAGGGCTCCTCCCTGCCGATCGACTTCCTCCTCCACGACGAGGTCCGCCACGCCCTGCGCCGGGGTTTCTGGGACGCCCTCGAACAGGCCCGCCGCTGACCGTGCGCCGATACGGCGCCGTTCAGGGCCCGGCGCCGTAGGGAGTCGCCGGGCGTCTGCGGGAACAGCCGGTTACGCCGTACCCGAGGGCGCGGACGTCCGCCGAGCGGAGAAGAACGCGACGGCGCCGTCGCGGTCGACGCCGACGTCGTCGAATCCGGCCGCGGAGAGCCAGGACGACAGATCCCCGGCCGTCCCCACGGTCCCGAACGCCCCGCTCATCCGGAACAGCGAGATGAAGGCATCCTGCCGCAGGCCGCCTCCGCGCACGATCGAGGTTCCCCGCAGCCGCCCGCCCGGCCGCAGGACGCGGGCCATCTCCGCCAGGGCCGCCGCCGGATCGGGGAAGCAGTGCAGGCCGAAGTAGGTGAGGCACAGATCGAAGGCGCCCGCGGGGTGCGGCAGCGTGGTCACGTCCCCCCGCAGGAAGACGATGTCCCGCTTCCCGTGTCGCGCCGCGTTGGCCCGTGCCCGCCCCACCATCACCGGAGACAGGTCGAGCGCCACGTAACGGTAGGGGCCTTCCTTGGGCAGTCCGCGGAAGGCGATGCCTCCACCGCAGGGGACGTCGAGCACATTCCCGCCGTCCGCGAGCGTCCGCAGCTCCTCGATGCCACGGTAGAAGCGCTTCAGGTTCGCGCCCCACAGCAGCCTGCCGCCGATGGTGCCGATCCGCTCGTGCTCGACCCCGACGTCGTACACCACGGGGACCAGCCCGGCACGCCGCCAATCAGTCATACCCCAACTTCTCCTGCACGGCAGCCCTCGTCAACGACCGCCCATCCCGCGCGGCCCCGGGAACCGGCTCCGGGAGACCACTCGTGGAAGCCGCTCCGGCTCGCCGTACCGGCGTCGATCGCGTCGCGGGCGCACCCCGCGCCGTACGGAAGCCTCAGGTGAGGGCGTCGAAGCCGGCGCGGAGGTGGTTGAGGCGGTCGGCGAGGTCGGAGAGGGGGCCGGTGAGGGTCAGGTCGTTCGACTTGCGGGCCAGCTCGCGGACGCGGGCGAGCTCGCTCTCGACGGCGGTGAGGCGGCGGGAGAGCTCGGGGAGCACGGAGCCCTGCTCGCCGGCCTGGCCCGGCGGAAGCTCGGCGGTCAGGCGCTCGCGGAGCATGCCCGCCTGCTCGGCCAGGCGGCGGTTCATGTTGTACAACTCGACGAAGACCGAGACCTTGGCCCGCAGCACCCACGGGTCGAAGGGCTTGGTGAGGTAGTCGACCGCGCCGGCCGCGTAACTGCGGAAGGCGTAGTCGGGCGCGCTGTCGACCACCGTCAGGAAGATGATCGGAATGTTCCGGGTGCGTTCGCGGCGTTTGATGTGCGATGCCGTCTCGAACCCGTCCATGCCCGGCATCCGCACGTCCAGCAGGATCAGTGCGAACTCGGTGCTGAGCAGGGCCTTCAGCGCCTCCTCCCCGGACCGGGCGCGGACGGGGACGAGGTCGAGGGAGCTGAGGATGGCCTCAAGGGCGATCAGGTTCTCCTCGCGGTCGTCGACCAGGAGAATCTTGGCTCTGTCGGGCATCGATCACGCCCCTTCGCGTGTGTCACTGGTCGCCCGGCCACGGCTGAGCCAGCCGCGCAGCCGCTCCAGCAGGCGGTCGACGTCGACGGGCTTGGGCACGTAGTCGGAGGCGCCGGATGCGATGCTCTTCTCCCGGTCGCCCTGCATGACCTTAGCGGTAAGCGCGATGATCGGCAGATCGGCGAACTGCGGCATCCGGCGGATCGCGGAGGTGGTCGCCCAGCCGTCCATCTCCGGCATCATGATGTCCATCAGGACGAGGGCGACGTCCTCGTTCCGCTCCAGCTGCTCGATGCCCTCCCGGCCGTTCTCGGCGAAGACCACCGTGGCGCCGTGCCGCTCCAGCACGCTGGTCAGCGCGAAGACGTTGCGGATGTCGTCGTCCACGATCAGGATCTTGGCGCTGTTGAGCGGGTCCTCACCCGTCCACGCCTGGCCGTCGTGCTCGGGGAAGTGCGGCAGCGGCATGGGCATGACCTCGGGCAGCGGGATCTCCGGAAGCTCGGAGCCCTCCTCGAGGACCTTGGCGGACGCGGCCGGGGTGCGCGGGACGGCGTCGGCGATCGGGGGGACCGCCCCGCCGTCGCGGGCGGCCAGCGGGCCTCCGTAGGCCGTCGGCAGGTACAGGGTGAAGGTGCTCCCCTGTCCCACGGCGCTGACCACGTGGATCTCGCCGCCGAGCAGGCGGGCGATCTCGCGGCAGATGGACAGGCCCAGGCCGGTCCCGCCGTACTTGCGGCTGGTGGTCCCGTCGGCCTGCCGGAACGCCTCGAAGATGACCTCCAGTTTGTCGGCCGCGATGCCGATACCGGTGTCCACCACCTCGAAGGCCAGGATGCCCTCGGCGTCGCGCAGGGTCTCGTCCACGAAGGAGATGCCGGGCTGGGCGCAGAGCACGCGGAGCCGTACCTCGCCCTTGGGCGTGAACTTGATCGCGTTGGAGAGCAGGTTGCGCAGCACCTGCTGGAGGCGCTGCTCGTCGGTGCGGAGGTCCGTCGGGACCGACGGGTCCACCTCCACCGTGAACGACAGGCCCTTGTCCTGGGCGAGCGGGGTGAACGTGGTCTCGCAGTAGTCGACGAGCTTGGACAGGGGGATCTGCTGGGGGTGGATGTCCATCCGCCCGGCCTCGACCTTGGACAGGTCGAGGATGTCGTTGATCAGCTGGAGCAGCGCGGAACCGGCGCCGTGGATGGTCCGGGCGAACTCCACCTGCTGGGGCGTGAGGTTGCCCTCGGCGTTCTCGGTCAGCAGCTTGGCCAGGACGAGCAGGCTGTTGAGCGGGGTGCGCAGCTCGTGCGACATGTTGGCGACGAACTCGGACTTGTAGCGGGAGGAGACGACCAGCTGCTCGGCGCGCTCCTCCAGCGTGCGGCGGGCCTGCTCGATCTGGAAGTTCTGGATCTCGATGGCCCGGTTCTGCTTGGCCAGCAGCGCTGCCTTGTCCTCCAACTCGGCGTTGGAGCGGCGCAGCTCCTCCTGCTGGCGCTGGAGCTCGTCGGAGCGTTCCCGGAGCTCGGTGGTGAGGCGCTGGGACTCGGTGAGCAGGTCCTCGGTCCGGGAGTTGGCGATGATCGTGTTCATCGTGACGCCGATGGTCTCGACGAGCTGGTTCAGGAAGTCGTGGTGGACCTCGCTGAACTCCTCGAACGAGGCCAGCTCCAGCACGCCGAGCACCTGGTTCTCGAAGAGGACCGGGAGGACGACGATCTGCGCGGGGACCGAGGTGCTGAGACCGGTGTCCACCGTGAGGTACTGGGCGGGGACCTTCGGCAGCAGGATCCGCTTACCCTCGAACGCGGCCTGGCCGACGATCCCCTGGCCGACGACGAAGCGCTTGCGGGGACTGGTGGCCGCGGTGGTGCCGTATCCGGCGATGAGGTGCAGGTCGTGGTTTCCGGTGGGGTCGGCCAGGTAGAACGCGCCGTAGTGGGCGGAGACCAGCGGGGTCAGCTCGCTCATGATGAGCCGGGCGACCTCCATCAGGTCGCGGTGGCCCTGCATGAGCCGGGAGATCCGGGCCAGGTTGGACTTGAGCCAGTCCTGCTCCTGGTTGGCGGTCGTCGTGTCGCGCAGCACGGACACCATCATGTTGATGTTGTCCTTGAGCTCGCCGATCTCGCCTTCGGCGTCGACGCTGATCGATCGGGTCAGGTCGCCCTGGGCGACGGCGGTGGTGACCTCGGCGATCGCGCGGACCTGGGTGGTCAGGCGGCCGGCGAGCTCGTTCACGCTCTCGGTGAGGCGCTTCCAGATGCCCTCGGCGCCCTCCACCCGCGCCTGGCCGCCGAGCTTGCCCTCGGAGCCGACCTCGCGGGCCACCCGGGTGACCTCGGCGGCGAAGCTGGACAGCTGGTCGACCATCGTGTTGATGGTGGTCTTGAGGGCGAGGATCTCGCCCTGCGCGTTGACGTCGATCTTCCGGGTCAGGTTGCCCTTCGCCACGGCCGTGGTGACCTCGGCGATGTTGCGGACCTGGGTGGTCAGGTTGTTGGCCATGACGTTGACGTTGTCGGTGAGGTCCTTCCAGACGCCCGACACTCCCCGCACGCGGGCCTGGCCGCCGAGCTGGCCCTCGGTGCCGACCTCGCGGGCCACCCGGGTGACCTCGTCGGCGAACAGCGACAGCTGGTCCACCATCGTGTTGAGGGTGTCCTTGAGCTGGAGGATCTCGCCCTGGGCGTCGGCGGTGATCTTCTTGGAGAGATTGCCCTGGGCGACGGCGGTGGAGACCGCCGCGATCTGGCGGACCTGGGTGGTCAGGTTGTTCGCCATGAAGTTGACGTTGTCGGTGAGGTCCTTCCAGACCCCGGAGACGCCGCGGACCTGGGCCTGGCCGCCGAGCTGGCCCTCGGTGCCGACCTCGCGGGCCACCCGGCTCACCTCGGCGGCGAAGCTGGACAGCTGGTCGACCATCGTGTTGATGGTGGTCTTGAGGGCGAGGATCTCGCCCTGCGCGTCCACGTCGATCTTGCGGGTCAGGTCGCCGTTGGCGACGGCGGTGGTGACCTCGGCGATGTTGCGGACCTGGTAGGTCAGGTTGTTGGCCATGAAGTTGACGTTGTCGGTGAGGTCCTTCCAGACGCCCGACACTCCCCGCACGCGGGCCTGGCCGCCGAGCTGGCCCTCGGTGCCGACCTCGCGGGCCACCCGGGTGACCTCGTCGGCGAACATCGACAGCTGGTCCACCATCGTGTTGAGGGTGTCCTTGAGCTGGAGGATCTCGCCCTGGGCGTCGGCGGTGATCTTCTTTGACAGGTCGCCCTGGGCGACGGCGGTGGAGACCGCCGCGATGGCACGGACCTGGGTGGTCAGGTTGCCCGCCATGACGTTGACGTTGTCGGTGAGGTCCTTCCAGACGCCGGAGACGCCGCGGACCTGGGCCTGGCCGCCGAGCTGGCCCTCGGTGCCGACCTCGCGGGCCACGCGGGTGACCTCCTCGGCGAAGGCGGACAACTGGTCCACCATCGTGTTCACGGTGTTCTTCAACTCGAACATCTCGCCGACCGCGTCGACCGTGACCTTACGGCTCAGGTCGCCCTTCGCCACCGCGGTGGTGACCAGCGCGATGTCGCGGACCTGGGCCGAGACGCGGCTCGACATGGTGTTCACGGCCTCGGTGAGGTCGCGCCAGCTGCCGGACATGCCCCGCACGTTGGCCCGGCCGCCGAGACGCCCCTCGGTGCCGACCTCCCGCGCCACCCGCGTCACCTCGGAGGTGAACAGGGAGAGCTGGTCCACCATGCCGTTGACGGCCTTGCCCAGGCGGCGCACCTCGCCGCGGGAGCTGCGGTCGAGGTCGATCCGGCGGGACAGGTCGCCCTTGGCCACGGCGTCGATCACGTCCGCGGCCCCGCTGACCGGCCCGACCAGGGCGTCGATCAGGGAATTGACCGAGTCGACGCTCTCCGCCCAGGAGCCCACCCCGGGACCGGGGGAGAGGCGCTCGCCGAAGCGGCCCTCCTTGACGACCTCGCGGCGGACCCGGTGGAGCTCGTTGGCCAGGTGCTCGCGGCGGTCGGCGACCTCGTTGAGGAGGAGGCGGATCTCGCTCAGGATTCCAGGAGGAGCGTGGGGGACCCGACGCCGGAAGTCGCCGTCCCTCCAAGTGATCAAGGTTTGGAGGAGGGGTTGCAGGTCGGACTCCGTGTAGCGACGTTCCTCGATGTCGGCGGGCATCGCGTCGGCCATGGTCATTAGACCTCCTTGACTCCCGAGGGGGGCATCCGCGGGCTGTACCAGTCTGTCACGGTGCGCGACCCACAGACCCTGCCATTGGTTTACCCCACGTCAGTGGGAAGTGTGGTAATCACGGAACAGTGACCAGTGTTCCTCGCGCCGTCCTGGCGGCGACCTTCGCGCCGGGAGAGACAGCCGTGCCCGCGGCCAGGCGGTTCACCAGGGAGGTGATGACCGCCTGGGCCGCCGTTTCCGTGCGCGCCGACGCCGAGAAACTGGCCGGTGAGCTCGCCGCCCAGGTGGTCGACGGGCCGTTCGAGGTCGTCTGGAACCACATGGGCGACGGCGTCCAGGTGGAGGTGCGGCAGAAGGGCGCCGGGGAGGCGGGCGCCGCCGGCCCCCGCGCGCCGGTGGAGGAGTGGGGCGTCACCTTCTCGGGGCAACACCGTACGCACTGGGCCCGGCTGCCGCTGCCCGGCTCCGCCGGGCAGGTGACCACCGAGTGGACCGAGGAGGAACCGGGCCGGGGTCCGATCGGCTGGCTCCGGTTCCTGGCCGACGCCAGCGACCTGCTCGCGGGCACGCTCAACCCGGACATGGTGCCCGCGATCATCGCGCAGATCGCGGTGCCCCGGCTGGCGGCCTGGTGCGCGGTCTACACGTGGACCGACGGCGGCGGGCCGCAGCGCCCCCCTTACCTGTGGCACACCGACGAGTCCCGCATCGACGGGCTGCGCGAGGAGCTCGCCACGATCCGGATCCCGGACACGGGCGGCTCGATGCAGCTCGGGGACTCGCACGTGCTCGTCGTCCCGCTGCTGGCGCGCGGGCGCGGGCTGGGCGTGATGTGCCTGGGCCGCTCCGACCGCTTCGCCGAGGACGTGATCCAGTACGCCGGGGACATCAGCCGCCGGGCCGCGCTCGCCCTGGACAACGCCCTGCTCTACGCCCAGCAGGCGGAGGCCAACCAGGCGCTGCAGCGCAGCCTGCTCCCGCCCGACGAACCCGGTGAGATCCCGGGACTGGACTCCGCCGTGGTCTACGAGCCCGCGGGCGAGAACAACGAGGTCGGCGGCGACTTCTACGACCTGTTCGCGGCCGGGGACGGCAGCTGGCGGTTCGCGGTCGGCGACGTCTGCGGGACCGGCCCGGTCGCCGCCGCGGTCACCGGCCTGGCCCGCCACACGTTGCGCCTGCTCGCCAGGGAGGGGTACGGCGTGGCCGCGGTGCTGGGCCGCCTCAACCAGGCGATCCTGGAGGAGGGCGAGCGGGCCAGGTTCCTCACCCTGCTCCACGGGGAGATCACGCCCGTGCCCACGGGCCTGGAGCTGCGGCTGGTCTCGGCCGGGCACCCGGAGGCGCTGCGGCTGAAGCCCGACGGCGTGGTGGAGCCGGTCGTGACGTCCCAGTCGCTGCTGGGCGTCTTCCCCGAGGTGACCTTCGAGGCGGACCTGGTCCACCTCGACCACGGTGACGTGCTCCTGGCGGTGACCGACGGGGTGACCGAGCGGCGCCGGGGCGGCAGGCTCCTCGACGACGACGGGGGGCTGGCGAAGCTGCTGGCCGAGTGCGCGGGCCTGTCGGCGGGGGCGGTCGCCGCGCGGATCCGCCGCGCCGTACAGGATTTCGCGCCCGAGCCGAGCGCGGACGACATGGCGATCGTGGTGCTGCGCGCCCGCTGACGCCCCGGAGGGGGCGACCGGCAGGACCGGCAGGACCGGGAGGGTCAGTCGACCGGCTTCACGTGTTTGCGGACGAAGTCCAGCTGGGCCGCCATCTGGGCGATGCGCTCGGAGACGACCAGCGAGCCGTGGCCCGCGTCGTACCGGTAGATCTCGTACGGGTGCCCCCGCTCGGCGAGCCGGGACACGTAGAACTCGACCTGCCGCATCGGGCAGCGCGGGTCGTTCTCCCCGGCCAGGATCAGCACCGGCGCCTCGACCCGGTCCACGTAGGCGATGGGCGAGCAGGCCGCGTAGCGCTCCGGCTGCTCGGCGGGCGAGCCGCCGAGCAGGGCGCGGTGGTAGGCGCGCAGCGACTCCGGCTCGTCCTCGTAGGTCGCCACGTGGTCGGCGATGGGGACCGTCGCCAGGCCCGCGGCCCACACCCCGGGCTGCGTCCCCAGGCCCAGCAGCGTGAGGTAGCCGCCCCAGGAGGAACCGGCCAGGACCAGCCGGTCCGGGTCGGCCAGGCCGCGCGCGACCATCGCCTCGCGGACGGCGGTCACGTCGGCCAGCTCGATGTGGCCGACGTCGCCGGACAGGGCGTCGCGCCAGGCGGAGCCGTACCCGGTCGAACCCCGGTAGTTGACCCGCACGACCGCGAAGCCGTGGTCCACCCAGGCGGCCACCTGCGGAACGAAGGAGTCGTCGTCCTGCGAGGCCGGCCCGCCGTGCAGGAGGAAGATCGTCGGGTACGGCCCGGCGCCGCGCTCGGGCCGCGAGACCAGGGCGTGGATGCGCCCGCCCGGCCCGTCGACGTCCACGTCCTCGACCGGGACGGAGGGCGGCGCGGGCAGCCCGGAGTGGTTCATCACCACCTGGCCGCTGGTCGACCGCACGACCGGCGGGTGGGAGCCGCTGGACCAGGAGTACTCCACCGAGCCGTCGGGGCGGGGCGCGGCGGCCTCGATCACCCCGTGCTTGGTCTCGATCGCGGTGAGCACGCCTCCGGCCAGGTCGTAGCGGTGGAGGTGGGTGCGGCCGCGGTGGGCGCGGACGATGAGCAGGGAGCGGCCGTCGTCGTACCAGTCCGCGGTGATGTCACCGGGGTCGGGCAGCCAGATCTCCCGCTGGTCGCCGGTGACGGGGTCCCAGACCAGGGGCTCGCGGCGGCCCCGGCGCTCGTGCAGCGCGAGCAGCCGCCGGTCCCCCGGGACGGGGGAGAAGCGCAGGCCGGCGACGCCCTTGCCGGGGCCGTCGTACAGCTCGCCGACCGTCTCGCCGCACTGCCGTACCACCTTCAGGGAGGGGTGCCGGGCGTCGCCGTGCTCGCTGTGGTTGATCGCGATCAGCGAGCCGTCGGGGGAGACGGCGGCCACGGAGGCGGCCTCCACGTGCTCGTAGATCACTTTCCCGGGAGAGCCGGGCCGTACGATGTGGACGGTGAAGCCCTTGCCGGGCCGCGCCGTGCCGATGATCGCGTCACCCGCCGCGGACAGGGCGATCCCGGCGGGGTGGCCGGGGTCGAGGTCGACGGGCTCGTCCGGGCCACCGGTGAAGGGCTGGCGCATCCAGGTGCCCCACTCGTCGCCGTCGGTGTCGGCGAACCACCAGATCCACTGGCCGGTGGGGTCGATCGTGCCGTGCGAGGTGCCCTTGGGACGCGCGGTCACCTGACGGACGACGCCTTCCGAACGGTCCCAGGCGTAGACCTCCCAGGCACCGGAGGCGTTACCGCGGTACACCGCGCGAGCGGGGGCCTGCCGCGCCCACACGGGCAGCGTCACGCGCGGCGCCCGGAACCTGGCCTGCCAGCGTTCCTCCGCCTTCATTCAGCGGTCCCTCCATCAAGGCCATCAAGGCATTGGATGCACACATGCGGGCGCTTCCTGCCAGATCGCCGTCCAGTATGTCGCTTCCCTCACTTGTTCGCTGTGGAATAACGGAATTTCGGGCTAAATGTCACTTCAGTAACATGCGTCCCGAAGTGACGTGTCAAGTTATCCTCTTGATCATTGGCATGCTCTAAAGGTAGACATGCGAAAAGACGCGATCACTTCGCTTATTTCGGGGAGTTCGGCGATTTTTCGTCGTATGGCCGCCGGGTCGACATGCCAGGCACTCGGCCCCATCCCCACGACGGCCTCGACCGCACCGTGATCCAGGCGCATCGGGAACTCGTGCGCGCTCCGCGCGGTCTCGGTGAAGTGACCGCTCAAGCTCTCGGCCACCCGGCGCTCCTTCGACTCGTCCACCGACAGCAGGCCCAGCCGCTCCACCAGGGGCTCCAGGTGTCGTGGTGTGGGCGTCACGACCACGAGCGCGCCGTCGCGCCGCAGCACGCGCGCGAACTCTGCCCCGTTGCGCGGGGCGAAAACATTCAGCAGGACATCGGCCGCACCGCCGCGCACCGGCAGCGGTCGCCACACATCGGCCACCACCGCCCCCAGCCGGGCGTGCGCCCGCGCGGCCCGCCGGATCGCGTGCTTGGAGATGTCCAGGGCGATCCCGGTGGCGTACGGCAGGCGGTCGAGCACCCGGGCCAGGTAGTAGCCGGTCCCGGCCCCGGCGTCCAGGATCATCTTCCCCGCCCGGGTCCCGGCGCCGCCCGTGCCCTCGGTTCGCAGGGCCGTACGGCAGGCGTCGGCGACCGCGTCCGCGAGCGGGGCGAAGTGGCCCGCCCCGAGGAAGTCGTCCCGGGCGGCCACCATGGCCGTGCTGTCGGCCGTCCCCGGGACCTGCGAGCCGGTCAGGAGGCTGACGTAACCCTGCTTCGCGAGGTCGAACGCGTGCCCCAGGGGGCAGCGGAGCGCCCGGTCACCGAGGGCCATCCCGTCTCCGCAGACCGGGCAGATGAGGTGTTCGACGACGTCAGCCAGCATGACCCCATCATCCCGCCTCGCGGCGGCGTGATCGGACTGTCGCCTCGCATCCCTACGATGCTCGCCGTACAGCGAGCCGATCACGGCCGGTCCCGGAGAGAAGGAGCCCGCCATGCCCGGAGATTCCCCGGCCGCCCCCGCGGGGAGGGCGTCGCGGTCCCGGGAACGGTTCCGGCCCCGGAGGGCGGCATGGTTCCAGTGGGCCGCGGCCTCCGTCCTGGCGCTGTTCCCCCTGATCCCGCCGTGGGTGTTGGAGCAGGTGTTCTCAAGCCTGGACCGTTACGATCGCTACCCCCGCCGGTACGAGGACTTCCTGGAACTGGACATGTGCGCCGGCAGCCAGGCCCTCGAAGATCATGGCTGGGTCGTCGGGGTCCTCTACGAGGTGCCGGTCTTCTGGTTCGGCGCGCTGCCGTTCGTGGTGGTGTCCTTCGCGGCGTGGCTGGCCGGGAACCGGCTGGGGCGGCCGGGGATCGGCCGGGTCGTCACGCGGATCTCCGTGGCCCTGGTCGGGCTGGTCTTCCTCTTCCCCCTCCCGGCGATATGGCTGGACACGATGACGGGCCCCCACTGCCGCCAGGCACTGGGCGGATCCTCCGTCATCGCCCTGACCTTCACCACCTACCTGATCACAGGCGTCTGCCTGGTGCTCATGCTGCGCGCCGTACGGCCGCCGCACGCCCGCCGCTCCGGCGCGGCCCGGGTGGCGCTGTGCCTGTCCCTGGTCCCCCCGATGCTCCTACTGCCCGTCTCGGACGCCGCCACCGGCAGGATCTCCGGGAGCGAGGTGTGCTCGACCGCCGAGGGGTTCCCGATAGACGGCCTGGGTGAGCTGGAGGGGGAGGCCCGGTTCCTCTGCGCGGTGCGCGGCGGTCCGTGGGGGCAAGGATCGATCCGCGCGTTCGAGGACATGCCCGACGAGCAGGTGCTCGCCTACGGCCGCCACCTCTGCGCCGCTGCGGTGCGGGCCGGCGGGGACGCGAACGAGCGGGAACCGTACGAGGAGGTGGGGCTGGAGCACAGCACGGACCTGGCCGAGGGGCTCAGGGCGATCTGCCCGCAGGTGGTCGCGGTGGAGAAGGCCGAGGCCGAGCGGGAGCGCCTGGCCGAGGAGCGCAAACAGGCGGCGCTCGAAGCCAAGTGCGCGGCATATCCTCCGCACCGTCCGAGCATCCGGCCGGTGCGGCGGGCGGCGGGCGCCGTGCACACCGACTACAACGCCCTCGTGGCGCTTGAGGACGAGGACTTCGAGATGATCGAGGCCAGTCCGCTCCTGGTCAAGGGACTGGTCGGGGCCGAGCCCGGGATTGTGCAGGTGACGGTCGCCAACGAGTTCGCGACCGTGTGCGTCACGGCCGAGGCCTACGATCGCAGGCCCCCGCTGGAGCGGCGCGGCTGGGACACGGTACGGGAGATCCCCTACCGGAGCACCCGCGGGAACCTGGCGTTCGTCGACTTCTACGGTGGCAGGAGGCTCGTCAACCTCACTGTCGCGGGCAAGGGCGGGTATCGGGTCCGGGTCCACGTACGTGGCAGCGAGGAGGCGTGGAAGAACGGGGAGGACGCCGTCGAGCAGTTCCTTATCATGGTTTATCCAGGTAATCGGCGATAAGTGGGGCGCAAGTCGCTTTCAAGGGGCTACTGGTACACATAGGGCTCATGAGGAAGAGAACTGTCATCGGTAGTGGGTTGCTGGCGCTCGTGCTCGCCGGAGGGCTGACCGGGACGGCGCAGGCCGCCGCCGGGGACCGCGTGCACCACTGGGGCCCCGTCCAGTCCAAGAGCGGCCACGGCGGCTACGCCAAGGCCGACGTGTGGCTGAGCGACTTCGACTCCGAGCGGTTCGTCGTCTCCGGCAAGCTGTACGACCGCGACCGCCACTCCGGTCACTGCGCCTACCTGCGGGCGCGGTTCCACTACAAGAGCGGCGGCACCGGCTGGTCGCAGGTCCGCTACACCTGCTCCTCGAAGGGCGCGAACTTCAAGTTGTCCTCGGACGGCGAGGTCGACCGGGTGGACGTGCGGGTCTGCCTGGTCAGCTACCGGACCAACGGGATCTTCCGGTGCTACACCGACCCCATCAAGGCATCCACCGTCGCCAACTGGCCCCAGTGACCCGGTCCCGCCGGTGACGGGTAACCGGATCGCCGTCTCGCGTCCCTGGAGTCGCCCGTTGTGACGCGACGATCTCGGCGGCTCCGGTCGTCTGCCTGATGGTGCTCGCGCTCCGCTCCAGGCGGCCGGTCAGGTGGTCTGGCGGACCTGCTGGAGGAACGCGGCGTTGGAGGGGGTTTCGCCGAGGCGGTCGAGGAGGAGCTCCAGGGCCTGCTGCCGGTCCAGGCCGCTGAGGGTACGGCGCAGGCGCCAGGTGAGCCGGCGCTCGTCGGGATCGAGCAGGATCTCCTCGCGCCGGGTTCCGGAGGCGTCCAGGTCCACGGCCGGGTAGATCCGCTTGTCGGCGATATCGCGGCGGAGGCGCAGCTCCATGTTGCCGGTGCCCTTGAACTCCTCGAAGAGGTTGTCGTCCATCCGGGATCCGGTCTCGACGAGGGCGGTGGCGAGGATGGTCAGCGAACCACCGTCACGGAGGTTGCGGGCGGCGCCGAAGAAGCGGCGCGGCGGCAGGAGGGCGGCGGCGTCGAGGCCTCCGGCGAGGGTACGGCCCCCGCCCGGGGCGAGGTTGTTGTAGGCGCGGGCCAGGCGGGTCAGCGAGTCCAGCAGCACGACGACGTCGTGGCCGCTCTCGGCCAGGCGCTTGGCGCGCTCGATCGCCAGCTCGGCGACCGCCGTGTGGTCGCGGTCCGGGCGGTCGAAGGTGGAGGCGGCGACCTCGCCCCGGACCGACTCGCGCATCTCGGTGACCTCCTCGGGCCGCTCGCCGACGAGCACGACCATGAGGTGGACGTCCGGGTGGTTGCCGGAGATCGCCGCGGCCAGCTCCCGCAGGACGAGGGTCTTGCCCGCTTTGGGCGGGGCGACGATCAGGCCGCGCTGCCCCCTGCCGATCGGGGCGAACAGGTCGACGACCCGGGCGGTGAGCGAGTCGGTCTCCAGGCGGAGCCGTTCGCTGGGGTGGACCGGTGTCATGTCCGCGAAGTGCGGACGGGGGCCGCCGGGCGCGGCGCCGTTGACGGCGCGCACCTCGACCAGCCTGTCGTACGGCCTGCGCGCGGTGGCGACGACGTGGTCGCCGGGGCGCAGGCCGTACTGCCTGACCTGGGCGAGCGGGACCTTCACGTCGGCGCGGCCGGGGAGGTGGCCACCGGTTCTGAGGTGGGCGGCCTTGTCACGGACGTCGAGGAGGCCCGAGGCGACCTCGACGAGCGCGGGATCGGAGTCGGGGCCGGAGCCGGGGGACTGGGCGGGAACGGAAACGGCGGTGGAGACGGGATCGGGGGACGGGGACGAGGCGTCGCTCCTACGGCGGCGCGGGGGTTTCCTGGTGATGGTCTCTACGGTCATGGGCGACCTCTCAGATGGAACGGACGTACGGAACGTCCTGGGGAACGTACGGAACGTCCTGGGAACCCGCGCCGGTCGCGCGGGAGGAGAACGAGTGCCGCGCGGGATGCGCGGGAGGAGAACCACGTGCCGGGTGAGGCACGGTGATGAGAGAAAAGGGGCGGATCGGTCGCACGCGGCTCAGCCTGCGGTGCGTCACACCCGCTATCACGGTAGCATGCCCGCCCGCCGTCACAAGGAGATCACATGCCCTACCTACCCATAACCATCGCGGGCGTCGAGGTGTTTCCGCTGCGCGATGCCGTGGGACCGATGGGAGAAGCCATCCGGCGACCGCTTCCGGAGATGTTCCCCGGCGGTTGCCACCACGACGGCGAGTGGATCCTGCACTTCCGCTGCTACCTGCTGCGTGACGCGGCGGGCCGGACCGTGCTGGTGGACACCGGGATCGGGCCGGCGGACTCGCCGGCGGCGAGCTGGGCGCCCGTGCCCGGATCGCTGACGGCCGAGCTGGCGCGGGTGGGAACCGCGCCCGAGGACGTGGAGGCGGTGGTCATCACCCACCTGCACAGCGACCACGCGGGCGGCGCCGTGATCGGCGGTGCGCCCGCCTTCCCCGGTGCCGAGTACGTCCTGCAGCGGAGCGAGATCGACGCGGCCTCCGAGGCGGTCCTCGACCACATCGTCCGCCCGCTGGGCGAGCGGGTCCGGGTGATCGACGGAGACGTGAAGCTGTTCTCCGGAATCCGGGTGGTCCACGCTCCCGGCCACACCCCGGGTCACCAGATCGTCCGGGTGGGCGAGCTCGCGCTGACCGGCGATCTGCTGCTCCACCCCTCCCAGCTGGCCGACCCGGAGGTGCCCTACCTCTACGACGACGACCCCGAGCTGGCGGCCAGGACCCGCATCGAGGTGCTGAACCGGGTCAGGGCGGAGGGCGGCCTGATCGCCACGGCTCACCTTCCGGAGCCGTTCATCGAACTGGCCTGAACCGGGAGCCGTTCGCCGGGCCCGGTTCCGGCTGGAAATTTCATGCTCCATTGACAGTGGGAAAACGCTTTCCTTATGGTTTGCCTGCGCGCCGACAAGCGTGCGTTCACTCGTGTGAGCAACTCGTGTGAACAGTGAGTACTCGCTGGGGGGAATCCAGACGCGGGTCCCAGGACCCGCTGGACCAGCAAGGAGCTCGGCTTGAAGAGCAGATTCGACAGAAGGGCGGCGGCGGCCACCATCGCCGTCATCGGCGCGCTCGCCGCCTCCGGGTGGACGGCCGCCTCGGCCGCCGCGGCCCCGGCACCCGGCGCGTACACCCTCGTCAACGCGGGCAGCGGCCTGTGTCTGGAGGTTCCCGGCGCCGGCACGTCCGACGGCGTGCAGCTCGCGCAGTCCGCCTGCGACGGGGACTCCTCCCAGACCTGGAACCTGACCGCCGTCAGCGGCGGATTGCAGCTCAAGGCCGCCCACAGCGGCAAGTGCGCGGGCGTCAAGGACGCAAGCACCTCCGCGGGCAAGGCCGTACAGCAGGAGGCCTGCTCGGGAGCCTCCTCCCAGACCTGGCAACTGACCGCCGCAGGGGCGAACCACCGGGTCGTCAACGCCAACGGCGGCAAGTGCCTCAACATCAAGGACAACTCGACCGCCTCCGGCGCCCTGGTCCAGCAGAACTCCTGCGACTCGGCAACGAGCAAGCAGTGGAAGTTCGTCCCGGCGGGCTCCGCGACACCGACGGCGACACCGACGGCGACACCGACGGCGACACCGACGGCGACGCCCACCGTGACGCCCACGGTCACCCCCACGGCGACGCCCACGGTGACCCCGACCGGTTCCCCGGGCAACGCCGACGGCCTGGTCGGCTTCGCCACCGTGGCCGGGTACGGCCGGACCGGGACGAGCGGCGGCGCCGGCGGCGAGACGGTGACCGTCAGCAGCTACGCGCAACTGGCGGCGGCCGTCGCCGACGACACGCCCCGCATCGTCCGCGTGTCGGGAACGATCACCGGCACCGGCGCCAAGATGCTGGACGTCGGCTCGAACAAGACCATCATCGGCGTCGGGACGAACGCGACGATCAGCGGGTTCGGGTTCGACGTCAACGGCTGGGGCCCGGACGAGGTCGCCTGGGGCGGTGATCTCTGCAGCCCCGCCAGCAAGGACAGGTTCACCCACACGCAGAACGTGATCATCCGGAACCTGACGTTCCGGAACTCCGCCGACGACTCGGTCAACGTGCAGTGCTACTCGCACCACGTGTGGGTCGACCACAACACCTTCCACACCTCCACCGACGGCTCGGTGGACGTCAAGCGCGGGTCGGACCTGGTGACGGTCTCCTACAACCGGTTCGTCGCCACGGACAAGTCGATGCTGCTGGGCCACAGCGACGGCAACGGCGCGCAGGACAGGGGCTATCTGCGCGTCACCTACCACCACAACTGGTTCGACGGGTCGAACACCCGCCACCCGCGGGTGCGCTTCGGCTACGCCCACGTGTTCGCCAACTACGTGGACGTCGAGGACTACTTCATCGGGCTGGGCGTGGGCGGCCAGATCTATGCCGAGAGCAACTACGTGAAGGGCGCGAAGACCATCACGGAGGACTTCGGCGACACCAGGCTGACCTGGACCGGCAGCAACTTCTACGACCCGGCCACGATCACCCGGGCGCAGGACGGCGGCAAGGAGCAGAGCGACTGGCTGCGCGCCGACGGCGGTGTCGCGGCGCCGCCGTACGCCTACTCGGCCGGTTCCGCCCCCTCGGCCCCGCCGGCCGCGGGCGCCGGTGCGGCCGGCGCGGACCGGATCCCGTAGCGGTTCCCCGCTCCGCGGCGTCCCGTAGGAGGTCCCCGCTCCGCGGCACGGCTGCTCCCCTCCGCATCCTGACCGTGCGGAAGTGAGCATCCCCTCAACGGGCCTCTCCCCTTCACACCCTGACCGTGGGAAGGAGAGAGGCCCTGCTCGTGGGCGCCGCCCGGACCGGGGTCCGGGAGGCTTCAGGTGCTCGGCTGGGCGGCCAGCAGACGACGGGTGATCGTCCGATAGCGCAGGACCTGTACGGCGCCGAGCATCCAGAATGGATACTGTACGGCGAACGCCCAGCGGAACGCCTCCGGCCCCGTCCCGCCGTGCAGGTCGAGGACGATGCCGATCAGGGCGATCACCGACATGGAGGCCACGAAGCCGCCGCCGTTGACGATGCCGGTCGCCGCTCCGATCCGGGTGACCGGGTTGAAGGTCCTGGCGTAGTCGAAGCCGATCATCGAGCCGGGACCGTTGGCCGCCAGGACGACCACCAGTACGGCGAGCAGCCAGAGAGGCGCCCGCCCCGGCCAGGCCAGCACGGCGGTCCACGCCCCGGCGGTGGTGCCGATCACGATGAGCACCAGCCGGGAGCGGTGGAACGGGAAACGCCCGGCGAGATAGCCGAGCAGCGGCCCGCAGACCATGCCGCACAGGGTCAGGGCGGACAGCAGCACACCCGCCGTGGACGGGTCCAGGCCGTGTCCCTGGACCAGGAACGGATACCCCCACAGCAGGAGGAATGCGGCGGCCGAGCACTGGGTGGCCGCGTGGGTCCACATGCCCAGGCGTGTTCCGGGCTCGGCCCAGGCGGCCTTCAGCCCGGGCGGGGCCCCGGCCGCGCGCTCCGGCCGGGAGTCGCGCAGGACCGTCAGGAGCAGCAGTACGGCCACGGCGCCCAGAGCGGCGGCGCCCAGGAAGGTCGGCGTCCAGCCGTACGAGCGCAGGGAGTGGATCAGCGGGACGGCCGAGGCGACCGCGCCGAGCTGACCGATGATGCCGGTGAGCTGGACCAGCACCGGGTTGCGCTGCGCGGGAAAGTGGAGGCTCACCAGCCGGATCACGCTGATGAACGTCATCGCGTCGCCGCATCCGATGAGCGCCCGGCCCGCGACTCCGCCCGCTAGCCCGCCCGCGAAGGCGAAGGCCAGCTCGCCGCAGGCCATCACCGCGGCCCCGGTGACCAGCATGCGCTTGGAGCCGAACCGGTCGACCAGCACGCCGACGGGTACCTGCATGGCCGCGTACACCAGGAGCTGGAGCATGGCCAGCAGGGAGAGCCCGGCCGCTCCCACACCGAGCCGGGCGGCGGCCTCGATGCTCGCGACACCGAGGGACTGGCGGTGGAAGACGGCGATGACGTAGGCCAGAACACCCGTGGCCCAGAAGATCATGGCTTTGGACCGTGGTGTCATGGGATGAATATTACTTTTGCGAACTTTGTGCTCCGATCGCGGGGGCGGAGCGGGGGTGAAAACGTCGGCGCCGGAAGGTAGCTTGGAGTCAGGCGTGGTTCCCGCGCCCGACCTCCTTCACCGGTGCTCACGCCACCGGCTCGCGGAGGTAAAGGGGACCCTGGAGTTCTCGGGACGCCGGTTGCACATGCCCTCGATCCGGTGGGGCGACGGGAGCGTGAGTCCCGGCGCGGCGCCGTGTCCAGGAGCATGAGATGACCAGCAACAAGTCCTTCAAGAGCCGCGTCCGCGCCCGCATGGCCAAGACCGGCGAGAGTTACACCGCCGCCCGCCGCCACCTCGTCCCCGACGGTCCCGGCGTCCCTGACGGCGCCGATGTCCCCGGTGTCCTTGACGTCCCCCGCGTCCCCGGCGGCGAGCCCATCGGGCAGCCCGAGGCACTCTCCGCCACGGCTCTCCCGTCCGGGGGATCCTCCGCTCCGACCGGGCGGTCCGGGGCCGTCCGTGACGTGACGCTCTCCGACGACGTGGTGGTCGCGCGGACCGGCCGCTCCAACGACGAGTGGTTCGCGCTCCTCGACGACTGGGGCGCCGCCGCCCGTCCGCACGGGGAGATCGCCCGCTGGCTGGTCGAGGAGCACGGCGTCCAGGGCTGGTGGGCGCAGAGCGTCACCGTCTCCTACGAGCGGGCGCGCGGTCTGCGGGCTCCCGGCCAGTCGCGCGGCGGCGACTTCTCGATCAGCGCGAGCAAAATCATCAATGTCCCGGCCGAGCGGGTCGTCGAGGCGTTCACCGACGACGACCTGCGCGCCCGGTGGCTGCCGGACGCCCCCTTCGAGATCCGTACCTCGCGCCCGGGCAAGTCCGTCACCGCCAACTGGGAGGGCCGGGCCGCGATCACTGTCGGCGTGGTCGCCAAGGGTGCGGAGAAGGCCCAGCTCGGTCTCCAGCACGGCAAGCTCCCCGACGCCGCGTCGGCCGCCGAGCTGAAGGCCTACTGGCGCGAGCGCGTGGCCGTACTGAAGAAACTCCTGGAGGGCTGACCCGCCGCGCGAGGGGACCACATGGTCCGGAGGCCGTACGGTCACAGGGCCAGACGGCGGACCTCCTCGGTGAAGCCGCTGACCCCGGCGCGATCGAGCCGGGCCGGCAGGCCCGCCAGATCCATCGACGGCCGCCGCGAGCACGTGCCGGTCAGCGGGGTCGGCACCGCTTCTGATAGGGGAGGACGTCTTCCAGGCGTACGCGACGGTGCCGTCCCGGCTGCTCGAACGGTATTTCACCCCCCGGGCTCGCTCCGCCGCCGGGGGTAGCGGATCAGGAGGCTGGCGTGGACGTCGTGCTCGCCGAGGACGGTGTAGGTGTGCGGGACGTCCGAGCGCCAGGTGACGTACTCGCCGGGCCCGGCCGTCAGGGGGGCGTCGGCCGGGCCCGCGCGCAGGGTGCCGGCGAAGACGGTCAGATGCTCGGTGACGCCCTCGGGGTGGGCGGGGGAGGTCTGGGTGGAGCCCGTGGGGAAGAACAGGCGGTAGAGCTCGTAGGCGGCGCCCTCCTCCTCGAAAGCCTGGAGCAGCACCCCCTGTACGGCGGTGCCGTGCACGACGGGGCCGGTGTCGACCACGGCGGCCAGGCCCACGCCGAGCTGGGCGGTCACCGTCCAGAGGGTCTCCAGCGTCGGGTTGCGGGTGCCGTTCTCCAGCCCGGAGAGCGTGGCCTTGCCGACGCCCGCCCGCCGGGCGAGCTCCGAGAGGGAGATGCCACGCTCCTCCCTCAACCTGCGGATTCGCCGACCGATGTCTGGGGTGTCGGAATCCGGGGTCGGACGAGGATTTTGTGCGCCGGGCTTCATGGAGCTATCGTGCAGCACGACAGCCGTTCCGTTTACGGAACGAATGTCCCCGGAGACATCGGAGGACGACGGATGAACCGCCTGCTGCAGCCGGTGCTGGCCGGGGTGGTGACCGCTCTGGTCGGGTTCGCCAGTTCCTTCACCGTCGTGCTGGCCGGCCTCCGCGCGGCGGGCGCCGACCAGGGGCAGGCCGCCTCCGGGCTGCTCGCCCTCTGCCTGGCCGTGGGCGGGACGGCGATCTGGCTGAGCGTGCGGTTGCGCACGCCGATCGCCGTCGCCTGGTCCACGCCCGGCGCGGCGCTGCTGGTCTCCACCGGCGCCGTCGAGGGCGGCTTCCCCGCCGCGGTCGGCGCGTTCGTCGTCTGCGGCCTGCTCATCGTCGTCGCCGGCCTCTTCCCCGCCCTCGGCCGCTGGATCTCGGCCATCCCGGCGCCGATCGCCGGGGCGATGCTCGCCGGAGTCCTGCTCGACCTGTGCGTCGCGCCGGTCAGGGCGCTGGTCGAGGTGCCGGGGCCGGCCGTTCCGGTCGTGCTGGTCTGGGCGGTGCTCAGCCGGGTGGCCCGCACGTGGGCGGTTCCCGGGGCGCTGCTGGTCGCGATCGCGGCCATCGCGCTCACCGGGCCGGGCCTGGGCGCGGTGGACGTACGGCCGGTGGCCGAGCTGACCGCGCCGTCCTGGAGCGCCCCGGCGATGATCAGCATCGCGGTCCCGCTCTTCCTGGTCACGATGGCCGCGCAGAACGTGCCGGGCATGGCGGTCCTGGCCGGGTACGGCTACCGCCCGCCGCTGCGCCCCCTGCTCGTCGGCACCGGCCTGGCCAGTGCCGTCGCGGCTCCGCTGGGCGGGCACGCGCTGAACCTGGCCGCGATCACCGCCGCCCTGGCCGCCGGGCCCGACGCCGGCCCCGATCCCGGGCGGAGGTGGATCGCCTCCACCACCGCGGGGATCTCGATGATCGTCCTGGGGCTCGGAGCCGGGCTCGCGACGGCCCTGGTCCTGCTCTCCCCGCCGGTGCTCATCGAGGCCGTCGCCGGGCTCGCCCTCCTCGGCGCGCTCGCCTCGGCGGTCACCGCGGCCGTCGCCGAGCCCGAGGGCCGGGAGGCCGCGGTGGTCACCTTCGCGGTCACCGCGTCCGGGGTGACCGTGCTCGGGGTGGGCGCGGCCTTCTGGGGCCTCGTCGCGGGCGGGTTGATGACGCTGCTGCACCGGGGGAGGAAGGCTCCGCAGGCCGTACCGGCCTCTGGTACGGCCTCTCATCCGGGCCCGGGCCCTGATCCGAATCCCGGACGGGACCGGGCCCGGACCTGAGTCCGGTCCCGGACCGGGGGCCCGGAACGGGACGGATTTACCCCACCTCTGCCACAAACTGCCTATTCTGGGACGTGATCGAACCGGACAGCCCCGGCCGGCCGCACCCGCCACTCCCACTGCCGCATCGATCCCGAGACCGCGAGACACCGGGAGGCACACGTGTCGGAACCGCACCCCCTGCGGCCGGACGAACCATCGCGGATCGGGGAGTACCGCCTCCTCGGGCGCGTGGGGACGGGCGGGCAGGGAGCGGTGTACCTCGGGGAGTCCGCCGCGGGCGTGCGGGTCGCCGTCAAGGTCCTGCACAGCCACGTCGCCGGTGACCCCAGGAACCACAGGCGCTTCCTCCGCGAGGTGGAGGCGGCCCGCCAGGTCCCCCAGTTCTGCACGGCGCGCATCCTCGACGCGGGCACGGCGGGCGAGCGGCCGTACGTGGTGAGCGAGTTCATCGAGGGGGAGTCGCTGGAGCAGCGGGTCGGCTCACGCGGACCCCTCGGCCCGCGTGACCTGGAACGGCTCGCGGTCGGTACGGCCACCGCCCTGGCGGCGATCCACGGCTCCGGGATCGTCCACCGGGACTTCAAACCCGCCAACGTGCTGCTCGGCCCGGACGGGCCGCGGGTGGTCGACTTCGGCATCGCACGCAGCACGTCCATGACCGCCACCTCCGCCAGCGTGGTCGGCACCCCGCCGTACATGTCGCCCGAGCAGCTCTCCGGGGAGGAGGTGGGCCCGCCCTCCGACATGTTCAGCTGGGCCGGCACCATCCTGTTCGCCGGGACGGGCAGGACCCCGTTCGGCCGTGACATCGCCATCGCGGCCCTGGTGTACCGGATCCTCCACCACGAGCCCGACCTCACCGGCCTCCCGGACGGCCTGCGGGAGATCGTCGGCCGGTGCCTGGCCAAGGCTCCGGGGAGCCGACCCACGGCCGAGCAGGTTCTGCTGGGCCTCATCACCGGCAACGGGACGGCCCGGTCCGACGTGCCGGTCTCCACCGGCGATCTGCTGGTCACAGCGATGGGACGGGTGGCGCACCCCTCGGCGCCCCCCGCAGCCCCCGCCTCCGGCACGGGGCCTTCCCCGATGGCGTCGTACTCCACCGGCCCGTCCCCGATGGGGGCGCAACCCACGGGTCCCTCCGGGTGGGTCCCGCCGCCCACCGGCCCGTCCTCCACCCGGCCCTCCGCCGGGGTCTCCCGGCGGAACCTTCTGATCGGCGGAGGCGCCGCGCTGGCCACCGGGGTGGTGGCCGGGGCCGCGGTCCTGATCCCCCGCTACCTGAGGGAGAAGGACAGCACGGTCGGAGCCCAGCCCGGTACGGAGGTCACCAGTAGCCTGCGGCCGTCCCAGTCCCATTCCCCGTCCCCGTCGTCCTTGTCCTCGTCCACGGGCGGTCCGTCGGCCTCACCCTCGGGGACCCCCTCCGCCGGCCCGAGCCCGTCCGGCCCGCTCCCGCCCGGCCGGGACCCCCTGGTGCTCCGCAACGGCCAGCTGGTGCAGGGCCTCGCGATCTCCGCAGACGGCCGTACGGTGGCCGCCGGATGCTGGGACGGCAAAATCCGTCTCTGGGAGGCCCCCTCCGGGAAGATGATCGACGAACTCGACGACCGCAAGTTCTACGTCGAGGGCCTGGCACTGAGCCCGGACGGGCGGACCCTGGTCAGCGTCGGCGGCGTGCAGGACACCGAGGCCCACGTGTGGGACGTCGGCTCCCGGCGCCGCGTGTCGAAATCCGTGGTGGGCTCCGTCTTCGCGCGGTTCAGCCCGGACGGCGGGCTGTTCGTCACCGGGAGCGGCTACGAGTGGGTCCGGCTCTGGCGGACCTCCAGCCGGAAGCAGGCGGGCGCGTCCATGCGGCACACCGAGTTCGTCCGCAACGCGGCGTTCAGCCCCGACGGGAGCCTGCTGGCCACCGCCGGCTGGGACGACAGGGTCCGGATCTGGCGCACCTCCGACGGCAAGGCGTCCGGCAGCCCGCTGACCGGGCACAAGGACAGCGTCAACGCGGTGGTGTTCCTCGACGGAGAGACCCTGGCGAGCGCGGGATACGACAAGGTCGTCCGGGTCTGGGACCTGTCCTCCCGCAAACCGGCGGGCGAGGCGTTCAAGGGCGCCAAGACGACCGTCAACACCATGGCGCTCAGCCCCGACGGGACCCTGCTGGCCGCCGGGACCGATCGCAACGGCGTCCTCCTCTGGGACGTCGCCACCCGCGAGCAGCTCCCCCAGCCCGTGCCCAAGGGCCAGATCCAGGCCGTGGCCTTCAGCGCCGACGGCACCGTCCTGGCCGTGGCCCTGGGCAACGAGGTGGGGCTCTTCGACGTCGCCAGCCTGCGCACCGCCTGACGCCGGTCGGGCGGTGTCAGCCGACGGTGACCGGGATCCGCTCGGAGGGGAGGGCGTCCGGCTCGTCCGGGCCCTCGTCGTCATCGTCGCCGGCCCCGTGCTCCAGGACCGGCAGCCAGCCGAGCCAGCGCGGCAGGTACCAGTTGGCCTCGCCGAGCAGCTTCATCGTCGCGGGCAGCAGGACCGCCCGGACGATCGTGGCGTCGATCAGGATGGCCGCCGCCAGGCCGATGCCCATCTCCTTGAAGGAGAGCAGCGACATCGTGCCGAAGATCGCGAACACCCCGACCATGATGAACGCCGCGCTGCTCACCACCCCGGCGGTCGTCCTGATCCCGTGGGTCACGGCCTGCTCGGTGGGCATGCCCCGGTCGAAGGCCTCGCGGATCCGGCTCAGGATGAACACGTGGTAGTCCATCGAGAGCCCGAAGAGGATCACGAACAGGAACAGCGGCAGCCAGCTCACGATCGAGCCGGTGGACTCGAAGTTCAGCAGGTTCTCGCCCCAGCCGTACTGGAAGACCATGACCAGCACACCGTACGCCGCGGCCACCGAGAGCAGGTTCAGCACGATCGCCGTCACCGCCGCCACCAGTGACCGGAACGACGCCAGCAGCAGGACGAACGCCAGCAGCAGGACGAAGGTGAAGACCAGCGGGACGGTGCTGCCGAGCTGGGCGTTGAAGTCCATCACCCCGGCCACGCTGCCGTAGACGTAGGTCTCGGCGACCAGCCCGACGGTCGGCGGGACGACCCGCTCCCGCAGGGTGCGCACGGCGTGCTCGGAGGTCTCGTCGGAGGGTCCCTTGCCCTTCAGCCCGAGGTTGAGGACCGCCACGGTCTTGTCGGGGTTCACGCTGACGCCGAAGAAGGCGGGGTCGATCTCACCGGTGCCGAGCGCGAGCTCCCGGAAGCGCTCGACCTCCTTGCGGACGTGCGGCGCGGTCACGTCGTCGGCCTTCAGCACGACGGCGGCCGGGGCCTTGTTGCCGGGGAAGGCCTCCTCGATGGCGCGGAAGGTGTCCATGACGGGGTAGCTGCCCTGCACGTCGGCGGTGCCGGGCTCGCCGGTGCGCAGGTCGAAGGCCGGGACCGAGAGGCCGACCAGCAGGCCCCCGGCCAGCAGCACCGAGACGATCGGGCGGCGCAGCACCGCGGTGAGGATGGCGTTCCACACGCGCCCGCCGCCCTCGCGCCCGCCGAGGACCCGCCGCCAGGTGCGGCCGGTGAGCTTGCGGACGGTGCCGTGCACGACCCGGGCGTCGATCTTGTCGCCGATCAGGGACAGGATCGCGGGCAACACGGTCATCGAGCCGACCATCGCGACCAGCACCACCAGGATCGTGCCCTGGGCGAATCCCATGAAGATGCCGTTGCCGGTCAGGAACATGCCCGCCATGGCGACGATCACGGTGATGCCGGAGATCAGCACGGCCCGTCCCGAGGTCGCCGCCGCGATCTCCAGGGCCCGCTCCCTGCCCCGGCCCCTGGCCCGTTCCTCGCGCTCGCGGCGGATGTAGAACAGGGAGTAGTCGACGCCGACGGCCAGGCCGATCAGCAGCATGAGGTTGGTGGTGGCCGAGTCGACGTGCAGGAACTGGCTGGTCAGCGCGAGCAGGCCGATCGAGCCGAGATAGGCGGTGAACGCCACCACCAGCGGGACCACGGCGGCCAGCAGCGCGCCGAAGGCGGCCAGCAGGATGCCGAACGTCAGCGGGATGGACAGCAGTTCGGCCCGGACCAGGTCGTCGCCGAGCACGTCGCCGATGAGCAGGCCGCTGCTGGCCTCGCCGGCCTGGCCGATCCGGAGACCGGGGTGCCCCCGCTGGACCCCGGCCACCGCGTCGATCACGGGCTGGACCCGTTCCTTGGCGGTCTTCCCCTCGCCCTTCATGTCGAAGGTCACCAGGGCCGAGCGCCGGTCCTGGCTGATGGGCGCGGGCTCCTCCGCGTCGTACGGCGTGCGCACGTTCTCCACCGCGCCGGTGGCGAGCACCGCCTTCCTGACGTCCTCCGCCACCGCCCGGAAGTCGGCCGGGGCGGTGGAGCCCTTGGCCTGGATCAGAACCGTCTCCCCGGCGACGTCGGGGAAACCGGCCGCGTCCAGGACGATCGCGGCCTTACGTGACTCCCCGTTGTCGTCCTCCCAGGGCTCCATCCCCTTGGTGCCGACCGCGTTGCCCGCCAGGGTCGCCGTCACGACGAACCCCACCCAGATCAATAACGCGGCCCAGCGGTGGCGCGCGCTCCAGCCGCCCACCGAGGCGGCGATGTTCCTTCGGCGTGCCATTCCCCCTGCTCCCTGCTTGATTTTTACTCATGAAGGTAGGGGCGGGGAGGGCGGGAGACATCGTCCGTGGAGACCGTCTGCGTCTCGCTCCGCGAGGGTAGGTGGCGTCATACCTGAGGTCTAGGGGATGGCCTAGGGGACAACCCCGATCCGGCCCTCATCGCGCAGGCCGGGCCGTTCGAGCCAATGATGTCTCTGCAGCGTGTGGAGGATGATTTTTTAGACTGTCGAGGGATCCGACGAGTTCTGCCGAGCCGCCGGCGGCCCCGGAGAAAGACCTCCGCCGGTACGGATGAGATCCGTACCGGCGGAGGGCGAGGGGGGAAATGAAGCGTTCGGTGTTCGGTGTTCGGGCTGAAGGCGGTTACCGGCTGTCGACCGTCCGCTCGTGGCGGCCGGCCACCAGGCGGTCGTTGGGCTGCTGCGGGATGTCGACCCGCGGGTGCGGGCCGGTGTCCTCGAGCCGGTCGTCGACACCGTCGCGGTCGCGGTCCACGGCCGGGTCGGTGGTCGTGGGAGTGGCTTCGAGCTTGCGCTCCAGTTCGCGCTTCTCCTCCTCCAGGCGGGCGACGCGGTTACGCGCCTCCATCCGGGAGTCACGGAGCTGCCGGCGGCGGGCGGCGGAACGGCGCATGCCGGACAGCAGCATGGCCAGGCCGAGCAGGAAGACCGCGCCGGTGGCGACTCCGGCGAAGAAGAACTCCAGCTGGGTGAACTGGAAGGTGCGGTCGAAGACCGTGAACGACGCGGTGGCGGTGGATGCGGCCGTCTCGTCCCAGGAGACCGCGATCACGGCCGCGCCCGCGAGCACGATCAGGAGAAGTCCCAGCACAATCATCGTTACTCACCTCGGGTATGTGTGTCGTGAACCTCAGCTGCCCCGGGAGAGCCGGATTATTCAGTCGGATTTCCATCCGGATCGTCCGGCCGGATTTTTCAGTGGGACAGCCGGATAGCTGAATCGCCGGGTTGTTCGCGTCGTCCGGCCGGATCGTGTTCACGGGCGCGTCGGCGGCCGGGCGGTCGCGTGAACCGTTTCGGGGCCGGGCGGCGGGCATCTACTCTGTCGTGATGGATCGCACCCGCCTTTACCGCAACGGCGTCCTGGTCAAGGAGAACTTTCCGATCGAGGATGTGTCGGAGTGCATCGGCGAGCCCGGTGCGGTCGTGTGGTTCGACATCTGCTCGCCCACCGAAGCGGATCTGACGAAGATCGGCGAGGAGCTCAGCCTGCACGAGCTGGCGGTCGAGGACGCCCTGCACGACAACCAGCGTCCCAAGCTGGACAGCTACGACAGTCACCTGTTCATCACGGTCTACGCCGCCGAACTCGTGGACCGGAAGATCGAGCTCGTCGAGCTTTCGATCTTCGTGATGAAGAACGCGCTGGTCACGGTCCGGGAGAACGGTGACTTCGACATCGAGGCGGTGGTCCGGCGCTGGGACGCGAGCCCGGAGATGGCCAAGTACGGCGTGCCGTACCTGCTGCACGGCCTGCTCGACCACATCGTGGACGGCTACTTCGAGGTGCTGCAGCCGCTGGACGACCGGGTCGAGGCGCTGGAGGACGAGCTCTTCAACGGCCTCCCGGACGACCTGCGCCCCCGCCACCGCGAGACCTTCCAGCTGCGCAAGAACCTGGTCCGGTTCCGGCGGCTGGCGATGCCGATGCGTGACGTCGTCGGGAGCCTGCTCCGCCGGGGCGGAGAGGTGCTCGACCCCGCGCTGATCCCGTACTACCAGGACGTCCACGACCACACTCTGCGGGCCGCCGAGTGGACCGACTCGCTCCGGGAGCTGCTGGGCAACATCCGCGAGGCCCATCAGAACCAGCAGGGGTTCAAGCTCAACCAGATCATGAAAAAGGTCACCAGCTGGGCCGCGATCATCGCGGTCCCCACCCTGATCACCGGCTTCTACGGGCAGAACGTGCCCTATCCCGGCTCCGGTGAGCCGATCGGCTTCTGGTCCTCGACGGTGCTGATCGTCGCCGGGAGCCTGATGTTGTACCGCATGTTCAAGAAGCGCGACTGGCTCTGAACGGGTCCGGCGGATGATCGCCGTACGGTGATCATGGTGCGCCGGGCCGGTGTCAGGCGCGCGGAGACCGGGAATCAGTAAAATCTGGGTCGTCAGGCGGCTTCTCGACCCTCTGTGGAGGCACCGTTGAGCGCACGCGGGGTGGCCGCCGCCCTGCTGGGCGCCCTGGTGATGTTCTCCGTGGTGAGCCGGGAGGACACCGGGGCGGCGCTCCAGGGCGAGGCCCGGGTGAGAGCGGCCCCTCTCGACAACCCCTCGGGGACACGGCCGGGACTGGCCCCCGTGACCTCCGCCGGCGACAGGGCCGAGGCGGTCAGGCTGATCCGCAGGCTGGCGGTCGCCCCGATGGGCTCGAAAGCCGGTTACTCGCGGGCCCGGTTCGGCAGGAACTGGGCGGACACCGCGACCGGTGTGCCGTACGCCCGCAACGGCTGCCGTACCCGCGACGACCTGCTCGCCAGGGACGGTGAGAAGGTGCGATACCGCAGCGGGTCGGACTGCGTGGTGGTCGCGATGGAGCTGCGCGACCCGTACACGGGCAGGACCATCCGCTGGAGCAGGAAGCGCGCGGACGAGGTGCAGGTCGACCACGTCATCCCGCTCTCCTACGAGTGGCGGATGGGCGCCCGGCGCTGGTCGGCGGCCAAACGGGCGCGGATCGCCAACGACCCGCTCAACCTGATGCCGGTGGAGGGAGACGTCAACGAGGCCAAGGGGGGGCTGGGCCCGGCCCGGTGGCTCCCGCCCCGCAGGAAGGTCCGCTGCGCCTACGCCGTACGGTTCGCCCAGGTCGCACTGAAGTACGACCTGCCGGTGACCCGCGCCGACAAGGCCGCCATGCTCGCCCAGTGCCGCTGACGGGCCGGTGTCCGGCGACCGGCGCGGGTCTTCTATCCTTCCAAGTCGACCCATGATCTGGCAGGCGAAGGAACTCCCGTGACCTCTTCGGCCCCGTCCACCTCCCCGACCCTCAGCACCGCCGAGCTGATCGCCCTGCGTGACAGCGCGCGAAGCGACTACGCCAAGCTGGTCGAGCGCGGCCTCTCCCTCGACCTCACGCGCGGCAAGCCCTCGCCGGACCAGCTCGACCTCGCCGCCGAGATGCTGACACTGCCCGCCGGGGGCCACCGCGCGGCCGACGGGACCGACACCCGCAACTACGGCGGCCTGCACGGCCTCACCGAGCTCCGTGAGATCTTCAGCGGCCTGCTCCAGGTGCCCACGGCGCAGCTGATCGCGGGCGGGAACTCCAGCCTCACGCTGATGCACGACTCCGTCGTCCACGCGATGCTCAGCCCCCTGCCGGGAGCCGGGCGCCGCTGGGCCGACGAGGAGCGGATCGCCTTCCTGTGCCCGGTCCCCGGCTACGACCGGCACTTCGCCCTGTGCGAGCGGTTCGGGATCGAGCTCATCCCGGTGCCGATGACCGCCCAGGGACCCGACATGGACGTCGTGGAGCGACTGGCCGGTGAGGACGCCCAGATCAAGGGCATCTGGTGCGTGCCGAAGTACAGCAACCCGGACGGCGTCTGCTACAGCGACGAGACCGTGCGCCGCCTGGCGGGGATGCGGGCCGCCGCCCCGGACTTCCGGATCTTCTGGGACAACGCGTACGCCGTCCACCACCTGACCGACACCCCCGTGGAGATCGCCGACCTGCTGGCGCTGTGCGCCGAGAGCGGAAACCCCGACCGGCCCTTCATCTACGGCTCCACCTCGAAGATCACCTTCGCCGGCGCCGGCGTCGCCTTCTTCGGCTCGTCCCCGGCCAACGTGTCCTGGCTCCTCGGGCACCTGGCCAAGAGCACGATCGGCCCCGACAAGATCAACCACCTCCGCCACGTGGAGTTCCTCCGCGACGAGGCCGGGGTCCTGGAGCACATGCGCCGCCACCGGGAGCTGCTCCGGCCGAAGTTCGACGCGGTGGAGACGATCCTCGCCAAGGAACTGGGCGGCACGGGCCTGGCCTCCTGGTCCACCCCGCAGGGCGGTTACTTCGTCAGCCTCGACGTGCTGGAGGGGTGCGCCCGGGAGGTGGTGCGCCGCGCTGCGGAGGCCGGCATCGCCCTGACCCCCGCCGGGGCCACCCACCCCTACGGTGACGACCCCCGCGACAGCACCATCCGCATCGCGCCGAGCTACCCGGGCCTGGAGGAGCTGGAGGCGGCCATCACCGGCCTGACCGTCTGCGTGCGCCTGGTCGCCACCGAGAAGCTGCTGGAGAGCGCCCGATAGCCGCCCGGACGCCGCCCGTACGCGACCGGCGCGGAGGAGCACGTGCGACCGCCAAGTGCGTACCGGGCCGGAAGGGCCGCGGATGTCACACGATCGCGGGCTGTCTCGTCCTCGTTCCGTGAACGCCCATAGCGTGGATGATCGTCACATGGACGACGAGGAGCTCGCGGCCGAGTTCGTCGCGATCCGGCCCCGGCTGGTGGGGGTGGCCTACGGGCTGCTCGGTACCGTGGACGAGGCCGACGACGTGGTGCAGGACGCGTGGCTGCGCCTGGTCAGGGCCGACCGCGCGCAGATCGACGACGTCACCGGGTGGCTGGTGGTCACGGTCTCCCGGCTGGCCCTGGACGTGCTCCGCTCGGCGCGCGTGCGCCGGGAGGAGTACGTGGGGCCGTGGCTGCCCGAGCCCGTCGTGACGGACGGGGACCCGGCCGACCGGGTGACGATGGCGGAGTCCATGAGCATGGCCATGCTGGTCGTGCTGGAGTCGCTCAGCCCGGCCGAGCGCACCGCGTTCGTCCTGCACGACGTGTTCGGCCTCTCGTTCGCCGAGGTGGGCCAGGCGGTGGGGCGCACCCCCGCGGCCTGCCGGCAGCTCGCGGCCCGTGCCAGGAAGCACATCTCGGCACGGGCCCCCCGGTTCGACGTGGACGCGGCCGAACACCGCAAGGTGGTGGACGCCTTCGTCGAGGCGACGGGCGGCCGGAGCATGGACGCCCTGCTGGCGCTGCTCGATCCGGACGTGGTGCTGATCAGCGACGGCGGTGGAACCGTGAGGGCGGCGCGGAGGCCGATCCTCGGCGCGGAGAAGGTGGCCCGGTTCCTGATCGGGGTGTCCGAGCGGTTCGGCACCGGCACGAGGCAGCGGCAGTCGACGGTCAACGGCCGGCCGGGACTGCTCCGCTTCCGCGGGGACGAGCTGATCGGCGTCACGGGGCTGACCGTGGCGGGCGGGCGGATCACAGAGATCGACATCGTGCTGAACCCGGAGAAGCTGAGGAGAGTCAGATGAAGCAGCGGATGAACGTCGCGGAGCTCGCCCCGGAGGCGTACAGGGCCATGCTGGGCCTGGAGCGATTTCTGAACGGGAGCAGCCTGCCGCACAGCACCCTGGAGCTGGTCAAGCTGCGCGCCAGCCAGATCAACGGCTGCGGTTTCTGCGTGGACATGCACTCCCACGACATGAAGAAGGCCGGGGAGAGCGACGAGCGGATCTTCGCGGTCGCGGCCTGGCGGGAGGCGCCGTACTTCACCGACGCGGAGCGGGCCGCGCTGGCCCTGACCGAGGAGGCCACCCGCCTGGCCGACCGGGGCGAGGCCGTGCCCGACCCGGTGTGGGAGGAGGCGGCCCGGCACTACGACGAGGAGACGCTGGCCGCGCTGGTGGTGGCGATCGCCACGATCAACGCGTGGAACCGGATCGGCGTGACCACCCGCCTGGTCGCGGGCTCGCACCGCCGGTCCTGAGCGGTGGCGGGCTCGCGTCGCCGGCCTGGGCGGTCGCGGGTCCGCGCCACCGGGCTTGAGCCGTACGGTCGTGACGGATCCGGGCCCGCACCGGGTTGCGGCACCCGGTGCGGGCCCGGGTCTCTCCCGGGCCGGGTCGTGTCCGGCACTCCCTAGCGGGGTTCCCGCAGGTGTTCGGTGATCCGGCCACGGCTCCCGATGGCGTCGGCCGTGACCTTGGTGTCCCGCTCCCCGGGGGTGATGTCCTCACCCTCGTCGGGAGAGCGCGGGATCGACCGCAGGATCTCGTCGAGGTTGTCATACGTCCCCAGCGGCAGGGCGGCCAGGACGCGGAGGACCGCCGCCTCCGCGCCGGCGTTGGTCGCCTGCTGGATCACTTCCTGCTTGTCGGCCGGGTAGTCCAGGCTCAGCAGGGCCTGCCGGACGAGACCGGGATCAGTGGTCCGCGTCATGTCACTCTCCTCCCTGCCGGCCCCGGGAGGGCCGCTCGGCCTTGGGCCCGTCGGCGCGGGCCGTGGCCTTCCTGGGGCGCTTGTCCGGATCGGACTGCATGCTCTTGTTGACGCGTTCCTTCAGTTCGTCTTCGCTCAGCCCCTGTTTCTCCAGCCGTTGGCGGAGTCTGGCACGTTCCTTGTCATAGGAGTGACTACCGGGACGAGGCATGAGACATCACTTCCTTTCCCCCCTCCTTCCGTGCGTTACCCGGCTCACCAGGGACCACACCTGACCCGGGGAGCGGGGAGGACGCAGGCCGTACGGCTCCGCGCTCCGAGTGGTCCTCTCCGGCGGGCGGGGCGGGCCTGCGGCCGCGGAGGGGCGGGGGCACGGGTCCGCGCGTGGAGCCGTGCCCCGGGATGGCGAGCCTTTCCCGCCGTCCTGTCTGTCTCCGTCGGGAACGGCACGTGCCGTTCCGGTAAGGTGGCGGCATGACATCCCAGGGCCCGACCGGAGCCGCCGATCGCACGAAGGTGATCATGCGTGCCACGCTCGGCCTGGCGCAGGAGGTCGGCTAGACGAAGCTCAGCATCGAGGCGGTCGCGGCCCGCGCCGGCGTCGGCGTCGGCAAGCACACGATACTTCAGACTGCTGATCACACAGGAGCCGCTGACGCACGACTACGTCGACCGCGTGCTCGAAGCACTCTTCGCCGGGATGAGGCCCCGGTCGTGAGAGGGGGAGGACGCCGATGAGCGCGCGACCGTACGGACCCCGGCCGGTCTGGCGCGACGTGCGCCGTTATCTCAACGGGCACCGTCACGACCTCGCGCGGGCCGCCGACCGGCTCTATCCGGACCTGCCGAGGGTCGGCTCGACACACCTGCTCACCAGGGCGGAGTGGACGCTCGACCGCCCCCTCCCGCTCGACCGGCTCGTCCTGCGATGGACCGACCGCTCCCCCGCACCGGCGGTGACCGGCCGCGAGGCGGAGGCCGGATCCGCGCTCCCGCCGGGCACGCCGTCCTACGCCCAGGCCATGGAGGCTCTCGACAGGCCTGGGATGTTCGAGAACCGCACGTGCTACCGGTTGCTCGACGTGGCCTGGCCGGAACTGGGCTTCACCCGCGGCCGCTACTTCGACGGGGTCGACGTCGGCGAGGCGGTGGCCCACGAGTTCGCGGCATCCCGCCTCCCCGGGACGGCGGGACCTCCCGGGGAGGCGGGACCTTCCGAGGAGGCGGAACTTTCCGAGCTTTCCGGGGAGGCGGGGCTTCCCGGAACGGCGGGGCTGCCCTTCCGCCGGCTCGCCGGCGACCCCACCGACCTGCGCTCCCGGACGGCGCTCCCGGCGGTCTCCATGCTGACGCTCCGGCATGACGGCCGTACCGGGGCGATGACGTTCGTGCTCCACTGGCGCGACCCCGCCCGGGTCGCGCACGGAGGCGGGCTCTACCAGGTCATGCCGGTGGGGGTGTTCCAGCCCGCCGAGGAGACTCCGCACGCCGAGGCCGCCGACTTCGACCTGTGGAAATGCACGGTGCGCGAGTACGCCGAGGAGTTCCTCCGGCGGCCCGAGGTGTACGGCGACGCCTTCGACTACGAGACCTGGCCCCTCTACCGGGAGCTGGCCGACGCCCGCGAGAGCGGCCGGCTCCACTCCTCCGTCCTCGGCATCGGGGTGGACCCCCTCACCTTCGCCACGGACATCCTCGCGGTGACCGTGATCGAGGCGGACGTCTTCGACGCGGTCTTCGGTGACATCACCGCCTCGAACGAGGAGGGACGGGTCGTCGGGGCACGGGGAATCCCGTTCGACGCCGACACGGTGAGCCGGTACGTCCACCACGAGCCCATGCAGGCGGCCGGCGCAGCCGTCCTCCAACTGGCCTGGAAGCACCGCCACGACCTCATCTCCTCGCCGTTCTGCGGTCGTGAACAGGTCACATGACACCGGTTTCCCGGCAGCGGCGGCTGAAAGTAAGGACGGCGCGACGATCACCAGGCGCATGTTCAAGATCAAGCGAGCGCCGGACCTGCTGGGCGAACATCGTCACGACCGTGTCCATGCCGCTGGCCATCCGGCTGTACGAGAGGGCCGTCAGCCAGTGAACACGCCGGGCGGCCGGTACCACCGCCCGGCACCGGCATCCTCCGAACGGAGGATGCCGGTCGTCGTCCGTCCGCGGGCGAGACGCGCCCTGTCGCGCGATTCGGTGACCGGCCCCTCCCTCGCACACTCGGTGGGAACCCATCGAGCCGAGGAGGAAAGATGGTCACCACCCTGGGACTGCGACCGGTCCGGGAAGGCGAGCGCCAGCTCGCTCCCGATCTCGCCAGAGGGGTCATGCTGGCGCTGATCGCCGTGGCCAACTCCGCGATCTACCTGTACGGCCGCCCGTACGGCATCCGGCAGCACATCATCGAGCACGACCTGCTGAACCGGGTGACGACGACGCTGAGCATGACGTTCGTGGACGGGCGGGCCTACCCGATGTTCGCCGCGCTGTTCGGCTACGGCATGATCCAGATCTGGAACCGGCGGCGGGACGACACCGAGGGGCGGCGGGTCCTGAAGCGGCGGAGCCGGTGGCTGCTCGCGTTCGGGGCGGTCCACGCCGTGCTCCTGTTCTCCGGGGACGTGCTCGGGGTCTACGGGCTGCTCGGGCTCGCGATCGTCCGGCTGCTGCGTGTGCGCGACCGGACCCTGCTGGTCCTCGCCGGAATCTGGCTCGTCCCCGTCGCCCTGATGTCCGCCCTGGCCTACAACACCCCGCGGGCGACGACTGAGCGGAGCATCTTCTGGTCGTTCGCGGTCGACGACCCGCTGACGGCGCTGGCGCTGCGGCCGATCGAGTGGGTGCTGACCCCGCTCGGGATGACGGGCGTGTTCACCGCCGGGCTCGTGGGGGTCTGGGCGGGGCGGCGGGAACTGCTGGCCGTACCGGACAGGACGGTACGGCGGGCCGCGGTGTGGGGACCGCTCGCCGGAACGCTCGGCGGACTGCCCGTGGGCCTGACCGCGACCGGGTTCGTCACCGTGGACGACCCCGTCGCGGTGATGGCGCTCAACGCCGTCCACATGGTGTCGGGCATCGCCGCCGGCCTGGGATACGCGGCTGCGATCTCCCTGCTCGCGCGGCGGATCGGCACGCGACGCGGTCCGCTGGCGACCGCGCTGGCGTCCTGCGGACAGCGCTCGATGACGAGCTATCTTCTCCAGTCGGTGGTATTTGTAGCGCTTCTCCCCCCTTATACGATCGGGCTTGGCGGGTCGCTGGGGTCCGCTGCCACGGTCGCGCTCGCCCTCGGCACGTGGGCGGCGACGGTGGTCGCGGCCGAGTTCATGCGCAGGGCCGGAGTACGCGGGCCCGCCGAGACGCTGCTGCGGCGCCTGACCTACCCGCGCGGGTGAGAGCGAGGGCGGCGTGCTGAGGATGCTGAGGGTTCACGACTGGGACAGGGCATGGCGCGCCCTGCCGCTGTGCCTCCTCGTGGTGGCGACCGTGATCGCGGTGGCCGACTCGTCGGCGCCGCCGTACGACCGGGTCGTCACCGTCGCGCTGGCCGCCGTCGTGGCGGTGTGGCACTGGTGGATGGTGCTGGCGCACCCCGAGTGGCCGGAGCGGGCGCTGGCGCCGATGGCGGTCTACTTCACCGGGCTCGTCGCGCTGACGTGGGCGCTGTCCTCGCGCCACCCGGCGTACGGACTGCTGGTGCTCGCCTGCTTCCCCACGGCCTTCGCGACGCTCCCCGGCCGGTACGCCTACCTCGGGGTGGCCGTCACGGCGTTCGTCGCCGTGGACGGCCCGTCCTCTCTCCTGAACTCCAGGAGCCCCTGGCTGATCGCGTCGGCGCTCACCGGAGCGGTGCTGGCGGCGTTCATCGGCTGGAGCATCAGGGCCCTGGAGGCCGAGGTCGAACGCCGCCGCGCCGCCAACCGGGCGCTGGAGAGCGCCAACCAGGCGCTGGAGAACGCGAACCAGGCGCTGGAGAGTGCCAACCTCCGCCTCGCCCTGCTCGGTGAGGAGAACGCCGAACTGCAGGGCAGGCTGCTGGCCGCGGCCCGTCAGACCGGCGTCACCGGAGAGCGCGGCAGGCTGGCGAGGGAGATCCACGACACCGTCGCCCAGGGCCTGGCGGGCATCGTCACCCAGCTCGAAGCCGCCGAGGAGGCCGCGAACGACGCCGGGGCGGTACGGCGGCGCCTGGCCGTCGCGCGGAGCCTCGCCAGGGAGAGCCTGACCGAGGTCCGCCGCTCCCTGGACGACATGCGTCCCGGTCCGCTGGCGGAGAGCAAGCTGCCCGAGGCGCTGTCATCGCTGGTCTCCGGCTGGAGCGCGGCGAACGAACTGCCCGCCACGCTCACCGTCACCGGCACCGCCCGGCTGCTGCACCCCGAGGTCGAGGTGGCCGTGTACCGGGCTGTGCAGGAGGCACTGGCCAACGTGGCCCGGCACGCCGGAGCAGGCAAGACCGGCGTCACCCTGTCGTACATGGAGGATGTGGTGGTGGCCGATATCCGGGACGACGGAGTGGGGTTCACCCCCCTCGCCCCCGCGGGAACGGGCGGAGGTGCCGGGACGAGCGGAGGCTTCGGTCTCACCGCCATGCGGCAGCGGGTCGTCAGGCTCGCCGGGAACGTCGAGGTGGAGTCCGCGCCCGGCCAGGGCACCGCGATCAGCGTGACGATCCCCGCGATCCCCGCGGCGGCCGAGCGGGAGACGACGTGACGGTACGGCTGGTGATCGTGGACGACCATCCCGTCGTGCGGGACGGCCTGCGCGGCATGTTCGTCGAGCAGGCCGACCTGGAGGTCGTGGGCGAGGCGGAGAACGGGGAGCGGGGACTCGCCGTGGCCGTACGGGAGCGCCCCGACATCGTGCTGACCGATCTGCGCATGCCCGACGGGGGAGCGGAGTTCATCCGCCTGCTGGCGGAGCGGGTGCCGTCGGCCCGCGTGCTGGTCCTGACCACCTACGACGGTGACGACGACGTGCTGCCCGCCCTGACCGCGGGCGCGATCGGCTACCTGCTCAAGGACTCCCCGCGCGAGGAGGTCTTCCGCGCCGTGCGCGCGGCGGCGGCCGGAGAGACGGTGCTGTCCCCGGCCGTGGCCGCCCGCGTGCTCAACCGCGTCCGCACGCCGCCCCCCGCCGAGCTGAGCGAGCGTGAACGGACCGTCCTCGGCCTGGTCGCACAGGGCTGCACCAACAAGGAGACGGCCGCGACGCTGTTCATCAGCGAGACGACGGTCAAGACCCACCTGGCTCATATCTACACGAAACTAGGCGTCTCCGACCGGGCCTCAGCCGTGGCGACCGCCTACACCCGCGGCCTGCTGCCATGACGCCGCGGTGCGGCGGTCCGGCCATCCCGAGGCATGACGAGTTCTCGCGTGCGCTTCCGCGCCGCGGTGCGGAACGGGCGGCCGGCGGATCTCAGGTGCCTCTGGCGGGTGAGCGGAACACCTGCCGGAAATGCCAGGAGATGTGGTCGTCGTCGAGGGGCCGCAGACCGGGCTGAGGTTCGCGGATCGGCTGTCCGGCGAGGTGGAGCACCATCTCCCGCGACGCTCGGCTGCGGCCGACGTACCTGGCGGAGACGGTGATGGCGCGCCGGGTGTCCAGGCCGAGGACACCTTTGTCGAAGAGCTTGTGATGGATGCCGCACAGGCACAGGCCGTTGGCCAGGTCGTCGGGGCCGTCGAAGGCCCACCAGCGGACGTGGGCGGCGTCGAGCCCGACGGTGACGCCGTCGAGCCAGCCGTCGTATCCGCAGAAGGCGCAGCAGTACTCGTACGCCATCAGGACCTGGTTGCGGAAGGCCGGGTCACGGCGCCTGGCCTTCCGCATGGTGGGTGCCCCGGCCTCGGCGCTCTCCAGGTCGAGGCCGACAAGGGCGCAGATGTCGGGGTGGAGCGAGGGCTCGAAGTTGTTGTCGAGCAGGAACCGTGCCAGACGGGAGACGAGGCGGGAATCGTCGACCAGGGCGCGGATCAGGTCCGGGTGGAGGCGGCCGGTGGCCTGGGAGGCACGGAGACGGCCGAGTCCCGCGCCCGGGCTACCCGGCCCGTGGACGGTGTCCACGAGCCAGACGCCGTCACCGGCCAGGTGGTGGAAGGGGTAACCGGGGCTGGTGTCGCGGGGCGGGCCGTACTCCTTCAGCAGGCGTTTGAGGTCGGCTTCGACGGCGCTGAAGACGAGCGGGGCGCCGCCTTCGCGTTGGAACCGGCCCAGGGCGTACAGCAGGAGGAGCGGCTTGTGCGGTGCTCGCTCGCCGTCGCGGGCCCAGCGTCTGATGCCGGCGATCCGCTCCACCCAGTCCATGGTTGCCGAGTGTAGGTGGATCTGGTCCGGGCGCACCGCGGAGGTGTCGAAGTCCGGCATGCCGCCGGTGCCGCGCGCCCGCCTCAACCGGCCGGTCAGGTCGAAGTTCCAGGCGTGGTACGGGCACACGATGCTGCGCCGGACGCCGGAGCCGGACGGCGGCTCGTGCGCCCGGTGCCCCGGGGCGTCGTCCCGGGACGGGACAGGCGTTCTGTGCCGACCGGATTGAGAGTAATGATCCTTATTTCCGGGATTCAAGGGTTCCGCGTGTCCGGGAGCACCGCCGCGACCGTGCTGGGAGTACCGGGAGCGCCGGCTCTTCCTCCGGGGGCCGCAGCGGCGTCATCCCAGGCTGGCGCCTCCGTACCGGTTCCCTTGCCGATTCGGCCCCATGGACCGTCCGGCGACAGGCCGCCGGAGCGGCCCTCGCCGACTCCGGCCCCGGCCTGCTTGCGATGAGCGGTGGCTCAGGCGAGTTCAGGAAGGGCCGGTACGTGCTGTGATCGGCTATTTCTGATGGATCTGAATCCGGTGGCCGTCCGGACCGTCTATATGCGCATATATGCCCCACGGCTCTTCGGTCGGGTCGGTGACCGTGACCCCTGCGTTCCGGAGTCCGTCGACCGTCGCCTGGATGTCGTCGCACGTGAAGGTGAGGTACGCCCCTTCTCCGGGCTGCTTCCCGAACGCCGCGGCGTCGTGAATGGCTATCGCCGTCTGGCCGTTCGGTGGAGTCACCTCGATCCAGCGCGTTCCTTCGGACATCTCCGCGTCGGTGGTCTTCGTGAAACCGAGCTTTTCGACATAGAAGTCCACGGACTCCTGCTGATCACTGACGTAGAGCACGGCCACGCCGATGTGCGTGATCATGGCGACTCCCGAGGTCGAGATCTTCAGAGGGGGTGCCAGGGGATGGCATCCATCAACACCCGACGCATAGTCTAGAGTAGGTATGAAAAGTATGAAAAGTAGGATCTAGCGCACATGGAGCCGGATTGACGCCACCACCACCAGGAAAGCTCGCCGGTACGGCCAAAGTCGGAGATCGCGGTCAGATCGTCATTCCGAAGGACATGAGGGACATGTTCGGGATCGTTCCCGGAGACACGTTGCTGCTGCTGGCGGACGTGGAACGCGGCATCGCGGTGCTGCGCAACGACGACTTCGTCCACCTCGCCGAGACCGTGCTCGACGCCCGCAAAGACCGGAGCGACGATGCGTGAAGACACCGTGCCGACCACGGCGGAGAATCCCCGGCGAGGCCGCGCACCATGGCATCTGTGGGTCGTCGGGCTGTTCATGCTCGCCCTCTACATCGGTGGCGCGCGGGACTACGTGCTCACGCTCACGCTGAACCCGGACTACATGGCCGCTCAGGGCTACGCGGAGCCTCAGATCGGCTACTTCACCGACTATCCGTTCGGTCTCGGCGTGCTGTGGACCCTCAACGTCACCGGAGGTCTCGCCTCGGCGACGGCCTCGATCCTGCGCTCCCGCTGGGCGGTGCCGCTGGCCCTGATGACCGCGCTGGCCCAGCTGGTGCTGCTGATCCTCACGTTCGCCTTCCGGGATCGGTGGGACATCCTCGGGCCGTCGATGAGCCTGTTCGACATCGGCGTCGGTGTCCTGTCCTTCCTGTTCTGGTGGTACTGCCGCGTGATGCTGAGCCGAGCCGTTCTGCGGTGACGGGCGGTGCACCGTGACCGGCAACCGCTGCCGGAACGCGGGGCGCACGGAATCCGGCACCGCGCCGTGGCCGCGGGGGTCACGAGGCCGGCGGCATCGACCTCTCCGGCCAGGACAGCAGAGGGACGGTGTTCGAACCCGCGGGGAGGTGCGGCCCGGGAAGGAACTGGTCCTCCCCGGCCAGGGGAGCGCCGGCCCGGGAAGGACCGTCCTGGAAAACCTCGCGGTACGCCGCCATGCCCAGACGCTGGCGCTTGGCGTGGTACATCGCCGCGTCCGCGTATCTGGACAGCTCTTGGCGGTCTCCACCGTCCCCGGGGTACACCGCTATGCCGATGCTTCCGCCGATGCGCGCCTGCCGGTCACCCAGCTCGACGGGCTGGCCGAGAACGGCCAGGACCCGTGCCGCCACATCGTGGGCGCCACTCAGAACGGAATCGGGCAGCAGGATGGCGAACTCGTCCCCGCCGAGGCGGGCGACGGTGTCGCTGGTGCGCACCACCGACATCAGCCGGTCGGCCACCTGCTGGAGCAGCAGGTCTCCGCAGTGGTGTCCCAGCGTGTCGTTGACCTGCTTGAACCCATCCAGGTCGATGAGCAGCAGACCGACGGACTTCCCGGTCCGCTGTGCGGAGGCGAGTGCTTCGTCGAGCCGTTGCCCGAGCATCACACGGTTCGGCAACCCGGTCAGCGCGTCGTGCAGCGCCTGGTGGCGGCTGCCGGCGGCCTCCCGTTCGATCCGCCGCTGGTAGTTCACCAATATGCCGGCGCAGAACGTGAACAGCAGCGCGTCCACCGCGAACACCCCCCACGTGGCCATCCGCGTCCGCGCGTTGGTGTCGTCGACCTCCGTCAGATACTCAGCCAGTTCCAGCTGCTTGCGGCCGAGGTTGCTCGTTGCCTGCTTGCGGACCGAGCTGAATGCCAGAGCGGCCTGCTCGACGTACGGCTCCAGCCGCTCGTCGCTCCCAACGCTGGCGTCCATCAACTGACGCAACGTCTGGCCGTAGGCCGCGTAACTGTGGCGGAACGTGTCGATGGAGCGGCTCTCGCCCTCGTCGGCGTTCCGGACCAGCCAGTCCAGCTCGTCCTGCGCCGACCCGATGGCGTTGGCCAGCCGCTGGCGGTCGGCTCCCCGGTCCGCCCGGAGCAGGTCGTCCGCCGCGGACTCCTCCACGGTGACTGCGAACAGGATCTGGCCCCACACGTCGATCACCGCGTTCATCTGGTTGACCCGCTCCGTGGTCCGCGCGGTGGTGTGCGTCCCCCAGATGGCGAGTGTGGCGAGCGCCACCAGTCCCACCGCCAGGCCCGCGACGGCGAGACGCGGTACGACACGCGCCAGCTTCAGCCTGTGCACCATAGCTCTCCACTCCGTGCGATAGACGTTCTCCTTACCATCGGTCGGCTTCTGCCGAATGTGAGTTCCGTAACCGTCTCGCACAGCCTTTTACCGGCGCTATCCATAGATCACAGGTGGGGAAAATGATTGGGCGTCGTCTCGCCGCGGTGGTAGCGGCGGCCGTGATGGCCGCCCTGACCGCCGGATGCGGTAACAGCACGCAGGATGACGACCGTGCGCGGACCGTGGGGTTCGTGGTGGCGGCGCAGAAGCACAACTTCACCCAGGAGATGTCTCTCGGGTTCCGCTCGGGCGTGGCCGCCGTGCCCGGAGTGACCGCGCTCGTGGACGGGCCCCCGATCACGGACGGCCCCCGGCAGGCGACCATCTTCGAGGATGTGGCCACGCGGGCCAGGGGCGGTGTGTCGCTGTTCACCCTCCACCCCGAACTGCTCGCCCGCCCCATGTCCCGGGTGGGGAAGAGCGGCGTGCCGCTCGTCGCGGTGGACAACGCCCCGCCTCCCGGGCCTCAGGTCCCGCTGTTCATCGGAAACGACAACCACGCGATGGGCGCGGCGCTCGCCGACGGGATCATCGAGCGGCTCCCGCCGGACGCCCAGGGCACCGTCATCATCGGCTCCCCCGTCCCGGGCGTTCCCGTGCTGGACAATCGGGCCGAGGGGATGCGGGAACGGTTCGCGCAGCGCCTGCCGCTGGTGAAGGTACGGGGTCCGTTCGACACCATGCTGGATCCGACCGCGAACCTGGCCGCGTGGCGGGGACTGGTCCGGGCCAACCCCGACGCTCTGGCCTTCATGGCCACCGGTGACATCGACAGCTACAACCTCGCCACGATCCGCAGGGAGACCGGTGGTCCGTGGCTGGCCGCGGGGTTCGATCTCGACCCGCGCTCACTGGCCGCGGTCAAGGCCGGGGATCTGATGCTGATGTCGCCCGAGCACTACCTCAAGGGAGCCCTGGCCGGTCGGCTGCAGGCGGAGAACGCCATGGGGACGCGGGAACTGCCGCAAGGGTGGCTCCGTACCGACGGTCTGCTGGTCACCGTCGCCAACGTGGATGAGATAACCCGGCGGCAGCAGTCCGAGACCAATCGGCAGCAGTGGTTCCAGCCGCGTGTCGAGAACATTCTCAGCGATCTCGACTCGCATCTCCATCCCCTCGCCTAAGGCCTGGCCCGTGAATCCTCAGCTCAGGAGCTCCCCTGGTCACCGATAGGGCAGGCACGGTGCACCGGGGAGAACTCACCGATCAGGAGTGTGAGGCTTGAACGGCCCGAAGGGGTCCGGCCCGCGCTCGCGGAGATCCAGGTGTCCGGGAAAACTCTGGAGAACTACCGGTGTCACC
Source organism: Planobispora rosea (assembly GCF_014648175.1). Classification (GTDB taxonomy): domain Bacteria; phylum Actinomycetota; class Actinomycetes; order Streptosporangiales; family Streptosporangiaceae; genus Planobispora; species Planobispora rosea. The sequence goes on from NZ_BMQP01000008.1 coordinate 130,820, forward strand.
GGGAGAACGTCCCGACCACGCTACGCCGCATCGAACGTCTGGAGGCTGGCAGGAGGGTCTATGACCGGGCCCTGGCCGGCGACTCTGCCCATGGTTGGGACGCCCTCGGCTCGCCTGATCAGGCTGAGGAGATCCGGCGGCGCGTCGCCGAGATGGACGAGGAGTTGGCGTACTGGCGGGAGCTGGTCGCCCAGGCCGAGGCCGACGGGGTCAAGATCTGGAGCGCCTCCGACTTCCGCAAGGGGGACTTCGCCCGGTACGGCGGGACGTGGTTCGAGGTGGTGCGGGTCAACACCAAGAGCCTGACCGTGCCCGCGCTCATCGCCGGGGCGGGGCATCGAGTCCTGCGGGCGGCGGATTCTCCGTATTCCTGGACCGACCGCCTGCCGTACGACAAGGTCACCGGGCGCAGGCCGGCGGAGGAGATCCAGGCGGGGCGGCGGGAGAGCGAGACCGACCGATGACCGGGGAGGAGACGGCGCCCGTTCGGCCGCGGATCCATGCGGCCTGCCTCGCTGCCTACAGTGCCGGCAGGTCGCATGGCCGGTGGATCGACGCGTTACAGGAGCCTGCCGAGATCTCCGCCGAGATCCGGGCCATGCTCACGGCCTCACCCGTTCCCGAGGCGGAGGAGTGGGCGATCCACGATCACCAGGGCTTTGGCGATGCCCTCGTCTCCGAGTCGGAGACGGTCGAACGGGTGGCGGCGGTCGGCTCCGCCCAGTCCATGGTTGCCGAGTGTAGGTGGATCTTGGCTGGAGTGCCCCGTCTGTCCTACAGAACGTAGCCGGCGATCATGTGGCTGAGGCGGACGATGTCGGAGCTGCCCTTGAACTCGAAGCGGACCTTGCCCAGGCCGCTGAACCAGAGCTCCAGCTCGGCGTCGAGGTCGAAGGTTCCGGCGGTCTCGACCGACCATGCCTGGATCTTGCTGTAGGGCAGGGAGGAGAAGTCGCGTTTCTTGCCGGTGAGTCCCTGGACGTTGACCGCGATGACGCGCTTGTCGGTGAAGACGACGAAGTCCCGGACGGTTTTGTAGGACGCGACGATCTGTTCGCCCTGGAGCATGAGGGGGGCCACAGTCGGGCCGACCTCCTGCGGATGGCACGGATTCAGCTTGAAGAGGGAGCCGCTGTTGAAGTCGATCACTTCTCCGAGATTACCCGCAGGATGAGTCACGTCCCACGCTTGCCGGCCGGATCCCCGCGGGTCGGGACGGCTATTCCTGCCGTCGGAAAGTGCAGGTGAGGACGCGCACACCATTCCCGTACATGCTTTCGAGCATGTGGTTCAGGAGCCATCCTTCCCGCTCGATACGGCTGATCGCCTCGGTGGCTCCCCACGAGGTGTGGACCTGCCTGTACTTCTTGGGGACTTCGTCTGGGATATAGGCGACGTAGACCTGGTAACCCCGGTCAAATGCGATCCGCGCGTCCTGCGAGATCTGCTCCTGGGCCTGGCTGTCATTGTCGTCGCCGAAGAGTCCCATGCCGGTCGCCTCCACAATGTGTGTACGGGGACACACGCTCAAACGATGACGGCGTACGGATGGTTCCCCGGCGACCGTGAGCGTTTCCCGAGCCGCTCGATCGGCGACGTGCGCGGCTGCTCCTGTCCCGGGATCTCCCAGCCGATCGCCCGGGCTGCGGGGGCCGCCATGGGACAGGGGTATATCAAGGGGAGAGTGAGCCGCGGAAACGCCATGATTTATAGTAGATTTCGGATTATTTCACCCCTTTCTAGGTGTCGGAATCGAGAGTATGACAGGGAGGGCTGGCCTCTCCCGTGGGAGGCGGTTCTTTAAAGCGCCCCCACCCGAGGTGCTGCGGTGGATATGTTTTCCCTATGGTTCAGGAAAGGCGCCGCGCTCCGAAGCACGAGCGGCGCGACGCATATCACCGCAAGCGCGCGACGGCCGCCGCCGACTCGGCGGAACGGCTGACCGTTCACATCGACTGGGTCCGGTCCGTGCTGGCGGCGATCCCGGACCCTGCAGATCGGGACTGCGCGCGGGATGTGCTCTCTGCGGTGCTTCGTGATTTCGCGGAGAGGATGAGCCTCCCGCCGGGAGCCGTCCCTGTCCCGGCTCTCGACCGACCTGTGCCGGGTGCGCCTCGGCATGGTGATCTCCGCCTGCTTCCCCAGGTGCACTAGCCCTAGGAGATCAGCCGGAGCCGCTGGGATCGCGACGGTCATCATGAGGTGAGCCAGAGCCTGATGAGAGCGTGAACAGTTGGTTCCGCACACTCTCTGGACGGTGCACCGGACTGGGTCACAGCCTTTCCGTGGTCGGGTCCAGGTCTGGTGGCGTCCAGGCACTGGCGAAAAGGTTCGATCCCATGCTGATGACTACGTCTCGTCCGTCGATGTCCCGGATGCGTTGCACACAGATCGATGTCAGATTGAATGAGTACGCGGCATGACGGGCCGGCGCGTTGAGACGTACGGGTTCATGGCTTGTGTGCGCAGTCTCCCTGACGGGGCGACCAGTCGGGCGCCGTGCAACCAGAGAGAAGACTTGCGGATCTCCCGCTCGGCGAAGCGCACCAGGATACGCTCGTACAGCTCGGCCGGGTCGAGTCCTGTGCCTTCTCGTTGCAGTGCGTTGTCGGCGGCGTCGTACAGGGTGAGCATCAGCAGTAGCAACCCGCCGGTCACCTTCTCCAGGGTCTGGACAAACGCACTGTCACCACCGAGCAGTTTGACCGCGTCCGCGTACGAGAGCCTTCTGGCCATAAGATCTCCGCAGGAGGAATCACTCCCCTTCTGGCCGGAACTTCACGGCCGCGGGCCGTTCCCGAGGTGACCAGGCAGCCTCGGCCCTCAGCGGGGCCCCGGAGCCGTCACCTCGTCGAGACTGGTTCTGCCAGGCGGCGGGCAAGGTCGAGCAGGTGTGGCAGGCGCAGGATCCGGCCGCCGCCTCCAGGGAGCGGCACATGCAACGGCTGTGTCCAGCGGTCCGGGATCGCGGCCAGTCCATGGACCGCACCGGCCAGGCCGCCGGTGACCGCGGCGACGGTGTCGGTATCGCCGCCCAGGTCGATCGCGGCGCGCAGGGCGTTCTCGTAGCCGCCGGTGGTGCGCAGCGCCCATACGGCTGAGCCGAGGCAGGGCCAGACCGCGCCGTTGAACTCGGTGGCCTGCTCAGGGTGCCGGGACGGGTCCAGGACGGTGGCGTAGCGTTCCCGGTGGCCGGGGTGGACGGCGGTGAGGATGTAAGGCCGTTCAGCCGTGACGGTGGATGGGGGGTAAACGGCTCAAGGGCCTGATCGCCGTCTCCAGCGATCAGGCCCTTGACCTGCGACCACAGTGTCGGGGTGGCGGGATTTGAACCCACGACCTCTTCGTCCCGAACGAAGCGCGCTGCCAAACTGCGCTACACCCCGGTGCACGCCGTCTTGCTCGTGCTTGGGAAAGTCTAGCGGACTTCGTGGGTGCTTGTGTCACCCTGGGCGTCACCCTCGATGGCGGGTGCCGGGATCGGCGGTCACCCCCGGCGGCGGGGCACCAGGGTCAGGAGCGAGGCCTCGGGGAAGCAGGCGAAGCGGACCGGGGCGTAGGGGCTCGTGCCCAGGCCCGCGGAGACGTGGAGGTAGGCCGAGTCGTGGCGGCTCAGGCCCTTGACGCGGGCCCGGTCGATGCCGCAGTTGGTGACCAGGGCGCCGTAGAACGGGATGCAGAGCTGGCCGCCGTGGGTGTGGCCGGCCAGCAGGAGCTGGTAGCCGTCGGCGGCGAACAGGGTCATGTTGCGGGGCTCGGGGGAGTGCATCACACCGAGGCGGAGGTCGGCGTCGGCGGGGGCGGGACCGGCGATCAGGTCGTAGCGGTCGCGGTCGATGTGGGAGTCGTGGATGCCGCCCACGGCCACGTCGAGGTCGCCCACCTTGATGCGGGCGGTGGTGTTGTTCATGTCCAGCCAGCCCGCGGCGGCCATGCCGGCGCCGAGCTCCCGCCAGGGGAGGCTGGGGGTGTGCTGGAGGTTGTCGCCCTTGGAGGACCGCCACAGGTAGCGGGCGGGGTTCTTGGGCCGGGGGGCGTACAGGTCGTTGGAGCCGTACACGAACAGGCCCGGACGGGACAGCAGCGGCTCCAGGGCGTGCAGGAGCGGCCCGACCGCGTCGGGGTGGGCGATGGAGTCGCCGGTGTTGACCACCAGGTCGGGCTTGAGGTCGCCCAGGGAGCGGACCCAGTTGATGAGCATCCGCCTGCCGGGTGTGAGGTGCAGGTCGGAGAGCTGCAGGATGCGCACCGGACGCTGTCCGGGCTCCAGCACGGGCACGTCGAAGCGCCGCAGCCGGAACGCGTTGCGCTCGACGACCGAGGCGTAGGCGAGGCCGGCCAGGCCGGCGCCGAGCAGGGACAGGGGTACCGCGGCTGCTTTCCTCACCTTCCCATCATGCCCGAGGAAGGCCCCGCTACCGCCTCGCTACCGGAAACCCGGGATACAACCGGGCTGGTGAGGCGGCAAGATGGACCGCATGAGCGCATTGAAGGACAAGCTGAAGGCCGATCTCACGGCCTCGATGAAGAGCAAGGACGAGGTCCGCACCCGGACGATCCGCATGGCCCTGGCGGCCGTGAACGTCGAGGAGGTCGCGGGGAAGACGGCTCGCGAGCTGAGCGACGACGAGATCATCAAGGTGCTGACCAAGGAGGCCAAGAAGCGCCGCGAGGCGGCCGAGGCCTTCGGCAACGCCGGCCGCGCCGCGCAGGCCCAGGCCGAGCTGGACGAGCAGGCCGTGCTGGAGGAGTACCTCCCGGCCCAGCTCTCCGACGAGGAGCTCGGCGCGCTCGTGGACGAGGCCATCGCGGAGAGCGGAGCCTCCGGGCCGCAGGCGATGGGCCAGGTCATGAAGGTCCTGAACCCCAAGGTCGCCGGGCGCGCCGAGGGAGGCCGGGTGGCGCAGGCCGTACGGGCCCGCCTGACGGCCTGAATCCGACCCCTGCGCCCTCCGACCTCGGGTGACGGCCTGAGCCCGTCCCTGACGCACTCGATCCTCGGGTGACGCCCGGGTCTCGAATGCGGCCCGAAACCGCGAGAGCCCTCCCTGGACGTTCCCAGGGAGGGCTCTCGCGTTCTCGGGAAACCTCAGCGGACCCCGGCCCCGCGGGTCTCAGCGGACCTCAGGGGACGATGGGCGAGCCGCCGTCGTTCTCCTCACCCCATCCCGGCGGGGAGTCGAAGTCGAAGCCGCCGTTGTCGTCTCCGCCGTCGTCTCCACCGTTCCCGCCGTCGTCTCCACCGTCTCCGCCGTTGTCGTCACCGCCGTCGCCGCGCGGCTCCTTCTTGGGCGGGGGCGCGCACCGGCCGGCCGAGCAGCCGCCGAAGCGCTCGTGGTTCACCGGGGTGAACTCGGTCGCCGGGACGCCCTTCAAGGCGCCGATCATGGAGTCCTTCCAGATCCGGCCGGAGATCGACGCGCCGTACACGTAGCTGTAGTAACGCCCGCCGATGGTCACGCCGACCAGGTCGTGCTCGAAGGCGCCGCGCGGGTCGCCGAGGCTGACCGCGGAGGCCATGTCGGGGGTGAAACCGGCGAACCAGGCCGCGGTGTAGGCGTCGGTCGTTCCGGTCTTGCCCGCCGCGGGGCGGCCGATGCCGCCCACCTCGGTCATCGTGCCCTTGGCGAACACCCCGGACATGATGTGCGCGGCCGCGTCGGCGACCTCCTCGTCCAGGACCTCCTTGCACTTGGGCTTGTAGGAGGTGGCCTTGCCGTACCGGTCGACGATCTCCGTGATGGCCATCGGCTTGCAGTAGGTGCCGCGGGCGCCGATCGTCGCGTAGGCGGCGGCGACCGTCACCGGGTCCATCTCGTTGATGCCGAGCGTGAAGGTCTCGAACTCCTTCAGCGGCTTGCCGTCGGCGCGCTTGATGCCCAGGCTCTTGGCCATCTTGACGGTCTCGCAGAGCCCGACCTCTTCTTCGAGTTTCATGAAGAAGGTGTTCACCGAACCGAGCGTGCCGGTGGTCAGGGTCTTGAAGCCGCCGCCGCCCTCGCTGGAGTTGCGCACCTCGTGGGAGGGCTCGCCGACCCGCTCTCCCTTGCAGTTGCGGAAGGCTCCCTCGCTCGGCGCCCGGTAACCGGAACCGGTGGAGAAGCCGTCGTTCAGCTTCATCCCCTGGTCGAGCGCGGTGAGCAGGGTGAACGGCTTGAACGTGGAGCCGGCCTGGAACCCCGCGCCGCCGCCGTGCTCCACGTCGGCCGCGAGGTTGTAGCTCATCTCGTTCTTCTTCTTGTTCTGCCCGAACTTCCGGCTGGCGGCCATCGCCCGGATGGCGCCGGTGCCGGGGACGACCATCGCCTGCGCGGCGACCGGCTTGTCGGTCGTCTTCACGTAGGTCTTGATGGCCTTCTCGGAGGCCTTCTGCGCCTGCGGGTCGAGCGTCGTCTTGATCGTCAGACCGCCGCGCTGGAGGAACTTCTTGCGGGCCTCCGGGGTCTTGCCGAAGTCCTCGTTGTTGAGGATCTCGTGCTGGGCGTAGAGGCAGAAGTAGGGGTAGGGGCTCTCGTCGCAGCCGCCGGGGACCGGGATGTTCTTGAACCCGAGCTTCTTGGCCTTGGCCTCCGCGGCCTCCTGGGCCGTGATCTTGCCGTACTTGAGCATCTGGTCCAGCACGAGGTTGCGCCGGGCCAGGAGGCGCTCGCGGGCGGCCTTGCCGGTGCTCGGGTCGGTCACGCTGGGGTTCTGTACGGCTCCCGCCAGCGTGGCGGCCTCCCAGAGGGTCAGCTCGGAGGCCGGCTTGTCGAAGAACCGCTTGGAGGCGGCCTGGATGCCGTGCGCACCCGCTCCGAAGTAGGAGATGTTGAGATATTTCTCAAGAATCTCGGACTTGGTGTACTTCTCCTCGAGGGCCAGCGCGTAGCGCAGCTCCTTGAGCTTGCGGGAGAAGGTGGGCGCCTGGGCGGCGGCCTGCTCCTCCTTGGTCTCGGCGCTGCTGACGAGCACCAGCTTGACGTACTGCTGGGTGATCGAGGAGCCACCCTGGACGACGCCGCCGCCGGCGAGGTTCTTCATCGCCGCGCGGAAGGTGCCCTCCACGTCGAGCGCGCCGTGCTCGTAGAACCGGTTGTCCTCGATCGCGACGATCGCCGTCTTCATGACATCGGCGATCTTGTCGAGCGTCACCGATTCGCGGTTCTCGTAGTAGAACTGCGCGATCTGCTTGCCGTTCTTGTCGAGCAGCGTCGTTTTCTCGGAGAGGGGGGGTTCCTTCAGATCCTCCGCCTCCAGGCGGAGCTCCTCGGTCGCGGACTTCACGGTCAGGCCCGCGCCGCCCACCGCAGGGAGTGCGATGGCGCCGACCAGCACACCCGCGGCTGCGCCCGCGGCGATGAGCCGTAGGGCGTTCCCCACTGCAGACTTCTGATCTTTGCCTTGAGCTTGCACGAGTCCAAGAGTACGTCGGGCGGATGGTTCAAACGGTAACGGAACACCGATTCCGTTGGATCAACCCTTGCCCAAGGAAGAGGTAACTAGTCATTCCCGGCCACATAGCCCTCCGGAACCATGTAAGAAATTGGTCCCGCCGGGGGCTGTCGGCCTGAACGTCTGATTGCGTACGGTCTCTTCTGCGGCAACTGAATACGGAGGCCCGACGACCGCGCCCGTCGGCCCCCCCAAGTCACGACTGACCACCTAAGGGGAGTGGGGTCGAATGTGGATCACGGATTGGACCTCCAGTGCGGCTTGTAAGGGTGCGGATCCCGACGCGCTGTTCGTTCAGGGCGCTGCCCAGAACCGAGCGAAGCTGATCTGTCGGGGATGCCCGGTCCGGACCGAGTGCCTCGCCGATGCGCTGGACAACCGCATCGAGTTCGGGGTGTGGGGCGGGATGACCGAGCGCGAACGCCGCGCGCTGCTGCGCCGGCGGCCGGACGTCGACTCCTGGCGGGAGCTGCTCGAAGTCGCCAAGGAAGAGTACGAGCGGACCAATGAGCTGATCGCCGGGTGACCCCCGGCTGACCTCCGCCGGGCGGAGGCCCGCTTACCGGGCCGCGCGGATCACCATGATCATTTCGATCATGTGATCACTGCGCGGCCAGCAGCGTGCCCACTTCGCGTAGACCGTCGAGGTCGTGCACGTCCTCCGGCATGGCCGGGACGCGTGCCACCGGCACCGTGGGGTGCGCGGAGGTGAAGTGGTCCTGCTCGCGCTGTTCACGCGCGGCCAGCTGCATCCGGTCGGCGTGCAGCCGCAGCACCGCCGAGGTCAGCTCGTGCTCGCCGCGTGACTCCAGGTCCTCGGCCGCCGCGGTGCTCCGGGCGGCCGACAACACCGCCGCGGGCGAGCGGTGGACCCGGTTGATCACCACTCCGGCCAGCGGCATGCGCTCCTCGGCCAGCCGCTCCACGAAGTACGACGCCTCGCGCATCGCGTCCCGTTCGGGCGCGGCGACGACCAGGAACGCGGTTCCGGGGGCCTGCAGCAGCTTGTAGGTCTGCTCCGCCCGCGCCCGGAAGCCGCCGAAGACGGCGTCCAGGGCGGACACGAACATCTGCAGGTCCTTGAGGACCTGCGCGCCCAGCAGCTTGGTCAGGGCCCCGGCGACCAGTCCGAAACCCGCGTTGAGCAGCTTGAAGGCGCTGCGCCCGCCCGCCTTGGCCGGGGCGGTCAGCATCCGGATGAAACGGCCGTCCAGGAAGCGGCCGAGCCGTTCCGGAGCGTCCAGGAAGTCCAGCGCGGAGCGGGACGGCGGGGTGTCCACGATGATCAGATCCCACTCGCCCGACCGGCGGAGCTGGCCGAGCTTCTCCATCGCCATGTACTCCTGCGTGCCGGAGAAGCTGGACGACAGGGACTGGTAGAAGGGGTTCGTCAGGATCTGGCGGGCGCGCTCGGGATCGGCGTGGGCCTCGATGATCTCATCGAAGGTCCGCTTCATGTCGAGCATCATCGCGTACAGCTTGCCGTTGCCCTCGCCCCCGACGCCCGCGATGGGCCGGGGCGTGTTGTCGAGCTCCGACAGGCCCATGGACTGGGCCAGCCGCCGCGCGGGGTCCACGGTCAGGACGACGGCGCAGCGCCCGCGTTCGGCGGCGCGCAGGCCCAGGGCGGCCGCGGTGGTGGTCTTGCCGACACCGCCCGAGCCGCAGCAGACGATGATCCGGGTGCCCGGGTCGTCAATGATCGCGTCGAGGTCGAGAACCGGGACGTTCTTCACCATGCTCCCTGAATCTGCGGTTCGTGCGTCTGCGGTCCCCGAACCTGTGGTTGCTGCGTCTGCGGTTCCCGCGCCCGCACCCGGGCGGCCCCGCTCACGCCGCGCCCTGCCCGCGCATCAGCTCGGCCAGCTCATACAGCCCGGCCAGGTCGACCCCGTCCGGCAGCAGCGGCAGCTCGTAGCGGGGACGGCCGGCGGCGTCGAGCGACGTGCGCTCCTGCCGCTCCAACTCGGTACGGCGGGCGTGCTCGACGACCTCCTGGGCCAGCGCCTCGGCCACGGTGGCGGAGCCGCCCTCGGCCAGCCCGGCGGCCTTGAGTCCCAGCGCCAGTTCAGCCGGGTCGAACCGGCCCGCCGCGGCGGCGTCGAGGGCCGTCGCGGGCAGCAGCGAGCTCCTGACCATGTTGATGAAGACGCCGCCCGCGGGCAGGCCGGCTCCGCGGAGTTCGGTGATCCCGTCGAGGGTCTCCTGGACGGGCATCTCCTCCAGGAGCGTGACGAAGTGCACCGCGGTCTCGGGAGAGGCGACGACCCCGCTGACCAGATCGGCGTGGTTCTTGATCGGTCCGACCCGGGCCAGCCCGGCCACCTCGTTGGTGACGTTGAGGAACCGTACGACCCGGCCGGTCGGCGGCGCGTCCAGCACCACCGCGTCGTAGATCCGCCGGCCGTCCTTGCCCTTGCGGCGGACGGCCTCGGTCGTCTTGCCCGTGACGAGGACGTCGCGGAACCCCGGGGCGATGGTGGTGGCGAAGTCGACGATGCCGAGCTTGCTCAGCGCGCGGCCGGCCCGGCGCATGCCGTAGAACATCTCCAGGTATTCGAGCATGGCCTCTTCGGGGTCGACGGCCAGCGCGTAGACGTCCCCGCCGCCGGGCGCGACGGCGATCTTCCGCTCCTCGTACGGCAGCGGCGGCAGATCGAAGACCTGGGCGATCCCCTGGCGCCCCTCGACCTCGACCAGCAGGACCTTGCGGCCTTCCGCGGCGAGGGCGAGGGCGAGTGCGGCGGCTACCGTGGTCTTGCCGGTGCCACCCTTGCCGGTGACGACGTGAAGCCGTACACCATCCCAGTCGGTATCGCGCGAACTCACGTTTCGAAGGCTACCCAACGGGCAATCGGCGATTCGCGGTGGCCGTCGTTTGGGACGAGACTCACACTCCGCTCACACCCCCTCACACCTCCCGCCGGTGACGCCGCCACGGACCGGCCCGCGTCCGATCGCTACGCTGTCTCGCATGACGAAATGGGAGTACTCGACGGTGCCGCTGCTGGTCCACGCGACCAAGCAGATTCTCGACAACTGGGGACAGGACGGCTGGGAGCTCGTGCAGGTCGTGCCGGGGCCGAACCCCGAGCAGCTGGTCGCCTACCTGAAGCGCCCCAAGGAGTAGGCGAGGTGTCCCCCGAGGAGAAGCTGGCCGAGCTCGGCCTGGCGCTGCCGGAGGTCGTGACCCCGCTGGCGTCCTATGTCCCGGCCGTCCGCACGGGCGACTACGTCTACACCTCGGGTCAGATCCCGATGGTGGACGGCAAGCTGGTGGCGACCGGCAAGGTCGGCGCCGAGGTGAGCGCCGAGGAGGCCCGGGACCTCGCCAGGACGTGCGCGCTCAACGCCCTCGCGGCGGTCGCGTCGGTGGCCGGCGGCCTGTCGAACGTGGTCAGGATCGTCAAGGTCGTCGGCTTCGTGGCCAGCACGCCCGACTTCACCGGGCATCCGCAGGTCGTCAACGGAGCGAGTGAGCTGCTCGGCGAGGTGTTCGGCGAGGCGGGCAGGCACGCCCGCAGCGCGGTGGGTGTCGCGGTGCTCCCGCTGGACGCGCCGGTCGAGGTCGAGCTGATCGCCGAGGTCCGCTGAAATCCTGAGGTCCTGAAATCCTGAGGTCCGCCGGGGTCCCGTGGTCCGCCGGGGTCCCGAGGCCCGCGTGATTGTCCCGGGGGTGGGGTCTGCCACATGATGAACCCTGAAAACCGAGTGATGTTCGGATAGTCGGTGGAAAGGTTCGGATATGGGTGGTATCCCGCTCCCCGGAGAGCTCGGCCTGCGCGCCCGGGACATCCTGGCCGGCCGGGTGGAGCCCGTCCCGGCCCGGGACGCCGCGACGGTGGTCGTCCTGCGTGAGGGGAGCGGGGGAGTCGAGGTCTACCTGCTCCGGAGGAGGGCGAGCATGGCCTTCGCGGCGGGGGCCTACGTCTTCCCCGGCGGTTCGGTGGACCCGCGCGACACCGACCACGCGGTCGCCTGGGCCGGTCCCGCACCCGCCGAGTGGGGCGAGGTCTTCGGCGCCGACGAGAAACTCGCGCGGGGTCTGGTCTGCGCGGCCGTACGGGAGACCTTCGAGGAGTCGGGGGTGCTGCTCGCCGGGCCGTCGCCCGATTCGGTCGTGGCCGACACCACCGGCGACGACTGGGAGGCCGACCGGCTCGCGCTGATCGACCGGAGCCTGTCCTTCGCCGACCTCCTCGGCAAGCGCGGCCTGGTCCTCCGTTCCGACCTGCTGCGCCCCTGGACGCACTGGATCACTCCCGAGGTCGAGCACAAGCGGTTCGACACGCGGTTCTTCGTCGCGGCGCTCCCGCCCGGCCAGCGCACCCGCGACGTCGGCGGCGAGGCCGACGAGGTGGCCTGGGTACGGCCCGCCGACGCGGTCGCGCAGGCCGGGTCCGGGCGGATCTTCCTGATGCCGCCCACCCACCGGACCCTGACGGAGCTGTCCGCCTACGAGAAGGTGGACGACGTGCTCGGCGCCGAGAGGGAGATCGTCACCCACATGCCGAGGATCGCGGAGGTGGACGGCGTGATGCACATCGTCCTGGACGACGACTACAGGTTCGGCGCGGCATGACCGGACCGGTGGGGTGAGGGGATCGTATGAGTGGGCTCCGCATCCCGCTTGAGGGGCCGGACGGGGCGGGCACGGCGCACGCGCTCAACCTGCTGGCCCCGAACCCGTCCCCGATGACCCTGGACGGCACCAACACCTGGGTGATCGGCCGGGGCGAGGAGGCGCTGGTCGTCGATCCGGGGCCGGACGATCCCGGGCACCTCGCCCGGGTCGCGGAGCACCTGCGCGACCGCAGGGTCGTCACGATCCTGCTCACCCACGGACACCACGACCACAGCGGCGGCGCGCGGACGTTCGCCGGGCTGGTCGGAGCCCCGGTGCGGGCGCTGGATCCCCGGCACCGGCTGGGCGGCGAGGGGCTGGGCGACGGCGACGTGGTCGTCGCGGGCGATCTCGAACTCCACGTGGTGGGGACGCCCGGCCACTCGTTCGACTCGCTCTGCTTCTGGCTGCCCGAGGACCGCGCGATGCTCACCGGGGACACCGTGCTCGGCCGGGGCACCACCGTCATCGCCCCGGACGGCGACCTGGCCGACTACCTGCGCTCCCTGGACCGGCTGCGGGCCGCGGCCGAGCGGGTGGGCGCCGAGGCCCTGCTGCCCGGTCACGGCCCGGTGCTGCCGGACCCGATCGGCGCGCTGGAGGGGTATCTCGCGCACCGCAGGCAGCGCCTGGACCAGATCCGCCGGGCGCGCGAGCGGGGCGCCGTCACGCCGCGGGAGATCGTCGAGATCGTCTACGCGGACGTGGACCGTTCGCTCTGGCCCGCGGCCGAGATGTCGGTCCGGGCCCAGCTGGACTATCTCGACGGGACGTGAACGGCCGCCTCCAGCGGGAGCTAGCGGGAGCGGTTGTGCAGGCGCTCCATGTCCATGATGACCACGGCCTTGGCCTCGATGCGCAGCCAGCCGCGCTGGGCGAAGTCGGCCAGGGCCTTGTTCACCGTCTCGCGGGAGGCGCCGACCAGCTGGGCCAGCTCCTCCTGGGTGAGGTCGTGGTGGACGCGGACACCGTCGTCGATCTTCTGGCCGAAGCGGTCGGCCAGATCGAGCAGGGCCTTGGCGACCCGGCCCGGGACGTCGGTGAAGACCAGGTCGGCCAGGACGTCGTTGGTACGGCGCAGCCGCTGGGCCAGGGCGCGCAGCAGGTGCAGGGCGACCTCGGGGCGGCCGGTCAGCCAGGGGCGCAGGTCGTCGTGGCCGAGACCGGCCAGCTGGACCTCGGTCAGCGCGATGGCGGACGCCGTACGGGGACGGGGGTCGAACAGCGACAGCTCGCCGAACATCTCACCGGGTCCGAGCACGCTGAGCAGGTTCTCCCGCCCGTCGGGGGCGGTCCGGGAGAGTTTGATCTTGCCTTCGAGGACGACGTAGAGCCGGTCGCCCGTCTCGTTCTCGCTGAAGAGGGTCTGCCCCTTCGACAGCCGGACCTCCGAGACGCTGGTGCGCAGGGCGGCGGCGCTCTCGCGGTCGAGCGCCGCGAAGAGAGGGGCCTTGCCCAGCACGTCTTCGGTGTTCACGGTGCCTCCTTGTTCACGGCTCACGCATCGTTCACGGCTCACGCATCGCCGGCCTGCTCGCTGCGCACGTGGCGCTTCACGGGAGCCGGATTTCCCCTCTCCGGCGTCCGCAACAGCCATTGTGACCCATCCCACCGGCAGGCATCGAAGTGGCCTGTGGGAGAGGCCGTCGCGGGGCGGGACGCATAGGCTGTCGGGATGCCCCGTGAAGACAGCCCGGCGGGCGAGTCGAGGCTCGCGCTGGTCCGCCGTGCCCGGCGAATGGACCGGATCCTGGCGGAGACCTACCCAGACGCCCACTGCGAGCTGGACTTCCGTACCCCCCTCGAGTTGCTCGTCGCGACCATCTTGTCCGCGCAGTGCACCGACAAACGGGTCAACATGGCCACTCCCTCGCTTTTTGCGAAATACCAGACGGCAGAGGACTATGCCGGGGCGGACCGGGCCGAGCTCGAAGAGATCATCCGGTCCACGGGGTTCTTCCGGGCCAAGACCAACAGCATCATCGGCATGGCGCAGGCCCTGTGCGAGCGGTACGGCGGCGAGGTCCCCCGGAAACTGAAGGACCTCGTCACACTGCCCGGTGTGGGCCGCAAGACGGCGAACGTCGTCCTGGGCAACGCGTACGGCGTCCCCGGGATCACCGTGGACACCCACTTCCAGCGGCTCGTCAACCGCTTCGGCTGGACTCACGAGACCGACCCGGTCAAGATCGAGCACATCGTCGCCGAGCTCATCCCGAGGCGTGACTGGACGATGATGTCCCACCGCCTGATCTGGCACGGCCGCCGCATCTGCCACGCGCGCAGACCCGCGTGCGGCGCCTGCCCGCTGGCCGCACTCTGCCCGGCGTACGGCACCGGCCCCACGGCCGCCGCGGAGGCCGCGAAACTGGTGCGCCCCGGCCCGTTCTCGTAACGGTCCCCGTACGGCGGAGGCTTCCGTCCCGCCCCGGGAAGCGTGGGTCGGGACGTCGCGTTGGAGAAGATCGGAGGTGGGCCGTGGAAGTGCCTGAATGGTTGGAGAGGCTGGCCGAGCGTGTCACGACGGCGCCGGTTCCCCCGGCGATGCGCCCGCCCCGGTCCGGCGGACGACCGGCCGCGGTGCTCCTGCTGTTCGGGGAGGGGCCGCTGGGCCCGGACGTGCTGCTGATCCAGCGCAGCTCCCGGGGGCGGCGGCACGCGGGACAGCCCGCCTTCCCCGGCGGAGGAGTCGATCCCGACGACGGCGGGCCGATCGCCGCCGCGCTGCGCGAGGCCGAGGAGGAGACGGGGCTCGACCCGGCGGGCGTCCACGTGGTCTGCACCATGCCCGAGCTGTACGTCAGCCGCAGCGACAACCGGGTGACCCCGGTCATCGGCTGGTGGCACACGCCCTCGGCGGTCCACGCGGCCTCGCCCGACGAGGTGGACTCGGTGGAGCGGGTCCCCATCGCCGAGCTGGTCGACCCGGCCAACCGGCTCCGGCTGCGCCTCCCGGGCGGCTACTCGGGACCGGCCTTCCGGGTGCGGGGCCTGCTGGTGTGGGGGTTCACCGCCGGAGTCCTCGACGGGGTGCTCGCCGACGCGGGCTTCGAGCGCCCCTGGGACCGCTCACGGGTCGAGGACCTCCCGCCCGACGTCCTGAACCTCGCCGCCCGGGGTTAGCCGGCCCGGCGCCGTCCTGCCCGCCGAGCCGGTCACCAGGGCCGTGCCCAGGCAGGCCCAGTCGGCCACGTCGTCGTCGGGGTCCCTGGTCAGGCGGCGCAACGCGTCCATGCCGGCCGGGTCGGGCGGGTCGCCCACGATGTTGGGCAGCGCGTAGGCGGCGCCGTACCGGACGGCCGCGTCGGGATGCCCGGTCAGCGGGACCACCGAGGGCAGCGCGCGCCGGTCGCGCAGGTGCCCGAAGGCGATCAGAACCGAGTAGAGCACCATCGGATCGTCCTCGGACGCGGCCAGGTAGCGCAGCACCGGCAGGCTCCGGTCGGTGAAACCGAGCCCGCCGAGGATGTCCACCCCGAGCATGCGCTCGGTGACCGTCCCGCCCCCGCACAGCCGCCGCGCCGCGGTGAAGGTCTCCAGGTCCCTCCGCTCGTGCAGGGCGGCGATCACCTGCCAGCGGATCGTGCCGTCGTAGTCCGGATCCCCCAGCGCCTCCTCGATCAGCGAGGCGACGGGCACCGGCCCCCCGGTCGTTGCCATACGGCCACGATAAACCGGGGGGAGCCCCGGGAACGGGTGCACGCGCGGCGCGGTGGGTGGATACCGTTAAGGGGTGAGCGGTGATCTCCTTGACCTGATCCTGATCGGCTTGATGATCGCTTTTGCGGTGTCGGGATACCGTCAGGGGTTCATCATCGGCGCGATGAGCTTCATCGGGTTCGTCGGCGGCGTGCTGCTGGGCGTCTTCATCGCGCCCCCGATCGCCGGCGCCGTGATCGACGGCGACACCGAGCGGGCGCTGCTCGCCATCGTGATCGTCTTCCTCACCGCCATCGTCGGGCAGTTCGCGTCCTCGACGATCGGCGCGGTGATCCGCAGCCACGTCACCTGGGAACCGGCGAAGGTCGTCGACGCGGTCGGCGGCACGTTCGCCAGCGCGCTGGCGGTGCTGATCGTCGCGTGGTTCATCGGCTCCCTGGTCGCCGTCTCCCCGTTCACGCTCATCAGCGAGCATGTCAACCGGTCGGTCCTGCTGGGCGCCGTCGACCAGGTGATCCCGCAGGCGGCCAGGGGCATCCAGCAGCCGTTCAAGCAGTTCATCGACACCTCGGGCTTCCCCCAGGTGTTCGAGGGCATCGGGGGCGCCCACCTCGTCGACGTCCCGCCGCCCGACGAGAGTGTCGCCAAGGCCCCGCAGCTCAGGCGGGCCCGCCAGGGCATCGTCAAGGTCCAGGGCGTCGCGACCAGCTGCCGCCGGCACATCGAGGGCACCGGGTTCGTCTACGCCCAGAACAAGATCATGACCAACGCCCACGTGGTCGCCGGAGTCAACCAGGATCTCCAGGTCATCGACTACCGCAACAACGTCCGCCCGGCGAAGGTCGTGCTCTACAACCCCGACCGGGACATCGCGATCCTGCACGTCCCCGGGCTGGACCTGCCGATCCTCCGGTTCGACGGCACCGCCGAGAAGGGCAACGACGCGGTCGTCGCGGGCTTCCCGCACGGCGAGGGCTTCACCCTCAACGAGGCCCGCCTGCGGGTGCGGCAGCGGGCCAAGGGCCCCGACATCTACGAGAGCAAGACCGTCATCCGCGACATCTACTCGATCCGGGGGCTGGTCCGTCAGGGCAACTCCGGCGGGCCGCTGCTCACCCCCGACGGCAGGGTCTACGGCGTCGTCTTCGCCGCCGCCCCCGACCAGCGGGAGACCGGCTACGTGCTCACCGCCGCCGAGGTCGCACCGGACGCCGAGGACGGCGCCCGGCTGACCAACCCGGTCGACACCCAGGAGTGCGACCACTGACACCCGTTGGTCGTCACAGCAGGTCCCTGATCCTGGCGATCGCCGCCGGCGGATCCTGGACGTCCAGCTCGCGAGTGGCCAGGGCGACCGCCTCGTACGGCATGCCGTACCGGCTGACCCTCTCCGCGCCCCGCGCGAGCAGTGCCGCGGCGCCGCGCTGATTGCCCCGTTGCAGGTGGGTGAGGCCGACGCAGATCTGCGCCAGCCCCTGCCACAGGTCCCGCTCCTGTGCGGGACCGGTCTTCCAGCGGGCCTCCAGAACCTCGTGGGCGTGGAAGGGGCGTTCCTCGCCGAGCAGACGGCGGGCCTCCGCGAGGGCCTCCTCCGCGTCCGGCGCGTAGTCGTCGGGGACGCGCTCCACGCCCTCGGCCCCGCGCGGGAGCGGACGCCCGAACGCGTCGCGGGGGCGCTGGTTCCTGGCCTTGCCGTCGGCGTCGCGGTCCCGGGGGATCACCGGTCGGGCTCCGCGTCGGCGAGCCAGCCGAGCAGCTCGGTGTCGAATGTCTCGGGACGCTCCTCGTGCGGGAAGTGCCCGGCGCCCTCGATCAGCCGCCAGCGGTAGGGGGCGGTCACGTGGAAACCGGACCCCTGGGCGGTCCGCGGCAGGACGCGCCCGTCGAGGGCGCCGTGCAGCTGCAGCGTGGGCGTCTCGATCTCGGTGCGCATGAGCCTGGCGTAGCGCAGCCCGTCCGGGCGGAGCTGGGAGCGGGTGAACCAGCGGTGGTACTCCAGCGCGCAGTGGGAGACGTTGGGGATGGCGAACGCCTCCCGGTAGGTCCGGGAGACCTCCTCGCCGGGCCACCCCGGCCCCGACCACTGGTCGAGGAACCGGCCCACCTGGGCGGCGCCGTCGGCGGTCAGCCGGCGTTCGGGAAGGATCGGCAGCTGGAACCCCAGCGTGTGACCGCTGGCCCGCAGCTGGCCGAACGGATCGGACACCAGGGAGGACCGGAGCCGGAGCGGGTGCGGGGCCGAGACCGGGACCAGGCGCCGGACGACCTTGGGGTCCAGCACGGCCATGGTCCAGGCCACCAGGCCGCCCCAGTCGTGGCCGACGACGGTGGCGCCGGTCTCGCCCAGCGCGCGGATCAGCCCCGCGGCGTCGGCGGCCAGGGCGGGCAGGTCGTAGCCGCGCGGCGGCTTGTCGCTCGCGCCGTACCCGCGCAGGTCCACGGCGACGGCGCGGTAACCCGCCGTGGACAGGGAGACGAGCTGGTGGCGCCAGGTCCACCAGAACTGGGGGAACCCGTGCAGCAGCAGCACGAGCGGGCCCTCACCGGCCTCCACGATGTGGAAGCGGGTGCCGCGGGCGTGTACGGAGCGGTGGGTCCATGGACCTTCGATCCGGACCACGGACTCGTCGGGGCGGCTCACTGATCCGGTCTCACTGACTCGCGGTGCGAACCGAGCTGCCCGGCGGTGGACGGCGCGGGGACGGCGGCGACCCCGGTCTCGCTCTCGCCGCTCTTGAGGTTCTTCAGCGAGCGGAGCGTCCGCTTCATCCCGGTCAGGCCCTTGAACCGGCGGACACCGATGATGACCATGACCACGGCCAGGACCACGTAGAAGAGGGTGACGGCCAGGAAGGCCCAGACCTCCGCCCAGTCGAAGATGGCCACCAGGGCGTAGGCGATGGTGAAGGAGGCGAGGATCAGGCACAGGTGCGCGATGAACGCGGCGGCGGCGAACAGCCCGACCCCCATGCCGACCCGCTTGGCGTCGAACCTGAACTCGGCCTTGGCCAGTTCGAGCTCGGCCCGGATGAGGGCGGAGATGTGGCTGCTGGCCTCGGCGACGAGCGTGCCCAGCGACTCCTGCTGCGGTTCCGCGGCCGGGTTCGTGGCCGGATTCTGCGTCATGAACGGTCTCCTATCGAGCGCGGGTGTCAACATCATCCTGCGCGTTGAGGTGTTTGCGCACGCGCACCCTGAGCAGGATCGCCGCCAGGACGGAGGCGATGAGGCTGGCCGCGAGCACGCCGGTGGTCACCGCGGACGCCCTCTCCGGATCATCGCCGAAGGCGAGGCCCCCGATGAGCAGTGACACGGTGAATCCGATGCCGGCCAGTATCGACACCGCGGCCATGTCACGCCAGTGCAGATCCTCCGACAGCTTCGCCAGGCCGAGCCGTACGGCCAGCCAGGCCCCGCCGAAGACGCCGAGGAACTTGCCGACGACCAGGCCGGCGATCACACCGAGGACGACCCGGTCGCCGGTCATCCCGCCGAGGGCGTCGGCGTCGAGCACCACTCCGGCCGACAGGAAGGCGAACGCCGGGACGGCGAAGCCCGCGGAGACGGGCCGCAGGCGGTGGTCGGCCAGTTCGGCGGGGGAGTTCTCCTCACCGGGCGCGCTGTGCACGCGGGTCATGAGGCCGAGGGCTACCCCGGCGACGGTCGCGTGAACACCGCTGATCTCGACGAGGTACCAGGCGAGGAGGGCGAGCGGGACGTAGATCCACACTCCCCGGACGCGCCGGGCCTGGAGCAGGCCGTACAGGCCGATGACCGCCGCGCCGGCCGCGAGGGCCAGGACGTTGACGTGCTCGGTGAAGAACACGGCGATGATGGTGATCGCGCCGAGGTCGTCGACCACCGCGCTCGTCAGGAGGAAGGCCCGCAGCGCCGTCGGCATCGCGCTCGCCGTCACGGCCAGGACGGCCAGGGCGAAGGCGATGTCGGTCGCCGTGGGAATGGCCCAGCCCCGGGATGACTGCGGCGCCCCCCAGCTCACCGCGAGGTAGACGAGGGCGGGGACGATCATTCCGGCGACGGCGGCGAGGACGGGGAGGGCGGCCTTGCGGAGGTTGGCGAGCTCACCGTGGACGAACTCCTCCTTGACCTCGATGCCGGCGATGAAGAAGAAGATCGCAAGCAGGCCGTTCTGTGCCCATTTGTAGAGTTCGAGGTTGAGGTGGAGGAATTCCGGGCCGACGACGGTGGTGCGCAGCGCCTCATAGGAGTCGCTTGACACGTTGGCCCACACGAGCGCGGCGACCGTGGCCAGCAACATGACGACGCCGCCGACCGTCTCGGCGCGGAGGGCTTCGGTCAGCTGGCCGGCGTATCGGGCGGTGAGCGGGAAAGGCCACTTCTCGGCGGTGCGGCGCATGAAGCCTCCAGGAGTGCAGAGAGGGCCAGTTCCCCCACTGGCCGACCAGACTTCCCGGCGCGCCTTCGCATCAGTTTACCCAAACCGCCCAAAGTGATCTCATCTGGGCGCGTCGCGTCCCCCTCACCTGGACCACAGGGACGGCACGGCGGTTCCCGGCGCCGCCGTACGGCGCCGGGCCACCGGATCTCCGAGCCGGACGGGGATCAGTCCTCGCTCTTGGCGCTGGGCAGCTTCTCGGAGATGAGGTTCATCACCGTGCTGTCGGCGAGCGTGGTGACGTCACCGATGCTGCGGTTCTCCGCCACGTCGCGCAGGAGACGCCGCATGATCTTCCCGGAGCGTGTCTTCGGCAGCTCGGGAACGACCAGGATCTGGCGGGGCTTGGCGATCGGGCCGAGCGTCTTGGCCACGTGGGCACGCAACTCGGCGGCGATGTCCTCGCCCTCCTCGGCGCTGCCGCGCAGGATGACGAACGACACGATGGCCTGGCCGGTCACCGGGTCGGTCGCGCCGACCACGGCCGCCTCGGCGACCTTCGGGTGGGAGACGAGGGCCGACTCGACCTCGGTGGTCGAGATGTTGTGGCCGGAGACGAGCATGACGTCGTCGACGCGGCCCAGCAGCCAGATGTCGCCGTCCTCGTCCCTCTTGGCGCCGTCGCCCGCGAAGTACATCCCCTCGAAGCGGGACCAGTAGGTGTCGATGTAGCGCTGGTCGTCACCCCAGATCGTACGGAGCATCGACGGCCACGGGTCACGGATCGCGAGGAAGCCGCCGCCCCCGTTGGGGACGCTCTCTCCCCGGTCGTCGACCACGTCGGCGGTGATGCCGGGCAGCGGGCGCATGGCCGCGCCGGGCTTGCCGCTGGTCACGCCGGGGAGCGGGCTGATCATGATGGCGCCGGTCTCGGTCTGCCACCAGGTGTCCACGACCGGGGTACGGCTGCCGCCGATGTTCTCGCGGTACCAGACGTAGGCCTCGGGATTGATCGGCTCACCGACGCTGCCCAGGATCCGCAGGGACGACATGTCGTACTTGGCGGGGATGTCGTCTCCCCACTTCATGAACGTGCGGATCGCCGTCGGCGCGGTGTAGAGGATCGTGACCTTGTACTTCTGCACGATCTCCCAGAACCGGCCGCGGTGCGGGGTGTCCGGGGTGCCCTCGTAGATGACGCTGGTGGCGCCGTTGGCGAGCGGGCCGTACACGATGTAGGAGTGACCGGTCACCCAGCCGATGTCGGCGGTGCACCAGTAGATGTCGGTCTCGGGCTTGAGGTCGAAGACCGCGTGGTGGGTGTAGGCGGTCTGGGTCAGGTAGCCGCCGGTGGTGTGCAGGATGCCCTTGGGCTTACCCGTGGTGCCGCTGGTGTAGAGGATGTAGAGCGGGTGCTCGGCGTCGTGCGGGACCGGGGTGTGCTCCCCGCTCTGGCGCTCCACCAGGTCGTGCCACCAGACGTCCTTGTCGCTCCAGCCGACGTCCTGGCCGGTCCGGCGGACCACGAGCACGCGCTCGATCCCCGGGCACTCCTTGACCGCCTCGTCCACGGTCGGCTTGAGCGCGCTCGGCGCGCCGCGCCGGTAGCCGCCGTCGGCGGTGACCACGACCTTGGCGTCGGCGTCCTTGATCCGGCCGCTGAGCGCGCTGGCGGAGAACCCGCCGAAGACCACCGAGTGGATCGCGCCGATGCGGGCGCAGGCGAGCATCGTGATCGGCAGCTCGGGGATCATCGGCATGTAGATCGCGACCCGGTCGCCCTTGCCGACGCCCAGCTCGATCAGCGCGTTCGCCGCCTTGGCGACCTCCCTCTGCAGGTCCGCATAGGTGATCGTCCGGCTGTCGCCCTCGGGCTCGCCCTCCCAGTGGTAGGCGACCTTGTCTCCGCGTCCGGCCTCGACGTGGCGGTCGACGCAGTTGTAGGCGATGTTCAGCTCACCGCCGACGAACCACTTGGCGAAGGGCGGGTTCCACTCCAGCGTGGTGTCCCACCGCTTGGACCAGCTCAGCCGGTCGGCCTGCTGCTCCCAGAAGGCGAGGCGGTCGGCCTCGGCCTCGGCGTAGGCGTTCTCGGTCACGTTCGCGGCCGCGGCGAGCTCGGCGGGAGGAGCGAACCGCCGGGTCTCGTGCAGCAGGTTCGACAGCGTCTCCTGGGTCTCACGCGGTTCGGAACCAGGGGTCTCCGGGGCCACTACGCACTCCTTCTCGTACTGCTCGTCGGCTTCGGACGTGTCCCACTTCACCAGGCCACCCGTACCCGCCACAAGAGGTCTAGACAGGTCTGTACCAATCGGTGACAAGAGGGACGCGACTCCGCACCGTTCCTGACGCTGCGTAGTGACAGCGGGAGAAACGTTGCGATTCCGACACCGTAGGAAGGTAGAGGGCGTTATTCCAGGCCCGCTGGTACGGCGGTGCGCCGGATGGCCCGATGCGCTCGGTGAACGGTCCCGGGGTCGTTCTCCGGGAAGTGGCCGTGGCGGCGTCCGAGGCTTGTTAACCGGCCGGTAGGGTCGGGGCCGTGAGCGACCCATTGGCTGTCATCGCTGAGATGCCCGGAGTGCCCGAAGCGATCACCGAGGCCCGCAGGGCCGTGGACCGCCTCTACGGGCACCGCGTGCTGCGGCGCAAGAGCCCCGAGGTGTCGGCGAAGTCCGCGCTGCGCGGGGCCCGCGCGTCCGCCGCGCTCGACGGCGTGGACATCCCGCTGGAGGCCATCCCGGAGGTCACCGACCCCGTGGTGCAGGGCGCGCTGCGCGTCTCGGCGGAGCTGGGGCGGCTCGGCTCCACCTGGCGTACGGCGCCGCGCCAGGTGCTGGCCAGGTTGCACGCGCTGGCCGCCGTCGGCCTGACCGAGGACCTCGGCCGCCCGCGGGACTCCGCCGGAGCGCCCGATCCTCTCGGACTGGGCACCCCGCCCGGCCCGGAGGAGGCCGTGGCCCGGATGGCCGGCCTGGCCGGCCTGGTGGCCGGCGGTTCCAAGGCGCCCGCGCTGGTGCTGGCCGCCATCGTGCACGCCGAGCTGGCCGTGGTGCGGCCGTTCGGCTCGGCGGACGGGATCGTCGCCAGGGCCGCGGAGCGGTTGACGCTGGTGGAGTTCGGCCTGGACCCGAAGTCTCTGGCCGCGGTGGAGCTGGGGCACCTGGAGCTCGGGCCGGCCTATGCGGAGAGCCTGCGCGCCTATTTGACCGGGACCTCCGACGGTGTGGCGGCGTGGGTACGCCACTGCGCCGCGGCGGTCGTCCTGGGCGTCCGGGAGGCCACGGCGATCTGCGAGGCCATGCAGCGCGGCTGACCGGCCGGTCACGCTCATGTAGGACATGGATTGCGCGGGACATGGATTGCGCGGGACGCGGATTGCGCGGGGCATGGACTGTGTGAGCTGCGGACCACGTGGAACGTAGACCGCGCGGGATGTGGATCATGCGGGGTGCGGGCCGCAGGGAACGTGTGGCGGAACGTGCGGAGTGTGCGGCGGCACGTGCAGAACGTGCGACGGAACGTGCGGTCACCGGTGGGCGGAATTACGGACGTCCTGAAGGCGAAGCAGACGGCGCCCCTGAGACGGGGCGCCGTCGCCAGCACGCCACATCGGGTTACCAAGCGTGCACCTGTAATCGTCGGAGCGGGTCAAGCCCGTCTCGACGCGCCTCCCGCGGCTGGTCGCGCGTGGGTGCCCGATGGACGTGCCCGGACACATCGTCCGTGCAACCTTTGTACGACGAATCCGGGCTGATGGGAACCCCTGGAACCAAGACCTTTACGGATCCGGGGACATTCCTCAACGAACTACCATGAACCTTCCATACCTCATGAACATTGCCCGATCTGCTGATCATGAGCGATCCGGAGGCGTCCGGACAGGCGAAACCGATCACTATAAGTGATCGATAAGGGGCCGCTTCGAGGGTCCGAATCAGGGTTCAGTGATCAGATTGTCACATGGAAAACGGTAGAAAACGGAGATTCCTCCTCGACGTGCCGCAAGTCGATGAGGCAGCATACGGATGTATCTCCATGAAGACGGGGGCGTCGCGCATGGCTGGTTTTGCCGGTCCCTTGCCACACCCTGTCCGATTGTTGAAAGCTTTTCCCTGAAACGGGACCGGCTCTACCCCCCCGGAGCCGGACCGTTCGGCGGCCCCCGCTATCCCCCCCAGCGGGGGTCGCCCCTTTTCCCGGGTCTCCGGATGCCTCCGGATTTCCAAGCGTGTCCGGAGGCGCGTTATCCACAGGCGGGTCCGGCCACGCCGCCGATCCACAGAACGCCGTTCAGAACCACGGCCGAGGCGGTTACCCCGGCACGTTGGGGCTTCCCACGTTTCAGGGAGGCACTCTTGGACCGCCCCTTGGCCATCACCGATGACCACGACCTCCTCGACGATCTGCTCCGCATCGCCGCGGCCGCCGGCACGGAGCTCAATGTGGCCCACGTGCCCGCGCACGCCCGGCCCTACTGGGCCCACGCCCCGATGGTCGTCGTCGGCAGCGACACGGCCGACGCCCTGGCGGCCACCGGGCCGCCGTCCCGCTCGCGCGTCATGCTCGTCACCCGGACTCCCGGTGATCCCGACACCTGGCGCAAATGCGTCGCGGTCGGAGCCCAGGCCGTCCTGGAACTGCCCTCCGCCGAACGGCGGCTGGTCGACGAGTTCGCCGATGTCGTGGAGCCCGCGACGAAGGACGGACTCGTCCTCTGCGTCGTGGGCGGGCGGGGCGGAGCCGGCGCCAGCGTTCTCGCCGCCTCGCTCGCGCTGACCGCCTCCCGCAGGGAGCTGCGCACCCTCCTCGTCGACGCTGATCCGCTCGGCGGCGGCATCGATCTCCTGCTCGGTCAGGAGGAGACCGAGGGGGCGCGCTGGGCGGATCTGGTCGCCCGGGCGGGCAGAGTCAGTTTCACCGCCCTCCAGGCGGCGCTTCCCAGCGTCTCCGGGCTGGCCCTGCTCTCCTTCCACCGAGGAGAGGCCGGAGCCATCCCGGCCGAGGCGATGCGTTCGGTGCTCGACGCGGGACAACGAGGCTTCGACCTGGTGGTCGTCGACCTGCCCCGACGTCCCGATCCCGCCGCGGTGGAGGCCCTGGGCCGTGCCGCGACCACTCTCGTGGTCGTCACCGCCGATGTGCGCGGGGTTCTGGCCGCGGCCCAGGTGCTCACCGGGCTGAGAGAGCACACCGTTGACATCAGGGCGGCCGTCCGCAGCGGCGCCCTGGCCGATGACGTGGTCAGCACCTCCCTCGCCGTGCCGTGCGCCGGAAGCCTGCCCGACCAGCCGCGGCTGACGTCCGTCCTGAACCGCGGTGACATCCCCCCGCTCGGCCCCCGCACCCCTCTCGGCAGATTCTGCGGAGCCTTCCTGGACTCCCTGGTCGGAGCGGAAAGGTGAGCGCGGCCGACCCCACCGGAACGGTCTCGCCCGAGCTGGTGGAAGCGGTCCGGGTACGGCTCGCGCACATCGGCGCCGAGCCGAGCGCCGCGAACGTCGCCGTCGTGCTCCGGGCGGAGCGGGCGGTCCTGGGTGACGCGGAGGTTCTGGCCGTGGCCCGCGCCCTGTGCGCGGACCTCATCGGCGCGGGGCCGCTGGAGCCGTTGCTGGCGGAGGCGGAGATCACCGATGTCCTGGTGAACGGGGCCCGCGAGGTGTGGATCGACGACGGTCGCGGCCTGCACCGGACCGAGATCACCTTCCCCGACGAAGACGCGGTCAGGAGACTCGCCCAACGACTCGCCTCGGCCGCGGGCAGGCGCCTCGACGACGCCTGTCCCTACGTCGACGCCCGGCTCGCCGGAGGTGTCCGGCTCCACGCCGTGCTGCCCCCGATCGCCCCCGAGGGCACGTGCCTGTCCCTGAGGCTCCCGCCCCGCCGCACCTTCACGCTTCCCGACCTGGTGGACGCGGGCACTCTCAGGGCCGATGCCGTTCCGCTCCTCACCGCCGTGGTCGAGTCGAGACTCGCCTTTCTCGTGTCGGGCGGCACCGGCACGGGCAAGACGACCCTCCTGTCCGCCCTGCTCTCCCTGGCCGATCCGGGCGACCGCCTTCTCCTGGTGGAAGACTCCGCCGAGCTCAGGCCCCTGCACCCGCACGTCGTACGGCTGGAGTCCCGCCCGGCCAACCTCGAGGGCGCGGGTGGAGTGGGCCTGCGCGATCTCGTCCGCCAGGCACTGCGCATGCGACCGGACCGCCTGGTCGTCGGAGAAGTCCGCGGAGCCGAGGTCGTAGACCTCCTGGCCGCCCTCAACACCGGCCATGAGGGCGGCTGCGGCACCTTGCACGCCAACACCGCAGCCGACGTGCCACCGCGACTGGAGGCCCTCGGCTGCGCCGCAGGTCTCAGCCGGGAGGCGGTCCACAGCCAGCTCGCCGCGGCCCTGGACATCGTGATCCACCTCACCCGCGACCACTCCGGCGGTCGGCGCCGGGTGGCCGAGATCTGCATGATGACCCGCCAGGCCTCCGGCCTGGTCAACGCCGAGACCGCTCTCACCTTCTCCCGGGACGGCCGTGCGGCACCCGGTCCCGGCCTCCCCGCCCTTCTCGCACGCCTTCCCACCGCCTCCGCCGGGACGGGCCCCCTCCTCGGCCGGCCATCCCGCATCTCCCGCCAGACTTCCTCCCGTCATCAGGGCTCCGCCCCTGATCCGGTCCCCACCGGTCACCAGGCCTCCACCCATGACCGGGTCTCCGCCGGGCATCAGGGCTTCACTCCTGATCGGGTCTCTACCGGTCACCAGGCCTCCACCCCTGACCGGATCCCCACTGATGGCCGGGTGCCTGCCCCTGATCAGATTTCCGTTCCTGGTCGGGTCTCCGGCAGCGAGCGGGTTCCCGGCGCTCTCATGTGGCGATGACGGCGGTCGCCGCGATCCTCGCCATGCTGGCGGCATGGCTGTGGACGGGATCCAGTTCAGGGGCCGTCCGGCTGGATCGGCTCGATCGTCTGAAACGGCAGAGGACCGGAGAGGCGGCCCGCTCCGAACGGCCGCTCATCGGGCTCTCCCGGCCGTCTCGCCGGGCAGAGGCCTGGAGGGTGGCATCGATCGAACTCTGTCAGGGACTCGCCGCGGAACTGGCCGCCGGACGCACAGCCGGGGAAGCGCTGGCTCGGGCCGTGTCGGCTGTGGCGTTTCCCGATCCGGAAGCGCTCCGGCCCACCGTAGCCGCGGCGCGGGACGGGGGTGACGTTCCAGCGGCCCTGCTGGCCGCCGCTCCGGAGCGGGGAGGTGAAGGTCTTCGTCGGCTGGCCGCGTGCTGGCGGGCGGGTGTGACCGTCGGGGGCGGGCTCTCCGTCCTCGTCGATCGAGTGGCGGTCTCTCTCAGGGAGGCCGAGGCACACCGCAAGGATGTCGCGGCCCAACTCGCCGGGGCACGTGCGACCGCTCGACTGCTTGCCGGGCTTCCCACGCTGGGCCTGTTGATGGCGGCGGGGCTTGGTATGCGCCCGTTCGACTTCCTGGTCGGCGGTCCGGTGGGGATGGTCTGTCTGTTCGGGGGTCTCGCACTCGACGGGTGCGGTCTGTGGTGGACTCGCCGCCTGATCGCCCGGGCTGAGCGGGCATGACGACCCGTTCCATGACCTTCTTCCACCGGTGGTCTTCTTCACAGTCCTGCCCGGTACGGGTCCAGCGCTGGAGGGAAGCGATCGACCCTTGCACCGGGAGGTCGATCAGCCCATTCCATGACTGAGACCCGGGTCTTCACGCTGAGGAAGGTTCAGATGTTGGACGCTTTACTGGGCGTTGCACCGGTCACCCTGCTCATCGGGCTCGCCGTCTGGTCGTGGGGGCCACCCGATGATCCCGCCCGCAGGCTTCATCAGGTGTGTTCGCGCCTGCCGGACGCTTCGGGGACCGCTGCCGGGCTGGGCGTGCCGGTGCGGGGAGAGATGGAGGAAACCGGAAAGAGACGGGCGGGCAGGGGTGAGACGGGGCTCGGGGCCGCCGTGGGGCTGATGGCGTTCCTTCTGGTGGGAGGCCCGGCCGGAGCGGTCCTGGGCGTGATCGGTTCCATGGTCACCGTCCTGATCCTCCGGAGGCGTGAGCCGCCGGCGTCACGCGCGGAGCGCGGCCGGCTCACCGCCGACCTGCCGCTGGCGGCCGACCTCATGGTGGCGTGTCTGCGCGCGGGGCAGCCGATCACTGGGGCACTCGACGTCACTGTCCAGGCGATCGGCGGTCCACTCGGGGACCGGCTCGCATGGGTCAACGGGCAGTTGAGACTGGGAGCCGCTCCGGAGAGCGCGTGGTCCACCCTCGCCGGTGAACCCGCGCTCGCTCCGCTGGCCCGCACGATGAGCCGGGCGGCTCTCAGCGGTGCTCCTGTGGCGGATGTGCTGACGCGGGTGGCGGACGACTCCCGTCAGGCCGCTCGTGCGATGTCGGCCGCTGCTGCCCAGAGAGTGGGGGTCCAGGTCGTGGCGCCGCTGGGTCTGTGTTTCCTGCCCGCATTCGTGCTTCTGGGGATCGTTCCCGTCGTGGCGGGTCTTGCCGGTCAGGTCATGCTTCCGTGAGTTATCCACAGGATCGAAGTGCACGCGGAAAGTTATCCACAGGATGGCGCTCGTGTCCACAGGGCCATATGCGCGTCGGAGAGCCTGGTCCGAGCACTGCCGGGCACGGGGCCCGGAGTGATCCCCAGGAGGAAACGATGGCTGGACCAAGAACCGGCGGCATCCTGCGTGATCTGCGGTGGTTCGGGCTCGGCGGCCGATCCGATGGTGAAGGCGGAGCCGGCGGCATCCTGCGTGACCTGCGAAGCCTGTGGCGTGCCCGCTGGTCCCTGCTGACCGGCGGAACAGGCCGGGAGCGCGGCATGTCCACCGCCGAATACGCCGTCGGCACGATCGCCGCCTGCGCGTTCGCCGCTCTTCTCTTCAAGGTCGTGACCAGCCCGGAGGTGCAGGAGATGATCACTAATCTCATCAACCGGGCCCTCAACGTCGCAGGGTGATTCCGGTGCGTCCATCCGTCCCGCGGCCTGTGCGCAAGATGATGGATCACTGCTCCGGTCCGGCCCGTGTCCGGGATTCTTCCCGGGGGTCGGTCACCGCGGAGACCGCAGTGGTGCTGCCGGCCCTCATCGTGATCCTGGCAGCCGGTCTGTGGGCGGTGGCGGTTGTCGAGGCGCAGCTGGAATGCGCGGACGCGGCGCGATCGGGTGCGCGGGCCGCGTCCAGAGGAGAGCCACTGGAGTGGGTGCGGGACGGTGTTCGCGCGGCCGCTCCGGTGGGAGCACGAGTGAAGATCACCCGGGATGCCGGGCGCGCCCGGGTGGAGGTCTCCGCGGGAGTCAGGCCCCGCTGGGGTCTCTCGCTGCCCGAGGTGGCCGTCCGCGCTGTCGCGGTCTCCGCGGTTGAGCCCGGTGCCGGGCAGGAGGACACCGCCGTTGCGGGATCGGCTCGGCAGCAACCTGAGCTGCCCAGCCGGGCGCAGGAGAGAGCGGTTCCGGCTTCTGCCGGAGCAGGAAGAGCAAGAACGGAGATCGAAGGTGTCGAGACAGCAGGAAGGGGACGAGCGGGAGCCGGGGTTACGAGAGCTGGGAGGGCGGGAGCGGGAGCCGCAGATGCCGGGAGAGCGGGGATCACGGGAACGGAGTGGGCGGGAGCGGGGATCGGCAACGATCTGGATGATCGGGGTCGCGGCCGTGGTCTTCACCGCCGCGGTGGCGGTGACGCTCGCCGGAACCGCCAGGGTGGCACGCCACCGGGTACAGACCGCGGCTGATTTCGGAGCGCTCGCCGCCGCCCGGCTGGCCCTGGCCGACCCCGAGCGGGGATGTGCTGAGGCAGCGCTTCTCTCGGCGGAGAACAACGCCCGGCTCACCCGGTGCGACATCGGTGCCGACGGTGTCGCCGCCGTCCGGACGGTCATGCGGTTCTCCCTGCCTATCGTCGGCAGCCGAGACGTCACGGCTTACGCGCGGGCGGGCCCCGTCCACGTCCCGGGTCTCCCGGTGACGGCAGAGCCGCCGGTTCTGCCGGATGAGGCGGGCCGTCTTCCACCGGGTGAGTGAAGGCCGTCGCCTGGATGAGGGTTGTCGGGTGAGTGGAGGCCGCCGGCCGGGTGAAGAGGATGTCTTGGGTCTTCGCGCGGCGGAGGGTTCTCATCGGTTTGGGACGGTGGAATGCTGATCGCGCAGGTGGCAAGGTTCCAATCGAATCACGACTTCTTGGACGGCGTGTCCAAGAAGGGGATATCCCTCATAAGGTGCCACTTACCTTCCGCCCATGCCGTCTCGTGCCTCAGGTAGGGGCGGCGGGCCGCGGGTGACCGCGCTGGAGCGCCGCTTATGGCGGTCCGGTCACGCTCGGCCGGGGTCGGAGGTCTGGATCGGTGGGAGCCGGTCCGGGGGACTGGCAGGCCCGGCCGCTGCCCGATGGTCGTAGGGCGGTGACCGGATCGCTCGGCTCTCGACGAAGGGAAGCGTCGTGACGACGGTTCGCAGAGTGGTCGCCGTGATGGTGATCACGCCCCTCGTGTCCATGTCGGCCGTGCTCACCGCGGCGAGCCCCGCACAGGCGCAGGCACGACTGGACATGCCGTCCCGTGTCACCTCCAATCAGGCGGTGAGGATCTCCGGCAAGGTCGACTTCGCGTTCGACGCCTTCCTCTACGTCAACGGCCAGCAGGTCGCCAAGGGGGACCGCAACGTCTCCTACACCTGGAGCCCGGCGGTTCGTCCGAACGGCAGCTACAGGATCAAACTGGTTCAACGCGGCAAGTTGCTGGGCGGCACATGGGACGAGGCCTCCGAGACCCTGGTCCAGGCCGCTCCTCCCGCCACGCCCAGGGGGGTCGGCGCCCGGTTGCGGGGAAACAAGGCTGTGGTGACCTGGGTCAGGGGCACCGAGCCGGACCTGCGGGGCTACGCGATCTCCACGACTCAGGGCGGCAAGGTCGGCACCGTCCGGGCGGACAGGGCGTGCGGCGGTAATTCGTGCAGGGCGACCCTGGCCGTCCCCGCCAAGGCCGCCGGGCGGCGGATCGGGTTCACGGTGCGCGCCCTGCGCGGCAACGGCAATGGCGGCACCCTGGTCTCGGGAGGGTCGGCCGTCGCGACGGTGAACGTTCCCGCCCCAAAGGCGCCGAAGAGCTCGGATTCCGATCAGGGTGGTGATACCGGTCGGAACGCAGACAAGAACACCGGCACCCGGCGGAGTGAGCAGAACGACAACCGCCAGAGCGATGTTCAGGATCTTCCTCGGTTGTCTCCGAAGAAGTCGACGGCGGACCCGGAACAATCGGCGGAACCCGGAGTGGTGCCTACGAAGGTGCCCGAACTTCCCAAGGAGGTTCAGGGAGCGGGTGCCGGCGGTTCCAAGAACGGCTCCAAGAGTGACCCCAAGGCCGGTCCCGGGGACGGCGACGCTCCGGTCCTCGGTTCAGAGCCGGCCGCGGCCGGGACCGATGTCATGCCTGCCACGGACACGAACATCACGGCGCGGTCGGCCGATTCACCGGCCGGTGGGACGACCCGGTACGGGTTCTTCATCGCGGGTGGCCTGATCCTGCTGCTCCTCGGCGCGCACGGTGGCGCGTGGTTCCGCCGCAGACTCCTGGCTGCGGACACCGGCGACTCCGCGGGCACGGCCATCGTCGATCCCGGTGACGGAACGAGACCTCCTTCACACGACGGCAGCGCTTCGGCATCCTCTCCAAGTACGGTCACGGTCCGGCCCGGTACGGTCACGATCTCCCGCCGTCCCGCCGTCATCCTCGCGGTGGCCAAGAGCCGCTATCCCGAGCAGGCCCCGCCGACATTCCCGATGTCCTCGCCCGCCCCGAACGCCTCCGGCACGGATGCCTCCACCCTGAACGCCTCCGGCACGGGTGCCGCCGTCCCGGAAGCCTCCGGTACCGCATATCCCGAGGGTGGCCCGGTATTCGCCGAGATCGGTGGGGAACCGCCGGTTTCCCCGCAGCCCCCGGATCCGCCGGTGCCTGCCGGGGGTGGCGGAGGACCGGATGCCATGCACCGCGAGGACGGCCCGGCACCTGCGGACAGCAGTGAGAGCGGGCCGGTTCTCGCGCGCCCGGCGGACCAGATGGTGCCGGCCGGCAACGGCGGGACACGGCGGGTCGTCTCACGCCTCGCCGCGAGGATGGCCGGGGAGATCGCCCGCCCGGTTCGCGGGCAGGCTGATTCCGGGGAGATCACCGGCCCGGTTCGCGGGGAGGCCGATTCGGGCGCGAGGCCGGTTCCCACCGCACGTCCCGCGTTCACCAGGCCGGTTCTCCCCGCCGCGGCCCCGATCGCTGAGGTGAGCGTGGTCACCCCGGTCGTGGTCCGTGCCGGTGACCACCAGTGGGACGGCTACCTTCCGCCCGCGCCGCGTTCCATGGAGGACAGCGGGTTCTGGGAGCGGCCGCAACCCGGCGCGGAGGACTTCTGGGCCGCGGACAAGGACGGCCCGGCCTCTTAGGGAGGCACGGCTTCGGGCAGGCGCGGACCTCATCGGGGTCGTGGTCGGTGACAGCCCGGCCTCTTGAGGAGGCTCGGCTTCGCAGCGAGAAGTGGACGGGTCGTTCACCGTACCGAGCTCGCCCTCCTGGGGAGATCCGGCCCTGCGGCCGGGAGCGGGACCGGATGTCTGAGGCGTGAGGCCCGGCTTCTCCAGGGTTCGGTCTCGCGATGGTCTTCGGGGACCCGGTCTCGCGAGAGGGAGTGGGGGGCGTCAGGTGCCCTCCAGGGAGAGCAGGACGGCCAGCAGGCGCAGGGCGCCGGTCTTGTCCAGGGGCTCGTTGCCGTTCCCGCATTTCGGTGACTGGATGCAGGAGGGGCAGCCGCGGTCGCACTCGCAGGAGGCGATGGCCTCCCGGGTGGCGGTGAGCCAGTCCGCGGCGCGGGCGTATCCGCGCTCGGCGAAGCCCGCGCCCCCTTCGTGCCCGTCGTAGACGAAGACGGTGAGCAGGCCGGTGTCCGCGTGGAGTTCGGTCGAGACACCGCCGATGTCCCAGCGGTCGCAGGTGGCGAACAGCGGGAGCAGGCCGATGGAGGCGTGCTCGGCCGCGTGGGCCGCGCCGCCGAGATCCAGCCCCGCCTCGGCCAGGGGGGTGACCGCCGAGGCGGGCAGCGTCCACCAGACCGCGCGGGTGCGCAGGGTGCGCGGGGGCAGGTCGAGTTCCTCGTCGCCCAGCAGCTCACCGCTCTGCAGGCGGCGCTTGAGATAGGACACGACCTGGCGGGTGACCTCCACCGACCCGAAGTGGAGCTCTCCCGGGCCCAGCGGTCGCGAGCGCAGCGACTCCAGGACGGAGATCTCGGTGACGTCCCTGGCGAAGGTCGTGTAGTCGGGTGTGCCCGCCTCGACGAGGGCGACCCCGGCCTCCAGGTCGAGCTCCTCGACCAGGAACGCCTCGCCCTGGTGGATGTAGACGGCTCCGGTGTGCACGGTCGTGTGGGCCGACGGCTCGTCCACGGTGCCCAGCAGCCGCCCGGTGGACGCCTCGACGACCTGGATCGGCGGGCCGCCGGAGCCGCGGATGTCGGCGAGGTCGGTGGCCCACTCCCGCCTGGTCCAGAACCACCCGGTGGGACGCTGTCGTAGCAGGCCCTCCGCGACCAGGCCGGTGAGCGCGTCCTTCGTGGCGGGACCGAAGATCTCCAGGTCGTCCTCGGTGAGCGGGATCTCGGAGGCCGCCGCACACAGGTGCGGTCCCAAGACGTACGGATTGTCCGGGTCGAGCACGATCGCCTCGACCGGGCGGCCGAACAGGGCCTCCGGGTGGTGGACCAGGTAGGTGTCGAGCGGGTCGTCCCGGGCGATCAGCACCGCCAGGGCGTCCTGCCCGCTCCGGCCCGCCCGTCCGGCCTGCTGCCACAACGACGCCCGGGTTCCCGGCCATCCCGCGATGAGGACGGCGTCCAGCCCCGACACGTCGACTCCGAGCTCCAGAGCGCTGGTCGTGGCCAGCCCGAGGCACTCTCCGGACCGCAGGGCCCGCTCCAATTCCCTGCGGTCCTCCGCGAGGTATCCGGCCCGGTAGGCCGAGACCTTCTCCGCCAGGTCGGCCGGGAGTCCCGCCTCCGCGGCGAGATCGGAGAGACGGGCGCGGGTGGTGAGCGCCACGGACTCGGCGGCGCGGTGGGAGCGCACGAAGGCGAGGGTGCGGACGTCGGCGAGCACGAGGTCGGCGAGGAGGTCGGAGGCCTCGGCGGTGGCCGGGCGGCGCAGAGGTGCCCCTCGCTCGCCCCGTAACTCGGTCAGGGGCGGTTCCCAGAGGGCGAAGGTGGTCGCACCCCGGGGAGAGGTGTCCGTGGTCACCTCGGCCATCTGGAGGCCGGTGAGGCGGGTGGCGAAGGCACGCGGATCGCTCGCGGTCGCGGAGGAGAGGAAGAAGACCGGGTGGGAGCCGTACCGCGCGCAGATCCGGCGCAGGCGGCGCAGGATCTGGGCCACGTGGGAGCCGAAGACGCCGCGGTAGCCGTGGCACTCGTCGATCACCACCATGCGCAGCCGCCGCCAGAAGGCCGACCAGCGGGTGTGGCGGGGCAGCATGCTGCGGTGCAGCATGTCCGGGTTCGTCAGGACGTAGTTGGCGTGCCGCCGGACCCAGTCGCGTTCCTCGAAGGAGGTGTCGCCGTCGAAGGTCGCCGCGCGGAGTTCGGGGAGGTCGAGCGCGTTCAGGACGCGGAGCTGGTCGGAGGCCAGGGCCTTGGTGGGGGTCAGGTAGAGGACCGTGCCGCCGTCGAGGACCGAGGTGATCGCGGGAACCTGGTAGGCCAGCGACTTCCCCGAGGCGGTGCCCGTGGCGATGATGACGTTCCGGCCGCTGTGGGCCAGCTCGGCGGCCTCGGCCTGGTGGGGCCAGAGACCGGAAATACCCTGGTTCGCCCAGCGCGTAACCAGTGGGCCGGCGACCCAATCCGGCCATCGGGCTTGACCGGCCTGACGTGCTGGAACATGCTCCACATGAGTGACGCGTTCCCGACGTGCGGGAACGCCGAGCAGGCGGGACAGGAGAGGGCCTGGCCGGGACTGTGAGGAAGAAGGCAGACTCACTGGTTTTCGGTCTCGTATCTCTGGGCAGAGTCGCCGGGAATCGTGATTTCGTATAGATACTGAGCGTACGCATGGTTGAATGCCGCGCGTCGGGGCTTGTCGTCACGGGACCTCCAGGTCTCAGAAGTCACGCCCGAATCGGTACTTTCGCAGGAAGGCGCTGGAGGATCTGTGGATCTGAAGTTGGACCACCATTCCGAGGACCGTCTCACCATCGTCGAGGTCGAAGGTGAGATCGATGTCTACACCGCGCCAAGGTTGCGTGAGCTCCTGATCGACCTCGTCAACAAGGGGAACTTCCACCTCCTCGTCAACATGGAGAAGGTCGACTTCCTCGACTCTACGGGGCTGGGCGTCCTGGTCGGCGGGCTCAAGCGGGTCCGGGCGCACGACGGGTCCCTGGAGCTTGTGTGCACCCAGGAGCGCATCCTCAAGATCTTCCGGATCACGGGGCTGACCAAGGTCTTCGGTATCTACGCCTCGGTCGAGGAGGCGAAGGAAGCACACGGTCGAGACAAGTAGTCATGGCTACCGTCGAGCTGACGTTCAGCGCCCTCCCCGCCCACGTGCGTACGGCGCGCCTGCTCGCCACGGCGATCGCACGGCGCACGGGCGTGGAGGAGTCACTGCTGGACGAGGTACGGCTCGCCGTCGGTGAGGCCTGCTCCCGGGCGGTCGAGGCACATCGCCTCCACTGCCCGGAGGAGCCGATCCGCATCGAGCTGTGCGATGATTCCGGGCGGTTCGAGGTGATCGTCACGGATGTCGCTCCGAGCGACGAGCTCGAGCAACTGCCGGAGCGGGCCCCGTTCCGTTTCGACGACCCGCTCGGGCAGCTTCCCGACACGCTGGTGTCCGGATTCGGCATCGCGGTCATCGCGGGCCTGGCCGACGACGTCGAGGTCTACCCGAGCCAGAAGGGCATGCGCATCCGCATGAGCTGGCCCGCGGCGGCCGGCGGCCTGTCACCCGTCTGACGCCTCGTCTGGTACGGCGCCCGTCCAGGGCTTTCCGGGCAGCCGGGCATGTCCATGAGGGCATGCCCGGCTGCCCCCGTGTGTGCACCGTATTTACGGATGGGACATTTCGCAAAATAGTGTTACTCCGAAACCGTTGCGAAAAAAACGACGAGAGCCCCACCTGCCAGTTGAAATGGTGTTATAGGCAGGTAATTGAAAGCGGGTTAGCGGACACGTCATTAATTGGCCACCGGGAGAGACTTCATATCCGCGTCGTCGCTGCGTAGACTCCCCGCACCGGCCAAGGTTTGTCCTTCGGACCGGGCCGTAAACACGCCCGGCACCCGGAGGAAGTCTGCGGACGCAACCGGAAGCGGCACTGCCAACCACCCCGGACGTGCGCCGCCGGCCCGCCGATTCGCTCCACCGCAGCGCACTCCGGGCAGGACGCGATCCCGTCTTGCCGAGGAGAGTCGGATGACTGTGCTCCACCTCGCCGCTGTGGACGACACAGCGGTAGCCCTCAGCGGTTCCCACCTCACGATCGTGATCGTGGTGGCCGCCGTGGCCCTGCTCGCGCTCGCCGTCGCCGGCGGCCTCGTGCGCGAGGTGCTCAACGCCGATCAAGGCACCGAGCGCATGCAGAACATCGCCAGAGCCGTACAGGAGGGGGCGGCCGCGTATTTGACGCGGCAGTTCCGTACGCTCGCCGTTTTTGTCTTCATAATCCCGTTCGTGCTTTACCTGCTCCCAGCGGTTTCGACCGATGTGAAGATCGGCCGGTCGCTCTTCTTCGTGGTCGGCGCGTTGTTCTCCGCGCTGACCGGTTTCATGGGCATGTGGCTGGCGGTCCGCGGAAACGTCCGCGTCGCCGCAGCGGCCCGCACGTCGGGCGAGAAGGTCGCCATGCGCATCGCCTTCCGCACCGGCGGCGTGGCGGGCATGTTCACCGTGGGCCTGGGCCTGCTCGGCGCGGCCGTCGTGGTCTTCGTCTACAAGGGCAACGCCCCCGCCGTGCTGGAGGGCTTCGGCTTCGGCGCCGCGCTGCTGGCGATGTTCATGCGAGTCGGCGGCGGCATCTTCACCAAGGCCGCCGACGTCGGCGCCGACCTGGTCGGCAAGGTCGAGCAGGGCATCCCCGAGGACGACCCGCGCAACGCCGCCACCATCGCCGACAACGTGGGCGACAACGTCGGCGACTGCGCGGGCATGGCCGCCGACCTGTTCGAGTCCTACGCGGTCATGCTGGTCGCCAGCCTGATCCTGGGCAAGGTGGCCTTCGGCACCGAGGGCCTGGTCTTCCCGCTGATCGTCCCGATGATCGGCGTGCTCACCGCGATCATCGGAATCTTCGTCACCTCCCCCCGCAGCGGCGACCGCAACGGCATGGCCGCCATCAACCGCGGGTTCTTCATCTCCGCGGCGATCTCGGCGATCCTGGTCGCCGGGGCCGCCTTCCTCTACCTGCCCGACAGCTTCGCCGGGCTGTCCGGGGTGAGCCCCCAGATCGCGGCCGTCACCTCCGACCCCCGGCTCATCGCCATCGGGGCGGTGCTGATCGGCCTGGTCCTGGCCAGCGCGATCCAGATCCTCACCGGCTACTTCACCGAGACCAACCGGCGCCCGGTGAGGGAGATCGGCGAGAGCTCGCGGACCGGGTCCGCCACGGTCATCCTGGCCGGCATCAGCGTCGGCCTGGAGTCGGCGGTCTACTCGGCGCTGATCATCGGCGGCGCCGTCTACGGCGCGTTCCTGCTCGGCTTCGGCAACGTCACCATCGCGTTGTTCGCGGTGGCCCTGGCGGGCACCGGCCTGCTGACCACGGTGGGCGTGATCGTGTCCATGGACACCTTCGGCCCGGTCTCCGACAACGCCCAGGGCATCGCGGAGATGTCCGGCGACGTCGAGGGCGCGGGCGCGGCGGCGCTCACCTCCCTGGACGCCGTCGGCAACACCACCAAGGCCATCACCAAGGGAATCGCGATCGCCACGGCGGTGCTCGCCGCGACGGCGCTGTTCGGAGCCTTCCGGACGGCGGTGGAGGGCGAGTTGACCGGGGCGAGCGCGGCGGTCAAGGAGGCGCTGGGTTCGTTCAGCACCTTCAGCCTCGGGGTCGACTCGCCCAACGTCCTCGTCGGCCTGATGATCGGCGCCGCGGTCGTGTTCATGTTCTCCGGATTGGCGATCATGGCGGTCGGCCGGGCGGCCATGCGGGTCGTCATGGAGGTCCGCGAGCAGTTCCGCACCAAGCCCGGCATCATGGACGGCACCGAGCTGCCGGAGTACGGCCGGGTGGTGGACATCTGCACCCGTGACTCGCTGCGCGAGCTGGCCACTCCCGGTCTCCTGGCGGTCATGACGCCGATCGCGGTGGGCTTCGCCTTCGGGTACGCCTCGCTCGGCGCCTTCCTCGCCGGCGCGATCGCCTGCGGCACGCTGATGGCGGTGTTCCTGGCCAACTCCGGTGGCGCCTGGGACAACGCCAAGAAGCTGGTCGAGGACGGCCACCACGGCGGCAAGGGCTCCGAGGCCCACGCGGCCACGGTCATCGGCGACACCGTCGGCGACCCGTTCAAGGACACCGCCGGCCCGGCGATCAACCCGCTCATCAAGGTGATGAACCTGGTGGCGCTGCTGATCGCCCCGGCGGTGGTGGTCTACGCCGACAACGTGGGCCTGCGGGTCGGCATCTCGGTGTTCGCGGTGGCCGTGGTGGTCGCTGCGGTGGTCGTGTCCAAGCGGCGCTCGGCGGGCACCTCCCCGAGTGAGAGCAACAACCACGACCGGGAGCCGGAACCGGAGCCGGAGCCGATCGCGGGCTGAGCATCGGCCGGGTTCGGACCACGTCGGCACGGTGTGAAGCCGTAGCGAGCCGATCGCGGGCCGGGCCTCATCCGGATCCCGTCCGCGAGGAGTCCCGGATTCCGTTCGCGGAGAGTCCTGGACCCCGTCCGGGAAGGGGTGCACACGATGTGTGCACCCCTTTCGCATATGCGAAGCACCCCGATGGAACACTGCTGGGCATGACCGTTCCCCTCCGGGGAACGGCTCCTGACCCATCTCGGCGAGGTGGGACACGCCTCATGGCCCCGACCGTTCCGACCACACCGACCCTGACAAGAAGGCGGCTCCCACCGGGTGAACCCGCGGGTGAGTCACTAGGAGAACGATGGAACAGCACTCCTCCGGAGGTAAGGCGCTCGTCATGATCCTGCTGGCGATGGCCGCGGTGTTCGCGGTGATCGTCGTGGTCGCCGTGTGGGCGGCGAGGTGACGATGCGCACGCTGATCGTGCTGCGGCACGCCAAGGCGGTCCACACCCCGGGGCTGGCCGACCCGGAACGCCCCCTCACCGAGCGCGGCGAGCGCGACGCCCGCCGGGTCGGAGAGACTCTCGTCGCCCTGGGCCTCCGGCCCGACCTGGTGCTCTGCTCGCCGGCCGTACGGACCCGGCAGACCGCCGAGCTGGCCCTGCCCGGTGAGCCGATCGAGTTCGAGCGCGACATCTACGAGGCCTACGCCGACGAACTGCTCACACTGATCCGCGGGACCGACCCGAGGGTGCGCACGCTGCTCCTGGTCGGGCACAACCCGGGGGCCCACGAGCTGGTCATGGGCCTCACCACGCGAGACGGCGATCCCGGCTTCCCGCCCGGCGCGTTCGCGGTCATCGAGAGCGACGAGGAGTGGGCCGAGCTGGACGCCGGGCGCCTGGTCACCCGGTGGAGCCCCAAGGACCACTGACCCGCCCGCGGCGACCCGTACCCGCAGCGGCCGGGTGCGGGTCGGTCCTCCGCGATGTGGATCAGCCCTTCTGGAGCCGGCCAGCCCGCCGGGATGCGGGTCAGCCCTCCGCGACGGTGACACCCTCCTCGGCGTCGGCGGCCTCGACCTCGTCGCGCGGGATGCCGAGCAGGTAGAGGATCGAGTCGAGGTAGGGCACGTTGACCGCGGTGTCGGCGGCCTGGCGGACCACCGGCTTGGCGTTGAACGCGATGCCCAGACCGGCCGCGGCGATCATGTCCAGGTCGTTCGCGCCGTCGCCGATCGCCACGGTCTGGCTGATCGGGATGCCCGCCTCGCGGGCGAAGCGCTCCAGCGCCCGCGCCTTGCCGGGCCGGTCCACGATCTCGCCGACGACCCGGCCGGTGAGCACGCCGTCCACGACCTCCAGGGTGTTGGCCGCGGAGTAGTCGATGCCGAGGTTCTCCACGAGGGCGTCGGTGATCTGGGTGAACCCGCCGCTGACGATCGCGAACCGGTAGTCGAGCCGCTTGAGCGTCCGTACCAGCGTCCGCGCGCCGGGGGTGAGCACGACCTCCTTGCGGACCTTCTCGAAGACCTCCTCGGAGAGGCCCTCCAGCAGCGCCACCCGGCGGCGGAGCGACTCGGCGAAGTCGAGCTCGCCGCGCATCGCCTCCTCGGTGACCCGGGCGACCTCGTCCAGGCAGCCCGCGTGCGCGGCCAGCAACTCGATCACCTCGGCCTGGATGAGCGTGGAGTCCACGTCCATCACGATCAGCCGCTTGGCCCTGCGGTACAGGCCGGCCCGCTGCACGGCCACGTCGACCTGCTGCGCGTGCGCCTCGGCGGCCAGCTCGGTCCGGAGCGCGTCCGGGTCGGCGCCGGAGACGGCGAGCTCGATGCAGGTCACCGGGTAGCTGGACAGCCGCTCGATCCGGTCGATGTTGGCCCCGGCGGCGGCGATCCGGCCGGCGATGCCCGCCATCGCGGCGGGCTGCAGCGGCGCACCGAGCACGGTGACGTGCAGGCGTCCGCGCCGCCGCTTCTCCTTGGCGGTGGAACTGGTGGACAGCTCCACCTCCAGCCCGAGGTCCTCGGCGGTCCGCTCGACGGCGGTCCACAGGGCGCCGAGGGTGCCGCCGGTCCCGGTCGGGGTGTCCCCGGCGTAGGCGACGAGGACACCGAGGGTCAGCCGGCCGCGGATGACGACCTGCTCGACGTCGGCGACGGCGACGGGGAAGCCGGCCAGGACGGCGAAGAGCCGCGAGGTGACGCCCGGCCGGTCGGGGCCGGTCAACGTGATCAGAAGCGTGCGCTGGTTCATCGGTTCCTACGCTACTTGGGCGCCGAAACGGCCGTGAACGTGGTTCATCATTCGGACGCCTGACGTTCGCGGTCCTCCCCGTCCCCGCGTTACCCGGGAGTGTCTTCATAGCCTCATGACGACGATCCCCGCAGAGCAGAACGTCGCTCGTTACACCGTCGGACTGGCCCGTACCGCCGTTGAGATGCGGCAGGCCCAGCGGCTGCGCCACCGGGTCTTCGCCGAGGAGATGGGTGCCCGGCTGGACACCCCCATCACCGGCCTGGACGTCGATCCGCTCGACGCCTACTGCGACCACCTGCTGGTACGGCGGGACGACACGGGAGAGGTCGTGGGGACCTACCGGCTGCTGGCACCCGGCCGGTCCGACCGGCTCTACGCCGACTCCGAGTTCGACCTCGGCGCGCTGGCCGGGATCCGGCCGAGCCTGGTCGAGGCGGGCCGTGCGTGCGTGCATCCGGATCACCGGGACGGGGCGGTGATCGGGCTGATGTGGGCGGGCATCGCCCGTTACATGGTCGCCGGAGGGCATGACTGGCTGGCCGGATGCTGCTCGGTGCCGGTGTCCGAGGCCGCCGGGATCGCGGACCGGGTCCCTCTCGCGCCGCCGGAGTACCGCGTGACCCCACTCCGCCCCTGGCAGGCTTCGAAAGCCGCGAGAGCGGGCCACGACGCGGGGGACGTCAGACAGGCGAGTGGCCGGCGGGAGAACGACCCGGAAGAGAGCAGCGCGGGAGAGAACGGCCGGGACGCGCGAACCGGCACGCTTCGGCCGGATGTCTCGCGCTCCGAGTGGGCGGGACTGCCGCCCCTGCTCCGCGGTTACCTCCGACTGGGTGCCTGGGTCTGCGGCCCG
The DNA here is from genome assembly GCF_014648175.1 of Planobispora rosea. Taxonomy (GTDB): domain Bacteria; phylum Actinomycetota; class Actinomycetes; order Streptosporangiales; family Streptosporangiaceae; genus Planobispora; species Planobispora rosea. Next base: position 172,796 of record NZ_BMQP01000008.1, read on the forward strand.
CCCGCGGACGACCCCGAGTTCGGGGTCGCCGACTTCTTCGTCCTGCTGCCGATGTCCGCCGTCAACCCCCGCTACCTGCGGCACTTTCTAGGAGCACCGGCATGAACCCGTGGCTGCCGATAGCGCCCTGCATGCCCGTCACCTGCATTCTCCCGCCCGCGGCGACGGTGGGCCGGACGCGCCGGGCGCTGCGCCTGCTGACCGCCACGTCGCTGGTTCTCGCCGGGGCGGTGCTCGGGCTCGTGGCCCGGACGCTCGGCACGGAAGGGCGGATCCGGCTGACGAACGTCTGGTCCCGGCTGGTGCTGCGGGCCCTCGGCGTCCGCATGGAGGTGCGGCAGGGCTTCACCTTCGTGATCCATCCCCGGCCCGTGGAGGGCGGCCTCTCACCGGGCCGGGTGGTGGACGCCGTCATGGGGCCCGCCGCCGCGCCCCTTCCCGGTACGGCGCCGCTGATCGTGGCCAACCATGTGTCCTGGCTGGACCCGGTGGTCCTGTCCGCCGCGCTGCCGTGCCGGCTGCTGGCCAAGCGCGAGGTCCGGTCCTGGCCGGTGGTCAGCGGACTGGCGGCCGGAGCGGGTGTGCTGTTCATCGACAGGGACCGGCTCTCCGCGCTGCCCCAGGCCGTCGCGGACGTGACGGACGCGCTGACGCACGGGCACCCGGTCGCGGCCTTCCCGGAGGGGACCACCTGGTGCGGTAAGGAGATGGGGTCCTTCCGGCCCGCGGTGTTCCAGGCGGCGCTGGACGCGGGGGCCCCGGTCCGGCCGGTGGCGATCCGCTACCTGGACGCCCACGGTGTTCCCGCCACCGGGCCCGCCTTCGTCGGCGACGACACCCTGCTGTCCTCCGTCCGGCGGGTGGTCGCGCTCCGGGGGCTGACCGTGGAGGTGACGCTGCTGCCGCCGGTGACGGCACGCGATCGCCGGACGCTCGCCTGGATGGCGGAGTCCTCGGTCGCGTCGGTGATCACCACCCCGGCGGAGTACGCCGGACACGGCGTCCGGACCGCCGCCTGACACCGGCACGTCCTGGTCCCCGCCGCCCGCCGGTGTCTCCGGGCCGCCGCCCGCCGGTGTACCGGACCGTCACCCGCCGCCGCAGGTGATCGCTCAGGGCGCCTCCGGCCGGTCGGACGGCTCCGCCCCCAGGGCGGACAACCGGCCGATCTGCTCCGCCGACAGTTCGACGGCCAGAGCGGCGAGATTCTCCTCCAGGTGAGCGACGGAGGCCGTACCCGGAATCGGGACGATCGCAGGCGAGCGGTGCAACAGCCAGGCCAGGGCGGTCTGGGCCGGGGTCGCGCCCGCTTCCAGGGCGACGTCCGCCACCGCGCCGCCCGGGGCGGCGTGCGCGCCCATCGCGATCGGGAAGAAGGGCAGGAAGGCGATGCCGTGCGCGGCGGCGTAGTCGATCACGTCGTCGTGGTGACGGGTGGCGAGGTTGTACATGTTCTCCACGCTCGCGATCGGGGTGATCGCCTGCGCCGCGCGCAGCTGTTCAAGCGTCACCTCCGACAGGCCGATGTGCCGGACCTTCCCCTCGTCCTGGAGCCGCCTCAGGGCGCCGAGCTGGTCCTCCAGCGGTACCTGCGGGTCCAGGCGGTGCAGCTGGAGCAGGTCGATGCGCTCCACCCGGAGCCGCCGCAGGCTCAGTTCGGCCTGCTGGCGCAGATACTCCGGCCGCCCCAGCGGCACCCACTCGGAGGGGGACGGCCGGGCCACCCCGATCTTCGTGGTGATCACCAGGTGGTCCGGGTAGGGGTGCAGGGCTTCGGCGATCAGTTCCTCGTTGGCGCCCAGGGCGTAGGAGTCGGCGGTGTCGATCAGGTCGACGCCCAGCTCCACGGCGCGGCGCAGGAGCGTGATCGCGGCCTGCCGATCCGCCGGAGGCCACCAGACGGGAGCCTGGTCCGGAGTGGCCGGGACGGGGCCGGGCCCGCCGGTCAGTCGCATGGCGCCGTAGCCGATACGGCGCACCGGCAGGTCACCCCCGATGGTGAGAACGGTGCCGGGACGGGTCGAGGGCTGGGCGGTGTGTTCGATCATTCCGTACGTCATGGAGCCACGGTAAAATTTCACATCCATGTGAGATTCAACCCTCTGTGAGGAAGGTCACATGAAGATCGGGGAGCTGGCCCGGGAGAGCGGGGTGAACCCGCGCCTGCTGCGTTATTACGAGGAGCAGGGGCTGCTGCGGTCCGAGCGCAGCGGCGGCGGGCACCGCCGCTATCCCGCGAACGCCGTCACGGTCGTCCACAACATCCGGACCCTCCTGGCGGCCGGCCTGCCCACCGCCGTCATCCGCGAGGTCCTGCCGTGCATCGAGGGGCCCGGTCCTGAGATCCACCCCTGCGTGCTCTCCTACCTGCAGGAGCAGCTCGGCGACATCGACACCAGGATCTCGACGCTCCAGAGCACCCGCACCGCCCTGGCCTCCCTCATCGAGGCCACCGAGCGGACCCACGCCGTCGCCTAGAGGCGTGCCCGGCTCCTCCCGCCAAGGGAGGGAAGGTGTCAGGCGGAGTTGAGATAGGCGATGACGGCGGCCACCCGGCGGTGGGTGTCCGGACTGTTCTCCAGGGCCAGCTTCATGAAGATCGAGTTCACGTGTTTCTCGATCGCGGACACCGACAGGTGCAGGGCTCGGGCGATGCCGCCGTTGGACAGGCCGTGGGCCATCTCGCGCAACACGTCCAGCTCGCGAGGGGTCAGCTCGGCGGGTGGCGGACTGTCGCGCACGCCGCGCTTGGCCAGCAGGCCCTCCACCACCTTCGGGTCGATCACCGAGCCGCCCGCCGCCACGGACCGGATCGCGCTGAGCAGCTCGTCGAGGTCGCCGACCCGGTCCTTGAGGAGGTAGGCCCGCCCCTCGGTGCCGTCCTTGAACAGGTCGAGCGCGAACATCGCGTCGGAGAACTGCGAGAGCACCACGATCCCGACGGAGCCGGAGCCGTGGGAGCCCGCCCGGAGCCGGTGCGCGGCGTCGATGCCCTCCATGCCGGGCCGTACGAGCTCGGTGGAGCCCGGCATCCGGATGTCGGTCACCACCACGTCGGGCCGGAGCCGCCGGGCGGCGTCGAGCAGCTCGTCGGCGGTGCCCACCGCGGCCACCACGCTGATCTCCCCGGATGACTCCAGGAGCTGACGGGTGCCCTCGCGCACGAGGTAATGGTCTTCGGCCAGGACGATCCTGAGCGCGGCCGGAGTGGTCATGGAGTGATCCTGCCCGTTCCGGGGCTCCGGCGCATATGCGGTTGTCCGCACATTGCGCCGCGGCGGCACGGTCACGCGGGCGACACCGTCCGCCGCCGTCCGGAGGGTACGCGTCCGCGCGCGGGGCCGTGCGGACGGCGAAGAGCCTCCGCCCGGGTGGTACGGAGGCTCCGGCCTGTTCCGCGCTATCGGGTGATGCGGGTCTTCACCTTCACGTACTTCAGGTCCACGCCCGGCTCGTATCCGTGGACCTCGAAGGCGTCGAGGCCGCCCGCGGGCACGTCGACCGAGGCGCTGGCGAACTCGGCCGTCGCGGTGCCCGAGGAGCTGCTCCTGAGCCACACCTTGACCTTGACGGTGGCCGTCTTGCCCGGGTTGAGAGTGTCGAGCAGGCAGGCGATCTCGCGCTTGTCGACCTCGCAGTAGGAGCCGGAGGGTCCGGTGACCTTGACCTTGCCGGCCTGCTTGGGGACGTATCCCACGACATAGACGATGTCGCTGGCCCACTCGCCGGCGTTCTTGGCCTTGAGCGTGTAGGTGATCGTCGTGCCCGCCTTGGCCCGGCGGGGGTAAGAGGCGGTCAGCTTGATCGGCGACAGCGGTGCGGGCTCCTGGACCGCGGTGCGGGCCGGGGCGGTGTGGGTCTGGGCGTTCGCCGCGTGCGGGACGAACAGCATGCCTCCAGCCAGGGCGGTGGCGGCGAGGGCGGTCAGGTGCCGGCGCATGAGTCACTCCAGTCGGGGTTCGGTTCTTGTGATCATAGTGGGGGAACCGACTTGGAGATCCCTTGCGGTTCACTGACCTCTCCTCGCGGCCGACCAGCCGGAACCTTGATCGGTCGAGCACGGACGGCCGCTTCCGCAGATCACCATATATCCGGCTATCTCAGGATCAAGTGGAGATCACCGAACTCGTGCCAGAGATACCGCTCCTTCAGCGCCTCCTCATAGGACCGGGCGAGCAGGTCCCGCCCGGTGATCGCCGACAACATCAGCAGATGGCTGGAGCGCGGCTCGTGCAGCCCGGTGACCAGGCCGTCCACCACCCGCACCCCGGACATCGGAGTGACGACGTGGGACGTCCAGCCCCGTGCGGCCCGGACCCGGCCCGAGCCGGTGGCGACCGTCTCCAGCGCCCGCACCACGGTCGTGCCCACCGCGATCACCCGCCCGCCCGTCTCCCGGGCGAGGTTGACCTGCCGCGCGGTCGCCTCGGTCACCTCGAAGCGCTCCGGGTAGGGCGGTTCGTCCTTCTCCGGCGACGCCACACCCGTGTGCAACGTGATGGGCGCGACGCCGATCCCGCGTGACACCAGCTCGGTGACCAGCGCGGCGGTGAACGGCCGCCCGGCGCTGGGCATCTCCGCGCTCCCCGGGACGAGGCCGAACACGGTCTGGTAGTCGGCCAGCGGCCAGTCCCGCCCCACGTAGGAGTAGCGGATCGGCACGCCGTACCGGTCCAGGTAGGCGGGGACCGGCCGGTCCAGCCGGGCCCGCCACAGGCGCGGCGTCCGGCGCTCCAGCAGCCGCAGGGTGGCCCCGCCGGGCAGCGGCAGCCATTCGCCGTCGGCGCCGCCGGGGTAGGGCTCGGTGGCGGAGGCCGTACGGCGGCGCAGTTCGACCAGCCACGTGCCGTCCTCGTGCTCGGTGGAGAAGTGCACGGCGAGCCGGTCCAGGTGGACCGCCGCGGGGAGCGTGGCGGAGTTGTTGACCACGAGCAGGTCACCCGGGCGGAGCAGGTGCGGCAGGTCGGTGAACGCGTGGTGGCTGATCTCCCCGGCCCCCTCGGTCTCCCCGGTCCTGCCGACCTCGCCGGTCCTGCCGATCTCCCCGATTTCCCCGGCCATCCCGATCCCGCCGTCCCCGCGGGACCCGCCGGACGTCCCGCGGGAGACCAGCAGGCGGACCGCGTCGCGGGTCAGTCCCGGTCCCCGCGCCTCCGGCGGCTCGTGCGCCTCCAGTTCGGGAGGGAGCGTGAAGTCCTCGATGCCGCCACCGATTCCACCAACGATGCCGCCGCCGATGTCACCGTCCAAGAGGCCTGTCACGGTCTTCCCCATGGGTTCCCCTCCGCCGTCTCCGTGCCTGCGTGCCGTCCGCGTCCGCCGCTGCTCATGCGTGGCTCACCCGTCCGCTGGCCGGGCGTTCCCGGATCAGGCGGAGCAGCGTGGGCACGACCGTCTCGGGACCGGGGGCCGCCGCGGCCTCCTCGGCGCCGACCGCGTCGGCGAGCATGCCCGTGTTCATCTCGCCCGGATCCACCCACCAGACCGCGACCCGGGGCTCCTCGACGGCCAGCACGTTGGAGATCTGGTCCAGCGCGGCCTTGGTCGCGCCGTACCCGCCCCAGCCCTCGTAGGCCTCCACGGCCGCGTCGGAGGAGATGTTGACGACCGCGCCGCCCCGCTCCCGCAGGCTGGGGACGACCGCCTGGATCAGTGCCAGCGGGGCCAGCACGTTGGTGCCGAACAGGTCCGCCAGGACGTCCAGCGGGTAGGAGGCCAGCGGCGGCAGCGGTGTCACGCCCAGCCCGGAGGCGTTGTTGACCAGCAGATCCAGGCCGCCGTGGTCCTGTACGGCCTGCGCCAGCCGTTCCTGGTGCACCCGGTCGGACACGTCCCCGGCGAGAGCGAGGGCGCCGAGTTCGTCCGCGACGGGTTTGAGCGCGTCCACGCCGCGCGCGGTGAGGATGAGCCGCCAGCCGTCACCGGCCAGGGCACGGGCCAGCGCCAGGCCCAGCCCGCGGGAGGCGCCGGTGATGAGTGCCGTCTTCGTCGCTGTTCTCGTCATGGTTATGACGCTAGGAAGCCGGAGCCCGCCGTACATCGGCCGTGGGACCGGTCACGCCCGGGTCCATGGGCCTAGGACCCATGACGGATCCCTGACGCGGTCCGGAGGGCGGCCCGGTTGCCTAGAGTTTTCCTGTGAGTTCCGAAAGCCCGGTACGTTCCGCGGGCCCGGCGGGTTCAGACAGTCTGGAGGACGGGGACCGCGACGCCGTCCTCCAGGCGGTGAGCTCCGCCGTGCTCGCGGTGACCCGGCACCTGTCGGTGCGCGAGGTGCTCCAGGTGATCGTCCGCTCGGCGCAGTGTCTCCTGGACGCGCGTTACGCGGCCCTGGGGGTGCCCGACGAGGACGGGGCGTTCGCCGAGTTCGTCGCCGAGGGCATCTCCGACGAGGAATGGGCGGCCATCGGCCCGACGCCCCGCCAGCACGGGATGCTGGGGGCGATGTTGCGCGAGGGCGCGCCGGTCCGGCTGCCCGACATCCGCCGCGACCCCCGGTTCGAGTACTGGCCGCGCGCCCACCCGGTGCTGAAGGACTTCCTCGGGGTGCCGATCCGCGACGGCGACCGGGTGCTCGGCATCATCTTCCTGTCCAACAAGCGGGTTCCGGGCGGGTTCACCGAAGCCGACCAGCGGCTGCTGACCATGTTCGCCGCGCACGCCGCGATCGCCCTCACCAACGCCCGCCTCTACGAGAGCGGCCGGGAGCTCGCTCTGGTGGAGGAGCGCACCCGGATGGCGCGGGAACTGCACGACGCGGTGACCCAGAAGCTGTTCTCCCTGCGGCTCACCGCCCAGGCGGCGGCCTCACTGGTCACCCGTGACCCGGAACGGGCGCTGGGGGAGCTGGAGCGGGTCGAGCGGCTGGCCGGTGAGGCCCTCGCCGAGCTCCGGGCGGTCATCGTGGAGCTGCGCCCGGCGGAGCTCGACCGCCACGGTCTGGCCGAGACGCTCCGCAAGCACGTCCGCCTGCTCGACCGGCTCCACCCGGCGTCGTTCACGTTCGAGGAGCGGCCGGTCTGCGTGCTCGACCCGGCGATCGAGGTGGCGGTGCTGCGGGTGGCGCAGGAGGCGCTGCACAACGCCTCCCGGCACTCGGCGGCGGAGACGGTGACGGTACGGCTCGGCTGCGAGGACGGCCTGGTCGTCCTGGAGGTGCTGGACGACGGGACCGGTTTCGACGTGTCCGCGGCCTCCGGGCGCGGGCTGGGCATCGCCTCGATGAGCGACCGGGCGCAGTCGCTGGGCGGGAGCGTGCGGGTGACCTCGGAGCCGGGACGCGGCACGCTGGTGCGGATGGAGGTCCCGGCGTGACCCGGGGCGGACGGGACCGACGGGCCGTGGAGAGGAGGACGGCGGGATGATCCGGGTGCTGATCGCCGACGACCACCCGGTCGTCAGGCAGGGGCTGCGCACCTTCCTGGACCTGCAGGAGGACCTCGACGTGGTGGGGGAGGCGGGTGACGGAGCCGAGGCGGTGGACTTGGTGGAGTCGCTCTCCCCGGACGTGCTCCTGCTCGATCTGAAGATGCCGGTCCTCGACGGCCTCGGCACGCTGGTACGGCTCGCCGAACGGGGCCTGAGGCCGCGCGTGCTGGTGCTGACCTCGGTCGGTGACCGCGGTGACGTGGCCCCGGCCATACGGGCCGGAGCGGCGGGGTTCCTCTACAAGGACGTCGAGCCCACGGCGCTCGTCCAGGCCGTCCGCGCGGTCCACGGCGGGCAGGTGCTGCTGGCCCCCGAGGCCGCGGAGGCCATGCTGGCCGGTGCCGGTGCCGGTGCCGGTGCCGGTGCCGGTGCCGGTGCCGGTGACGCCCGTCCGGGCGGGGCCGCTCCCGTGCCGTCCCGGCCCGAGCCGGTGGCGCCGCTGACCGAGCGCGAGCGCGAGGTGCTCATCCTGATCGCCTCCGGCCGCTCCAACCGGGAGATCGCCCGGGACCTGGCGGTGGCGGAGAAGACGGTCAAGACCCACGTCTCCAACGTCCTGATGAAACTGGGGGTGCAGGACAGGACCCAGGCCGCGTTGTACGCCGTACGGCACGGCCTGGCCTGAGGTCTCCGGGCCTGGACCGGCACTCCCTAGACGAGTTCGGTGATGGCGTGGTGGGCGGCCACGCGCGCACGCCGTACCGCGCGGTCGAGATCGCGCAGGGCCTGGCTCCGGACGGAGACCTGGGCCGAGGTGAGGCCCCGGTCGTCGGCGAGGCGGAGGACGGCGGACAGGCGGGCGGCCAGGGCGGCGACCCGGTGGGCGCGGGCGGGATAGCCGGGGGCGAGGCCGTCGTCGTCGCGTCGCGTCAGCCGGTGGCCCTGGGCCGGTCCCTCCACGCCGAGCAGGGCGTCGGTGGCCGTGTGCATCGCGAGAGTCAGGGCACGCTCGGCCTCGGGCAGGGAGGGCACGTCGGGAGCGGCGGCGGAGGCCTCGAACGTGCTCCAGCGCACCCCGTCGTAGGACGATCCGCGAAGGTCGCGCTCCGGGACCAGCCCGACGCATCTGCCGGGAAGGACGGCGATCGTCGCCTGCCCGGCCTCGATGGCCGCGCTGTTGAAAGAGGGCGGTCCGGTGAGGCCGAGGGGATCGCCCGGGACGGGGAGGGCCAGGCGCAGTGAGGACATGCCCTCGATGCGCAGGTCCGCGAGGAAGGCGCGGAGGGGGACGTCGCCGTCACCGGCGCCGACGAGCTGCGGGCCGGCCTGCCGTTCCACCCGGTCGGCGGCCTCGTCGAGACCGGCCTGCCCGGTGAGCCAGGCGTTGCCCCAGCAGACCAGTGTGGCCGCGATGGGTGAATCAGGGTGCACCGGTCCACGATATGTCCTCATCCTGCAATAGGTTTTGATCGAGCTACTCTCAAGGAGGCATGGCGGAATGGGCGGTCAGGTGCTTCGGCTACAGGACGTCACCGTCCGCAGAGACGGGGCGGCCCTGCTCCGGGACATCGACTGGACCGTTCACGAGGACGAGCGGTGGGTCGTCATCGGTCCCAACGGCGCGGGCAAGACGACGTTGCTCCAGGTCGTGGGGACCATGTTGTTCCCCACGGAGGGCGTGGCGGAGGTCCTGGGCGAGCGCATCGGCCAGACCGACGTGTTCGACCTCCGTCCCCGGATCGGGCTCGCGAGCGCGGCGCTGGCGGAGCGGGTGCCGCCGGAGGAGAAGGTGATCGACCTCGTGCTCACCGCCTCCTACGCGATCCTCGGCCGCTGGACGGAGGAGTACGACTCCCACGACGTCACCCGGGCCGTCGAGCTGATCGACCAGTTCGGCTGCGCCCACCTGATCAGGCGCCGCTTCAACACGTTGTCGGAGGGTGAACGCAAGCGGGTGCAGATCGCCAGGGCGCTCATGCCGGACCCCGAGCTGCTCCTGCTGGACGAGCCCGCGGCCGGGCTGGACCTGGGCGGCCGGGAGGACCTGGTGCGCCGACTGGCGACGTTCGCGAACGATCCGAAGGCTCCCACGATGGTGCTGGTCACCCACCACGTGGAGGAGGTGCCCGTGGGCTTCACCCACGCGCTGCTGCTCCGGCACGGCTCCGTGGTCGCCCAGGGGCCGATCGAGCATGTGATGACCGCCGACAACCTCGCCCGGACGTTCGGCATCCCGCTCACCCTGGAACGCAGTTCGGACGGGCGCTGGTACGCCCGGGCGCATCAGTTCTAAGTCGTTATGACGCGCTCACGGTAAACAAAAGTAAAACGAAATATCATCCCGGGACAAGGAACCATTTGACTCGACCACCCGGAGTGGCCATATGGGACCATCGCTCATCGCCGCCCTCATCGTGGTGGCCATCGCGGGGTTCGCGCTGGTCCGCACGGTCCGCATCGTGCCTCAGGCCACCGCGGGGATCGTGGAGAGGCTCGGGCGCTACCATCGCACGCTCCTTCCGGGGCTGAACCTGGTCGTTCCCTTCATCGACCGGATCAAGGGGACGATCGACCTGCGGGAGCAGGTCGTCTCGTTCCCGCCGCAGCCGGTCATCACCTCCGACAACCTCGTGGTCTCCATCGACACGGTCATCTACTTCCAGGTCGTCGACCCCAGGGCGGCCACCTACGAGATCGCCAACTTCCTGATCGGTGTCGAGCAGCTCACCGTGACCACGCTGCGCAACGTGGTCGGCGGCATGGACCTGGAACGCACGCTGACCTCGCGGGAGGAGATCAACACCGAGCTGCGCGGGGTCCTCGACGACGCCACCGGCAAGTGGGGCATCCGGGTCAACCGGGTCGAGCTCAAGGCGATCGACCCGCCCGCCTCCATCCAGGACTCGATGGAGAAGCAGATGCGCGCCGACCGCGACAAGCGGGCCGCCGTGCTCGCCGCCGAGGGGCAGAAGCAGGCGGCCATCCTCACGGCCGAGGGCCAGAAGCAGGCGGTGGTCCTCAAGGCGCGCGGTGACGCCGAGGCCGCGGTGCTGAAGGCCCAGGCGGAGGCGGAGGCGAAGGCGATGCGGGCCAAGGGCGAGGCCGACGCCATCGCGATGGTCTTCCGGGCCATCCACGAGGGCAAGCCCGATCAGGAGCTCCTGGCCTACCAGTACCTCAGGACGCTCCCCGAGATCGCCAGGGGCGACGCCAACAAGGTGTGGATCGTGCCCTCCGAGATGGGCCGGGCCCTGGAAGGGCTGGGCGGTCTGTTCACGAACATCACCGGTGCGGCGGGCGGCGCGGAGAGCTCCGGGGGCCCCGCCGCCAACGGCGCCGGACCCGCCGCGGGCATGTCCGGCGCCTCCGGCGAGCGGGGCGCCGCCGGACACGAGATCAGCGGAAAGGACACCCCCGCCACAGGCTGACGCGGACACCCTCCTAAGGTGCGGTGAGGGCCGTGCACCGTTCCCGGGCGCGAGCCGTACGAGCGAGGAGGGCGTGATGACGCCGTGGGAGGCGGTCGCGGTGTTCGCGGCCGGCATCGGGGCCGGGGGCATCAACGCCGTCGTCGGCTCGGGATCGCTGATCACGTTCCCCACGATGGTGGCGGTGGGGCTGCCGCCGATCGTGGCCAACGTCTCCAACAACATCGGGCTGGTGCCCGGCTCCCTGACCGGGGCGCTGGGCTACCGCGCCGAGCTGAAGGGGCAGCGTGACCGGCTGATCCGGCTGGGCCTCGGGTCGCTGCTCGGCTCCCTCATCGGCGGTGTGCTCCTGCTCTCCCTGCCCGAGCGCACCTTCACCGTGGTCGTGTCGATCCTGATCGGCCTGGCGTGCGTGCTGGTCGTCCTCCAGCCGAGACTCAGTGCGTGGGTGAGCGCCTGGCGCGAGCACCAGCACCCGCACGGCGGTCCCTGGCTCTGGCTCGGCGTCTTCGCGGGCGGGATCTACGGCGGTTACTTCGGCGCGGCCCAGGGCGTGCTGCTCATCGGGCTGCTCGGCATCTTCCTCGACGACGACCTGCAGCGGGTGAACGCCGCCAAGAACGTGCTCGCGCTGGTGGTCAACGCCGCCGCGGCGGTGCTGTTCATCCTCGCCGACGCACTGGACCTGTTCGCCGAGGCCGCGGTGGACTGGACGGCGGTGCTGCTGGTGGCGGCGGGCGCGACGATCGGCGGGTTCCTGGGCGCGAAGGTGGGCCGGAAGTTGCCCGCTCCGGTGCTGCGCGGGTTCATCGTCTGTGTCGGAATCGCCGCGATTATCAAACTGGTGTACGGATAAAACCTGCACCTTATGGGTATAAAACCGGCATGAAAGGCGACAGGGTAGAGATCGTTATCGATGCGGGAGATACCTCGCGCACGTACGAGGTCGCCGCGACCAAGGCGGGCCGCCGGGTGGAGGTCGCCAACCAGCGTGGCGGCGTGGTCGAGGTGAGCGAGGTCACCCGGAGCGGTACGCCGGTGCGTACCGCCCGGTTCATGTCCAGCCGGATTCTCGCCCTGGTGGAGCATCCCGCCGACGGTGCCTCCGACGACTGACGGTCCGTCCACGTGACCCGGTACGGCCGTGCCGTCCGGTACGGCGCCGCCGTACCGGCCTGGCCTGGCCTGGACCCGGCCCGACCTTGCCTGGGCCCGGTCCGGCCTGGATCGGGCAGGCCTGAACTGAGATCAGGCCTGGGCCGGGCGGACCTGGATGATGCCGTCGCGGCGGATGCGGGTCTCGAAGGACGGCTGCGGCGCGGTCGCGGGACCGTGGGCGACGGACCCGTCCGCCAGGCGGAAGGTGCTCCCGTGCCACGGGCACACCACGCAGGTGTCCCCGTCCTCGGAGACCAGCCGTCCCTGGTGCAGCGGCCCCGCCAGATGCGCGCAGCGGTCGGCGAGCACCGTCACCGCCTCACCCGCCCGCAGCACGAACAGGTCGATGTAGCCCAGCCGCCGGGCGACCGGGCGGCCGTCCGGCAGGTCCTTCAGCGCGCACAGGTCATGCCAGCCGAGCGGGACCAGGTGGGTGACCGACTCGGCGTGGTTGGCGCCGGCGGCCTGCCGGTAGGCCAGGTGGCCGCCCAGGTAGCCGCCCAGGCTCGCCGCCCCCAGGCCCGCGAACGCCAGCATCCGCCCGGTCCGCTCGCGGCCGGCCAGCCGCATCGCCAGCGACCCGCCGTAGAGGCCGACCGCGGTCAGGTTGGCGATCGCGTGCACGAACCCGACCCGCTGCTGCTCCCGGTGGAGGGAGGACCAGTCGGTGATCCCGGCCGCCGCCGTGGGGAGCACGCTGCCGAGCCCGGCGGTGAGCAGCGCCCGCGTCGCGCGGGGGTCGGCCTTCACCAGGTCGAGCACCGCCGTGCCCAGCAGGCAGCCCAGACTGAATGTGGCGAGCGGAGGATGGAGGGGTTTGCCGAAGGGCACCCCGTGCAGCACGTCGCGCAACCGGCCGGGGCCGATCCGCTGGCGTACCGCCTTGGCCAGTCCGCGGATCGGCTGGTCGGCTCTCGAAGATCTCTCAATCCGGCCGGGGAGATCAATCGGGGGCACCATCCGTCTGAGGCTCCGGCGCCCCGTTTTCACTGTTTCCTCCACCATCGCCCCCCTCTCAGGTTATAGGGACCTACCCGGGAACCGCGTTATGCACGCTCCAGATGTCCCCGGCTGATGGAGAGTTCAACGATCTCGGTGGCGTAGGCGCCGAGCGTCGGTGACCCCTCCTCGATGATCTTTACCTTCTCCAGCACCTGCTCGGCCGTCACCTTGTAGAGCGACCAGGTGCCGCCCTCGTTGTGGTGGTTGGCCAGAATCGGCGCGATCCGGTCGAGGGCCTTGGCGAAACGGGCCTCGGGGGTCACGCGCTCCTCGAACTCGTCCCAGAGCGCGCGCAACCGTTCGGCCTGGTCCCGGGGGAGCAGGCCGAAGATGCGGTCGGCGGCCTTGCGCTCGATGCCCAGCTGGGCCTCGACGGCCGGGGTGTCGTAGATGAACGTGTCTCCCGCGTCGATCTCGACGATGTCGTGGACGAGCAGCATCGCGACGACTCTGTCCAGGTCGATCCCCGGCGGCGCGTGCTCGGCCAGCACCATCGCCAACATGGCCACGTACCACGAGTGCTCGGCGTCGTTCTCCCGGCGGGACCCGTCCAACAGGGTGTTGCGGCGGACGATCCGTCTGAGCTTGTCGATTTCCATCGCGAAGGCGAGCTGAGCGTGCAGACGGTCCTGTTCTGGAGGGGTGGTCACCTGCGCAAGCCTAGTCCGAGCCGCGACATGTTTCCCGATCGGCCGTGCTTTCAGGCAGGCGTGAGCGTGACCGGAACCCCGTTGAACACGGCGTTCCCGGAGGGGACGTCGATCCTGGACTCGTCCGTCAGCGCGTTCACGCTGACCCCGGCGTGCTCCGCGGCGACCCGCTGGACGGTCCCGGCGTGTCCCCAGCCGTGGGGCAGGCTCACCACCCCGGGCATGATCGACTCGGTGGGCTCCAGCGGCACGGTCAGCTCTCCGGCCGCGCTGCGCACCACGGCGTGACCGTCGAGCCCGAGCCGGGCCACATCCTGCGGGTTGATCTGCAGCGTGCACCGGTTGCTCCCGCCGACCAGCGGCCCCACGTTGTGCAGCCAGCTGTTGTTGGACCGCAGGTGCCGCCGCCCGATCAGCACGATCTCCGCGGGCGGTACGGCCAGCCGCTCGCGGAGCCGTACGACATCCTCGGCCAGCTGCGGCGGGGCCAGCTCCACCCGTCCCGAGGCGGTGCACACCATCTCCGGCAGGCGGGGCTCCAGCGGGCCGAGGTCGAGCCCGTGCGGGTGCTCCCGGAGCGCGGCCAGCGACAGCCCGTAGGGGCCCAGCTTGAGCATGGCGTCCAGCCGCAGCTCCGCCCCGCTCTCCCCGTCCAGCGCGGCGCGCAGTTCGGCGACGTCCTGACCCTCGACGGGCGAGCCCGGCGTCTCGACCGCCCTGCGCAACATCTGGTCGAGGATCAGCTCGTCCAGCAGGGCGGGGTCGGCGTCCGCGCCCTGCCCGGAGGCGATCATCGCCAACCTGGCCAGGATCTCCGCCTCCGAGGGGCGTCCCGGCTCCGGCGGCAGCACCGGCGGGGAGAACCGGGCGTAGTTGCGCACGGCCACGAACAGCAGGGACAGGTCGTAGTGCGGCGAGCGCAGCACCGGGGGCGGCGGGAGGATGACGTGCGCGTGCCGGGTCGTCTCGTTGAGGTAGGGGTCGACGGAGACCATGAACTCCAGACCGGCGAAGGCCCGGTCCAGCCGGGTGCCGTTCGGCGCCGACAACACCGGGTTGCCCGCCACCGTGACCAGCGCCCTGACCTGGCCCTCGCCAGGCGTCTCGATCTCGTCGGCGAGGGTGGCCACCGGCAGCTCGCCGTTGGCCTCCGGCAGGCCGCGCACCCGGCTGTGCCAGCGTCCTGTGCGGTACGGCCTGCTCCTGCGGCCGATCTCGACGGCGGTCTTGGCGAACATGACCCCGCCGGGGCGGTCGAGGTTGCCGGTCAGAACGTTGATCACGTCCACCAGCCACTGGGCGACGGTGCCGAACTCGGCGGTGCAGGTGCCGATGCGGGCGTAGACGGCGGCCGTGGGGGCGTCGGCCAGCTCGCGCGCCAGCCGCGTGATGACGTCGGCGGGCACCCCGCAGATCTCGGCCACGGCCTTGGGGGAGAACTCCTCGGCCAGCTCGCGGATCCGCTCCAGGCCCTCGACCGCGACGCCGACCGAGGTGAGGTTCTCGGCGAAGAGGGTGTGGACGATGCCGAACAGCAGGTAGGCGTCGGTGCCGGGCCGGACGAAAACGTGTTCGTCGGCGAGGGCGGCGGTGCGCGTGCGGCGCGGGTCGACGACCACGAACCGGCCGCCGCGCCGGCGCAGGGCCTTCAGCCGGCCGGGGAAGTCGGGGGCGGTGCAGAGCGAGCCGTTGGACTCCAGCGGGTTGGCGCCGAGCATCAGCAGGTAGTCCGTACGGTCCAGGTCGGGCACCGGGATGGCGAGCGGGTCGCCGAACATCAGGCCACAGGAGACGTGTTTGGGCATCTGGTCGGCGGTGCTGGCGGAGAAGATGTTCCGGGTGCCGAGGGCCTTGATCAGCGGAGGGTTGTACAGGGCCCCGGCCATGGTGTGCGCGTTCGGGTTGCCGAGGTAGATCGCCAGGGCCTGGCGGCCGTGGGCCTCGACCACGCCGGACAGGCCGCGTTCGACGGCGCGGAAGGCCTCCTCCCAGGTGACCTCGCGCCACCGGCCGTCGCCGTCGCGGACCATCGGGGCGCGCAACCGGTCGGGGTCCTCGTCGAGGGCGCCGAGGCTGGCCCCCTTGGGGCAGATGAAACCCCTGGAGAAGGGGTCGTCGGGGTCACCCTTGACCGAGACGACGTGCCCGGTGTCGTCGAGTGTGAGCCGCAGGCCGCACACGGCCTCACAGAGGGGACAGGTCCGGTGCGCGGTTCTCATGGGCACTCCTGAGTTCGGCGAATGAACTCATCATTCCCGCTACCGGGGACGAAAGGAAGCCCCGGAGCAGGTCTCCGGGGCTTCCCCGGGCGGTCACGCCGGCCGGGGGAGGCGGCGCCTCCGCGGTTCCCCTCCGGTCTCGCGCGACCGCTTCCGAGGGGTGGTCCAACCGGTCTCGCCCCGGCCGTCCAGCGGCCGGTGGAGGACGTTGCGGCGGTTACGCGGCGACATTCCCGCTCACGCTCTCCGCGTAGACCTCCGCGTATATGCGTTCGGCCTTCTGCAGGTCGAACAGGGGATTACGGTAGTGCCGGCCCCCGAATCCGGTCTTTTTAACGGTCCAACCGAGCCGGTAGGCCCATTCGTCCTGGTCCATGCAGAGTTCTTGGTCGGCCCGGTCGATCTGGTGAAGGACCCAGATTTTGACCCTGGAGATCCCGTTGGTACCGTGAAAATGCATGGGAGGCTCCTTTCGTGGCGTCGATGCGGAGCTCTTTCGGCAACCGGGCTGGTGGCCGCCGGCCCGGTGCGTCCTTCGCCCGTTCAGGGCTTTCGCGATCACTTCGTGCGATCGTTTGTGAGATCGGATGTGTGCGACTGTGAGCCGTCGTGCGCTGCTTCCTTCTGCTCCCCCGTCTGCCTCCCGTGGTCGTCGGCGAGCCTGAGACGATCTGACGATCTCGCCTGGCAGGGCCCCTAAGCAGATAGTCCTCCCGTATGTCAAATGCCGCAATACCTTCTACGGAAATATCGGGGAAGTTGGAGTGCAATCCTTCGTGCAACTTGCATCGGAACATGCCGACGGGCCGCGGATCCAGTGACGGGAGCGACGTGAGAGGGACGAAGAATACGTGGGGCGAATGGTCCCGGAATTCGTGAAAAATCTTCATGCGAGTCCGTAACCTGCGCGGAGGCTCTCTAGACAACCGGCTGCTCCGTGAAGTCCAGGGTGCGGGAAGTCTGAGAACCGCAGAAGAAATGGCCGCAGCATTCCGTGCAACTTGCAGTGTACGATGAGCCCGAGATCCTCCGAGGAGGCTCTCGGGCAACCCTGCGGTGGTACGGCTTCACAGCGGTACGGCTTCGCATCGGTGAGGGGGGAGGACAGTGCTCGAACGCGGCAGTCCGACCGTTCGCCGGCTCAGGCTCGGTCAGGAGTTGCGCCGGCTGCGTGAACGCCGCGCCCTCAGCGGTGAAGACGTCGCGACGCGATTGAAATGGTCGGCGTCCAAGGTGAGCCGGATCGAGAATGCCAAGACGATGCCGCGCCGGAGCGACGTCGAGGCTCTCGCCGAGCTGTACGAGGTGGAGGAGACCCGGCGGCAGGAGTTACTTGATCTTCACCGGGACGCGACCCGGAGAGGATGGTGGGAGGACTACTCTGAGTCCCTGTCCCCAGAACTCATCACCTTGCTGGGGCTGGAGGCGGAGGCGACATCGGCGCTGAACTGGGAACCCCAGGTTGTGCCGGGTCTGCTCCAGACCGAAGACTACGCCCGCGAGGTCACCCGTGCCATGCAGGCCGTTATGCGGATTCCGCCGGGTGAGCTCCGTGATCTGGTCAAGGCGCGCATGGCTCGACAGGATCTCCTCAGAGGCGTGGACCCGCTCAGGCTCTGGGTGGTTCTGGACGAGTCGGTGCTGCTGCGCCGCTTCGGCGGCGCGACCGTGATGCGCGAACAGCTTGAACGCCTGATCGAGTGGTCCAGAATGCCGAACATTCGGGTGCAGGTGTTGCCGTTGAGCGGTCTGAGTCCGATCAATACTGGTTCTTTCCTGCATCTCTCGTTTCCAGAGTTCCATGACATGGTCTATCTGGAGGCGCTCCACGAATCGCGTTTCGTGGAGAACGAGAAACTGGTCTATGACTATGAGATCGCCTTCAGCCAGCTTCAGGCTGAGGCGTTCGGCGTCGACGCGTCCAGGGAGCTCATCGAAAGCGTTATAGCAGAACGTTGGAGATAGCATCCTTCCCGCACCATGGGGTGGTCGTCCCGGAGGGAACCGAAGATGCTTCCGCCGCAAAGAGAGAACGCAACATGATTGATTCCGATTTTTCGGGTGCCGTATGGAGAAAGAGCAGCCGGAGCTCGCTGGGGAACTGTGTGGAGGTCTCCCGGCTCTCCGGTGGGCAGATCGGCGTCCGGGACAGCAAGGCCCCTGAAGCCGCGGCCCTGGTTTTCACCCCGGCCGAGTGGGAGGCGTTCATCGCCGGAGTGAAGGACGGCGAGTTCGACCTGTAGCAACGGAAATCCTGTAGCAACGGAAACCCTGGAGCAGGAGACCCCGTGACAAGGGGAGCAGAGCGGCTCCCCGCTGCGCCGCCAGCGTGGGAGCCGCCGTGAGGCCACCGGGTCTCCTGCCGCCCTCGCCTCACGGGGCTGTCAGCGGCAGGCGGGGCAGACGCCCCAGTAGGTGACGTCCGCCTCGTCGACGAGGTATCCGGCGTCGGAGGCCGGGTCGAGGCAGGGCGCGTGCCCCACGGCGCAGTCGACGTCCGTGACCCGGCCGCACCGGCGGCAGACGAGATGGTGATGGTTGTCTCCCACCCGGGTCTCGTAGCGGGCGGGACTGCCCGCCGGTTCGATCCGGCGGAGCAGCCCCTTGCCGTGCAACGCGTTCAGGGAGTCGTAGACGGCCTGCAGGGAGACCTGGCCGACCCGTTGCAGTACGCCCTGGTGGATGGTCTCCACGTCGAGGTGGTCGCCTTCCCGGACGGTCTGCAGGATCGCCAGCCGGGCCGCGGTCACCCGCAGTCCGGCCCGGCGGAGCAGGTCGCCGTCTTCGGCCGCCTTCGGCTCGGGCCGCGAACGTGAATTCTTCAACTTTTAGATCTCCTCCAGCCTAGATGGACGGATTTCCCGACGGGCGAGTTGTCCCCTACACCGCACACGAGATGGCATGCTCGATAGCGATGAACACGTATACCCGCCGTCTCGGGGTGGCCTTCGCCGCCACCGCCTCCGTTCTGCTCGCCGCCGCCTGTTCGGCAGCCGAGTCCGCCAGTCCGGGGGCGGCGCCGGACGTCGCGGAGAAGCCGACCACCCCGGCCGAGCCCACCCCCACCCCCGAGCGCAGGCCGTACACCATCTCCTTCGGTGGTGACGTGCACTTCGAGGGGGTCCTCAGGACCCGCCTCAACTCGAACGCGCGCACCGCGATGGGGCCGATCGCCTCGGTGCTGCGCAAGGCCGACCTCGCCATGGTGAACCTGGAGACCGCCATCACCACCGGAGGTACCCCCGCTCCCGGCAAGCAGTACACCTTCCGGGCTCCCGCCAGCGCGCTCACCGCGCTGAAGGCGGCCGGGGTGGACGTGGCGTCCATGGCCAACAACCACGGCATGGACTACATGGAGAGCGGGCTGGCCGACTCGCTGGCCGCGATCAAGCGCGCGAAGTTCCCGATGGTGGGCGTCGGCAAGAACGAGGCCGAGGCGTACAGGCCGTGGCGGACGACCGTCAACGGCAACCGGGTGGCGATCATCGGTGCGACCCAGGTGCTCGACGCCGAGTTCATCTCCTCCTGGACGGCCTCGGGCGACAAGGGCGGGCTGGCCTCCGCCAAGAACGAGGCGCGGCTCATCCAGGAGGTGCGCAGGGCACGGCGCACCTCCGACACCGTCATCGTGCACCTGCACTGGGGCACCGAGCTGCAGAAGTGCCCGAACGAGGCGCAGCGGGGCCTGGCTCCCAAGCTGGTCGCGGCCGGGGCCGACGTGATCGTGGGCGGGCACGCGCACATCCTGCTCGGCGGCGGTTACCTGAAGAACGCCTACGTCAACTACGGCCTGGGCAACTTCGTCTTCTACAACTGGGGGCCGGAGACCGGCAGGACCGGCGTGCTCACTCTGACGATCAACGGTCGCCAGGTGCTCAAGGACCAGTGGACCCCGGCCACCATCCAGGGCGGTGTGCCGGTTCCGCTCACCGGGACCGCCCGTCAGCAGGCCGTCACGGGCTGGAAGGCGCTGCGCGGGTGCACGGGGCTGGCCGCGAAGCCGCGTCCGCTGACCGACTGACGGGGATCGGCCGGTGACGCGCGCAGTATCAGCCGGTCGGCGGTATGCGTAGTGGTGGTCGTTCGGCGGTGCGAATCGGTGGTTTCCCTCGATCGCCTGATAGCCGGGCAAATCATCTGATTGGCTCAGAGGGCCTGACCCGGAGGGAACGGGCAGGCAAGATGGTGGGGTGTCCACCCTGCCTGTTGAGGAGTCCGGTGAGGCTCCACTGCGGCGTCAGCCCACCCAGCGGCGGAGCGCACGGCGTGTCGAGAGGATGCTCGACGCCTGCGCCGACCTGCTGGACGAGATCGGTTACGAGGCGCTGACCACCACGCGGATCGCCGAGCGCGCGGGTGTCGCGATCGGTTCGGTCTACCAGTTCTTCCCGGACAAACGCGCCATCGCCCAGGCCGTGACCCGGCGTCACGTGGAGCGTTTCATCTCCCGGATCGGCATGCGTTTCCTCTCGGAGGACTACGGCGGCTGGTGGGAGGCGGTCGACGCGATCATCGACGAGTACGTGGAGATGCACCGGACCGTGCCCGGATTCCGGTCCCTGCACTTCGGCGACGTGGTCGATCTCAACCTGCTCGACGCGGTCTCCGAGAACAACACGGTGATCGCCGGACGGCTGCGCGGCCTGCTGCTCCAGGAGTACGGCCTGGCCGACAGCGAGGAGCTCGACCTGGCCATCATGGTCGCGGTCGAGGCCGGGGACGCGGTGCTGAAGCTGGCCTTCCGGCACGATCCGGAGGGTGCTCCGCAGATCGTCGAGGAGGCCAAACGGCTGATCCGGGGCTACCTGAACCGGCAGTTCGCCAAGGTGTGACCCGCCGGGGCGTCCCGGGCCCTGCCCGGGGTTCCGGCGGGCGTCCCTGGTCGGCTCAGGGGGTTTCCGGTGGGCGTCGTCCCAGGCCGGTGCGAGGTTTCCCGTGGGCGTCCCGGGTCAGCCCAGGGGGTTCCCGGCGGGCGGCGAGACCGCGGGGTTCTCCGCCAGAGGCCGGGGGACCGGTCCGCCGGGCCGCTCGGCCGGCTCCGGGCCCTCCGGCCGGTACCACCTCTCGATGATCGTGCCCTGCACGGTCTCCCTGAGCGGTGAGATGACCTCCCCGGGTTCCTCGCGCCCCTTGTGCCTGCGGTCGCGATCCACCACCCGGTCCGTCCTCTCCCGGACCGTGCCCGGTCCGGAGGCGGAGACGGACGACTCAGCCGGCTCCTTCGGCTCCTCCGGCTTCTCTGAGCCGCCCGGTTTCTCCGGGGCCGACCGCGGGCGGGCGGGGAGCCCGCACGGCACCGGGAAGGGCGCGACGATCCGCCGCGTCTGCCCGTCGAGGGCCGGCTCCCGCATCCGGTCCTCCAGGGAGGCGAGGTTGCGGTAGGCCTTCTCGACGGCCTCCATCCTCGCGGAGAGGTATCCGGCGCATCCGGGAACGACCACGGCCAGCAGAGTCGCGCACGCCAGGGTGAAGCTCGCCTGCCTGGATACGCCCACCGCAGCTCCTTCCCCCGGCTCCCCACGACCTCCTCGTGACGTCCCGGCGAAATCGTGCTGCCGTTTCTCGCCTGCGGACGTGCCCTTCACATGCCCGGCTTCCTCGGAGAACACGCTGAGCGTAGTCAAGTGTGCACATGCGATTACTTAACCGATACCCGTTATTGGGCGGACGGAGCAGAGCCACGCTCGGTACTCTCGCGGTGTGGCGTATGTGACACGTGAGCACCTCGATCGACTTCTTGAGCGAGCCCTCTTGGCCGACGACCACGAAGAGCTTGCCCGGCGACTGGAGGCGCTGGTCGAGGCATATGTGTCAGGAGACATACCGCGGGCGGCGATCCTCGTGCTCGCCGCCGAGGCGTGGCGGCAGGCCGGGCAGCCCGCCCGTGCCCTCGACTGCTTCCAGCGGGCGGTGGACGACGGGACGGAGATCGGCGTCGATCCCCGGACCGGTATCGCCGACACGCTGTTCGAACTGGAGCAGCCGGGTGAGGCCCACGAGGTGATCAAGGCGATCAAGGCCGACGGCGACGTCTCCCCGGCCACCTCCCTCGCCGTGGCCGAGACCCTCGCCGCCTACGGGGAACCACGGGAGGCCCATGCCTGGGCCACCGACGGCGCCCGGGCGGCGGTCCCGGGCAGCGACGAGCACTCCGCTCTCCTGCGGGTCCGCTATCTGATCCGGGTGGACCTCGGCCTTCCGGAGGACGAGCTGGACGCGCTGCTCGACGTGTCGCACTGACGGAGGCAGGCACGGACGGCGGGCGCGCCCGGCAGACCGGGAAGATCCGGAATGGGGGAGAGCATCTCCACCCACCTCAGGCCGGGATGGCCGGGAACACCGAAGGGCAGGGCGGGAAAGCCGAGGCCCGCCGCGACACCGCCCGCGTCCGCGACGCTGATGAGGGCGGAGGCGCGGGAGAGGCCGGGCAGACCGGCGGTTCGCGCGAGCCGTTCCACGGCCGGCACCACCAGGCCGTTACCGCGGGGGACACGCTGTCCGTCGGCGGCGCCGGCGGCGGGAGCGGCCGTCAGCCAGCTCACCCCGGCCACCAGCGCCGCGGCCGCGAGCACCCCCCGCACGTTCCGCGATGCGTTCACCGCTCCCCCCGTCGCTTCCAGCGGTCAGACGACAGCTGAAGGTAACAGCGGGGCATCCGCCGGGAGCGGCTTTTACCCGCCCCTGGTCAACTCCTTGCCGGAGCGATGGAGAGGGCGTCCCTCGCGTCGTCGAGGTCCACCACGACCTCGTCACCGTCCTTGATCTCGCCGGAGAGCACCTTCTTGGCCAGCGGGTCGCCGATCGCCGACTGCACCAGCCGGCGCAGCGGGCGGGCGCCGTACAGCGGGTCGTATCCGGTCAGCGCCAGCCACTCGCGCGCCGCCGGGCACACGGTGAGGGCGAGCCGCCGGTCGGCCAGCCGCTTGGCCAGGTGCGCCACCTGGAGATCCACGATCTTGGAGAGCTCCTCGGTGCCGAGCGCGTCGAACAGGATCACGTCGTCGAGCCGGTTCAGGAACTCCGGCTTGAACCGGCCCCGCACCGCCTCCATCACCGCGTCGCGCTGGGCGTCCTTGTCCAGCTTCGGGTCCACGAGGAACTGGGAGCCCAGGTTGGAGGTGAGGATCAGAAGCGTGTTGCGGAAGTCGACGGTACGGCCCTGCCCGTCGGTGAGCCGCCCGTCGTCCAGGACCTGGAGCAGGATGTCGAAGACCTCGGGGTGGGCCTTCTCCACCTCGTCGAGCAGCACCACGGTGTACGGCCTGCGCCGCACGGCCTCGGTGAGCTGGCCGCCCTCCTCGTAGCCGACGTAGCCGGGCGGGGCGCCCACCAGGCGGGCGACGCTGTGCTTCTCGGAGTACTCGCTCATGTCGATGCGGACCATCGCCCGCTCGTCGTCGAACAGGAAGTCCGCCAGCGCTTTGGCCAGCTCGGTCTTGCCGACGCCGGTGGGGCCGAGGAACAGGAAGCTGCCGGTCGGCCGGTCGGGGTCGGAGATGCCCGCGCGGGCCCGCCGGATCGCGTCGGAGACGGCCTGGACGGCCTCGTGCTGGCCGATCAGACGCTGCCCGAGCTCCTCCTCCATGCGCAGCAGCTTGGCGGTCTCACCCTCCAGCAGACGGCCGGCCGGGATGCCGGTCCAGGCGGAGATCACCTCGGCGATGTCGTCGGCGCCGACCTCCTCCTTGACCATGGCCTCCTCGGGCTCGGCGGCGGCGCTGGCCGCGGCCAGCTCGGCCTCCAGCTTGGGCACCTCGCCGTACATCAACCGGGAGGCGGCCTCGAAGTCGCCGTCACGCTGGGCGCGCTCGGCGGCGACGCGGGCCTCGTCGAGCTGCTTCTTCAGGTCGCCGACCCGGTTGAGGCCGGCCTTCTCCCGCTCCCAGCGGGCGACCAGGGCGTTGAGCTCCTCCTGGCGGTCGGCGAGCTCCTGGCGGAGCCGCTCCAGCCGCTGGATGCTGCCCTCGTCGGTCTCCTTGGCGAGGGCGAGCTCCTCCATCCTCATCCGGTCGACGTTCCGCTGGAGCTGGTCGATCTCCACGGGACGGGAGTCGATCTCCATGCGGAGCCGGGAGGCGGCCTCGTCGACGAGGTCGATCGCCTTGTCCGGCAGGAACCGGGAGGTGATGTAGCGGTCGGAGAGCGCGGCGGCGGCGACCAGCGCGCTGTCGGAGATCTGCACCTGGTGGTGCGCCTCGTAGCGGCCCTTGAGACCGCGCAGGATCGCGATGGTGTCCTCGACGCTCGGCTCGCCCACGTACACCTGCTGGAAGCGGCGCTCCAGCGCGGGGTCCTTCTCGATGCGCTCGCGGTACTCGTCGAGGGTGGTGGCGCCGATCATCCGCAGCTCGCCCCGGGCCAGCATGGGCTTGAGCATGTTGCCCGCGTCCATCGCGCCCTCGGCCGCGCCCGCGCCGACCATGGTGTGCAGCTCATCGATGAAGGTGACGACCTGCCCCTCGCTCTCCTTGATCTCGGTGAGCACGGCCTTGAGCCGCTCCTCGAACTCACCGCGGAACTTCGCGCCCGCGACCATCGCGCTCAGGTCGAGGGAGACCAGGCGCTTGTCCCTCAGGCTGGAGGGCACGTCACCGGCGACGATCCGCTGGGCCAGGCCCTCCACGACGGCGGTCTTGCCCACGCCGGGCTCGCCGATGAGCACCGGGTTGTTCTTGGTGCGGCGGCTGAGCACCTGGATGACCCGGCGGATCTCCGAGTCACGGCCGATCACCGGGTCGAGCTTGCCGGAACGGGCCCGCTCGGTCAGGTCGACGCCGTACTTCTCCAGCGCCTTGTAGGTGTCCTCGGGGGTCGCGCTGGTCACCCGCGCGTTGCCCCGGATCTTCTCGAAAGCCTCCAGCAGCGCCTCGGGGCCGGCCCCGTGCGACTTCAGCAACTGGGCGACCGGGCCGCCGTCGGCGGCGAGCCCGACCATCAGGTGCTCGGTCGAGACGTACTCGTCCTGCAGCTGCCGGGCGCGCTGGGCCGCGGTGTTCATCGCGGTGAGCAGTTGCCGGGAGCTCGACGGCGCGCTGACCGTGGAGCCCTGCGCCTTGGGAAGGGCGGCGAGCTGCGTCTCCGCCTCGGTGCGCACCTGCTTCCAGTCGGCGCCGACGGCCTGCAGGAGAGGTACGGCGGTGCCCCCGCCCTGGGCGAGCAGCGAGGTCAGCAGGTGAGCCGGGGCGACCTCGGGATTGCCCTCGGCGGCGGCGCGCCGGATGGCGGAGGAGATCGCTTCCTGGCTCTTCTGCGTGAGCTTGTAGTCCATATATATTTGCCTCACTTCGTTCGGCGGCTCGGGGGCTGGTAACCGGCTCCTGCCGTCGTCACGTGCTCGCTTCGCTGCGCGCGTTCCTCCGTTAGTTCACCGGCGCCCCCTCGCTGTGTCTATGGCGACGCTGCGCGTCGCGGCTCGGGGGCTGGTAACCGGCTCCTGCCGTCGTCACGTGCTCGCTTCGCTGCGCGCGTTCCTCCGTTAGTTCACCGGCGCCCCCTCGCGGAACGCGCGGCCTCCGGATTCGTATGCAGTTGTCGGGCGGATGGAGACGGGCGGGCAGCGGAGGCCGTACCGGGTCAGGCGGGTGGCAGCTGGTAGCGGAGCAGGGCCCGCATCGTCGTCAGCTCGGCGCGCAGCCGGTGGACCTCCTCGCGAAGGCGCATCGTCTCGTTCTCCAGTGACAGGATCCGCTTGATGCCCGCGAGGTTGATGCCCTCCTCCTGGGAGAGCCTCTGGACCTCGCGGAGCATCACGATGTCGCGGGTGGAGTAGAGCCGCCCCCGCCCCGCCGTACGCCCGGGACTGACCAGGCCGAGCCGGTCGTACTGACGCAGGGTCTGCGGGTGCAGCCCGGAGAGCTGGGCGGCCACCGAGATCACGTAGACGGGGGTGTCGTCCGACAGATCGAAGTAGTTGGCGTCCATGGCTACTCGCTCCTGGCCTGCTGTATCAACTCGGCCCGCGGGTCACCACCCGCGGTGGCGTCCCGGAAGTCCTCCAGGGCGCCGCGTGCCTTGTCGTCGAGCCGCTGTGGCACCAGCACCTCGACCGTGGCGAGCAGGTCCCCCTTGGTGCCGTCCTTGCGGGGCACGCCGCGGCCCCGCACCCGGAAGGTGCGGCCGTTCGGGGTGCCCTCGGGGATGCGCAGGGTGACCGGCATGCCCTTGAGAATCGGTACCTTGATCTCGGCGCCGAGCGCCGCCTCGGTGAAGGTGACCGGTACGGTGATCGTCAGGTTCTCGCCGGAGCGGCCGAAGACCGCGTGCGGCTTGACGTGGATCTGGACGTACAGGTCACCCGCGGGGCCGCCGTTCTCACCGGGAGCGCCCTTGCCCTTGAGCCGGATGCGCTGGCCGTCGCCGACCCCGGCCGGGATGCGGGCCTGGATCGTGCGGGTGCTCTTGCCCCGCCCGCTCCCCTCGCACACCGGGCACGGGTCGTCCACGAGCAGGCCGCGGCCCTTGCAGTCGCGGCACGGCTCGGAGAAGGCGAAGTTCCCCAGGTTGCGGCTGGCCGCGCCGGTGCCCTCGCAGGTCGGGCAGACCCGCGGGGTGGTCCCGGCCTTGGCGCCGGTGCCGGCGCACGCCGTGCACGCCGAGGAACTGGTGAGCCGGAGCGAGACCGTGGCGCCCTCGACCGCCTCGGTGAAGGAGAGCGTGACCTCGGACTCGACGTCCTGGCCACGCCGCGCCCTGGTGGTCCCGGTGGTACGGCTCGCCCCGCCGCCCCGGTTGAACAGGCCGCCGAAGATGTCGCCGATGCGGTCTCCGGCGCCCTGCTGCCCGGTGCCGCCGAACAGGTCGCCCAGGTCGAAGGGGAATCCCCCGCGAGAGGCCCCGGGGGCTCCCGCGTAACCGCCGAGTCCCGATCCGAACAGCGTCCGCGCCTCGTCGTACTCCTTGCGGCGCTTGCCGTCGGACAGGACGTCGTAGGCCTCGGAGACCTCCTTGAACTTGGCCTCGGTCTCCGTGCTGCCCTGGTTGGCGTCCGGGTGGTACTGCCTGGCCAGCTTCCGGTACGCCTTCTTGATGTCATCGGCGGTGGCGGACTTGGGCACACCAAGGACGGCGTAGTAGTCCTTCTCCAGGTAGTCCTTGGTGCTCATCTATCTTCCTTTGCCAGGTAGTGGATCAGTTGTCGGCCGGGGTGGACTCTTCTGGCTCGGCGACCGCGACCCGGGCGGGACGCAGCACACGCTCGCCGATCCGATAACCAGACTGCAGGATTTCCACGCACGTCGGCTCGGTGACGTCGGGCGAGTAGCTGTGCATCAGGGCCTCGTGCACCATCGGGTCGAAGGGCTCGCCCTTGGTGCCGAAGGAGGTCAGACCCAGCTTCGCGAGCGCCGCCTCGAAAGACTCTCCCACCTTGGCGAAGCCGCCGGTGAGCTCCCCGTGGTCGCGTGCCCGGCCGATGTCGTCGAGGACCGGCAGCAGCTCGGCCACCGCGCCGGCCACCGCCATCTCCTTGACCACGGCTCGATCCCGCTCGACCCGCTTGCGGTAGTTGGAGTATTCCGCCTGGAGGCGCTGCAGGTCCGCCGTGCGCTCGGCGAGCTGGGCGGCCAGCTCGACCGAGGCCAGGTCGGAACCCGCGGCATCCGCAGAGTCCGCAGCCGCGGCGCCCGCGGCGGACGAGGAGCCTGCCTGCTCGGCCGCGTCGGCGGCCTCAGCCTGCTCAGCCTGCTCGGCCTCCCCGTTCCCCGTCTCCCGCGCCTTCCCCGTCTCCGGGTCGATCTTGCGGTTGTCGCGGATCACCGGCTCCTCCCCGGAGCCGTTCTCACGCGTGTTCACGCTCGTGCTCCCCTCGGCTTCCCGGGCCGTCACTTGCCTTCTTCGCGCTTCGGCTCGTCGTCCACGATCTCGGCCTCGACCACGTCCTCGTCGGCCTTCTGGCCGTCGTCGGCGGTGGTCCCGGCACCGGGAGCGCCGGCCCCCGCCTCACCGCCCGGCTGGGACTGGGCGTAGATGGCCGCGCCCATCTTCTGGCTGACCGTGGCGAGCTTCTCCGCGGCGGCGCGGATCGCGGCCGAGTCGGTGCCCTCCAGTGTCTTCTTCAGCTCGGCGAGAGAGTCGTTGACCTCGGTCTTGACGTCGTCCGGGATCTTGTCGGCGTTCTCGGAGACGAACTTCTCGGTCTGGTAGACGAGCGAGTCGGCGTTGTTGCGGGTCTCGGCCTCCTCGCGGCGCCGCTTGTCCTCCTCGGCGTAGGACTCGGCCTCGCGCATCATGCGCTCGATGTCCTCCTTCGGCAGCGCGGAGCCGCCGGTGATGGTCATCGTCTGCTCCTTGCCGGTGCCGAGGTCCTTGGCGGAGACGTTGACGATGCCGTTGGCGTCGATGTCGAAGGTGACCTCGATCTGCGGGATGCCGCGCGGAGCCGGGGCGATGCCGGTCAGCTCGAAGGTGGCCAGCTTCTTGTTGTAGGCCGCGATCTCGCGCTCACCCTGGTAGACCTGGATCTGCACCGACGGCTGGTTGTCCTCGGCCGTGGTGAAGACCTCCGACCGCTTGGTCGGGATCGTGGTGTTACGCTCAATGATCTTGGTGAAGATGCCGCCCTTGGTCTCGATGCCCAGCGAGAGCGGGGTCACGTCGAGCAGCAGGACGTCCTTGACCTCGCCCTTGAGCACACCGGCCTGCAGGGCGGCGCCGATGGCGACGACCTCGTCCGGGTTCACGCCCTTGTTGGGCTCCTTGCCGCCGGTCAGCTCCTTGACGAGCTCGGTGACGGCGGGCATGCGGGTCGAGCCGCCGACGAGCACGACGTGCGCGATGTCGGAGACCTTGATCCCGGCGTCCTTGATGACCTGGTTGAACGGGCCCTTGCAGCGCTCGAGCAGGTCGGCGGTGAGCCGCTGGAACTCGGCGCGGGTGAGCTTCTCGTCCAGGTGCAGCGGGCCCTCGGCGGAGGCCGTGATGTAGGGCAGGTTGATGTTGGTCTCGGACTGGCTGGACAGCTCGATCTTGGCCTTCTCCGCCGCCTCGCGCAGACGCTGCAGGGCCATCTTGTCCTTGGACAGGTCCACGCCGTGGCCGTTCTGGAAGCGCTTGACCAACTCGTCCACGATGCGCTGGTCCCAGTCGTCGCCACCGAGGTGGTTGTCGCCGCTGGTGGCCTTCACCTCGACGAAGCCGTGGCCGTCCTCCTGGCCGACGTCGAGCAGGGACACGTCGAAGGTGCCGCCGCCGAGGTCGAAGACCAGGATGGTCTGGTCCTTGTCCTTGTCGAGGCCGTAGGCGAGCGCCGCCGCCGTCGGCTCGTTGATGATGCGCAGGACGTTGAGGCCCGCGATCGTGCCGGCCTCCTTGGTGGCCTGGCGCTGGGCGTCGTTGAAGTAGGCCGGAACCGTGATCACGGCGTCGGTGATCTTCTCGCCCAGGTAGGCCTCGGCGTCCTGCTTCAGCTTCTGCAGGACGAAGGCGCTGATCTGCTGGGGCGAGAACTTCTTGCCGTCGATCTCCTGGGACCAGGTGGTGCCCATCTCTCGCTTGACCGAGCGGATGGTCCGGTCGACGTTGGTGACGGCCTGCCGCTTGGCGACCTCACCGACGAGGACCTCGCCGTTCTTCGCGAAGGCGACCACGGACGGCGTGGTTCGCGACCCCTGCGCGTTGGCGATGACAGTGGGCTCGCCGCCCTCAAGAATCGAGACGACGGAGTTGGTCGTCCCCAGGTCGATACCTACCGCACGTGCCATGAGTACGTCCTTGTGGTCAAAGTTGAGTCTGCCTGACTCATAGTCGGACATCGGGTGTTGCTTGTCAAACGACTTGAGTCTATTGGGCTCAACTTAGGAGAGCGGCGTTGTGTTCCCCGAATCCCGGAAAAGATGAAACGTCCCACGAGATGTCTCGCGGGACGCTTCCGGAGGTTGGGTCGGGGCTGGGGCCGGGGTCAGCGCTTCGCGCCGTCGACGACCTTCCGTCCGGCCAGGGGCTTCTTGAGCTTGACGGTCGTCACCTTCTGAATGGCGATCTCGATGCAGACGGCGTTCTTGACCTTGCTGCTCGGGCCCTCCCAGAGGGTGACGGTCACCTTCTTGGACGTCTCCTTCACGGTCACCCGATCGAGGACGTGGCAGGGCTCCACCCCCGACCACCAGGTCACCCGCAGGTGGCGGCGGTCCTTGGACGGCTTGGCCTTCAGCCACCGGACCTTCCTGGGGGCGTCGGCGTCGCCCGTCGGCTTGGTCGGCTTCGGGCCCAGGGTGGGTTCGACCTTGGGCGGCACGGTGTGGCTCACCGGCTGGGAGGGGGTGGTCGCCGTCCCGGAGCCGCCCGAGCCGGTGGGGGATCCGGCTGCGGTCCCGGTGCCGGTCCCGGTCCCGCAGCTCAGAGTCAGAAGCAGGGCTCCCGTCAGGAGCGGGGTCGCGATCCTCATACCCCTATGACGGATCGCCGCCCGGGACGGTTCAGCGGTCGTTGACAGAGGAATGCGGCACACCTAAATTCAACATATGATGAGTTATGCGATCGCCGTACGGGACCTCCGGGTGAGGCGCGGCCGTCGAGAGGTGCTGCACGGGGTCTCCTTCGACGTCCCGCGCGGGACGGTCCTGGGACTGATCGGGCCCAGCGGGTGCGGCAAGACCACGCTGATGCGCTCGATCGTCGGGGTGCAGGTGGTCGCGGGCGGGACCGTCACGGTCCTCGGCGAGCCGGCGGGCAGCCCCCGGCTGCGCGAGAGAGTGGGCTACTCCACGCAGAGCCCCGCCGTCTACGAGGATCTGACGGTGGCCGAGAATCTGGCGTACTTCGCCTCGGTGCTCGGCGCGCCGAAGAGCGACGTCGGCAGGGTTCTCGGCGAGGTGGGGCTGGGCGGGCAGGCCCGGCAGATCACCAGGACGTTGTCGGGGGGCCAGCGCAGCCGGGCCAGTCTCGCGGTCGCCCTGCTCGGCAACCCCGAACTGCTCGTGCTGGACGAGCCCACGGTCGGCCTCGACCCGGTGCTCCGCAACGAGCTGTGGGGGCTGTTCCGCAGGCTGGCGGCCGACGGGGGCGTGACGCTCGTCGTGTCCAGCCACGTCATGGACGAGGCCGCGCGGTGCGACCGGCTGCTCCTGATGCGCGAGGGCGACATCCTCGCCGACGACTCTCCCGGCGCGCTGCGCCGCACCGGGGAGGAAGATCTGGAGGGGGCGTTCCTGCGGCTCATCGCGGAACGCGACGAGGCGGGAACGGCGGGACGGTCATGAGCCCCTCGATCACTCTCGCCACGGCGGGTCGCATCCTCACCCAGCTCCGGCACGACCGGCGCACCGTCGGGATGATGGCCCTGGTGCCGACGCTGGTGATGGTCCTGCTGTACTACGTGATCGGCGACCGGCGGTCGTTCGACGCCTGGACGCCGGTCCTGCTGTGCGTCTTCCCCTTCCTGGTGATGTTCCTGGTCACTTCGATCGCCACGCTGCGCGAGCGGACCTCGGGCACCCTGGAACGGCTCATGGCCTCGCCGCTGGGCAGGCTGGACCTGCTGCTGGGGTACGGCCTGGCGTTCGGCCTGATGGCGGCGGTCCAGGTCACGCTGGTGCTGGCGGTCTCGTTGACCTGGCTCGGATTCGATCTCAGCGCGCCGGTCTGGCCGCTGGTCGTCGTGGCGCTCGGCAACGCCCTGCTGGGCACCGCCCTCGGCCTGCTGTGCAGCGCCTTCGCCCGGACCGAGTTCCAGGCGGTGCAGTTCATGCCGGTCGTCGTGCTCCCGCAGCTCCTGCTCGGCGGGATCCTGGTGCCGCGCGACCAGATGGCGGCGGTGCTGGAGTGGATCTCCAACGTGCTCCCGATGTCCTATGCGATCGAGGCCATGAAGCTGGCGGCGGTGGCCGGAGCCGAGGGCGACTTCTGGCGGGACGTGGCCGTGGTGGCGGGCGCGGCCGTCCTGGCCCTGCTCCTCGGCGCCGCGACCCTGCGCAGGAGGACCCCTTAGGCTGGGCATCCTCCGTCATTCCTAGACAAGGTGCATGCATATGATCGCGATTCTCGGGACCGGCAAGATGGGTGAGGCGCTGCTGTCCGGGCTGCTGCGGGCCGGGTTCAAGCCGGGTGACGTGATCGCGACCGCGCGCCGCGCCGAGCGGGCCGAGGCGCTGCAAGAGCGGTACGGCGTGCGGGTGACGTCCAACGCCGAGGCCGCCAAGAGCGCTGAGACGATCATTCTCACGGTGAAGCCGCAGGACATGGCCTCCCTGCTGTCCGAGATCGCGCCCCATGTCCCCGAGGACCGCCTGGTGATCTCCGCGGCGGCGGGCATCACGACCTCCTTCGTGGAGTCGCACCTCGTCGGGGAGGTCCCGGTGGTGCGGGTGATGTCCAACACGCCGGTGCTGGTGGACGAGGCGATGAGCGTGATCTCGGCGGGCTCCCACGCCGCGGAGGAGCACCTGAAGCACACCGAGGACCTGCTGAAGCCGGTCGGCAAGGTGCTGCGCATCCCCGAGTCCCAGCAGGACGCCGC
Source organism: Planobispora rosea (assembly GCF_014648175.1). Taxonomy (GTDB): domain Bacteria; phylum Actinomycetota; class Actinomycetes; order Streptosporangiales; family Streptosporangiaceae; genus Planobispora; species Planobispora rosea. Next base: position 205,071 of record NZ_BMQP01000008.1, read on the forward strand.
CACCGCGCTGTCCGGCAGCGGCCCGGCCTACTTCTTCTACCTCGTCGAGGCCATGGTGGACGCGGGCATCCTGCTCGGCATGCCGCGCGCGGCCGCGCTCGACATGGTCACCCAGTCGATCGTCGGCGCCGCCATCATGCTCCGCGACTCCGGGGAGCACCCGGTCATCCTCCGCGAGGCCGTCACCTCGCCGGGCGGCACCACCATCGCGGCCATCGCCGAGCTGGAGCGGCACAGCGTGCGCGCCGCCTTCCTGGCCGCCATCGAGGCCGCCCGGGACCGGGGCCGCCAGCTCGCCGCGGGCTGAGCCGGCACCCGGCTTCGGGCCGGGTCCGTACCCGGGCGAGGGCCGGAATCAATTATTAGGATACTTTCCTGATATAAGGCATCATCTCCGTCGGAGCACGACGGAGATGGGGAGAACGTGCCGCAGGACGCACACATCAAGGAGCGGGGGCAGGCGGGACCCGCGGTCTGGTCGCGGAACTTCACCCTCTTCTTCACCGCGCGGTCCGTCTCGATGCTCGGCGCCTCGATGATCCCGCTGGCGACCGCGCTCGGGGTGAGCAACCTGGGGTACGGCGCGACCGGCGTCGGGCTCGCGCTGGCCGCGTGGATGGGCCCGTTCGCGGTGCTCATCCTCTTCGGCGGGGTCTTCGCCGACAAGTTCACGCCGCGCCGCATGATGATCGGCGCCGATCTGGTCCGGACCGTCACCCAGGGTGGTCTCGCCGCGCTGTACGCCTTCACCCACCCGCCGCTCTGGCAGATCCTGGCGCTGTCGGCCGTCTCGGGCGTGGCCGCGGCCATGTACCAGCCGGGCGTCTCCAGCACCGTCCCCCGCGTGGCCCGGGACGTGCAGCGGGGCAACGCCAGCCTGCGCGTCTCCGAGGCGATCATGATGCTGGCCGGCCCGGCGGTCGCCGGCGGCATCATCACCCTCTCCGGCGTCGGGACGGTGTTCGCGATCGAGGCCGTGGGCTTCGCGATCAGCGCCGTCTGCCTGCTCGCGCTCCGGCTGCCGCCGCTCCCGGCCGGGGAGGACGTCGCCGAGGAGTCCATGTGGCGGAACCTGCGGGGCGGCTGGCACGAGTTCCGCTCCCGGACCTGGATGTGGAGCGTGATCCTCATCTGGGTCGTCTTCGGGATCACCCTGTTCGGGCCGATGATCCCGCTCGGCTCCGTGCTCGTCAGCGAGGCCCTCGGCGACGCGGCCTACGGCCTCGTCATGTCCGCCTCCGGGGCGGGCACCATCGTCGGCGGCCTGGTCGCGATGCGGCTCCGGCCCGCCCGGCCGCTGATGGCGGGGGCGATCGGCCTGTTCGGTTTCACGCTGGAGCCGCTGTCGATCGCCACCGCGATGCCGCTGGAGTTCATCATGGCCGCCCACGTGATCGGCGGCACGGGGTGGGCGTTCTGGTCGGTCATGTGGGCCACCAGCATCCAGACCCACGTGCCGCAGGAGGCGCTCAACCGGGTCACCGCCTACGAGGTCGGCGGCTCGACCGTCGCCATCCCGATCGGCCAGGCCCTCGCCGGCCCGCTGTCCGGGTGGCTGGGGGCCCAGGAGGTCCTCCTCCTCTCCTCGGCCGTGGCGGTGGGCGGGTGCACCTGCCTGCTGCTGATCCCCGCGGTCCGGGGACTGCGCAGGATCACTCTCGGAGCGGACCCGCACGTCTGACCTCGCGCCGGTCCGGACTCCCGTACCGTCCGTACCTTCCGTATCGGCACGAATCCCGGCAGGAGGATCACCACCCTCATACGATGAGCCATGTGACCATCCGTCGCGGAATCCCCCCGCTGGTCCTCGTTCTCCTGCTCACGGCCTGCACCGGAGAGGAACCCTCCCCGGTACGGCTCGACACGGTGAAGCGCGCCCCGGTCACCGAGATCGTCGAGGCCCCCGCCACGGTGGTCGCCCGCGCCACGGCCGTGCTGCGCTCACCGGCCCAGGGCACGGTCCGGAAGCTGTACGTCCAGGACGGCCAGCGGGTAGAGAAGGGGCAGCTCCTCGCGAAGATCGACTCCCCGCAGGCCGAGGACCAGCTGAAGCAGGCGCGCGCGGCGCAGCGGGCGGCCTCGCGGAGCCCGCGGGGCGGGGCGCCGTCCCGGCTGGGCGGCGGTCCTCCCGGCTTCCGGCTCGCCTCCGGGTTCACCGCGAAGACCGACCCGCGTGTACGGCGCGGCTTCGCCAAGGCCCGCGCGGCGGCCCGCGAGGTCGAGGACCGTGAGGTCCGCAAACAGCTGCTCGCCACCCTGGACGCCGCCGAGGCCCAGCACCGGGCCCACCAGGAGGCGCTGGCGAAGGCCGCCCGCGGGCTCACCGAGTCGCTCAACCGCTCCCTCAGCCTGGCGCTCGGCCAGATCACCAGTCAGGTGAGCGCCGGGCTCGGCGGCCTGAGCACCTCCATGGCCTCCCTCCAGGAGGCCTCCCGGTCCCAGGCGAAGGCCGCGGTCTCGGTCGCCGCCAGGACCGTGAGGGGGCTGACGGTCAAGGCCCCGTTCGACGGGGTGGTCACCCTCGGCCGCGCCTCCGCCGGCGGCGCGCCCGACCTGAGCGCCCTGCTCCCGCAGGGGCTGGCCGCGGCCGTACCGCCGCCCGCGTCCGGCGTGCCCGCTTCCTCCGGCTCCGGCACCCCGGTCGCCACCGGCGTGCCCGTCTCGGCAGGGGACACGATCGTCACCGTCACCGACGTCTCCGAGCTGGCCCTCTCGGCGGACGTGGACGAGACGGACGTGCTGCTGGTCGAACCGGGGGTCGAGGCCGAGGCGGAGTTCGACGCCGTGCCCGGTGGCGTCTACGCGGCCGAGGTCACCGGGGTCGGGGTCACGCCGATGGAGGGCACGACCGGCGGCGCCAGCTACCCGGTCCGGCTCTCCCTCGGCCGCGGGACCTTCGACGACGGCGGCAGGGCCCCCGTCCCCAGACCGGGGATGAGCGCGGTCGCCCGCCTGACGGTCCGCGAGTCCCCCGACGCGCTCGCCGTACCGTCCTCCGCGATCGTCACCAGCGGCCGTGACAGCGTCGTCTGGGCGGTCCGCGGCGGCAGGGCCGAGCGCCGGGTGGTCAGGCTCGGCGCGCAGGGCGAGTCCACGGTCGAGATCCTGTCGGGCCTGGCCCTCGGCGAACGGATCGTCGTACGCGGCGCCGACACCGTACGGCAGGGCCAGCCCCTCCCATGACCTCCGCGGCGTTCGAGGCGGTCGGGCTGACCCGGTCCTACCAGTCAGAGGGCGTGTCGGTGGACGCGCTGCGCGGGGTGGACCTGCGGATCGAGCCGGGGGAGTTCGTGGCGATCGTGGGGCCGTCGGGGTCGGGGAAGTCCACGCTGATGCACCTGCTCGGCTGCCTGGACCGGCCCACCTCGGGGATCCTCCGGGTCGACGGCGTGGACGTCTCCACGCTCTCCGACACCCACCTGGCCGAGCTGCGCAACCGGGCCGTCGGGTTCGTCTTCCAGTCGTTCCACCTGCTCGCCCGGACCGCCGCTCTGGACAACGTGGCACTCCCGCTGGTCTACCGGGGGCTGCCCAGGGCCGAGCGGCGCAGGCGGGCGCGCGAGGCGCTGGAGTCGGTGGGACTCGGGCACCGGATCGGCCACCGTCCCTCGCAGATGTCCGGCGGCGAACAGCAGCGCGTGGCCATCGCGCGGGCCCTGGTCGGCGACCCCCGGGTCGTCCTGGCCGACGAGCCGACCGGGAACCTGGACACCCGCAACGGCGCGGAGGTGATGGCCATCCTCGACCGGCTCAACGCCGAGCGCGGGGTCGGCGTCGTCCTGGTCACCCACGACTCCGAGGTGGCCGCCCGCGCCCGCCGTCAGATCCACGTCCGTGACGGGCTGATCGAGCACGACTCCGGTACGGCGGGCAGTTCCGGAAGAGCCGGGGAAGCCGGAGCCGGAGAGGGCCGGGAGCCCGGGGAGGGCGGCGCGGGCCGCACCGGGCCGGTGGAGGCGGGATGAGGGCGGCGGAGGCGGGATGAGGGCGGCGGAGGCGTTCCGGATGGCGCTGGAGGCGCTGCGGGCCAACCGCCTGCGCAGCGCCCTCACCATGCTCGGAGTGATCATCGGGGTCTCGGCCGTGGTGGTCCTCGTCGCGGTGGGCACCGGCGCCAAGAACGCGGTGGAGAGCGAGATCGCCGGGCTCGGAAGCAACATCATCCTGGTCGTCCCCGGCCGGCTCGGCGTCGGCGCGCTGCCCACCCAGAGCCGCCTGGACCTCGCCGACGTGGCCTACGTGCGCCGGGTGGTCGGCGACCCCGCCAGGGTCACGGTCTCCGTCAACTCGGGGGAGACGGTCCGGGTCGGCCGGAGCGAGGCGTTCGTCACGGTCGTCGGAACCGACGAGAACCTGCCCAACATCTTCGACCGGCCGCTGCGCCGCGGACGGTACCTGAGCGAGACCGACGTGGACACCCGCCGCAGAGTGGCGGTCCTCGGCTCGGAGGTGGCCGAGACGCTGTTCGGGGACGTCGATCCGCTCGGCAGGCAGCTGACGGTCTCCGGGGCCAGGTTCCGGGTCGTGGGCGTCTACGAGCCGGTCGGGGCGACCTTCGGGGTGGCCCGCGACCAGGAGATCCACGTCCCCGTCACCACGGCCCAGCGCCTGCTCGGCGTCACCCGGATCAACGGGATCGCGATCGGCGCGTCCGGTCCCGACCAGATCGAGCCGCTCCAGCGGCGGGTGGTGGACGCGCTCACCGAGCGGTATCCGGGGGAACGTTTCTCCGCCGTCACGCAGACCCAGCTGCTCGGCACGATCGGCACCGTGCTCGGCATGCTCACCGGGGTGCTCGCCGCCATCGCGGGCATCTCACTGCTCGTCGGCGGGGTCGGGGTCTCCAACATCATGCTGGTCGGCGTCCGGGAGCGGACCAGGGAGATCGGCCTGCGCAAGGCCCTGGGCGCCCGGCAGCGCGACGTGCTGGCGCAGTTCCTGATCGAGGCGGTGCTGCTGACCACGATCGGCGGGGTGATCGGCATCCTGCTCGGCGTCGGCGGGGCGCTGCTCATCGCGGCGCTCTCCCCGGTCCCGGCGGCCGTCACCTGGTGGTCGGTCGCGCTGGCCTTCGGCGTCTCGGCCGCGGTCGGGGTGTTCTTCGGGGTCGCCCCGGCGCGCCGGGCGGGCCGGCTCGATCCGGTGGTCGCCCTGCGCGCCGAGTGATGCGGGACTCACGCGTCCCTGCGCCGGAGCAGTACGGCGGCCGCGGCCAGGGTGACCGCGATCCACGTGCAGTAGACCGCGAAACCGGCCCAGGGACCGAGCTGTCCCTCGGCGACCCGGGTGTAGGTGATCTGGCTGCCCGCGTTGGTGGTGAAGTACCGCTGCACGGTGTCGCCCCACTCGCCCGGCAGCAGGCTGGTCATCTGCGGCAGGACGAACACCAGGCCGATGACCGCGACGATCGCGCCGGGGGTGTGCCGGATCAGGGCGCCCAGCGCCAGGCCGAAGACACCGGTGGCGGTGATGAGCAGCGCGGCCCCGACGACCGCCCGCAGCACTCCGGGGTCGCCCAGCCGCGCCGCCTTGTCGCCGAGCACGGCCTGCCCGCCGAAGAACGAGGCGAACGACGCCGCCAGCGACACGGCGAACGCCACCGCCGCCACGACCGCCGTCTTGGCGGCGAGCATCCGCAGACGGCCGGGGACCGCGAGCAGGGTGGTGCGGATCATGCCGGTGCGGTACTCGCCGCCGACGGCCAGGACGCCGAGCGTGGCCACGGCCAGCGAGGCGAACGCGGAACCGGACAGGCTGATCATGGTGGAGTCGCCGAGTCCGGCGTTCTCCCCCAGGCTCGCGGTGGAGGCGGCGACCAGCAGCCCGAAGCCGACCATCAGCACCACGGCCACGAGCAGGGTCCACACGGTGGACCGTACCGACCGGATCTTGGTCCATTCGGAGCGCAGCACGTCGGTCATGACGTCACCCCCGCGTACTCGGTACTCGACTGGGTCAGTTCCATGTAGGCCGCCTCCAGGGACGGCGCGACCTCGGCCAGCTCGTGCAGCGCGAGCCCGGCTCCCGCCGCGGCCTCGCCCACGGCGGCGGCGGTCATGCCGGTCACCCGGAGGTGGTCGCCGTGCAGGGTCACCGCGGCCGTTCCGTCACCGGCTCTGCCGCTGACCGCCCCGTCGAGCAGCCGGGCGAGGTCGGGCAGCCGGGGCGAGCGCACCCGGACGTAGCCCTGGGAGCTGCGGCTGATGAACTCCCTCGTGCCCGTGTCGGCGATGAGCCTGCCTCTGCCGATGACGATCAGGTGGTCGGCGGTCTGGGCCATCTCGCTCATCAGGTGGCTGGAGACGAAGACCGTACGGCCCTCGGCGGCGAGGTTCCGCATCAGGGTGCGGATCCACAGGATGCCCTCCGGGTCGAGCCCGTTGACCGGCTCGTCGAACAGCAGGATCTCCGGGTCACCGAGCAGCGCCGCGGCGATGCCCAGCCGCTGCGACATGCCGAGCGAGAAACCGCCGACGCGCCGGCGCGCGACCTCGGTCAGCCCGGTGAGGGCGAGCACCTCGTTCACCCGCGAGGACGGGATGCCGTTGCTCTGGGCGAGGCAGAGCAGGTGGTCGCGGGCCGTGCGCCCGCCGTGCACCGCCTTGGCGTCCAGCAGCGCGCCGACCTTGCGCAGCGGGTGCTTGAGCCGCCCGTACGGCGTGCCGTCGATGAGGACCGATCCCTCGGTCGGGTGGTCGAGCCCGAGCATCATGCGCATGGTGGTCGACTTGCCCGCGCCGTTGGGCCCGAGGAAGCCGGTCACGTGGCCGCCGCGCACCTCGAAGGAGAGCCCGTCCACGGCGACGGTGGAGCCGTACCGTTTGGTGAGTCGCCTTGCATCGATCATGCTTCCAGCCTCGCCGCCGCCCCGCCGCCAATCATCGGCCCGGGGAACGGTCTGCGACCTGGGAGCGGAGTACGGCGCCCGCCCCCGCATAGGACCGTGCTCCCACCCCGGCATCTGGTCCGCTGTTGACCGGACAACCCTCAGCCTTTCACGTACTCTAAGTACTTGACGTACTTATCATTGGGATGACCGGGAAGACCGGAGGAGCCGTGGCGTCTCTGCACTATGAGAGCTATACGGAGGCGCGGACGCATCTGAAGCGCCTTCTGGACGCGGCAGCACGCGGCTGGACCGCCACCGTCCGGCGGGACAAGACTCGAGCGGCTGTGGTCGACGCGGAGCGGCTGCGGGTCTTCCTGGCAGCCGTGACGCCGTCCCGCGCCGAAGCGGTGGCCGAGGGCGGCGGGTGGTCGGTGTTCATTCCCGGTCTGCCCGTGGCGGCCGACGGCGCCACCTTCGAGGAGGCGATCGACGACATGGTGGGAGCCCTCCGTGAGTACGCGGAAGACTGGCAGGACCACCTCCTCGACGCCCCCAACCATCGGGAGAACTGGGGTCTGGTCCAGCTGATCGAGCTGAGCGACGATGAGCAACTCCGCCGCTGGCTGACCGGGCAGACACCATGATGTCGTGGCCTCAGGCAACGAGAGAGGAACACGAACGGTTCTGCCTGATGGAGGGGTGGAGCCGGGTCCGTGACGCCCGCGGACGGTCAGGAACCCACCACATCACGTACGAGCTCCGGCTCCCGGACGGTCGCATCTTGCGGACCAGGATCTCCCACCCGCCGGACCGGATCTCGTACGGCCGCAGCATCTGGGCTCACATTCTCCGCGACCAGCTCGACGTCACGGAAGAGGAGTTCTGGAAGTGCGTGAAGGAGGGTGAGAAGCCCGATCGGGGAGTTCCCCCCGTCCCGGTCGAATCGCTCCCCGCCGACCTCGTCCACCTGCTCATCACCAAAGTCGGACTCCCGGAGGCGGAGATCGCTCAAATGACCAGGGAGGTCGCCATCGCCCGGCTGCAGCGCTTCTGGACTGGTGGCGAACAACCTTGACCGGATGCGGGGACGGGATCCCTCACGACCCGGGGCGGACCAGGCCCGCCTCGTAGGCGACGATCACGGCCTGGGCTCGGTCGCGGGCACCGATCTTGGCGAAGAGGCTGGTGACGTGGTTCTTCACGGTGGACGGCGCGACGGCGATCCGCTCGGCGATCTCGCCGTTGGAGTGTCCCCGGGCGATGAGCACGAGCACCTCGCGCTCGCGGTCGGTGAGGGAGCCGAGCTCGCCGGGGACGGGGCCCGGGTGTGGGCGGTCGGCCCGGACGAACGTGCCGATGAGACGGGTGAGCAGCCGGGGCGCCACGGCGGACTCGCCCCGGTGCACGATCCTGACGCCCTCCACGAGTTCCTCGGGCGAGATGTCCTTGGGCAGGAAGCCCGAGGCGCCGGCGCGGAGCATCGCCACCACGTACTCGTCCAGGTCGAACGTGCTCAATCCCAGTACCCGCACCCCGGGGAGGGCGCCCGCGATCTCCTGGGTGGCGGCGACGCCGTCCACGCCGGGCATGTGCACGTCCATCAGCACCACGTCGGGCCGCAGGTCGTGGCTGAGCCGTACGGCCTCCGTCCCCTCCGCGGCCTCGCCGACGACGGACATGTCGGGCTGGGCGTCGAGGATCATGCGGAACCCGGTGCGCACCACGGCGTGGTCGTCGACCAGCAGAACCTTGATCACCGTCTCGTCTCCGGCGACTGCCCGCTCTCCGGTCACGTGCCCTCCCTCGACGATCACGCACTCTACTTCGAGGACGCCGCATCCTTCGAGGGCGCCGGGTCCCGGGCCGCCGGGACCGGGATCCAGGCGTGGACCCGGAAGCCCCCGGTGGGACGCGGACCGGTCTGCAGCCGCCCCCCGCACAGCGCGACCCGCTCGGCCATGCCGCCCAGCCCGAAGCCGGACCCGGCCTGCGCCGTACCGCCCCGGCGGCCGAGCCCGTCGTCGAGGACCTCCACCTCGACGGCGCCGGGCAGGTAGGCGAGGCGGACGCTCACCCGGGCGCCGTCGGCGTGCTTGCGCGTGTTGGTCAGGGACTCCTGGACGATCCGGTAGACGGCGTGGTCCACCGCCGCGGGCAGCGGGACGGCCTCTCCCGTCACCTCCAGCCCGACCGGCGGCCCCGCGCCGTCCACCCGCGCGACCAGGTCCGGCAGGGCCTCCGCCCCGACTCCCGCGTGGTTGTCCGGCTCGTCCCCGTCCTCGGCGCGGAGCACGTGCAGGAGCTGCCGCATCTCCGCCATCGCCTCGCGGGCCGTGCGCTCGGCGGTGACGAGGGCCTCCTGGGCGCGCCGGGGGTCGGTCGCCATGGTCGTACGGCCGGCGCCGACCATCACGTTGATCACGCTGATGTGGTGGGCCACGACGTCGTGCAGCTCGCGGGCGATGCGGCGGCGCTCGGCGCGGACCGCGGCCTCGGCCGCCTGCTCCCGCCTGCGTTCCCCCAGCTCGCTCCTGAGCCGGAGGAACTGCCCCAGACCGACGACCAGGAAGGGGGAGAGGACCGGGACGGAGACGTTGCCCGGCATCTCCCCGGACTGCAGCTGGTAGACGGCCATGTAACTGAGCGAGGTGGCCGCGGCGATGATCCATACCGTCCTGCCCGCCGCGTGGCGGCCCAGGCTGTAGAGCCCGATCACGCTGGGCAGGGTCGCCGGGTCTCCCAGGCGGAGGAAGGCGTGCAGCAGGTCGAGGGACAGGGTGGCGAGGGCGACCGCGACCGGGTGGTTCCGCCGCCAGATCAGCGGGACGGCGCCGGCGGCGGCGATCGCGAAGGAGATGCCTCGGTCAGGGTGGCCTACGGGGAACAGCGCCCTGACCGCCGTCACCTCGGCCACGCCCACCAGGACGGCCAGCATGCCGTCGAGCACCACGGGGCGGCTGAGGGTCCGCCAGGTTCTGCGCCGGACTCTGCGCCAGGATCTGCCGACGCCCGGAAAGCGCATGGCTCGACAGTACGGCATGTCATGATCGGGGTAGAGGAGTAGATATGGCGTGAATATGGCTGATATGTCACGAATGTGAACTCCGGTGCGTGATCACTCCGGAAGCGACGGGGCGGAAGCCGTACTGTAACGTCGCCGGAAAGAGCGAGTGAGGAGAGTGCGGATGAGCCGGTCGGTACGGGTTCTCTGGGACGACGCGCTCACCTCCTACGATTTCGGGCCGGGGCACCCGCTCGCGCCCGTCCGGGTCGAGCTGACCATGGCGCTCGCCCGGGAGCTGGGCGTGCTCGACGCGGTCGAGATGGCCGGCTGCGTGCCCGCCACCGACGACGAGCTGGCGCTGGTCCACAAACGCGACTACATCGAGGCGGTCAAGCGGGTCTCCGCGACCGGACGGCCCGACCGGGCGGCCGGGCTCGGCACCGAGGACAACCCGGCCTTCACCGGCGTGCACGAGGCGTCGGCGCTCATCGCCGGGGCCACGCTGGCCGCGGCCCGCGCGGTGTGGACGGGCGAGGCGGAGCACGCGGCGAACGTCGCCGGCGGGCTCCACCACGCCATGGCGAGCACCGCCAGCGGCTTCTGCGTCTACAACGACCCGGCGGTGGCCATCGCGTGGATGCTGGCGCAGGGCGCCACCCGGATCGCCTACGTGGACGTGGACGTGCACCACGGGGACGGCGTGCAGGCGCTGTTCTACGACGACCCCAGGGTGCTGACCATCAGCCTGCACGAGAGCCCTCGCACCCTCTTCCCGGGCACCGGTTTCCCCGAGGAGCTCGGCGCGGAGGGCACCGCGGTCAACGTGGCCCTGCCCGCCGGTTGCGGCGACAGCGGCTGGCTGAGGGCCTTCCACGCGGTGGTGCCGCCGCTGCTGCGGGAGTTCGCCCCGGAGGTCCTGGTCACCCAGCACGGCTGTGACAGCCACGCGCTCGACCCGCTGGCCAACCTGATGCTCAGCCTGGACGGCCAGCGGACCGCCTACGCCGCGCTGCACGAGCTCGCCCACGAGACCGCGGGCGGACGGTGGATCGCGACCGGCGGCGGCGGATACGAACTGGTGCAGGTGGTGCCGCGGGCCTGGACCCACCTGCTCGCCGAGGTCGCCGGGCGTCCGCTCGACCCGGCCACCGCCACCCCGCAGGAGTGGCGGGGGCTCGTCAGGGAGCGGACCGGCCAGACGCCGCCCCTGACGATGACCGACGGCAGAAAACCGGAATTCCAGGACTTCGCCGACGGTTATGATCCAGCGGACCCCATCGACCGGGCCATCCTGGCGACCAGGAAGGCCGTGTTCCCCTTCCACGGACTGGATCCACTGCCGTGACCCTCCCATCCCGTGACGAGCTCAGAGACCACCTGGTCCGGACCCGGATCGCCGGTGACGTGGCGACCAGCCGGGAGAACAACCTCGACCACTACCGGTCGCTGGCCAACCGCGACCCGCGCCACATGTTCGGCCTCTCTCTGGGAGAGGGCTGGTCCTACCGGGACATCCTGGAGCTCATGGCCAAGTCCGCGGGAGTGGTGGCCGACCCGGGGCACCGCGAGGGGCAGGACACCATCGACCCGGATCGCACGATCGACGCGACCGAGGCGATGGGCGACGTGATCGCCGGGGTGCTCCGCACGGAGAACCCGAGGATCCTCCTGGCCACCGGGCACCCCACGGGCCTGCTCGTCATCCACCTGGCGCTGGCCCGGCTGGCGCGCGAGCGGGGGGCGACGCTGCTGGGCCCGGCCGAGGACTGGACCTACTGGGGCTCGGGGTTCGGCCGCAAGCGCAAGATCCGCTATCTCGACGACGTGGCCATGCTGGACGACCGGGGAGCCTTCGTCCACACCCACGACGCGGCCCCGATGGAAGCCATGATCGCGGAGATGGGCGACGACCGCCCGGATCTGGTGATCGCCGACCACGGCTGGGCGGGAGCGGCCGGGGAGGCGGGGATCCTCACCGTGGGATTCGCCGACAGCAACGACCCGGCCCTGTTCGTCGGGGAGGCCGAGGGCAAGATCGCGGTCACCGTACCGCTTGATGACAACGTGCTTCCGAGGGATTACGCTCCGCTGATCCGATACCTGGTCGCGAGGGTCGTGAGCGGCCTCTGAGACAGGGGTGGCGGCAATCCGGGTGTCCCTATACGGGCTTTTCGCGCCTGCATTCCGCGGATCTCGTCCGCCGCTTGCCAACTTTTTGGTGATTGCGGGCGACTCTAATGGGAAAAGGTTGGTCCGTTCCAAGGTTGAGGTGAGGGGGCCGGTCCAGCCGCTGGCCAGCGAGTTTCGGTATTTCGATGACATGGGACTGCGGAGACTGAGAAACTAGGGGGTTTGCTCTCTCGGAGTCCCGCCTTACGCTGACGGCAGTAGACGTGCGTGAGCGATGGCACCAGTGGGGATAACCCGGAAACACGTGCGGAAGAGGCGTCCGATGGGTGCAGGCGAAAGACCTCTCAGTGAGGTGAAGTTCCTGACGGTGGCAGAAGTGGCCACGGTCATGAGGGTGTCCAAGATGACGGTGTACCGGCTCGTGCACTCGGGTGAGCTGCCGGCCATCCGGGTCGGCCGATCCTTCAGAGTGCCTGAACAGGCGGTGCACGACTATCTCAGGGAGGCCTACATCGAGGCAGGTTGAAGTGAGCCCTGACCGGTCTCCGGCCTGACCGGGGACCGGCGGGGCCTCGCTCTGCCGAGATGACGGCCGAGGCGACGGTCGCGGTGACGACCTGAGCGACGACCGAGGTGGCGACCGGGGTGACAGCGCGCCGGCCGCGCCGTTAACCGGAGTGCCCGGGTCCCCCGGGGGCGATCCACCGTGGATCGCCGGTAGTCTGTTGAACCGGTGTGCTACGCGCACCGGTTCGGCAATCTCTGCTACCAGCTACCTGGGGGTCCCGTGGGCTCTGTGATCAAGAAGCGCCGTAAGCGCATGGCGAAGAAGAAGCACCGCAAGCTTCTCAAGAAGACCCGCATCCAGCGGCGCAACAAGAAGTAACAACGCGGACCTGCGAGGCGTCGATGACCCATACCGTGCTCGTCACCGGGGTCTCACGCCACATCGGCGCCCGAGTGGCGAGCGTTCTCGCGGCTGACCCGGACATCGGCCGGGTCATCGGAGTGGACACGGTGCCGCCGCCCTCGCTCTCACGTGATGGCGGCGTACCTCTCGGACGGACGGAGTTCGTCCGCGTCGATCTGCGCAGCCCCGACATCGCCCAGGTGATCGCGGCCGCTGACATCGACACCGTCGTGCACATGAGCCTGGTGAGCGCTCCCCCGAGGAGCGGTGGCCGCGCGCTCATGAAGGAGCACAACGTCATCGGCACCATGCAGCTGCTGGGTGCCTGTCAGCGGTCCGCGACGGTCCGCCGCGTCGTCGTGCGCTCCACCACGGCGGTGTACGGCTCCTCGCCGCGCGACCCGGCCGTCTTCACCGAGGACGCCGAGCCCGGCGAGCCTCCCGGCCACGGCTACGCCAAGGACGCCTCCGAGGTGGAGGGCTACGTCCGCGGCTTCGCCAGACGGCGCGGGGACGTGAGCGTGACCACCCTCAGGTTCGCCAACTTCATGGGGCCGGGCGTGGACTCGCCGCTCACCCGTTACTTCTCCCAGCCGGTGCTGCCCACCGTGTTCGGCTTCGACCCGCGGCTGCAGTTCGTCCACGAGGACGACGCGGTCGAGGTGCTGCGCCGGATGGCGATGGAGGACCACCCCGGCACGTTCAACGTGGCCGGGGACGGCGTGCTGCTGCTGTCGCAGTGCCTCCGGCGGGCGGGCCTGCTCTCGCTCCCGATCCCCACTCCCGCCTTCCGCTTCCTCGGCGATCTGGCGCGGGGCGTGGGGATGGTGGACTTCTCACCCGAGCAGCTCCGGCTGATGTGCCACGGCAGGGTGGTGGACACCGCCCGCCTGGCGCAGACCCTGGGCTGGAAGCCGAAGTTCTCCACGAGCGCGGCCTTCGAGGACTTCCTGCGCTCACGGGGGATGGACGGCGGGCTCCCCGCGGCCCTGGTGGACGCGTTGTCCCATATGGTGACGAGATGAGGGTCCGTACGGCAGCGGGATGAGCACCCGCACGGGTGACGGGGTGAGCGATATGGCGAATGCGCACGGGGACTCCCGGGACCGGTTCCACGACGGGTCCCGGGACGCCCAGGTGATCCCCATCGGCCGGGGCCGCTCCGCCCGCGGTTTCGAGGGGTTCGCCGACTTCGCCGCGTCCCTCGACCCGGAGGACGACCGCCGCCTGGCTGAGCTGCTGGCGTTCGTCCGGCGCCGGATCTCGGGGGAGTACGAGGTCGACGAGTTCGGCTTCGACGCCGAGCTCACCGACAAGGTGCTGCTGGAGGTCATGCGCCCGATCTACCGGCACTGGTTCCGCACCGAGACCGTCGACATCGAGAACGTGCCGGGCGACTCCGGCGCCCTCGTCGTGGCCAACCACTCGGGTACCATCCCGCTGGACGCGCTCATGCTCCAGGTGGCCCTGCACGACGACCACCCCGACCGGCGCGCCCTCCGCCTCCTCGGCGCCGACCTGGTCTACCAGCTGCCCCTCCTCGGTCACCTGGCCCGCAAGACCGGCCACACCCTGGCCTGCCGGGAGGACGCCGACCGGCTGCTGCGCAAGGGCGAGCTGGTGGGGGTCTTCCCCGAGGGGTTCAAGGGGGTCGGCAAGCCGTTCTCCGAGAGATACCGGCTCCAGCGGTTCGGCCGCGGCGGGTTCGTCGCCTCGGCCATCCGGGCCGGGGTGCCGATCGTCCCGTGCGCGATCGTGGGCGCGGAGGAGATCTACCCCAAGATCGGCGATCTCCGGTTCCTCGCGCGGGCGCTGGGCCTGCCGTACCTGCCGATCACCCCGCTCTTCCCCTGGTTCGGCCTCCTCGGACTGGTCCCGCTCCCGTCGAAGTGGCTGATCGGCTTCGGCGAGCCGATCCGCACCGACGAGTACGACCCGGCCGACGCCGACGACCCGATGCTGGTCTTCAACCTCACCGACCAGGTTCGCGAGGTCATCCAGCAGCAGCTGAACGAGCTGCGCCTGCGCCGGGGGCACGCCTTCCCGCCGTTCTTCTGAGTCGTCTTCCGGCCGTCACCCGCTTCCGGTCGTCACCGTCTTCCGGTCGTCCGGTGAGCGTCGCGGTATGGATTTTTATTAGTCTCCGCGTCTAACAACGCGTGCTTTCGGTCGGTATGGTGTGGTCAGCATCGAGCTTCCGAGCCTTGGGAGTGGCCATGGGCGCACGCCGTACCGCGATGACAGCGATGATCGCCGGGCTGGCGATCGGGACGGCCCTGGGAGCCGCCCGGCGGCGGGAGGGGCGTGGCCGGGAGGTTCTCGGCGGGCACCGGGGACGGCCGGTCACGGTCACCACCGATGACGGCGTCCAGCTCGCGGTGGACGTGGAGGAGGCCGAGGCGCCGGAGTTCGCCGTGGTGTTCGCGCACGGCTGGCTGATGAACCGGCACTGCTGGCACTTCCAGCGGGAGGCGCTCAAGGGCCGGGCGACCCTGGTCTTCTACGACCAGCGCGGGCACGGCGGCTCGGCGTGCGGGGCGTTCGACGCGTGTACGGTCGACCGGCTCGGCGACGACCTGGCCGCGGTGATCGACCAGGCAGTGCCCGAGGAGCTGCCCGTGCTGCTGGTCGGGCACTCCATGGGCGGTATGACGATCATGGCCTTCGCCGGCCGGCACCCCGGGACACTGGCCGGGAGGGTCGCGGGCGTGGCGCTGCTGAGCACGTCGCCGGGGCGGCTGCGGGACAGCACCTTCGGGCTGCCGGGACCGATCGGGAGGCTCGCGCCCGTCATCACTCCGATCATGTTCGACCGCATGCTCGCCCGCGCCGCGTTCATCGACCGCAGGGTCGCGATCAAGACGCGCACCAACCTGCCGGTGACCCGTTATGTGGCCTTCGGGCCCCGCGCGCGCCGCGACCACGTGCGGTTCGTCAACGACATGGCCGTGGCCACGCCGACCGAGGTCATGGTCGGCTTCTACCGGGACTTCCTCGTCCACGACAAGCTCGCGGCGCTGGCCGCGCTCTCCTCGGTGGAGACTCTGGTCATGGTGGGCTCACGCGACCGGATGACGCCGCAGGCGCACAGCCGCCGCATCGCCGAGGCCCTGCCCGGCGCACGCCTCCAGGTCGTCCCCGGAGCCGGCCACATGATCGGCCTGGAACGGCCCGAGGTCGTCAACGCGGCCCTGTCCGGCCTGTTCGACCGCGCCATGCGCCGGGGCGGTCAGGTCGCGCGGTAGTGGCGGCGCAGGGCGATGGCGGCGGCCACGCCGCCGGCCACGGCGCCCGCTCCGGCCGCGATGGGAAGGCCGACCATGGTGGCCTTGCGGCCGGTGCGGAAGTCCTTGATCTCCCACTTGCTGGCTCTGGCGTAGTCGCGCAGCTCGGCGTCCGGGTTGATCGCGGTGGGATGACCGACGAGGGAGAGCAGCGGCAGGTCGTTGGCCGAGTCGCTGTAGGCCGAGCAGCGGGTCAGGTCGAGCCCCTCCCTGCGGGCCAGGGCCCGTACGGCCTCCGCCTTGGCCGGCCCGTGGAGCAGGTCGCCCACCAGGCGCCCGGTGTAGACGCCGTCCACGGTCTCGGAGACGGTGCCGAGAGCGCCGGTCAGGCCGAGTCGCTGGGCGATCACGCGGGCGAGTTCGACGGGCGTGGCCGTGACCAGCCAGACGCGCTGCCCGGCGTCGAGGTGGCTCTGGGCGAGGGCGCGGGTGCCGGCCCAGATGCGGTCGGCCATGGCCTCGTCGTAGATCTCCTCGCCGAGGCGGACGATGTCCTCGACCTTGTTCCCCGCCACGAACGCCAGCGCGGTCTCCCTCGCCTTGGCGATGTGCTCGGGGTTCTCGTCCCCGCGGACGCGGAAGACCGCCTGACCGAGGGCGAACCTGAGCAGGTCCTTGGTGGTGAACAGGCCGCGGGAGGCCAGGCCGCGGGCGAAGTGGTAGATCGAGGCGCCGCGCATCATCGTGTTGTCGACGTCGAAGAAGGCCGCCGCCGTCGGGTCCGGATCGGCCATCGGCATGGCGACGGCCGCCGCGGCCGCCACCTCCCCGGCCGCCTGGGCCTCACTCCGCCGTCGCATCAGCCGCTTCATAGCACCTCAGCTTAACTGGCCGAGATGGGTGAAATCGGTATACGTCGCGTTAGCGGGGGGTGACGTTTCGCGAATGGCGTCACTCGGCGATCATCAGTCCCTGGATGTAGTCGAGGTAGCCACTGGCTCTGCGCTGATCCTCCTCGTCCATCTTGGGGATCATCTCCTCGATCTGGTGACGCTGCTCCTGGACGAAACGCCGGATGGTGCCCGTGGTCTTCGCATCGCGGCGCTCCACCCGGGTGAGAGAGGTGATCGCGGACCGGGTGGTGTCCTCCATCTCCTTGAGGGTCTCGCCGACCAGGTCGCTACCGCCCTGCGCGGCGGATCCGAGCAGTTCCTCGACCTCGCGGGCCCGGACGGAGGCGGATCTGAGCTCGCGGTCGGCCCGCTCCGCGTCGTCGGCGCTCATCCGGAGGAGGGTGTTCTCCGCGGCGCGTTTGAGGGGGTAGAGGATGTCGCCCGGCACCGACTCGTAGGTGGCCATACCGGTGGCCACCATGATCACCACCAGTCCCGCGCTCAGGAACTGGGGGAGCAGGGGGAAACGCGGCCTCCGGCGGGACCGCGGCCGCCGGGGGACCGGAACCTCCTCGGCGGGCAGGGGCGCCTCCCGGGCCGTGCTCATCAGGCGCTCCCGGAGCTCGTCGCGGAACTCCGGGCGCGGGGTGGTGGCCATGTGGGGACCGAGCCGCGACAGCCGGCGCCGGACGCGCCGTCGCGAACTCCGTGAGATTCCGGGCAGCCACTTACCCATCATTCTCCTAGCGAGGGGACCGCCGGGTCCGCCCGGCGGGGAATCGCTTTCCTGTTACGGTTCTTGCGCTTGAAACGGTCAGGACTTGGCCGTCGCCTGCCTCACTTCGAGGAAGACGAGAAGCTGCTCCCTTCGCGGAGTGGAGGAGTCACCGGTGCTATCTGCCTAACGACGGCTCGGCACCTGAGGTTACGCGGCAGGTCACCGCGAACGTCCCGGTGCCGTCGCTCCGATGTCCCTCCCGCGTCCTCACCGTCAACCGAGGTCCGAGGGGAGGGCGCGGGCGAGCGCCCGGATCGCGCGGAACTGCAGGGCTTTGATGGCACCGCTCTTCTTGCCCATGATGAGCGCCGTCTCGGCCAGGGACATGCCGTGCAGGAACCGCAGGACCACGCACTCCTGCTGCTCGGGCCGGAGAGCTCGGACGGCGCTGAGCACCCGCTGGCTGATCATCGCGCTGACGACGGCGTTCTCCGGGATGTGGGGGCCGTCGAGCGGCGTCTCGAACACTTCGGCCGTGGAGACCTCAAGCCGGTAGCGGCCGGACTTGAAGTGGTCGGTTACCAGGTTCCGGGCGATGGTCACAAGCCAGGCGCCGAAGTCACGCCCCTGCCAAGTGAAGTCCGTGATTCGGCGAAGCGCCCTGAGGAAGGTCTCGCTCGTGAGATCCTCGGCGAGCGGGTGGGATCCGACCCGCAGGTAGATGTAGCGGTAGACCAGGTCGAGGTAGCGGTCGTAAAGCGTGCCGAACGCCTCCGTGTCTCCTGTCTTGGCACGGAGGACGAGCGTGCGCAGTTCTTCGGCGGTGTCCTCGCGCACGAGGAGATCGTTGCTGTGGGTAGGTCGGGCGACTCCGGCGGCGGTGGGGAGCGTTCCGGCGAACGGCCACGTGTCTGGCATCCGGTATCCCTGGGGAGAAAGGGTGCGGCGTGCTCGCCCACTCTAGAAATCATCAGGAAATTCCACAATCCACCTCGCACTGTCGTGACTGGGGGTAGTCGACATATACGGTGTGGGGCCGGGTGTCCTCGGGACGGGTTCCTCCGGCCCGATCTCCATTTCCCGAGACCGGGACGGAGTCCCGGCTACCGGTCAGAGGGAAATGTCCGGCAGCATTGGAGACACCATGGAAGTCCTCGTCGCCGTTATCGCGTCCGTCGGAGCCGTGCTCGCCGCCATCGCCACGGTCGCTCTCATCAGCAGGCTCCGCAGCGAGCCCAAGGGCTGGCTGCTCGCCTGGAGCGTCACGACCGCGGCGTTGTTCGTGTCACTGAGCGTAGTCGCGGCCGGTCATCTGATCGGGTTCGGAGCGGTCACCTTCCGGTTGTACCAGCTGGCCGGATCGATGCTGGCCCCGCTCTGGCTGGCCATCGGGGTCGTCCAGCTGCTGGCCCGCAAGTCCGCGCCCCGGTTCGGCGCGTGGTTGCTGGGCGGCGGTCTCACCGCCGTGGCCCTGGTGATCATGATGGTGGACCCGGTCCTCAAGGAGGACTCCTTCGGAAAGTCCCTCCCGGTCACCCGTGACCACTGGAGCATTTTCCCGTCCTACCTCCTGACGGCCGTCCACGTGATCGCCGCGCTGATCCTGCTGGGCGGGATCGTGCTCGCCGTGCTGCGCTGGCGCGACGGTGACGACTACGACACCGACAACATGCACGCGCTCCTGGTCGTCGGCCCCACGGGTCTGGCGGCGATCGGGGCCTTCTCCTTCGGGGTTCCGGGCATGCTCGTCGCCGTGCTGCTGCTCGTCGTCGCCGCCGCCGTCTGGTACGCCGTCCTCCGGCCCCTCGCGCCCTACGAGGACGACGAAGACGACTTCGAGGACGAGGACGACTGGGAGGCGCGGAGCCCGAGCCGCCGCCCGGTACCCGACCGGTACAACGACGTCCAGGTCGCCGGGCGGCGCATGCCCGCCGACCAGATCCCCGCGGCGGTGCCGGAACAGGCCTCCCGCCGCTCGGGCCTCGGCGACCTCGTCGCCGAGTACCGCGCGGGCGAGCGGAACGTCGACTACGCGGCGCGCATGGGGCAGGGAGTCCCCGGATCCGACGACCCGTTCGACGGCCCCGCCACCGGCACCTTCATGGCCGGGGAGTACGGCATGCCCGCTCCCGACCGTCCCTTCGACGGCGATGACCGCGCCGGGAACTTCCCGAGGACCGGGCAGTTCGGCATGCCGGCCGCCGATCCGTCCCCCGGCGGCCCGGTGACCGGGGAGTACAGCATCCCCCTCAACGAGTACGGCGTTCCGGACCCGTCCCACGGCGCCGGGCCGGTCGACAGCCTCCGTCCGATGCCCGCCGAGCAGGCGTTCGGAGCCCCGCCCCGGAGCTCGTCCAGCGCCGCGTATCCCGGCCCGGCCGCCGAGCGGACGGGCGGCGGAGACGCCTCCGCCCGGCCGTCGCCGAGCATCTACGGGCTCCTTACGGTGTTCACCCTTCTCGACGGGACCGGCGAGGGGTTCGACCGGCTGGCGGAGGAGACGGTCGAGGCCGTACGGCAGAACGAGCCCGACACCCTGATCTACACCTGCCACTCGGTGAAGTCGGCCCCGCTCCAGCGCATCATCTACGAGATCTACCGGGACGAGGTCGCCTACGCCGAGCACCAGCGTCAGCCGCACGTGGAGCGGTTCGTGGCGGAGCGGCAGAGCATGGTGCTCGCCACGAACGTCATCGAGATCAACGTGAACGCCGCCAAGGTGATGCCGCTGCCGACGGCGTTCAGGATCTGAGCGCGGCCCGCAGGCGGTTCTCGTCGACGCGCCAGAAGTCGTGCTGCACGCCGTCGACGAATGTGACCGGAATCATGTCCCAGTATTTCTCCTGATCCTCCTGGGAGGCGGTGATATCGCGTTCCTCCCAGGGAACGCCCAGTTCGGCGGCGACCCGCTCGATCACGGCCCGCGCGTCGTCGCACAGATGACAGCCGGGCTTGCCGAGCAGCGTGATGCGGTGGTCCTGCGGTGACATGCCCGTCACGCTAGCCCCCCTCCCCACCGAGCCGCGACGCGTCAGCGTCGCAATCAACACAGCCACTTTGTGCATCGGTTCACAAAGGTACTAACCTGGATGACAGTGGCCTCACCTCGTTATCCGTTGCGTCCGGGCCGCGCCGGCCGCCTGTCCCCCTGGAGCTCCGGCACGTGATTCGCCGTCTGTCCCAAGCTCGTGAACGTGGCATTCCCGAGGCGACCGTCGCCCGGCTGCCGCTCTATCTGCGAGCGCTGAACGGCATGTCCGAGCGGGGACTGGCGACCGTGAGCTCGGAGGACCTGGCGGTCGCCGCGGGCGTGAACTCGGCCAAGCTCCGCAAGGACCTCTCCCACCTGGGGTCGTACGGCACGCGCGGAGTCGGTTACGACGTGGAGTACCTGATCTATCAGATCTCCCGTGAGCTGGGTCTCACCCAGGACTGGGCCATCGCGATCATCGGAGTCGGTAACCTCGGACGGGCACTGGCCAATTACGGAGGGTTCGTCTCCCGGGGATTCCGGGTCGCCGCGCTCCTCGACGCCGACCCCGCCGTGGTGGGCGACCGTATCGCGGGATTGAATGTAGAGCACATCGACGAGCTGGAAGCCGTGATCAGGCGGCGGGGAGTGTCGATCGTGGTGCTCGCGACACCGGCGGCGGCGGCTCAGCAGGTGGCCGACCGGGTCATCGCCGCGGGGATCACCAGCATCTTGAACTTCGCCCCCGTCGTGCTTTCCGTGCCCGAAGGCGTCGATATCCGTAAGGTCGACCTATCGATTGAGCTGCAGATCCTGGCGTTCCACGAGCAACGCAAGACGGATCGGATGACTGGGGGGGCCGCGATGGCCGAGGAATGGCCCGAGGCGGTGGACCTGTGACTGCACAGAGGACAGAGAAGCGTCACCACGAGCGGGGCCTGATGGGGCGTCACGTGAGCGAGCGCGGCGCGCGGTTCCACGGGCGCGGCATGCGGTTCCACGGGCGCGGCGCGTTCGTGAGCGCGGGATCCGAACCGTCGGACGGAGGCGCGGCCTCATGAGCGTCCTCGTCGTCGGCCTGAGCCACCGCACGGCCCCCGTCGCCCTGCTGGAGCGGGTCTCCGTCTCGGGCGACCGGCTGGTCAAGCTGCTCCACGACGTCCACGTCGCCGCCGGCGTCGCGGAGGCCATGGTCGTCTCGACCTGCAACCGGGTCGAGGTCTACGCCGTCGTGGACCGCTTCCACGCGGTGGTGAACGAGGTCTCCGAGCTGCTCAGCGTGCATTCGGGCGTCCCGAAGGAGCAGCTCACGCCCCATCTGTACGTGCACTACGAGGACCGGGCCGTCGAGCACCTGTTCTCGGTCGGCGCCGGCCTGGACTCCATGGTCGTCGGTGAGGGGCAGATCCTCGGCCAGGTACGGCAGGCGCTCCGGCTCGCCCAGGAGCAGGGCACCCTCGGCGCGACCCTCAACGATCTCGTCCAGCAGGCGCTCCGGGTCGGCAAGCGGTGCCACGCCGAGACCGGCATCGACCGCGCGGGCGCGTCACTCGTCGGGGTGGGCCTCACCCTCGCCGCGCGGGTCCTCGGCCCGATCCAGGGCCGCAGGGCCCTGGTGGTCGGCGCCGGTTCGATGAGCGCCCTGTCCGCCGCGACGCTGCAGCGGGCCGGGGTGAGCGACATCGTGGTGGTCAACCGGACCCACGAGCGCGCCGTACGGCTGGCGCAGACGGTCGGCGGCCGGGCCGCCCCGTTCGCGGATCTGGCCGCGGAGCTGGCGGAGGCCGACCTCGTCATCTCCTGCACGGGCGCCACCGACGTGGTCGTCACGGCGGACATGGTGACGCCGCGGGAGATGTTCCTGCTCGATCTCGCCCTGCCGCACGATGTGGATCCCGCCGTACGGCTGCTGCCCGGCGTCACCCTCGTCGACCTGGAGTCCATGCAGGAGGGCGGGGCCGACACCGGCGCCGACGACGGCGGCCGGGTCGAGGCGGTCGCCGCGGTGCGCGGGATCGTCGCCGAGGAGGTCGCGGCCTACCTGTCGGCCGAGCGGGCCGCGCGTGTCACGCCGACCGTGGTCGCGCTGCGCAGCAAGGCGGCCGATGTGGTGGAGGCGGAGCTCGGGCGGCTCGTGTCGCGGGTCCCGGAGATCGAGGGCCGGATCCGTGACGAGGTCACCCAGACCGTCAGGCGCGTGGTGGACAAGCTGCTCCACGAGCCCACCGTGCGTGTCAAGCAGCTCGCGGAGTCCCCGGCGGGCGATCATTATGCGGAAGCGCTGCGCGAGCTGTTCAACCTGAATCCGAAGGTTCCCGACGCGGTCAGGCGCATCGAGACGATCGACATGGAGGTGGACCGGTGACGGCCCCCCTGAGGATGGGAACGCGTCGCAGCCTCATGGCCACGACGCAGTCGGGGCTGGTGGCCGCCCGGTTCACCGAGCTGACCGGCCGGGCCGTCGAGACGGTCGGTGTCACCACCTACGGCGACGTGACCAAGGCGAACCTGACGCAGCTCGGCGGGACCGGCGTCTTCGTCAGCGCGCTGCGGGACAAGCTGATCGAGGGTGAGATCGATTTCGCGGTGCACTCGCTGAAGGATCTGCCCACCACGCCCGACCCGCGCATCGTCATCGCCGCGATCCCGCCCCGCGACGACCCCCGGGACGCCCTGGTCGCCGGGGTGAAGCTGGCCGATCTGCCGTCCGGAGCGAGGATCGGCACGGGCTCACCACGCAGAATCGCCCAGCTTCGCATGCTCCGTCCTGATATCGAATGCGTGCCCATCCGGGGTAACGGCGAGACCCGGATCGGCAAGGTCACCTCCGGCGAGCTGCACGGCGTCGTTCTGGCCGCGGCCGGGCTCGGCAGGCTCGGCCGGGAGGCCGAGATCGCCCAGATCTTCGAGGTCGAGGAGATGCTCCCGGCCCCCGGCCAGGGAGCGCTGGCCGTGGAGGTCCGGTCCGACCGGGCCGATCTGGTGGAGCTGCTGGGCGTGCTCGACGACCCCGTCACCCGCGTCGCCGTGGCCGCGGAGCGTGCCGTGCTCAACGCCCTGGAGGCGGGCTGTGCCGCTCCGGTTGGTGCGTTCGCGGCCGTCGACGGGCAAGATCTGAACCTGACCGCTGCCGTCGTCGCCATCGACGGTGGGAACGCGGTGCGCAAGTCCACCGCCGGGACCTCTTCGGCGGCCGTGGATCTGGGACGCGACCTCGCGGCCCGGATGATCGCAGAAGGGGCCGGCACGTTGATAGGGGAGCAGACACATTGAGCTCCGGAAGTACCACCTTCGAGCATCCCGCCGGATTCGTCGCCTTCGTCGGCGCGGGACCGGGTGACGAGGGCCTGCTGACGCTGCGCGGGGCCGACCTGCTGGCGAAGGCCGACCTCGTCGTGCTCGACCGGGAGGCGTACGGCCCGCTGCTGCGCCACTGCAGCCGGGACGTCGAGGTCGTCGACGCCTCCGAGACGGGGGCGGTCTCGCTCAAGGCCGTGACGGCGGCCAAGGCGGGGCGCGGCGTCGTACGCCTGTGCGCGGGCGACCCGATGTTCTTCTCCTCGATCACCGAGGAGGTCGCGGCCTGCTCCGCGGCGGAGGTGGACTTCGAGATCGTGCCGGGGGTCCCCCCGGCGACGGCGGTGCTCACCTACGCGGGCATCCCCGCGGCGGTCTCGGTGCCCGAGTTCCGGGTCGTGGACGCGACCATGGTCGACGACTGGGGCGCGTACGCGACCGGGGCGGGAACCCTGGTGATCTACAACGGGGTCGCCGAGGCCGTGGCGATCGGCAAGGCGCTCGTCGCCGCCGGCCGGCCGGATTCCACGCCCGTCGCGATCAGCAGTTCCGGCACCACGACGGAGCAGTACACCGTGGTGACCACGCTCGGCCGGATGGCGCCCGACCTCAAGCACGCCGGGATGACCGAGCCCGCGCTGATCGTGGTCGGCGAGGCCGTGGGCATGCGCGAGCGGCTGTCGTGGTTCGAGACCAAGCCGCTGTTCGGCTGGCAGGTGCTCGTGCCCAGGACCAAGGAGCAGTCCGTGGGCCTGGTCGAGCAGCTGCGCTCCTACGGCGCGGTGCCCGTGGAGGTCCCGACGATCTCCGTCGAGCCGCCCCGCACCCCGCAGCAGATGGACCGGGCGATCAAGGGCCTGGTCACCGGGCGCTACGAGTGGGTCGCCTTCACCAGCGCCAACGCGGTCAAGGCCGTACGGGAGAAGTTCGAGGAGTACGGCCTGGACGCCCGTGCCTTCGCCGGGCTGAAGGTGGCGGCCGTGGGAGAGGCCACGGCGCGGGCCCTGGTGGAGTTCGGCGTCAAGCCCGACCTGGTCCCGACCGGGGAGCAGTCGTCGGAGGGCCTGCTGGCCGAGTGGCCGCCGTACGACTCCATGCTCGACCCGATCAACCGGGTCCTGCTGCCCCGCGCCGACATCGCCACCGAGACGCTGGTCGCGGGCCTGACCGAGCTGGGCTGGGAGTGCGACGACGTCACCGCCTACCGGACCGTGCGCGCGGCGCCGCCGCCCGAGGAGATCCGCAACGCCATCAAGGGAGGCGGATTCGACGCGGTGCTGTTCACCTCCTCCAGTACGGTGCGCAACCTCGTCGGGATCGCCGGCAAGCCGCACAACGTCACGGTCATCGCCGCGATCGGCCCGCAGACCGCCAAGACCGCCGAGGAGCTCAACCTCCGCGTCGACGTGATGGCGGACAAGGCGTCGGCTTCGGCCCTCGCCGCGGCGCTGGCGGAGTATGGTGCGAAGCAGCGTCAGGCCGCGCTGGCGGCCGGGGAGGTGCCGCGCAGGCCCTCCCAGACCCGCCGAGGCGCCCGCCGCCGCGCCAAGTGATCTGAGGGGGAGACCACCATGACCGCCCAGTTCCCCGCCGCGCGCCCGCGCAGGCTGCGCCGTACGGCCGCGATCCGCCGGATGGCGGCCGGGACCAGGCTGCACCCCGCCGAACTGGTGCTGCCGATGTTCGTCAAGGAGGGCATCGCCGAACCGCAGCCCATCGGGTCGATGCCGGGCGTGTTCCAGCACACCCGCGACTCCCTGCGCAAGGCCGCCCACGAGGCGGCCGAGGCGGGGGTCGGCGGGCTGATCCTGTTCGGCGTCCCCGCCGTGAAGGACGCCCGCGGTTCGGCCGCCGACGACCCGGCGGGGATCGTCCAGCAGGCGGTCGCGGACCTGGCCTCCGACGTCGGCGACACGCTGGTCGTGATGACCGACACCTGCCTGGACGAGTTCACCGACCACGGGCACTGCGGCATCCTCACGCCCGCGGGCGAGGTCGACAACGACGCGACCCTGGAGCGCTACGCGGCCGCCGCGGTGGCCCAGGCGCGGGCCGGATCGCAGGTGATCGCCCCGAGCGGGATGATGGACGGGCAGGTCGCCGCCATCCGCGCGGCACTGGACGGCGAGGGCTTCGAGCAGGTCCCGATCCTGGCCTACTCGGCGAAGTACGCCTCGGCGTTCTACGGCCCGTTCCGCGACGCCGCCGAGTGCGCGCCGCAGTTCGGCGACCGCAACGCCTACCAGCAGGACCCGGCCGGACCGGTCGGCGAGGCGCTGCGCGAGGTCCGGCTCGACCTGGCCGAGGGTGCCGACGCGGTGATGGTCAAGCCCGCGCTGGCCTACCTCGACATCCTGCGCCAGGTGCGCGACCTGGTGGACGTGCCGGTGGCGGCCTACCAGGTCAGCGGGGAGTACGCCATGGTCGAGGCCGCGGCGGCGAACGGCTGGATCGACCGGGATCGGGCGATCATGGAGTCGCTGATCGCGATCCGCCGCGCCGGAGCCGACATGATCCTCACCTACTGGGCGACCGAGGTGGCCCGCCGGTTGTCCTAGACAGTTTCTACGGCGACGCTGCGCGTCGCGGCTCGGGGGCTGGTAACCGGCTCCTGCCGTCGTCACGTGCT